>NZ_FPCD01000037.1 GCF_900116865.1 Butyrivibrio sp. M55
GTAAGCGCAAAATATTTCGACGGATATAAAACCGCCTGTTAATCCTTCATAATGAATCTGAACTATAAACTACATTTTGGTGTCACTTAAGTGGTCTATGTATAAGACTAATAGACAACACTTTGGTGTCACATCCCGGAGGTTTATTATGTCAGATTCAAGCAAAGAACAACGTAGAACACTTGATGAGTGGTACAAACTCGTCACTCAATGCCGCCAGAGCGGTCTTAGTGATGAACAGTGGTGCTTATGTAACGGCATCAAAAAGTATTCTTTATACAGTGCGATCAAGCGACTTCGTCAGAAGGCTTATGCTGTACCAAAGCCGATGCGAAACTCGCATGATGAAATACATGACCTGACACTTCCTAAACAGGACGTCGTTCAGGTAGATATCATTGATGATATCCAGCCACCAAAGGAGTATTCTCCTTCTGTGGCGCCGCACCTTGACAATTCACATACGATAGAGATAAATCTCGGAAGAGCAAATATCCGCATCAGCAACACAGTAGATCCGGTGGTTCTATCAGAAACCTTAAAGATCTTAGGAGGCCTGGCATGATTGGGGATATAACAGTTGCAGATGACATATACATTGTCTGTGGCTATACCGATATGCGTAAATCCATAGATGGTCTGTGCGCCATTGTTGAAGATAAGCTGCACATGGATCCCAGATCTCGAGCTATTTTTCTTTTCTGCGGTAGACGAGCCGATCGTCTTAAAATCCTCATGTGGGAACAGGATGGCTTTGTATTGCTATACAAAAGGCTCTCTGTTGCTCAGGGAAGATACCGTTGGCCAAGAAATAAGGATGAAGTTAGGAGTCTTTCATGGCGTGAGCTTGACTGGCTTCTTTCAGGCATCGATATTGAGCAGCCTAAGGCCATCAGAGCCTCTTAGCAAGAGCGACTCAGCTTTTGTGCACTTTTCTTAAAACTCTCTGAATCGGATTAATAATGAGTCTTTGTTTTGAGCACTTTGGCACATTTGCCGATATTAATCGTCCTGAATGTCTGATAAAATCTATATATCAGATATAAGGAGGCTATCGTGGCAAGAGATTCCAGGGAACAACAGCTTATTGAGCTGAAGGACACCGTAAAGGAACTGAATACTACCATAAAAAATCTTAACGCTCTCATAGAAGCTGCCAACAAACGTGAAGCAGAACATCTAGAAAAAGAAAAGGTTCTGCAAGAGCAGATCGAATACCTT
>NZ_FPCD01000035.1 GCF_900116865.1 Butyrivibrio sp. M55
GAAAATGTAAAATAAAGTGTGTAAGTTAAGCAACCACTAACTTACGCACTTTATTTATGTTATAGGGTGCGGTACATTAGAAGAAAGGACTGAAAGGAATGAACACAGAAATCATGGCACCCAGAAAGAACAAGAGGAACGAGGTAGGCAGAGCTATTGCACAATCCATCATCGAACAGTATCAGCCTCAGAATGCACAGGAAATGCAGAATGCTATAAAAGATATATTTGGTCCTATGTTTGAGGCAATGCTTCAAGGAGAGATGGATGACCATCTTGGTTATGAATCCAATGATCATGGCTATAAAGCTACTTCAAACAGACGCAACGGCTACACTAATAAAACACTCAAGACAACCATGGGAAACATTGATATACAGTCTCCAAGAGACAGAGATGGCTCCTTTGAGCCGCAGATAGTTCCTAAACGTTCAAGGGATGTCAGCGGTATTGAAGACAAGGTGCTTGCTATGTACGCTAAAGGCATGAGCCAGCGCGATATAGCTGACACTATAGAGCAGATATACGGATTTGAGATATCTGCTGAAATGATATCAAATATCACTGATAAGGTAATTGATACAGCTCATGAGTGGCAAAACAGACCACTTAAAAAGTTCTATCCATTTCTTTTTGTTGACTGCTTATATGTAAATATACGCCGTGAAATGGAGACAAAAAGCTGTGCTGTGTATGTCATCCTTGGATATGATATAAATGGTATTAAAGATATCTTAGGCATTTGGATTGGTGAAGCTGAAGGCAAGCATTACTGGATGCAGATATTTGATGAAATCAAGTCAAGAGGTGTTGAAGATGTACTATTCATCAGCATGGATGGTGTATCAGGCCTTGAGGAAGGTGCAAGATCCATTTTCAAGGATGTAGTTGTTCAACGCTGCATTGTTCATCTCATCCGCAACTCTATCAAATATATTCCTTCAAAGGATTATAAGGCTTATACCTCACAGCTTAAGAAAGTTTATGGTGCAGTCAGCCTAAAAGCTGCGATGGCTGAGTTTGACCGCTTTAAACAGAACTGGAGCAAGTATCCAGGTGCTGTAGATGTATGGGTTAGAAACTGGAATCATGTAGAACAGCTCTTCAATTATGGCAGTGCTGTACGTAAGGTTATGTACACGACAAATGCTATTGAATCCGTTAATTCCAGCTTCAGAAAAGTCACAAAGAAAGGATCCTTCCCTAGCGAAGATTCTGTTTTAAAGGCTCTTTATCTTCGTATAACCGAGCTTTACAAGAAATGGAATAACCGTCCGGTCTCCAACTGGGCTCTTGTAAGAAACCAGCTTGCAATGGACGAAAACATGCAAAAACGTATTATGCGGTATGAAAAATATTGATTAGA
>NZ_FPCD01000033.1 GCF_900116865.1 Butyrivibrio sp. M55
CAAAGAAACTCTTTGGAAAGTCCAGTGAAAAGCGAGACGATTTTGAAGGTCAGTTATATCTCTTCAATGAAGCCGAAAGTCTAATGACTGAACCTGATCTTGAGGAACAGGAATTCACTACCGTCGAGAAGCATACCCGCAAGAAGAAACCCAAGATGACTGATAAGTTTGCAAACCTTCCGGTTCAGAAGGTTCTTCTTGATGTACCCGAAGATGAGCGCATCTGTGATATCTGTGGTACGCCTCTTGAAAGAATCGGAGAAGAATTCGTTCGAAGAGAGATTGAACTTATAAAGCCAAGTCTAAAGATCATCGAGTATTACAGCGTAAGTTATGGCTGCCCCAAGTGCAAGGAGGATGCCGAAGTTCCGCATATCGTTAAAGGACGTGATGATCAAAAGCATATGCTCCATGGCATGGCATCTGCAGGAACAGTTGCCTGGGTGATGTACCAAAAGTATGTCAATTGCCTTCCTTTATACAGACAGGAAAAAGACTTCAAGATGTACGGAGCTGAGATCTGCAGAGGAACTATAGCCAACTGGATAATCAATAATGCTGAAGACTTCTTCAGACCTATGCATGAATACTTCCAAAGGAAACTTGTTTCCGGAAAATATATCATGGCTGATGAGACACCTGTACAGGTACTCAAAGAACCGGGGCGCAGGGCTGAAACAAAGTCATACATGTGGGTGTTCCGCTCAGGTGAGTATGATCCGGAGCAGATAGTTCTGTTCCACTACTCCCCAACACGAGCAGGACAAACTGCCAAAGAATTCCTTGAAGGATTCCACGGATATCTCATGACTGATGGATATGGTGGTTATAACAAACTCAAGGACTGCACGAGAACATCGTGTTGGGCACATGTAAGGCGTTACCTTATCGATGCCATTCCTAAAGGTAAGGAATACGATCACACGCAGCCTGCGGTTCAAGGACTTGCATACGTAGATAAGCTCTTCGATATGGAACGGAAGATTCATGAGAAGAAGAGCTTAGATTTTGATGCCATAAAGGAATATCGTCTTAAAAAAGAAAAGCCTGTTCTTGAAGGATTCTGGAAATGGCTTGACTGTCAGACCGCGATCAAGAACTCAAGACTATACAAAGCTCTTGTATACATACAGAATCGTAGGCAGTTCCTTGAAACATATCTCGAGGATGGCGGATGTAGCTTCAACAACAATACCAGCGAAAGAAGCTGTAAAGCATTTGTTACAGGCCGAAAGAACTGGTTGTTTTCCGACAGTACTAAAGGCGCTGATGCAAGTGCACTCACTTATTCCATGGTCGAAACTGCCAAGGCTTGCGGAGTAGATGTTTACTACTATCTCAAGTATCTGTTGATCAAATGTCCATCATCTCAGATGAGCGACGAGGAGCTTGAAAAGCTATCTCCATGGAATCCAGAATGCAAAGAAGCTCTTGATGAGCTGTTCAGGAAGCATCAAGATGCCATCTTTGATGCGATGTAATCTTTATCATATGTGAATTGTCAAGGTACTCCGGGTTCATAAGAACTCGGGGTATATTTTATGGGCAAAAGCCCTTGTACCCGATAACAATGGTGGTTATTTTACAACCCACCGGATTATTGCGCGCTTAC
>NZ_FPCD01000031.1 GCF_900116865.1 Butyrivibrio sp. M55
TAGTGCTAGCATCTAATTAGTACATTTTAAAATGAGTTAATCCCTTAAATATCATATAATACAAGAGGAGGAACTCATTATGCCTAGAAAAAACAAGCAACATACAAAGCAGTTCAAGTTGGATGCTGTCAACTATCGCAAGGAACACCCTGATCTCACTCAGGTTGAATGTGCCAAGAATCTCGGAATAGGAACCAGCACCTTAGCAAGGTGGGAAACCCAGTTCAGAAACAATGATGGTGACATTCCTACAAGAGGATCAGGTAACTACTCTTCAGACGAAGCCAAAGAAATAGCACGTCTTAAACGCGAATTACGAGATACTCAGGATGCGCTTGAAGTATTAAAAAAAGCTATCAGCATTCTGGGGAACGATTAACGGAAATCATATACACGGAAGTTACTGCTAAGGTAGAGGCATCTAAAGTTACAAAACGCCGTGTCTCTACTTCCGGAATGCTGAAATCTCTAGGCGTGTCTAGATCTGGATACAGAGCTTTTCTCAACCGTAAAGTCTCTCCTTCCAAGCAAAGAAAAGAGGCTGTGAAAAAGCAGATCCAGCAAATCTATGATGATTCTAAACAGAACTACGGAGCGCCAAAGATAACTCAGGAACTTCGTAAATCTGGTGAGACCATTTCGGAACGCACAGTAGGTAAATACATGCGCGAAATGGGTATTAAAGCTCAGTGGATCAAACCTTGGACCACCACTACCAGAGACTCTGATTTCAGCAGTGAACTTCACAACATTCTCGACGAACAGTTTAATCCAGAGCGCCCTAACGCTGTCTGGTGCACTGATATCACATATATATGGACTCAGGACGGATTTGCATATCTCAACTGCGTTATGGACTTATTTGCCAGGAAAATCATCGCCTGGACTCTTGCAGACACAATGGATGTATCTACAGTAATTGAAACTATAAATAAAGCAAAAGCCTGTCGTAACACTGATCTGCCATTAATAATCCACAGTGACAGAGGTAGCCAGTATGTTTCAAATGCATGGAGAGAAGCTACTGAAAAGATGCAGCGCAGCTATTCTCATAGCGGTTATCCATACGATAACGCCTGTATAGAATCCTTCCATTCCTTGATTAAAAGGGAGTGGCTCAACCGCTTCACAATCTACAACTATAGCCATGCATACAGGCTTGTATTTGAGTATATAGAAACCTTCTATAACACTGTTAGGATTCACAGCCATTGTGACTACATGTCTCCTAACGAGTTTGAAAAACTTTATGAGAAAGTAATGACTTTGCCTGCAGCCTAGCAGGCAAACTTCTCATTTTAATTTGTACTATTTATTGACATAGGAGCAATGTGCTTCGCCAAATACTGGCAGTAATACTTCAAATGTATCTAAGTTTACTGCTCTGGCTACTTCTTTAGAATCATTTTTCTGTTGTGCTATTTCTAAAACTTTCTGACATTGTGAATGTATAAAATCGATAATATCGATATTTGAAATGGTATAAAATGCTAATGGCTTTAACCCAAGTATAACTTCATCCGTTATCTTTTGATTCTCATCCAGGTAATCATTGAGTATTTCTTCTGACATAAAGCTCCCTTCTGTGGCTTTATTATAACATTAATCAAAAAAATACATAGTATCCTTGATATGAGAACTCTAATAATATTCATAGTCACCCAAATTGTTATTCAAATATAATTCCTCTATAACTACACTTTTAGTAAGTCACATTCCTGAAATATTACTCTATTTTCCCTTGTTTAAAAACTTGAACAAATGAAACCACCATAGCAATTGCCCAAGCTAACATTTTCGATTCAAAAAAGAATCTAACTATAAAAAAAGAGCCCGCAATAATTATTCCCCAAATGATTATTGTAATAATCAAGTTGGGTCTTACACGGATATTTTGTATACTACCAATTATTTGTGCCCAACCAACAACTCCAATTCCCCAAGAAACTAACAAAACTACCAGAAAGAAAAGATAATCCATATACTCACCTCTTTCTTAATGAAATCTACATCAAGAAGTTATTCAGATAGCTAATTCATGTCCGCGTCCGATAGCACAATTATATTTTATCAAATAACGTTATTATTCCCGTTCCAAATATTATTAAACTTTGATTAAATGTCTTTTTGTCATTCTGATTGTTAACAAAAACGTCCCCAAATGTCCCCAAAAGTAACCCAAATGGCAACCATATGGCACCCAAATGGCAATTTCCAATCACAAACCAAAATGATATTCTTATAATGAGCAAACCAATAACTTATAAATCTATCGCTGATACATAAATTCATAAAATATAGCTGTCCCTATTTTGTCCGGTTTTGTCCCTAAATTGTCCCGGCTTTGTCCCGCTATTGTCCATTGATGTTATTTTTAGGGGTGGTAAAATAGTACTTGTAAGAGTATCAAATAAGTTTAATAAACAGAGCAATCAGGAAATTTTCTTGATTGCTTTTTTGTTGCAATTAAGAAAAACGCATTTAGAAAAAAATGCAAGCCTAAGCGAATGCGCCGTTACGGATTTTTCCGTTGTAAGGGGTTTGGGGAAGTTCCCCCAACAAGCAAAAAAATGCATTTGTCACCCAAATGCACTGCTTGCCACTTCTTTTATAGCCCTCGTAGGGATTCTTGAGAAGCGGCGCCACTCCAGTATTTGAAGGAGGTTGAATAGAAATGAGCATTAAATCACCTAACTTAAAAAAAGAGTCTGTTTTTGACATTGTAAAATCAAATATCTCAGCCCGTCAGGTTGCCAATCGTTATGGAATTACAATTAATCGCAACGGAATGTGTCTTTGTCCTTTCCATAATGACAAACATCCAAGCATGAAAATTGATAAGCGCTTCTACTGTTTTGGATGTGGTAAAAAAGGAGATGCGATAGATTTTGTCTCCGACTATTTTCATCTTAATGCAAAAAATTCTGCAATTAAGATTTGTGAAGATTTTGGATTATCGTTTGATACAAATTATCATGCTCCTCCCAAAATCAAATCGCGATCAAAATCAGACGAACAGATTTTGTACGAAACAGAAAAACATATTTTTCTTGTTTTGACAGATTATCTACAGCTACTAAAAAGATGGAAAACTAAATATGCACCAAAGGATGAAAACGACGAATGGCATCCTTACTTTTGCGAAGCTCTGGAAGAAATAGATCACGTTGAGTATTGGTTAGACACACTACTTTACGGAAACATTTCTGACAGGGCTTTTTTTATTACAAATTATGGAAGGAAGGTTATTACTATTGAAAAACGAATGGAACAACTTAGATGAAAATACAAAGAGAGCTCTGCTTGATGTTGCCAAACAATTTGAATTTACAAATGAAACTCCAAGCTGGTATGACAACAAAAATAATAAGATTGATGAAGTAGAATTTTGTACTTGGTTCATCAGCAAACATCCTCTTAAATATGTCGGAGGAATCTTTTATGACATTGACGGAATTATCAGCGAGGAAAAACTCAAAAAAGAAATCGTTGATGCCCTTAAGCCATATGTAAAAACAAATATTGTCAAAAAAGCCAACCAGATATTAGATGCGCTGAGATATGAATCCATGTGTGAGATTATTCCTAAACATACAGACAGGATTCATTTTAAAAATGGAACATATTTTATTGACGGTGGTTTTGTTCCCGAAAAAGAATTTTGCTCTAACAGATTACCAGTTAATTATAATTCAGACGCTGTTCCTCCAACCAGATGGTTACGTTTTCTTGACGAACTACTCTATCCTGAAGACATATTTACTCTGCAAGAATTTATGGGATATATCCTTATACCAACGACAAAAGCCCAAGCCATGTTGCTCTTAATCGGAAACGGTGGAGAAGGCAAATCAAGAGTCGGATTCGTATGCAGAAACCTTCTCGGAAACAACATGACTATATGCAGCATTAGCACTCTGGCAAATAACAGATTCAGTTTGGCAGATCAGGAAGGGATGCTCCTTATGATTGATGATGATATGAAAATGGAAGCTCTTACTGACACCGGAGTTATAAAAGCTGTAGTAACCATGGAAGATAAAATGAACCTTGAGCGCAAAGGAAAGCAAAGTTATCAAGGTTATCTAAATGTTAGAATTATGGCTTTCGGAAATGGTTCGCTCAGTTCTCTATATGATAAATCCGACGGATTCTATCGCAGACAAATAACCATCAGGGTAAAAGAAAAATCGCAAAACAGAGTTGATGACAGAAATCTTTCTGCAAAATTATCCGAAGAAACTGAAGGAATAGCTTTATGGTGTCTAGAAGGTCTAAAAAGACTGACCGCCAATGAATTTCATTTCACAATAAGTGAACGCACTCTACAAAATCAAGCTGAACTTCGCAGGGAGGAAGACAGTATACTCGATTTCTTTGAATCAGAAGGATACATCTCCTTTGATGAACCTGCTATCGCAACTACTAAAGAGCTATATGAAGCATATTGCCTATGGGGCAATGACAATCTTATCAAGATTCGTTCCGAAAGCTCTTTTTCGAAAGAACTACGACAACGTGCAGATAAACTTGGGCTTATATATTTAAAAAACGCGTCTGTTGATAATAAAACAGCCCGTGGATATAAGGGAATATGCGCTATCCATACGTTAAAAGATATTCCCTTCAAAAACTAAAAGGCGGTAAGGCATCCGTTTTTAATCAATTTCTTTTTACCCATATAAAATCTTCATTGATTTCAAAAATCGTGCCTATGTGCCTAATTATTGATATTTCATGGCATTAATCATGTTTTTCTCAGCCTTAAATAATGCCTATGTGACTTTTAAATAAAAACAATTATTTCTTAATCTGATGAATAAAAAACTGATAAGGAGGTGCTTACAATTGAATAATGTCAATAAAGATGCAATTGCAAGTACTCCTCCATCTGTTTTTGCATCAAGTTATCACAATAATTTCAAAATTAAGAAACTTCAATGTATCGTAAATGAAGAAAATAAAGAAGAATCCAGAGATATTTCTCAATTGAATAAAATTTTAAAATCTGCTACCCTCGTTTCAGGCGATGGCGGCGAGATTATAAATATGATTTCAAAGAAAAAAACTAAACTTGTTGAAAAAGTCTATAGAACTGCACATCCGCGCGCAAAGGAGGAATTATTTTATAAAGGCTCAGATGGAAGATGGAAAAGTAAAAATCCTACATTCAGTGCTAAAAGCCGAGAAGAATTAGTTGAAAAACTTTATAACTTTTTCTTTTCTCATACTTTTGAAGAAGTTTATCTTGAGTGGGTTGATATGCGTATCAGGCATGGTGTTAAATCCAATAAGACCATCCAGGAAGATCTAACGTTACTAAAAAATGTCTTTAAGAATGAGCCAATCGCACAAATGCAGATTACAGATATCAAAAAGAGAGACATAAAGTATATGTTTGAACGATGGACTGGTCCGGGGCTAATCACCAGAAAAGCATTTGTAAATCGAAAATCAGCATTAAATGGAGTTTTTATCTATGCTGCTGAAAACGAATACATCCCATTAAATTTTATTCCATCCATAGGAACAACAGAACTTAAATTTAAAGAGCCAAGGCATATCAACAAGGCTTTTCATCTCGAAGACAGGAATGCTCTTTTAAAATACTTAAAGTCACTTAAACAGGATGGATATACTTTAGCTATTCAACTTGCGCTTTACTCAACCTTTAGAGTCGGTGAACTACGAGCAATCAGATATGAAGATATTCGAGGAAACATACTAACTCTCAAACATCAGCTTGTTGAAGAATCAGTATACTCAATTGATACCAAAATTATGAAAATAACTAAAGCTCCCAGACATATAAACGAAAAACTTCCGAAAGGAAATTCTCATTTTTCTGTCAGGGAAATCTACTTGGTACCAGAAGCTTTAGCAATCATTGAAAAAGCCCATGAGCTTAATCCAGACGGAGAATATCTTTTTATGTGTCATGGACGCACGATTAACAATGATACTTTTAATGAACGTCTAAGAAAATATTGCGCTGGAGCTGGTGTACCATATCTTTCAAGCCACAAATTACGATTTACTGTTGCATCAACACTAAGAGCTGCAGGTGTAGATATTGCATATTTACAAAAAACTTTAGGACATTCAAATCGCGCTATGACAGAACACTATATCTATGAAACAGTAGCAGAACCTGAAGGTATAGAAAATCAGTTAATGAATGCTCTAAGTATAAACTGATATTTATGCAAATTAATGTATAATGTAGCACGCAGTATATCTCGCTGAATCTCAATGTTTTCAATGCGTGGAACTCTTTTGGAGCAAAATGGAACCATTGAATAAAACAAAGAAAAAAGCCGCAAACTCAGATAACATCTAAGTTTACGACTAACCAAAACAATGCCGGCGACCGGGATCGAACCGGTACGGGTATTACTACCCACGGGATTTTAAGTCCCGGGCGTCTGCCAGTTCCGCCACGCCGGCATACCATATTTATGATGGTAAAAAATTCGCGATATGCATAGCACATATCGCGAGTGGGGCCTACAGGGCTCGAACCTGTGACCCTCTGCTTGTAAGGCAGATGCTCTCCCAGCTGAGCTAAGACCCCTTATTTATCTGGGATGGTTCTAATATAAAACCGAGTGGAGCTTCAGGGACTTGAACCCGGGACCGACCGGTTATGAGCCGGTTGCTCTAACCAACTGAGCTAAAGCTCCTGAAAAAATAAAATGTTTGAACTGAATAAAACAAGAACAAACAAGTGACTCCGACGAGAATCGAACTCGTGTTACCGCCGTGAAAGGGCGATGTCTTGACCGCTTGACCACGGAGCCATATTACAGACCGTAGTTACAGTCTTCATTAGTACCAAACTTCTTCCTCGCTTAGTACTTAGCTCCCCCTGTCGGACTCGAACCAACGACACTTCGGTTAACAGCCGAATGCTCTACCGACTGAGCTAAGGAGGATTATCGGTACATCTAAAAATAAAGAGCCGTTTTACGACTCTCATTGTACCTTCAAAACCGAACACTGAACTATCTCTTCCAGATTCATCTATACACCTATCTTTTGGATAAGCCCTCGACCTATTAGTACACATCAGCTGAACATGTTACCATGCTTACACCTTGTGCCTATCTGACCTCGTACTCTACAAGGGGTCTTACTGCCGAAGCAGGGATATCTCATCTTGAGGGGGGCTTCACGCTTAGATGCCTTCAGCGTTTATCCCGTCCGGACGTGGCTACCCAGCCTTATGCATCT
>NZ_FPCD01000030.1 GCF_900116865.1 Butyrivibrio sp. M55
AAAACAAAATGGATGCCACCTGTGCAATACAGGATAGCATCCATGTGTTTGGCTTAGTTCATAAATATGTGTCCAGGATTCTGGGTACATATCATTCGAGTTGATCCTTTTGTTTCGTGCGGAAGATGGGACTTGAACCCACACGACATAAACAGTCACAAGATCCTTAGTCTTGCTCGTCTGCCAATTCCGACACTTCCGCATATATGTGCCCTTGAAGGGCTATCAACTTACTCACATTGCATTGGATAGAATCCAATGCAGGAGAAGGGACTTGAACCCTCATGTTGTTGCCAACACATGGACCTGAACCATGCGCGTCTGCCATTCCGCCACTCCTGCAAACAACGTAGTTAATAATACCCACTTTTTGGTGCTCTGTCAAGAGTCAAATTATTTGTAAACGAGATAACAAAGGCACAATCAAATCTTTTTTAAAAAAGCTGTGCTATTTTGTCGGCAAATGAATAGAGACGATTCATAGTGTCACGGTTTTTGAAGTATTCCTTGCCGAAAAGACCTGCACATACACTGAAAGCCAGAGAAAAAATAAAGCAAAGTGTTGACTTACTTATAAAACTGGCTCCAAGAAGTACGCTTGCGCATATCAAAAGGGCTGCAAATATTACAATGCATTTAAGTAATTCCTGATTCATTACATTTATATAAAGCTCAATTCCTTCGCGCTCATCTCTGAGCTCTTCATCTGAGAGGACGTCCCAGTCGAGCTTGTCTAAATGTCTTAAAAAATCCCTAAATCTCTTTTCCATAATTCTGCTCCTCAATTCAATAATTAACCCAAATTTCACAATACATTATAGCAAAAAACATTTAATATACAATAATATTCCCCAGTTATGATAAAATAGCAATTATGAAGAAGAAACTGATAATCTTGTATCTGGTTTTTACAATAATTCCACTTGCGATCTTGGATGCCGTCGTTATAGGGGGGATTCTGCGCGCTGAGCAGACCAAGCGGTATCACGAGATGGAGAATGTGGCGAGTGCCGTAAAATACGCTTGTGCTGCGGAATTTGAAAATGCCGTGAAGGTTGCGAACAGTATATATACAAGTAAGTATGTTTATGACTTCATGAAATCAGAATTTGATTCACCGCTTGATTACTACATGCGGTACAGAGACTTCTTTAATGATACTCTTATTGACGTCGTGGCTTCACAGAACGATGTGTCATACAAGCTGTTCATTGACAATAAATCTGTTGTGAACGGATCTCAGTTCCAGAGGATTGAATGTGCATATGATGAGCCATGGTATAAATTTATGAAGGAGAAAGGACTTAAGTCCGGACTCTTTTTTGACTATAATACCAAACAGGTAGGTTTGGACTCGAATACGAGAAAAATTTTCTATTTCAAAGTGCTGGATTTCTACGATTACGGCTCCGAAAATGTTCTTCTTATTGATATCGATTACGGCAAATTCAGCCGGGCTCTCGTTAACATGAATTATGATCTTGATGCGTATCTGTGCGACAACGAAAAGATCCTTTTGACAAACGGTAAAGACATGAGTGTGGCAAAGCCCTACAGCTATGTGTCACAGCTTGAAAATATAGGATACACCATGGATATGCAGATTTATAACCAGCTCCTTAAGATCCATGTTGTGGACAACAATTCGGAAATCAATAACTGGTGGGAAAGTTGGGGAATTTACTTGCTTATCCTTGCGGTAATGAACATTATTTTCCCGGTTCTTTTGCTTATCCGTATAAACAGGATTGCTTACGGCTATACGCTAAGAGAACAGGCTATGATAATGACCAGGCAGCACGCTGAGCTTCTTGCACTTCACAGTCAGATAAATCCGCATTTTCTTTTTAACGCGCTTGAGAGTATAAGGATGCATTGCATTATAAAAAAAGAGTCTGAGACCGCGTACATGGTCGAAAAGCTTGCAAAACTCCAAAGGCAGTATACCGAGTGGGATGACGATAACACCACGATCGAAAATGAGGCGGATTTTGTAAATAACTATTTGGAGCTTCAGAAGTACAGATTTGGCGACAGGCTCTCTTATTCGGTTGATATTGAGCCCGATTGCAAGAAGTATCATGTTCCAAAGCTTACGCTTGTTACTTTCGTTGAGAATGCCTGCATTCATGGAATAGAGAGTAAGGCTTCGAACGGATGGATCTTTTTGAGAGTTCATACAAAAGATAATGATATGGTCATTGAAATAGAAGATACCGGAAACGGAATGAGTTCGCAGGAGGCGGAAAAACTTCTTACATCCATGCGTAATGCGGATATTTCAATGCTTGAGAAAAAAGGCCGGGTAGGCGTTGTTAACGCATGTATCAGGCTTAAGATGGTCACTGATGATAAAGTTCTTTTCAATATTGATTCGGAGGAAGGAATCGGAACAATAGTAACGATAGTTATTCCCGAAGAATGTTTGAAGAAGGGAGTTTAAGGTGTTCAAGGTTTTACTGGTTGATGATGAACCATTTATTTTACAGGGACTTAAGGTCCTGATTGATTGGGATGATTACGGATTTGAAGTGTATACCGCGCAGGACGGAAAGACTGCGTATGACATGATGAGCGAGCAGGATTACGATCTTGTGATCGCGGATATCAAGATGCCCGTCATGGACGGAATACAGCTTTTAAAAAAGATAAGAGAAGACGGCAATGACGTTTCTTTTGTGATACTCAGCGGATTTGCCGAGTTTTCTTATGCTCAGGAGGCGCTGAAGCATAAGTGCTCCGCATATATCTTAAAACCTGTTGAAAAAGAGAGCCTTATCTCCATAGTCGAGAAGGTGATAGCGAGCAAAGAAGATAAGGAGATGGAGACAAGCCGTAACAAAAGATTTGAGAAGGCATATTTCGAGCAGTGCCTTAAAAGGGTACTCAGGGGAAAGCACAGCGACGAGGATATCGATTATCTTAGCAGCAAGATAGATGCATATGAGGATATGTGCTATGTGGGAATTGAGTTTGCGCCTGAAATAGACGAGCTTGAGACCATGGATGATGAAAAGAATAACCGTTTGGACAGACTCTACGACATTGCTGCGGAATATCTCGGAAATGACAGCTATCTTCTTATGAGATACGGTTTTGGAGATGAAAACATATACGACATCGGTTTTCTGTACGCGAGCAGTATCGGCAAAGATATAGATCAGAGCGACGAGGTCTTTTTAAAGGAAATGATAAAGTATCTCAAAAGAGTGAGCGGACTTCCTATTGTAATGCTTGTAGGAAGAACGGTTTCGGGTCTTGAATCCATTTCTACATCCTATACCAGCGTGAATATTCTTCATTCATTGCAGGGATTTAGGGAGAAAAAAGATATCTATTTCTATGAAGAAGAGTATCAGATAAAAGATAAGGGAATCCAGCTCTGTAAGAATAAACTTGATGAGCTTATTTCCGCAATAGAACTTAATGAGAAAGTTAAGATAAAGCAGAAGGTTGATGAGTTCCACGATGAGATGAAAAAATCCGGAATCACCGGAAAGGCATATAACCTCAATATCAATTATCTCTTTTTCCAGCTTATCCATATTACGGGTGAGCAGGACAGTGAGGTCGATCAGGAAGAAATCCTCAGAAATATTTCGGAGAATGTTTATGAGCAGGGAATCCGCAGGGGCTCTAAGGCGCATCTGTACAGAATGGCCTGTGAGTACGGCGATTACCTTGGTCAGCTGCGCAAAAATGTCTCAACGGGCGTTCTTGCCAAGGTTGAGGAAGAGGTAAAAAACAATTACTCAAGCAACCTTACTTTGAAGGGGCTGAGCGAAAAGTATTATGTAAACAGCGCGTATCTGGGACAGCTTTTCAGAAAGAAGTACGGATGCTCTTTTAAAGATTATCTCAACAGACACAGGCTTGATGAAGCGGCTCTTTTACTTAAGAAGACAGACGATAAGATCTATCTTGTCGCAGAAAAAGTGGGCTACAAGGACGTTGACTACTTTGTAAATAAGTTCATTGAGGCCAAGGGATGTACCCCGGCAAAGTATAGAAAACAAGAACAATAATTTGTCCTACTTTTATATATATTTCCTCCCATGTTTTGATTATAAATTTTTTATAAACTATTTATATAAAAATAAGGAGGATATCTTTTATGAAGAAGAAAGTTGTTAGCATGCTCATGGCAGCTTGCATGATTCTCGCAACACTGTCAGGGTGTGGATCGGGTGGAAGCTCATCAGATGGAAAATCTGCTGATAATTCCGGCTCAAAAGATGGAGTAAAGGAATTCACAGCATTTTTCTCCGTTCCTCATGCTGAAATCAATGAAGATAATGAGATTCAGCAGATCATTGCCGAGAAAACAGGCGTAAAAGTAAAAGAAACTTGGCTTACTGGTCAGACAGCAGAAGAGGCGGTTGGTACTCTTATCGCGGGTGGTGAATACCCTGACTTCGTAGATGCAGGTGACGGATCCGTACAGATGTATGAGGCAGGCGCACTTGTTGCACTTGATGATTATATCGACAAATATCCTAACATCAAAGAATTCTTCACAGATCAGGAGTGGGATTCACTTCGTCAGAGTGATGGACACATCTATTGGATCCCTCAGTTCTCTAATATCTATGGTGAAGAGAGAGTCTGCGCACACAATGACGAGGCTTTCTGGATCCAGACAAGAGTTCTTGAGTGGGCAGGTTATCCTCAGATTCATACAATGGATCAGTATTTTGATCTTATCGAAAAATATTACGCAGAAAATCCTACAATGGATGACGGAACAGCAAACATTCCTTACACAATTCTTTGTGAGGACTGGAGATACTTCTGTCTTGAGAATGCACCTCAGTTCCTTGACGGATATCCGAACGACGGTTCAGTTATCGTTGATGTAGATAACAAGAAGATTGTTGACTACAACACAACAGATACAGCTGTTAAGTACTTCAAGAAGCTCAATGAAGAGTACAAGAAGGGTATCGTTGATCCTGAGTCATTCACACAGACATACGACGAGTACATCGCTAAACTTTCAACAGGTCGTGTACTTGGTATGATCGACCAGTGGTGGGATTTCGCATACACAGCAGGTGATGCTCTTAAGGCAGCAGGCCTTGATGCTAAGGGTTGCCAGTATGTTCCCCTTCCGATCACAATCGAAGAAGGCATGAAGAACCAGTGGCACAACTCAGGCGGAATCGTACACACAAGTTCAGGACTTGCCGTTACAACAAGCTGTAAGGATGTAGAAGGTGCGCTTCAGTTCGTAAACGACCTTCTTAGCCAGGAAATTCAGGATCTCAGATTCTGGGGTGTTAAGGACGTTGACTACCAGGTAGGCGACGACGGAATGTATTCAAAGACTCAGGAAATGAGAGACAACGATGCTGATACAGGATATAAGGCTTCTCACAAGTGTGAGTATTCATATTTCCCTCAGTGGGAAGGAACAAGCAGAGATGGCAAAAATGCTATGAAGCCTGAGCAGCAGGAGACAGAGTTCTATGATGGACTTTCTGATAACCTCAAGAACTGCTTCAAGGCATACGGTGTTAAGACATACGTTGAGATGCTTGGAACAACACCTCCTCCCGGACCTTGGTATCCTATGTACACATTCTCACAGACTATGACTACAGCAACACCCGGCGGTACAGCAAGCAACCTTATGGATGAGTGCAAGCACGAGTACCTTCCTAAGGTAGTTATGGCAGATAACTTTGACTCCGCATGGGCTGAGTACATGGAAGCTTACAAGAAGTGCAAACCTGAAGACTTCCTTTCAGAGATGCAGACTGAGTTGGAGCGCAGAATCGCAGAGGCAGCTAAGTATACTAACTAAGTAAAACTAAGATTATAGCGGGCTTTCTTGGTATTCACAAAAGAATGCCCGCTATATTTATCTAATTTGGGGAAATTGAAGAAAACGAGGAGTGGTTATATGGCTCAGCAGAACAAAAAAACTCTTTTGGGCATGCCGAAAGATGAATTTATCAAACAAGTTAAAAGACAGTGGGTTCTTATCGTATGGTCATTATTCTTTTTTGCATACGGTATCATTTTCTGTTATGCGCCTTTAATAGGCTGGCTTATGGGCTTCCAGCAGTATAAGCCAAAGGATGGAATTTTACATTCAAAATGGATCGGACTTGCTAAATTTAAAGCTCTTTTTTCCGATGCAACATATATTAGGGTAATCAGAAACACTCTTGCAATGGGTGTTATCAATCTTGTAGCTACGACTATTATGGCAATTTTATTTGCTATTTTGTTAAATGAGATCAAGGGAATGCGCAAGAAAAAGGTTGTTCAGACAATCTCTTATCTGCCTCACTTCCTTTCTTGGATTATTGTTACAGGTATTCTTCACGATGCTCTTTCGGGAGCAGGTATTGTTAATGAGCTTCTTACCAAATTCCATTTGGTTTCTCAGCCCGTTAATTTCTTTGCACATGAAAAGTACTTCTGGCCGATCGTTGCCTTTGCAAATGTATGGAAGGAAACAGGTTGGAATGCAATTATATATTTGGCTGCGATAACAGCTATCGATCCTGCTTTGTATGAGGCAGCATCTATCGATGGCGCGGGAAGATGGGACAAGATCAGATATGTTACAATTCCCGGAATCAAGTCAACAATCATCATTCTTCTTATCATGAATGTCGGTAATGTCCTCAATGCAGGATTTGAGATTCAGTATCTGCTTGGTAACGGACTTGTACAGAAGGTATCCCAGACAATCGATATCTATGTTCTTAAATGGGGTATCAGCCAGATGGATTACTCACTTGGAACGGCTGCCGGTATATTTAAGAGTGCAGTCAGTATCGTTCTGATCTTGATATGTAATGAAGTCGCCAAGCGTCACGGCGAAGAAAGACTGTTCTAAGGGGGAATCGCGATGAGTAATACAATTAACAAGAAAAGAAAGATGTCGAAAGCCGACATTGCTTTCTACACATTTAACTCAATATTCATGACAGTGTTTGTAATTGTTACGCTTTACCCTGTTTTGAATACACTTGCTATTTCGTTTAACGATGGTCTTGACGCTCTCAGAGGAGGTATCTACCTTCTCCCCAGAAAATTCAGTGTCAAGAACTATATCACGGTATTTAAGAAGGACGATCTTCTTGTAGGTGCATATATTTCGGTTGCAAGAACTGTTGTGGGAACAGCACTTTCGCTTATTGCCTGCGCGATACTTGCATTCATCGTAAGCCGCAAGAACTTCCTTTTTGCAAAGCACCTTTCATTGTTCTGGGTAGTAACAATGTATGTAAACGGTGGTATGATCCCTGTTTTCCTTTTGTACAAGGGACTTCACCTTACAAATTCATTCTGGGTATATGTAATTCCCGGAATGGTATCCGCATTCAATATGCTCGTTATAAGAACATACATGAACGGTATACCTAACAGTTTCGAGGAATCGGCACAGTTGGACGGTGCGGGATATACGACGATATTCCTGAATATCATCTCGCCGCTCTGTAAGCCTGTTTATGCTACTGTAGCTCTTTTCGTTGCTGTATATCAGTGGAACTCATGGTTCGACGTTATGCTTTACAACAGAATGAGTGATAAGCTCACAACTCTTCAGTACGAGCTTATGAAACTCCTTGCTTCTGTAACAAGCCAGAGTACATCGGCTCAGTCAATGAAGAACTCAACAAGTTCCATTACGCCTACATCTATCCGTGCGGCTGCTTCAATAGTTACGATGCTTCCTATCATCTGTATCTATCCTTTCCTGCAGCAGTACTTTGTAAGCGGACTTACACTTGGTGGTGTAAAAGAATAACAAAAAATAATGTTTTTTATATATGCCCTAGGGAAATTTAATCCCCAGGGCATATTTTTTTATTTAATAGGAAATTGCGCCTTAGAGGCGCAACCTTGAATTAAAGGCTCGGGCAAGACCGAGCCATGCAAAGCGGAGGTATACTGAATAACTAGTTATCAGTCTACCTCATCATAGAAATCATCATCTTCGTGCATGAAGTAATCCATATCAAGGATATCTCCATCGTTCATGTTACGGATTTCTTCCGCCGACATGCCTTCTGGCGGATCCTGGATGTATTTCTCTCTAAGCTTTGC
>NZ_FPCD01000028.1 GCF_900116865.1 Butyrivibrio sp. M55
GTACCAATAGACAACTCTCTAAGCGAACGAAGCATACGTCCATTTACAATCGGCAGAAAAAACTGGGTGATAATTAACACTCCGCGCGGTGCCAAAGCAAGTGCTGTTATATATTCAATTGTTGAGACAGCCAAACTAAATGGTCTGGTGCCCTTTTATTACTTTGATCACCTCCTTACAGAGCTTCCAAAACTCTGTGATGAAAATGGAAATATAGATACGGCAAAGCTTGATCATTTGCTACCCTGGTCAAAATCATTACCTGATATATGCCGTAAACCACGCCGCTGATAATAAAAGCGGCGTATATTTTTATCGGTAGCGGATTATTTGACGTTTACGCTACATGAGCTAGTCTATAATGCTAAAGTCAGCTACTTTCTCAAAAGTAACTGACTTTAGTTATTATTCATTGATATTTGCATCTACCCATTCATATTCAATACCAGCAAAACTTTTTAACACAGCTTCGAATATTATCTTTGCTCCCTGGCAAGGAACAGCCATACCAATCTGTTTTCGAACGTTTTCTTTACTTCCCATAAACTCATAATCATCTGGAAATGTCTGTAACCTAGCACGCTCGCGATTCGTTAATGCTCTTGGTTCCTCCCAATGATAGATATGTGTTCCTCCGCCACCACTCCCCGTTACAGTGTATGACGGTTTTGTCGGATCAAGCCGTTTGTAAATTTGGCTTATCTTTGCTCCCTTTACATTAAGCTTCAAATCATCTGGCAAATTCGCAGTAAATGCATTTTCTCCCGGCTTAATATGTTTTAAACGCTCCACCACCTGTTCTGACTGCTTTGTAAGTTCATTATTAAATGCATCTTTAGGTATCGGAGGATTTTCTATAGCACTTCTGCATGTATTATCTATTTTAGAATATGGTGCTGGAGACGGTACTCTGAATTTTACATCAATATCTTTCCTAATTCCTATAATTATCACACGATGTCTTGCTTGGGGAATACCATATTCTTCAAATTTATATAAATGAGGAGTAATTATATAACCTGCATTTTCCAATTCAGATAATATTTTAGTAAAAGCTTTTCCATCATTAGCACTTCTAAGACCGCCAACATTTTCCGCCAGAAACCACTTAGGCTTGAATTTTTTTAAAGCTTTAACTCCATATGAATATAACGGACCAAAGTTGCCCTTCATACCTTTCTGTTCACCAACAACACTATAGTCATTACAAGGAAAGCCAAATGCAAGCGCATCTATAGGAGAAAGTACATTCATGTCAAATGTACGAATATCTCCATGATATACTGTCTCTGGCTCATTAGGACAAATATTATGTCGATACGTTTCACAAGTTGATTCATCATAATCATTTGCCCACTGATGCACAATCTTATATTCCGGATTATCTATTTCTGCATGGGTTGCTCCCCAACCAATTCCTCCTGGGCCGCAGAATAATTCTCCCAAATGAAATACCATATAGTTCACCTTTTCCTTCTAATAATAAAATCAATCTCAGATTGTATATGCTTTTTTTCTTCATCATCTAACAGGTTAACATTCTTAAAAGTTGACCTGTACTGCTCAATATCATTTTCATCAAACAGTTCAGCCATCAAACAAAGTGGAACAATAGGAGAATCATATAATTTTGCCAATTTTTTCAAATCATCAATTTTGAGATTATTCCAAGAACCATTTTCAGCTTTTGATAATCTAGAATCTGTTATCCCCGTTTTTTCAAAAACTTTGTTTAAACTAAAACCTTTTCTATTGCGAAGAAGCCTAAGATGTTCACCAAAATTTTGCATACATGCACCTCTAAAAAAGCATATCAATTTTGCTGCGTTATGTCAACAAATCACACTAAAAACGCTGCGTTTTCGCAGCACAATTCTATATCTGAGCTCAAACTTTCCTTAGCATAAAAAAAGGCCTGACTCTAAAGTCAAACCCATATAATGCTTGCATCATTAAAATACTACTTATCCCACCTATCTTCCAACTCATGTCTTTTAATAAATGAAGCATATTCAATATCTTGTTTCAATGCCGCATACTTTTTCATTAGTATATTAAACAAATTATCTTTTTTCAGATAAATACTCTCTAAATCTTCCTTTGTAATTACAAGTATATATCTTTTTTCAGAAAGAGCGATTTTTTTAATCAATCCCATTCCGGCTTTCCATCCATTCCCTGTCACTCCATCCCACGCAACCATTACACCTAATTTAGTATCAGAACAACAAAGAAGAGACATAAATTTCCCTATATATGTTACATCTACTTTGCCCTTATAATTTTTGCACTCGCACAAAAATGCATTTCCAAGACCACAAAGTTCTTTTAAGATTCCAGAAGACTTTGCCTGTTGCGTCCAACTAATCAATAAATCCAACTCGTTTGTAGATGTTCTGCAATTTCTTTTGACCTCAAAGATTATTGGAAAAGCATTTTTAAACAAAAAAACAATTAAATCCTCAAGTTTATTCCCTTTTTCTTTAGTTGTTGAAGAAACACTAAACACTTCCTCGTATAACTCGCAGTATCTATTATGATTATTTTCACTTAACTGAATTAAACGAGAATTCTTTTCAACAAAAGAATTAAAAAGATCTGGAAATTTCAACCCTGACTCAAGAATGATATCTTCTATATCTTGTACCGAATAATCTGTCATATCACAACACCTTGTAAATAACAACAGCATGTTCTAACGGATTCAAAATTTCTTCATCACAATTTTCACAATATATTTCTTTCGGAATATCTCCTATTGTCTTGAAGAAATCTCCTGTATATCTTTTACAATTTGGGCAATAAATTTCCAAATACTGTTCCAACAATCCATTATCAGAAAGAATCTCTAATGCTTTATAAATTTCTCTAATGTCAATTTTCAATCTACGATGAATCGCCGTTGGATACATCCAATCATTCTGCTTATAATGACCAAGAAAATCAATAAATGCATCGATATCAATATTTAATTTGCTCTCCTTTAGTAAAGGCAGCGCTTTTACAAAAATATTTGAGTGCATTATTCATACGCTCCATTCCAAAATCATTGCATGTACCTGTCATATGCTGAAGCAAAGTATATTTCTGGCTCAGATAATCAAAAGTAATTTTTACAATATAACTCTGAGACTCAACAGCATATTCCCATTTAACATATATGTATGGGTAACTAGCTGTTGCCTCAATATCATTAAGATATTTAAGGAATATCTCTTTTATCTCAGGTGAACTATCAAATAATTCCTCATTCTCATCTATCAGTTCCCTCAATTCCCCAACAAAAGGAAGAACTGCATCTCGGCCTTTTGCTGCCTTTAACTCTGCAGCACCTCCAGACTTTAAATCCATCATCTGTTTGTATATTCTTACCGATGAATCAGCCTTGTCATTAACAATATCTATAGCATTCTCATGTTCACACAGGAAAATAGCTATATCTAGTTTATCCCTCAACCAATCTAAGGCAAAGCTCACAATATTGGGATATTCATCATAATCCGCCTGCTGATTACTATATTTGATTGCATCATATCTTATTTCAAACATTTTTATAGACTCATCAAAATATATCACTATAGGATATCTATAATCTATTTGCTGATATGAATCACCTCTAAAATACGATTTCTGCAGAACGAATTTAATAAAATACATGCCGTCCTTTTCATGCCACATCGGAACGACATCCTGTAAAGATGTTCCGATAATATAATCAGGTGCATAGTTATTTTTATCAAATCTATTTATTCCTGCTTTTTCAAGTAAGTTTTTCATCTTACTATCTGACTCATAAAAAAAGGGAACAGAGTATTTATACAACTTCTCATACTCATATTCTTCAAAGAAACTCATACAATCAGGAGTCATTGTCGTTGATGAAATAATAGCATCTGGATCATTTTTATCAAAAAACTTAGGCTCATTATTTCCAAATGCTAATCGCATTTGAGGATCAAATGTAATTTTGCCTTCTTCTAGCAACTTTTTGCATATCTTGCGCTTTGCTTTTCCTGAATATCCCGAAATACTCTCCCTATAAAAATTCATATAGGTTTGTTCATCCATTGCTGCCCTTTTTGCCATATGATGTCCTCTTTCTAAGAATAATCGATTAAATTATACCAAAAAAAATTTTTTAATGCACCACATTACACAAATCCCCCTCACTTCTATCTATTTAAACGGAAGTCCATCAAATCCCTCCGGAACTTCTGTATACTCTTCAGATTCAATGCCGGAAGAGTTTTTGCTCTCGGCAAATTCGAGTTGTTCGACAATAACATCGGTGGTGAAGATACGAGTTCCGTCCTTTTCGTAACTACCGGTCTGGATGCGACCGATGACAATAAACTTGGTTCCTTTTTTGCCGTACTTCTCAAGGAAGTCTGCTTGATTTTTAAAAGAAACAAGGTTTATGAAGTCAGCTGATTGCTCCTCATCTTCGCGTTTATATGTTCTGTTGACCGCAAGGGTACATCTGGCCACCTTCTTGTCAGTAGATGCTTTTCTAATCTCAGCATCTTTGGTAAGACGACCTACCAATATTACTTTATTCATCTAGGATTCCTCCTTTCAAACATAGGCGTAGCGCCGCTTCTAAAGAATCCCTACGAGGGCTATAAAAGAAGTGGCAAGCAGTGCATTTGACAGACAAATGCTCTTGCCGCTTGTTGGAGGCGTACCGCCCCAAACCCCTTTCACCGAAAAATTCGGAACAGCGCTATCGCTTAATAACTACGTTTTTGTATCACCGAGAAGGCTGCGATTTCTCGATTTTCTTATCTGTATCTTTTGCATCGATTTGTAAAAACATCTCCACGTTTCTCTTCGCTTCCTGAAGATTTTTGTTATTATCCCTCTTCAGGTAATACTCCCTGTATAAAGATTTCTTATCCTGCATAAGTCTTCCAATCTCATTGTTCAGTTCTTTTATCGATGGAAGCTTTTGTCCATACTCGTTGAAAGCATTTTTTGCTGCTCTGCACTTTGTTATTTCCTCCCGATGAGCTTCAAAGAACTTTTTACTGTAATGAGATTTCTTATATTCTTCGAAAATAGCTCTTGTCTTATTGAAGTTGACCAGGTGTTTTCGAAGCTTTCCTAGTTCATCGATTTTTCCTTCAACAGCTCTTATGCTATCCGTATGTTTTCTAAAATCTGCCGCAGATACATCTGCTTTTTCCTTGAGCTCTGCATAACTTCTGATTCCTCTATCATTTAAAAAGAGCAACGTTTTCATGATAGCTTTATTGTTGAATTTCTTACTCCAGCGAACATAACCTATACCCTTTCCCTGCCTTATCTTTTCCTGAATATCTACGAGCAAGTCGAAAGAAACATCCTTCTTGAAACCTTTGATTTCGTAAGTTCCTTCAATCTTATTTTTCAGAGCTTCCACCGAATACTCTTTTCCCAAAGATCTGAATCTAACGAAATTCTTTCTTCCATGCCCTCTTAGCGCCAAGTGCTTTCCTCGTTTTATCTCATACCCGGCTTTTTCAAGTTCGGATATAAGAGCTTCAAGATTTTTGGGCTTACCTGCAAGAATCTTATCAATGGCATCTCTTATATCTTGGCGATAGCTCTTTTGATAGATTGGTTTCTTTCCTTTATGCTTGTAAGGTTCTATTACCGATAGGCCATGCTCAAGACAAATCATGTCGGATAGATGCCTAAGACCAATCCCACAAAACCATGAGTCTCTAAATTTCTTGTCACAGTGAAGATTCACGGAGTTATAGATTATGTGATTGTGGATATGTTCCTTATCAACATGAGTACAACAGATGAATTGATGATTTCCTTTGGTAAACCTCATGGCAGTTTCGTAACCGATTGCATTTGCTTCTTCTGGTGTAACCTCTCCGGGTTTAAAGGATTGTCTGATTTGGTAAGCAATGATATCGCCCTTATATTCTCTGCCTGTAGTTCTTATATACTCATTCCTTGAATCCAAGAACTCTTTTTCCACAATATCCACATTGCAAGCATAGGCGGTTATGTACTTTCCGTCTTCGGTCTTATCTTCATCCTTGGCATAATCTGTTCGAGAAGCCAGGCATTGTCCCACCGACTTTCCTATATTCTTATGCATAGCAATCAGTCTCGTTGCTGCCATTTACGTTTACCTCGTTTCACTCAATACATGTCGTTGAACTTATCAAGAATATTTCCCATAAGCCCTATAAGTTCCTTATGTGATTTCTGCAGACTTTCAATGTCAGCCTTATGTATGCTTCCGGTCTCGTTAGCTCTTCTTGCGTACTGATTAAGATTGTTACTTTCAATACTTAGTAGCCTTCGAATATCTTTAAAGTCCGACATATCAATCTCTATCACAAATCCTCTTAAGACTATTTTTCTGAGGTAGGCACTAAGATTCTTAATGCCTACGCTCTCCATCTTTGAATATACTTTTTCCATTTCTTCAGGTGTTGCCCTAAAGAAAACCTTGCAAGTTCTGTTAGTCATCAGCATTCACATCCTCTTCATCAGCCCCGATCTGATTAAGATAATCATTCTCATCATCCACGTAATCTACATCAGGATCCGGCTCATCCTTTGGCTGCTGTCTCTTTTTCTTAAGAGCGAAATATGCAAATATCAATCCAAGAGCAGTAATAGGAAGAACGATAAGAAGCAGTGTATAATCCTTCTTCACAGGTTCAGGAGCAGGTGTTGGCTCTGGTTCGGGGACAGGTGCGGGAGTCGGTTCCTGAACAGGTTCTTTCTCCTCTTCCTTCGTAAGTTCCATATACTCTTTTACTTCCTCATCATCCATCAGAGTAAGGAGATCTCTCTCATCGACCATATTCAGGAAATGAACATTCTCATTACCATCGTCATCCCTATCGATTATGATGTAGAAATAATTTCCGCTCTTAGTAACGACAGTGATAAACTGCTTGCCGCCACATTCTAAGCTTCCGTAATCATCCACAAGATCCATATTTCCATCAGGTGTAAGAGGCCCATATTCCTCAGGAAGCTCCTCCGTTTCTTTTCCCTCACAATCATTAAAATCCTTTCCGCATACCTTGCATTCTTTGTTGATGCAATCCTCCGTACACTTTGTTTCACAAGTACACTCCGGTGCATTTGCAGATACATTTACCGGAGTTGTTCCAATAAAAAGAGCTGCAGCACCCGCTACAGCTTTCACACAAAACTTATTAAGTTTCCTCATAACCTATTTCCTCACTTTCATCGTAGTCTGTAGCTGATCCTGCATCGTAGGCTTCCGCCGCATCCTCTACCGAGCTTCCCGATAAAAGAGCTTCCAATCTTCCATCCGATGCCATCTGCAAAAGTTTAGCCAGCTCTTCGGGACGAAGCTTTCTCTTTGCAACCTCCGATATGATCTGATTATTCTCAGCTTCTTTTAACTTATTCTCACAAGCTTTTACCCTTGCCTCCGCCTCAGCTCTTCGCATCTTGGCTCTCTCAAGTTCATCTCTCAATCTATCGATTCTCTCAAACATAATTACCTCCCTCATGCATTTATTCTTCCGTAAGTATAGAAGTGCTTGCGCCAATAATTGCTATTTATAGACGTATACTGGATTGGATTTCCGCAATGCAACATCATTCCGTCACCCACATATATTCCAACGTGACTGGCACCCTTTACATCATAAGTTCCTTTGAAAAAGATAAGGTCTCCCGGCTGTGCTTCCGATGCAGAAACTCTTGTACATCTTCCGAGAAGTCCGTTTGCAGTTGTCCTTCCTACATTCCATCCGTTATTGCTATGATTGATCACCCAACACACAAATCCTGAACAATCAAACGACGTAGAAGGTTTGCTTCCTCCCCATACATATGGATATCCGAGATACTTCTCAGCCTCTCTTATCATGTTGGAAAATCTCGTGTTGGTAAGAGCTTCAGGTGGAACGTCATACTCACCGTATCTTCCCGGCTCCACTATGGAATAAATGTCATCCTCAAACAAATATCTCTTATTCCCATAAGTCTCAAGAAGAACCTCATACCTTGCCATCTGGTCTGCTGATAACCCAAGACCTCTTATAACGTTATCCAAAGTTCGGTTTACCAAAGTAACCTTCAGAATCTTGTATTCATACTGAATCCCCGTATCATCATCCGTTCTTGTCTCCGTAACAGAATTAAACGAAAGATAATACTGCCGCTCAAAGATCTCTGTTAATGTTGCTCTCACAACACTGCCTTTATACTGTTCATAAAGAACAGTAAGCACTGCCGCAAGCTGATATGGATTATGCCCAATGTTATCAAGATAGTATTGATACTCGTCATAACCTGGATGAACATCCTCAACATTATCTATTATTTCTTGAAGCGCCTCTTCCATTTCCCTGTAATCATCCTCAACCGCGTATATGTCGTCATCATCGGATGTATAACTTGTTGCGACTCCCACATGGGATGTTCCAGTAAGAGCCGACCCACACGAAGAGAAAAGAGCTCCGATAACAAGGATGAGAACCAGCACCACAAAAACAACAGACCATTCTTCAAAGTGTTCCGCCAGATATTCAGCAAACTTTCCAGTCAAATCTTCTGCTTTATCCACAAACTTTCTACTGATATCCCCAAACTGATTTGCCGCCTCTTTGGAGCTTCGATTCTGTACTTTTCTCTGAGTCTCTTTCTTTATCTGAGCACGCTGCCTTGCTTTTGACTGAGGATTGGATTCAGACTTCTGCACAGCTCTGTCCTCAGCCATGTGCTTATGAAGCTTTCTTGCTCTCTGCTTTTTCTTATAGTTATATTTCTCAAGCTTTTCTGCATAGACATGAGCTACAGATAATCCGGCTTCAATACTTTGGACACCGGAGTTCTTATCTTCACTATTCTTTTTCCTTTCATCATCCATTCTTCTGCTCCTTTGCTTCATTAATCTCCTGCGGCTTCGTAGTCATGATCCGATAAAGTTCAAGGTCTTTAGGGAATCTGTCAACAAATGGCAGGATGACATTTCCGTAAAACAAAAGCCCTTCACCTTCTCCCGAATGTGTTACATACGAGAGCTGATGAGGGCTTATATTAAGCTGCTTAGCTAGGATCTGCCTATCTCCCACCGCCTGATTGAGCATGAGAATAAAATCTGAATTCTCAAAGACATTCTCAATCTCACGTGAAGCAAGCAGATCCTTGATGTTCTGAGTTATGCCTGTCGGGATTCCTCCCCACTTTCTGAAGCGCTTCCATATCTCTACCGTATAAGCGGCTGTCTGCTCTTCTTTAAGGAGCAGGTGCATCTCATCCGAATAGTACCTTGTAGACTTTCCGGCTTCTCTGTTGGATGATACTCTTCCCCAGACTTGATCCTGAATTATGAGCATCCCAATCTTCTTGAGCTGCTTACCAAGTTCCTTAATGTCGTAGCATACTATCCTGCTCTTTATATCCACATTTGTCCTATGGTTAAAGACATTAAGTGAACCCGATACATAAATCTCAAGTGCCGTAGCTATATGTATAGCCTCTGCCTCTTCCTGCTTAAGAAGCTCATTGTATAAGTCTTCAAGTATAGGCATATTCTCAGGCACAGGATTTTCATAATACCTTCGGTAGATCTGGTGAATACATCTGTCGATGACTGTCTTTTCTACAGGAAGAAGTCCTTCTTTTCCTCCGACGATAAGCTCACACAAGGACAGGATAAAATCCGCCTTCAGCATGACCGGATCGTCATCATCGGAATAATTATTGTTAATATCCATCGGATTGATGTACTGCGTTGATGTAGGACTTATCTTTATGACCTGACCTCCGAAGTGTTCAACTAGTGGACTATATTCACGCTCGGGATCAGATATCACGATATCGTCATCCGTTACAAGAAACGCATTTGCAATCTCTCTTTTCGCCGCAAAAGACTTTCCTGAACCGGGAGTTCCAAGTATAAGTCCGTTGGGATTCTTTAAGAGCTTTCTGTCTACCATGATGAGGTTACTAGACAGCGCATTCACACCGTAGTACAGAGATTCTTTTCCCGTCTGGAACAGTTCCTGAGTCGTAAACGGGACAAAGATAGCTGTTGAAGATGTAGTCATTCCTCTTCTTATCTCTATAAGGTTACTTGCAAGCGGAAGCATGCTCATAAGCCCCTGCTCCTGCTGAAAATCGAGCCTTATAAGATTGCAGTTATGCTTCTGAGCTATACTGTTTGCCTGAAAAAAATTGTTCTCAAGTTCCTGCTGTGTTGTCCCTGTATTCATGATAAGAAATGTCATGAGGAACATTCTCTCATTTTGGGACTGCAATTCCTTCAGGAGTTCTTTTGCATCTTTTCCGTAAGTTGCAAGATCCGAAGGAATTATATCCATGTCATAACCTGAGCGGACTGCTCGTTTCTGCTCATCAATCTTGGATCTGTCCAGTTCAGTGATGGTATGTTTGATGGTCTTTATAGCTTCATTTTGATTGACCGATTGCAGATGGATAGTAACTATCTGACTTGATTCCATAGAAAGAAAATCAGCAAGCATCCTGTCGCTTATATCAGATGCAGTTATATGCAAAAAACTCATGCATCCGTATGTACTTCCCATCTTAAATACTCTTCCGTTCTTGAAATAGAAACTACTTGGTGCAATGGCATCCTTAACGGAGGATCCCGCTTTAGAAAAATCGTTCCAGTCAAAAAAGAACTTGGAATCATCCCCCATATGGAACTGAGCATGCATAAGCTCAAGTCTCTCCATTCCGTTAAGCGTTGCAGCTACCGCTCCTATCCTCTTAAAGTTGTTGAGAAGATCATTCTCAATATGTGCAAGCCTCGGCTTAGCTTCTTTCATACCGTTTGCATGTATTCCAAAGGTAAGGAACTTAGTCTTGGTAAGTCCGTTATTTCCTGCCTGCATCTGATGAAACAGCATGTAACTATACTCATCACGAACTCTGTCATAACCATCACCCCTGTGCTTTATAGCTATCTTTTTCTCAAACTTCTCTACATCTGTCGTGAGGTTTAAAAAAGATAGCTGAAAATGCACCGAACTATCGAAGAAGTTAAGGAAACTGCACCATTCCTCAAAAATCTCCGTCTGGTCTTCCTGCTGAGCAAGTTGGTAATTGATATCCTGAAACTGTATTGTCTTAGTGTAGAAGCTCTTCCCTACGCGGCATATACCATCGGGAAACATTCTGTCAAAGGGAATGCTTTCCTGTGCGGTCTGAGGCACGTCTCTTTTTTTCTTTCCCTTTTGAAATGGTTTTATCATCTGTCTTCCTTTCCTGCACTGCTATTGTTTCAAGCAGTGCATAATAATTCTGTGTTCTATATGGGCGTACTTTAGGTCTTTTGAACGTAGCATCAATGAAATGCTCTATGTACACCTCAAGCGGCTGCTCATTCTTTTCATACATGGCAAGAAAAAACAGCGGCATCATGGTGATCATCATCCCAAGAGTTGCCACTGTCACATTTCCAAACCGTTTTATGAGAAAGAAGGTAGGAACACCTATCATTGCTCCAAGCGAAAAGCATATGAGCTGTCTTTTTGTCAGATTAAAAAATACCTTTGATTTCACTTTGGAAAAATCACGAGGTACGCTGATATAATTTGCCATGAGTCCTCCTTTAAGTTGCATGAAGAATCGATTTTGCTATCGAACCCGACTTAAGCAGCGTAAATCCAAGAAGTACCGTAAAGCCAAATACTTTCCACATTGATCCCATGATGTCTGAACTAAACGCTACAGACTGGATCATCACAGCATATATTCCAACACAGACCATGATAAGAAATCCCTGAAGCCCAAGAGCCCACAAAGCCTTGAAATAGTTCTGTCCCATCTGCGATTGTTCCTGATTTCCAAACGTTGCGAACGGGATTGGAGCCATTGAAACGTACAGATAAATCTCGATCATCCTTCCATTCACCACAATGAAGATGAACACTGCCGCCAGCTTTATTAGGAACTGCAAAACAAATGTCTGCAGGAAGATACTGAACAGTTCTCCCGTATCCATTGCTTCAAGAACAGGCTGCATTGATGCAAGAGTAGATGCATCTACCGCTGTGCTTGCAGCTATGATTCCTCCGCTTCTTTCTATTACCCACTTGGCTACATCAAACACCGCCATTGTTATCGTGAAAGTATTGGTTATAAGTGTTACCGCCACAAAAGTCTTAAATACCCATTTAAAAAATATAAAGGTCTCGAAATTGGCAAGGTTGTTATGGCTTATGACAAGCTGAATGAGCTCATAACAAGCAATAATAGTCAGGATGATTCCCGCTATCGGCATTATCAGATTCTCTGACAAGGTTCTTATCAGGTTATATACCGACGGTAAAAACTCTGCAGGTGTCTGCCCAACAACATTTGATATCTCTCCAACCTCTGTATTCAATGATGAAAAGGTATTCGTAAGATGTTCCATTATTCCTTCGATGAGCATGTTTCTAAACCATTCTTCAATCTGTTCTAATACTGATTCCATGCATGCCCTCCATTACTTTTAAATACGACCGGAGATTTCTCTCCGGCCGCTGTCTGATCACTCCTACCAATCTTAGAAAAGGCCTGCAAGAAGAGGCACAAGAGTAGTTCCGATAAGTGCGATTCCGCCTCCTGCCATTAGCTGCTTCATTCCCTGGCTCTTCGCAGCGGGATTATCTCCGCCGTATCCTTCCATAAGGTTTATGCCGCCCCAGATTCCAAGACCTGCTCCAAGTGCGATCACGAGTGACTGAAGTACTGTTACTGAACTCTGAAAAAATGCCATAATAAAATCCTCTCTTTCTTTTAAACAAAATGAGCGTCTCGAAAGATCTTTATTCCTCTTCCGGTACGCTCTCCAATTCATCTGCTTCGATGACTTCATATTCGTCATCGGGTCTAAGTATTAAGTTGTCTCCGCGCTTTACGAACTGCTCAACATCAAAGTAGTTCTTTGCGCTGTAATCTGCAGTCAGGTGATACTTGGGATGTTTGGTAAGGTCATACTTATTTGATATGAATGGTCTTACACCTCTCACCTGAACTATGCACTTGCCGCCATCAAGGACTGCAAGTTCATCCATGCTCATAAGGTCATGCCCTACCTTCTGATAATTTGTAGATATCGAAGGCTGCATCCCTTTGGTATCTTGGATGTTGTAATAATCGATTGTCTCTTTTCCAAGGACTGCACTTAAGTCTTTTAATGTCTCAGTCTCACTTCCTCCAAGGAATATCTGCGCATCCATGTTTCCTATGATTGTTTCACACTGCTCTTTGTACAATGCCTTTAGCTGTGACTTCGCCTGAAGGACTAAACAAGCCGATATCTCCCTACTTCGTATCGTAGCTACGATACGTTCAAGATTCGGGATAGTTCCGCAGTTAGCGCACTCATCAATAAGGCACCTGACATGAACAGGTAATCTCCCGCCATACTCATCATCCGCTTTTTCACAGAGCAGATTAAAGAGCTGCGTGTATATCATGCTTATAAGGAATGAGAATGTACTTTCTGTATCAGACATAATAAGAAAAAGAGCTGTCTTTTCATCTCCGAGAGTATCGAGCTCAAGGTCGTCATACGCCGTTATCTCACGAAGTTCCGCGATATCAAAAGGAGCCAGTCTGGCGCCGCAGGATACAAGTATTGACTTGGCTGTCTTACCTGCCGCCAGTTTGAACTTCTTATACTGTCTTACAGCAAAATGGTCAGGCTTCTCTTTTTCCAGATCTTCGAAGATAAGGTCTATCGCGTTCTTAAAATCCTCATCATCCTCCCTGACTTCCATAGCATTGATCATCTCAAGCAGCATCTTGAAATTCTGCTCTTCTTTTGGCGCTTCATAATGAATGTAACCGATAAGCGCCGTATAAAGCATTGTCTCTGCTTTATCCCAGAACGGATCGGAGCTCTTTCCTTCACCCTTCGTGTTCATCATTAGCACGTTGACCATCTTAAGGATGTCTTTCTCTGAATGCACGTAGTGGAATGGATTATAATGTTGACTCTTGGCAAAATTTATAGTGTTGAACACCTTTATCCTGTAGCCGTTCTTATATAGCGCCATACCCGTCTCAGGAAGAAGCAGTCCTTTTGGAAGCATTTTGTCAAGACCAAAATGGTGTCATTTGAAATAAAAAAGGACCCGTATAAACGATTCCCTTATCTTGAGACCTGCGCCGGAAATGGTGTTCATGAATTCACTGCATTCATGAAAGCTTCACTGACCGGATACAAATGACCACCTCCCTCCGGACAAAATAAAAGAGCCGATGTTACTCGACTCTCCTTCAATAATCATCCTATGTTTGTTTTACAGATGCGTTATCAATATTACTGCGGCTACAACAGAAACCACAGCACCCACACCTGATGTGATTCCGTATATTTTCTTCGATTCCTTATCGTCCTTTTCCTTGACCAAATAATAGATTCCTGCTCCCAACACAAGCAATCCTATGATGATCTCAATAATTCCAATTACCATGACTTTTTCTTCCATTTAAGCAGTAAAGCTGAGTTTATAATGACCGCCACACTTCCGGCGTTATGCACAAGAGCCCCGATTACCGGCCCCAGAGTCCCCGTTATCGCAAGAGTGATTGCAAGGAAGTTTAGCGTCATCGAAAACGTTAGATTAATCTTTATCGTTGTCATCATCCTCTTCGACAATGCCAGAAGATGAGGCAATTCCTTGATCTCATCATCAACAAGTGCGATATCCGCGGCATCCACAGCGATATCGCTTCCAACACCTCCCATTGCAATACCGACATTCGCCTTCTTAAGTGCAGGCGCATCATTGATACCGTCACCGATCATTAAGACTCTATTTCCGCCACTCTGAAGATTCCCGATTTCTTTCAGCTTATCCTCAGGCATACAATTCGCAGTGATGTTTTCTATTCCAAGCTTTCCTGCGATATGACCTGCAGCCTGTTCGTTATCACCGGTAAGCAGCACCGGTGTAATACCAAGTGCCCTCGTCTTCTGTATCATCTCCCCTGCCTCTTCACGCAGAGTATCTGACAGCACGATATATCCAATCGTTTCCTGATCAGTCCCCACATAGATGACTGTGCTGCCCTGTTCCAGATACTTCTTGATGTCCATTGAAACAGGAAGATCAAGTCCAGCATTTCTGATCATCTTCTCATTTCCGGCACGGACTGTAATCCCATCAACCTTCGCAGTAACTCCCTCACCCGGTTCCATATGAAAGTCTGTCGGAACCGGAATGTCTTTCCCGTATGATTTCACAATCGCTTTGCCAAGCGGATGCTCAGATAATTTTTCAGCAGAAGCAGCCAGTCTGTATACATCATCTTCCGTATAATTCGACACGGACTTTACCGCTGTAACCTTTGGTACTCCATAGGTCAGCGTTCCCGTCTTGTCAAAGGTAATCCGTGATACTCTTGCCAACCGTTCCAGTGCATCTCCTTCTCTCACAAGGAAACCATGCTTCGTTGCATTTCCTATCGCAGCCATGATAGCTGTTGGCGTGGCAAGCACCAATGCACACGGGCAGAACACAACCAGTATTGTCACCGCACGAATGATTTCCCCAGTAAATATCCATGTAAGAGCCGCTGCCGATAACGCAATGACTACGATCCAAGTTGCCCATCTGTCAGCCAATCCTACGATTTTTGCTTTATCAGCATCCGCAGACTGAACCAGCTTTATCATCCGCTGGATGGAACTATCTTCGCCGACCTTGGCAGCCTTCATCTCGAAAGCGCCAAACTGATTGACAGTTCCACTGGAAACCTCATCCCCGACGGTTTTATCCACCGGAAGGGATTCACCGGTCATAACAGCCTGATTGATACTTGTCTGCCCGGATGTGATGATACCATCAACCGGGATTGTCTCACCAGGCAGCACCCTGATCAGGTCATCCACCTGTACCTGCTCTGCCGGAACAATCCGTTCAGTTCCGTCTTTTATTACCCTGGCTGTCTGCGGAGTAAGATGTACAAGTTTTTCAATTCCTGCTCTTGCACGTGCTACGGTTAGGTCTTCAAGCAATGACCCAAGCTGCATGATGAAAGCAACTTCGCCAGCCGCAAAGTCTTCATGGATACAAACGGACGCAATCAGAGCAAGGGAAACAAGCACGTCAGCCTTGATATCAAAGCGTGTAATAAGACCGATAATCGCCTCAAGTATGATGGGAATACCACAGAGAATGATCGCAGCCCACGCAATATCAAATGGAAACGGATTAAAGTGCAATCTGCTATCCAATAAACTTAAGATAAGAGAAATGCCGCCTATCACAAGCAGCACGATGTCCTTCTTCGTACCGCCGATCTCCATCCATTCCTCCAATCGGTACATGAATTTCTTCATATGAACCTCCAATCTATACCCATGGGGGTATGCCCTATATTATACCTATGGGGGTATAGGTTGTCAAGTCCATAATAAAAGACAGTCCAACGACTGCCTTCTATTCTCGTAATCAGTTATATTCTATCTTTGTCTATTACTGCATATTTGCGAACCGCTCTATCGCCTTGGTAAAGTTCTCAATTTTCGACTCATCGCCTTCTTCAACTGCATCTTTGATACAGTGATTGATATGTCCTTCAAGAACAACCTGACCTGCCTTGTTTAGTGCAGACTTTGCCGCACTGATCTGC
>NZ_FPCD01000023.1 GCF_900116865.1 Butyrivibrio sp. M55
TGCTCCTATGTCAATAAATAGTACAAATTAAAATGAGAAGTTTGCCTGCTAGGCTGCAGGCAAAGTCATTACTTTCTCATAAAGTTTTTCAAACTCGTTAGGAGACATGTAGTCACAATGGCTGTGAATCCTAACAGTGTTATAGAAGGTTTCTATATACTCAAATACAAGCCTGTATGCATGGCTATAGTTGTAGATTGTGAAGCGGTTGAGCCACTCCCTTTTAATCAAGGAATGGAAGGATTCTATACAGGCGTTATCGTATGGATAACCGCTATGAGAATAGCTGCGCTGCATCTTTTCAGTAGCTTCTCTCCATGCATTTGAAACATACTGGCTACCTCTGTCACTGTGGATTATTAATGGCAGATCAGTGTTACGACAGGCTTTTGCTTTATTTATAGTTTCAATTACTGTAGATACATCCATTGTGTCTGCAAGAGTCCAGGCGATGATTTTCCTGGCAAATAAGTCCATAACGCAGTTGAGATATGCAAATCCGTCCTGAGTCCATATATATGTGATATCAGTGCACCAGACAGCGTTAGGGCGCTCTGGATTAAACTGTTCGTCGAGAATGTTGTGAAGTTCACTGCTGAAATCAGAGTCTCTGGTAGTGGTGGTCCAAGGTTTGATCCACTGAGCTTTAATACCCATTTCGCGCATGTATTTACCTACTGTGCGTTCCGAAATGGTCTCACCAGATTTACGAAGTTCCTGAGTTATCTTTGGCGCTCCGTAGTTCTGTTTAGAATCATCATAGATTTGCTGGATCTGCTTTTTCACAGCCTCTTTTCTTTGCTTGGAAGGAGAGACTTTACGGTTGAGAAAAGCTCTGTATCCAGATCTAGACACGCCTAGAGATTTCAGCATTCCGGAAGTAGAGACACGGCGTTTTGTAACTTTAGATGCCTCTACCTTAGCAGTAACTTCCGTGTATATGATTTCCGTTAATCGTTCCCCAGAATGCTGATAGCTTTTTTTAATACTTCAAGCGCATCCTGAGTATCTCGTAATTCGCGTTTAAGACGTGCTATTTCTTTGGCTTCGTCTGAAGAGTAGTTACCTGATCCTCTTGTAGGAATGTCACCATCATTGTTTCTGAACTGGGTTTCCCACCTTGCTAAGGTGCTGGTTCCTATTCCGAGATTCTTGGCACATTCAACCTGAGTGAGATCAGGGTGTTCCTTGCGATAGTTGACAGCATCCAACTTGAACTGCTTTGTATGTTGCTTGTTTTTTCTAGGCATAATGAGTTCCTCCTCTTGTATTATATGATATTTAAGGGATTAACTCATTTTAAAATGTACTAATTAGATGCTAGCACTACATAGAGTTGATATTGATTATCTTGTTGATCAGATGAAAGGTACAGATTATGCATTTCTTGTAATGCATAATCACCCGAGTAATTCTCATTTTTCTGAGAAAGATATAAAAACATTTGTTGATGCAGTAAATATGTCAATACTTATTGTTCTGGGCAATAATGGAGCGATATACATATTAGAGAAGACGAGAGATCTTTTGCCAAATGAAATTATATCAGCAAGAAAAACATTACTAGATTGGAAAAAAGATTTTATTAGTTATGACACTGTGATTGAGCAGATTAAAGCTTTTGGAATCGTACACAGTGAAATATAAAGGAGGTTCGTTATGGTTAATATAGTTGATAAGCCAAAACCTACAAGTTCATATAAGTCTCCTCTAAGAATCCCAGATGAACTTAAACAGTTCACAGAACGAAGAGAACAACGCGCAAAAGAACTTGGAATAGCATTGTACGTTTTGGGGACAGATACTCGAAGTGATGATGAATTTCAGAAATTAGAAGATTATATAATGGAGAATTTTATTGATCTAGATCTAGATGTTCCGGAAGATATTAAAAAGAAATATTTGGAAATGAAGAAGGATAGAGAAAATTCTCATAATAAGTGAGAACGCCAGACTCCTTTCCATCAATGTTTGCGGGACGCAGGAAAGTTCAATCACGGTCGCCGGCAGTAATGTAAAGAGAAGCATATATTGTGCTCCTCTTTTTTATTTGATATAATAAAGAACATGCGTTCGAAAAAGACGCTTTTTATGATATTTGTTAGTAAGAAAGACTTAAGTAGCTGAAAAAAATATTATATGGTGAGGAGCATTTTTATGAGTGTATATGAGAATTGTCCAGTATTAGAGAATGATAAGTATTTACTTAGGTTTGTGAAAAAGGATGATGCAAGCGATTTGCTAAAGGTATACAGTGATAAGCAGGCCTTGCCATTTTTTAACAGTGATAACTGTGATGGCGATAATTTTTATTATTCGTCAATAGAGCGTATGGAAAAGGCAATTGACTTTTGGTTAAGTTCTTACGAAACAAAGTGGTTTGTGCGTTGGGCCATAATCGATAAAGAATCGTCAAAAGCAATTGGCACAATAGAGTTGTTTCATAGAGTGGCAGATGATGATTTTAATGGTGTTGGTGTCCTCAGATTGGATGTGGGAAGTCATCATGAGAAAGCTGAAATACTAGAAGAAATTCTTTCATTTATTATAAAACCTGCATATGAATTATTTGAGTGCGATACAATCATCACGAAAGCACCGATTTATGCAGTAGAAAGAATTAAGGCTCTTCAGCAGTTCGGTTTTGAACAATCTGACAGGCTTTTAATTGGAACCAATGATCATTATGCATATAATGGATACTGGAGTATAAAGAAATAATTATGTAGATTCATTTTGTCATAGAAGATGTAATTGTGAAATCGTAATGTGTCGATATACATATTAGAGCATTTGGAACTATCTACAGTGAAATATAAAATTACTAAAAGAGATTTATCTGTTTTCATTTTAAAGTGCAAAGGAGATAAAACATGTTAAATGGTTTACTGTTAGGAGTAGGAAATGTCAATAGTTACAAAACGGCAATACCAATGAATAATGACACTCCAAATTGGACATATATTCCATCAGCAGGAAGATGCAAAAAAACAAAGGAACAATTGGTATCTGAAATAAAAGATCTTGCAAATAGAGTAGCGCAAGCTAATAATGGAAAAGAAACAGAACAGTTAAATCGAGAGGTTTTAAAACTTCGAGCTGATTATCTATCTGATGTTTCTCCTGATAGGAAGGGATTATATCAGCAAGCAGAGAAGGCTATTAAATTTCAGAGCAAAAATACAAAAGGTATAAAGCATGGAGTTGGGGAAATGTCATTACTCTATTTTTTAGAGCATGCTGACAAATCTCAAAATTTGTCAGATAAAAGTTTTTCACTTGCAGGTGGAGCTACGCTTACATGTCCAATTCTGACAACAGGTGGATACGGAGCAGTTATTGAAAGAGGCGGAGTGAAACTATTGGCAGGAGATGATTACGGATGGGGATATGAAATGACTCCTGCGGAATTGAAGGAAAAGGCTGAATTCTATGCTATTTATAATAGTGCTGTAAAAAATGCTCAAAAAGAAATTAAAGAATTGAGAGATTTACCGGACTATTTGGAAGACAAGCCTATGTTTGATAGTCTTGCATAACTAAATAATGTAGTTGCCTTTATATTACCAAGCTATTTTAATAAAATAGTTAATCAAAAGAGATTCTGAATTACACAGGGTCTCTTTTTCATTTAGATAAAATGAAATAATAGGGGTGATTATTCATTTTTTTGCATAACACTACCAATTAGAAAGAGTTCCATAAAGAGTTCCATTAAAAATGGCGTGGCGGCGAAGCTCCTTTCTTTGTGGCTTTACGAGATGAATGAAAGTTCGATCCCGGTCGCCGGCATTAGAGAGAAGCAGAGATGCTTCTTTTTGTTGTTATAATAAAATAATTATATGGAAAGTTATTAAAGGAAATAGCAAATCGGCGAGTACACATACAAGTGTAATGTAACCGGAGATATTCGTTGGTTTCAAGGGTATGAGGAAATCTATTGTATAATATAAGAGTTTATGAATGCTTTTTTCATGGTGGCATAATGAAGGCTTGAGATGCATCAGGATATGATTAGTCCAGTGATATATATACCCTCTTTAATGGATGAACCGGTAAAGAGGGTACATATATTCTGAAGACACTTATTTTTTTGAGTTATTTTAGACTATCAATATGGTCTTTTATGATTTTTGCGCATTCTTCTGTACGATCCATGTATATTGCATGTTTACCATATAAAGGAACAAGCTCACAATTTCCAATTTTTTCTTCATATGGAATCCATTCTTTTTCTTTTTTTTCAGGGTTTTCATCGAAGGCATTTATAGCATCAATATATATTTTTGGAATATCGTTTGGCTTCAAATTATCTATAACATTTTTTGCATTTTGGTATATTAAATTTGATTCAGACATAATTGCATGAGTGCCGGTTGTTTTTGAAAACATATAGACATTCATATCAAGTTCTTTATTGGTCATACTATCAATATCAGCAAGAGCTCCATATACTGATTTCATAAAAATTGATTCAAGACCAACTTTTTCTGCTACATAAAATATGAGTGATCGATTATTTGAATGGTTTCCTCTTTCTTCGTCAACATAAAGCGTTCCGTCCATAATTATTACACTTTCAATCTCATCTGGATATTTGTTCTGCCAATAAGAGACATAAAGTCCACTGATTGAGTGGGCAAGCAAAATATAAGGACCTTCTTCTCCCATATTTTTGAGAACCGTTCTATAATCTTCCACGATCTGTTCTACGGTACGATCAGTTTTTGTGTCCTCACTGAATCCATAGCCGGCTCTGTCTATAAAGATAAGCTGGTTATCCTCTTCGATACTTTTTGTCATTTTTCTCCAGGAAAAATTCATGGTACCGTCATACAATCCCGAACAGCATACTATTTTGTGCTTACCGTTTTCGTTTCCAACTTTTAATGTGTTTAGTTTATAGTCTCCTGCGGATACCAAATTACAATATCCGTTTTTTTTCAACTGGTTCATTATGTTATGAACTTTAAACCTGTAGTGAATAGATGTGAGCGATAAAAGAACAATCACGACTCCAAGAAGTATTGCAAGAACTTTACCTATCATTTTTAATATTTTCATGATTTTTTCTCCATTCCTTTACTATATCTGTCATACTATGTGTGTCGTAGTACTATATCTATCGTAGTATATTACTACGGTATATATGGTATGTCAATACTTTGTACTTGAAGCTGGAAAAGCTTTTGTAAAAAAGAAGGGTAAGTTAACTGAAAAAGATCTTAAAGCGGAGAATAATTTGCCGACGTCAAAATTTGCAAAAGATATTCCTAAGTTTAAAGATCTGACTAAGAATGGATTGCCATCTATGAGTTCGATAATGAAATTTTATGAAAATTGGAAAGAGCCATTTTTTATTTATAAAAAAATATATGATGAAGCAAATCGAAATAAGCATTAATTTTGCGATTATTCGCAAATGGTGAGATGGAAGTGCGGATATAATGACAAAAATATACGATAATGATATAATGTTTTGAGCGCCAAGGATAGGGACTATGCTTGGCGATTTTTTTAGTAGGATGTTGAATTTGCGACACTCTTAAAGTGTTTTAAGGAGTTAAATTGACACATAATAATGAGTTAAAAACACCATATTATTGTTTTGATGCAAGTATATTGCACAGGCACATTGCTGAGATGAAGGCAATAAGGGATAAATACTCGAGTGATGATCTGAGTTTTTGTTATGCTATTAAAGCGAATTCCTTTCTTGTTCCGTATATAGATAAAGATGTAGATTATTTTGAAGTTTGCTCTTGGGGCGAGTTGAAAATATGCAGGCAGTACGGCGTTAATCCGGAAAAAATTATTTTGTCCGGTGTCAATAAAGAACCGGGGATGATAGCAGATGCTCTTGAATACGGAGTAAGATTTTTTACTGCTGAATCAGTTAATCAATATAATGAGATTGTGAAGCAGGTCGAAGAGACAAATACCAACATTCAACTGCTTCCAAGGTTATCCAATGGGGCACAATTTGGAATGGATAAGCGTTGTATTGAGGAAATCATAAGCGATAGTTCCAAACGTGCGGGTGTTAAGATTATCGGCATCCACTATTTTACAGGTACACAGAAAAAGAAGTTCAGTAAGATTGAGTCTGAGCTTAAGTTGTTAGAAGAGTTTTTTTCCGAATTAAAGAGCAAATATGGGTTTGAGCCGGAATTGCTTGAGTACGGACCGGGACTTGGAGTGCCCTATTTTATCGGGGATGATTTTGATAACTATTATTCTGTGTATGAAGAGATGGTAAGCTACATTGCTTCTGCAAAATACAGTTATCATGTAAACCTTGAAATGGGAAGATTTTTTGCTGCATCATGTGGTGAATACGTTACATCTGTTGCTGATGTAAAAGGTACACCTGATGCACCGATTCTTATACTTGACGGTGGTAGAAATCATATAAGCTATTACGGACAGAATATGGTAATGAAAACTCCTGTGATAGAGTCAGAGTGTAAGGGTGAAAATGACGAGGTTCCTTGCGACCTTTATGGATCTTTATGTTCATTTAACGATATGATTGCCAGAGCGGTTATGGTACCAAGCCCAAAGATTGGAGACAGGCTTATTTTTAAGAATATAGGCGCATATTCAATCACAGAGGGTATATATCTTTTCTTAAGCAGAGATCTTCCGGCGGTGTATGCTAAGGAAGAAGACGGACAATGCAAGATGCTCAGAAACGATAATCCGACTTATGAAACGAATTGCCTGAGTAAATAGTATATAAAATGTAATACGAGGAGAAATTTGAAGATGGATGAATTAATGGAAATATTAAAAGGCGCAAGACCTGATGTTGATTTTGAAAATGAAGAAGCACTTATTGATGACGGAATACTTGTTTCGTTTGATATCATTTATATTGTAAATGCCATAAACGAAGCATTTGATATTGAGGTAAATGTATCTCAGTTAAAGCCTGAGAATTTCAACAGTGCGAAAGCAATGTGGGAAATGATCCAGAATATGCAGGAATAATATGTATGAATGAGTATAATGTATTAGATTTTTTGGAGAGCAGCGCTGCAAAATATCCTGATCGAGTAGCTTTTAAGGATAAGGATGAATCTATAAACTATAAGGATCTTTTGTTAAGAAGTCAAAAGATTTCTTTTGTTATACGCAAAAATGCGCATATGGAGCCGTTTGAAAAGAACAGACCCGTTGCTGTTTTTATTGACAGAAATATAAGGAGTTTGCAGCTTTTTCTTTCGGTTGTATATAGTGGAAATTTTTATGTGCCTATCGATCCGACACTTCCTGTTGAAAGAATGCAGGCTATGTTGGATACGCTTCAGCCTGTATGTTGCATATCTGCTACAAAAAGAAAACTTCCGATTGAGGCAGAATCTTTTGACTCTTTGCTTGAACAGGCAGAGCAGATAGACGAATCTTATTGTGAATCAGTTAAAAGAATCAGAGAATTTGCGATTGATACAGATCCCGTATACGCAATCTTTACATCCGGAACAACCGGAATTCCCAAAAGTGTTATTGTAAGTCACAGAAGTGTCATTGATCTTGTGCATAGATTTGCAGAGAGTTTTCCTTTTCCTGATCAGCCGGTTATGGCAAATCAGGCTCCGTTTGATTTCGATGTTTCTGTAAAAGATATATATAACAGTCTGAATCTTGGCGGTACCGTAGTTATTGTACCTAAGAGTTATTTTGTTATGCCGGCGGCTTTGTTCCCTTATTTACAGGAGAACAAGGTTAATGTTCTTATATGGGCGGTTTCGGCACTCAGAATTGTTCAGAATTTTAAGCTGTTCGACGCATGCGTGCCGGATAGTATTTCTCTTGTAATGTTTTCGGGGGAGATTATGCCGGTAAAATGTCTCAATTACCTGATGGATTACTGGAAAGAGGCAACCTTTGTAAACTTGTACGGACCTACGGAGATTACCTGTAACTGCAGTAGTTATATAATAAAGGATCGTTTGGAAGATACAGACAGTATTCCCATTGGAAAAAGCTTTGCCAATACGGAGATGTTCCTGATAGATCCCGATACAATGAAAAGAATACGCAAAGCGGGCGAAAAAGGTGAGATATGTGTCAAGGGATCTTGCCTTGCGCTTGGTTATTATAGGAATCCTGAGCAAACAGATAAAGCTTTTGTACAGGACCCGGAAGTGACCGCATACAAAGATTTGATGTACAGGACGGGAGATATCGGATATTGTGATGAATCCGGTAATTTCTATTATGCCGGTCGAAAAGATCATCAGATCAAGCATATGGGTCATCGTATCGAAATGGGCGAGATAGAAACAGTGGTTAATGCTATCGATGAGATAAAAATGGCGTGTGCTGTATACAAAGAGGAAAAGGAGATGATATGTCTCTTTTACAGCGCCGATTCAGAATGCGATGATATCATAATCAAACAGATCAGAAAGTTCCTGCCTGCCTATATGCTTCCCAATAAGTTCATTTATATGCATGAGCTTCCGATGAATGCGCATGCTAAGATTGACAGAAAAAAACTCGCGGAACAGGAGATTTTTTAAAATGGTTTATTCCTTTTCTTTTTTGTTGTTCGTAACCGTGCTATTTTTTGCGTACTACTTTATATTTAGGAATCATCAGTGGATTGTGCTTCTGATAGGCAGTCTGGCTTTTTATTTGTATACAGACCTGCGTTTTTCGGTATTTCTGGTTGTTACAACCGTTATGACTTTTTTTGGTGCAATAAAGTTGGAACAACTTGCAGATTTTCAGAAGAGTAGCATAAAAGAGAATAAAGAGAAATGGACAAAGGAAGAGAAAAAGGCCTTTAAAGCAACTGTTTCAAAAAAGAAAAGACTTCTTTTAACCTTAATTGCCATCGTTGCTTTTGGAATGCTGATGGTATTTAAGTGCAAAAAATTTCTTCCTTTCAGTTGGTTGATCCTTCCTCTTGGTATGTCTTTCTATACATTCCAGTCAATTGGTTATCTTATTGACGTCTACAGGGGAGATGTAAAATCAGAACGAAACTTCTTGCACTACGCACTTTTTGTGTCGTATTTTCCGCAGATTATTCAGGGACCCATTAACAGATTTGATAAATTACATCATCAGTTTTTTGAGAGGCATGATTTTGATTTTGCACAGATAAGATCGGGCCTGTGGCTCTTTTTGTGGGGACTCTTTAAAAAACTTGTGATAGCGGACAGGCTGGCTTTATTTGTAAATATGGTCACTGAGCATACCGATGCTCCGGCAGGTTCCATCGTGGTTACGGCGATATTTTTGTTTAATATTGAATTGTATGCCGATTTCTCGGGTGGAATAGATATGGTTCGCGGTATCTCTGAAATCTTTGGAATAACATTGGCAGAGAATTTTAAGAGACCTTTTTTTGCTACGACAATTGGTGAATATTGGCATAGATGGCATATATCTCTCAGTAACTGGATAAGAGATTATGTTTTTTATCCGATAGCACTTTCTAAAAGATATGCAAGTTTTTCTTCAAAGCTTTCAAAAAGAAATACGCATTTTGGAAAAACAGTTCCGGCGGGAATGGTTTCCGTATTTACATTTTTGCTGATTGGACTTTGGCATGAATTCAGTATTGCTTATATTGCGTATGGACTTTGGCATGGTTTTGTCATGGCGAGCGCGCAGATTTTTGAGCCGTTCTTTAGCTTTTTGAATCGTTGCTTTTCTTTGAACAGAGAAAGCTATGCCATGAAGCTGTTTGGAAGAGCTCGTACCTGGATAATAATTTCAATTGGTGAGATGTTTACTATCACCGGTTCATTCTCGGGCTTCCTAAGGCTCGTTTATCAGATCTTTCATAATTTTAACTGGTATAGGATCGTTACAGATATTGAGATGTACAGCCTTACTTACAAAGACTTTTTTGTGGTTGGCATTGGCGTGATCATTTGGTATGTAGTCAGCGTAAGACAGGAAGAAGGTATGCAGATACGCGAGCATATCGCTGCTCAGCCTTGGCTTTTCAGATATTTGCTCACCGCAGGTGTTATAATGATAACTTTGATCTTTGGAGTTTACGGATCATCATATAATGCTGCTGACTTCATTTATGGAGGTTTTTAAAAATATGAAATCAAAATCGTTAAAGACTTTTGTACAAGTAGTGGTGGGAGTACTGCTATTTGCGATGATGGTCTTATATGCATCAAAGGTTCTCGAGAGAAAAGACGCTTATGTAAAGTATGAAGCTTTTTTCAGAGAGAAAAATGATTTTGATGTTTTATTTTTTGGAAGCAGTAACATGCAGCTTATGGTGAATCCGCTTCAACTATGGAATGAGTGTGGTATTACTTCGTACAATTTTGGAAATACTTCCGAAAGATTACCTGTGACATATTGGACAATAAAGAACGCGCTTGAATATACAAGTCCCAAAGTGGTTGTCATTGAAATCAGCCAATATGGACAAGAGGAAAAATATAAAGATATGTACAGTGTACATCTTGCGTGGGACAGATTTCCGATTTCTTTAACAAAAATAAAAGCGGTTTATGATGTACTTAGTCCTTCGGATCCGAGATATGAACTTTTATTTGATATGATTCTTTATCATGACAGATGGAAAGAGTTGACGCCGGCAGATTTTTCAAAAGATTATTCAAAATCTATGGGATATGCCACAAGTCATGAGTATACAGCTTTTGAGAGGCCTGAATATGAATTTCGTATAGACGAAGCTGCTCCGAAGACGGAAGGTGTTATGTACTTGGAAAAAACTGTGGAGGAACTTCAGGAAAAAGGTATACAGGTAGTATTTGTTCATTCACCTGAAGTAAACACCGAAGAGAAGCAGGCAAGGATAAATGCGGCATCTGTTACAGCTGAGAAATACAATGTTCCTTTTATTGATTTTACTGTTATGAAAGATTCTGTGGTTGATTATGCAACAGACCTGTCGGATGCAGATCATGCGAACATACAAGGGGCAACCAAGCTGACTCATTATATAGGGGAATACCTTATGAGTAACTATGACCTCAAAAGTCATGCGGGAGATGCGTCTTATAAGGAATGGGATACTTTTTATGAAGAGTATAGAGCTGAAAATGACGGAGTTCCTATGACTGTGAAAGAGGAAGAAGAGGAATAAAGCATATAGCTAAATAGATTTGTGGGCAGATTATGTAGATGACATAACCTGCCCACTTTTTATATATTACTTATCGCTGTCTTTCTTAGGTGTTGCCTTAATTTCGACATCGTTAAGTCCGGTGATGTTTACGTTCTTATTGACTTTGGCATCATATGTACCGGCTTTCATGATCTCTGAGAAATCAACGCCTGTTGCTTCTGACATTGTGTCAAAAACCTGCTTCATTACTACGGGCATGTTGCCGGAAATCTGGCTTGCGCCGTTTGATCCGTCGCCTGTTCCGTAGATGTTGATCTTGTCAATCTGTGAAAGAGGCTTAGCAATTTCAGCAGCCATCTGAGGCATGATCTTGATCATCATTTCAGCCATAGCAGCGCCGTTGTACTTCTTGTAGGCTTCAGCTTTTTTCTCCATTGCTTCGGCTTCGGCAAGACCTTGTGCCTTGATGCTTTCAGCTTCGGCTCTACCTTTTGCGGCGATACCTGCGGCTTCTGCGTCGTACTTAGCCTTGATACCTGCAGCTTCCTGCTCGGCAGCGTACTTCATTGCTTCAGCTTTTGCTTTCTGAGCCTCAGCTTCTTTTTCCTGCTCGTACTTACGAGCCTCAGCTTCGCGCTGTCTCTGGATGAGCTTTGCTTCAGCGTCTTTCTCTGCACGATACTTGTCGGCATCGGCTTTTTTCTCAATCTCAGCGGCAAGTTCCTGCTGTTTTACAAGAACTTCTTTCTGCTTAAGTTCAGCTTCGCGTTCAACCTTGGCAATCTCAGCATTAACTGTGGCTGCCTGGATTGTCTTTTGCTGTTCCTGATTCTGAATCTCATATGCAGCATCGGCTTCAGCCTGTGCTGTGTCGGCCTGCTTCTTAAGAGCGGCTTTCTTTATGTCAAGTTCGTTGTTCTTCTGTGCAATCTCGGTCTGAGCGGCAACTTTTGCATCGTTGGATGCTCTGTCGGCTTCTGCCTGAGCGATTGCTACGTCTCTGTCGGCCTGTGCCTTTGCGATAGCAGCATCTTTTTTGATCCTTGCTGTGTTGTCAGCACCGAGATCTCTGATAAGGCCGTTCTCATCGGTTACGTTCTGGATGTTGCAGGATATAATCTCGATACCGAGCTTATCCATGTCCTTTGAAGCTTTGAGCATAACCTGATCTGAGAATGAATCTCTGTCGGTGTTGATCGTGCGAAGATCGAGAGTACCGATGATCTCACGCATGTTACCCTGAAGGGAATCTTTAAGTTCCTGTGCAATCTGCGCGGGAGCCTTGTTAAGGAAGTTCTTTGAAGCAAGAAGGATTCCTTTTACCTTTACAGGTGAGTCCTCAGTACCGATGTTGATGATCCTGTCTGTTGCGATACGAACCTTTGCAACGGCGTCAACGTCAACATTGATAAAGTCGTTTGTAGGAACGGATTGTTCAGTTTTTATATCTACGGTCATCTGTCCGAGGTAGAGTTTATCGACTCTTTCGAAGAAAGGAATCTTAACCCCGGCTCTTCCTATAAGGATTCTGGGTTCTTTGCGAAGACCGGAAATGATAAATGCCTGATCCGGAGGAGCCTTCACATAACCCATAGCAAAAATAAGTATTACAACCAAAGCTGTAATTGCAGCGCCAATAATAGCTGTCATAGTTCTCCTCCATTCTGACTGAGAATGCTCAGTCGCGGGTACATCCTTTGTTTTAAACGATATTCGTTTGTCTGATGTACGTGATTGATTTGTTATGCATTTAATATAATCTATGGCGCATCCCTGATAAATGCTGACTTTGAGGGAATATTACCGTCTATTTTGTAAAAAAAGCGAATTAGAAATTTTACGGGATTGAAGATTTGTTGTTGACACAGAAAAATTCGACAATTATAATCAGTACTAATAATTTTCAGAAAGAAGATATGGATATGAGAGAATTTATGCTCATCAATAATAATACTAATACCAACCCCAATCCCGTGACCAATAATCAGGGGACTATTAGTGTTATATTTGATGAGGTTTTTCGGATAAGTCATATCTGAAATAAAAAAAGAAATTAAAGAGATAATAAGAGCCTCATCAAGCTGGAAAAACTTGGTGAGGTTCTATTTTTTTACAAAAAAGGAGGAGAATTGTTATGGAACTAATAAGAGTGCAGGATTCGGATTACAGGAAGGCGTATGAGCTGTATATGACTTTCGATGAGGATGAGAACGGCTTTGTCAACAGCGTTTACGGCTATGATTATGACAGGTTTCTTGAATGGATCGAGATGAAAAGAAACTGGTCGCTGGGCAAAGAGCTTCCAGAAGGCTATGTGGCTGATACAGCTTTTGTGCTTTCGGTTGACGGGGAGTATGTCGGCGTCTTTAACTTAAGGCATTATCTGAATGACTTCCTAAGAAACGGTCCGGGCCACATCGGCTATGGCATATCCAAGAAATATAGAAGAAAAGGATATGCTACGGCAGGGCTTAAACTTGCACTTGGAAAGGCGAGAGAATTCGGGATTCATGAAGCTTATCTTTCTGTAAACAAGGATAACATCGGAAGTTTAAAGGCACAGCTGAATAACGGGGCATATATTCACCATGAGGATGATACTCAGTATTTCACAAGGATAAATGCGATAAGCGAGTCTGACAGCAGGGAAAAATTGTAAGTGACTATTACAACCAGACAGATGAGGATGGCAGGCTTGATGAAACAAGACACGGACAGCTTGAGTATGCGACAACAATGCACTATATTCACAGATTTGCGGATTTAGATAAAAAGTCTAAGATTCTTGAAGTCGGCGCGGCAACGGGAAGATATTCAATAGCACTTGCAAAAGAAGGCTTTGATGTTACAGCTGTAGATCTTGTTGAAAAGAACATTGAGATATTAAAGAAAAACAGCGAGGGAATCAAAAACATTCATCCTATGCTTGGCGATGCGACTAAACTTACAGATCTTGAAGATGACAGCTTTGATGTGACGATGATTCTCGGACCTATGTATCATCTGTACGACAGGGAAGATGTGGACAAAGCTATAGATGAGGCAATCAGGGTAACAAAGCCCGGCGGAACAATAATGTTTGCCTTTATTTCGGTTTTTGCGTTCGCGTATGCAAACCACCTGGACGGAAACTGGAAGAACGGGGAAAAAGAGAACTTTACGGAGGACTATAAAGTAAGGCATTTTAAAGAGCAGATGTTTACGGGCTATGATGTTACGGAGTTTGAAGATCTTTTTACCGGAAAGAAAACAGAATATATCACGACAACCGGAGTTGACGGATTTATTCTTGCTATGGAGAAGAGCTCTGAATTTGAAATGTCAGATGAGGACTTTGAGTCGCTTAAAAAGTGGTATCTGGCGTTTTCGGAGAAAAGAGAACTTCTTGGAAGTTCGACGCATCTTCTGTATATTTGCAGGAAGAAGTAATAAAACTTTTATAAAAAAGCACTTATTTCTGCGCTTTCTTGTGACAATGTGCATTATTTAGTTTATAATAAAGTTGTTGATGATAAAGGTAACAACGACTACTGTGCTAAAATTATTTAAAAAATACGCAAATTTTCTATAAAATAATTATGCCTTTATGCCGATACATCAATTGGGTACATATACTGATGGTAATTGTTCCTTATAAACAAAGTCACGAGAGGGGACGATATGGCGAGAACTAATGTAGTTACGGCTGACAGAGTCGTAAATTTCAAAGGCAGAAAGATTATTGAGCTAAACTATTGGGAGATTTACGATCACAAAGCAAATATCTATAAGTGGGTCAAAAGAGCTTTTGATGTGGTAGCTGCATGCGTGGCGCTTATTTTACTGTCTCCGGTTTTCCTTTTAACTGCAATTGCTATTTTCGTTGAAGACGGAGGTCCGATTTTCTTTACCCAGCAAAGAGCAGGTAAAGATATGAAGAGCTTTACGATTTATAAATTTAGAAGTATGTACAAGAATGCAGAAGATTTGTTTGAGAAGATGCAGGAACAGAACGAGCAGACGGGACATGCTTTTAAGATTAAAGACGATCCGAGAGTAACTCACGTTGGAAAATTCATAAGAAGATATTCAATCGATGAGTTGCCTCAGCTGTTTAATATAATCAAGGGCGATATGAGTGTTGTAGGCCCAAGGCCGATTCTCTACGAGCAGATGGAAGAGTGCAACGCTTATGAAAAGCAGAGGCTCATCGTTAAGCCCGGTCTTACCTGTTATTGGCAGGTGTGCGGCAGAGCCAAGATTAAGTGGGATCAATGGGTAGAGCTTGATCTTAAATATATTCAGGACATGAGTATAAAGAAAGATATAGAGCTTATCATCAGAACATTCCCCGCGGTATTCGGACAGGACGGAGCATATTAAAAATCAAAGCTGTCACTTTCAGAGTTGAAGGTGGCAGCTTTTCTTTGAACAGAGCACTTGGCGAGTTTAGTTGGTTTTTTTGTCATAGGATAAAAGAATGAAGCGCGTAGCCCAGACTACAGGGAAAACAGGGTGCTTCATGCAAAAATATAAGAGCTTGTTAGCTTTTGAAGAAATGTCTACATGAGTGGACATTATTTTTTTGCGGATATCATCCCGTAGGAAAATAGAGCGTACTCTTGATGTTACGTTCGGAGCATTATAGCGAAGCTCGCTCTTCATAACGACAAAGAGCATAATGACAAATTCACGGTCCATCTGCGTTTCTGAGGTGGATATTTTTTTATCCCTAAGGATTGCCCTGAAAGTCTTGTCGTTGAGCTCAAGGTTCGACAAGAGCTTCTTGTTGTAGCCGTGAGCCATGGAATCGCCGACGAGCCTGTAGTGGTAGAAATAGCTGTCTTTGGCGATTACGAGTCTTTTGGCGTCGCAGATGGTGGGAAGCATTATGTTTACGTCCTCAGCCATTACGATCGAAGTGTCGCAGTATTTGATGTTATCAAGAAGAAGCTTTCTGGATGTGAGCTTCATGCATCTTGACATGGTAATGGGACGGACTTCGTTTCCAAGGATGTTTTCCTTTATCTTATCAAGGGAATCGCCGGTGTAGATGCCGGGGGTAAGTCCCTGAGTTTCTTTCCTTCTTTCGTTATTTTTTTCAACGATATAGTTTCCTGAGATTATCTCACTGTCGGAAAAAGACGGATCGGTGAGAGCGTAGAGCTTCTCAAGCATATCGGTATCAACCCAGTCGTCGCTGTCGAGGAAGCAAAGATAGTCTGCGCAGGCTCTTTTTACCCCTTCCGTCCAGGCGGATATGAGGCCGCCGTTAGGCTTGTGGACTGCGATGACGCGATCGTCTTTTGCGGCATATTCGTCGCACTTTGCAGGACTTACGCCGTCTGTGGAACCGTCGTCAACGAGGATTACCTCAAACTCCTTGAAAGTCTGTGTGAGTACGCTTTCAAGGCACTCGTCCATATATTTGGAGGTGTTATAAACCGGGATGATTACACTGATCTTGGGTTGTGACATTTCTTTTCCCTTCTGAATTGAATTAAATTCTACAAACTATCTTATCAGCGACTGAGTGTGCGTGTCAAAATGTGATAGAAACGTCAGTGTATTTGAGGTAAAATTAATAGTAACAAAAAATCTAGGAGGAAAGGGCGTATGGGTAAAGTTTTTCATGTAGATCATCAGATAGATAAGAAGAATGTAGAAGATTCGGTCACAGAGTGGACCAAAGTAGTTGAATACAGTGATATTAACAGCGAAAAAAGGCTTTTTGGCGGCAAACTTATGTCGTGGATAGATGAAGTTGCGCGAACAGTTGCGCTGCGGCATTCCGGCAATCCCGTGATCACAGCGGCTGTCGACAACATGCAGTTCAAACAGGGCGCGAAGCTCGATGATATACTTGTTATAATCGGAAAGATAACGTATGTTGGCAGGACCTCGATGGAAATACGGGTTGATACTTACGTTGAGGACAGGCGTAACGGTATGCGGCACGTCCTTAACAGAGCGTACCTGACAGAAGTGTGCATCGACGATGATGACACTCCGGTTCTGGTTCCTTACGGGATCAATATCAAAACAGAGAATGAGCGCGCTGAGTGGGAAGGCGCGGAGAAGAGGATAATACTTAGGAAAAAGCGCAGGATGGAAGGATTCTGATAGAGTGGATTTATGCGCTTCATAGTGGTCGAAAAATTAATGTGATATATTTTTCACTTTTTATATTGACATGAGAAAATACGAGTGATATATTTATAACATCAAATCAAGTTATAAATATATCACTTTTGATTTCAGACATTATGGAGGCATGAAGATGAACAAGGACAAGAAGGTAACATTAAAGGACATTTTGGTTTCAAAGGTAGTTAGAAATATTGCTATTGCGGTATATTTCTGGATGTGGGCAAGAACAGATTATAAGGAGTCGTACTCTATGATTCAAAGTTCTGTCGGCGCTTTTCTTGCAGTTTTTTATTACATGCTTTATTCAAGAGAAAGAAAGTATAAAAAGGAATGCTTTGATGAGCTTGCTGAGAGAAACTTAAATAAATGCAATGCTATTTGCTACAAGATTATGGCAGTTATTATGGTTGCACTTGCTTTTGCGGCTGCAATAGTAGGACATACCGAATCTTTTGGAACGGATGTTATCGGCTGGATCCTCGTAATCTCACTTGTAGTTGTTTCAATCGTGAGAGTAATCCTGTATTCTGCCATCGATAAAAAAGGAGAATAAGCCCATGGCACTTATCACTAAGGTAAAAGAATACCGTGAAAAAGCCGGCTACAAGCAGAGCGAGCTCGCCGAGATGGTCGGCGCAAGACGCGAAACAATCGTCCACCTCGAGAACGGCAAATACAACCCGTCACTTAAGCTTGCGATGGATATAGCCAAGGTATTTGGCACCACCGTTGAGGAACTGTTCGAATTTACGGAAGATTGATAAGAGAATAGAGAAGAGAAAGGCGCAGATTGATGTAAATCTGCGTCTTTGTTTTTATATAGAAAAAATGTAGAATTTCATTTCTTTATGTTTTTGTATTTTTCAAGTTCTGCTTGTAATTCTGCAATGGTGGCATCCTTTTTGGCAAGTTCGGATTCATATTTTTCTTCTGCATCAGTATAGCCGGCTGTATACTGAGAATTCATTTGTTCTCTGTAACGGCGCTGGCCTTCAAGAAGCTCTTTAGCCTGATTGTCATAATTAAGTTCGAAGATCAAATTTCCCACCTCCTCGATATCAGGATGATTCTTGGCAAGATTTTTAAATTCTTCCCAAGTGGTTGCTTTAAAAAGACTCGCCCAGTACACAAGATTGTGGTTGATATCTTCTTGTGTAGCAAGGTCTGTGTGGTTTAATTGTAGCACATTTATACCGAATTTATCAGTATATAAGTGGTGGCTTTTTATATTGGTAAGACGGTATCTGGCATAGAATTCTTTTGCTGCTTTTGGGATGAGGGTCTGATCCGTGATGCAGAATAGCGTTGTAGGTTTGATGAGAGAATAATTATCACCGCTGCCAATGTTGTCATATACTCTGCATAGATAGAGTATTGAGCGTGATATCCAATACTTATCGGGATATACTTGGAGCTCGATGTTGAGAATCTCATTGCTGTTGAGAGTGAGCTTAATATCCATGATTGTTTCCTTACCTGCGCTGTTAAGATCAATTGGATTTTCGACATGGATGTCTTGTACATCATCAGGTGAAAGCCCTTTTAGGGCACAAACAAGACCTGTTAATGCTTTTTCGGATTGCTGCATGACGTAATGGAACATCATGTCGCTCATAAGAGTAAATTCGATTTCACCTGTCGCAGTTTCGTAGGTGAGCTTTTTAGATTTGTCTTTTGACTTGGTCATTTAGATATTTCCTTTCTAATAGAAAAAATAGAATTGGCAATTTGCCATTAATCAGCTTGGAATTGTCGTTGAAAGACTGCTGACTTGTCTTATGATATCAGATAAATCTTAAGAAATACCGTCGAAAAATCTTAAGATTTTTTGTAGTATGGAAAAGAAATATCAAGAACGCAGGGTAAGTACAAAGGAAGGTACAAAATCTGCGCTTTTTTAATAAGAAAAAATGTAGAATTCTACACTTTTGTTGATTAAAATGAGGGTTAGTGGTAAAATTTAACAAGAAAAAATGTAGAATTCTACACTTTTGGAGAATAGAAATGATAAAAAGAGATAAATATTTAAATCAATTACTCGAAGCAAGAGAAAACGGTTTTCCTAAGGTTATTACCGGAATAAGACGATGCGGAAAATCTTTTTTACTAAAAGAAATTTATAAAGGCTATTTGCTTGATGAGGGCGTTGACTATTCTCATATTCATGTTATTGAGCTTGATGACGATAGGAACATAGAGTACAGAGATCCGATAAAGCTTGGCGAATATGTTCGGGGAATCTGCACGGATTCAGAAAAGCATTATGTTTTTGTGGATGAGATTCAGAAAGTGTATACGATAAAGAATCCGAATCTGACAGGTGGTAAGCATGTTCCTGCCAAAAAGAAAGACACAGATACGGTATCGTTTGTGGACGTAGTTTTGGGTTTATCTTGCGAAAAAAATATTGATCTGTATGTGACCGGTTCCAACTCAAAAATGCTTTCATCGGACATAGTGACTGAGTTTAGAGATAAGGCGACGAACATAAATCTGGCTCCGCTTTCATTTGAGGAATTTTATGTATATGTGGGAGGATATGAAACAGAAGCACTGTACGAATATATGCAGTATGGCGGAATGCCGCTTGCTGTTTTGAAAAAGGATGATGATAAAAAAGAGTATCTCAAGGGATTATTTGAGACAACATATTTTAGCGATATTCTTGAAAGAAACAGATTAAGGAGAGGTGAGGAACTTGAAGAACTCTGCAATATCATAAGTTCTTTTACCGGGGAGCTTCTTAATTCCGAAAAGATAGCAAATACATTTCTAAGTGTTAGGAAATTAAAAATAGACAAGTCTACAATTGAGAACTACATAGGTTACTTTATAGATGCGTTTCTTCTTAGAGAGGCTCGTAGGTTCGACATTAAGGGAAGAAAAGAAATCGGAGCACTGAGAAAGTATTACTTTGCAGATACAGGGCTTAGAAATGCCAGATTAAATTTTGCATTTCCCGATGAAGGTCAGATGTTGGAAAACATCGTGTATAATGAGCTACGCTACAACGGATATTCCGTAAACGTCGGTACTTTTGATACAGTTGAAAAGAATAAAGCAGGGAAATCTGTTAGGAAAAACAATGAAGTGGATTTCTACGCAACAAAGGGCATCCGCTCATATTACATCCAGGTGACAGCGGATATTTCCAATGAAACGACCAAGGAAAGAGAGATAAGACCATATATCTTGATTAACGATCAGATTCAGAAAGTTATTGTGGTCAACAAACCGATAAAGGAGACTCGCGACGAGCGCGGATTTACAATTATTGGTATAACGGATTTCTTGCTTAGGTTTATAAAGTAAATATAGATAGAATTTAGGCGCAGATTGCCACAAAATCTGCGTCTTTTTCTATGACAAAATACTATATATAGGTTATAATAACAGTGAAAAAATATGCAGTTAATGCTGATTGTATGGGTTTGGGGAGATGAAAAAAGTTTTTCAGGAAGCTATTTTTTTTGTTGCGGAAAAAGGGAAAAAGATAGGTATAAACAGAGAAAAGCTAAAAGCAGGCTTTTTTCCTTTATATCGCTTATTTTGTCGCGTTGAATATAAAATCTTTAAGCAAGTCTATCTATATCATGTGGAAATTCCTGTTACTCAAAGATGCACACTTAAATGTAAAGATTGTAGTTTTATGATGCCATATTTTGAACATCCAAAAGACTACGAAGTTGATAATCTGCTTACATATATGGACAGGCTGTTTGAATGTGTTGATACGATTCAAATTTTTCGAATACTGGGTGGAGAGCCTTTTGTATATAAAGAGTTGGATAAAATAATCAGTAAGGCATTGGCGTGTAATAAGGTAAAGACTGTTGATGTTGTCACAAACGGAACGTTGGTTCCATCAGATAAAGTAATGGATGCTTTGAAAAATCCCAGATTGACAGTCCAGATTAGTGATTACGGAGATATTTCGTATAAGAAAAATGAATTACAGAAAGCGTGCGAGGAGCGTGGGATAAAATGTGTAATTCGAAGTATGGCGGATAAGAACTGGTTTAGCGCCGGGGATCTGCATTTCAGAGGTAAGGTTGCAGCGAATATAAAAACTCAGTTGAAAAGATGTGCGGGAATATGTCGAAGTTTTCAGAATGGAAAACTATATTTTTGCCCAAGAGCATCATTTGGAACACTTCTTGGAATTCCGAATCCACCAAAAGACTATGTTGACTTTACCTGCTCAGCGGATAAAAACGAATTGCGAAAACAGATTTATGAATTAAATCAACGCAAAGGATTTCTTGCATGTAATTACTGCGATGAAGGAACCGATGAATACAGACCGATTCCGCCTGCAGAGCAGATACGGGATAGGAATCAGGTTGAAAAATGGAGAGAAAATATAGGAAAGCAATAAGAGCAGTTTTTTGAATGTATTGAGGATACAGATGAAGACAATACTACATGTAACGGAAGTTCTTTCAGGCGGAGTGCTTCCGGTAATATCAGGTATTTGCAACGGATTGTGTGATATGTACAGATTCGTTGTTATTTATGGGGATAGAGATGATGTTCCTAAGAATTTGAATGAGATTTTTGATTCTAGAGTGAAGCTTATCTATTTGCCATCATTAAAGCTCAAGATGTCATTAAAAGATGATCTGTCAGCGATAAAAGAAATAAGACGATGTGTAAAGGATGAGAAGCCGGATATAATACATATCCATTCAACAAAGGCAGGCATTGACGCAAGAGTCGGACTACTTGGATGTAAAGTGACTAAATACTATACACCGCATGGATTCTGCTTTTTGAGAAAAGATCAAAATAACATTAAGCGTTTTATCTTAAAAACAATGGAAAAGACGCTGGCCAAGATGTGCGATGGAATTATAGCTTGTGGAAAGTATGAATATGAAGTTGCAAAAAAGATTTCCACAAAAGCCGTGTTGATAGAAAACGGATTGGATACAGAATTTGTGGATAAAGCACTGGCTGAGGAAGAATTAAAAGAAGAAAAAGAACATAAGTATACTGTTTATACGGCCGGCAGAATAGGACCTCAAAAGAATCCCAAGCTGTTTAATGAAATTGCTTCTAATCTGCCTGATTACAAGTTTGTGTGGATTGGAGAAGGTGAGGATAGAAACCTTCTTACAAGTACAAACATCGAGGTGACGGGGCTGTTAAGCAGGAGAGATGTTATAAAGAGAGCGAAGAACTACGATTGCTATCTGTCTACCAGTTTGTGGGAAGGTCTTCCCATAGCACTTATGGAAGCCATGTATATGGGAAAGAAGTGTGTTGTTTCCGATGTTGAAGGGAATAATGAGCTTATAAAAGATGGAGAGACAGGGTATCTATACAAAAATATAGAAGCTGCTTATAGTGCAATAAGTGCTGAAAAAACATTTGGGAATAGTGCGAAAATAGTAATAAACGATGAGTATTCGTTAGCTGTAATGTGTAGAAAGTATAAAAGTATATATGGGTAAATAATTATATGTCAAAAAGATTGGTAAGTGTAATAATTCCTGTTTACAACGTCGAGCAATATATTGATAGATGTATTGATAGTATTTGTAGGCAGACATATAAAAACATAGAAATAATTATTGTAAATGACGGAAGTACTGATAATAGCAGTAAGATACTGGATGCATATGCAGATAAGGATAGTAGGATACGAGTTTTAAATAAATTAAATGGTGGATTATCCAGTGCAAGGAATTTAGGAATAAAAAAGTGTAATGGGGAGTATGTTTTCTTTGTTGATGGAGACGACTTTATTGCAGATAATCTTATAGAGCATTTTTTAATAGTTGCTGAAAGAACAGATGCAGATTATGTATGTAGCGAATCATTTTCTTTTGTTGACGGAGATGATGATAAAGCTCAAAAAATAATAAATCGTATGGGGCATGATTCTCCAAAATATCGAATAGCAGATAGAAAGGAGGCATTGTTAAGGCTGTTCTATCAGAAACCATCATTTACCGGAGCGTATTTAAAGTTATATAGAAAGAACTTATTTGATAATATTGAATTCCCTGAGGCAAGGTATTTTGAAGATCTTGCAACAACTTATAAATTTATGCAAGCTGCAAATGTAATTGCTTTTGTAAAAGATAAATATTATGCATATAGAATTCGCTCAAATAGTATTATGAATCAGAAGTTTAATGAAAGAAAAATGGATTGTATATGGATTTCAAAGCAGATGGAACAGGACTTTTTATATGCTGATGAAAGTATAAAAAATGCAGTTTTTTGTAGCATATTCAGAATTAATAGAATAATTTATGCGCAAACTCCTTTTCAATCAGATTATTCAAAAAAAATATATGTATATATATCGAAATATAGAAAAAGTGTAATTAAGAATAGAAATGTGAATGTATATGAAAGAATATTGGCATTGATGTCATATGGAGGGGAAGGATTTTTCCGCAGTGTGTTATTGACATTTTCCGCAATTAAAAAAATGAAGATGAGAATAAGCGTTATGAGATGGGGATGAAATATGTTTTTTTGGATATTAAACTTTTATTTTTTTATTGCTTATTTAGTTATAGCAAGAATGCGAGGAAGGGAAAAGACTTTTTTAATCCTGGCAACGATACACTTAATACTTGTAAGTGCTTTTAGAAGTGTGAATGTTGGAACGGATACATTTTATTATGCAAAAGCTTACAAATATTTAGCCGGTCACTCTAGATTGTATTGGCATGCAATGAGTAATTCAAAGGCATTTATAGCATATCTTAAAGCTTGTACTAAAATTTTACCTGGTATTAATGGATATGTAGTAGTTACATCAGTTCCGCTATTAGTTATGGTGGCTTTTTTTATTTATAAATACTCAAAAAATTACTATTTAAGTATTTGGCTGTTTGTGTTTTTGTATTTTTATTTTAATTCATTAAATACGGCAAGACAGTACTTGGCAATGTCACTAACTTTGATATTCTTTTATCTTTTTGATATAAAAAAATATTTTTTTGCGATGATTATCGGGGCATTAGCAGTTGGAGTTCACAGCGCTGCATTACCATGTGTTGCATTATGCGTTGTAGTTTCAGTAATAAAATGGACACCTCAATTAACGCTCTTTACAACATTGGGAATTCATTTCTTAAATATTATAGTTCCGATAGCAGTTAGTATATTTGTAAGAATTTTGCCACAATATGAATGGATAAGGAAGTATTTATTTAGTGCCAGCTACTCTTCTAAAGGAAGATCATCTATGTTATACAGTCTCTATGGAGAAGTGACGATTATTCTTGGAATGTATTGGATTTTTTGGAAGTATAAGAAAATACGGCTGGTTGTATTTGGAGAAGAAATAAAAAGCAAGAATGAAATAGATGATCATTCGTTGCAAATAATGCAAAGAATGATGGTTATCGTTTCGATAGCAACAATGTTATATATGTTCTACTCAAAAGTTATTATGTTCAACAGGATGGCTAGTATTTTGTTCTTGTTTATAATTGTGCTATTATCCAATGTTCTGGCTAATCTTGATGGAAGACATAAACCTATTATGTATATTTTCCTGGTTCCATTAATTGCATTTACATATTATCAATTACAACAGGGAATAGCAGGTACGGGGGAGTATTATTCATATTTATTTAATATGAAATAAGGATAAATACAATATGATGAATGAAATAGAAAAGAAAATTCATTATTGTTGGTTTGGGAAGTCTGAATTAACTGATGAAGCCCAAAAATGTATTGAATCATGGAAAAAGTTTTGTCCGGATTATGAAATAGTACGATGGGATGAGGATAATTTTGACTTTTCAGATTGTAGATATGCGACTCAGGCATACAGCATGAAAAAGTGGGCTTTTGTTAGTGATTATGCACGGTTTGTTATTTTATATGAAAATGGTGGAATATATTTTGATACGGATGTTGAGTTGATTAAGCCAATAGATGATATCGTTGCAAATGGGGCATTTATGGGGTGTCAACCTGGCATAAAAATGGAAATAGCACCTGGTTTAGGAATTGGAACTTCTAAGGGGGATGAATTATATAAAGAGATAATTGAATATTATAAGAGCCAGAATTTTATTGAGGATGGGAATATGAATCTACATACGGTAGTTGACCGCGTAACAAAAATTCTGAGGAATGAGGGGTTTGTTGGAAGTGGAGAGATAGAAAAGGTAAGAAATATCAGCATATATCCTCCTGAATATTTTTGTCCAATCAATTGTTTTACAAATGAAGTTGTTATTACAGAAAAAACGAGATCTATTCATCATTACAGTGCATCATGGTTGGATAAAGATGAACGAAGAATTATGGATAAAGTAGCTGTAGTTGAAAAAAAGTTTGGAAGAATTCCTGCTATGGTCACTAAAAATGTATTTTATATTGGTAAAGAAGCTAAAAACGGTGGAATCTACGGTGTATGTAGGTATATAAGAAATAAGTTGTATAACAAGTTATACAAAAAAGAACTATTTTAATTTTACAAGAATGTAGTGGATACGAGGAAAGTGATATATGAAAATTGCAATTATGACTTGGTTTAGCTATGGAAATTATGGAACGCTACTTCAAGCATATGCGCTTTCTCAGGTATTAAAGGACGAAGGGCATACTGCTGACATAATACGATATTATCCTAAAAAGCCGGCAGTAGATGCGGATGACAGAGGGCTTTTCCTAAAGATATTAGATAGAAGTTATAAAGAAGTTCAGAATATTATTAATCCACAAATATTAAATGATAGATATGATGAGTTGTTTGAGCCGTTTGCGGATAAGTTCTTAACGTTTACAAAAGAATGTGAAAACTTGTCGGATCTGAAAAATGTTGTTAATGAATATGATGTTTTTATATGTGGAAGTGATCAGATATGGACACAAGAAAATTTTGATTCGCATTATTTTTTGGATTTTGTAGAAAAGAGAAAAAAAACTATTTCATATGCTCCGAGTATGGGGGCAGGATGTTTCAAAAATTATATTTATGAAGAGAAGATAAAAAAACTGGTACATAATATTGATTATGTTTCTGTAAGGGAAGAAAGTAGTACACGACTTTTAAAAGCATTTGAAAAAGAAATTATAAGAGTGGTAGATCCTACACTATTATTGTCTTCAAAAGTATGGGAGGATACATTTTGCTTAAAGGAATCTGATACTCATGAAAAATCCTACGCTTTGCTGTTTTTTTTAGGAAGAAACAACAAGTCGTGGAAAACGGCATATGAGCTTGCTAGAAAAAAGAATCTAAAAATAAAAGTAATTCCTGCATATAAAAAAGACTTTGGGCGAAAAGTGGATGTAGAAAAGAAAGTGGATCCGAAAAAATTTATGGAATTGATAAAAAATGCATCGTTGGTATGCACGGATTCGTTTCATGGAATTATTTTTTCTATAATCTTTGAAAAAGATTTCTTAGCTTTTGAGAGGTTTAAGGGGAAACATTATTTAAATCAAAATAATCGAATTTATGATTTATTAAATTCGATTATGCTGACGGATAGAATAGTTCAAGGAAATATTAATATTGAGATTTCAAAAATAGATTATTCTAAGAAAAAAGAATATTTATTGCAAAAAATTGGACAGTCAAAAAGTTTTCTATTTAGTTCATTGTCAGAGATTGCTGGCAATATTGTTAATGAAAAAAAGGAGTTTTCCATCAGAGATTGTAAAAGTACATGCATAGGATGTGGGGCTTGTTTATATAATTGCCCAACAAATGCTATAAATATTAAGCTAGAAAACGATGGTTTTTTTAGAGCGGAATTAAATCAAGAAAAATGTATCCATTGTAATAAATGTATTGAAGTATGCCCTTTTACTGGAGCTGTTGGAGCAAATAGTTTAGTGAAAAATAAATTGTATGCGTACCAAGATTGTGATGAAACACTAGAAAGTACAAGTAGTGGTGGTGCAGCGTATAGGATATCGGAAATATTATTAAGGCGTGGATATACTATAATAGGATGCACCTATGACTACGATGGAAATATTGCTAAGCATATAGTTGTAAGAGAAGAAAAAAAAATAAGCCTGCTAAAAGGTTCAAAATACATTCAAAGTTTCTTTGCGGATGTTTTTGAGTATATAGGATTGAATAATGAACCTATTGTGGTGTTTGGTACACCATGTCAGGTAAGTGCGGTGAAAAAGTCATTTCCTGAACGTGAGAATATTATATATATAGAATTAATTTGCCATGGTGTGCCTACATACAATCTTTTTAATAAATATCTTAATTATTTGCGAGAAAACAAAAAAGTTATTGGAGAAATTGAAAAGATTAGTTTTCGAGATAAAAAAAGAGGGTGGAGTACTGATATGTATATTAAGAGCGATGGGAAATTTTACCATGGCATTAATACAAAGGATCCATTTTTTAAAATGTTCATTAGTGGAGTTTGTTATAGTGGTGCATGTTATGAGTGCAGATGGAGAGAGAAAAGCTCTGCTGACTTGAGGTTGGGTGATTTCTGGGGAGGCAAATTTCGTAAAGATAAATTAGGTGTGAGTATGGTAATCCCTAATTCGGTTAAAGGGGAAGAGATTGTAACGATGTTGAAGAACTATGAAGAAAAGAAAATATTTTTAGAGCAAGATATATCGGATTATTATCGTTCACAGCAGGTTTACAATTTGAAGAAGCCATTACATTATGAAGAAATTATAGACGGACTACAAAAAGAGGATTGTAACTTGGAAAAGATAGTAAAAAAATATGCAGATCCCGTTTGTAGAAAAAATAGCTTTTACGACAAGGTATTAAGAATATATGGAAAGAAAAAGTAAAGTTAAGGAATTGATGGGGAATACCGTTCTATTTACTATCAGTAGTATAGGGACAAAGATTATTTCTTTTCTGTTCATTCCACTTTATACAGCAGTGCTTAGTACTAAGGAATATGGGATGGCAGATTATATTATTTCGCTGTCCTTAATAATTGTGCCGATTATTACTTTAAATATAAAAGATGCAGTACTTAGATTTGCTTTTGATGAATCTCTTCAAAGGGATAAAGTATTATCTACAGGTTTAGGAATTATATTGTGTGGACATTTTTTTTTGATTGTAATAATAGTATCTTTAAAAATGTTCCGATTTATAAGTAAGGACAATATATTTTTATTATGGGTTGTATTGCTTTGCTTTATCAGTGCTTTGAATGAGATTTTTACAATGTATTTAAAAGCATGCGAACAAGTAAGAACAATAGTTGTTGGCGGTTTGGCTGGGGCAGTTGCTTCGGCAATTTCAAATATTGTATTTCTTCTGATATTTCATTTTGGTTTTAATGGGTATCTTATTTCATATACTCTGGGTTTGGGAATATCTTTAATAATATTTTGCTGTTTTGGAAAAAAATTTAGGATAAGTAATCCAATAGCTGATATAAGGCTACTTGAATCGATGGTTAAGTTTAGTTCACCACTTATTGTGAATGCATTGGCATGGTGGATTAACAATTTGAGTGATAGATTTTTTATAATCATGTTTTGCGGAGCAGCTGTAAACGGAGTATATTCCATTGCGTATAAAATTCCGGTCATTCTGTCGACTATACAAGCTATTTTTTATAACGCGTGGTCTGTTTCGGCTATAAAAGAGTTTGATAAGGATGATACGGATGGATTTATTGGGAAGGTATATGATAACTATAGTGCAGTATCAGTTTTTGTAGCGACTGTAATATTAGCGTTAGATATACCTCTGGCTAGACTTATGTATGCAAAAGATTTTTTTGATGCATATAAATATGTCCCGTTTTTGATATTTGGGACGGTATTTAATGGGCTTGCGTTATTTGAAGGTTGTCTATTTACGGCGGCAAAGAAGACAAAAGAGGTTTCAAAAACAACTATTATAGGTGCAATTATTAATACCGGCTTGAATATAGTGTTGATTCCGCGATATAGTGCATATGGAGCGGCAATTGCAACAGCTGCAGGATATTTTTTCATATGGTTAATAAGGACAATAAGTTTAAAAAGAATAATCACAATGACAATATATTGGGGAAAGCAAATTGCTATATATTTGTTTTTAGCTGTACAAGTAATATTATTGTTTCTTAATGCTTATATATGGCAGTGGATTCCTATAATAGCAATTATCTATTTGATAAGACATAATATTGTATCGGTTGCAAAATCATTATTGGTAAAGGTATATGATAATAATAAAATATGATAGTTTTGTTACTTGCTTAAATGCTCTTGAGCAAGCAGATTTCAATAAAGCGTGTAGAGATGAAATATACAGGATGGGAGTACTCTGCAAATTTAATCAGACTTTTGAACTTGCATGTAAAGCTCTTCAGGAAGTCTTAAGATTTGGTAACGTTGATGGAGCGGAGATTGCAACTCCAAGAGAGATTATTAAGCTTGGTTGTGATAATGGATATATTGCAGATGCAGATAGTTGGCAACTGATGATAGAGAAGAGAAGCCAGGATATCTACTTTTGTGATGATGAAGTAAAAAAAGAGTTTGTAGTTATGATTAAGGATTGTTTTGTATCTAAATTCAAGAAGCTTGCGGAAATACTGGAGAAAAAACTGTTTTTGACAAATTCCGATTCTGATTCGGAATTTGTCAGAGGCCATCGGTATTGATTATTTAATTTTCTGAGGACGAATAATATGTTGAATATTTATTTTGGAGAAACAGAAGGAGCGATGCATGGACCGTCGTGGTTCAGATTTAATTTTCAGGAAGAGTGGTTTGGAGATCCGCTTGTTGCTGAGATGATGGAAGATATTGATAAATCGCATTATAAGGGTGGGCAGCTGATTGAGAGTGATGTACTTGGCCCGATTCCGCCGGAAAGATTGTCAGGCGGTTTGCAGACGCTTATTTGTATATATAAAAGACCTGATCTCATGTTTAATGCTACCAGTTGTGGTGAAAACTGCGCTAAGTGGCTTTTGGAGATAGGAAAAAGAATAGATGTCTCTGTGAATTTAAGGTACTATATGCCTTTTGACAATTGCGGAGATTTTAAAGTCAGAATTATCAATGAGGATAAAACTATTGATAATATTAAGGATTACGTGCATACAGCTTTGAAATATGTTTGATATAGAGGAATCTGAATATGAAGAATAAACATCATATTATTGTCGAGACAGAGCGGCTAAAATATGAATTTGATATAAGAAGAAATATCACTGTTATTCAAGGCGACAGTGCAACAGGAAAGACAACGCTTGTTCAACTTCTGGAGACATATTCAAGGTATGGAAAAGATAGTGGAGTACGCCTTCAGTCAGATGTTCAGTGTGTTGTATTTGGTGGAGATGCCGGTCTTTGGAAAGTTGCTGTGGAAACATATCGGGACAGCATAGTTTTTATTGATGAGGATTACTCATTCATTTATTCAAAAGAGTTTGCTGATGTTATACAGGGAACATCAAATTATTATGTTTTGATCACCAGACAGCCATTATACTACTTGCCATACAGTGTGCAGGAGATATATGGAATCAGGACTACAGGAAAATATCATTACCCTGAGAAAATCTATAATGAGTTTTACAGGATATATGGAGACACGGAAGAGAAGAGTCCAAAAGATGTGATTGTCATGGTAGAGGATTCTAAATCCGGGTATCAGTTTTTTTCTGCGATATGTGAAAAAGATGCTTGCTTAAGCGTTGACGGAAATTCAAACTTTGTCAGCAAAATTGAAAGCGTAGATAAAGATAAACAGGTTGTTGTTATCGCTGATGGAGCTGCATTTGGTGCATATATTGCAAAAGTGATGGGGGTGGCTAAGGTCCGAAAAGATGTATCAATGTATTTTCCGGAATCGTTTGAATGGATGATTTTGAAAGCGGGAGTTATAAATATAAAGGACATTGATGATATACTTGCTGAACCGGAAAGATATATCGAAAGCAGAGAATTTTTTAGTTGGGAAAGATATTTTACTCAACTGTTAATTGAATCGACTTCGGACAGTGATGTAAAAAAGTATGATAAGAGCAGACTGAAGCCATATTATCTTGAGGGAAAGAATAGAGATTCAATAATAGGAGTTCTTCCCGAAAGTATACGAGAATTATTTGAAAAATAATATCGTTTTGACTAATTCCGAATCTGATTCGGAATTAGTCATTTTTAATAAGACATCTACGTAGATTACCCGCCCCGATTCTTGCATTTATGGGTGCTGAGTGTTAAAATTTTGTCATATGGCTTTTGGATATTTTAATCTAAGATAAATATTTTTGGAGGTTTTTTAAAATGAGTAAGAATTTTGATGACATTTTGGCAAAGCTTAAGACAGCTGAGAAAAAGAAGATGTCTGTTGCAGTTGCACAGGACACACACGTACTCGAGGCTGTAAAGGTTGCTAAGGAGAGAGGAATCGTTGATTCTATCCTCGTTGGTGACAAGGATGAGATCGAGAAGAAGGCAGCAGAGGTTGGAATGAACCTTGCAGACTACGAGATCATCGATGTAAAGGATACCATCGAGGCAGCTCGTACAGCAGTTTCTCTCGTACACGACGGAAAGGCTGATATTTACATGAAGGGCGCTTTGGAGTCAAGAGATTTCCTTAAGAGCGTTCTTGATAAGGAAGTTGGACTTCGTACAGGTCGTCCTCTTTCACACGTTTGTGTGTTTGAGATTCCCGGAATCGATCGTCTTCTTTTCCTTACAGACGTTGCATTTATGCCATATCCCACACTTGAGGATAAAAAAGTCATCATTGAATATACAGTAGACGTAGCAAGAGCTTGCGGTGTTGATTGCCCTAAGGTTGCTCCTCTTGCAGCAGTAGAAGTTGTTAACCCTAAGATGCCCGTTACAGTTGAGGCAGCAGAGCTCACAAAGATGAACGAAGCAGGCGAGATCAAGAACTGCATCGTTGACGGACCTCTTTCAATGGATCTTGCTATCGATCCTGAGGCTGCTCAGCACAAGGCAGGCGCTCTTGACAGAAAGATCGTCGGTGATGCCGATATCCTTCTTTTCCCTGATATCCACGCAGGAAACCTTACATACAAGACAATCGTTCGTCTTGCAAAGGTTAAGAACGGTAACATCCTTACAGGAACAAAGGCACCTGTTATCCTTACATCAAGATCTGACAGTGTTGAGGTAAAGGTTAACTCAATCGCACTCGCAGCTGTTGTAGCTAATAAATAAGCTTCGGAAAGGAAAAATACCATGATAAAGAGTTTGATTATAAATCCCGGTTCAACTTCTACAAAAGTCGGCATCTTTGAGGATGAGACACTTGTAAAAGAGGAAACTTTAAGACACAGCACTGAAGAAATCAATCAGTATGCTACAATCATCGATCAGAAGGATTTTCGTAAGAACATCATTCTTGATTTCCTTAAAAAAGAAAACATCGACATCAAATCTTTCAACGTAATCGTAGGAAGAGGCGGACTTTTAAGACCTATTCCGGGTGGCACATATGAGTGTACAGATGCGCTTCTTGCAGACCTTAAGGTTGGTGTTCAGGGACAGCATGCATCTAACCTCGGCGGTATTCTTGCAAGAGAGATCGGTGATGAGATCGGTGTTCCTTCATACATCGTTGATCCCGTTGTTGTAGACGAGATGGATCCTGTTGCACGTATCTCAGGTATTCCTGAAGTTGAGCGTGTTTCAATCGATCATCCTCTTAACCAGAAGGCTGTTGCCAGAAGATATGCAAAAGAGATCGGTAAAAAATATGATGAGATCAGCGTGATCGTAGTTCACATGGGCGGCGGCACATCAACAGGTGTTCATAAGAACGGTAAGATGGTTGACGTATTCGCAGCGCTTAACGGTGACGGTGCATTCTCACCTGAGAGAGCTAACGGTATTCCTGCTAAGGCACTCGTTGATCTTTGCTTCTCAGGCAAGTTCACATATGATGAGATGAAAAAGAAAATCGTTGGTGGCGGCGGACTTAACGCATACCTTGGAACCAACGATATGAGAGAAGTTAACAAGATGTGCGAAGAAGGCGATGAGAAGGCAAATCTTATCCGTGACGCATTCATCTATCAGATCTGCAAGAACATTGGCGCTTGCGCTACAGTTCTTAAGGGTAAGGTTGATCAGATCATTCTTACAGGCGGTATTGCATACGGTCAGGTTATCACAGACAAGATCAAAGAACGTGTTGACTGGATTGCTCCTGTAACCGTATATCCCGGAGAGGATGAGCTTCTTGCACTTGCACAGGGCGCTATCCGTGTTATGAACGGCGAAGAGGAAGCTAAGAAATATTGATTTAAACAATTGCTTTGGCAATTATAATAAGAGCCCCCGATGCTTATATTGGCATCGGGGGTTCGTGCTATAAATAGGAAATCTTAAGATTTACCGTCGAATTTTCTTAAGATTTTTTGAAGGGAAGAATTCATGATTTTCATTGACGCATAGAAGAAGTTAATTATAATTATAATTAAATGCAGACGAGGGTGTCAGACAAAACACTGTTGCCTGCATTTTTTTTGTTTGATGATAGGAAATCCTATCAGATAAAAATTGCTCCGCTATGGAGCAGGAACTTATGAAATACAGGTGAATACATGAAAGACGGATTTATTAAAGTGGCGGCGATCACGCCGAATTTGAGAGTGGCCGATGTCCAATATAACATTGGTGAGATTAAGAAATGGATCAAAGAAGCTGAAAAAGAAAGCGCAAAGATAATTGTGTTTCCGGAGCTGTGTATAACAGGCTACAGCTGTCAGGATCTTTTTTTACAGGACGAACTGTTGGAAAGCGCAATGGCTGCGCTTATTGAGATAAAAAAGTACACCGAAGAGATCGACGCTATGATCTTCGTTGGGCTTCCGATTGCGATAGAAGGAAAGCTCTATAACGTCGCGGCGGCGATGAACAGGGGAAAGATTCTTGGGATTGTGTCTAAGATTCATCTTCCGAACTACAATGAATTCTATGAGGCAAGGCATTTTTATTCGGGAAAAGAGCTGAATACGGCGATAAATATCGAAGGTAAAGAAGTTCCTGTGGGCAGCAGGATTATTTTTACGTGCGATGAAATGCCTGCGCTCAGGATTGGTGCGGAAATTTGTGAGGATCTGTGGGTTCCGAATCCGCCAAGCACAGAGCATTGCCTTGCTGGTGCGACAGTGATGGTAAATCTGTCGGCATCAAATGAAATAATCGGAAAGAGCAGATATAGAAGGAATCTTGTGAGCGGACAGTCAGCAAGTCTTGTCTGCGCCTACATTTATGCCTCTGCAGGCCCTAATGAATCAACGCAGGATGTAGTGTTTTCGGGGCACAATATTATGGCGGAAAACGGAAGTATCGTAGCGGAGTCGGAGCTTTTTTCCGAAGGCATGATTGTTTCAGAGTTTGATTTGAAATACATCGAAGCTGAGCGAAGACGCATGACTACGTACAGTGCGAAACAGACGGAAGCGTATAAAAAGATTTCTTTTAACATAAAAAGTGAGGAGACAAGCGTTTCAAGATACATTGCGCCTAAGCCATTTGTTCCGTCAGCAAAAACAGAGAGAAATGAGCGATGCGAGGAGATTTTGACGATTCAGGCGATGGGACTCAAAAAACGTCTTGAACATATCGGATGCAAGAAGGTCGTCATCGGCATCTCGGGAGGTCTTGATTCGACGCTGGCGCTTCTTGTGATCATAAAAGCATTTGATTACCTCAAATTGGATAGGCAGGGAATCGTTGCAGTCACCATGCCGGGATTTGGAACGACGGATAGGACTTATGACAATGCGCTCAGCCTCATAAAGGAGACGGGAGCGACGCTTAGAGAGATCAATATCGGAGAAGCGGTCAAAAGACATTTTGCAGACATTGCTCACGATCCCGAAAACCACGATGTGACCTACGAAAACAGCCAGGCGAGAGAGCGCACGCAGATTCTTATGGACATTGCCAATCAGGTGAACGGAATAGTTATTGGAACGGGAGATCTGTCGGAGCTTGCGCTTGGATGGGCGACATATAACGGCGATCACATGTCAATGTATGCCGTAAATGCGTCGGTTCCAAAGACGTTGGTTCGACACCTTGTCGATTATTATGCGGATACTAGCAGTGATGAGAAATTAAGCGAAGTACTTCGCGACATTCTTGATACGCCGGTATCACCCGAGCTTTTGCCGCCTGAGAATGGCACAATCTCGCAGAAAACGGAAGATCTTGTGGGACCTTATGAGCTTCACGATTTCTTTTTGTACCACATGTTGCGACTTGTGCAGAGCCCTGCAAAGATATACCGCCTTGCAGGCATAGCTTTTGCGGGAAGCTATACTTCCGAAGAAATTTTGAAATGGGAAAAGGTTTTTTACAAAAGATTTTTTGCCCAGCACTTTAAGAGAAGCTGTCTGCCTGACGGTCCGAAGGTCGGTTCAGTCGCTGTATCACCGAGGGGAGACCTTAGGATGCCTAGCGATGCTTGCGCGACTTTGTGGTTAAAAGAGCTGGAAACATTAGGATGAGGTGCATTTATGGAGATTTTTGACATTATAGGTCCCGTTATGGTCGGACCTTCAAGTTCGCACACAGCGGGAGCGGTGCGAATAGGGTATGTTGCGAGGAAGCTTCTTGGCGAGGAGATTAAAGAGGCAGAGATATTGCTATACGGTTCGTTCAAAGATACCGGAAAAGGCCATGGTACTGATAAGGCGCTTGTTGCGGGACTTCTTGGAATGAGGCCGGATGATTACCAGATTTCGGAGAGCTTTAATATTGCAAAAGAGAAAAATATAAAGATAACATTCGGCGAAGCCAGACTTGTTGATGCGCATCCCAATTCTGTAGAGCTTGTGCTTCACGGTGTGGACGGCGCATCTATAGACATCGTTGCACAGTCAATAGGCGGTGGTAAGATCAACATTGCACAGATAGACGGCATAGATACGAACTTTTCGGGTGAATATCCGACGCTTATCGTTCATAACCTCGATCAGCCCGGGCATGTGTCCGAAGTAACATCAATGCTGTCGCATAAGCTTGTAAATATAGCAACGATGCAGCTTTACCGTTCGTTTAGAGGCGGAAGGGCTGTTATGGTCGTTGAGTGCGATCAGAAAATTCCCGATGACGGCTTAAAGTGGCTCACCAAGATAGAGGGAGTTCTGAAAGTGACATATTTTGAAGGCGCGTAAGGAGATTGTTATGTATAAATCTATTGAAGATATATTAAGCCAGGCAAAAGAGAAAGATAAAGAATTCTGGGAAATTGTCCTTGAAACTGATATGGAGAGCAGGTGCGTAAGTATGGAGGAATCCATGCGGACAATGGAGCAGATGCTTGAAGCAATGGAGGACGCCGATTCAAAGTACGACGGTAATCTGAGGTCGCAGAGCAAAATGAGCGGCGGTGATGGAAAGCTACTGGAAGAATATAATCTTTCGGGGAAAAACATATGCGGAGATTTTCTTGGAAAAGTCATGGAGCGCGCAATCAAGATGGGCGAATCCAATGCATGCATGAGACGTATAGTTGCCGCTCCGACAGCGGGATCGTGCGGAGTTGTGCCGGCTGTGCTTCTAAGCTATAAAGATTATTTTGACGTGACAAAAGAAAAACTGATTCACGCTCTCTATGTAGCGGCGGGAATCGGCAAAGTTATCGGTGAAAACGCGAGTATTTCGGGAGCTTATGGCGGATGCCAGGCTGAGATCGGAACGGCTTCGGCGATGGCATCGGGGGCGCTTGTGTACCTGCAAGGCGGTGATAATGAAGCCATTGCAAATGCAGCCGCGCTTTCTCTTAAGAATATGCTGGGGCTTACCTGTGATCCTGTGGGAGGACTTGTGGAAGTTCCCTGTATAAAAAGAAACTCTCACGGAGCTGTAAATGCGGCTGCGTCCGCACAGCTTGCTCTTGCAGGGATAAAGAGCGCTATTTCGCCCGATGATGTCATAGACAGCATGAGACGAATCGGAAATGAGATGCCTGCAGATGTCAAAGAGACGGGAAAGGGAGGATTGGCTGTAACTGAGTCGGCGAAAAAAATGCTGGTAAAATGAGCTTTTTTTGCCATCTGAAAATGAAAATAAATGCGGAAATTATCGGGAAATAAACACGTTGACGGGCAGTGTCATAAATGGTAGTCTGTCGTTGTGCGATTGGCTTATAAGTAGGGGATGAATTAATAACCAGGGGAATTTTTTGTTGGAGGAAAAAGAAATGAGAAAAGCGGGTCGCAAAGCGCTTTCTTTAGTGCTGTCTGTCTACATGGCACTATCTGTTGGTGTGTCCGATCTTTCCATTGCGTCCTATGCAGCGGATAACTCGGCGAAAACCAATCATTTATGGACTAAAGTCGAATTTAATGAGATATCGGCGGGTGATTCCATAGCAATTACAATGACTAGCGATAAAGGTACATACGTGCTTCCAAATGCAAAGACTACAGATGGCGGTCCCAAGGCAAAGCTTGCCAATGTTGTCGGCGATATGCTCAGCATTCCTGAAGGCGAAGACGATGGATATGCTTGGAATATTACTCAAAAGACTATTGAAGTAAAGTCCAAGGATATGGAAGAAACTGGTGCCGAGCCGGATGCTGGTAAAGCGGAAGATAATACGTCAAAGAATTCTGATGCAAAGGCTGATGTAATCGATTCGGACGTTTCTAATGTTGATAACGGCGAATCAGAAAATAATGGAAACGATAAGCCTAAAGCCACAAATACAAAGGCTGTCGAAGAGCAACCTGCAAATATAGTGGATAACAGCACAAAGACTGTAACCGGTTCGAAGGGAAACAACGATGAACCGGCAAAAAGCAGTGAGCAGTTATCAGCCGACAATAATGACGGTGTTGGAAAAACTGATGTAACACCGACTGAAAATGCGGCTAAAACAGGTACAGAGCCCGCAGATAAAGCAAAGAATGCAATTCCAACAGATGAAGGGACAAAGAAGGAAGAACCTTCCGGTTCTACTGACAAAGAAAATTCAACTGTAGAAGAATACTATACAATTTCTTCAGGAAACAATTACTTATATACAAACGCAGCCAATAACGGCGTTAGAATTTCAGACTCCAAGCCTGATAACGATGTCGGTGCGAAGTGGAAGATTGATGACGGATATCTTTGCACAGAAGATTCCAAAAACGCTGTAAGATATTTGGGAGTATATAGCGGAACTGACTTCAGAGCTTATACTAAGAAAAGTGACGGCACCATTGCTGATAATATAAAAGACCAGACTCTTGCTTTCTACAAGCTTACCGATAAGAAAGCACCTGAAGTTATTCTTGCTCCTACAGCGTCTGTAAAGAGCGGTGAAAATGTTGAAATCGGCACTGAGATTACGCTCTCATGCGCAACGACAGATGCAAAGATTTATTTTAATACGAACGATACAAAGAATTTCTCTGAATATAAAGAGCCTATCAAGATAACAGAGGATACTACGATTAATGCATATTCCACCAAGAACAATGGTGACAGTGAGAAAGTATCTTTTGCATATACGGTGAAAAAAGGAAGCAAGTTCACAGAAAACACAGTGGGCAAGCTCCTTACAAGAGAGTTCTATGACGGAGACGTTGTTGTCATATACTATCCGGCTGATAAGAAACTTATGACAGCAAAAGAGGCAACTACAATTCTTGGTGCCAAAACAGGCAAATTCGCAAGCGAAAACGTGGCTCCTTCAGAAGACGGAACAATAGATATCTCGGGTAAGGATGCGCTTGTTCTTAAAGTTTCCGTAGATGAAAACGGAAAGTGCACACTTAAGACTCAAGATGGAAAATACCTGACTGCAACAGTTGAAAAAAATGCCATAACCGCAAAGACAACTTGCGCTCTTAAACTTGCAGATTCAGCCGAGGAATACAGCATCTGGAATTTGCAAAAAGCAGGTGAAGACGGCAAATTCCTTCTGGTAAATGACAAGGCAAAGAACGGAGAGTTTAAGGTTGCGCTTGAGTATTATGGTGGCGCATTTACAAGCTATGGTATCAAATCAGATACATCAGCTTTTGAATTTAATTTCTATGCACTCGAAGAGGGCAAGAAGGTTGAAAAGACAGAGAGTGATTCCAACACAGAACTTATAGTTGCGCAGTGGGCAGGAAATGCCAACTACGATGAGGCGGGAATTGCGGACAAGAAAGTCATAAACGGCGATCTTTATTCGACCAATGACATGCTTGATGAAAACGCCAAGTACAGTGTTGTTGTTAATGGCGAAAAAGTTCAGCCTTACACATCTGCAAAGTCAAGCACAACAGGCTCTACAAGCTACTATATGGGTTCTACAGGTGTAATAAGCAATACCGATTACATCCAGATGGAATTCCCTACAGAAGGATATGCAAACATGAATCTCAGCTTCCGTATGCGTTCATCAAATACGGCAGTGGGAGCTTATCAGCTTCAGTATTCTACAACAGGTGAGGATGGAAGCTTTAAGAATTTCAGTGAAGGTTCATATTCATACAAATATACTTCTTACAGAGACGACAAGCCTACAGAAGTAAGTGACAGTAAGCAGATTTCTGACGGTATTGCCAAGACTTCTGTGGCACCTACCAACTATGTGGAATTTAGCTTTAAGATTCCCGAAGGTGCAAATAACAGAGAAAAAGTATATGTAAGACTTGTACCTGCGACAACTCTTTCTGCAAAGGGCGATAAAGACGCAGGAAAAGGCGGAGCAAACAGAATCGACACCGTTATAGTAACAGGACATCCCGTAGTATCAGACAAGATCTGTGGCCATGTTATCGCAGATCCTGCAAGCGGTGAGATTGAAAAAGGCGCTAAGATAGCTCTTTTGACAGGAACCGAAGGTGCGGACATTTATTATTCGATAAACGGTGCGGAAGAAGTTAAGTATGACGCCGGCAATCAGATCACACTTACAGAGCTTCCTGCAATAATACGTGCCCGTGCGGTTAAAGAGGGGTTAAAAGACAGTGTTACATGCGTTTATCAGTACACTCAGGCGCAGGTTGCAACAGTAAAGGCAGCTCCAAACGGCGGAGCAATAGCGGCAACTCAGAAGATCACATTGTCTACAAAGACAGAAAACGCAAAGATTTTCTACAGATACATGACAGATGAAGAAATCGAGAAAAACGTTGTTGAATCTGTAGAACAGCAGAACGCGGAAGAAGGACAGGAGCCTGCTGAAGCAGCGAAGGAAGAAGCTCATAGCGACTGGATAGAATATACACAGCCGTTCGAGTTAAAAGAGCTCCCTTCTCAGATTCAGGTCAAGGCTGTAAAAGAGGGATGCCTCGACAGCGCGGTTTCAACGCTTAAATTTACTAAGCGTACAAATGAAAGAGAGAACATATACTTCGGTCAGATTCACGCACATACCAACATTTCAGACGGTGCGGGATCTTTGGAGGATGCGCTTTCTCATGCATCAAAAGTTAATAACCTTGATTTCATCATCATTACCGATCACTCCAATTCAATTGATAATGAAAAGAATTCAAAGATCACGGAAAATGTTGATACAAGCGAGAATGATGAGTGGACTTATGCGCACAATCTTGTAAAGAAGTATTCAACGGATAAATTTACCTGTGCGTATGGCTATGAGATGACATGGTCAAACGGACTCGGACACATGAATACCTTTAATACAAAGGGATTCCAGAGCCGTACACAGAAAGATTATTCAACATATTCAACAGCGCTCAATAATTACTATGCAGCGCTTAGGACTGCTCCTGATTCTATCAGCCAGTTCAATCACCCGGGTACCACCTTCGGTGATTTCCAGGATTTTGCATATTACTCGGAAGAGAACGATGCACTCATTACAATGATAGAGGTTGGTAACGGTGAGGGTGCGATAGGATCTTCGGGTTACTTCCCTTCATACGAGTATTACATCAGAGCTCTTGATAAGGGCTGGCACGTGGCTCCCACAAACAACCAGGATAACCACAAGGGACTTTGGGGCGATGCCAACACTGCACGTACCGTAATGCTTGCAGATACCAACAGCGAAGAAGCAATATACGATGCAATGAGAAATTATCGTATATATGCGACTGAGGACAATGACCTTTCAATCTACTACACGCTTGATAACAACGTGATGGGTAGTATCCTTGATAAGGATGCGGTAGGTGATACGGTCGAGCTCAAAGCTGACATAAAGGATCCTACGGATTCTGCAATCGGCAAAGTGGAAGTAATTGTAAACGGCGGTAAGGTGATCGCATCTCAGAACATTGACAAGAGCGAGGCAACAGTATCATTTACAGTGCCTTCAGCATATTCGTACTACTTTATCAAGATTTCTCAGAATGACAAAGACATTGCTGTAACTGCTCCCGTGTGGGTAGGCAAGGTTGAGGCTTGCGGAATCAACAATTTATATACCGATACGGTACTTCCTGTAGCAGGTGAGCCTTTTGATATCAACGTTGACCTTTACAACAACGAAAAGACACCTCTTGAGATTAAGGACATCGCGATCGAACTTAGCGACGTTGATGGTAAAAAAGTACCTGTATGCAAAGTATCGGGTGCAGATGCAAAAGTTACAGAGGTTGCTTCAAACGGCACCGCATCATATAAAACAAGCTATGTTTACAATGAAGCAGGACAGGTGACATATGAAGTTACCGTTACCGCTTTGCTTAACGGAATAGAAAAGATATACAAAGATAAGATTTCCGTAAATTACGCGGTTCCCAAGATGGTCTCAAATGTGATCATTGACGGTACTCACTATAATGATTACGTTTCGGGTTATTACACCGGAAATGTGAATGCGTTCATAAATCTTTGCGCTAAGAAAAACATACGTGCAACTGTAGTAAAGGACAATTTCACAAGCGATATGTTAAAAGACTGCAAGTTACTTGTATTGTCAGCTCCGGGAAAGAATAACAAAGATAGTTCCAGGGTTTCACATTACAGTGATGACTTTATCAAGATGGTAAAAGAATATGTGGCAGGCGGCGGATCTGTGATCGTATGCGGACTTGCTGATTATTCCGATACCACAGACTGTCAGACTGCAACCGAGCAGAATAAGATTCTTGAAGCAATCGGCGCAACAATCCGTATGGGCTCCGATGAAGTTTGCGATGATACGAATAACGGCGGACAGGTTTTCAGAATGTATCCTACCGTATTCAACAAGGAATCCGCACTTCTTGCCGGAATAAAGGACGGTCAGAAGTATAGCCAGTATTCGGGATGTTCTGTGGATATTTCAAATGCGAAGGCTACAAACTTCGTTGATGAGGCAGAGTGGCTCGTAAACGGATTTGAAACCACATATTCCGTTGATTGCAAAGACGGAGCGGGAAAATCTATAGGTGGTAAACTTCCGAACGGAAAAGTCAGCGGCGTAAAGCTTGATAATGACGGAAAGGTAACATTTATTGCCCGTCAGAAGACAAAGGCAGGCGGTCAGATCATTGTTTCGGGTGGTGTATTCCTCTCAGACTTTGAAGTAAAAGCTGAAATGGACAACAATGATTCACTTCCGTATGCAAACCATACAATCGTAAACAATATCCTTGAAGGCTCAACGGTTGAGCTTGAGACTACAACTATTGCAAAAGCCAGAAAGGGCAAGATGAACGAAGTCTTCGCGGTTGAAGGCTATGTTACATCCGGAACGGACAATCAGAATACAACATTCTTTGATACCATCTACATTCAGGATGAGACCGGCGGAATGGATATATTCCCTTATGCAACACCGGGACTTAAGATTGGTACCAAGATGCGCATCGTTGGCTATCTTGCGCAGTATCAGGGCGACCTTGAACTTAAGGTTATTTCGGCAAAAGAGCTCAAAGCTGATCCCAAAGTATGGGAACCCAAGGCGGTTGATACCAAGACTGCAATGGATTACGATAAGCTTGGCGGACAGCTCCTTAAGACAACAGGTAATGTTACAAGAGTTGATTACAATGCCGACGGAACGGTTGCAGAGTTCTGGTTAAAAGATGCATCGGGAGCCGAGGCAGCAATCTTTATCGATGGTTATATAAGATCCGCTAAGACGGGCAAAAATACTGTCGGCGAGTTTGTAAAGAAAGACGCCAAAGTTACCGCAGCCGGAGTGCTCTATAAGCATCCGGAAGGAAAATCCGATGTTTCCGTACCTGTTCTCAGAGTTCGTAACTGCGACGATATCGTACTTGCAGGTAAGGCTGATGCTGATTCTGCAAAGAAGGGCGATAAGACTGATGATAAGAAATCTGACGCAGTGAAGGACAATAAGGGAAAAGACAATAAGAAGGACGATAATAAAAAGTCTGACGCAGTAAAGGATAACAAGGGAACGGATAATAAAAAGACCAATAACAAGAAGTCTGATGCTGTGAAGGATAACAAGAAAACGGACAATAAGAAGACTGACAATAAGAAGTCTGAATCTGCAAATGACAACAAGAAAGCAGATAACAAGAAGTCTGATTCCGCAAAAGACAACAAGAAAGTTGATAACAAGAAAACAGACAACAAAAAGACCGATAATAAGAAGTCTGACTCCGTAAAAGACAATAAGAATACGGATAACAAGAAGACAGATAACAAAAAGTCAGATTCCGTAAATGGCAAAAAGAAATCAGACAATACAAAGAAAGACAATTCTGTACTCGGAGCTAAAAAGAAGAAATCCGATAATAAAGCTACGGATAAGAAGAGCAACGATAAAAAGGCTACTGATTCAAACAAGAAGGATTCTTCTGATAACAGCACAGAGGCTAAGTCTACAGATGTAGACAACAGCAGCACCGAAAATGAGGATAACAAGGATTCTGCACAGACTGCAGATTCTCAGACCGATAACGGTGCAGAGCAGGATAAGCAGGAAGATAACGGCAAGAAAAAGTTCAAGCTACCTGAGCTGCCCAACATACCTAAAAAGTTTGTGGCAATAGGAGCCAGTGCGGTTGGTGCTGTGGCGCTGGTTATCTTTGTGATAAGCCATATTGCAGCAGGCGTTTCTGCGGGAGCTGCAGCAGGAGCTTCGGCCGCAGCAGGTGCAGCCGCTGCATCAGGTGGAAAACTTGCGGGATTGTTATCAAAATTAAGACATTTATTTGGAAAAAAATAATATGAAAAAAGAGCTGATAATAAAAGCAGTATCAGTCTTTGTATTCATAGCCTTAAGCATTGGCGTAGTTATCTATGCCAATGCGGACAGGCCTAAATACACTATCACAGAGAACTCCGGAGTTGAATATGAGACTGCCAGAGTTCTTTCTGTAGTAGAGGACAATACTGTCGTTGATGAAAGTGTTGAAAATCAAAAGAAGGGCAGCAGCGAGCTTAAGGTTAAGCTCCTTACGGGCCGCTACAAAGGTGATATCTGTGAAGTCACAAACTATTTCAGCGCCCTGTATAACGTTAATGTAAAGGAAGGCGATACTGTCAGTGTAAGAATCGATACGTCGGCAGAGCACACGTATTCCGTAAGCATTTATAACTACAACCGAATTCCTCTTGCAATCGGGCTTGTAGTAGTCTTTTTTGCCGTGCTGGTACTTATGGGAGGAAAGCAGGGATTAAAAGCATTTATAGGACTTGTCTATACTGTGCTTGTTATTCTGTTTGTGCTTCTTCCGCTTGTTTATAAGGGATTTTCTGCGATTCCTGTCACAATCGCGGTTGTATTTGTAACTTCTGCGGTATGCTTTTTGCTAATTGATGGGATTGGTAAAAAGACTGTGTCGGCGGCACTTGGATCGCTTGCGGGAGTGCTTATAGCTGCAATTCTAGGAGCTGTAGCTGCAAAGATTGGCGGTGTCACGACATTCCAGACAGACGAGGCTGAGGCGCTTCTTTTGGTGAAATCAACAAGTGAACTTAAGATGTCAGGTCTTTTCATCAGCGGAATACTTATCGCCGCAATGGGCGCGGTTATGGATATAGCGATGTCAATCTCATCCGCTGTAGAAGAAATTAAACTTGCAAATGAAAAAGCAGGTTTTGCAGAACTCTTTAGATCGGGAATGAAGATCGGAAGAGACGCCATGGGCACAATGGCCAATACGCTTGTACTTGCCTATGTCGGCGGCGCGCTTAATATGATGATCCTTATATATTCCTATGGAGTATCTTTTATCCAGTTAATAAACACAGACTTTGTGGCTGTTGAGCTTATCAGAGCAATCGCAGGCTCTGTTGGCATTATATCAACCGTTCCGTGTGTTGCAGCCATTGGTGCGTATTTGTATGGCCATAAGAATAACAAATAGCCAATATCACAATCGGCATTTGAAAGAATTGTGTATATGCAATAAAATGATGACATAATAACGTAAGGAGACGGAACATTTATGTATAAGACAATGATAGCTTCTGCATTATTCTTTGGACTGCTCACGATAGCATATTTGCAACAGAAAAGAAATGTTCCCAAAAAGATTGTCTTTTTGTTCGCTGTACTGGAATTGATAATGTGTTTATGCACTTCACTCTTAACGAATTTTGTGCTTACAAAAGGGCAATATATCAGGCTTAACAGTAGCGGTGCCGCGCTGGGTATGCTTTTGGGAGCATATATATTTACAAGGATAACTCCCAAATATAAAGAAGTATTTTTTGAATCCTTTGTGGTAGCCCTTCCGTTGATGTACGGAGTGGCAAAAATAGGATGTGCTTTCGCGGGATGTTGCGAAGGGCTTCCGTATAACGGATTTATGCGTGTCCATACCGACAAGGGGAATCTATTTCCGATTCAAAAGTTAGAGTCTGCAGTTTTTCTGCTTCTTTTTGCATTTTCCATTGTTTTATATTTCAAAAAGCGTTTTAATCCGCTGGTTGCTTCGAGCATATATGCTATAGCTAAGATTGCTTTAGATTTTCTCAGATATGCGCATCTTTATCATGTCATAACAGCTACGCAGGTAATGTGCGTAGTTATCGTTGTACTTTTTATTTTCTTAAACAGAAGACAAGCAAAAACAACAAAACTCTATTCCGATGAATGATCGGAATAGAGTATCAATGATAATCTGTATGCCACAGGGGGAGCGTTGTCAATCGCTGTATTTCATTTCGCATTGCTCTTATGTCTATGCATACTATGCTTGGTGAAAGGATATTTGCTAATGCGGCTAATGAAAATATGCCATTGCTCGGTGTTAATTTTTTTGGGAGATATGATGAAAACTTTAATGATGTTTTCTTGGAATTATCATCAATTGAAGAAATCAGGGATATAGCTCAGAAAGCTAATACATGGGTTAAAGAGCTGACTGATGAAATCCTTAGATATGATTTTAAAATAGTTGGAGTAACCACAGGTCATCAACAAACGAATGCAGCCATATCCATTATTAATAGAATAAAAGCAGTAAAGCCTGATATTATATGTACCATGGGAGGATCTGCTTGTGATGGCGATATGGCAGAGGGCATTAAGACGTTATGCTCAAATGTTGATTATATTTTTTCTGGAGAGAGTGAAAGAAGTTGGAGAGAATTTCTAAGTGATTTTCGGAGTGATAAAATGCCTGAAAGGGGCGTGATTAGGGGGGAATTTTTAACAGACCTCAATGAAATACATTGCGGTAAAAATACGTATTATGATTATTACAATCAATTGAATATTTTACAAATACTGAAAGAGGATGAAACGGCTTTTTTATATGAAAGTAGTAGAGGATGCTGGTGGGGAGAGCGTCATAAGTGCACTTTTTGTGGAGTAAATGGTTGGAACAAGCATTATAGGTATAAGACAGAAGATAAGGTATTGTCTGAGTTAACAGAGATGTTGGAATCTCACCCTAATGTGAAACAGATACAAATGGTTGATACATTGATGCCTAGAAATTATTTCAATAAGTTGTTATTTACACTAAAAAAGAACTACCCGGGCATATCTGTATTTTATGAGCAAAGAGCAGACCTGAATTTTAAGCATGTAATGAAATTAAAAATGGCTGGTGTAAATTATACACAAGTAGGAATTGAAGCTCTTTCGACAAATCTATTAAGATTGGTAAATAAGGGAGTTGACGCAGAACAAAATATTAAGTTCTTGCGATATGCTAAGTCCGTAGGCCTGTTGATTGGGTGGAATCTGTTGACTGAGATTCCAAATGATTCAGCGGATGATTGGAAGGAATTTTTAGATATGGTTCCACTGTAAGCGCAAAATATTTCGACGGATATAAAACCGCCTGTTAATCCTTCATAATGAATCTGAACTATAAACTACATTTTGGTGTCACTTAAGTGGTCTATGTATAAGACTAATAGACAACACTTTGGTGTCACATCCCGGAGGTTTATTATGTCAGATTCAAGCAAAGAACAACGTAGAACACTTGATGAGTGGTACAAACTCGTCACTCAATGCCGCCAGAGCGGTCTTAGTGATGAACAGTGGTGCTTATGTAACGGCATCAAAAAGTATTCTTTATACAGTGCGATCAAGCGACTTCGTCAGAAGGCTTATGCTGTACCAAAGCCGATGCGAAACTCGCATG
>NZ_FPCD01000010.1 GCF_900116865.1 Butyrivibrio sp. M55
AATGCCGAGCTCCCGGACAAGATGGCTGTTGTGTTTCAAGTCATGTTTTAATGCCCGATATAGCATGCTAAAATCATGCTACAGGAGGAAAAGCCATGACAGAAAAAAAACTCGCTGCAAAGCTTAGAGAGAAATACATCCAGGATCCGCCAGAAGGCATGTCGGCGGAAGAAATCCGTAACATGAACGATGGAGATATCCTTGATATGGATTACTTCATGCACGAAGATGATGATTTCTATGATGAGGTAGACTGATAACTAGTTATTCAGTATACCTCCGCTTTGCATGGCTCGGTCTTGCCCGAGCCTTTAATTCAAGGTTGCGCCTCTAAGGCGCAATTTCCTATTAAAGAATAAAGAGTCGCTTGCGACTCTTCGCGCCCGAGCGGTATTGCAAAGCAATAATTTTCATCTCCGCGAGGTGCGCATCCATAGCGGAGCGTTTTTTATATCATAGGAAAGCAATTTCCTATGATATAAAAAAAGACTGTACCATACGGCACAGCCTTTTTATAGCATAAAATTACTTCTTGTTTACAAGATCCTTAAGAGCCTTACCAGCTTTGAACTTAGGTGCTATAGATGCAGGAATCTTGATAGCTTCGCCAGTCTGAGGATTCTTACCTGTTCTAGCAGCTCTCTTTGTTGTCTCGAATGTTCCGAAACCAACAAGCTGAACCTTTCCTTTTTTCTTGAGCTCCTTAGTAACTGTCTCTGTGAAAGCGTTGAGTGCTGCGGCAGCATCCTTCTTTGAAAGTCCTGCTTCCTTAGCGATTGCATCGATAAGTTCTGTCTTGTTCATGTAATTTCCCTCCAAAAAGAAATTTATTTTACTACATTGCCCATTTTACCACCATTTCAAGCGCATAACAACAAAAAAAAGCGGAAAAATGCGGAAAAATCAAGATTTTTCACAAAAAAATGCTTAATTTTAGCCGTTTTTATCATAATATATCCTGGAATCCCGGCCTGTATAGATGTCTCGGAATACCGTCAACCATGATAGGGCCTACATCTCCCTGGATCAGAGGTCTTACATATGTAATAAACTCGTTCGTTACATAAGTTCCGTCTTTACTGATCCATTCTCTGGGTACAAGCCTCTCATCGTTTGCAATCTTATGAACGTCTTTTACCTCAGTTCCTGCCTGATAAGGATCGTCGGAAAGCCTCTCGATAACCACCATCTTACCGCTGTCGCCCTCATCGGCGGACTTCATTGCGGCACCACCGACTTCATACGCTTCAAGAATATCTACTCTGGATGCACAGTGGCTTGCGGCTCTCTGAAGTGTTGAAAGCTCGATTGCACGTGTCTTGCATCCACACTCTGTAGAAACAACGTTGCAAAGATATCTTGCAGTACCAGTAAGCTGCTTGTGTCCGAATGCATCAACGTACTCAACGGAGTTGTCGAGATCGCTGACATATTTGCCGTCCTTGGTTCTGATGCCCTCAGATACGGCAACAACTATAGATGCTTTTGTTTTCAAAAGAGATTTGATCTTCTTAAGAAATGCATCCATCTCAAAAGGAATCTCAGGCATATAGATGGCATCGGGGCCGTCACAATCTTCGCCCTTAGCAAGCGCTGTAGCACCTGTAAGCCAGCCTGCATTTCTTCCCATTACTTCAACAATAATAACCTGTCCGTGACTTGTCTCAAGAGACCAGCTGTCTCTTATTATCTCTTTTACGGACGTTCCGATGTACTTAGCTGCCGATCCGTAACCCGGTGTGTGATCGGTTAGCGCCAGATCGTTGTCGATTGTCTTGGGGCATCCGACAAATCTGATATCAGAGCCTGTGATAATGGCATAATCGGATAACTTCTTTATCGTATCCATGGAATCATTTCCGCCGATGTAGATAAAACAATCGATCTCAAGTTTTACAAGAATCTCAAAAATCTTCTCGTATATCTCTTTACTTTCAAAAATCTCCGGAAGCTTGTATCTGCAAGAACCAAGATATGCCGAGGGAGTTCTTTTCAAAAGCTCGATATCGAGCCCGGATTGAATGTGATCCGAAAGATCTACATAACGACCTTCCATGAGACCCTGTACGCCATGGATCATACCGTAAACTTTCTTGTATCCACGGTCCATTGCGGTCCTGTACACGCCGGCAAGTGAAGAATTAATTGCCGCGGTAGGTCCACCTGATTGCCCAACAATTACGTTTCTTTTCTTTTTCTGCACCATAACTCCTGTCCCCTTTCGAAAGTATATTTCCATTATATTCGAAAAAGCGATAAGTGTCATTAAAAAAAGAGCTTGATGAACGTTTTTCCGTTTATCAAGCTCTTTTTAGCAATCTAAAAAAATGTAACGCGCATAAAGAGCGCATTCCTTATAAGTGCAACGCAATATCAGATAAATCTACCTCTGCGGCTCTTACCTAAACTATATGCAATAGAAGCCACCACAACAAAGCTTACAACAACGATAGCACACACCGTGTAAAGTCTCTTCTTGTCCTCATCAAGTCCGTTCCAGAACTTGATAGCTTTATCAAGCTTCTTCTTTCCAAAATCCATAGCGTTTTGTACAAACTCTATCATTACATTACCCCCAAATAGAAACAATCTAAATCATTTATCTACTATATATTGTACCTCTGTGAATGTTTTTCCTCAAGTTTTTTTATCACATAGTCTTTCCAGATAAAATCTATTATAGCCGCAAAAGGAATTGCCAGAACGATTCCGATAACGCCGAACTTTCTTCCTCCGAGGACAATTGCCACAAGTATCATAAGAGGTGATACTCCAAGGCTCTCTCCGAAGAGTCTGGGCTTTAAGATGTATCCGTCAATAGTCTGAAGGATGATGGTAAAGACAATAAACCAAAGCGCATACCACGGATTCTCCAAAACAAGGATAAATGCACCTATCGCTCCACCTACTATAGGTCCGAATGTCGGCGCAAGATTGGTCACTCCGACAATAACGGAAATCAGCACAGAATACGGCTGTCCCGCTATAAGCATATAGATAAGGTTTGCAAAGCCGACTATGATTCCGTCAATAATATCAAAGCTGATATATCTGATAAGGATCGTATTACATCTGTCCGTGACATCACAGGTTCTTTTATATGTCTTTTCATTCATAGCAAGGCTTAAGAACTTTGAAAATCCCCTGATAAGTCTTCTGTTATCCAAAAGAAAATATATTGCGAAAATAAATGCAAGAACAAGATCGAACATTCCTCTTCCCGCATTAAGTGATCCGTTCACCAAGCTTCCCATATTCTCTGAGAAATAGCCGCCGATAATGCCGAGGATATCCTTCTCAAAGCTCTCCAAAGCCGTAAGATCTATACCAATAAGTTGCACTATTTTATTATTCTCAAGATCTTTCAAAAAATTATTTGAAGGATCGACATATTCTCCGATACTTGAGATCAGCTTCGATACACTGTCGATAAGCTGAGGAACAAGCGCCACAAACAAAAGAACTACCGCAAGAAGAATAAAAAATATAGTAAATGCGACAGAGAGTTTCCATCTCCTGCTCTCTTTTTTTATTTTCTTAAACAGGCCTCTTTCAAACATGAGCGCCACAGGATTAAATATATATGCTATTACTATGCCCAGAATTACAGGTCTGAGGAAACTGAAAAAAGAATTTATTCCCTTGAGAATTGAAGGGAAATTTGCCAATACCATATACAAGACAACAGCTGAACACGTAGCTATCGTGTAAGAAACCCACTTCTTTTTAATCCACTTGTTATCTAACTTCATTTCATTCTCCCGTCTATAAAATAAAGTTCTGCCAAACATCATGGAAAAAGCAGTCATAGCTGATATGACTGCTTTTATTCCCAATTTTATCCCAAAATGCCGGTTCCTGTTATTTGACTCCTAGCTGACGCCAGGTGGGTTACCGCAACTGCTATGCCTGTCTTCCTCTCCCGTAGCTGGTCTGCGCATGCGCAGGGCCGAAGGCGTGACATTTATAACAGCGATGTAGGAGTCCCGTTTAAAGTAATGTAGGTTCAAATTACACAGGAGTTGTCGGACATCCCAGGAGAACTACCTACGTAGTTCTTTTAGTTCTAATATAATTATATCCATACATGCGCATTTTTCAAGGGTTTACGCATGATTTAAGAGTAATTTCACAGATACCTAATATTTATAAATCGCACATATTCTGTACAAAATGTCAGATTTCCCTTGTAGCTTCCTTAAGCCAGTTCTTAATCTTCTCATCCTCAATAAGCGGTGAAACCCTGTCGTACACTGCTTTGTGGTACTTATTGAGAAGTTCGACCGCATCAGGCTTCATGTACTTCTTATCGATCGCTTCAAGATCTATCGGCACATAAGTAAGGTGATCGAATCCGTAGAACTTGCCATACTCAGATTCAGAGCGGTTTACAACTTCAACAATGTTCTCGATACGGATTCCATGGCTTCCCTCGATATATACACCCGGCTCGTCCGATACTATCATTCCCGGCTTAAGCTCTGCTTTGTTAGCGCCCTCCGAACTCCTCCATCTGATATTGTGAGGGCCTTCATGCACATTAAGCATATATCCTATGCCGTGTCCCGTTCCGTGGTTATAATCAATTCCAATATCCCAAAGCGGTCTTCTCGCATATATATCAACGTTTCTTCCCGTGCATCCGTCCTTAAATATTGCATTTGCAAGTTCAAGCATACCGGATACAGTCGCTGTGTAGTGCTTCTTTATCTCATCGGAAATCTCTCCGACTACGATAGTTCTTGTAACATCAGTTGTTCCGCCCATGTATGTTCCGCCCGAATCAACAAGAAGCATTCCCTGTGCCTTTACTTCAGCAGCGTTATCTTCAGTAGCTTCATAGTGCGCCATTGCCGCATTTGCATTATATGCACTGATCGTAGGGAAAGAAAGCTCAATAAATCCCGGAAGCTCCGCTCTCATACCGTCAAGCTTCATCGCAGCGGAGTACTCAGTCATAGGGATCTTTCCTACATTTTCTTTTACCCAGTAGATAAACTCTGTGAGCTTAGCACTGTCTCTTAAATAAACCTCACGGATATTCTTAAGCTCAGTCTCGTTCTTGATAGCTTTCATTATTTCTGTAGGGTTTTCCCTGTCTTCAATGACATATCCCGCTTCACTTGCCTTATCGGCAATAAGCCTATATGTAAGGTAATTGGTATTTCTCTTATCGATAAGGATATTTCCTGTAAGAACAAGCTCTGACACGTACTCTGCATATTCAGCATAATCTTTAAGAACAATATCGTTACTCTCGCAATATGCGCGAACCTCATCTGTAACTTCATCTTTCTGCACAAAAAGAATAAACATATCACTTGTTATCATTGCATAAGAAAGCGCTACAGGATTACATTCAACGTCATTTCCGCGAAGATTTGTAAGCCACATGATATCATCGAGCTTTGCCAAAAGATGCATCGATGTTCCGTACTCTTTCATCTTTGCTCTCACATCTGCAAGCTTTTGCTTAAAAGACTTACCGCAAAGTTCATCGGATAAAACATACATGTCATGGCAGGGAAGCGCCGGCCTGTCTGTCCAGACTTCTTCCGCAAGATCCTTACCAATCTTTAAATCCGCATTTTTAATCTTAAACATAGACTCAAGCACTTCGCCGTCTTCAGCAGGGACTACTCTTCCGTCAAAACCAAGTGCCTCACCTTTTTTTACATTATCGGAAAGATATTTCTCGATAGTGGGAACGCCTTCCTCTCCCATCTTGTAAAGAGTAACTCCCGTACCCGCAAGCTGGTTCTCAGCCTGAATAAAGTATCTTCCGTCAGTCCAGAGTCCCGCTTCCTTGTCACTTACGACAAGTGTTCCGTTCGATCCGTCAAAACCGCAAAAATACTCTCTTGTCTTGAAAAAATCTGCCGCATACTCTGAGTTATGAAAATCCGAAGTAGGAATCATATAATAGTCGATTCCGTTTTCTTTCATCGCTTTTCTGAGCTGCGCCAGTCTGTTTTTAATTGTTTTATTCTCTGTTCCCATATTAATTCTTCCTCTAAAATATTACTACTCACAATCCATGGTACACCAATTGTACCGGAACTGTGAGTAGTAATTGAATTTTTTTCTCAAATATTAAAGTCCGTACTTCTTAACTACAAGAGGAACAACCTTAGATGATCCGATTCTGCTGCATCCTGCCTCAGCATATGCCACAGCATCTTCTATCGTGCGTATTCCGCCTGCTGCCTTGATCTTAACATCAGGGCCGATGTTCTTCTTAAAGAGCTCGATATCCTCAAGAGTTGCACCTGCGCTGCCAAATCCTGTTGAAGTCTTGATATAATCAGCCTTTACCTCAGTAACGATCTTGCAAAGCTCTTTTTTCTCATCTTCTGTAAGATAACAAGTCTCGATGATAACTTTAAGGAGCTTATCTCCGCAAGCCTTTCTGATCTCTTCAAGTTCTTTCTTTACTTCGTCATATCTGTGATTCTTTACATCACTAACGTTAACAACGGTATCGATTTCCTCTGCTCCGTCCTTAATCGCTTCTTTTGCCTCTACAACCTTAGCCGCTGTGCAGCTGTAGCCGAGAGGGAAGCCGATAACAGTACAGAGTTTAAGGTTATCACCGTACTTATCATGCGTTCTCTTTAAATATGTTGGCGGTATGCAGACCGTCGCTGTTTTGTACTTTACTGCCTCGTCACAAAGACTTACGATGTCTTCCCATGTTGCATCTGCCTGAAGCTGAGTGTGGTCAATAAGTTTTATTATTTCTTTCTCGTCCATATTGAACCCCTTTCTTAATCCCTGTCCTTCATATCCATATAGCCCTTTCTGGGCTCGATTGCCATATATGCAGGACGTATGATCTTGCCGTTATTGGCAAGCTCTTCCATTCGGTGAGCACTCCATCCGACTATTCTCGCCATAGCAAAAATTGTAGGATAAAGCTCCTCAGGAAGCCCAAGCATACGATACACAAATCCTGAATAGAAGTCAACATTCGCACTTACACCTTTATACATAGTGCGCTGTCCGCTGATGATCTGCGGAGCAAGCTTCTCAACAAGCTCATACAATTTGAGCTCATCCTCACGGCCTTTTTCTATCGCAAGTTTCTCAACAAAGCTCTTTAATACCATAGCTCTCGGGTCTGACTTGGAATAAATGGCATGTCCGATACCGTAAATAAGTCCCGCCTTATCAAAGGCCTCCTTATTAAGAATCTTCTTAAGGTATGTGGCAACCTCTTCCTCATCTTCCCAATTCTTTACATTGGCTTCAATATCATCAAACATGTGCACAACCTTGATGTTGGCACCACCGTGTCTGGGTCCCTTAAGTGAACCGATTGCAGCTGCGATAACCGAATATGTATCGGTCATACTTGAGCTTACTACGTGTGTTGTAAAAGATGAATTGTTACCGCCGCCGTGTTCCATATGAAGCACAAGGCAGATATCAAGAAGTTTTGCCTCAAGCTCTGTGTACTTACAGTCAGGTCTTAATAAGTATAAGATTGTCTCCGCTGTAGACAGTTCCTCAAGAGGAGGATGAATAAAAAGCGTATTCCCCTCGTGATAATGATTGTAAGCCTGATACCCGTATATTGATAAAAGCGGGAACAAACTTATAAGCTGAAGGCTCTGCCTCAGTACATTCGGAAGTGATGTATCATCCGCAAGATCATCGTAAGAATAAAGTGTAAGGACACTTCTTGCAAGTGTATTCATCATATCCCTGCTAGGCGCCTTCATGATTATATCTCTTACAAAACTTGTGGGAAGACTTCTGTAAAATCCAAGAAGTCTGTTAAAATCACCAAGTTCTTCTTTATTCGGAAGCTTATCAAAAAGAAGCAGGTAAGCACATTCCTCAAAAGCAAATCTGTTGTCATCCGATGCAGCCTTTATGAGTTGTTTTACATCATATCCTCTAAAGTACAGTTCACCGTCCTTTGGAATGCTCTGTCCGTCTCTTTCTTCCTTTGCAACAATTTCTGAAATACGTGTAAGGCCTGTAAGTACGCCTTTTCCGTTTAAATCTCTAAGTCCTCTTTTTACGTCATACTTGACAAAAAGCTCATTTTCTATCTGATCAGCAGCTTCTGACAGTTTGGCAAGCTCAACTATCTCAGGTGTGTTTTCAGAGTAAATATTCTTTCCGTTTTCCATCCGCACCTCCGTTTAAGCATTTTTATATAAAATGTTTGAATCAAAGACCGAGGAATTCTTTTACTGCACCTTCCATCTCAGTCTTATCCACAACTTTCTTGTGTCTTATCTCAGCGGTTCTGATTGAAGATACCGCCTCGGGGATCTTAACCTTTGAAACCTCGGAGAGTTCGTCTGCAAGTTCGAAATCTCCCTTGGAATCATCCCCTTTGCCAAGAGCGTTCATTACGCTTCTTGTGAATTTGAAGGGACTTGCGGTTGATGCTATTACTGTAGGTGTCTTATCGCCCGTCTCTTCTATATATTTGCTGTATACCGCACTGGCTACAGCTGTATGTGTATCCATAAGATAACCTGTCTTGTCGAATATCATTCTGATAGTGTCAAATGTCTCCTGCTCTGACGCATATCCGCCAAAGAAGTCAACAAGCTTTGATCTCATATCATCTGTTATCTCATACTTTCCGTCCTTAGAGAGCTTGCCCATGTACTCAGCATCAGCTGCGGCATTATCGCCGGAAATATGATAAATGAGTCTCTCAAGGTTTGAAGAAATAAGAATATCCATTGAAGGTGAAGCTGTAAGCACAAATTCACGATTTCTGTCATATTCTCCCGTTTTAAAGAAGTCGAAAAGCACCTTGTTTGAATTTGATGCGCAGATAAGCTTTCCGATGGGCACACCCATGTTCTTAGCGTAGTATGCGGCAAGAATATTACCGAAGTTACCTGTAGGTACAACTACATTGATAGGATCGCCGTCTGCAATCCTTCCCTCTTTCAAAAGTTTTGCATAAGAGTATACGTAATATACGATCTGGGGAACCAAACGTCCAATATTGATGGAGTTTGCAGATGAGAACTGGAATCCCTTCTCATCCATCTCTTTTGCAAGCTTTTCATCTGTAAAGAGCTTCTTTACTCCTGTCTGAGCATCGTCGAAGTTTCCTTCGATACCGATAACACATGTGTTGTCACCCTTCTGTGTTACCATCTGCTGTTCCTGGATGGGGCTTACGCCGTGCTTAGGATAAAAAACTATGATCCTTGTGCCCGGAACATCCGCAAATCCTGCAAGAGCAGCCTTTCCCGTATCTCCGCTTGTTGCAGTAAGGATAACGATCTCGTTCTTTGCGTTATTCTTCTTTGCTGCCGTAGTCATGAGATATGGAAGGATTGAAAGTGCCATATCCTTAAAAGCAATAGTTGCGCCGTGGTACAGTTCAAGATAGAAAGCACCGTCTGCCTCTGAAATCGGAGCTATTTCTTTTGTATCGAACTTTGAATCATATGCATGTGAAATGCAATACTTAAGCTCTTCCTCTGTATAATCGGTAAGAAGAAGTCTCATTACCTCATATGCAGTACCCTGATAATCGAGCTGTGCAATCTCTCTTAAAGTCTTTTCAAGATGCGGTATATGATCAGGGACATACAAACCTCCGTCCGGTGCGAGTCCTCTGAGAATTGCTTCTGAAGCCTTAATATTACCCTGTGCTCCTCTGGTGCTACTGTACAAAACTTCCTTTGCCATTGCTTTTACTCCTCTTTTGTTGATACAATATTTAAAAATAAATGATTTAAGGACAAAAAAATAGAGCCCTTAAGTTAAAATTATAACATACAAACCGGGGGATTGTGTGAAAAAAAATAATTCAATAGGTGTTTACGAGACAACTTTAAAAGATGGAACTCCTTCCTTCAGGGCTTCCATAACATATTGCGGAAAACACATCGCACTTGGCTCTTTCCCAAGCAGGAAGGACGCTTCCAAAGTTTACCACGAAGCAAAACGAGTGTTAAATCGTTTATCTGTAGATATCGAATCGTACAAGCCATCCATGACTCTTCCCTTCGAAAAATTTGTTTCGCTAATAAATTACCGCGATAAAGGGATGTATATTGCCAATCCGATCTATTTGGAAAAAAAATATTTCACTTATTACCTTTCAAAAGATGAAAAATTAAAATTCGACATAGACGATCTCTTCTACTATTCATCTCACAAAATAATGAGAAGAGGCTCGCATCTGTTTGTTGCAGACTACGGAAGTCAGCTTTCCGTCCTTCAAAGGTACGGAATCAACAGCTATTCGGTAAGAGGACGTGACTACCGCTTTGCCAACGACGATCCGACAGACCTTAGATATGAAAATATAATCATTCTCAACAGATATCGCGGTGTAAGACAGTTTGCGGAAAAAGGCTTTGTCCGCTACAAAGCCGTGATCCACGTAAAAAGCAACTATGTCATCGGCAAATACAACAGCGAGGCCGAAGCTGCCATCGCATACAACAAAGCCGCCGATATTCTTCTTAAAAACGGCATAAAAAAGAACTTCTCGGTAAACTATGTAGAAGATCTCACACCGTCGCAATATGCCGACATATACCACAGAACAAAGATTTCCGACAAAATTTACGGGCTGAAGGTTTAAATTAACCTCCAGCCCGTTATGGTGAATTGTGAAATTGATGGTAATCTTATACGTAATTCATCTCATCGAATACGATAAGTCTCTTCTTCTCATATTCTTTTATCATTCTGTCTTTTTCAATCTGCTCAGCCTTAGCTTCGCCTCTGGCTATAGCATTGTTCTCAACAACAAAGTCAAGGAACTTGTGATATTTCTCTTTATCATTGATAATCTCCTGCATGTTGTTGATAGTATAGATGCAGTTCTCTCCGCGGCTCTTAAACTGGAATGTACAGTCAAAGATAACATCGTCAAAGAGCTTTATCATCATCTTCTTAGGTCCCTTAGGAATAGCAAGGTTGACGCATGCATAGTTGAAGTTCTTTACACGAACCTTGCTCTCTCCTTCTCCCAATACAGTTGCTTCATAGTTAAGAAGAACTCTGGGATAGATTCTCTTCTGGAATGTAGGAGGATCAAGTCTCTTCTTTGTATTAAGCATGATATCGTCATAACTTCCGCTGTTCTTGATAATCTCTGAAGGAAGCGGAGGAATTCTGTTAAATACAAGGTTGAGCCAATCGTTGTAGCTTTCCTTGTAATCAATGATCTCCATTGCATAACGCCATGTGTTCTTGTGTCTCTTTACATAAACAAGCTTTGCAAGAACATTGGTATTGCAGTTTTCCCAGTTAAGACTTACAGGCACCATAGCCTCTTCATTGATATAGTAAGGCTTATCAAGCTGAACCGAAAGTCCTTCTTCAGATATATCAACCGTAGTACCCTGGATGTCTTCACCGTCAACAGTGAATGTGCAAGGCACTTCAAGAGGTATTCTCTCTGTTCTTCTGTACGCAACACGTCCGTCAATGAACAGAACAGCCATGATCATATAATACAGATTCATGATCATCCAGAATAAAACTACACCCGGACCAAACGATGAACTGTCAAATATAACCACAATACATCTGAATATACCATAAACCGAAAGTGCAATAAGAAGCAGGAACGGTATCATGTAAAGCTCGTAGTGCTGCTTACCGCTGAGCTGGCTCTTCGCCGTAACCTTAAACTTCTTAAGCGTGATTCCGAAAGTCTCTAATGTTATGGGAAGAAGCATATAAGGGAACATAATAGTCTCATATATGCCCGTCCACTTATTGGAGCGGACGTTCCCTGAGAGCTGGCTAAGTGCAAGGTTCGACGTCAAGTACATCGGAAGCCAGAATGCCAAAACCTGCGGCAGGGTACATTTGAATATTGTAAATCCGAAAACCGCGTACAAAATCGGAGATATCATGTACACAAGTCTTTTTACCGGTGAATACCAATACCAGATTGATGCCCAATAATTTAATTTTTGAGAAAGAGAAAGATCTTTCGCAGTATAAATGTGCATCTTTCTTCCGGTTGCAATAACGCCTCGTCCCCAACGTATACGCTGCTGGATGAGGTTAGGAATATCTGTGGGCGAAAGACCCGAAGCCAAAGGATCGCTTGTTCCAAGGCAGACAAAGCCTGCTCTCTGGATCAGGATACCTGTAGCAAAGTCCTCTGTAATAGCCTCTGTATAAAAACCTCCAATGCTCTCAAGAGCTTCCCTAGCAATAATAGTATTTGAGCCACCATAGATAACACTGTTACTCTTAGTTCTGGCAGCCTGAATATCCTTGTAGAAATAGTCCTGTTCGTTCGGAATTCTGTTCTCTGAGAAAAGATTGAACTGGAACAGGTCAGGATTGTAAAAGTTCTGAGGAGACTGGATAAAGCCGATCTTTACCTTTTCTTCCTCACTCTTTCCTTCGTTCTTCATCTCCGCATCAACAAGATACGGTACGAGCTGCATAAGGAACCTCTTCTGAGGTATCATGTCAGCATCGAATGTAACAACGTAAGGTGATGTTGAATTTGCAAGAGCATGGTTAAGGTTACCTGCCTTTGCTCCAATATTATTGGCACGCTTGAGATAGTTTACGCCCATTTTCTTGGCAAGCTCTTCCATCTCAGGTCTTCTGTTATCATCGCACAGATAAACATGCACCTTACTCTTATCGGGATAATCCATGTTTTTACAGCCGTTGATAGTCTTGTATAAAAGCTCAGGCTCCTCACTGTATGTAGAAATATATACATCTATATGAGGAAATCTCTCCTTAGGAACATCCGGAACCTTGTAATTGTGGTCCGTGTGCATGTTCATAAAGTGAATAAGAGCTTCCACCATACCAAGTGCTTCAAAAACAAGGAGAATAACACCGCATACTACAGATAGTGCGCCTGCTCCGAACGGAATTGTAAAAAATATACGCCAGAACAGATACAGCACTGAAAAAAATGTATTTATCCAAAAGCAAATTTTAATCTTCATAATTGTTATCTCCGCGGAAGAATTTGAATGCATCTTCTTCAATGTTATGAGGATAATACTCAACTATAAGATAATCGTATTTTTCCCCGCTTTCATACTGTTTCTTAATATATTCACCGACATTAATATCATCCATCTTTTCCAAAGACCAGATGGCATCGATCTTACTGCACAAAGGAGCCATAAAAGGAATAACAGGTCCGAAATATGAATCCCTTATCATAAGCACACTGGGGCCGTCAGGATTATCGAGATTCTCGATATTTTCAAGGTTTGTAACCTGATCGACATAGAGTGAATACTGTGAATCCACATAATAATCGATATCAGGATTAAGAACCTCCATATTCAAAAGAGTATCCGAATACGATCCTTCCAATGTCTCTTCATCATTCATTATATAGGTTCTCTTATAATGACCTTCGAAATTAGGAAGATATGCTTCAAAATCCTCAAGTCCGGAATAAATAATACCGGCATCTCTACCCATAGATCCAAGCATATGGCCTTCAAATTTCTGCTTCTTATATGCCTTATCTGACAGGTAATATCCTGTAGGATCAAGGTTTGCTCCATATCTGTCATTAAGTTCATTGACCACTATCTTTGTTCCTTCAAAAGCTGCCGGAACGGTCCAGTGGTGGTCGGTCTTAAAGAACGCCTCTTTATAAGGAATGTCACTACTTGGTATATATTCACCAAGATTTATATTTGGTACGCCGAGTCTGTTGAGATATATCATCATCTCTAAGGTATCTTCTGTAGGGTCGTTTACAGGTGTTCCTGTTTTAAAATCAGAATACTGCCTGTGGTACTTGGATGGTGCCATGACAAAGAGCACCTTTGTACCATACTTCTCTACATAATTCTGTAATTTCTTAACTCTGAGTGCACACTCAAAGATATTTTTTTCTTCATCACGATAGAATGCCGAGTAATAAAGAAAACCGTTTTTATCTTTGACAAGCTCAAAATTATTAAATTCATCTTTGCCCAAAAGCTTCTGCGTTAAACCGTATGCTTCAACGAACTTAGTCTTCTCATAGACTCCGTCCTGCATAACGCTTTCATACTCTTTCGGAAGCTTTTGAGGCTCATTTAAATGTTTATCTGTTTCTTTTATAAAAGTATCTTTATTTGTGTAAATATTTACGGCACTAAACGCAAACATAGCCAGCAGGAAAACTACCGCAAATATTCTCTTTTTTACGAAATATTTCATGACGGCACCTTCCTTTAAAAGTTAAAGTAAATAAACGGATTGTAACTTCCGATAACCAGATAACTTACACTGATTATGATCATAACCGACATAAGAACCGGATATGCGATTGAGTATATCTTATGAACAGCCGAATCCTCATGTGAATGGAACCACTTGTTCATCATGGGAATAACAGGTGTTGAGAAAAGTATTCCCAAGATTAACGTAGGATAATACTCCCTGAGCATCATAACAGCAGTTGAACTTAATATTCCGTTATTGTTAAGTCCGAACATATTAAGATAAAAACGTCCTGCCTGATATATATCATCCGCTCTGAAGATTACCCACTGGAAATTAACTATCAGCAAAGTATACGCGTGCTTGATGAAAACATTATGTACTCGGTTGTCAAAGTCCAAAAGTCTCTCAAGAAGCTGCAGTACAAAGAAGAACATTCCCCATATAATAAATGTCCAGTTTGCACCGTGCCAGATACCTGTAAGAAGCCATACAATAGCAAGGTTTCTAACCATGGTATCTCTGTTTGCAACTCTGTTTCCTCCGAGAGGAATATAAACATACTCTCTGAACCAGTCTGTCAAAGAGATATGCCAACGCTTCCAGAACTCTGAAACTGATCCTGCAATATACGGATAGTTGAAATTCTCTTTGAACTTAAATCCAAAACAGAGTCCGAGTCCAATCGCCATATCGGAATATGCAGAAAAGTCATAGTAAAGCTGCAACGAATAAGCAATTGATCCAAGCCAAGCAAGTGTGGCGGGAACAGGAAGCTTATCGGTACCGATACGTGACCAGTTAAATACATTATCTGCAATCTGTCCAAAACTGTTGGCAAGGATGATCTTCTTACCTACACCGACTGCAAAACGTGACAGTCCGAGAGAAATCTTATCAATACTGCTCTTTCTGTCTCTGATCTGCTCCGCAATAGTGTTGTACTGTACAATAGGTCCCGCAATGAGCTGAGGGAAGAAAGCAACATAAAGTCCTACATAGAAAGGATTTTCTGCCTTTGTAACTCCTCTGTACACATCAACAACGTATGAAAGCGCCTGGAACGTGAAGAACGAAATTCCTATAGGAAGTGCAATCTTAAATTCAGGCACCAGTCCCTTAAATGCACTATTCACGATTCCAAGAACGAATCCAAGGTATTTGAATACAAACAACACCGCGATATTTCCGACTATCGAAAAAATAAGCAGTCCTTTTTTTACTTTATTATCTTCAACCTTCTCAATAATGATCGCTATTATACTGTTAAACAGTATCGAACCGATCATAAGAAAAACATAAACAGGCTCTCCCCAGGCATAGAATAAAAGACTCGCAAATAAAAGCCATACATTCTGCATCATTCTTGAAAAAGAGAGCAAATAATATCCCAGAAATACTATCGGGAAGAAATACACCAAAAATGGTATGCTGGAAAATAACATTCTTTACCCCTTTCTCTGAATCAGATATGACGGAATGATGAGCAGTAACAATGCAGCAATAAGGAGAAGTTCTCTGATACCTCCAACGGATGTATCATACTCCGCACCCGCAAGAAGTTTTCCGAGATCAACCTGCATTACTTCACCGTGCTTCTGAAGGAAGTTCTTAATAACATAGATCTCATCTACATAATCATCCGTAAATCTTGATAAAGTAACACCGTCTTTTTCATATGGTGCAAGATGATAATTGCCCGGATTGTCCTCTGTGGGATCAAGGTAATCATCAGCCCATCTGTACCATTCTCTTGTCTGTGCAGACTTAAGGTACGCTGTTGTCTCATCGATCACATCAAATAAATGCTCTTCAGAAAGCTGGTTCTGGCGAAGGTATGCAAATCTGTTCTTCAGATGCTTCATGAATTTCTTATCATTGCATATCTGTGCGTAGATATCACGTGTCTGGAACGCAAGGTCACCAAGATCCATCTCAACAAGAGGGTTGTTATTCATCGCCTGGTCATAATCCCATACAGGTCCGATCTTGAGTTTTTCACCCGAGTTCTTGTACATGTATGTTGAATGTTTACCGGCGTCGTAATTTCCAAAAAACTCATTTATCAGGAAATAATCCGCAAATGACTGAGTATCGATATACTGATCGTAAGTTCTGAAAATTGAGTAATCATCAGAATATACGACTTTTTCCATCTTGGAAAAATCTTTTTCAATGTACTGTTTTGTAACATCCGTAAGCTTAGACTGTGAAGGATACTTAAGACCGATCCAGTTATCGTAAGGCTTAACCTCACTTATAACTTTTCCGGACAATCTTCCGTATGTCTCAAGCATCGGATCCATTGATGTCTTTCTGTCTCTTCTTACAAGATAGCTGGAGTACACGTTCTTGGGATTGTACTTGTCAATCTTGACTCTGTCGTCTCCTCTTGAAATTGTCTCCATAAGAAGATATACACCCTGATATGTATATTTTCCGTTCTTTTCCATCAAGACTTCGCAAAATCTGCTGTCGGGAGCCATATTGTTGCCACCGATCTCAGATGCGATCCTGTAAGCAAGATAATTTCTTATCATGCTCTTATCGGCCATACTTCCGTTAAGAACCCACTCAGAGCCCATTCCCATTCCAAGGATATCTGAATCGTTCTCTTTTCCGTCAGCCAAAACAGTCTTGATCTTATATTGTTTCTTATCGTATCCGATAGATGAATGTCCCTTCATCTTGATACGTATCTTACTGTTATAAGAAACGGGAGTTGTAAGAGTATTCTCTCCTACTCCGCCGTCAATTACTTTGATATTTCCCGTTACATAGGGATCTTCACCGGAAAGGACTTCTTGACCTTCTCTGTACTTCTTATATGCAGGCATTTCCTTATCAACTGAAAGTACTACAATCGGAAGGTTTGTATGAAAACCCTCTTTAACCTTGTATTCGCTGTCAATATAACGAATAGGATCTTCAGTTGATGTGTCGGGAGCAAGCTTCGTATATGTTCCGTCTGATTTCTCCGTTAATGTTTCACCGGAACTGAAAGCACTTAACACTCCCATGACCACAATTACAAGAAAGAAAAGGGCAATAAGAACCTTCTTTTCATTAAACTGAAATTTCTCTCTCATTGGTCGCCCCATTCATTCTTATTGATTACTGATTGATCTCTTCGTCCTGTCTTACAAGACTAACTGACTTGATTCCAACTTTTGCTGAGAAGTTGGGAACAAATGATCCATTAGCCTTCTCACGCTTCTTAAGGATTGTCTCTGAAATTTCATAGATAAGCTCTGCTACATTCTTATCTTTGTTGACATTCTGAAGCTTCATGATAGCTTTTCCCGCAAAGAAAGATGCGATTTCCTTGTCAAGATCGTCTACCTTGTCAGCCTCTGCCTTCATAACGATCATAATTCTCTCGTTATCTCTTACAACACCGAAGAGTACAAGGAATACAAAGATGATAAATGTTCCGATTCCGGCCATAAGATAGTCAGATACACCACAAGTAATACCGATGGCAATTGCCCAGAAGATATACGCTGTGTCTCTGGGATCCTTGATAGCTGTTCTGAAACGAACAATTGACAATGCACCAACCATACCAAGTGACAACGCAATGTTATTACCAATTACATTCATAACAAGTGTTGTTACAAGTGCAAGCATAACAAGGGATACATTAAATTTACGGCTGTAAACAGCTCCCGAATGAGACACTCTGTATGAGATGTAGATCATAAGACTGAGAATGCATGCTGCTACAAAGTTTAAAATAACATTCTCGATTGATAAACTTCCTGCTTTGTCCATTAATCCTGTGTAAAGATACTCTTTCATTTTTTAACTCTCTCTTTCTCTTTCTCGTTTTTTCCTTTTATTTAGCAAATGATCTTGAACGACCATATTTACTGTTTGATACTCTCGGTTTGTCTACAATATCAAGTGTCTGCTTGATATATGAGAACAAGAAACCGTTATACTTAACTTCCATTGTTGTTTCTGAAGGATCTGCAACCCTGTATGATTCAATGTCATCTTTGAAGAACTGTGAAGGATCTTCAAGCGCTCTCAGATTCATATCGAACGTTATTCTTATATCATTGAATTCATTCATAAATGCCATTCTGTCATACTCAACGATACATTTTGGAATATATCCCTTCGTATGCATAAAGGTGTACAGTCCGTGGGCCAGATGTTCAGGCCTCTCAAGCAGGAAAGTATAGTCCCCATCTATCATACTCTCCGCCTCTTCAAGACTAAGGCTGAGCGATCTTTTTCTCTGGAAATCGCCCTCTTTAGCTTTAAGCTCAAGCTTAATGATATTGGTCTGGCCGTCGTAGATCCTCATTCTGATCTTCTGTCTCTTATCGAGTCCGTCCAGCTTCTCCATATAATCGTTATCATGGAATGTGTCAAAGTAAAGTGATCTTATTGTATAACCACCACCGTCCCTATTATGCGGATCGGCGTCCATGATCTTCTCAAGCTTGCTCTTATAAATGTATATCTCATCTGTTCCAATGATATACTTTAGTTCTTTTCTACTTACATCAAGCATATTCACCTCCCGTAATATATATCATCATAGGTGCGGAACTGAATATCATCGCCTTTTGAGCACATCTGGATAATGTAGCCCAATACTGCAAATACTGCAGCGATGCAAGCATCCACGATTATGTCGCTGTATACACCCGTGTATATAACGCCAAACATAACTCCTGCTCCTACAATTGGTGCAATCGCGCGGATAATCCGCTTCATTCCTGATTTGTCCTCGCTCTTTTCGCGTCTCTTCTTTTCAATAAGAGATAACAAGCCCAAGAATAAGCTCATTACCAAAAAGACGAAAAGCACAAGCAAGAACAGTTTAACTGTCGGACTTGGAATAAGAGGTTCCAAAACAATCATTCCACCGGCCATCAATCCCGTTCCTATAAGGAAAGAAGCAATCACCTTAAAGCTTCTGTGTCCCCATAGACACATACATATCGAAAGAAGTATCGATACGATGATTGCCAAAAAGAGGATTGAGTCCTTGGTAAAGTACAGATCGTAGTCCACTTTGGGTAATTCAAAAATTAGTTTTTCTTTCGTAAACATTAACAAATACCACCATTTTCACAATTTGAACACATTCTTACCACACAACGGTCACAATTATACATCATTTTCATCCGATATGGTAGACTTTTTTTGAAAAAATTAATTTTTTTATAATTTCTTATTAAATCAGCCTTTACATCACACCCTTTCTTCCAGAATATATGCGGAACCAAAAATAATTACAAAAAAATTTAATTACTTTGTTGACACCCATAATCAATTATGTTATAACTGTACTAACATTACTAGTACACGATTATTTCGGAGGTTTAAATATATGAATAAAAGATTTTTTGCAATTTTGGTTGCAGCAACATTAGCTTTTTCGCTTATGGCATGTCAGTCGTCGGAAGAATCATCCGAGTCAGGCACAAATATAGAAAATACCGCGTCCCCTTCGGATGCCACCCCTTCATTAGATACGGGTTCTTCATTCTCTGTTGGCGGTGATTTATCATCGCTTTCAGATGCCGCATCTACAGGGTCCTCTCTTTCTTCATCATGTGGCATCACTACTGACACAAAAACGGGGAACATTGGTATTTCAGCTATCCTATCTACCGGCACTGACATTGCCATAACTTACTAAACAGACGTCTCACTCTAGGGGTGATCAAACGACTCTGTATATATACTTTTAACCACCCATCTTGAGATTATCCCGATCAGATTACCTCCTTCTGCTGATACGATAATCCCAAGGTGGGATATAACCCAAACACATTTCTACGCACTGCGTATTACATATATATTTAGGACAGAACTATGGAGATTATGGAAAACAAGAACTATCTAAATGAACTTACATCCAATACAGACATTGATCCGGAATCTCTCGACATTCTTAAGATAGTGATCGTATACGGAACACTCTTCTGTGTTGGTGCTTACAATATAATCAATGCAATCTCAAATATATTTTTATCACTTCCTTTCGATTTCAGCGTAAAGCCCGGCAATGCAGCAATGACCAAATGGGCTGTTTTTGATATAGTTGAGATTCTACTGCACCTTTTAGTCGCAGCTCTATGCTTAATTGCCTTAAAAGCAGTTATAAAAAATGCAAAAAACCTCGAAACACTGGTCACTGCACCATTTGCTTTTGAATTTTTCGGATACACGATCAAATCCGTTATGTACAGAGAGTTTTTTTGCACAATGTATAAAATGCGTTGGCAGAACATATTATTTATCATAACGACCCTTGCTATGATCACTGCCAACCTCATTTATCTAAAGAGAGAAAGCATATATGAAATGATAAAAAAGCTTAATTGAAAAGTAGGGTAAAAAAATAACAGCCCGGATTGTTTTTCAGTCCGAGCTGTTTCTTTTATGCATGCATAATCTTGCCTTTGTTTAGCCGGATGCTACCATGTTATCAGCATTCTGTATAGCCTGAAGACGCGCTTCAATAGGCACAGTTCCTTCGCCTTCCGCTACTTCTCCTGTCTGAATCGTATTTATCGTCTCTGCGGTACGCTCAATCTCCCTGCTTGCCGCATCATCTTCAATTATTTCACGAGTGTTTTCCTTAGCACTTTCAAGTCTTGCTTCCCTTGCCGCATCTCTCGCTTCAATCTCGGAATTATACTCAATCTGGGACACATCTCCCCTTAAGTACATCTGTTGAAGCTGAGCATCTGTGTAGCCGGCATAGGCACTTGAGCCCGCCTGTGCTATCTTCTCCTGATTCTTTCTGTCAACAAGGCCGGGATTGGTCTCTTCAATAGTCTGCCTCTTTGCATTTTGGGCAGCTTCCTTTGCAAGTTTTTCCCTCTCACCTTTATCGGAAAGGTCTATCTTGCTTCTCTTCTGCTCCTGTTTTGGAATTTCCTCTTCTTTTAACTCCGGCTTAGGAATTTTCTCTTCTTCCCGCTCCGGTTTAAGCGCTTCCTCAGCTTTTTGTTTAAGCTCCTCAGCACGCGTTGTTTCCTTATCCTGCTTTTTCTCAGGAAGTTCGATGTTTGGAACAACTTCTTTTTCCCGCCTGTCATTTACTGCCTTATTGACATCATAAATGGCTGCGGAGTTTTCCTTGTCATCCGCTCTTAGGTCTGACTTATCATTCTTTACACGAACTGTATCACCATCACCGGATTTCGCTATTATAGGTCCATATTCCGATGTTTTAACTTCTTCAGCCTTAGCAAGCGCTTCCTTCGCTATACCTTGCGCCTTCTCATCGGGATTCCTATTCTGAGTATCAACGCTCTTTGCATCTGCCGTTTTCTGGAGTTCAATACCACGTGTATTTACGGATGAATTCTGCGAATTAGATATCTGACTATTAATACTTAAATCTGCCATAGTACCTCCTTCACTTTGCGCCGGTACATCACCTCAAATAACCGTGCAAAGATTTCATCCTATTTTGCAACCTCATTGTACTTCACTCTGACGAAAATAGAAAGATATATTCACGATATTTAATAGCCTTTTTATAAAAATTTTTCATTGCATAAAAAGAAGCTGTAACACTATATTTAGTGCTACAGCCTTTAAGCAGTACACATTACTGCGCATCATCTTTTTTATCCATGATCATATCAACCCGGCCTGCATACTTGATCTTATAGATTCTTCTAAGTGACTCGTTGATTCTGTCTTCAGATATAGTTCCGGCCTCGACAGCCTTCTTAACGCCTTCATATGCCTTTTTAAAATCTTCGGGAAGATATATCATATCGGCACCTGCTTTAATTGCCGCAACTGCCGCTTCATCTGCAGAATAGAACTTTGTTATCGCAGATGTATTAAGTGCATCTGTAAGTATGATACCGTCAAATCCGAGGTGATTACGAAGCTGGTCTGTAACCATCTTCTCAGAAAGGCATGCAGGTGTATCATCTCCGTCTACGTTAGGATAAGATGCTCCCGTTACCATGATCGCATTTACGGAATCATTCTTTACAGCTTCCTCAAATACCTTGTACTCAGAAGATTCAAGATCGGTTACACTCTTCTCCACTTCAGTCTTTCCACGTGACGTATCAGCCTTAGCAGGGAACGCATTAAGACATGAAGTCATTCCTGCGTCTTTAAGACCTGATGAAAAAGATACAGCGATATCCTTAACCTTATTAAAGTCCTTTTCTTCCTTATCACTGCTTGATGAATCAAGCACAGGAGAAATATTGAAGTTAAATCCATACTTATACATGGCACTTCCGATTGCTTTCGCATTATCGCGCGCAGAATCGGAATCAGTAACATCTGTTATGCCATCAATTCCGAGATTTGAAGAGATTGCTCCGTTCTTACTTCCGTCTTCAGCAACCAAAGTAAAAACAGGATACTTACTCATAGAAGAAGTTGTATCCAGCATTTCTGTTATCTGCTCTTCATTTTTGATATTTTTTGAAAAATAAGCCATTCCGCCAACAGCATAATTCATAAGAGCTTCCTGTGTTCCGCTCCCTGCCTTGACGGCTGTAGACACTCCCGTAAGCTGTTCGGGAGTAACGATAAAGAGTCCCGCAACCCTATCTTCCAAACTCATCCCCTCGATAATCGTATCAATACTGTCATCAAGAAGATCGTCATACGACATCTCCTGCGTCTGCGCCGAGTCTCCTCCAAATGCCTCAGGGCTTTCGATAACCACTTCCTCCGAGCTCATTTCGGCAGCCGCAACAAGATCTCCGCCTCCGTTTGGTTTAACAAACTTAAATACTTTATTTAGGGAATATACCGTTATGAAAACCAGGGCAGTTGTAACTACCATTACTCCTGCCAAAATTAAATAAGCAATCCTCTGGTTTCGCCTTCTTCTCTGTCTCCTCTCAAGTCTTCTTTGATCTAAAACTTGCTCATCCATTTCACTCATATCCCCATTATTCATTTATTCTTCCCCATTATTTTAACACATAAATATGCATAATCAAAGGGCAGAAGCTTCATCTTTTTACCTGCTTCTGCCCTATACCGAGTACCCTTCTGAACTAAAATTCTCCATGTCCAATGGACCGTCCTCCAATTTCCCAGCTACAATCTTTCCATTCATTTTCGCATTCAGATGCTGTGGTTGCAAGATATTGATATTGTCATAACCACTAATCATGTACCGGAAGAGCTGAACTTTAAATAAATCCTAAACAATACCTAATTACTTAGTTCAAAATATTTTGGTGGTCTGTACCATCCTTTCCCTGAATATTTTAATTACCTATCCCTTTGGACCGTACCTCCTATTCTTTCTCCCTGCTCTTTCCGTCTAAAGAACTCTCAGGAGAAGTATTCTTTATATTAATTCCCTTTTCTTTATCTGCCTTTATTATATTTATAGGCTCTTAATTTGTCAAGACATTTTATATTTTTTCTTTATTTATTTTGATATTTTATTTATAATTGTAAAATATTCTGTGTATATTCTAAATTGTATGCACATTACAAACAATTGTGCATATTCATTTCCCGGTAAAAAAGTCCCAGTAACAAAGCTGATTATAAAAGAAAAAATTGTCACACATTTAAAATGCGGACAATTTTTCCATAAAATAATTTACGATATTTTATTTTGTTTTTTGACAATATGGTTAAAAAACTGATCTATTACTGCCTCAAAAAAAGTAAGACCGCAAACAGTATCTTCCCTTTTATTTTTCAGACACATGCGCTCGGGATGCCATTGAACGGCCGCTATATCATAATCTTTGTGTATAACGGCTTCAATAATTCCGTCTTCACTCCACTGTATAGGTTCAAGCCCTTCTCCGAGCAGTTTTATATCCTGATGGTGCGCACTGTTTACGGTTATATCAGTCGTACCGTATGCTTCGGCAATAAAGCTCCCCTCTTTGGCAATACCGGAATGTACTTTATCAACAAGGCCTATATTCGTATGAATATCGCAGCTATCTATATTCTGCGTAAGCGTTCCTCCAAAAAATACATTGATTATCTGAAGCCCTCTGCAGATTCCCAGAACAGGAATATGATTTTCGACCGCATACTTAAGTATCTGAAACTCAACCTTATCCAAGTCATCATCTATGTCCCTGCTGTCGGTATTAAATTCACCGTATAATGCGGGATTTATATCGACGCCTCCTGGTATTATCACCATATCCGCATAGGGAAGTATATTTTTCAGATCATCTTCACCAACAATCTCAAGAGAATCTGCTCCCAATGCAGATACTACGTCATAATAATTATCATTTCTTTTTTCGTGTTTCTTTCCAACAACTGCTATCTTAAGCTTATCCATTTAAATCATTCGCGACTTAGAAAAGAATCAAGAAATTCTCTCGCTCTTTCCGTTTCGGGTTTTTCAAAGAAGCTCTCAGGTCCGGAATCCTCCAAAATCCTTCCGTCATCCATAAAAATAATCCTATTCGCAACCTTTCTGGCAAAATTCATCTCATGTGTCACAATGACCATAGTCATTCCGTCTGCGGCAAGCCCCGCCATTACATCAAGCACCTCTCCAATCATTTCGGGATCCAAAGCACTTGTCGGTTCATCAAAAAGCATGACCTCAGGATGCATGGCAAGCGCCCTTGCTATGGCAACTCTCTGCTGCTGTCCACCCGATAACTGCGCAGGAACCTTATCCGCCTGTGACAACACGCCTACTCTGTCGAGAAGTTCTGTCGCTTCTTTTCTTGCCTGGGCTTTTGAAACTCCCAGAACCCTAATCGGAGACATTGTCACATTATCAATTACTTTCTTGTGAAGAAAGAGATTAAACGACTGAAAGACCATTCCTATCTTGGATCTGAAAGCAGCAAGCTCTTTTCCCTCTTTGGGAATCTCTTTTCCGTTAACCTTTATCTCTCCCGAATCAATACTTTCCAATCTGTTGATAGTTCGGCTCAAAGTAGATTTGCCCGATCCGGAAGGACCTATAATTGCCACTACCTCACCCTTATTGACTGTAAGATTTATGTCTTTAAGTACATGATGATCGCCGTAATGCTTATCTACATGGCTGATCTCAATGATGGGATCACCGTTTTTTATATTAAAATTTCCGTTGTTATTATATTCTTTTTTATGCATTATACAATCCCTTCAACGCTAAGTTTCTTTGCGGTGCGCTCCGAAATTCGGTTTATCAGATAGTTTATCAGTATGTATATCACTGCCGTCACAAGATACACCGAAAGCATTGCGTCATAATTTGATATAAGAACCTTTGAATTCTGCATAAGATCCGGATAACTCACAACATACGCATATGTAGTGTCTTTTATCACTATAACTATCTCCGAAATAAGCGACGGTATGACAATCCTGAATCCCTGAGGAAAAACAATTCCGATAAACGCAGTAAATTCTCTCATTCCAAGTGACAATGCCGCTTCTCTCTGCCCTTTCGGAACAGCATTCACCCCTGTCCTTAAGACTTCGGCAACAACTCCCGCCGCAGATATTGCAACAGGAAGAACGATTTTCAAAACGGACGGCATATTTATGCCAAGCTGTGGAACGACCAGGAAAAAGAAATAAATAAAAAGAAGCGTGGGAACTCCTCTGGTAAATTCAATCAAAGCCATACTCACGGCATTCAGCGCCTTGAATCGTGACAGTCTTCCCATCATAAGAAACATTCCCGCAAAGAAGGCAAGAGTTCCTGCAAACACAGATGCTTTTATTGTTCCAAACAGTCCGCTTATCAGAAACTTCCAAGTTGTAAACTTCAAAAAGAAACTCCAATATTTTCCCGCAAGCTGTCCTTTTGAATAAAATCTATAGATGACTGCCGCTACAACAGCCGCAAACAAAGTTGCTGAAATTACCGTAAATATATTTATCAGTCGTTTGGTTCTTGGCCCCGGCGCTTCGTACAGATATGCCATGGCACCGGAATAATCAGCTTTTTTCATCTCTTTATCCTCACCTTTTTATCAATTCCGTTACCAATCTGTCCTATAATAACAGCCGTTACCAGATACAAGAATGCTGAAACAGCAAATGCCTTTACACCTCCGACATCACGCGAATTTATATGTGACACCAGACCCGTAAGATCTCTTGGCTTAAGTGGAACCTGTGAAGCAATTGCTGTTGTAAGCATTGTTGCAACACAGAGATTTGTAAGAGACAACACACTGCTTCTTACTGCCTGCGGAAGGATTATGTTTCTGACTATCTGCAAGAAACTCATTCCCAGGGCTCTTGCCGCTTCAATCTGTCCCTTACTCACCGTATTGACACCCGATATCAGATATTCTGATGCAAATGCAGCCGGAATAAGAGTTGTAGTTATCAATACGCAAGTCTCATAAGACCACACGTAATCAAGATACGGGAATGCATATACCAGTACTATAAGAAGCGCCGCTCCCGGTATATTCCTAAATATCTGAACAAAGCCATTTCCCAAAATGCGCATAGGCCCGATAGGACTTATGCGCATCACAGTAATTATCATTCCAATGACAATAGCTAATGCAAAAGAAATAAAGGTAAGTTTCCATGTGGTAAAAAGAGCCGCTATATAATCATTTCCGTATTCACTTAAAAGCTCACCTATACTCATTTATTACTCTCCAATAGTGGGTGCTGCGGGAACAGAATCAACATTTGTTCTGTCTCCGAGACTTATCTTCCAAAGCTTCTCCCATGTTCCGTCTTTTTCTATCTTGGATAAGAAGTCATTTACAAATTTTACACCGTCGGAATCAAGAGGAAGTCCTATTCCGTAGTTATCTTCAGGACCAAATGACTCACCTGCAAGCTCGTACACTCCGGGGTTCTTTACAAGTGTGCTGAGATTAAGTGTGTAATCTGTTACATATGCATCAACTCTACCCTGTGAAAGAGCTGCAAGTGCTTCCTGATCCGTTTCAAATTCCTGTACATCAGCCTCGGGAGCAAACTCTTCAAGGATTGCGGGACCTGTTGAACCGGCCTGAGTAGCAACCGTCTTACCTTTTAATGAATCAACACCTGTAACTTCTGTATTTCCGGCCTTTACAAGAATTCCCTGCTTTGATGTGTAATAAGGACCTGCAAAAGAAATCACTTCTTTTCTCTTATCGGTAATCGAATATGTAGCAAATACCGCATCAACCTGTTCGCTCTGAAGAACCGATTCTCTTGTGCTTGAATCAACCTGAGTTATCTCATATTTTGAAGCATCTCCGAGAATGTAATTTGCAAGAAGCTGATACAATCCCGCATCAAAACCTCTTATATGGTCATCTGTCTCATCGAGCTGACCAAAAAGGAATGATGTTCTTGTTCCTCCAATCTTGAGAACTCCCTGTTCCTTAACTTTTGTAGCCCACTTACTTGCTGCTATCTCATCATCTGTAGCAACTATTCCCGATGAAACAAGCTTATCAAATGCATCTTTATCTATAGGTGTAGATGCAAGTGCTTCTTCTGCATCTTGTGATGTAGCCTCAGATGAGCTTTCAGGTGCAGATGCTGTCTCTGTAGTTTCACTGCTTTCAGCTGCGCCGGACTGCACTTTTCCCTCTCCGCAAGCCGTAAGCCCCAATACCAATGCAGATACAGCTATTGATGCAACTACTCTCTTAAATAGATCTTTCTTTCTCATAATATATCTCTCCTGTACTTGAATTTATACGTATGATGATAAGTGACGTCGCATGTACGGTCAATTTGCCAAAATTTATAGCTCGGTATAAATTCAGCTTATGCGCATTATTACGAGACTTTTTGAATCAAAAAGAGTTTTTGAAATGTAAATGATTTATAACAAAAAACAGCCAAATACCTCCTGCTTCGAGAAGGTATCCGGCTGTAGTAGCGGTTCGCAATTTTCTGTTATTGTTCTTCCCAGAACGGGATTTTGAGTCTGACGATAGAATTGTCTTTTAAGTAGAAGCCGTCGCCAAGTTCTGTCTTCTTCCTGAACGGCTTGCCCTGGATCATAGTAATTTCCAAAGCCTTTGAGTTTGCAAGATCGTCAAAGAAAAGCATATGGCGTGTTTCTTTAACTCTCTTGAGCATATCAGGTGCACTGTAAGGAATTGCCTCGTTCTCTATGCCTCCGATAATGATACCGACACGCATATTCTTGTATTTACCTATCATGTTTCTGTAAGCTGCCATTACCGTAGCATTTGATTGAAGCTCTTCGACAATGGAAGGCTGATTTATTATGATAAGAATCAGCTTGCTTTTTGCAATGACATCTTCATTTCCGGCCGCAAGCTCATCATACCTTCTCTTAAGTTCCTCTTCTGCTTCTTTAAATGTTTCTACCGCAACTTCAGAACTTAAGCTGTAATGTGAAACGTTCGGCAGATTTTCAAGGCACGCAAGACGCTTATCAATTCCGTCAAAGATATGAACCTCAGACCTGTCGCGGTACATGACGTTCAGCATGCGAACAACATATTTGATAAAGCTGTGTCTGCCTCTTCCTTCCTTACCACTGATACCAAGAACACCGATATTTGCAAGGTTAATGATAAACGGATCAACCGTAGCATAATCAAGACCGATGATAATATCAAATGTTCTGCGCACATATTTCGCATAATCACGCACAACGTCTTTTGCAGTAAGAAGCGCAGGAATAACAGGAATCTTCTTGGCTTCATTATCATCTCTGCCATTTATCTCTTCGATGTATGCCCTTATTGCCATAACTCTGTCGATTTCCTTCTCACCTTCAAATGCAAGATAAGTCTGGCAATCCATGTATTTCTTGTTGACTTCGATAAGACATCTTCCCTTGATGTCCTCGATACGCTCCCTGCAATGTTCAAACAACGAACTGTATTCATTAGTATCATTACAGAACATCGCTATTCTACATGAGAAGTTGCTGAGATACTTATATCCCATGCCCTGAGTCTGCGTATTTGCAATAACAACGCTTATACCTACAGCAAGGCCTTCACGACAAAGCCCAAGAAGTTCATCATTGTCATTAAAATACATCTCACGCAAAGCGGTAAGATTATCTACCATCAGTATAATCTGCGGCAAATCCGTCTTTCCGGCTTCTCTGTAAGCGGAAAAAGAACTTACACCGACAGCAAGGAGTTTCTCTTTTCTTGCATCAAGCTCTGCATACAGAAGCTTAAGGAGATTTTTAAGCTTCTCATCCTCTGAAGATGTTACGACACCTCCAACATGCTTTAAGCCTTCGAAGTTTCTAAGTACCATTGAAGCAAAGTCTATGATAAAGATGTTTACTTCATCCGAAGTATACTTCGTTGTAACGTTTCTTATAAGAGTCTGCAAAAGATTAGTCTTTCCTACCTGAGTAGAACCGATAATCATAAGATTCTCTTTTGTAAGATTTACAGAGTGAACTCCCTGATACTGATTATCAGGATCATCAAACATACCGATTTCGCAAATTATATCGGTATCTTTGTTCTGATGAAAGCCGATCTCAGACGGGAAGTTAATAACTTCAGCCAAAGGCGGCAAGCAGATATCCTGAAGCTTTGCGATATTTTTTTCCTCGCAGTAATTCTTAATTCTGGCAACTATTGCCTCAAGCTGGTTTTGCTCACCCTTTGATTTCTCACCCTTCTGACTATATAAAACAGCTCTCCTTCCTGAAAGGTCAACGCTACTTATTTCAAATTTACGTCTGTTCTCCGTACTACTTACAACAGCAGGATCTCCGCTGTATGCCGACTGGAACAGCTCGAATATCTCGTTATTTCCAACCTGCAGATATGCTCTACCCGGCTCTCTGATCTCAGCAGCAAGAGGCGACTTAATTACCTCGTTACTATCCTGTTTGTCCTGAACCTTAAGACAAAGCTTGAACTTTGAGTTTGACCAGATCTGATCGTTTACGACACCTGCCGGCTTCTGCGTTGCAAGAATAAGATGCACACCAAGGCTTCGACCGATTCTGGCTGCACTTATCAACTCTTTCATAAATTCAGGCTGCTCGCTCTTAAGTTCCGCAAACTCATCGACAATAAGAATCAGGTGAGGAAGCGGCACTTTAGCTGTTCCCTTCTTAAAGAGACTGATATAATCATCAATTTTGTTTACGTTCATCTCAGCAAACAAGGTCTGTCTTCTTAAAAGTTCAGCCTTGATTGAACGAAGTGATCTGTCAATCTGCTTTCCGTCGATATTTGTGATTGCTCCGTTAAGGTGAGGAAGTTCTTTAAACTGGTTAGCCATACCACCACCCTTAAAGTCGATGATGATAAATCCAACCTCATACGGATGAAACAATGTAGCCATTGACAAAATATATGACTGTATAATTTCCGATTTACCCGAACCTGTAGTACCTGCGACAAGTCCATGTGGACCGTGATATTTCTCGTGAATATCAAGATAAACTGTTTCACCGTCACTGCGTACACCAAGCGGCGCAGCCATGCTCTTATAAATCTGTGAGCTATTCCATCTCTCCTCAAGATCAAGGTCATATGCGTTCATTATTCCAAGCAGCTTGTACAATGAAATATGCTTTGTAAGTGTCTCTTCAAGACTCATCTCATCGATATACACGCATGAAAGTCTAAGCGCAAGATTCTGCACATCCGCCCTATTTGTGTGAGGATATTCAAACGCCTGAATCTTCTTACCGTCTTCAACATCCTGAATATATCCCTTGTGCTCTCCGCTTTCAAGGAATACAATCTGCGAACAGTTCATATCAAGAAGCTCTGTCTGCTCTTCCCAGAAAAGGAAAACGAATCCAAGCTTAGACGCATTCTCGACAAAATCCATTACGGGATGCTTACGGATTTTTTCCGAACGGTATACAAAAATGACGTAGAAGGGAAGTTGCCCTATAATCTCTTCACCTAACTGCTCTCTTGCCGACAATTCATTGTACAAAAATTCGAGTGCACGCTTAGCACTGTCATCATCATACATGAAATATCTCATGCCACCGTTATTCGAAGACATGTTTTTAAACCATCTTGCCCAGGAAAAATCAGGTACATCGTGCTCGCCTATGATAAGGAACATCTTTACTTCCTTAAAGAAATACTCGCCCGCTATAGTGACCATCATGTTTTTCATGAGCTGGTAAAGCTTTGTTCTCTCAGCGACAAAACCAACCGCGTTAGCTTCGCGCAGATGAAGCACAACAGGCATGCCGTCAATATATTCATACTTGTCATGCACTTTTTCGGGAATATCCATCATATCATCGTCAATATCGATGTATTCTTGCTTCTTGAACTCAACCTGCTGTCTCGATGCCACAGAACCCGTTCCGATCCAGACATCAAGAAAGTCCTCTTCTTCTCTGCTGTGGGAAAAAAGATTTCCGTCAAACTGCCTGATTGAATTCATTGTGTCGTCAACAGAACGATTCATCTTGAGCATGATTGTCTTTTCATCCGCACGCTCCTTCTGAATATCCTTCTCTTTTCTAGCTATATAATCCTTGTAGTATTTGATTCTGTCTTCTGCGTTCTTGGCATTCTTTTTCTTTTCATAAAAATAATTGATCACTGCAGTTACGCCTGTTACAAGTCCCATCGCAGCAAACATAAGCACATAGGACATATTACTCTTCATCACAAGCGCACGCACTCCGACCATAACACTGAGCATCAATATGGTAGGAAGCAAAACAAGCCAGATGCTCTTTTTATCAGGATTCGGCTTAGACTTTGGCGGTAAAACCTCGATTGCCTTATCCGGAATCTTGTAGTGCTGACGCACACTACGCGTATATTGTGGATAGTGGAAATGAATATTGTTTGATTCAATCATCTGCGCCTGAAGTCTCGTATCGATTCCAAGCGAATCAGATGTATAAAGAAGGTCATCACATAGATAAAAAATATGACCGTATATTCCAATAAAATCCTTATTTTTAACGGGAATATTCAAGCCTTTTTGAAGAACGCCGTTTATGGTTACACCATATAAAAGGCCGCTTCCGTCTACTATAAAGCCGTCTCCGGTCCTTGTGAGCGTTACCTTGCCGTCCTTAATCTCTCTGTCAAAAAAGCGTATGATACAATCAGGTGCACCGCCGATTGTGATCATCGACTGCTCCCTTAAATTAATTACGAAATTATAATTATCCTGAACAACTCCAAAATCAGCATCAAATTCAATGTTAAGAAGTTCTTTGCCGCCATTTGCATCAAATGTGTAAAGAACATTACCAATCTCAAGATATCCGACATCCGACATTGCCTGTCCGAAAGCAACTGTACCATCTGATGTTATCTCAAGTTTTCCCTCATTGTTTCTGATTGAAATAATAAAATCCCGTCCAAAATCATCTGACAAAAGCTGCACCTGACAGTTGCGCCCCGTTCCAATTGTCAGACCTGTAAATTTATCTTCAACAACAATTTCCTTGTAGATTCTGCTGTTGAATATCGTAATTTTATAGTTCATGTACTTTTATCCCTCAAAAATGACTACAGAGCCGTCTCGCAGGCCCAAATCTGACAGGACTACCTCCCCTTTAATAAGTGCTATCGGATTCTCTGCTCTCATATAACACTTAGCCTGATCATCCATATCAATGTTCAGCTTAAAACTGTTTTTCAACCCGTAAATAAGCTCATTTGCAGTAATATCATCCGGTACTTCGATATCAAATTCCTGTCGCTGCTTTACATTCTTAAATCTAATAATTAATTTATTTTCCATAATCTACCCTTTATCTCTTGTAAATAAATTCTTCATTAGAAAGCTTCAAACAGTCACCGTCTCTAAGTTCCTGCCTCTGTCCGGAAATAAGCTTAATATCATTTAAGTATGTTCCGTTCTTGGAATGATTGTCTTCAATATAAACTCTTCCGGCAGAAATCGAAATAATCGCATGCTGGCGGCTGATCGTATTGTTGTCCCTTATGCAGAAATCGCAGTGAAGGTCATCCTTACCAATGCTGAAGTTTGCCTTTGAGATCGCAATGCTCTCTCCGTTCTTCTTTCTCTCAAGATGGCCACCATCCAGCCTCTGTGAAGGCGTCGCCATATTCATTCCGGTCATTGAATTGTCAAATCCACCACCTGCTCCCAAAACAGTCGTATCTCCGGAAGTATTTCCAAAGAGATCCTGCTGAGGGGTTGTAGCCTGAACCACAACCTGCGGATTGGCTCCCGCAATCGAAATATCCCCGTTCTGGCTCTCCTTCTTATTCTTGGAATTCTTTATAATGTAAATTACAACTACAGCTATAAGTGCAACTATTACTACACCCAAAACAATTATCACAGGGATTATCCAGCCGGGAAGTGCCGGAGCAATATCTTCCGAATTTCCGATTGATACTGCCGTTGAAGCAGCAGCCACATAATCATCTTCTTTTGCTTTTGCTTCCGCATCTGCCTTTAGTTTTTCAATACTTATACTGTCAAACTTTATTCCCATTCCGCTGAGCACTTTAACGATTGAATTGGAACTTACGGAATAGCAATAATTCCCCTCGCTTCTAAGGGTATTCATGCCGACAAGATAACCTTCTTTACTTACAAGAGGTCCACCGACACTGTTACGTCCTATCTGAACAGTATGCTCAATAAGCTGAACATCATTATTGTCTTTAACTATATTAACTACCTGACCGTTTGTTTTATTTACTCTCTCATTTGAGTAATATGCTTCGTTTTTCTGAAATACTATCTCGTCAGGGAAACCAAGAACGAATGCGTTTGTAAGATCTACAGTGCCATCGTTGTATGCTTCCTTATCATTTTGTTCGGAATACAGGAAAAACATCGGTGTTCTGTTATATAAGGTCTGCGAAAGTTTAAATACCGCCATATCAAGATTTCCACTGCTGTTTACCAAAGTAACGGGCTCAGTCACATCATTTTCAATTACAACATCATATGAAAACTTGGACCTTTCTCTTTCCATGTCGTCCTTTGAAACTTTAAATGTAGCAAGTATTTTGTCTTTTTCCTCATCAGACATGGTCATCTGGGTAAGACTTGTTATAACATACTCGCCCTTCTCCGCATCACCTATAAGAATTCCGGGGCCTCCCTTAACAATGTGATGTGCATTGTCTTCGGTTACATATACATAGTTAATCTGTACAACGCCATTTACCGCTCTTTCCATTCCCTCCTGCTGTGAAAGATCATCTATGGGATTGTAATCTTCCGAATCCTCGGCTGTTGCATCATCAGTCACTGAAATACCTGTAGCTGCTCCGTCTTCAAAAGTGGCATCGGTTAAAGCCGAATCTGAAGGAATCTCAGCTAAGGAAGCTTCCTCCACTGCTTCATCATTCTCTTTTGCCATTACAAACATATTTGACTGTGCAACCATAGTCATTATCATCAAAGAAGTAATAGCTCCCTTAAGTATTCTCTTATTCATCGACATAATAGGTGTCCTCCCAATTTTACTGAGTATTTTATATTTTCTGTCTATCAACGTTATAATCTTTAACATTGTCTATATACCTATTACGATTCCTGAAATATTATCAGATTCGCCTCTAGCCTTAACTAATTCTGTCATTTTCTTAATTCCGTCCTTTTTTGAGACATATTCCTTAATCTCTTCGTTTAAAAGAAGCCTCCAAAGCCCGTCAGAACAAAGCAGAAAGCTTGTCCTCTTCTCAAGTGGCCCTTTATAAAATTCCGGATATACATTATCAGATGCGCCGATACATTGCAATAGAATATTTTTCTGCGAGCTTACTGCTGCCTCCTGCGGCGTCATTCTTCCCATGTCTATCTGTTGCTGTACATAGCTGTGATCATGCGATATCTGTATGATTCCCTTCCTATTGATCTTATATATTCTGGAATCACCAACGCTCATTGCAAAAAATTCATCACCGAGAAAAATTATTGCTGCAGCGGTTGTTCCAAGTTGAAAGCCTCTTTCTCTTCCGTACTGTTTAAGTCCCTCATTCATCTGACGTGAAATCATTTCCCACTCGTTCTGAATAAGCCCGTAAATGTAATTTTTGCTATTTCTATAGGCTGCAAGTTCTTCTGTCTCTGCATTAATCGACACCTCAGCCTCTCTTGACAGTATAGACGGAAATTCGTTCTGAAACCACTGTCCCATTCTATTTATGAATGCTGCGCTTGCAACTTCTCCCTGAGACAAGCCTCCCATTCCGTCACATAAACACGCAAAGCATACCTTTCCCATTTTTTCGGTCCGGGCATGCTTCACCAGCAGAGCATCCTGATTAACTTTCTTCCTGTTTCCAATATCTGAATTTACATCAACCGAATACTTCAATTTATTCCCCTCATCTTGTTACTACTGCTCAACAGCAACTCCACCGAGGTACTTAAGCATATTTCTTTCTATCAAAAAAGATCTCAATTCGCTGTAATTCTTGCACTTATTTGAAACTGTGATCTTAGAATCACCTATCTGAATGATAATCGGAGCATTTGGATTGCTTCCGTCCGAATTGATATAGATTCTATCAGTCTCACTCCAATTAATAAATACCTTCTTCGTAAATGCCTTATAAAGAATACCCGATTCATCAACCTCAATTCTCGTAAAACATAATCTTATTGTATTGAAGAAGTTGACAACAGCAGTAATAAACAGCATCTTGGCAAATGTTCTAGTAGATCCTATATGAATATCAAAAACAGCGCTTGCCACTAATACTGCTATAGCCACAACTGCTACTAATGCACTTTCCCTAATTGAATACTTTATTTTTATCTTCTCGTTCATAATAACCTCAACATATTATACTGCCAATCCCCTTTGTATCAGGCATTATTCTCCGTAGAACTCAGACAGCTTTTTAATAAACTCTGTCCTACTCTCGTCTTCAAATCCGCGGAACAACACCCTTTCAATGTCCTTATGCATGAACATAAATTGTGATTCTCCACCGAGATTTCCTTCCGGATAAAGAACTCCTATGTAATCATATTCCTGCTTAGTCTCAAGATTCTGCTGCTTCACTCCAAAAATCATAAGCGGATGCTTTGAATCCCTGAGCCATATTACACTTCCGATTGGTAATAAATCTTTTACTTTAACGTCCATTTTAAAACCCCCTAATTATTTAAAAAAAATAATAATTGACATAATAATTACAAAGATTGAAAATCCAAACATAAACTTTGCCAATATACCTTTTGCGCCTTTATACAAATTAAATAACGCTGCACCAAAAAGAAAAAAACTTAAGCTTTTAACAAAATGTGCAATACCCCCCATATTAAATCCAGGAATTTGGGATATCCATATTATAAGTAAAGCAACATCTATTGCCAATAAAATGAATAAAACACTAATAATTATATTGCTTAAGCTTATTTTTTTATAATCATTAGTTGCTACTTCATACGAGAGACATTCATATATTCCATCTTTCAGCATTCTACATTTAAAAACACCATCGACTTCATGCTCCGGCATTCTCCCAGTAAATACCATTATTCCTTTTCCAAATTCACAATATGCTTTTACATTTGGCATATACATATAATCGCCCATAGTCAAGTTAAATTCCTTCACTATTTTGTATTCATCAGCCATTAGCCTAAACGTTTCTTCAGTATACTCAGCTTTCTTTTCATAAAAAAAACGCAACGAGGAAGCTACAAGACACCAGCAATATCCAAAAATGAAAAGCTTTGCAAGCTCTGTATCCCACTTACTTTTATCAAAAACACCTGAGCTATAATTAGTTTTTAAATAAAAATAGACAAATACTCCAAGTAAAGTTGCAACTATCGATAAAGAAAGTTGTATCTTAGACATTTTTTCAGTATAGTTTTTTAAAGGAATAGCCTGAAATATAAAAGCAAACATTAACACTACCAGTTCACATGCTATTATCGTCATTATAGTCACTAAAAACACTATTACTCTCCATAGAACTCAGACAGCTTCTCAATGAACTCTGTTCTGCTCTCGTCTTCAAAGCCGCGGAACAACACCCTTTCGATGTCCTTATGCATGAACATAAACTGTGATTCTCCGCCAAGATTTCCTTCCGGATAAAGAACTCCTATGTAATCATATTCCTGCTTAGTCTCTAGATTCTGCTGCTTCACTCCAAAAATCATAAGCGGATGCTTTGAATCCCTGAGCCATATCACACTGCCGATTGGCAGTAAATCTTTTACTTTAACGTCCATTTTCCCCCCCCAAAAAATCATTTAAAAAACTTAGCAATTCCTAAAATAATCAACATGATTGAAAATCCAAGCATAAACTTTGCCATTATGCCTTTTGCGCCTTTATACAACTTTAATCCAGCAATTCCAAATAAGCTTATACTCAAGGAAGAAATTACCCTCCCAATAAGATCAATATTAAGTTCTGGTGCCTGAGATAGCCAAAGCATTGCCAAAGCAAGATCCACAGCAATTAGTATGCAGAAAACAATATTCATTATTTGTACAATCTTAACTCTTATATCTTTATTTACAATTTCATATGACATACATTCATATATTCCCTCTTTAACCATTCTGCATGTAAATGCACAATCAACTTCATGCTCAGGTGCGCTTATCGAAAATAAAATTTTTCCACCTCTGAACTCGCAATAAGATTTCACATTTGGCATATACATATAATCACCCATCAGCAAGTCGAAATCTTTCACTATTTTATATTCTTCTGCTTTTAAAAAGATTGTCTCTTCTTTAGGTAATACATGGCTTTTTCTATAAAATAATCCAAACAACACCATAGCAAACCATAAAAACGGAATAAACATAAAAATTCTAATGTTAGCCTCATTCCAATAACTTGCATTAAAAATACCCGAACTATAATTTGTTTTCACATAAAATAAAGCAACTAATCCGGCTATAACCGAACATGCTGATAAAGGCAATAGAATTTTGGGATTGTTTTCCGAATGTTTTTTTAATGGAATAACGTGGTATATATACGCAAACATAATCACCATTAACTCCCATGCTATTATCATTAATACAGTCACTAAAACCATTGTCATCCTCCATCAACTATTTGTAATAACAAAACTATTTTATACCAAAAAAATCACACGCAACATCTGCTAAGTATTCTCCTGCATCTTTTCCTTTACCAGCCTTGAAAGCTTCATTCACTCCCCATACTGCAACAACACTGATTGCAGCAACCACAACAACCGGCGCTGTTGTACCAATCACAAATGAAAGCCCCGCTCCTACAGCCGCTGTTGCTACAGATGATAAAAGTGTATCCGTTGCTGTTTCAAGTACCGTCTCAGCAGCAACTCTTTCATTTGACATCTCTATACCGGATTTGCGTGCCAACTCCTGCTCTGAAAAATTATCCGCAGCGTTAAATGCAACATCAGCCACCACTCCAAGCCATTTCACTCCGGTCTTGAAATTCTTTACCTTTGCGGCTGCCTCCGCTTCATTTGCTAACGCTTCCATTGCATCATCAGGTAAATCATTTTGTATTGCAGAAATAACCGCTTTTTGGCGAGCTTTTTCAGCACTTTTTAAAAAATACGAGTTAAAATCAGACTTTAATGATCTTTTTGCTACTTCAGCAGCACTTACATTTACTAAATCATCACCTTCTTGTGAAATTGATTTTATAAAACTTCCCTTCTCACAGCTTGAATAAAGCGTTTTTTTCGCATCGAAAAATATATCATCTTTATTCTTTTCAAGTTCAGCAGTAAATGCTAATGTTCCAGTCCAATTTGCAGATCCAGTTAAAAAGTCTTTCATAAACTTATAGCCTGCTTTTCTTCTGGCTTTCATATCATCGCCGGAAATGGCCATATTAACTATATCATTAAACGTCTTTCCAATCGGTCCGACTGATCCAATGATACCCTGAACCAATCCTTTACCGTCAATCTTTCCATTAACTACTTTTCCAACAAGTTGCTTTTGAGCATCAGGATGCAGTTCTTCAAGAACCTCTGCAAAAGCCTCCGCTTCAGTTGCAGTTATTTCGGTGGCTTGAGTGTTCAATACTTCTTTCAAAGCCTCAAGATTATATGCACCGTTTTCATCTTTCCATTTTTCTTTGCACTTATCTTTAATAGAAACCGGGTCGCATAATTTCTCAATTCCGTCCTTCCATGAATCATTAAGCTCAAAAGTGCCTGTTTTCTTATCAAAATTTGTAGATAAATACTCTATTCCTTTATTGGCAGCATCTCTGTACGACTCACTATTCTCAAACAAGTTTGCTGTTGCATTGTTTATCTCATCAAACAGCCTTTCACGAGACTCCCAAAACTCCTTTTCTCTACGATAGCTTTCGGCAGCCTGTTTATGAAAACGATATTCATGCCTCCAATAATGCTTTTCTTCCGGCGTAGTTCCATGCGATCTTCTTTCACACTCCTCGGCTTCATCCCACTCTCTCTGCTCATTTTCTGCCGCCTCTCTTTTCTTTGTCAGGATTTCTCTCCCATCCAAAACGAGCCCTTCTGTAAGGAATGATTTAAGAGTTTTATTATCCATAATATCGCAATCATTTGCTGTTATTATTGCACCAATAAGTGTTACAATCGCTTCACACTGTTTTAAAAAATTACTAGCTGCCCTTCCCATAAATATAACCGAATTGGCTGCTTTATATACATCTCTTATACCATTTAATCTTACATTGCTCTCTGATAACACGCTTATTGATTCATCACACTGAATATTCAATTGATTCATATCCAAGAAATCGCTCTCTACCATTTTTCACTCCTCTGTTCCACTATTATTTACTATGCGCCGCACGTTAGACCATAACCTGTTTATGGCGTAGTTCCATTCGCAGAGCTCGACGATACATTATAACTAAAAGTATTTTGATACTGCTGTATAGCCACGCCTTCAGTATCTTTAAAGCTCTTCACAACAATTGCAATGTTTGTACTTTCTCTGGTTGTCATATGCTGCTTTTGTGTTCGAATATTCTTTTCATTATCAATCGCACTATGAGCATTTCCATTGGCAACTATCGTACTTTTATTGTCTTTTTTTCCCTCATTAAAATCTCTGCCTAAATAACTTCCATTAAGAACAACTGCTTTTCTGAATTCTTCGATATTATCATAATCAAGTTTTATTTCCGTTGAATTACCTGCCATTTTCTCATTCTCCTTACATTTTAATTTTTATTTTCATTATCCTTGTTCATCTCAACTTTGATATCCCGTTCTTTGTCACTCAGCTTCTGTAATGTTCCTCTTTCTTGCTGCTCCAGAACATCATAATACTCTTCCTGCTCATATTTATGTTTTCTAAACACAGAAAGACGCTCTTCGTAAATTCTTACAAGTTCCCCCTCTCGATTTATATTAGGATCATCCAATTCTCTGGATTCTTTCTCTAACCTGTAAACCAGTTCCTCGTTTCTATCTTCAAGTTCCCTTCTTAGCCCGGCATATCTGCTTTGCACTTCTTCTTTCTCAATCTGAATTGCATTAAGCTCTTTCCGATAATCACGCTTTTCTTTTTCCATGCCTGCCCCTCTCATCTTCTATATTTAGCCATTGTATTAATCAGCTCATTTATATAATCTTTGAAAAAAATCACATAAATCAACTCACTATAATTTTTGTTATATCATAGGAAAGCAATTTCCTCGTATGATATAACAAAATCAGGTTACAACAGAAAAATCCGTTGTAACCTGAATTGAGATCCCCATGTTATCCACGGAACTGAGAAGCGATGTCGTTATCTGTCTCTTCTACGATTGTAGCTGTAGAATCAAGTGCAGATGCGATCTCTCTGATAAGCTCTTCAGCCTTAATAAATCCGGGCTTAAGCTCCTCATAACGTGCTGCGTATGACTCGCTTGCAGCACCTTCCCACTCAGACTGAAGCTGTCCAAGTAAGCTGTCCATCTTTGAGATGACTCCGTTTACTGTATCAGCCTCTGTGCGGTACTGGCCTGCTCTCTCTCTCATCTGGGCAGGTGTAATTCTAATCTGGTTTGCCATAATTTTATCCTCCTTGTGGCATAAATAGAATAAATATGCTAACTCGTTTCCAAGTAGCTAACTGAATTTATAGGACTCTTTCCTTTTCGAGTACAAATAATCTGCTTCCAAATCCTATGTTTTATATGTTGTGAATATGTTGTTTACGCGTTTGCTTTTTATTCACATTTTAAAATATCCAGGCTTTATTATTACATGAGTTTTTGCCGTTGTAAAGGGGTTTTTTTTACGAAATTTTACAAATATTTGTTAAACAAACTGTTAACTTAATATGTTTTCCGAGACGCATTAACTTAATCTGACTGCATTTTTTGTTAAGCTATAAATTAAGTTTACATTTTTGAGTCAGCCTTAATATCATAAAAGAAAAACGAAAAAACAAACCCATGCCGCCCAAAAGACTGCATGGGTTTAAATTATTATTTCAAAGTATTAGTCAAGTGGATACTTGTCTGTAAGCTTCTTGATGATAGCGCGTGCTTCATCATTCTTCTCACCCTTGTTCTTGATAACAACGGCAATAGCTTCAGCGATCTGATCCATATCTTCTACATTCATTCCTCTTGTTGTTACGGCAGGAGTTCCGAGACGGATTCCGCTTGTAACAAAAGGTGACTGCTGCTCGTTAGGGATTGTATTCTTGTTGGCTGTGATATGAGCATCATCAAGCCATGCCTCTACTTCCTTACCTGTAAGACCGAAGTTTGTAAGGTCAACAAGCATAAGGTGGTTGTCTGTACCGCCTGATACGATCTTAACGCCTCTCTTCATAAGTCCGTCGCAAAGAGCCTTTGCGTTCTCAACAACGTTCTTTGCATACTCTGTAAATTCAGGAGAAAGAGCTTCCTTGAAGCAAACAGCCTTGGCTGCGATAACATGCTCAAGAGGGCCACCCTGGATTCCGGGGAATACAGCCTTGTTAATCTTGAACTTGTCCTGAGCGGACTGATTCCAAAGAATAAGTCCTCCTCTGGGTCCTCTGAGTGTCTTATGAGTTGTTGTTGTAACAACATCAGCATAAGGGAAAGGACTGGGATGAACACCTGCAGCAACAAGTCCTGCAATGTGTGCCATATCAACCATGAGGATTGCTCCGCAAGCGTCGGCAGCTTCTCTGAACTTCTTGAAATCTATTGTTCTGCAGTATGCAGATGCACCTGCAATAATAAGCTTGGGCTTGTGCTCTACAGCGAGTTTGTACATCTCTTCGTAGTCAAGCACTCCGTTATCATCAACTCCGTAAGGAACTACCTTGAAATATGTTCCTGAAATGTTAGCCGGGCTTCCGTGAGTAAGATGTCCGCCCTGGCTGAGATTCATACCCATGATGGTATCACCGGGCTGCAAAAGTGCAAACTGAACAGCCAGATTAGCCTGTGCACCTGAATGAGGCTGAACATTTGCATAATCGCAATGGAAGAGCTCTTTTGCTCTCTCGATGGCGATCTTCTCAACTTCATCAACTACGTGGCATCCGCCGTAATATCTTTTTCCCGGCAATCCTTCTGCATATTTATTTGTAAGCGGGCTTCCCATTGCAGACATAACAGCCTTGCTGGTCCAGTTCTCCGATGCGATAAGCTCGATATGATTATTCTGGCGCTCAACTTCCGCCTCAATCAATGAAGCGATCTCAGGGTCAATCTTTCTGACTTCATCCAATGAATACATTTCAACTCCTCCGAAATAATTGGTTAAATTCGACAATTTAATGTGTTAAAGCAACATCTTGCATATCGTACCATATATATGAAAAAAATGCTATAATGTTGGGGATTAATTATTTTTTTAACAGAGGACGCATATGTATTACTGTATTATCAACCCATCAGCAAGATCCGGAAAGGGAAAAGACATTTGGACCGGACTTGAATATAAATTCATATCCGCGGGAATCGAGTACACTCCCGTCTTCACCGAAGGTCCCGGACACGCATCGAAACTGATGACACAGTTCATCACATCTGCAAGCGAAGAAGAATATCCAATAAAAGTTATCGTCCTTGGCGGCGACGGAACGCTCAATGAAGCAATAAACGGAATAACCGATTTTGAAAAAGTAATTGTCGGCTATGTACCGCTCGGTTCAAGTAATGATTTTTCAAGAGATCTTAACTATCCAAAAGAATACGACGATCTTCTTGAGCGCATAATAGACGGCAAAGTCATAAGAACCCTCGATATAGGAAAACTCACCTACGGTTCAATGACAAAACCGATATCCAGACTATGTAAGACAACACCTGACAAGGTCAGATATTTCGGCGTAAGCTCAGGAATAGGATTTGACGCAGCGGTATGCGAAGAAGCCCTCTCATCGGGAACAAAGAATTTCCTTAATAAATTGGGACTCGGAAAGCTGACCTACGGAATAATCGCAGTTAAACAGCTGATAAAAGCGGATAAAATACCGTGCGATATCGAATTTGAAAACGGCAAACAGATACATTTGTCACACTTCTTATTTATCGCATCAATGATACACCGCTACGAAGGCGGCGGATTTAATTTTGCCCCGAAGGCAAGTCTTACCGACGGCAAATTTGACCTATGCATTGTGGGCGATATGAAGAGGGCAAAAATGATGCTCGCTCTTCCGTTCTCGTTCTTTGGTCTTCACTACTACTTTAAAGGTGTTTACAAATACAGAACATCAAGAATAAGAATCAAGACCATGCTTCCCATGTGGGTACATACCGACGGCGAAGTTTCGGTGAAATCAGATGACATCACATTGGAATGTTTAAAACAAAAGCTCCGTCTCATGACCTGAGACAGAGCTTTTTATTATTAATTATGCTATCTGATTCAATTGTATCTAAAAGCAAGCTTCTCTTCTTTTCTTCTGTAGAAATTCTCCATTGCCGATGTACGGTAATAGAAAATGTAGAAGATAACAGCCATCGCGAACGCAGTAACAACATCATAAACAGAATGCTGCTTCACGAACATGGTTGAAAGAATAATGAGTGTACCCAAAATGTCACTCGCAATCTTCCATCTCTTATTAAATTTCTTGCTTCTTCGGACAGCAATCATGGTTCCGATCGAGTTATATACATGGATGCTCGGCCATAGGTTAGCCGCTGTATCTTTGCTGTATATAATCTGTACAAGCGCTGTAAAAATATTATCCCTTGGCATCACAGCCGGTCTTAAGTGATGCATATTGGGGAAAAGAGTCGATATTATAAGAAACAACGTCATTCCTGTGGTCAGGAAAAAGAAGTTCTTGTAATAATCCTCCACCTCCAATGTCACAATAAAGAACACCAGCGTAAGCGATACGTAAAAGAACCATAAATAATACGGAACAATAAACGCTTCTATAAATGGAATCCTGTCATCAATAGCCGTATGTATAACGGCGTAATGTGAAAATCTGTGTTTCTCTATAATTGAGAACCAGGTAATATACAAAGCACCATACATAAGAAGCGGCATTGCCATTCCGAATACATTCTTAAAATAGCCCTTGTCGACCTTTTTTCCGACAAGTCTTGCGAACATATCTTTCATAATTTCCTCATTAGGTGTATTTGCTACTTCTGTATCTCAAACTACTTTATCACTTTATTGATATTAATTAAAGTGAAAAATTTTCTGTAATAATTTATATCCGGCCAAAGTTATCTTTCTGCCGCCTTTTCCGGGCAAATAAATATATGTGCCTTCAATACTGTATCTGATTCTTACATATAACCAGTAATTCTTGTCCTTGATGTAGTTTAAAAGATCTTTTCTCTTGGCAAGATTTTCGGGCGTATCCTCTGTAATAAGGAGCACCGAAGAAATAGCTGTAATAATCTCCAGATAATTAAACATATATCTGTATCTCTCAGGCTGCGACTTGATCATTCCGATATTCTCAACGTAATAATCAATCATGAGCTTATTCACCCTGATCTGCTGATCGATACGTGAAAGCATGATTTTCTGGTTAACTGACTGATCCTCACGCCCGATGTAATAATAATAGAAATTAACATCGAGGTAGTACATCGTCTTTACAAAAGGAAGCGGATTGAACACATAGATATTATCTACATAGAATGTGTGCTCAGGGAGCTTTAATCCGCACTGCTTCAAGAGCTTTGTCCTGAATATTACAGAATGCATGAGAAGATAATGTCCCTTGGGAGTTCTCTTTATGTCTTTCCATGAAAAGAGCTCTTCAACAGGAAACATAGTGTTATAACGCATAACCTTATGTCTCTTCTCGCCCACTTTGTTGTATACAAAATTGCTGATCAAAAGATCAAGCTGTGTATCTCCGCCTGCGAGGTCCGCAAGTGTCGACAATATTTTTCTGTAAGCAATCTCTTTTACCCAGTCATCTGAGTCAACTACCTTAAAGAAAAGGCCTGTAGCATGCTCAAGTCCGGCATTTACGGCACTTCCGTGTCCACCGTTGGGCTTATGAATTGCTTTTACGATCGTGGGATACTTTGCCGCATATTCATCGGCTATCTCCGCTGTTCTGTCCTTTGATCCGTCATCAACGACCAAAATCTCTACATCCTCACCGCCAACAAGCAGCGATTCTATGCATTTAGCCATGTACCCTTCTGAATTGTAGCAGGGAATCGCAACTGAAAGTAATTTCATATTGTATTTAACTCCTTAATCTGGTACTTTCATATTTCTCCATCGTTGTAAGGCAGTTTCTAAGATCATTGTACCTGCCGTCAACATCCCCCTCATTAATGACAACGCCCACAGACATTGCCATAATATCAATCATATCGTTAGTTATTATCGGATGAAGCTTGCACAAAATATCATTCTTTTCGGAAGCAAGGTCTGCATCCAAAAATTTGATCACAAGCGGATCAAGGTTAAGATCACGCGCTTCATCATCAATGCTCTTCTCCATAACTTCAGAGCGCTCGTAAGAAGTATCTACATTAAACTTCGGTGCTGAAGTCATTTTTTTCTCATCACTCATCTTTCCTGCCTCACTAATCTCGTTATTTACTTTGTCCTCGGTTTTTGTGGGTTTAGAGGCTTCTACAGTATCGTCCGTATCAGCTTTTTCAACCTTTTCAAAGCGAAATCTCTGTTCAACATCCGGATATTTCTCCCTGTCGACTTCCGACATGAACATTGAAAGAGGTCTGCAATAAACCGAATAGTCCCCATATAATGCCTGATAGACCACCATTTCTTCCCTTGTCTCGGAATGAATTGCAATAGTGACTATCTGATACATTTTCCCCTTAAAATGTCTGTATAACTCCTGTGGTTTTGGTACCGGTCTTTCCAAAAAAATCTACCTCCCTATAAGCGTAAACAATGTTTAGTATAAGCCCAAAATCGTTCTTTTTCAAATATCATTTAACTTTTTGATCGCGGGTGCAACCTATTATGACCATCTCGACACTGATAATATAATCAAGCTTTCCGGTCTTAACAGCCTCATCATTTGAAGCACACAGTTCAAGCGCATCTCTCAGCTCTTCAATTGTGTAATTGCCTGCCCATCCCACGTATTTACCGACAAGGAACGGTGCCAACCCCACGGCACTTGCAATCTGCGCTTTGTCCTTGTGATTTTGGGTCATCTCTTTTATCTGGAGCATTAGATTAAACTGCCTGGTTATTAAAGCAAGTATCTTCGCGGGCGGTTCCTTAAGCGCAAGAAGATCGTAGTAGAGATTTATCGCCACAGTCCTCTTTCTCTCTACGATTGCATCCGTCATTGCAAAAATACGGCCTGTAAGCCAGTTCGCACATACAGTCTCCACATCTTCATCCGTGATCTCATTTCTGTCTATGCAGTAGCAAACAAGCTTTTCTATCTCGGTACTTATATTTGACATATCTGTTCCGACGCGTCCCAAAAAGAGTGCAAGGGCACGTGGAGAGATTGTCTTTCCCTCAGCTTTGAGTTTGCCGGCGATCCACCTTCTCAAGGTATCTTCGCTCTGTTCATCGCAGCTGATATCAAGTCCAAGCTTAGATGCAGCTTTATAAATATCTTTTCTCTTGTCTACTTCCTTCTCAACAAAAATAAAGTACGTTGTCTCCGACGGACTCTTAAGATAATCCGCAAGTTCGGGACAACCGCTCTTGAAAAATCCGCTGTTCTCGATAAGTATCACTCTCTTATCGGATAAAAAAGGCATTGTCTCAGCCATATCGATTATCTCAGCCGGATTGCAGCCATCACCCTCGTATCTGGTAAAATTCATTGAAGAAGCGTCTACCCCCATGGCCTTAACAAGTTTATCCTTGTTCTGGAGCCTCAGATAAGCCTCATCACCGTATAAAAGATAGCAAGGCTTAAAATTCCCGCTTGCTATATCTTCATTTATCTGTCTCTGCTTCACCGGAAAATCTGATGTCTTAACTGCCATAAATAATCACACTCCATTCAATATGTTACCACAGATGCGCCAAAAACTCACCCGAATATATCATTTCAGATGCTCTATTTTTCATTCAGAAATTTCTTTGTTTCCAACACACCGTCTCTAACATTTATAATGACAGCCCCCGATTCGTCGGTCCTGTATACTTCCACGCCGATGCTTTCAAGCCTCTCAAGCGTCTCCTCATGGGGATGCCCGTAGGTATTGTTCTCTCCACAGCTTATGACGGCCATCTTTGGATTTATAAGCTCAAGAAATTCCACATCAGTCGTATATTTAGACCCGTGATGAGCAACTTTCAGCAAAGTTATATCTTTAAAAATCTGGGGATTGTTTCTTATGGTCTCCTTGATGTTCTCCTGCCCTTCCTCTTCCACGTCTCCTGTAAAAAGAGCTTTGAATTCCCCTCTTTTCATCAAAAGGACTGTGGAATAAGCATTCGCACCTTCCGTAGTCATTCCCTTATCGGGATTTATACACAAAAACTTTGATTTCCCTACGGTAATCTCTTCTCCGGTTGAAATATAAGAAACAGGAATGCCAAGCTCCCCTGCTCTCTTCTCAAGTTTCCTGTAATTATCTCCTCTTGAAGTTTCCGAAACATCGGGAAGAATCAGTCTCTTTATCCTTATCCCGCCCTTTTCCATATCATCCATTATTTCAAATAGCCCTGAAATATGGTCATTGTCCTCATGCGTAACAACCGCCGCATCAAGACTTCCGATCGCCCTGTACTTAAGATACGGGATTATCGAGTACCTTCCGACTTTCTTCTCCGACGTACTTCCGCCGTCTATGAGTATGCGCTCCCTTCCGTCTTCTATCACGATTCCGTCGCCCTGCCCGACATAAAGTGCAGATATCATCAGTTCAGGTTTGGGGCTGTATACCAAAGTAGCGACAGCGATTGCTATCAAAGCCCGTCTTATGTGCTTTTCAATATTCGATGATATATGAATATTTTTAATTCTACCTGTTTGGAAAAAGAGCCCCAGTCCTGCGATCATACAATAACATATGATTTTAGTTTCACCCGCATGACCTATATATAGAGTATTCCCCGGAAGGTTAGTCTGAACTCCGCATATGCCTTTGTAAAAAAGAAGTATCAAGTGCGCAATTATTCCCGGAACCACTCCCGAGATACCTACTGTAAAAAGACATACAATCCCCATGACCATCAGCACACTAACAAGCGGGATTATTATCATATTGGATATTAAAGAAAACAACGGATATGTGAAATAATACGACATATATATCGGTAAAGTGGAAATCATGATAGAAAAACCAAGAATGAAACCCGAACGGATTGCCGGATATATTTTGCAAAAGACATTATCATCATCGCCGGAAAACTTAAGCTTACCACTCTCTCTTTTCTCAAAAAGTTTTTCAAGCGCCGGTCTTACAACCGTAACGCCTATGACGGCACAAAAAGAAAATAAAAATCCGCTGTTATATAAATATAGCGGACAATCAAGAACCAGCAGAATCTCAGCTATCGCAAGCCCCGATAAAATATCGTATGTTCTCCCAAGGAGCGGAGCAAAAAGCCTTATTGTAAACATACATATCGCCCTGAAAGAAGACGATCCGACACCGCACATCTCTCCGTACAGATACATTACAGCTATCGGAATCGCTGTATAAAATACAGGCTTAATCTTACACTTTCGAAGTGCTTTATAAAGCCCCATTCCGATTATGGATATATGAAGTCCGCTAACGGCAAGAATATGCATTATACCACTGTTTTTATACATATCCTTTATATCATCATCCATAAAGGCCTTATCGCCCAGGATCATAGCCTTTAACACGGCTGAATCGTCATCACTGAGCACAGGATTCCGGTCAAGATTCTTTTCCAAAAGCATCTTAAGATCATAAAGTCTCTCCCGAAGAACATCCTCTCTTCCGTCCGCCTCCGTAATTTCAGCATTATATAATTTAAAAGCAATCTTCAAGGTCGCATAGTATAAGCGACTGTCAAATCCTCCGGGATTTCTTACTTTCTTAAACGACGTAAATTTCCCGCGTATCTTAACGTGCTCGCCGACAGAAGGGACATAAGCATCTCCCTCTTTTAAACTGCACATTACATATTTCATTTTTCCGATTGAGATATTCTGTGGAACCACATAAATAACATAAAGACTTTCACCTGACTGATCGGGACGGGCTTCTTTCCTTGCCACAACGCCGGTAACAAAGCCCGTTTCCCCATCTTGACGATCAGGTAATTCATATAAATAATTCGCAAAAGAAATTCTAAGATAAATAAAGACAATCGCCGTAATGACCAGTGCAACCGGACACAACGGTCTTTTCACTTATGTAAAACTCCTTATTTTGAAATAATATCTGTATTCTTTTCGTATGCACCCGAAATATTATAATCCATAAAGGTAAACGAAGAATCTCCGTCAACCGAAATAACCACTCTGTCTACATCCGGAAGCTCAGTTGCGGTATTTACTATAGAATAAAGCGCAACCTGCACCGTGACATTATTGGACTGAGTAAGGAAGGATGAATCAAAATCAATAAAGCAAACCTTGTCCTTGATATTAACACTGTTGATCTTGGTATCCTTATTGATCGTAGGAAAAGCATCATTTGTGTTAGGACCGTTTATAAGCTGCTCAATCCTTAATTTTTCCTCGGAAATATTGCTGTTATATACAACATATCTGTATACACGTTTAAGCTTATCTCCTGTCTTGTTTGCAAAATACAGCGTGATTTCCTTTTTCTTATTCTTATTAATCTCGCTGTCAACATTGTAGATAAAATCCTCACCCTTCATAGGACCTATGGCATTTCCCGAATGATCCTTTAAAGGTGCGGGCTCATATGGATCGTCTGTTGCCGAATCGGCATCGCCTTCGGAATTCATACGAACAGCCTCTTTTTTACCTACACAAAAATATACATAATCTATACCTTCAAGCTGTGTAAATGTACTTACGATAGCAGCTCTGGTAAGAACTTCTTTGGTTATTCCAAGCTTATCGTACTGAGCACCGAACTCAAGCTTAAGAACATTATTTACGTAAGTGTATCTGTTAAGCCAGGCATCTCCGACTACATCGCCATTTTTTTCGTTGGGCTTCTCTCCGGATTCATCGCCGGATATAGGAGCCTCATACAGACTCTTTCCGGGACTCTCCTCGAGCTTTTGGACAAGCTCTGTTATCGCACCGTACATATCCTTGGTGGGATCTGTCTTAAGTTCGTACTCAACCGGCACAATACTTGTCTCATCCGTTTTCACGTAGTAAACATTTATCTTATTGTCTACTTCGATCTTTTTTTCGCCGCATGAAACCAGAAAAGCGGATGTAAGTATGCTTGCTGCGCAAAACAATATTCTATTTTTCATAAAGCAGCTGGTTCTCATAACATATCTCTCTTACTTCTGATTTGTGTAAATAAGCGGTATCTTAACGGTAAAGGTTGTTCCCTTATCCACTTCACTGTCTACATCGATAGTTCCTCTGTGCATAAGGATCGCATTTCGTACGATCGCAAGTCCAAGTCCCGTACCGCCGATCTGTCTCGATCTTGACTTCTCAACTCGGTAGAATCTCTCATAAATATGATCGAGCGACTCCTTCGGAATACCCATACCGGTATCCATAACCTTCACAACAAAGAACTGCTGGTCGGCATCAACTTCAACCTTAACCTGACCTTTATCCTTGTTGTATTTTATCGCATTTTCAACAAGATTCATAACAACAAGTGATATTTTTACTTCATCTATCTCTGCCGTTACTGCGCGCTTACTCTCAAGTGTAAGTTCAATGTTATGTTTAACCGCAATAGGTCTTAATCTCTTGCAGACTATCTCAACAAGCTCGACAACATCAACACTTGTGATATTAAGATCCGCTGCTGTTTTATCCATCTTAACAAGAGAAAGAAGATCGTTGATGATCTTATCTTCTCTGTCTATCTCACTTACAATATCCACCATGAAATCTTTATAGACTTCATTTGGAACATTGTCCTGTGCCAAAAGAGAATCCGCCAGAACCTTCATGGAAGTGATAGGCGTCTTAAGCTCATGCGACACGTTGGAAACAAACTCCTGACGCGAATCGTCAAGGACTTTCATTCGCTTAAGCAGCGCATTGAAAGCTTTGATGATCTGCTCCGTTTCAAGGAAGTTAGGTCCGATAATAGGTTCATCGGTATATCCTGCCTTAACGTCATCAATTGCAGCCGTAATTCTGTCAAACGGCTGTAACAACGCTGCAGATACAACCGCAGCATAGACGAATATAACCAAAATAATGATGACCTCAATGGTTGTAGCTCTTCTGCTAAGAACCTCAAGAGTCGCCTCAATCGAGTCTGTCGATACACTCGTAAGGATAACTCCTCTTACAACCTCCGTAGGCTCATTCTTATCCGATATATCACCTTCCTGAATAATAGGCGCCTGAATAATAGGGGTAACTACCTCGATAAAGCCATCATCATGGTTGTATCTGGATACCGCCCCTTTTGAGCCCTTTTTAAGACAGTTTACAACTTCTTCGGAGATAATAGTCTTACCTTCGTTGATATTGTAAGTGTCCTTAATAACTTTAAGCTCATTATTAATAACCATCACACGTCCGTCGTAAATGGTAGTCAGCATCTCCAGCTCCGCATTTACGACTTCCGATGATGTATTTGTAAAGTACTCATTCGTAATAAGGTGATTAGCCAAAATTCTCAGCTGTGTCTGAACGCCTTTTGAATTGACATTGACAGCACGATCTTCATAACTTTGAAGGATCAGAATATGCATTATAATGCATGAAAATAATCCTGTCAGAAATACAATTATGAAAAATCGTGCTCTTAGACTCTTTAATAGGTTACTGATCTTTAATTGTTTAAAAAAACTTAAAATCACACCAATATAACGTTTCATATTTTTAGCTGTGGATTATGCCTGGAAATAATATCCACTTCCCCACTTTGTTCTGATATACTGAGGCTCGCTCGGATTAGACTCAAGCTTCTCACGAAGTCTTCTGATGTGTACGTCTACAGTTCTGGCGTCACCCTTGAAATCCCAATCCTTATTCCATACAACATCCATAAGCATATCTCTTGTATAGGGCTTTCCCGCATGTACTGCAAGATACTCTAAAAGCTCATACTCACGAACTGTTACATCGATTTCTTTATCGTTAATAAATACTCTTCTGTACTCCTGATAAATCTTAAGGTCACCAAACTGAAGGCACTTATCATCAAGAGTAGCCTTTGCCGATCTTCTGATTATTGCCTTGATTCTGGCCTTTACTTCCAAAATATTGAATGGCTTTGTGATATAATCGTCCGCGCCGTTTTCGAGACCAAGAATCTTGTCCATGTCATCGCCCTTTGCTGTAAGCATGATGATCGGAACATTTGAAAATTCCCTGATCTGCTGACAAGCATCAAGACCTGACATTACAGGTAACATAAGATCAAGAAGAATGATGTCATATTTATGGTGTTTTGCCATATCAACAGCTTCTTCGCCGTCATATGCACAGTCAACCACGAAATCATCCTGCTCTAAGCTGAACTTAATTCCTTTTACAATTGTCTTTTCGTCATCAACAACCAAAACTTTTTTACTCATAATCCACCCATTCCTATAATTTTGTTATACAGTGATGTATTCTTTTATCTTGGAAAAAAGCTTGTCTTTAATACCGGATATTTTCATTATATCTTCTATGGAATTGAATTTTCCATTCTGTTGACGGTACTTAACAATTCTCGCCGCTATGCTATCGCCTATTCCCGGGAGAGTCTTAAGTTCCTCTTCGGTAGCTGAATTAATATTAATCAATTCATAGTTAACCGATTTTACATCAACATCATGTCCGGTTTTGTCAAAAGAATTAAAATCTTCCGACAAGACATTGCCCTTTCCCTTAATCTCTTCCGTCTCTTCGAGAGTTGGAATTCTTAATTTAGCACCATCGGAAATTTCGGCTGCGAGATTGACATAAGTAGTATCAGCCTCGTCGCTAAATCCTCCGGCAGCAATAACAGCGTCATTTATCCTACTTCCAAAAGAAAGCTCATATACTCCGGGTTCGGATACTGCACCACATACATATACGACAAGCACTTGGGAACTGCTTTCTTCCGGACTTCCGATGCTTTCCTCACCGGTACTTTCATCCGAATAAGACTCCGCCCCTTCGTCACTTATCATCTTGTTCATAACAGGCTCTGTTTCAGCCTTTGTCGAAGTGCATCCGGTCAGCAAGCAAACTATACCGAACAACACTAAAAAGATTTTTTGCATGTATCCTCCATTACAGAGGTCCCCGCCATGCAATCTTTATTCTAGTATATATTAAGTAATTTATCAAGCTAATTTAACATTCGTTAATCGCCTTCTTCTGAAAGTCCGGCTGTAATAGGTTGATCGATCGGATCCTGGATAACCTGATCGTGATACTCCTGCCCCATTACCTGAGTTTTGATATTCTCGGACAATTCTTTAAGTATGGCGTTACAATCCGCTTCCTCATCATCCCAGATCTTTGCAAAAGCAATCTCAAGCTCCATCCAGAAATTACTTGTCTGAATAGTCTTGGGCATGGAAACCGAATCAGCGTAAATATCTACGAACTTATTGATACCGTCATGTCCGTAATCAATTCCGTAATGCGCTGCAAGTTTATGTGACATTTTGTAAATATCATCTTTTTCATCCATGCAGATCATTCTTGCAAACTCTTCCGCAACATCCGGATGCTCCGAATATCCGTTAACAACAAGACAGTTCGTAACAGACATGGTTCTTGTCTTAAGTCCGTTGGGAAGCTCCGGTACAGCGGGAGCTACGGCAAACTCATAAAGTTCACCACCATCGGCAGTAATTGACAAAGGATCTTTAACCTTAAGTTCGTCATACTTTTTGAAAATATCGGTTGTGGCAATGGTGAACAGGATTTCTCCCTTGAGGAATCTCGTCGCCATATCATCATAAGTAATTTCTTTCGCATCAATAGCGAAGAACTGCTTAAGCTGCTGATAAATCTTCATACAGCTGATAGTGTTACCGTTATATATTGCTATATCCTGATCGATATTTTCTATGTTAATATTATCTCCGGCGTCACCACCGAGATTCATATAAGCACCCACGAAGAAATAGTTATAGAAGATATCATTGACATCCCACTCCAAGATGGATTTGATCTTATCCGGAGCTTCGTATTTTCGTGAGAAGTTGATGATATCCTGAATCGATTTGAAATCCGAAGAAAGAATATCATTAATCTCTTCGTTAACCGCTTCTGTAGAGAAACCGTCATCTTCCGGAATTTCTTCAGCTTCGGCATCTTCACCCTCGGAGTCCTCTCCCTCTTCGCCTTCGCCGCTGTTTTCCTCTCCGGCTTCATCCGAAGACTCTTCACTTGAAGCTTCACTCGACTCTTCGCTTGCCTTTTCGGTATCCTCTGCACTTTCGGAAGAATCGCCTTCACCGGCGTTCTCATTGCTTTCTTCAAGCGCAGGCTCCTGCTCTACGGACTCTTCTTCCTGCTTTTTCTTTTCCATCTGATCCTTTGCATAGTTCTCAAGATATGTCTTGTTATATACGAGAGCACTGGTCTCAAAGTAGAAAGGATAAGCTACATATTTACCTTTGTATGTTACGGAATCAAGTGCCGCTTTCGGAAAAAGAACCTTGTTAAAAAAGCCGTCTGAATTATCGGCTTCAAGTGCAAGGCCGGCACAATAAACTTTCTCAAGAGTATCGTTTGTGGTAACAAAAATATCGGGAAAGTTCTTGTCTTCTACAGATGCCTTATTTACTTCTTCGAGGTATTCCATTCCCGAAACAAGCTTAGGCTCAACACGAACATTCCTGTTTTTATCGGAAAATTTGACCGCCATACTCTGAAGGTACGGAGTAATCGCATCATCCGTGTACCACACTCTTAGAGTTGTCTTATTTGAAAAAAAAGAAAATTCTTCAAATATGCTTTCATCTGAACGGGCATTAACAAAAACGCCCGCCAGCATGCATAATATTAGAACTATAGAAATAATTTTGGTTTCAAATTTCATATCTTCCCCAAACATGAGTCCAAAATGTCGATCATCTCGTCAACATTTTCTTTGGTTATGACAAGAGAAGGAACAAATCTGATGATCTCAGCTCCGGCATTTATCAAGATAAGTCCATTTTCAAGAGCCATATTGATCACATCCGCAACAGGTCTGTTAAATACAAGACCCTGCATAAAACCTGAACCTCTTCTGTCCACTATGAAATCGTAGCGATCCTTAAGCTCATCAAGTCTCTTTTCGAGATAAGGTGCCACTTTATTCACATTTTCTATTATATTGTCATTGTTAAATAAATCAAGAACTTTATTAACAGCTGCGCAAGCAAGCGGGTTACCGCCGTAAGTTGTTCCATGGTCTCCTGCAACAAGAGAATTGGCCCCAACTTTCTCGGTCATAAGGAATGCACCGACGGGAACTCCGCATCCCAAAGCCTTTGCGGTTGTCATGATATCAGGCTTTACTCCGAATTTCTGCCATGCGAACATTGAGCCCGTTCTTCCCATTCCGCACTGGATCTCATCGAGAATAAGAAGGATGTCTTTTTCATCACAAAGCGCCCTTACTTTGGTAAGGAACTCTTCGGTTGCGGGATAGATACCGCCTTCGCCCTGAACAGTCTCCATGATGATCGCACAAGTCTTGTCCGTCACGCATGAAAGAACGCTTTCAAAATCATTGAAATCGGCAAACTTAATATTTCCGATCATAGGCTCAAATGCCTCGCGGTAATGAGGATTGCCCGTAACGGAAAGTGCTCCGAATGTCCTTCCGTGGAATGAGTGATTCATGGCAATAATCTCGTGATCCGTCTTGCCATCCTTAAGGAACGCATATTTTCTTGCAGCCTTAAGTGCTCCTTCAACAGCTTCCGCTCCGCTGTTTGTAAAAAATACTCTGTCCATGCCCGAAGCTTTCTTTATCTTCTTTGCAGCTTCGATGGCAGGCACATTGTAATAATAATTTGATGTATGAAGAATCTTGTCTATCTGCGCCTTAAGTGTATCATTGTAATCTTTGTAGTTGTAACCAAGGGCAAATACAGCGATTCCCGATACAAAATCAAGATATTTTTTTCCATCTATATCATAAAGATATACGCCCTCTCCTCTGTCGAGAACGATCTGATAACGGTTATATGTATGAAGCAGTGCCTTCTCGGCCTCTTCTATGTAGTTTTTCATTGTCTCACTCATTTTTGCTTCTCCCTCAGCTATTCTGTGCAAGTGCGTCATCATCAGCCATGAACATGGTTCCTACACCCTTTTTGGTAAAGATCTCAAGAAGGATGCAATGAGGAATCCTTCCGTCAAGGATATGTACGTTATTAACACCCTTTCTGATAGCATCGGTGCAGTTGTTGAGCTTGGGAAGCATTCCGCCACCGATATTTCCGGAAGCGATAAGTTCATCCGCCTCAGAACATGTAAGTCTTGAAATAAAGGATGAAGGATCCTTGATATCCTTGTAAACGCCTTCGATATCCGTAAGGAATGCAAGCTTATTGGCACCTACAGCCTTAGCGATCGCACAGGCCGCATCATCCGCATTTATATTATATGTATCAAAATTATCATCAAGTCCTATAGGCGCGATGATAGGAAGATAGTCATTGTCAAGAAGGTCAAAAAGAATCTTGGGATCTACAGAATCAACCTCTCCGACATATCCGATATCTTTTCCGTCCGAAAACTTCTTTTTTACATGAAGAAGTCCCGAATCCTTACCACTTATTCCGATAGCCTTAACACCAAGTTCCTGAACCATTGTGACAAGCTGCTTGTTAACTCTTCCAAGTACCATCTCGGCAATTTCCATTGTCTCTGCATCGGTAACTCTGAGTCCGTTTATGAACTCAGCTTCTTTTCCGACCTTGGAAACCCATGAGCTGATAGCCTTTCCGCCACCATGAACGATGATAGGCTTAAATCCTACAAGCTTAAGAAGCGTAACATCTGTTATTACATTCTTCTGGAGTTCTTCGTTGCTCATGGCACTTCCGCCATACTTAACAACTATGATCTTTCTGTTGAATTTCTGAATATATGGAAGCGCCTCAACAAGTACTTCCGCTTTTTTTAATACATCCTGCATATCCTTATCCATTTTCTCAGCTCCTGTAATCTGCATTTATCTTGACATAATCGTATGTAAGGTCACATCCCCACGCGGTTGCCTGTGCATCTCCCTCGTGCATATCTACAAATACCGTGACTGTTTCTTCTTTCATGATCTTAAGTGCTTCATCCTCGTCGAAATCAAGCGGAGTTCCCTTATGGAACACTTCGATTCTTCCGGCCTTGCTCTCAAAGAATAGCTCAACATCGTTCTGATCAAACTGCGCTCCCGAATATCCCATAGCGCATAAGAATCTTCCGAAATTCGCGTCGCATCCAAAGATCGCTGCTTTTGAAAGATTGGATCCTACGATTGCTCTTGAAAGAGTTCTCGCATCTTCCTTAGTCTTTGCATTTACAACCTTTGCTTCAAAGAGCTTGCTTGCGCCCTCTCCGTCTGCCGCCATCTTCTTGGCAAGGAACTCGCATACATAGAAAAGAGCATTCTTAAAGGTCTCAAAGTCATCATTCTTATCTTTTATAACATCGTTTCCGGCTTTGCCGTTAGCCATGCAAAGAAGCGTGTCGTTCGTAGATGTATCGCCGTCAACCGTAATCATATTGAACGTATCCGAAACAACTTCGCTGACCGCATCCTGCAAAAGACTCTTTTCAATGGCAACGTCCGTAGTAAGGAAAGCGAGCATCGTGCACATGTTTGGATGGATCATTCCCGAGCCCTTGCTCATTCCGCCGAGAGTTACTTTTTTACCCGCAATTTCAAAAGAAACCGCTACTTCCTTATTTACGGTATCAGTTGTCATGATTGCCTTGGATGCATCTGTTCCCGCTTCCGGGCTTCCGTCAAGAGTCTTGCTCATCTTCTCAACTCCGGCAACAAGCTTATCTACAGGAAGCTGCATTCCGATAACTCCGGTAGATGCAACGGCAACTGTTTCGAAGTTCACGCCGAGACTCTTTTCTACAGCTTTTGCTGTAGCTTCGCAGGCATCAAAGCCCTCTTTTCCCGTACATGCATTGGCTATTCCCGAGTTAATGACAACAGCCTGCATAGGTTTTCCGGAATCAACTATCTGCTTGTCCCACTGAACACATGCGGCCTTTACAACATTGCTTGTAAAAGTTCCCGCACACACACAAGGTTCTTCCGAATAAACAAAAGCCATATCCGTTCTGTCTTTGTACTTGATGTTTGCTTCGCAGCTTGCAGCCTTGAAACCTTCTGCAGCCGTAACTCCGCCTTTAATAACTTCCATATCTCTTCTCCATTATCATTTGTTAAAGATTGTAAGATTTTCTTCGTTTAAAGCATGGTCGTAATAGTTCATGTCATCTCGAAGTGTCCAGCCCATCTTCTGCCAGAACTTGTTTCCGACCGTATTTGTCACAAAAGCATTTAAGCACACCTTGTTAATCTTTTCTTTCTTAAGTGCCTCGTAGCAAAAAAGAACCATCTTTTTACCGATTCCGTGCATTCTGTACTCTTCGCTCACGCAAACATGATAAAGACAAGCTCTTCTGCCGTCATGTCCGCAGAGGATCGCGCCGACTATCTTGTTATCTTCTATGTCAACTGCGCTGAGTCCCGGATTTCTTTTTATAAATCTCTCTATTCCCTCTCTGGAATCGTCTATCGATCTTATTCCAAAGCCGTGGATTGACATCCACAGAGCATAGACTTCATCATAATCATCCATTGTCATTGCACGAACCATTTATATCACCTGTTATCTTTCTGTATTTTATTACGGGAAGCTGGGTGCAAACTCAAGTCCCGTAGTTTCTTTAAGTCCAAAGAGAATGTTCATATTCTGAACAGCCTGTCCTGCGGCTCCCTTAACCATATTGTCAAGCGCACCCATCATGATCACTCTTCCCGTGCGCTCATCAATCTTAAATCCGATGTCGACAAAGTTCGCGCCTTCAACCCATCTTGTCTCAGGACAAACGCCGTCTCCAAGAAGTCTTATAAAGAACTCATCCTTATAATACTTTTCATATGCTGCCCTGATATCTTCAGCTGTCGGAAGCTTACCGTTCTTTTCCTTAAGAGAAGCATATTCCGTAGCAAGGATTCCTCTGTTCATCGGAACAAGGTGAGGTGTGAAGTTTATCACTATATCTTTCCCCGCTGCGTAGCTAAGCTGCTCTTCGATCTCGGGTGTATGTCTGTGACTTGCAACACCGTAAGGCTTGCTGCTCTCATTTACTTCGCAGTAGAGATTTGCAACCTTTGCGCCTCTTCCTGCGCCCGAAACACCGCTGAGTGCATCAACTATAAGAGTTGACGGATCGATAAGTCCTTCTTTTACAAGAGGATATGCCGTAAGTATCGAACATGTCGTATAACATCCGGGATTTGCGATAAGTCTCGCTCCCTTTATCTTATCCCTGTTTATCTCGCAGAGTCCGTATACCGCTTCATCAATGAACCGAGGCGCTTTATGCTCTATTTTATACCATTTTTCGTATACTGAAACATCTTTTAATCTAAAATCAGCGGAAAGATCGATGACCTTAACCTTATTTAATATGTCTTCATTAACAAGTGATGCGCAAAGTCCCTGGGGAGTTGCGGTAAAGATGACATCAACCTGATTTGCAAGTTCTTCCATATTGTCATCCATACATTTTGCATCTACTAAATTAAAGAAGTTTCCATATATACTGCTGTACTTCTCATCCACATAACTTCTGGAGCCGTACCATACAACTTCAGCTTCGGGATGTCCCTGTATGAGTCTTACGATTTCTGCCCCTGCATATCCGGTGGCACCAATTATTCCGACTTTAATCATTTTTATTCAACCTCGCAGTTTTTACATAAATGAACTTTCATTATAAATATTTAGGTATATAAACTTTTTTCAGTATACACCCTCAAAAAAATTATGCAACCCATTTTTAATATTTATGCAGTTTTTGTTGAATTTTTTAATATTTATTCATTTTAGTGTTGCATTTTATTTTTTCCGAGAGTATATTATGGTAAGTGGAATTAAGAAATTCGAATAAATAAAGTTACCATTTTACGTGGAAGAAAGGGAATAACATGGCAAAAGAAAAGGTTATTTTGGCTTATTCAGGCGGACTTGATACAACTGCTATCATTCCGTGGCTTAAAGAGAATTTTGATTACGAAGTAGTATGCGTTTGTATCGACTGCGGTCAGGAAGAAGAACTTGACGGACTTGAAGAAAGAGCTGTAAGCTGCGGCGCAAGCAAGCTCTACATCCTTGATGTTGTTGATGAGTTCTGCGATGAATACGTAGTTCCTTGCGTACAGGCTCATGCCGTATACGAGAACAAGTACCTTCTCGGAACATCTATGGCTCGTCCTCTTATTGCTAAGAAGCTCGTTGAAGTTGCAAGAAAAGAAGGCGCTGTTGCTATCTGCCACGGTGCTACAGGAAAAGGAAACGACCAGATTCGTTTCGAGCTCGGTATCAAGGCTCTTGCCCCCGACATCAAGATCATTGCAGCTTGGAGAAACGACAAGTGGACAATGGATTCTCGTGAGTCAGAGATCGAATACTGCAGACAGCACGGAATTAACCTTCCTTTCTCAGCTGATTCAAGCTACAGCCGTGACAGAAACCTTTGGCATATATCACACGAGGGACTTGAGCTCGAAGATCCCGCTCTTGAGCCCAATTACAAGCATCTTCTTGTACTCGGCAAAACTCCCGAAGATGCTCCCGATGTTCCTACAACAGTTACAATGACATTCGAGGCAGGTGTGCCCAAGTCAGTTAACGGCAAAGAGATGAAGGTTTCAGACATCATCCGCACACTCAACAAGCTCGGCGGCGAGAACGGTATCGGTATCGTTGACATCGTTGAGAACCGTGTAGTAGGCATGAAGTCACGTGGTGTATATGAGACACCCGGCGGAACAATCCTTTACGAAGCACATCAGCAGCTCGAAGAGTTGATTTTAGACCGTGATACCTATACAATGAAGAAAGACATGGGCAACAAGTTTGCCGACATAGTATATGAAGGGAAATGGTTTACTCCTCTTCGTGAAGCCGAGCAGGCATTTATCGAATCAACTCAGAAGTATGTAACCGGTGAAGTTACATTCAAGCTCTACAAGGGCAATATCATCAAGGCAGGTACTAAGTCACCTTACTCTCTCTACAACGAGAGCATCGCATCATTCAAGACAGGTGACCTTTACGACCACCACGATGCTGAGGGATTCATCAACCTCTTCGGTCTCTCTTCAAAGGTTCGTGCCATGAAGATGCAGGAAGTAGCCAACAACAAATAATTTATGGATTCACTTTCTTTATTGATCGTTTATATCATAGCAGTAAACATTATAGGGTTTGCCTTAATGGGAAATGACAAGCGAAGGGCGCGCAAAAACGCCTTTCGCATTCCCGAGGCAACCCTTTTTGCATTTTCAATAATAGGCGGAAGTATCGGAACGCTCATCGGAATGTATACTTTCAGGCATAAGACCAAGCACATGACATTCAAAATCGGTATTCCAGTTATTATCTTTGTGCAGATTCTTTTTATTGTTCTTTTACGTTTATCTCCATTACATTTTAGTTTTATATGATAATATGGAAAAAATATTTTTTGTAAAAGACGAAAGGTTTTGTAATTATGTATTTTGCAATATGTGATGATAACATCGCTGACAGAAAACAGTCGGAAAGGCTGCTTAAAAGGCAGGCCGAAAGGGTTCTCAAAGAATCCGGCGAACAGGTCTACATAGATTCTTTCGGAAACAAAGAAGCTTTTATGATCAGACCTCAGATGTATCAAGCTCTTTTCATAGATATGACTTTAGATGAAACCAACGGTTTTGTGATTGCCAAAACGTTACTTGATATCGGCATCACCAAGCCTATTATTTTGTGCTGCTCTTCTATTGATTATCGTAAGCTCGCCCGGGATGAAAATCTCAAAGCAGATAATCTATACTTTCTCGATAAGCCTATCAAAGTTGACGAACTCACAACTCTTGTCGACCGGATTGTAGCCGAAAGAGTTGCACCACCTTCAACACTGGAGCTTCGCTATCACGAGGAAACTATCTACGCATCAGGCGATGACATCGTATGTGCCAAAAGAAAAGGTGAAAACCTCCTTGTATATCTCGCAGACGGTCGCACTATCACTTTCGTAAGTTCAGTCTTCAATTTCTACGACCAATGCTCCATATTCCCTCAGATTTGTCCCGTCTCCAACGACGGCATCATAAACATCAACCACGTAAAAAAGAGCTCTCCCCTCCGCATCACAATGGACAACGGAGTATCTTTTTTCGTCGCCTTCTACTACTCCAAAATAGTCAAGCAGGCCATCGCCGATTCCAAAAAGAACAACTGACCGGCCGCAGGGCCTGCATATGCCAAAGTGAGCTTTACTGAGAATTTCATACGTGGTATGATACAGTATGTAGTATCAAAAACTACGTTTATTAACGCTTTTGGAGGATTTATGAGTTATAAAATAGTTGTAGACAGCGGATGTGATCTTCCTGTCGAGTATAGAAAGGACTCTCGTTTTGAGTTCGTTCCTCTCATTATGCAGGTTGATGATCACGTGATCGTTGATGATGATACATTTAACCAGAAAGAGTATTTGGAGCTTGTGGCAGCTTCTGAGGATTGTCCTAAGACTGCATGCCCTTCGCCCGATCTTTATATGAATGCATACAAAACAGACGCTGATGATGTATATGTTGTAACACTTACATCCAAGCTCAGCGGAAGTTATAACAGTGCTCTTCTTGGAAAGAACCTGTATCACGAAGAAGTTGGAGAAAAGAATATACATATATTCGATTCAATGTCCGCAAGTTGCGGAGAAGGCAATATCGCTCTTAAAATTATTGAGCTTGCCGAAGCAGGACTTCCTTTTGACGAAGTCGTAGAAAAAGTTGAAGCATATCGCGATGAGATGCTCACATATTTCGTACTTGATTCACTTGAGACACTCAGAAAGAACGGCAGACTTACCGGAATGAAGGCTCTTGTAGCTTCAACACTTAATATTAAGCCTGTATGCCACGGTGTTAAGGGTGAAATACTTCAGAAGAGCCAGGGAATCGGCATGAAAAAAGCTCTTGTCAAAATGACCGAGCTCATCGCAGCCGAGGTAAAGAATCCCGAGACCAAGACTCTTATGATTTCAAACGTAAACTGCTTTGAAAGAGCAGCTGTTGTTAAGGATATGATTCTTAAAAAAGTACCGTTTAAAGATGCTCATATAGTTGATACGGCAGGACTTTCTTCCACATATGCGGCAGACGGCGGTATAATCGTTACTTGCTGATCTCTTTTTTTACAAAACATCAGCATTAAGCCAAAGAATAAAAGACCATCGATTCAAACGAACCGATGGTCTTATTTTTTCAAATATCATTATGCATTTAAGTCTTTTACACTATCTCCGAGAACCATATGTCCTTCAAGAATCATGACACCCTGTCTGTAACGCTCTCCTCCGATCTTACGGATAAGATTGTAGATTGCATTTCTTCCCATTTCGTAAGTATCAACCTCAAATGTTGTGAGCTTGATATCACAAAGTCCGGGGAAGATGTAGTTGTCATATCCTGCTACGGAAATATCATCCGGAACTTTATATCCCTTTTCATTAAGGCGCTTAATAAGCATACTTGCAGATACGTCGCAATTACAGAAGAATGCTGAAGGCATTTCCTCCGGAAGCTTGAAGAATCTGTTATAATCCATCTCACCTGTGCTGAGATCCCTATCGGGAATTACCCAGTCTTTTCTGACAGGATGACTGTGCTCAAGTAATGACTTAACATAGCCAAGATATCTGTCTGTAATATTTCCCTCTGCCATTATGGTTCCCACAAAAGCGATAGATGTGTGTCCCATATCAAAGAGATGATTTGTAAGAAGATATGCACCGTGGAAGCTGTCGGCCACTACAGCGTCCTCATCCCCTGTGTGGTTGCAGAAATCAAGATATATCATTGGAATGGAAAAGTTCTCTCTGATAGATGTAAGATACTCTCCACTTAATCTTCCGATAACGATGATACCGTCAACCTTCTTGTCCGCAATGATACGCGGGAAATTCTTTTTCTTCTCACTCTGCTCAGATACAACCTCGAGCATGGTAAAGCATCCCATCTCCATAGCGATCTGAGAAACTTTCTGGTGCATCTTTGTATAGTAAGAACTGTATTCAGTCATATTATCTTCAGAAATAAGAAGACCGATAGTATAACTCTTACTAAAGATGTCTACCTTACGAGAAATAGACGGGATATATCCCATCTCATTTGCAAGAGCATGAATTTTCTCTCTGAGTTCGTCGCTCATGCCCTTCTGTCCTGATAATGCTTTTGATACTGTGACAGTGCTAACCCCAATTTTTTCAGCAATGTCCTTAAGTCTAACTGTCTTTGCCATATTGTCCCTCTTTTTAGACATTTTTTTATAGTATAACGTATATCTTCACAAAAATATACAACAAATTTAAATTATCTTAATTAATCTTCATTTAAGTAGTTGCCATGCCCATAAAATCCGCATTATTTAATTCATAAAAAAAATCCACACAAATAGCTATATTTATCATATAATTTTTTCTGTGATGACTTAATATTAAGGAGAAACTATGATAGCTCTCAAGATAAACAATATAAAAATATTCATGGAAAAGCTCCTCACAACTGAGGTTTTCGACAATTTCGATGTCGAGGAAGTCACGATTGAGACTTTCAATACTTTTTCAATCGACGGACATATAAATAAAGAATTTTATGCAGGTGTCCAAGACGAAACGGCTAATAATAACAACCGTTCTTTTTCCCTTTGGTCGGAACTTCGTCCCATCTGCCTGAATCTTATAAAGGGTAAAAGAACTCCGATCAGCTTTAAATTCATTCTCCATGCGGATAACACCACAAAAGAAACCGTTATAAGCAAATCTGAGAGTGATTTAGACCCCTCTATGCTAAATCTTGGGATAAACATCAAATTCGCAAATAACGAGCTTATATTGACCACAGGGACCGCATACAGCACATTCACCCTTGATAAGAGCGTAGAAAAAGCCTGGGACAATTACTTCCCAAGCTTTCTTGAATCATGTGGAATAGATAATCAATTATTATGATGCGCAGCTGCTTTGGTATTTCCTGAGTATTCCTATCAGATCGTCGTATTTAAGCTTTATATGGTCGTAATACGGCTCATATCCTTCCATAGATCCCGCTCTTAGAATCTCCGTAAGATCGTAAACCTGAGAATAAAAACCTTTAAGCCCCAGGTTTGCACTTACTCCCTTAAGTGCATGAACCGCCTTAAACGCTTCGGAAACATTCTCCTCTCCCAAATACTTGGAAAGGCTGGCCATACTCGGATCGCCAAGAAATCTGATCATAAACTTGGCAATAAGATCCTCGTTGCCCATAAACCGATTGTGGACATCTTCCCAATCAACTCCCCAGCCAATCAGTTCTTCTTTAAAAGCAGCATCCATTTAAAACACCTCACAAGAATTAACGTTTTACAGTGTAATTTTACACTATATAATTATTAACAGCAAGGTCATCCATCAGCATCCAGGATTCGCTTCAATTCTCCATTGTAGAAAGCTTTTCCGCCTGATCTGCGGCTATAAGAGAATCGATAAGTTCATCGATATCTCCATCCATTATCTGATCGATCTTATAAAGAGTTAAATTTATTCTGTGATCTGTCACACGTCCCTGATGGAAATTATAAGTCCTGATCTTCTCAGATCTGTCACCGCTTCCCACCTGACTTCTTCTAAGTTCTGCGGCATCTTCGTGTTGCTTTGCCTGTTCCATCTCATAGAGCTTTGCTCTAAGAACCTTTAAAGCCTTAGCCTTGTTCTGCTGCTGGCTCTTTTCATCCTGACACGAAATAACTATGCCCGTAGGGAAATGTGTAAGTCTTACGGCTGAATCCGTAGTATTTACGCACTGTCCGCCGTTACCCGATGCTCTGAAAACATCGAACTTGCAGTCATTCATATCTATCTCAACTTCAACATCCTCAACTTCAGGCATGATCGCAACGGTAATAGCCGATGTATGTATTCTTCCGCCCGACTCTGTAGCAGGAATTCTCTGAACTCTGTGAACGCCGCTCTCGAACTTAAGTCTTGAATAAGCGCCGGCACCCTTGATCATAAAGCTTACCGCCTTAATACCGCCTATTCCGATATCTTCAACGCTCATCGTCTCAACTCGCCAGTTCTGTCTCTCGGCATAACGTGTGTACACCCTGTACATATCTGCCGCAAAAAGTGCCGCCTCGTCGCCTCCCACGCCCGCACGTATCTCTACGATAACATTCTTGTCATCATTAGGATCTTTGGGCAAAAGAAGTATCTTAAGCTTCTCCTCGTATGAAGGAATCATACTCTTTGCATCTGCAAGCTCTTCCTTAAGCATTTCCTTCATCTCCGGATCGGATTCCTCTTCAAGAAGAGAAAGGCTCTCCTCTATGGTCTCCTTGCACTTTTTATACTCGCGATAGCACTCAACCAGAGCATCGAGGCTCTTTTGTTCCTTCATAAGCGCCCTGAACCTGTTCTGATCCGAAATAACATCCGGATTATTAAGTTCCATCGTAATATCTTCGTATCTTCTTAAAATATCTTCCAATCTGTCAAACATAATCTACCTGCTTTTTCTGTCAATGCTATGTAAAAAACGACAATCCCCGCATCTTCCGGCGACTTAATAGTAACACGCGCGAACTACTCTGTCGTTTCTGCTATAGTCCTTTATAACCTCAATATCATGATACTTGCCCTGCTTTTCAAGGAGCTCTTTTACCTCATCTCCCTGATCGTATCCTATCTCAAGAAAAACATAGGCTCCCGAGTACAGATATTCCCCTGCTTCTTCAGCAATTCTCCTGTAAAAGACAAGTCCATCCTCCGAACCGTCAAGAGCAAGCCTTGGCTCATAATCCTTCACTTCAGGAGCAAGACTTTCTATAACATCAGTCCTTATATAAGGCGGGTTCGAAACCAATATATCAAATTTGCCCACTTCTTTTCCGGGGAAAAGATCTGTCAAAACAATCTCAGTCCTATCGGAAAGTCCGAGTTTCTCAGCATTTTTCTTTGCTACAGAAATCGCCTTCTCCGAAATATCGGTGCAAAGAGCCTTTGTCTCATTTGTATAATTCAAAATGCTAAGAGCTATGCATCCCGATCCCGTGCAAAGATCAAGAACTCTCATCTTGTCCTCGCAAAACCTGAGCGCCTCTTCAACAAGAATCTCAGTATCCTGCTCAGGTATAAGGACATCCCCAGATACATCAAAAGAAAGCCCCATAAATCCCATACTCCCTAGAATATAGGCAACAGGCTCTCTCTTTACCCTTCTTGCAATAAACTCATCATAGAGTTTCTCTTCATCATCTGTCACAGCTCTGTCCGGATGTGCAAAAAGAGTGCTGTGATCCGTTTTACATACATATTCTAAAAGGAGCCGGGCATCAAGCTTAGCTTCTGTGATTCCGGCTCTTTCAAGATTCTCTGTTCCTTTTTCCAAACAATCTTTATAATTCATATACTTTTTAATCATCAATCGTCGTATTCGTCGCGTTTTCTTGAGCGCTCACGAACCTTCATCTCTCTGGTAAGTTCTTTGGTCTCTTCTCTCTTACGCTCGTAAAGCTCTCTTGTAGCTTCTCTCTTACTCTGCTTCTTTGCGGGAGCCTCAACTTCATTGTATTCTCCGCCGTCAACATCGTAACCAAAAGAGTCCATAAGGAACTGTTTCCAGTCAAATACAGCCTCTACAGACTTAATCGCAACCTCGATCATTGCATCGTTCGGCTCCTTGGTCGTAAGTCTCTGAAGCCAGAATCCGGGCGCTGAGATTATTCTGATAAGAATAAAGTTACTTCTGCCCGCAAGCCTGATTATCTCATATGAAATACCTGAAATAACAGGAATAAGCAATATTCTGAGTAAAACCTTAAATATAACGGAATCAACTCTGATAAAGAAAAATACAACAATACTTACAAACATAACAAATAGAATAAAGCTACTTCCGCATCTCTTGTGAAGTCTTGAACTCTTCTTTACATTCTCGGGAGTGAGGGGCTTACCTTTTTCAATGCAGTTGATGCACTTATGCTCTGCACCGTGATACCTGAAAAGCCGCTTGATATCCTTCATTCCCGATATTATCAATATATAAATGATAAAGATCAGAATTCTCAAAACACCTTCGATAATGGCTGTAAGAGAAGCATTTCTGATATATCTTCCGATAACAAGCTCTGAAAGCGCATAAGGAAGCACCATGAAAAGAGCAATAGCAAGGACAAAAGAAGCCACTGTAGTCAAAATCATAAGCACACTGTCTTCATGTCCGCTCGACACCTTGTCAAGCTCCTCGTCAAATTTGGATGGCTTCTGGGGCAATTCCTCATAAAAAGATGATGAATAAGTCAACACCTTAATGCCCAACATAAGTGAATCTATAAACACAAACACTCCTCTGATAAAAGGAATATTCAGAAGCTTACTACCATAAGCCACTCCGTGAAACTCGTCTATCTCAACAGCTATATCTCCGTCAGGCTTTCTGACTGCAACGGCGTACATATCCTTATTACGCATCATAACGCCTTCAAGAACCGCCTGTCCGCCTATTCCGGAATAGTGATCTATCTTGTGTTTCTTCATCTTTCACCTCACTATTTAAAAAAGGTTGAGGCCATAGCCTCAACCTCTCTTTTTTACTTCTGCAAATTACTTATTGTCCATGCCGTATTTCTTATTGAACTTATCAATACGTCCACGAGCAGCTGTAGCCTTCTGCTGGCCTGTGTAGAATGGATGGCACTTTGAGCAGATTTCAACGTGAATGTCGCTCTTAGTTGATCCAACTGTAAATGTGTTACCGCAGTTGCAAGTAACAGTGGCCTGATGGAATTCTGGCTGAATGTCCTGTCTCATCTCTTTCTCACCTCTCTATATACAAAGAATCTTCTCATATCACAAAATTAATCGCCGTTTACAACAGCTATATAAATATAACATAGACAGTTTTTTTATGCAAGCTTTTTTTCTTTAAAAAAATTCACCCTTACAAAACCGTGCTATTAGGGATATAGCCCGTTTTCACGTATTCTTTGTACGTTTTATGAAGTTTATTTGTAGCAATAACCGCATAAACTCCGGCAATAATAAATCCAAAACCTGCCGGAAATCCCATCTCAAAAACACAAATTATCGAATTGACAATTCCGTATCCGAGAAGAATAAATGCCGCTACCAAACTTCCTTTAAACTGAATAATAAGCGCAAGAATAATAAGAAGGATATAATCCAGGATTCCCCAGTAATTCCCCTGAGAAATGCTAAACACAGCAGATATAGCGGTCAGTACATATATTGAAATGGCTGAACCGCTGATCTTCTTATATACTCCGGCCAAAGGCGGAAGTTTCATAAATTGTGAAGCCTTCATCCTGTTTGAAGGAGCCTTATTTGCTCCAAGCAGCGAATCAAGGTCATCTACGCCATTCTGTGCATAGTAATTCCCCTGAACACCATAACCATTCTGCGGATATCCACCATTGTTTGGATACATGTTGTTTTGGGGATATGATCCGTTTTGAGGATATTGGCCATTTTGAGGATATGCACCATTCTGCGGATACATATTGTTCTGAGGAAATGTAGCATTCTGAGAATACACTCCTCCCTGTCCATTCATTCCGTTCTGCGGATAAACACTGCGCTGTCCATTAATTCCATTCTGAGAATACGCATTATTCTGAGGATTTGTTTTCCCCTGACCATCACTGCCGTTCTGCGGATAAGCACTGCTAAGTTCTTCCGTTTTATTACTGTCAAAGCTTTCCTGCACATAAAAGCTGTTCTGCGTATTATATTTATTTTCTACAGTCGTTCCATACGAATCTGTCTTTAAAGGCGCACCGCAATTTGCACAATATAAAGATGCATCTTCATTATTGCACCCGCATGTTCCACATACCATTATTGCTCTCTCCTACTATATTCGTTATTCCTTTGTTGCGTTGATTATAGCACAGCGGATGTGAATAAAAAAGTAAATTTCTTTACATAATTAAAACATTTTTATGAATAAGCTGATAAAAAAAATCGCGGAATCACAGATAAGCGAAGTCAATAAACTCTTCTTATCTGTGGTTTTCCGCGATTTTTGCCTGATTTCTTATATATTTCCCAGATAGCAAATAGCACTTGCACTATTACTATCTGAGATTCTGTTTAATCTTTATGAATTATGCTCTTCATTTAGATAGGAATATAATATTCATTTGCATAATGAGGCCCCAGTCTTCATCGCCGTCCAAATTAAATGTCAGCATATCAAGTGTTACAAAATGATATATTATGGTCGCACCCAAAGATCAATATAGTATCCATCTTTAGGATTGCGATTATCGCTAGCAATATGTACAAGATTTCGATCCCCAAAAAACGAAACCGTTACATTTGTAGTCACATTACAGTCTTGCACGCCACCATGCTCTGTCCATCCGCGCACCGTTGTAGCCATATGAGCATAAAATGACCTTGTTGAATTCATAGCGGAATTATATCCTTGATCAATCCAAGCCTGTTTATTTTCATTTACAGCTTGCTGTCTACCAGCCTCAATGCCTTGCTTCTGGCCATCTGCTAGGCCTCTCGAATATCCGGCGTTATCCCCTTCAGCTCTTCCTTCCTTTATACCATCTTCCTTTCCTGCCTTATAGCCTTCGTCTCTTCCTTCTTTTAATCCTTCTTCTTTGCCTTCCTTAATGCCTTCCTGGCGAGCAGCTTCAATTAGCGCCGAAACATCTATTGTTCCACCGTCATAATAACCACTCTCAAGTGTGTATTTATCTCCACTATCCAATGAAAGGTCCAACGTTCCCTGATACTTTATGTCATTAATCTTAGAAATAACATCTGAATATGATGCACTTTCTGAAATATTATCATTTGCATAAGCACTTTTATTCAGCCCTTTTATAATAGACAACTTATTCTTATTTATCGTTAACAAAAGATTGGTGTACTTCTTATTAAGGTTTGAAACCATTTCATTAAGAGCATCAATCTCAGCAGATATATCAGAAATATCCTGCGACAGCTCATCATCAGAACAATTATCATTAAGAGTATCAACCTTATCATCTAAAGTATCAATCCCGTCAGATATAGAAGTGATATCTTCCGAATCAACCAAATCTTCTACTTCCTCAGCATGTACATTTACTGAAAGTAACAATGATGCCACCATTGCCACTCCTATTATTTTTATAAAATTCCATGTAAAACCAAGATTTCTTTTTTTCATATTTTCTATCCTCATTTTTTCATGAATCAGCGCTTAAATAAGCAATTAATAAGCCCCATGAAAACAGTTTTTATTCTGCCTTCATAGGGCAAGTCTGGCAAATCATCTTACAAATGCAATTAAATATTTTAAAATACCGCTATTTACATATTATGGTTGTAATGTAAAATCAACAAACCATCCATCATTAGGATTACGATCCACACTAGCAACATGTACACTATTTCCTGAAATCGTTACTGTTATAGGCACAGTATCTAAATGACAATTTTGCATACCACCATGCGGTGTCCATCCGCGTACAATTGTAACTAAATTGGTAGAATATGACTTTGTCGCATTTATACCATAACTGTATCCTTGGTCAATCCAAGCCTGCTTATTTTCATTAATAGCTTGCTGTTTACCAGCTTCAATACCTTGTTTCTGTCCATCTGCTAAGCCCCTGGAATATCCAGTTTTATCGCCATCAGCTTTTCCATCTTTAAGTCCTTCATTATAGCCTTCTTCTTTTCCAGCCTTAAAGCCTTCCTGACGTGCAGCTTCAACAATAGCAGAAATATCAATAGTTCCGCCATCATAATAACCTTTCTCAAGTGTATATGCTCCATTGCCATCTAATGTAACATTCAGAGTTCCTTTATAATCTATATCATTGATCTTAGCAATGATATCTTCATAGGATGCATCTTCAGATATATTATCCTGTACATATACTTTAGAGTTTAATCCACTTATAATATCTTTTTTATGCTGATTAACTTTTGAACGAAGCTTAGTAAAATCATTTGCAATAGCAGAAAACAAATCATCAAGATTATCAATTCCATCAGCTATAGATGAAATTTCCTCTGTAACTTCTGAATCTGAGCACTTTTCGCTCAAATCATCAACCTTATTGTCAAGAGTACTAATCTCTTCTGAAGCTGTCGCAATGTCTTCTGAATTAACCAAATCTTCCAGCTCCTCGGCATGTACATTAACCGAAAGCAACAAAGATGCTGCAAATGTTGCACCAACAAGTTTTATAAAACTAACATTTCTTTTTTTCATACGCCTTATAACCCATCCTGTCTTTGTTTTTTTCAGAAAAAGCAATATACTATGTATAAAGAATAAACTAGCTTTCACACCTCCTCTCCGTTTGAACATATAACCTATATATATCCCATGAAAGCATTGTATCTCGCATCCATATGACATTGTAATTCGTCAAATTATTTATGCTTTTTTCTGAACTATATCGAATTATAGTACATTTAATAGTGTATTGTACATACATTTTTGCATAATAACAATCATTTTTATACAAAAAACTTTTTAGAAACAATGTTAAACCTTTAGTCCACTTAATTTTTTCAACCATTATTTGCTATTTTTCTCATATTTCTAAAAAAAATCGCAGAATCACAGATAAGCAAAGTCAATAAACTCTTCTTATCTGTGGTTTTCCGCGATTTTCGCCTGATTTTTCTTAGATTTATCTTAAAAATACAGATAATAAATCACTTGTTCAATTCTTATCTGTGTCTTCCAAATGAATTTTAATCTGAATATTTATACATGTAATCTCTTGGTACATTATTATTATTTACCACCTGAACCATAGATATGCCCTCAGTTACACCGCATTGATACCATCCATCACCTACATATGTGCAGTTAGAGATTGGAGTATCTACCACTACTCTTCCCCAAGGATTATCTCCAGATTGTATCCATAGTTTAACAACATCATTAGAGTTTAGAGATGTACCATGAGTATTCGTATTTTTAATATAGAAATATTTGTAAGACTTATGTGTTATGATAGGACTAAGGGATACTGTACATGTTTTATCAATGGCCATCCAACATCTGCCATTAGTCATTATGTCTTCTCTTCCTGCTTCTTCTCCTTGCTTTTTGCCATCTGTTAAGCCTCTGGAATATCCAGCTTTATCACCATCTGCTCTTCCTTCCTTTAAGCCGTCTTCCTTTCCTGCCTTATAGCCTTCTTCCTTTCCTTCCTTAAAACCTTTTTCTTCACCTTCCTTAAAGCCTTCCTCTTTTCCTTCCTGACGAGCAGCCTCAACTATAGCAGAGATATCAATCGTACCACCTTCATAATATCCGCTTTCAAGCGTATATTTACCATTATTGTCCAGGGAAGCATCCAATGTTCCCTGATACTTTATATTATTGATCTTTGAAATGATATCTGAGTATGATGCATTTTCAGATATATTATCATTTGCATAAACGCTTTTATTTAAACCATTTATAATGGAATGCCTATTCCTCTCAGCTGTCAATAATTCATTAGTATATTTCATAGTAAGCGTTGAAATTTGTTCGCTAAGATATGCAATAAAATCTTTCACCCCGGAAATATCATCTGACAACTCTTCATCCTGACACTTGTCATTTAGAGCATCAACCTTGTCATCCAAAGTATCGATTCCATCTTCTATCGTAGCAATATCTTCTGAAACATTTTCTTCCTCTGCGTGCACATTGACCGAAAGCAACAACGATGTCATCATTGCTACCCCCATCATCTTCATAAAGCTTCTTTTTAAACCAACATTTATTTTTCTCATACTCTTTATCCTCTATTTTTTCATTAATCAAAGCTTAAACAATTCATAAACCCTATGAAAGCAGTTTTCCTGCCTTCATAGGGCACCATTATATCTTACTTATACAAATACACAGTAAACTCAGTGAGTTCTTTATTCGTACCATTTCTGCCTTGTATAGCAAGCCATGTTGAATTTTTATTAAGGTTATACCTAGTATTAAACGCTATTCGATCTAAAGAACCTGTTCTCGGCACATAATCAAACCCTGCAATAAGATAATCACTCATACCTGTTGTTGCACCGCTTGCAACTGCATAATAATTATAATTCTTATAAACATCTACAGGTATATTTATTACTCCTATAGCTGTCGAAGTCACCTTAAAGGAAATAGTATCAGGCAAAGTTGATGCTTCTCCTTGCCTTTTTCCATCTGTTAAGCCTCTGGAATATCCTGCTCTGTCGCCATCTGTTAAACCTCTAGAATATCCCGCTTTGTCTCCATCTGCTAAGCCTCTAGAATATCCTGCTTTATCGCCATCTGCTAAACCTTCCTTTAAGCCATCTTCCTTTCCTGCCTTATAGCCTTCTTCCCTTCCTTCTTTAAGTGCTTCCTCTTTTCCTTCCTTAAGGCCTTCTTCTTTTCCTTCCTTGAAGCCCTCTTCTTTTCCTTCCTTGAGACCTTCTTCTTTTCCTTCCTTGAGACCTTCTTCTCTTGCTTCCTGACGAGCAGCCTCAACTATTGCAGAAATATCAATAGTGCCGCCTTCATAATATCCACTCTCAAACGTATATTTACCATTATCATCAGGAGTAACATCCAATGTTCCCTGATACTTTATATCATTGATCTTTGAAATAACATCTGAGTATGATGCATTTTCAGATATTTTATTATTTGCATAAACGCTTTTATTCAAACCACTTATGATGGAATATTTATTCTTATTAATTGTCAATAAAAGCTTAGAATAATTATTACTAAGTCTTGAAATTGTATCATTAAGAATATCAATCACACTAGACATATCAGAAATATCATCTGACACCCCTTCATCTTGGCAATTGTTATTAAGTACATCGACTTTTTCATCAAGAGTATCGATTCCATCAGATATTGTTGTAATATCTTCTGAATTATCCAACTCCTCTACTTCTTCAGCATGCACATTCATCGTAAAAAGTAATGATGCTGCCAATGTTGCTCCCATCAGTTTCATAAAATTCCGTGTAAAACCAAGATTCCTTTTTTTCATACGTCTACCCATCCAGTCTTTGTTTTTTTGTTCAAAAAAATTTTCATATAATAACCCAAGAGCACAAACCAGCTTTTACTCCTCCTCCCGCTTTTATAGGACGCTCTTTAAATTGTTAATATATTTCTGTTTTTCTGAACTATATCGAATTATAAAACATTTGCTATCGAATTGTACATACTTTTTTATTTAATATTGATTATTTTTAAACAAAAAGTGCTTAAAGAATATGTAATGCCGTTCTTTAAGCACTTTCTTTTTTTAGTTCACAATGCATATTGACCGTCAAAAAAGCATAAGATAATATGCACTTTTCGCCTTTATGACATTATTGTTTAACACTATTATTTATTTGCTACATATATATCTGCAGATATATCATTCTTTTCTTTACCCGAACCATTAAAAGTAATAACTGCTCCGCGAGGAACATTTGTAAATAATGCAGCCGATCCGCCACCATAATAGTCAACATGGGCATATATAGTAGTCCCGGACGATGTGCTCATCTGAATAGGTTGCCTGCCATGTCCATGAACCCAAATTGCTAATATATTATAGTCACCATCAACTACCCATGTATAACTATGACCTTCGCTCATATTCCCAAGATTTTTAATGTCATGGTGCCTCATATTAACACCTTGTGTCTTGCCATCTGCTAAACCTCTGGAATATCCAGTTCTATCACCATCTGCTGAGCCTCTGGAATATCCAGTTCTTTCGCCATCTGCTAAGCCTCTGGAATATCCAACTTTATCGCCATCTGCTTTTCCAGCTTTAAATCCTTCATTATAACCATCTTCTTTTCCTGCTTTAAAGCCTTCCTGACGTGCAGCTTCAACAATAGCAGAAACATCAATTGTTCCGCCGTCATAATATCCACTCTCAAGTGTATATTTTTCACTACTATCCAAAGTAACATTCAAGGTTCCTTTATAATCTATATCATTAATTTTAGCAATGATATCTTCATAGGATGCATTTTCAGATATATTATCCTGTACATATACTTTAGAGTTTAATCCACTTATAATATCTTTTTTATGCTGATTAACTTTTGAACGAAGCTTAGTAAAATCATTCGCAATAGCAGAAAACAAATCATCAAGATTATCAATTCCATCAGCTATAGATGAAATTTCCTCTGTAACTTCAGAATCTGAGCACTTTTCGCTCAAATCATCAACCTTATTATCAAGAGTATTGATCTCTTCTGAAGCTGTCTCAATGTCTTCTGAATTAACCAAATCTTCCAGCTCCTCGGCATGTACATTAACCGAAAGTAACAATGATGCTACAACTGTTGCACCAACAAGTTTCATAAAACCAAGATTTCTTTTTTTCATGCGTCTGCCCATCCAGTCTTTGTTTTTTATTCAAAAAAATTTGTCATATAATAACCCAAGAGTACAAACCAGCTTCTTCTCCTCCTCTCTGCTTTTATAGAGCACTCTTTAAATTGTTAATATATTTCTGTTTTTCTGAACTATATCGAATTATAGAACATATGCTATCGAATTGCACATACTTTTTTATATAATATCGGTCATTTTCAAACAAAAAGTGCTCAAAGAATATAAAAGATCATTCTTTAAGCACTTTTTCATTTTATAACATCAATTAATAATATCTATCGACTACCAAAAAGCATTAGATAATATCTTTTATCTTCCGCCATACACTATAGAAAACATCTGACCTTCAAGATCACATCCCCATCCTTCAGTAGATGAAGCCATTGAAACAACCGTTCCTTTAGTAAGATATCCCGACCACGTTCCAGAAGCATACAAGGCTTTACCATGCGACTTGGTCTGTTCTGCATTTATTCTAACCGTTCCCCCTACAGTCACTCTCGCACGAACAGTATCTCTATGATTATCTTCAAACCGTGCTGCCGCGCTTGCATAAATATGATATGTTCCATTTTCAGGAATAACATATGTAGCGCTCTTTGACGTTGTATAGTATGGAGTTATGCCAGCCACTTCTTTATGCCCTCTTGCATATCCTGCCGCATCACCCGCTTTAACACCTCTGTCATATCCTGCTTTGTCTCCTGCTTCAAGCCCTCTCTCATATCCAACCTTGTCACCGTCTTGTTTTCCGGCCTCATATCCTTCTTTACGCGCAGCTTCAATCAACGCCGACACATCAATTGTTCCACCGTCATAATATCCACTCTCAAGTATATATTTATCACCGCTATCCAAAGCAAGATTTAATGTTCCCTGATACTTTATGCCATTAATCTTAGAAATAATATCTTTATATGATGCATATTCAGAAATATTATCAAGCGCATAAACATTACTGTTCAAACCTTTTATAATGTCAGCCTTATTCTTATTTATTGACAGCAGAAGCGAAGCATAATTTTTAGCAAATTCATCAAGCTGATCATCAAGATCATTTATCCCTTCCGAAATGCTTGTAATATCATCTGCCACTCCGTCATCTGAACAATTCTCGCTCAAATTATCAACCTTATCATCAAGTGTCTCTATCTTTTCTGATATTGCATCAATATCACCAGAATCAGAAAGTTCCTCTACTTCCTCCGCATACACATTAACCGAAAGCAGTAAAGATGCTGCCAATGTTGCTCCCATCAACTTCATAAAACCTCTTCTAAATCCAACATTTCTTTTTTTCATACGTTTTATCCATCCTGTTTTTTTATTTTTTTTAACCAATCTTAAAAACTCTACTCTATGAAATTTTGATTTGTGAAACTGTAAAAAATTGAAACCAGATCTTAAAAAGAAAAAATTGAATAAATGACTTTTTAGAGCAAAACATGCATGAAAAGTCATTCTTCTTACCATGTCCACCATTCATCCGTGGAGGAATCTATGACTTTTTTATGTAAAACACTCAAAAAAGTCATGCATCTCATGCTATCTGCTCTTCAATTGTAGAAAAAAACATGACTTTTTTAAGCAAAATCATCTCAAAAAGTCATACCCCTCTGTTTCTCGCGTTCAATCTGCAAGAAATCCCATGACTTTTTATACCAAAACCGCTTCAAAAAGTCATACCCCTCATTAATTCACAATTCTCTCGCACACTTCTGCACTTCACCCGTAGCGGATTCCATAGAAAATCCCGCAGAGAATTGAGAATGCATAGATTAACCGTCACCCCAACGCTACGTATAGCCCGAACAAGCAACCCTCATAATACCGCACCTCCTTTCCCGCCAAAGCACCCGGATATTTTATCTAAGGAAACGCCGATCTCTGTCAGCATTTCTTCAGCACCCCAAAAGAAAGCATCCCAGATTAGCTTTCTCCCACCTTAGCCTACTTCTTCAAATACTTCCTAAGCTTCGTCTTTATCCTCTGCATCGCATTATCCGTGGATTTCTCATCTCTGCCAAGAACTGCGGAGACTTCTTTTATGGACATTCCCGTAATATAAAGATCGAGGACCTGGCGCTCGAGATCGCTGAGATCACGGTCGATGGCGTTCTCAAGAGCTTCGAGGTTTTCGCGCTCTATGATCTGCTCCTCGGGAATGGAACTTGAATCAGATTCGAGAACATCTTCAAGAGCCACTTCGCTGTCGGTGGCGTTGTCGCTGTTCTCGGCATATAAAGAAATATAACTGTTTAAAGGCGCATGTTTTTTGCGCGCAGATGCCTTGATCGCCGAATACATCTGCCTTGAGATGCACAGGTCGGCAAATGTGGCAAAGCTTGCATCTCTTCCGATGTCATAGTCCCGTATTGCTTTAAAAAGACCTATCATCCCTTCCTGGATGAGGTCGTCCCTGTCAGCGCCGAGAATAAACATAGATGCAGCTTTTTTGCGGACAAGATTCTTATATTTGTCCATAATAAAATCCATGATGCCGGATTCTTTGTCTCCCGCATCATGGAACTTCACTATAAGCTGTTCATCGCTTTGTCCGTCATAATTTGTTTTCATAGGTTAACCAAGCCTCTGTCTTACAACTTCAAACGCAAGTACACCTGCAGCTACCGAAGCGTTAAGCGAATCGATATCGCCCTTCATGGGAATAGACGCTATCATGTCGCAGTTTTCCTTAACAAGTCTTGAAACACCGCTTCCCTCGTTTCCTATAACAATTCCGATAGGTCCTTTGAGATTAAGCTTGTACATCTCGGTTCCGCCCATGTCCGCACAAGCAAACCAAAGTCCTTTATCCTTAAGCTCCTCAATGGTCTTTACTATATTTGTAACTTTGGCAACAGGTGTGTAGTTAAGTGCACCTGCAGAAGCCTTCGCAACAGTCGCAGTAAGTCCCACAGCCCTGTGCTTTGGAATAATAACTCCGTGCGCTCCCGCAAGATTTGCCGTTCTGATGATTGCGCCAAGATTGTGCGGATCCTCGATACCGTCAAGGATTATAACAAAAGGATCTTCATTCTTTGCTGCAGCCTTTGCGAGAATGTCTTCAACTTCCGCATATTCATAGGAAGCCGCATAAGCAATAACTCCCTGATGCTTTCCTGTCTCCGAGAGCTGATCGAGTCTCTCTTTTTTCACAAAGCTCACAACCGTATCCTTGTGCTTCTTTGCTTCACGCATTATTGTCTGAACAGGGCCGTCCTTACATCCGTCCAGGACAAAGAGCCTGTCTATCGTCTTTCCTGCACGAAATGCCTCAAGAACCGCATTTCTACCCTCTATTATTCTGCTTTCAAAATTCTCTTCCATCATAATTCCTCAAAATATATCAATTCTTTTTCACCGGCAACGCCCTTTATAAATCAATTCTCACTCAAGAATATCCAGCCCGAGCCTCTCTATTCCAAGTTGCACAAGCTCACATATTCTGTCCATATTATCCGTAAGATAAAGATATCCGACAACAGCCTCAAATCCCGTTGCGTCGAGGTAGTCCATTGTCGTGGCGTTCTTTGCCTTGGTGTGCGGCTTTGAATTGCGGCCTCTCCTGTAAATGTCAGCCTCTTCTTCAGTCAGATCATCCATAAGAGCCTTTATAAAAGCAGACTGTGTGCCCGCTTTCACAATATCACTTGCTCTTTTATGGAGCTTATTGACCGCAGTGTTGCCCTTATTTACAAGGATTGACCTTACCACCACATCAAAGATCGCATCGCCTATATAAGCAAGCGTAAGAGGGGAATAAGTCCGAATGTCCTTCCCCTCAATGCCGAATTTATCATTTAGATATTCATTCAAATGAGCTGCCATTTAACTCCCTCACGAGTATCCTTGATCTCAACTCCCTTTTTAAGGAGCTCGTCGCGGATAGCATCAGCTGTTGCGAAATCCTTTGCCTTCTTAGCTGCCGCTCTTCTCTCGATAGCATCAAGAACATATGCCTCAAGCTCGGGATCCACTGCCTTTTCTTCCTTAGAAGCAGCCGCATGTCCGATAAGATCAAGTGAAAGAACCTTATCAAAGCTCTTTACAAGTGCAAGCTTAGTTGCGCCGTTTGCATCAGCCTTGAGCACATCATAAAGAAGCGTGATTGCCATAGATGTGTTGAGGTCATCCGAGATTGCATCCCTGAACTTATCCTCAAACTCTTTTACAACAGCCTCATCAACATTGCCCTCTTCCTTAAGCTCGGCAATCTTCTTTATAAGTTTATTAAATGCTCCTGTCACATTATCAAGTGCCTCAAAAGAGAACTCAAGAGGCTTACGGTAATGAGACTGTAAGCAGAAAAATCTGTAAACAAGCGGATCGTATCCTTTTTCCTTAAGAACGGAAACAGTAAGGATTGCTCCCTTTGACTTTGACATCTTTCCTGACTTGTCATTCAAATGGTTGCTGTGGAACCAGTATTTGCACCACTCATGGCCGAGATAGCTCTCAGACTGCGCAATCTCATTTGTATGATGAGGGAAAATATTGTCAACACCGCCGCAGTGGATATCGATATATTCGCCGAGATGCTTCATTGATATGCATGAGCACTCAATATGCCATCCGGGATATCCAACGCCCCAAGGGCTGTCCCACTTAAGCGCCTGCTCCTCAAACTTTGACTTTGTAAACCAAAGAACAAAGTCTGTCTTGTTCTTTTTATTTGTATCCTCTTCAACATCGTCACGAACACCGACCTGAAGCTGTTCTTTCTCGATATCTGATGAAAAAACATAGTAATCATCGAGCTTACTTGTATCAAAATATACATTTCCGCCGGCAACATACGCATAGCCCTTCTCAAGAAGAACCTCTACCATATGGATAAACTCGGGAATGCAGTTTGTGGCAGGCTCAACAATATCGGGGCGCTTGTTTCCGACAGCGTCAAAATCCGTAAAGAAAGCATCAGTATAGTACTTTGCAATCTCCATAACGCTCTTGTGCTCTCTTTTTGCCCCTGCGAGCATCTTATCTTCGCCCGTATCAGCGTCCGATGAAAGATGTCCGACATCAGTGATGTTCATAACACGCTTAACGTCATATCCCGCGTACATAAGTGCCTTGATAAGCACGTCCTGCATGATGTATGTGCGGATGTTACCGATATGTGCGTAGTGATAAACGGTAGGTCCGCAAGTATACATGGTCACCTTTCCGTCTTCTCTGGGCACAAAATCCTGAATTGTTCTTGTAAGTGTATTATAAAACTTAAAATTTGCCATCTATCTAAGATCTCCTTGATAACGAAAGTATATTTATAGTTCGTAGCTCTTTTCCACAGACAATTTACTGCTCACAACCGCCGCAACAGCTTCTTGGCTGTTCTCCCGTATTAAACGTAACATTGGTCGAGTGCAGTTCAATAGGACTGGTCAAAAGACATATCGCCTGCGAAGATATTCCCTCGCCGTTTCCGGTAAATCCGAGACCTTCCTCTGTCGTTGCCTTTACATTTACCTGGCTTATCTCAATCTCAAGCGCGTCCGCGATATTCTGCCTCATCTCGTCGATATAAGGTCTCATCTTTGGTGCCTGAGCAATTATCGTAGCATCAATATTCTCGATAAGAAAACGATTTTCAACAAGCATTTTTCCAACTTCTCTCATAAGTGCAAGAGAATCTGCCCCCTTGTACTTGGGATCCGTATCGGGAAAATGTTTACCGATATCTCCGAGAGCCGCAGCGCCCAAAAGCGCATCCATTATCGCATGAAGCAGTACATCTGCATCAGAATGTCCCAAAAGACCTTTTTCATACGGAATCTTTACGCCACCTATAATAAGGTCCCTGTCAGAAACCAGGCGGTGTACATCATACCCCATTCCTATGTGCATCTTAATCCTCCGATTCTAAAAACAACCAATCGCACAGAGACGATCGCATAAATCATATAAAAAGTTCCACTATAAAAGCCGTCGCGCAGGCAAGTCCCGCAACTGTCAAAAGGCTCTTTTTGTTAAAAGCAAGTATAAGTGCCACGCCAAACCCTGCAAGCGCCGAAACTCTATTATCTGTCGCATTCAAGATAGCCGGAAACGTCATCGCCGCTAAAGTAGCGTATGGCACATAATAAAGAAACGATCTTATAAAAGTGCTCTTTATCTCTTTTCTGATAAGAGTAAGCGGCAGCGCCCTAATCGCGTAGGTCACAACTGCCATAAGAAGAATGTATGCATAGACGTTATTCATCTTTTTCCTCCTTAACAGGTGCGATCACGGCTGCACAGGCAGCTACGAGCACTGTAATTATTATAATTCTAAATCCCGAAGATATACAGTTAAGAAACGGTGCAAACGCAAATATCGTGCTAAATACCATTGCAGCAACGACTACCGCGCGCACATTCTTATCTTCCCTCGTATCGGGAATTATTATCGCAATAAACATACCATAAATGGCAAGTCCCAAACAACTTATAAGTCTCTGCGGCATTATCTGTCCCGCAATAGCGCCGAGAACGGTTCCAAGCACCCAGCCCGATACGGAAAGCGTTATAAGTCCGTATGAATACATGGGATAAAGACCGCCTTTTTTAAGTACGCTGACTCCGAAGACCTCATCTGTAACGCCGTAAGAAATCCCAAGTCTGTGCAGTGTGCTTGTCTTAGGGTCAAGTCTCTGTGACAGAGCCGCCGACATAAGCATATATCTTAAATTGATTATAAACTGTAATACGGCAAGTTCAAGAAAACTTCCGTTTTTTTCGATTATTTCAAGTGCCGAAAACTGTCCTGCGCTTGTGACATTAAGAAGAGATGTCATCGCCGATTGAAATACAGTCATTCCAATCTTCGAACTCTCTATTCCGAATGCAAAAGAAACCGCTATATATCCCAGAAAAATAGGAACCGCATCCCTGACTCCGTCTCTGAAGTCACTGAATTTGCCAACATTCATACCAAACTTTTTTCACCCTCAAATATCATAGATTATTGCAGCAATCCGCCAATTCTTCGCAGTTTACGCCCGATATGCTGCCCTGAACCATCTTTTCGCTTCCGCCGCCTTTTGCTCCAAACTTCTCTCTAAGAAGTGCGGAAACAGCGCGCGCATCGCCTTCCGCCTTTCCGGAAGCCACTATATATCTGTATCCCGCTTCGGGATTTCCCGCAAATACTCCGCAGAATCCCTCGTGATCTGCCGCAAGCAGATTGACAGTTTTTCTCATTAGGTTCGTATCCGTATCTGTGCCCTTAAAAAGAAATACATTCTTAAGCCCCTTGTCTATCTCAGCCAGTTCATACTCAAGGAGTTTTTCCCTGTCCGCATAAAGATCTGCCTTAAGAACTGCATTTTCATCTTTTAACCGCGCAACGGATGAAGGTACATTGTCAAAAGAAGTAGTAAAGTCAGCCGCAAGATCCGACAAAATATCATGTTCAGTCGAAAGGAACTCAAGAGCTCTTTTGCCGCACAAAATATTAACCCTGACTCCGCCCTTGTAATTGCGGACTCCCACAACTTTCAAAAGCCCGATCTCGCCGGTTCTCTCAACATGAGGCGCACAACATGCGCAGGAATCATAACCTTCGATATTTACAATGCGAATCGCACCCGTAAGCTCTTTTTTACTGCGATATGGAATGTCTTTCAGCTCATCTTCCGAAGGAAAACTTGCGACAACGCTTATATTCTTCCAGATAGCTTCATTTACGCATTTCTCAATCTCTTTTATATCTTCGGCACTCAGAACACCGTTATAATCCATCGTAACTTCGGTATCACTCAGGTGAAAACCGACATTGTCATAGCCATACTTTGAATTAACTATGCCGGAAAAGATATGCTCTCCCGTGTGCTGCTGCATGTTGCTGAATCTGTGCTCCCAGTCGATTCTGCCATGAACACTTGCTCCCGCTTCAATGCTCTTATCAAGCACGTGATAGATCTCATCTTCGCCCGAATCCGTCTTCCTGATTCCCGTGTAAAAGACTTCAAATTCCACTCCGTCAGCGGTCTCAAGCCTTCCAACATCAGGAGTCTGGCCTCCCTGTTCAGGAAAAAAAGCCGTCTTATCAAGAACAGCTTCAAATTTACCGTCTTCACGCCCGCTGCAATATAGAACGCTTGCGTCAAACTCGGTTATATATGCACTTTCATAATAAAGTTCAACTGTTTTACCCATAGGATGTATTTTAGCAGAATAAAGAGTTGCTTTGCAACTTTTTAGCCTCTATAGCATAAAGAAACACAGCGTCACTAAACTCGTTAAAAACCTCGTTAAGTGACGCTGTGTGGCTCGCACTAAGTTCGGCAAAGCCTCACTAAGTGCTCTGCACAAAAAAGAGACTGCATCAAACAGTCTCTAAATACAAACTCGATAACACCTCTTTTACCCTTTCCTTAATAGCATCTTTCTCGGTCTTAAGCGAGAATGCCATCTCGGTGTAAAGAAGTTTCTCAGCCATATTCAAATATTTCTCGTTGAGCGAAGCAAATTTCTTGCCCTCGGCTTCGCGTGTTGCCTTGATCTTATGAAGCGATTTCACAAGGCTCATCATCTCATCGGCAAGATTTCTCTTTATAATGCCGGCGATCTCAGGTTCAGCCTTCTTGCCATCGGGAAGTTCGAGTTCATCCACTTCTTCAATGTCACAAATAAGCTCTTCGGCATCGTCCGCACTCATAACATCACGAACCTTATCCTCAGCCCCTTCGACAGGAACATAGATAACACTGCCTGCGTCTACAGCGGAAACCATCATGTAATATTGCTTTTCTTTTCCCTTCTCAAGAAATGCCGGAACGAGAATATCCCGAACCTTGCACAATCCATGGCTACCGTAAATTACACATTCACCTACATTCAACATTCCGTTCCTCCTTCAATATTCTCAAAAAAAAGCCAACATACCTTTATGTAAGCGCTTTCAGCAAACAAGAAAAAAATATATGATTCCACGTCCGGAATCCGCGAGCCTTAATAAGTATATCACAATAAAATATTTTTTGTAATAGTATATCGTTTAAAAAGTTTACAAATTTTTTATACATTCGAACCAAATTTTCTACTCCACTCCTCAAAAGTCAGTACATTCACGTACTCCACTCTCATCTCGTCAAGAAGTACCACTCTGGTCATGTGGTTGATATGATGAAGTTTGAACCCGCACTTATCCTGCACCTTTTTTGACCGCTCATTCCCCTCAAAATACGCACAAAAAACACGGCTAAGATTCAGATCCTCAAAGCCATGTCTAAGTATCTCCATTGACGCTTCCGTTGCGATTCCTTTATCCCAAAAAGGGTAGCCTATCCAGTAGCCAAGTTCCGCCTCGTTTGTTCCAATGGGGCGCTCGGGGCTTCCGTCCAGCGTAAGCCCTATGCTACCGATAACTTCTCTCCCACGCTCTTTAATGCAGATAGCATACACCTCATCCCTGGCAAAAACAGTCCTTATTATCGCCCTGCTGTATGCTTCATCCTTATGAGGCGGCCATCCGGCCGGAGGTCCCACCCTTTCGTCACTGGCATATTTATATAAATCCGCCGCGTCGCTATTTTCCCATTTTCTTAATAACAACCTATCTGTCTGCAGTACCATCCGCTTTATGAACCAGTCCTTTTTGTGCATTCAAAAATTCTATATAGTCGTTTTCAGGAACGGGTCTCGAATAATAAAAGCCCTGAAGATATTCTACACCGTTATCGATAAGAATTCTTGCCTGTTCCAGGGTCTCAACACCCTCCGCAAGCACATGGAGTCCGTTTTTCTTCATAAAATCTATCGTATGTTTGAGCACGTTGAGCTTCTCGGGATTCTCCGGATCAAGGCAGTTCCATATAAACTCCCTGTCCATCTTAATAAGCACATAATCAAGCTTAAGAAGTTCCAAAAGACCGGAATCTCCCGCGCCAAAATCATCCATAGAGAAAGTAAATCCCTGCTCACGCATTTTTTTGAAATTTTCTTTAAACGTCGCATCGCCCGTTATATGGGCCGTATCTGTAATCTCAAAATTGATGTAGTTAGGCGGAATGTGATATTTTTCCATCTTTCTGAAAAGTCTCTCATGTGTATGCGCATCAACCGCCTCATTTCCTGACAGATTAACCTCAATCGTCTTGATTCCGTAGCTTGACAGATTCTCTTTTGCAATAAAAGAGCAGACTTTCTCAAATACAAGATCGTCAATTTCCTGAACAAGCCCGCACCTCTCGGCAATCGGGATAAAATCTTCGGGTGAGATATATTTTTCGCCGTCGCGTCTGCGAAGCCTTACAAGAGCTTCCGCAGAGGAAAAAGATCCTTCTTTGACACTGAGGATTGGCTGATAATAAACGTCAAAGCTCTTATCCTTCACAGCCTGTCTGACAACATCCTCTATCGTATTTCTGTAAACCATCTTATCGACTATGTTTTCATCAATCACAATGTTGGGTGAAGACTGTGCATAGGCGTATTCTCCGGACACATATGTAAGAATCTGCATAGCCTTATCAAGCTCTTTTACAATACGCGGAGCCTCAACAACCGAGAACGTAAACCTGTAGCTTCCCGCGCCGATGCCCTTATACAGATTGATTGCCGACATGAAACGCTCAACAATATCCGCTCTTCTCGTTATAAAACTAAGCGTATTCCAGCTCGACATGTACGCATTCAGCTGGTAGTCGGAATGTGCGAACTCGGCAACCTTCCTCTGCTCCTCTTCAAGCGCTTTTCTCGCTGAGTCGGTGAAAAGAATATTCTTCTCAATAAAAATAACAGACATTATGAAAAACGGTCTCGGCTGAGCGAAGCGCTCTGCAAGCATCGCAATAAAGGCATCTTTGTTCCTGACACCCGGAATACTCTTTTCATAATAATCTTTGGGATTTTCGATAAATATGTAGATGATTATCGCAGAAATTATGATCGCAGCAGACGATATCTGCGTGCCCTTCCTGACAATTTGATATACAAACATCGCACACCAAAGAAGGTGAGAAACCAGAATTGCGGCAAATACTTCTTTTTTGGCTCTTCCGTTATAATTTATGGCAAGACTTATTGCCGCAACAGAATAAAGCATGCCCAAAACATAGCATATCGTAAGAAGCACAGGGCTTGAAGTCCCTCCAAACAAAGCTTTGGATGCTATAACGAGCAACACCCCGATACCCGCAGGCGCCGCAGATAGGCAGGCATATTTTGCCGAAATGCCTCTTTTAATTGTAAATCTTGAATATGTGTACAGACAAAGTGAAAATATAACCGCAAGAAGTGTGATCAGATACAGGCCTCTGGAAAGCCCCTGCACCCACAAGAACGATGCATCCGGATATACAAATGCGCCATACTCCACCATCTCAATTATTATATTTAAAACAGACAACACTAAGAAAAGACAGAACATACGCGTCGTGGAAAGCTGGAGTATGCTCTTTCTGATATAGATAAGCATCAAAATTCCAAGAACTAAAATTGCAATGATTAGTGTACGTATTTCCATATTTTAATTATAATCTTTCTTTTAGGTGTTGTATATAAAATACTCTTGTTCATTTTTATTAATGTGATGCCTTGTTGATAATTTGAAAAATTACTTTTGAAACAATTAATCAAACATCAGCAAGACATCACACTAGCTTTATGTAGTTTGATATTCTCCATCACAAAATAGCACAATTCACTTCTCGGTTTTAATCAGATAAGATGTGTACGGCGGTATATCAAGTCCTCCGCCAAAATCAATGTCTTCACCTGTGATAAGATCTATGCCGCAGCCTGCACCTGCATTGAAATCAGCATGGAAAGGTGCTTCATCCGCATTTATCACAGTAAGAACTCTCTCTCCCTCACCTGCGCGCTGGAATATGCACTGCCTGTTGGTAAGAAGAAGCGATGAAAAATCTCCGTAGTTAAGCGCCTTTGATTCTGCTTTAGCCTTGCATAGCTTTGCGATATGATCTGTAAGCTCGTTCCACTGTGGCTCTTCAAAGCACGGTCTGAGCGCAGGATCTCCCATCGATTTATCAGCTTTCTCGCCCCACTCACTTCCGTAATAGATTGTGGGAATGCCCGGCATTCCGAACATAAGCGTATAGATCAGCTTAAGATGCTCGGGGCGCTTAAGAATACTTGCAATCCTGCTGACATCATGATTATCAACAAATGACAAAAGATGTCTTCCTCTGTACAAGGTCCAATTCTCGGGACCGAACTGACGGAGCAGTGAATGAACTATCTCAAACAGGTTCATGCTGTTAAGCGCAGAAAACATGCCCTTATAGCACTCGTAGTTAGTCGCACTGTGACATAAGTCATCGCCCATTATCCTGTTATAATCGCCGCCGATCATTTCACCCGTCAGATAAAAGTCAGGTTTCATCGCAGTTGTCTCTCTTCTGAGAGTCCTAATAAAGTCCTGATCGAGGCAATAGGCAACATCAAGTCTGAGTCCGTCTATATCAAACTCTTTTACCCACAAGCGAATGCTCTCAAGAAGGTAGTCCGTGACCTGAGGGTTCTTAAGATTAAACTTCACAAGGTCGTAGTTGCCCTCCCAGCCTTCGTACCAAAGGCCGTCGTTGTAATTGCTGTTTCCGTCGAAGTTAATGTTGAACCAGTCTTTATATTGAGAATCCCATTTCTTTTCGCAAACATCGACAAAGCCAAAGAAGCCTCTTCCCGCATGGTTGAAGACTCCGTCCAATATAACTTTTATGCCTTCTTTGTGGAGCGCGTCGCAAACTTTGGCAAAATCCTCGTTCGTGCCGAGTCTTACGTCTATCTTCTTGTAATCCCTGGTGTTGTAGCCGTGAGTGTCCGACTCAAAGACAGGATTAAACAAAACCGCACCTACACCCAATTTTTTGAAATGCGGAATCCATTCAATGACTTTTAAGATTCTGTGCTCAAGCTTCCCATCGTTTTCAAAGGGCGCACCGCAGAATCCTAAAGGATATATCTGGTAAAAAGAAGTTTCATATGCCCACATAAAAAGCCTCCTTATTTACAATATTGAAATCACAATTATATTATATACCGATTTGTCTCAATTTTTTATTCAAATTTGAAAAATACGTGTTGACAATAGGCATACCACGATGTATATTATCTAAGTCGGCTGTTTCAAACAGCTCTGACAAATAAATGGCGAGATAGCTCAGTTGGCTAGAGCACGCGGTTCATACCCGCGGTGTCGAGGGTTCGAATCCCCCTCTCGCTACTGCCCGTAACCGCATGGTTGCGGGCTTTTTATTTTTCCATGACATATTTTGTGTCATACTTTTAAGGAGTGACCTGTTCATTAGTCTATAAAGAGCTCTTTGAGCATTCCGTTTATCCCCTTGATATCTAAAGGATTATCACTTGTTTCATATGTAAATATAAGATTCTTTCCCAGAAATATTCCATTTTTCCTATATTCATCGAGTTTATTCAAACACCCTTTTCTATATTCTTCATCATCCAAAAGTCCAAAATGCTCCAAGTATATCTCTTCTCTATTCTTGATATTCAGTATTGTAAAATCAGGATATCTCACCACTCCTCCCATAACCAAAGGCCTTTCATAATGATATGGTATCCCCAGATTATAAAGCATATCTGCCAATATGGATTCTGACTTTGATCTTACTTTTTCACCTCTTATAGTGTCATATTTTTTATTTTCAGGCATATATGGATTTGATTGAAAGCTCTGTGACTGCCATTTCATGGCATATAGATCATCAGTGATGATGTAAGGCGTGACAAGTTTTTGGCGTTCGGATGAAAGATTTGTGAAGATTGATTCAGCGGTTTTCCGCTTAAAACGCTTTATAAACTTATCTATACTGTCAAACTCTTTTCTTGCTTGCTTCAGAAATTGCTTGTTATAGCTTTTCTGTGCCAAATTTCTCGCAATATTTACATTGTCCATTGGAATATACTCTTCCGATAGATTTGTATAATCTAACACTTTATAATAACGTATCTGATGATCCGATCTGCTTATCCTAAGTTTTCCTTCAGGGAATTTCTTCTCGTCTTTTTCTGCAACTTTTATAGCATTCTTTAAAAGAATCTGTCGTTGCTCCAGTCGCTTGATTACTTTATTCATTTATATTGTCCTCTTTCTATTTTATGTGATACAGCATCATACAAGAATATGCTTCATACTTGCACCTATTTTTCTTGCGATATGACTTTTTCTTACAAATTCATTCTAAAAAGTCATGGATTCTCTTATGTATCTTTATGATTTTCAATTGATTTATGACTTTTTTGAATGTTCTTGCTTTAAAAAGTCATGCTTTTCTCCCTCTTATATGTCCAATTCATGCTTATCGCATGACCTTTTTTAGCATTATTTCTCAAAAAAGTCATATCCTGCCTTCCCTTAGCATTCCAACTATCGCTTATCGCATGACTTTTTTAGCATTCTCTCTCAAAAAAGTCATATCCTGCTCTTTCTTAGCATTCCAACTATCGCTTATCGCATGACTTTTTTAGCATTTTCTCTCAAAAAAGTCATATCCTGCTCTTTCTTAGCATTCCAACTATCGCTTACCGCATGACTTTTTAGCTTCTTGGCATAAAAAAGTCATACCGCAACATCTTTATCACAGTTCTACTAAAATTTATCTTCACAGCTCAAACAAAAGCTCCCAAATAGAGCCTCTCTACAAAGCATTCTCAAATACATCCCAAATACACTGCTAAATTCTCAGTGAAAATCCTTATCCGAACGGATAACTCATGATACTGGCGCCGGAACCGGCGCCCGAATAATATACACAACAATATAAAAGCAGAAACCATTCTATCACAAAGTAAAAGCTCTCACAAGCCTGCATCACTTCTTAGCGTAACTCCAATGCACAATCACGCTCCGCTACGCCCTTTCACGAATCCCAATATTATTCCTCCACCAATATACGAATCCGTCACCTTATCACTACGCCTTTCCGCGCTTATTCCACAACTTTATGAATCCACTTCTTGCTCGCAAACCTTATCGTGAATATGATTGCCCTTATTCCCCAGTCGCAGAACATGCCGATCCAAACACCCATGGCGCCGATATGCGCAACGCGGATGAGGTAAGTTGCAAGTGATACTCTGCAAAGCCACATGGTAAGCGTTGATACGATCATCGAAAACCTGACATCTCCTGCAGCTCTCATACCATAAGCCGTCACAAATGAAGGAGACCAGAAAATAGGCTTAATAAGCGTAATCCAGCCCATCATATAGATACACTGTCTCGCACTCTCAGAAGGCATTCCCGCTAGCACTGTTACCGGCCTCGCAATCGCATATGCAATGAGGCAACTCGTAAGAACCGCTATATATCCCCATTTGATCATCTTCTTGGTATAAAAAACAGCTTCATCCTTCTTGCCTGCGCCAAGGCACTGCCCAACAATAGTCATAAGACCGATTCCGACTCCGACACCTGCCACGCCGTTTACATTCTCCAGAATAACAGTCATAGACTGCGCCGCAATGGTTATCGTCCCGAGCGTTGAAACAGATGACTGAATCGCAAGTCTTCCAAACTGGAACATGGAATTCTCGATTCCGTTCGGCACACCCATAGCGAGAATCTTCTTAATGCTATGCTTATGCGGACGAATCTTCAGATAATCTCTCACAGATATCTCGTTCTTCTCGCTTCTGAGAAGCACCAGCAACACAACAGCATTAAACATCCTTGAAACAAGCGTAGATGTTGCCGCACCCGCAACGCCCATCCTGAAAACATAGATGAGCACGGCATTCCCCACAACATTAAGCATATTTGAAATAATAGCAATCTTCATGGGAAGCCCCGTATTTGCCTGCGCCCTGAAAATCGCGCTGGACGCCGCTGCAAGCGATACAAACGGATATGATATTATGGTCAAAAGAAAATAAATCTGCGAAGCTCTCATTACATCAGCCTCAACCTCGCCAAATATAAGGCTTAAAAGTCTTGTCCTGAAAATCAGTCCCAGAATTGTCATAAAAAGAGAAATCGAAAGAGAAACCAAAAGCACCTGTCTTGCAGAGTCATTGGCCTTTTTGAGATTTTTCTGACCTATATAGTTGGAGCATATGATAACTCCGCCCGTTGCCATTGCATTAAACGCCTGAACAACAAGTAGATTTACAGCATCAACAAGCGACACTCCCGAAAGAGCCGCAGGTCCGACGGTACTTACCATCATGGAATCTGCCATGCCCATAAGGGAAGTGAGGAATTGTTCAGCTATAATAGGAATCAGCAACAGAAATAGTTTCCTGTTGCTGAACATATGATTAGATTCGGATATTTGTTTACTCATATTTGTTTCCCATAAAAACCACAAACGTTCGCGATATACGGATTGCTCCGCGCTGACGCGCTCCCGCAATCCTACGGACATTCGGAAATCGTCGCACTCACTTCGTTCGCACTCCTTCTTTCCTCATGTCCGTTATGTCATTTCATAAGCACAGTTTTTCATGCAAGCATGGAAAAAACTGTGCTTACTCATTCCATATATCGCTCACATTCTCTCCGGCGCACTGAAGCCGAGGAGATCAATTCCTGTCTCAAGGACCTTAAGTGTTATCGCAAGAAGAGCGATGTAGCTCTCCTTCTTGTACTCATCTGTCTCGGCAAGGATTCTGGTTCCGTGGTAGAAACTGTTGAATGCATTGCTGAGGTCGTAGATGTATGCGCAGATTCTGTTAGGTGCAAGATCTTTGGCTGCGCTCTCAACCGAATCGGCAAATCTTGTAAGAAGAAGCATGAGGCTCTTCATAGCATCGCTGTCGGGATTACCAAGCTTTGCATCCTTGATGTTTCCGCCCGCTTCCTCGAACTTCTTGAGGATAGACTTGATACGGACCATTGTGTAAAGGATGTACGGGCCTGTATCTCCCTCGAAAGAAGTGAATTTATCAATATCAAATATATAATCCTTTGAAGGCTGGTTTGAAAGATCTCCGTACTTGATGGCAGATACTGCAACCTTGTGCGCTGTATCTTTTGCCTCCTCATCAGAAATCTCAGGATTACCCTCCTTGATTCTTGCAAACATCTTCTCATCAATCTCAGAAATGAGATTCTCAAGACGCATTACACCGCCCTCTCTTGTCTTGAAAGGCTTGCCGTCAGCGCCATTCATTGTTCCGAAGCCTACAAAGTGAAGCTCTGTCTCGGGCATAACGAGCTTTGTCTTTCTTGCACAACGGAATACCTGTGTGAAATAAAGCTCCTGTCTCTTATCAACAACATAGATGATTCCCTGAGGATGAACCTCGTCCATACGCTGTCTGATAGTCGCAAGATCGGTTGTGTTGTACAAAGAAGCTCCGTCTGACTTAAGGATCATGCAAGGCGGAATCTCTTTTGTATCATTCTCCTCTGCAACGTCAACTACAAGCGCCCCCTGGCTCTCATGCGCATATCCCTTGCTCTTCATGTACTCAACCATGTCAGGGATTGCTACGTGCGCGTCAGACTCACCTTTCCAGAGGTCAAAAGATACTCCGAGCTTGTTATAGTTCTTCTTAAGATCTTCTACAGACACATTCAAAATGTGATGCCAAAGAGCTCTGTAAGGCTTGTATCCGTCCTGTAAAAGCTTGGTTGCTTCCATAGCCTCAGCTTTAAATGCCTCATCCTCCTTGGACTTCTTGCTTGCCGCAGGATAAATCTCCTCAAGCTCTGATACGGTAAAAGGCGCCTCCTTGGGATAAGAGCCTGTATAATCGGGATCAAAGTAGCAAAGATCGGGCTTTCTCTCCTTGAGACCCGTGATAACAAGTCCCATCTGAAGTCCCCAGTCACCGAGATGAACGTCACCGATAATCTTATTTCCTGTGTATCTCAAGATTCTCTTGATACTCTCTCCGATAACAGCTGAACGAAGATGTCCCACGTGAAGGGGCTTTGCAACGTTAGGTCCGCCGTAATCGATGATATATGAAGGCTCATGACCTGGCATTGTAACACCCATGTGCTTCTCATGAAGCATCTTTACGATGTAACCTCTTGCAAAATCACCGCTCACGATGATATTGAGAAATCCCGGCTTAACCGACTCAACTTTCTCAAACATCTCGTTGCCTGCAAGATTTGCAGCAACATCATCAGCGATCATAAACGGAGCCTTGCCGTACTTCTTGGCACCCGCCATTGCACCGTTACACTGATACTCGCACAGATCGGGCCTGTTCGAAATGGTAACCCTTCCGAGCTCCCTGTCATATCCGGCCTTCTCAAACGCATCTCCGACTTCCTTTGAAATAATCTCTAATACTTTATCCAAATCAAAACCTTCTTTCTAAAAGCTTTTTATTTCCGTAAAAAGAAACACCGATCCAGTATTTCTTTAGATTACCAACTACACGATTTTATCAAAATCTACTATCTATGGCAACGTCAAATGCTCTGCGCCGCATATACAGCCGCTTCACTCTACCTCAGTCTTCTGCCTTTCTCTTTCCGCCTTCGAGAACCCGCATCCGCAGTAGTCCTGCCTGTACAGCCCGAATTTCTGCGACAATTCTATAGACCTTTTATAGCCTTCCTTCTTCTTGAAATCAGATGGCAAAAAAACTACCTTCCCGCCGTTCCAAACTGCTCCGTCGCTACGAGTTTCGCCGCCGGCATCCAAAGAATCCATCTCTCCGGCTTCAATCTTCTCATTCACAAACTCCGCAGCCTGCGCCCCGACTTCATTCAAGACATCGGCATTCTTCAAAGGACTTATCGTAAGCGTAGTCGTAAAATACTCAAATCCCTCTTTTGCCGCTATCTCAGCAGTCTTTCTAAGCCGCAGCTCAAAGCACTTTCTGCATCTTTCGCCGCCCTCGGGAACATCCTCAAGCCCGCGCACGGCATCAAGATACTCCTTCACGTCATACTCGCCCTCGATGATACCTATCTTCCTCGCGCGCTCATCAGAGTGCATCCCCGCAAAATCCTGCGCATCAACCTGCCTGTTGTACTCCTCTATAAGCCTCTTTTCCTCGGCAACACGCTTATAATACTCCGCGCTCTCCGTAATATTCGGATTGTAAAAAAATACCGTCACATCGAAAAATTCCCGAAGATACTCAAGACAGTGCGACGAACAGGGTGCACAGCACGCATGCAAAAGAAGCTTTGGCACCTTGTTCCTTTTTTGAAACTCGTCTATTCTCTTTTCCAGTTCTTTAGAATAATTAACTTTGTTCACTTCACAAACCCAATCGCCGCTATGATCTCATCCGCAACCTGAACCGGCGTCTTGCCGTCAGTATCCACTATGATATCCGCAGCTTCTTCGTAGATCTTTCCGCGCTTATCCTGGAGCTCTTTTATCCTTGCAAGAGGATCTTCGCTCTTTAATAAAGGCCTTGTGTCGTCGCCCTTAAGCCTATCATACACAGTCTCGGGCGCCGTCCTTAAATACACGACCTTGCCAACCTTCTTAAGAAGCTCCCTGTTCTTCTCTCTGACAGGAAGCCCGCCGCCAAGCGAAATAACAGTTTCTCTCATATGATCCGAAACCATCATTTCCACAAGTCCGGTCTCCATATCCCTGAAAGCTTCCTCGCCGTCCTGCTCAAAAATATCAGAAATCTTCCTGCCCTCAGCCTCTTCAATTGCTTCGTCGGTATCTATCAGTTCAAGATCAAGCTTATCGGAAAGAATCTCAGAAACCGTGCTCTTTCCGCTTCCCATAAATCCCTCGAGGATTATGTTGGTAGCGCCCAGAACCTCCATCATAAGCGACTTATATATGATGTCAGCCTCTTCTTTACTTATCTTAACGCCCTCTTCCTCAAACCACAGCTCAAATGCATCGATTCCCTGATACAGAAGCATCTTAAGTCCGGAAAAGACCTTTCCTCCGGCGTCCTTAACCATCTTCATAAACTTAGTCTCAAGCGGCTTGTACACAACATCTATCGCCGCATACACATGCTTATAGAACTCCGCGTCCTCGATCGGTGCACTGTTAACATCGGGGAAAAGACCTACTGACGTGCACTGGACAGCAAAGAATCTCTTTTCTTTCTCCAAAAGCTCTTTATAATTTTCAAGCGGCATGGGAATTATCTTTTCCCCAAGGCTCTCATCAAGCGCACTGTTAACCTCTTTTGCCACGGTTTCTGCCTTTTCATATGTCCTGTTAAGAACGTACACCTTCTCTGCACCTTTGCTTGCACAAAGATATGCAACAGGCCTTGCTACTCCGCCGGCGCCCAGTATAACAACGCATTCACCGTCAAGCACTATGCCCTCATCCTGCATGGCATGGTAAAGCCCCGACATATCAGTGTTGTAGCCCTTAAATCCGCCATCCGTTCTAACAAGCGTATTAACCGCACCGATTCCCTCCGCAAGCGGATCAACCTCAACAAGATGGTCGATAACATCACTCTTATACGGAACCGTAACGTTAAGTCCCTTTATTCCGAGGGCATTCGCACCCCTGACAGCGTTCTTAACGCCACCCTTCGGCACTTCGAACGGAACATAAACAAGGTTGATTCCCTTCATCGCTGCGATTGAATTATGAATAAGAGGAGACAATGTATGTCTCACGGGATTCCCTATCAGTCCGCATGTCAATGTATTTCCATCAGTATGATTCATATTCTGTCACCTCTTCTGCTTACTTATATTCACGGTCATTTTTTTCTTATGCTAAATTGTACCTTCTATTCTTTAATAAAGCAATTCTCTGAATCAATAGCAAAGCGCTTTTTATCATGTAAAAAATCTATCGAAGCATAAAGAAAAAGAGACGCATCATCTGCAGCGTCTCTTTCGCATTTTTCTATATTCAACATTTTCAAATTATTTACTCAGTTCTTCTTAATAACAAGTCCGTCCTCGGTACTGGCAATGATACTACTCTTATTTCCCGAAAGATCGTCTCCCACAAAATACTGATACTCGCGAAGAATCTGATCTTTCTGCATTCCGGAGATTGCCTCAACCATATCATCCGAAAGAAGACCGTCTATCTTAAAAAGATTTCTCGAAGCATCGTCATAGATTCCAAAAGAAATCGCAACATTATCAATAGAAGCGTTTCCCCTCTGCACATAATCGCTTGAAAGCTCCTCTTCTGCGTCACCCTGTGCACCGGTCTCAGCTTTATCTAGAAACTCGGTATTATCCCTTGCGTCATTACCCACAGTTGTCGGAAATTTGTAAGCACTGCTTCCACTATACCCGTTAACTCTGCTAATCGCCATAATACCAAGCCTCCTTTCCTTGCCACATCTGCTACTGTAAAAAACGTAATCGTTTAAGGTAACACACTGTCGCCCTTTTAAAATATATATCGGAAGAAAAGCCCATAAATTAAGCGTCAATTATAAAAAATTTATGAAATCTCGCATAAATTATTACTTTCGCAAGGTCTACCCAAGTCAAAAATGCTTTTTGCCTCACTTTCTGATGCCCGCTGCCTTCAAAAGCCGCACGGTATATTCAGCCTGAGGATGCCTATACACTTCATCCGTCTTACCATGCTCAACTATCCTGCCGTCCTTCATGATCATCACATGATCACTGATCTGGTAGACCACCCTAAGGTCATGAGATATGAAAATAATGGATATCCCGAGCTTTTTGTGAAGCGACCTGAGCAGCTCCATGATCTGCGACTGAATCGTCACATCAAGTGCGGAAACAGGCTCATCCGCTATAAGCAGTTTCGGATATCTCATAAGTGCAATACCTATGCACACTCTCTGCCTCTGTCCTCCGGAAAGCTGTGAAGGATACCTGTCCAGCATCTCAATAGGAAGCTCAACATCCTTCATAACCTCTTTTACCCGCTCAAGGCGCTCTTCCTTCGTCCACTTCCGCTTCTTGTCGACCTTAAGCGGTTCCTCCATAAGCCATCCCACTTTCTTGGAAGGATTCAGTGAACTGTACGGATCCTGGAACACCATCTGCGGCCCCTCGTACTTCTGCATAAGCTCGCCCGTGTAGTCCTTATTGATCCCGACTATCGTCCTTGCAAGCGTCGACTTTCCGCATCCGGACTCTCCCGCAATCGCAAGCACTTCACCCTCTTCCATCTCGAAAGTCACATCGTGAAGAATCTGTATTTTTTTATTTTTGGAAAAGAGCTTTCTCTTTCTGTTCTTATAAAAAACATTAAGATTAGCGGCTCTTAAAACCTTATCCTCGCTCATAATCAGTTTCCTATGTCAATCTTTGGAATAGCCGCGATCAGCTTTTTGGTATAAAGATCCTGCGGAGCCCCAAACACTCTCGCAGTATCGCCACTCTCAACAATATTTCCCTTCTGCATCACGATAACCCTCTCGCACAGCTGACTTACAAGGCTAAGGTCATGTGAAATAAAGATGATCGACGTTCCGCGCTCCTTGTTAATCTTTTTAAGAAGCTCGACTATCTGCGCCTGAACTGTCACATCAAGTGCCGTCGTTGGCTCATCAGCGATAAGTATCTTAGGATTTCCTATCATTGCGGCAGCTATCATAACCCTCTGCCTCATTCCGCCCGAAAGTTCATGCGGATACATGTGATAAATATTCTCCGCATCATTTAAGCCAACGGCCTTCAGCATCTCTATCGCCATTTCTTTGCGCTTCTTTTTATCGATGTCAGAATGATGGATGAAAAGAGATTCCTCAACCTGCCAACCGATTCTTTTAACCGGATTAAGACTCGTCATCGGCTCCTGGAAGATCATCGAGATCTCATCTCCCTGATACGACCTCAAAGTCTTTCTGTCACAGGTAAGAAGATCGTCCCCGTTAAACATGATCCTTCCCGTCTTGGTGATCGAATGCCTGCTTAGAAGCCCCGCTATCGCAAGCGCGCTCATGCTCTTTCCCGAGCCCGACTCTCCGACAATACCGACAATCTCGCCCTCTTCAAGCATCAGGTCAAAATCTTCCACCGCGACCTCGGGAAACCCGTGATCATGAAACTCTATATGAAGATCAGTTACGTCAAGTATCACTCCCATCTTCTGATTCCCTCACCCAAAAACGAAAAGCCCAAAACCATCAAAACAATCACAAGTCCGGGACAAAGACAATAACTCGGAGTTGTAAACATGTACTGCTGCGCATCCGAAAGCATCTTTCCAAGACTTGCATATGGCGGCTGCGAACCGACGCCCAGATAACTAAGTCCGGCTTCCGCGAGCACCGCATTGTTAAATCCGATAAGTATCGACGAAGCCAGAACTCCCTTTATATTGGGCAAAATATGTACGAATATCATCCTGACATCAGATACGCCCTGGAGTTTGGCACTTTCCACATAATCTGTATTGCGGCAACGGAGCACTTCTCCCCTTACAATCCTTGCAAAGCTCGGAATAAATGCTATTCCGAGTGAAAGAAGAAGCTGCATCCATCCCGTTCCGAAAACACTGACAATCACAAGAGCCAGCAAAATGCTCGGAAACGCAAACATCGCATCAATAACTCTCATTGTGATCTCATCAAAGAGACCTCCGAAGTAGCCCGTAAGCGCTCCAATAAGCGTTCCCGCAAACGCACCGATAAACACGGTTCCAAGAGCAATGAGGAATGTGACCCTGCTTCCGTACATAACTCTGCTAAACACATCTCTTCCCATGTTGTCGGTTCCCATAATATGTTTAAAAGAAATCCCCTGAAGCTTTTCTGCCGCACTCATCTTGGTCGGTTCATACGGCATCCAGAAAAGCCCCACTACTATCATCAAAAGGATAATTCCGGTAATAATGACACCCGCGCACATATAGGGATCTTTTTTTATTTTCTTAAAAACTTCCGTAAATTTATCTCTCATTCTTCAATCCCTATTCTCGGGTCAACAATTCTATAAATAATGTCCACCAAAAGATTGGTGACAATAACTATCATCGCAATTCCCATGATTATAGCTTCAACCACGGGGTAATCTCTGTTACTTATGCTCGTAAGAAGGATTCTGCTTATTCCGGGAATTCCAAAAACCTGCTCTATTACGATACTTCCCGCAACCATATCGGCAAGAAGCATTCCAAGGAAGGTTATGACAGGAATAAGCGCATTCTTAAGAACATGTCTGTAAAGAACGCCGTTCGTGTTATTTCCTCTACTGTAAGCGGTTCTCGTGTAATCTTTTTTCGCCTCGTCGATGACGCTTCCCCTTAGCATCTTGACCGTCATAGCGATCTTGGGAAGAGCAACAGCGATTGAAGGAAAAATCAGATATCCAACAAATCCCGCAAAATTATCCGTGTACGAAACAAATCCGCCCGGAGTAAAGAGTTTAAATACCATTCCAAAAATAAAAGTTATAAGTATTCCTGAAAAGAAAGGCGGAACAGCCATGATAATCTGGTTTATAACCGTAACTGCGCGGTCCAGCACTCCCCCTTCGTGTTTAGCCGTGATGATTCCCATCGGAATCGAAACCACTATCGTAAGTAAAAAAGACATAATCGCCATAGTCAGCGTGATCGGTATCTTATTTAAGATCATCCCCGCAACCGGTACGCTGTAGTTGTAGCTTTTTCCCATATCACCGTGTAAAAAAGCTGCAAACCACCTGAAGTACCTGACTATAACAGGATCGTTTAATCCCATCTGCTCTCTTGTCTGAGCGATGAGCTCGGGAGACGCCTCCGTTCCCAGCTTTTTGAGCGCGGGATCTCCCGGAATTATACTAAAAGCGAGGAATACACACAGTGAAACAACCACTAAAGTAATTATCATAGAAATGACTTTTTTAATGATATATTTCATGTGCATATTCCTCGCAAACTCTTAAAAATGACTTATTCAGCCGGTCTTATCTTTGCAATGTCCTGCAAATAAATAGGATAAAAGACATATCCCGTAAATTTCTTATTGAGCGCAACGTACTCAGGAAGATCCTGAATGTAGACATTCGCTGCATCTTTTGACAAGATACGCTCACACTCTTTGTAATACTCGGTCTTCTGGGCATCATCAGCTGTTTCTGTAGCCTTGTGAAGTGCCTCGTCGAAGTCCTTGTTGCTGTAATTAAATGTATTCTTGCTTGAAGTCGACTCATATCTTGCAAGAAGTGCTCCCGCCGATACTGTGGAAGCATCAAATCCTACAACCGTCGACTCATATTTTTTGTCAGTATAAACATCGCTGAGCCATGTATTCCACTCAACTTCCTGAATATTCGCCGTAACTCCGATTGCCTTAAACTCCTCAACAAGAACCTGCGCCGTATCAACGTGCTGCTTGTAATTGGAGGGAACGGTTATCGTAAACTCGAATCCGTTCGGATATCCCGCCTCAGCCAAAAGAGCCTTAGCTTTCTCAGGATCATGGTTGTAAGTATCATTGAGCTCAGGCAAAAAATATTTCGTAAATGCAGGGTACATCGCACTTCCAATCTCAGTACCCGCTCCGTCGGAAACAAAATCCATTATTTCCTGAGGATCGATCGCATAGCAAAGCGCCTGACGAACTCTCACATCATCAAACGGCTTAACTGCGTTATTAAGATAAAGAGCCTGAACCAGATTCATGGTTCCTTCGTAGATCTCGAACTTATCAGAGAGCTGAGCCACCTGTGCTGAAGGGATTCTCGCATACATATCTATCGAACCGCCCTCAAGGTCAAGCACGATTGCATCTGAATTTGCCTCGATCTTAAACACTACATCCTTAATAAAAGCTTTTTCACCCCAGTAATCATCAAATCTTGTAACAACAAGACTCTCCTGTGGCGCGTTTGAAACGTACTTATAAGGTCCCGTACCTATAGGGTTTGTCTCGGGATTTGCATTGGCCTTCGGGATTATCGCCACAGTAAACTGCGGAAGAAGCTCCGAATCAGCCTTATTAAGTACTACCTCAACATGCTTGTCATCAACAATATTTACACTTTCAATTTCTGAAAAAGAAGAAATAAGCGGTTCGCTACCGTCAACTCCCGCGTTACGTTCCAAAGAATACTTGACATCCTCCGCTGTAACATCGGTTCCGTCGTGGAACTTTACTCCGTCTCTGAGTGTAAAAGTGTAAACCTTGTTGTCCTCTGATATTGTGTACTCACTTGCTACAGCAGGGTTAAGATTACCGTTCTCATCGGGTTTAACGAGTCCTTCGAACACGTTAAACATTACCTCTTTCGTACCTGCCCCTGTCATGTGGTGGGGGTCAAGACTGTCTATGTCCTGAGGTATTCCTACGATAAGTTTGGAAGTATCTCCCGCATTTGCCTGCTCAGAAGCTGCAGATGAACCTGCGCCTGAGTTCTTTGCGGAATCCCCTGCCTTGTCGCTTGAGCAACCGCTCAATGCAACAGTCAGTGTCGTTAACACAACAGTCAGAAGTGCGCAGATTTTCTTTCTGCCATGCCTTCTTGTGATCATGTTAAAATCATCCTTCCTGAATATGTGATTTGAGCCGGCTTCACGCCTGCTCTGCTCAAATATATAGCCTTGACAAAAAAATGTCAAGGCTATTGTTCATTCCTTTTTAAGGAGCGGTGTGCTCTTATCAGTTGCGTCAGTTATTATTCCATCGGCTTCTTTCTTAAGAACCGATTTAAGCTCATCCATAAAAGTATTAACATCTTTAAATTCACGGTATACAGAGGCGAATCTTACATAAGCTACGGGATCGAGATTTTTCATCTTATCCATAACTATCTCACCAATAGCTCTGCTCGGTATTTCCTTCTGTTCCATATTAAAAACTTCCGTCTCAACGGCGTCAACCATCTTAGTTATCTGTTCTGCGCTTACAGGCCGCTTATGGCAAGCTCTGAAAACGCCTGCTTCAATCTTCGCTCTGTCATAAGGTTCCCTGATGTCACCCTTTTTAATGACGATAAGAGGAATCGTCTCGACCTTTTCATAGGTCGTAAATCGCTTACCACACGAATCACAGACACGTCTCCTTCTAATCGAAGTATTTTCATCGGCGGGTCTTGAATCAATTACCCTCGTATCATCTTTTCCGCAGAATGGGCACTTCATACAGAATCCTCCACTATGTCCACAATATATTGCCTATGCAAAATCCATTTCCACAAATTATTGTATCATCATTTTTCGTATTTTTCCACACAATTTATAATTAACTCTGTGACGCGAGGTAAAATGCGACATTGCGGACAATATAGGGTCTCAAATCCCGATATAAAGCGGCCTCACAGTTGGTACACTATATACAGCTGAGCGACGAAACAAAGAGTAACCGAAACCAGCGAAAACAGTGACTTTCTCGATGATTCTTCCAAGGCTTCACCGTCAATTTCCGTCGTTCCCGACGCCCCCGTAAGAAGAATCAGCAAAGGGAAAATAAACGGGAAGAAATATCTTCCGTGAACTCCGTTTACGCTTGAAGCTCCCGGATCTGTCCACTGAACATACTCAGCCGTAAATATCAGCACCGTCGTAATGGCGACCGCCACTGCTATAAACACCTTCAAAGCAGCGTCGTTTCGCACCTTGACAGCAATCTCCGCTTCATTATGCCTGTTCATATAAATGTTTCTGCTTACATACGCCGCAACAAGCATTATAAATATGAGTACCACCGCATCATTTGTGCCGTCTTTAAATACAAGCGCACTTCCAAAGAACTGCATGATATAGTCATATCCCTTTGTCCTGAATGTATTGAGAAGAATCGGGATATATTTAACGGGATTCATCGCGATCACTCTGTTTGTCGCATTTATGTCTGAATATCCAAGGCTTAATATATGCGATGAAATTTTAAACCACACAAGCGCAGGCACGACTGTCAGCAGTCCGATTGCCGTCGCATGGGTAAAATAGCTCTTTTTACTCTCAAACTTATCCATCGGAATAAGGAAAAGAAGTAGGCAGAAAGCAACATACACTATCTTAAACTGCCCCAGCAAAAACGGAATTATATACAGTGCCACAAGATATCCCTTCTTGGCATACGCTTTCTCATCATATCGAAGTCTTAAAACCAGCGCAGTAAGAAGATACACAAGCGCGGCAGTCATAAGATCGGGAGATATCGATGTGTACTGCTTCATCATAAAAGGATGAACCGCCATCCAGAGGAAATACTCTTTTCCAAAGGGCGAGATTTTGATTCCAAGATACAAAATAGCTCCTATCGCAATAAAATTCGCAATCTTAGCGACCATCTCGATTACGATAATGCTATGCGTAAACAGCCTTGTTATTGCCATAAAAAGAGCCGGAACCGTGTGACAGACAGGCGAATACAGCGCAATATTCGTATATGTTATGTACTGCATATTTGCGGCATCCTTCACATCAAAGCCCATTCTGTTACGCGCTTCATACCGGGAAACAGAGACTCCGTCTCCTGTCCCCCACGTCGAAGGCCACGCAAACGGCCTTCCTATCGCATTATTTTCATCAAGCTCAGGGAACACGTCGCCTTCAGAAATCGCATACGCCCTCCTGTAATGATTACCCGAATCAGGCTCCGCAAAAGGCGTAAACACCATAAACGCAAGTACACCCATTGTGATATACAATGCTAAGAACAACCTCTCATACGAGATATCCCTGTTTCTCAAAACCATAAATCCCGCAAGAACGATCAATATCCATACCGTAGAAAAGACATATGCCTTCACCTTGGGAAAAGAAGCCGCTCTCACCTGCATATTAAGCCCAAACGCCGCATTCCCGTTCTCATCCAAGACACCTTCCTGTGAATATCCAATAAGCTTAAGCCCGTTCACACTTATATTCTTAAAGACCAGCTTCAGATTGCCCGCCGCAACATGCCTGTCCACATCAATCCAAGTCACATCCTCATCATCTGCTTCAAGCCCCGAAGTATCGTACGCTCTTACAAACTCTCCGCCCTTGGAATCCTTAACAGTAAGCTCAAACTCCCCATCGCCTTCATAAGACATCCTAAGCCCTATTTGCCCGATATCCCAAGCCTTATAATCAACATTAAACTCCTGCCCGTTTTCGTCTATAGGAACCTCTCCCCACGAAATCGTAGAATAATCCACTCCCTCCGCCGGAAAACTATACTCCAGATTCCCACCAACAGAACCCTTGATAGTCAAAAAAGAAAAGATCAATACAATAAAAGATACAACAATATACCCTAAATTCTCTTTCAAACTGCTCACAATCTTCATACCGCTCTCCACCCTTACACATTCTTTTTCTCAACAATCACTATAATACCATCTCCCTATACGCTTTTCCATAAAAGATACCTCGTCATCCCGCCCCTCTCACACCATTCCCCCTCTCGCACCTTAAGGAAAAGGGCTCCCGCATCCAAGCATGTGCCTAAAGCCTTTCAAAGACAGCCCCGGTTCATGGGGAATATGTTCGGAAATACACAATTCCTTGGCTTCACAGTATGGATATAAGGCAGATTTTCGCAGTATTTACACATGTTGCTATATTCAAGAGCAATAAAAAGACTTAAGTTTTCATTCTGCCCTCGCTCCAATTGTTTGAGCCCATTTATGGGCGAGTTTTGGAGCGAAGAATGAAAGCTTAAGTCTTTTTATGCCTTGAATATCAACATATGTAACAACAAGAAAATCTGCCTTATATCCATACTGTGAAATCAAAAAAGAACACCATTTCCGAACATATTCCCCATGAACCGGGGCGTAAATAAAGGGCTATAGCACATACTTGTGCGACAGCCCTTAAGTTTATTTTCTCTGCAGGAAATCCGGAATCTTGAGTGATTTGGGTTCCACTGTTGCCTTAATCTCGCTTGGTCTGTTGATTGAAAGTCCCGGCCTAGGTGATGGATTTGCGGCGGGAGCATCAGTCACAGCGGAGATAGGTGAAATTATCGGCTGTACCGGAGGTACAGTTGCGATAGGTGTTATAGGTGTTGAAACGACCGGTGTAGGTACAGGTGTAGGCTGAGATGCAGCAAATACGCGGTTTGTTGCGCTCTGTGCAGCAGCTGCCTTAGTCTGTGTACTGGTCTGAACCTTCTCTTCAATACCTGTTGCGATAACAGTTATTGTACAATTATCTGTCTTGCTCTCATCATACATTGCACCGAAGATGATGTTTACATCATTTCCTGCAAGCTGACGAACATATTCGGAAGCATCGGATGCATCCTGAAGTGTGATATCACCGGAAATATTGATGATAACACTTGAAGCGCCATTGATCTTAGTCTCAAGAAGAGGACTTTCAACCGCCATCTTAACAGCGTCAATAGCCTTCTCGTCTCCCTTACCGTTACCGATACCGATATGAGCAATGCCCTTGTCCTTCATGACAGTCTGAACATCGGCAAAGTCAAGGTTAATAACAGCAGGAACATTGATAAGATCTGTGATTCCCTGAACGGCCTGCTGAAGGACCTCATCAGCTTTCTTGAGCGCATCAGGCATAGTTGTACGTCTGTCTACGATCTGAAGAAGCTTATCATTAGGGATCACAATAAGTGTATCTACATTAGACTTGATATTCTGGATACCAAGCATAGCATTTTGCATACGTACGCGTGCCTCAAAGCTGAAAGGCTTTGTAACAACGCCTACAGTTAGAATCCCCATCTCTCTGGCAAGCTTAGCAACAACGGGAGCTGCACCGGTTCCGGTTCCGCCGCCCATTCCGCAAGTAACGAAGACCATATCTGCACCCTTAAGTGCTGCAGAAATTTCCTCCGCACTCTCTTCTGCCGCTTTCTCACCAATCTCAGGCTTAGCACCTGCTCCGAGACCCTTTGTAAGCTTTTCACCAATCTGTAAAAGCTTGGGTGCCTTACAAAGCTGAAGCGCCTGCTTATCTGTATTAATACCGACAAATTCTACGCCGGTAATATTTTCGTCTACCATTCTATTAACAGCATTATTACCTGCACCGCCAACCCCTACGACGATGATTTTGCAAGTAGTTTCAGCATCGTTTGACTTTATTTCAAGCAAGTTTTCTCCTCCTTCATAACTTGGACTCCTTATTAGCTATGATACGATTTTTTTACTCAATTATCAACCCGTTTTTTAAGTAGAATTTTGTTTAAATTTCACTTTACTCAGACACAATTCTTTAATTTTTCGGGGTAAATGTAAAAAGTTTAGTGTCTTCATTTAAATCTTTCAGATTAAGAATTCCTGTCTGTCCTTCAAGTTTTGGCAATTGATATTGAAGTTGTTGAATTTTTTCGTCAATATAATCATTTTTACCTATACTGACTTCAACTCCACCAAAATAAAGATAAACATTAAAATCACTGTCGAAAAAAATCTTATCCGCATGAAGCTGATATTTATTTAAAAGCTGCGTAATATCAAGGATCTCACCAAAAACCACCTGATGAGCATCATCGATAGGGAGCTTTTCATGCATAGTAATGTAATCAAAATTAAGTCCCATAACCTGAGGGACATCTTCGGTCGTTTCGGAAGAGCATTCCACAACAATGCCCTCTCTGTCAAAGTATATATATTTTCCCAAATATGCTATATATCCAGCGACAGCTTTTTCAAATACATTGATCTTGACCGTATCGCGCGAAACTATGTCCACGTCGATCTTCTCAATAAAAGGAACATCTTCAATGCTCTTGTTCATATATTTCATAGACAAAAACATTGAGTTATGACACAGCTTATCGGTTATAACCATGTCAGCGATCTCTTTTTGGGTATAATGAGTGTTTCCGTCAACCACGACATTCTTTACGGTATAATTGTCCGCAATATAAAAGACTACCGCTATGACGATCAGAGCAGACGCAGTGATTATACCCGAAATAACATAAAGACTCCGTTTATATCTAAAGGAGTCTCTCAGTTTCTCAAAAGGATGAAAAGCCGGTCTGGCAGCATATGAACGTTTTTTTCTCTTTTTACGCTTCTTCTTTGCCATATCAAAACTATCTTCCTATGTTTCTTCCCACATTAAGCGCTATTCCAAGCTCCGCGAGCTGGAACACAACCGCAGTACCACCGTAACTTATGAACGGAAGTGTAATTCCTGTATTGGGAATTGTATTGGTAACAACCGCTATATTAAGAATAACCTGAATAGCAATATGCGCCATAACGCCGATAACAAGCAGTGCTCCAAACATATCAGGTGCATTGTTTGCAATGATCATAAGTCTCCAAATAAGAAGAAGGAACATAAGCATTACGGCGATAGCTCCAAAAAGTCCGAGCTCTTCGCATATAACCGAAAAGATCATATCGTTCTGCGCCTCGGGAATAAAGCCCATCTTCTGCATACTCTCGCCAAGCCCTTTTCCGAATGTTCCGCCGGAACCGATCGCATAAAGAGACTGAAGCGTCTGGAATCCCTTACCTGTCGCATGTCCCTGGGGATCAAGCCACGCAAGAACTCGCTCGGATCTGAAACTTCCTTTTGCTCCCGCGTTTACAATTATAAGAACCGTAACAGCTGCAAAAGCACCTACAGACAAAGCTGCCATTACATATCTCTTATAACCGGGAGTCGCAACAAAAAGCATTATAACGGCAATCCCCATTACGATGATAGCTGAGCTCAGGTTCTTGGTACACATACGGATCATTATCGCAAGAAATGCCGGAAATCCTATTGCCACTCCGTATCCCTTGGGAGTTAAAAGAAGCTTTTGAAGCCTTAAGATAAAAGCCGCAACAAAAATGATAACGGAAATCTTTGCTATCTCAGCCGGCTGAATAGATCCGATTACAGGAACCTGAATCCATCTTTTCGCACCGTTGACCTCTCTTCCTATGATAGGAGTCAGGATAAGCAGGACCACTGACGTTGCATACAACGGAAAAGCAAACTTTCTCAAGAGCCCATAAGGGAAATAGGACATAAATATCATGGCAACAATTCCGCCAAATACCGCTCCGAACTGATGCTTGAAGTAATATGACGAGTCACCGTTCATCTTAAGATTAGCCCAATATGTACTTGTCGAATATATCATTACAAGCCCAAACGCAAGCAAAAAAAGTATTACAAATATCAAACTGTAGTCAACATATGTTTCTTCTCTTTCTCTTTGCCTTCTTAAAACGTTCACTCCGGTCCTTGCCATATCAGATCATCCCCTCATATTTTTTGTCATATTCTCAAAGTCTGTTTACATACTCCTTGAATTTCTTACCCCTTGTCTCGTAATTCGGGAACATATCCCAACTTGCGCATGCGGGTGAAAGAAGTACCGCTTCCCCTTCTTTTGCGTTGGCACTGCAATATTCAAGCGCCTCCTCAAAAGTATCTTTAAATACAAATTTATTGAATCCGTGCTTCTGTGCACATTCTGCAATTTTTTCCTTGGTCTGTCCGATGAGAACGAGCATCTTTACCGTATCGCCAAAGTTCTCGATCCACTCATCGTACTCACTGCCCTTGTCATAGCCGCCGCCGATAAGAATTGTAGGCTTACACATCGCCTTGATTCCCTGAATGGCCGCATCGGGGTTTGTACCCTTGGAATCGTTGTAATAATCTACTCCGTTCTTTGTCGCAACGAACTCAATTCTGTGCTCAACAGCCTTGAAATCGCGAACAACTCTGAGAATTGTTGAAAAAGGAACTCCCATAGCAACAGCCATAGCGATCGCAGCCATAACATTCTCTACGTTACACATTCCCACCAGGTTCATATCATGAATATTCATAACTTTGACAGCTTCACCTGCGATACTCATGTATATCTCTTCGCCGTCAAGATAGAATCCGTCTTTAAGTTTTTCGGATGTTGAAAAGAAAACCACCTTAGCGGGACATTTTTCTCCAAACTCTCTTGTATATGGATTGTCGTAGTTAAGTACGCATGTATCCTCTTTAGTCTGGTTATTTGTAATGTTCTGCTTCATCTCGGCATAGCACTCCATAGTGTGATGCCTGTTTAAGTGATCGGGTGTTATGTTTAAGATAGCCGAAACCTGTGCATGGAAATTATCAACCGCCTCAAGCTGGAAAGAACTTATCTCTCCGACAGTTACGGTGTCTTCCTTCATTTCAAGTGCACTCTCAGCATATGAAACACCGATATTTCCAACAACATAGCTGCTCTTAAAGTGAGCCTTCATTATCTCTCCTACAAGAGTTGTTGTTGTAGTCTTTCCGTTTGTTCCGGTGATCGCAACAAGCTTTCCTTTTGCAAAGTTATAAGCAAGTTCTATCTCACTCCAGATAGGGATATTTTTTTCCTTAATACGAAGTACCGTAGGTGCATCAAGAGGAACCGCAGGGCTTGGAACCACAAGTACAAGTTCGTCGAGAACCTCATCGGAGATATCGCCTATGATGATCTCAGTGTTCTCTTTATCCTCTTCATTAAGCTTTTTTACTATATCTTCTCTTGTGACCTTTGTATTTTCTTCAAGCATTACGGGAACGGCGCCAACCTGGTGAAGGAGTCTTACCGATCCTACTCCCGACAATCCCGTTCCGATCACAAGTACTTTTTTTCCTGTTATCTCACTAGCTTTCATTTCTCTCAACCTCTGTTATAATCCTGCATATGCTATAAGGCACATGATAATTGTTACTGTTGTAAATACATTAACTACCTTTGTTTCTGACCAGCCGCCCTTTTCAAAATGATGATGGATCGGAGCCATTCTGAAGATTCTTTTTCCGTTTGTCAGTTTGAAATAAGTAACCTGCATGATAACGGAAACAACTTCGATAAGGTAGATGAATCCAACAATTACGATGAAAAGAGGCATATTCATAACATATGATATTCCTGCAACGAAACCTCCGATTGCAAGCGATCCCGTATCTCCCATCATTACTTTTCCAGGATAAACGTTGTATACGAGATAACCGAGGAGTCCGCCCATCATTGCCGCAGCCATCACTTCAGCTCCAGTAGATCCGCAGCGCATAGCTGCCAATACAAAAAATCCTGCAACAACAGCCGTTACCGATGCACAAAGTCCGTCAACTCCGTCAGTAAAATTCGTTCCGTTAGCGGTACCAAGTGATATGAAACACAAAAGCGGAATATTAAATATTCCAAAGTCTATCTCGCTTCCTATAAAAGGAATCTTCATTGCAAGTGTCATATCCGTGCAATTCTCTACATATAATGAAAAGATAATTGCCACAAGGAGCTGTCCCAAAAACTTCTGCCAGGCTCTAAGCCCCAGATTATGCTTCTTTACAACTTTGATGTAATCATCGATAAATCCGATCACACCAAAACCGAAAGTCAGTATAAGAATAGGAATTACTTCCTTATGAAATGCAGCGTAGGAAACACCTATAATAAAGAAGGGAAGCAAAAAGATAATTCCTCCCATGGTAGGCGTTCCGGTCTTTTTCTGATGAGACTCAAGCCCCTCTTCTCTCTCAGTCTGTCCCGCTTTGAGCTTTCTAAGAATCGCTATGATCTTAGGCCCAGCAAGTACTGCAATAAGGCATGATGCACATACCGGTATCAAAGTTCTTACAATATAATCATTCACGTAAATACCCCCAATGAATTTTAATTATTTGCAGTTTCTTTAGGCGCGTCATCTGAAGGCTCATCCTCAAATGCACTGCTACCCAATTCATATCCGCTATCAGGATCAACTAAATTTCCTGTGTTCGGGTTAATATAATACCCCGTCTCAGGGTCAACGTCAAATGATTTCCAGATAGGCTCCTTATTTTCTTCTTTTTCTTCTTTTTCTTCTTTTTGCTCTTCAGAAGAATTTCCCTCAGCAGCTTCGTCTTCCTGATTTTCCTCTACTTTGGGAGGTGCGGAAGTAATACCGTATTTTTCTCTGAACTCATTAAGTTCCTGCTGCTGTTTCTCTGTAACTTCCTCTGTCATCGGATATCCGAGATAAGGAAGCGCTTCTGTAAGAATGTTATGTACAATTGTTGTAGCAAATCTCGCATTATCCTGCTTGATCGTATTGGGTCTGTCCACAACAACATATATCGAGATCTCAGGATTATCTGCAGGCGCATATCCCATAAAAGAAACTACGTAGTTTATCTTATCACGCCTACCATTGATACTCATCTCGGCAGTTCCTGTCTTGCCGCCAATCTTATATCCTACAGGTACGGCCGTTGTTCCTGTACCGCCTTCCTGAGTAACAGTGTTGCAATACTCAACTATCTTCTCTGAAGTGCTGTCGGAAACAGTCTGTTTAAGGAGTCTCGGCTCGATATTCTTTATTGTGCTTCCGCTGCTTGAAAGAATCTTTTTTACAACATGAGGCTGATAAAACTTACCGCCATTAATTAAGGAATTAAAAGCAGTTATCATTTCTATCATGGTGCAGTTGTAACCCTGACCGAATGAGTATGTTGCAAGATCGGTCGGAACCATTACGACATCCCCGCTCTTACTGTTCTCACCGTTTTCTCTGTGTATCATTACATCGGTATCCATGAAAGGTTCACCCGGAAGATCGATATTGGTCTTAAGTCCAAGCCCAAGGTTTTTCTGATATTTTGAAAAAATATGTATTCCCGTCGCCTGAGCAACATGCATCATTGCAACGTTACATGATTTCTGAATACCCTGCTGAACAGAAACAATTCCGTCACCACCTGTGTTATGGCAGTGAATTTTATGTCCGCCGACTTCAAGATATCCTCCGCAGTTATATGTCTCATTACCCGTGATCTTTCCGCTGTCAAGACCTATGGCAACAGTAATAGGCTTGGAGACAGATCCGGGCTCATAGGTATCAGATATGCAGAAGTTCTTCCACATCGCTTGCAGATTTGCAACTTTCTGCTCGTAAGTATCGGCATCATCAGAATTATTTAACTGCTCTGCTCTTTCCGCTGTAATATAGACAGGATTGTCTTTATCATCCTTAACCTGCTCTACATCTCCTTTATGGATTTTAATATTACCATCTTCATCCAACACATCTTCTGTGTATTTATGAAGCTCGGGCATTCCGACAAGTTTGGAAGCATCCCACGGATTGTTCAGGTCAAAGTTGGGATAGCTTGCCATTGCAAGAATCTCGCCGGTATTGATGTTCGTCATAATACATCCGACATTCATTGCGCCGTTTCCCGGACGAACTTTTCCTTTGTTCTCTTCATTAAATACATTGAGATATTTCTCAACAACCGCCTGAAGATGGCTGTCTATAGTAGTAACTATGCTGTTACCGTCTATTGCAGGAATTGTTGTTCTTTCAAGCTTTAAGTCATCATCAAGATAACCGTACTCTCTTCCTTCAACTCCTCCAAGAATATCGTTGTACTGTTTTTCAAGTCCCCACTGTCCGACATCATCGGCAGAAGTAAATCCGATAACATCACTTGCCAAAGTGTTCTCAGGATATTTTCTTATATAATTGGCTTCAAAATATACACCTTTAAGATTTTCTTTTGACGCATAATCCTGAAAGTCTTTTATCTCGTCGTAGCTCAGCTTTTTTGCCAGAATGTAATACTTCTTATCCGAATTTTTTTCCAGATAATCCTGTATCCATTTAAGGTCGATCCCGTTTGCACTCATCTGTGCAGCAAAATACTTATTTAGCGCATTAAGCGTAAGCTGGATTTTATCCTTATTTTTCTCTTTGTCACTGAGAAGTACATTTGCATTAAGGATCAGATTATATACCTTCTCACTCCATGCGAGCGTGCTTTCGTTACAATCAAGGATCGAACCTCTTTTATAAGGAATAGTCGTCGAATCATATCTCTGCTGGGAAAGAACTTTTTTCTCATATTCCTTGCCGTTATTGGTAGTGATACTGATAAGTCTCGCTCCTAATCCAGCAAAAGCCAGTAATACCAACATAAAAAGTACTACCAGCTTTTTCTTCATTCCTATTGTAAATTTCTGCACATTTTTAGTTTTAACAGTTTTCATGGCAAAAGATATTTCCTTATTACTTATTTGACGCCTGCGGTATAGGTGCGAGCTGTCTTACATAATCGTCGCCGCCATCGTCAGTGTATTTTACGATCTGGCCGTCATCAGCATAAGTCATACCGAAGCCAATAGCCGCCTCTTTTATCTCATCAAGGCTCATCCTGCCGTTGGCTCTGTTATAGTTCTCGTCATTATCCTGTTTTAAACTGTTCAGCTGTTTCTCAAGCTGGGCTATATTTTTCATACTGGCAGTAACTCTTGACTGAAGCGAAATATAAAAAGCCAAAGTTCCTACCATTACAACCATTGCAAAAGACAAGAACAATAAGTATCCAAAACTCATATGATGGCGTTTTTTATGTCTTCTTAAAGGCTCCTGAACATGGACTCTTCTACGCACATGATCAGGTTCATATACTCGTCTGACTGTGTTGCCATAGATGTATGCGTTAGCCATATTCATTCTCCTTTCTGTTTTAGTGTGTGATTGGACCGTCACAGCGCTTTCTCAAAAACTCTGAGCTTTGCACTCTGCGATCTCTTGTTTTCAGAAAGCTCTTTTTCACTTGGAAGAATAGGCTTTCTTGTTATTACTTTGCCCTTTGAAACTTTGCCGCAAACACAAACCGGGAAATCCGGCGGGCATGTGCATGGCTTTTCATTGGTCCTGAAATTATTCTTCGTTATCCTGTCTTCCAATGAATGGAAAGTGATAACGCAGAGTCTTCCACCGGGATTTAAAAAGTCAATAAATCCGTCAAGTGAACCTGACAAAACGTCAAGCTCTCTGTTCAAAGCAATTCGTATTGCCTGATAAGTCCTCTTTGAAGGATGTCCGCCCTTCTCTCTCATCTTTGCAGGTATCGCAGCCTTGATGATCTCGTTGAGTCTGAAGGTCGTCTCTATAGGACTCTTCTCACGCTCTATGCAAATGTGCTTTGCTATATTCTTAGCGAATTTATCTTCGCCAAAGTCTCTTATAATATGAAAGATCTCTGTCTCTGAATAGTCGTTGACTATATCTCTCGCTGTAAGCTGCTGTCTTTGGTCCATTCTCATATCAAGAGGCACGTCCTCTTTGTAAGTAAAGCCTCTCTCGGCGTTGTCAAGCTGGTATGATGACACTCCAAGATCAAGCAAGATTCCGTCAACTCCCGTAACCCCAAGCTCTCTTAGTCTCTTGACAGCATTCTCGTAATTGTCTCTGATGACAGTAACTCTGTCCTTAAACGGCTCAAGTCTCTTGGTTGCGGCTGCGATAGCGTCCGCATCCTGATCTGTTCCGTAAAGGTGACCTCCACCGGTAAGTCTCTCCGCTATGTGAAAAGAATGTCCGGCTCCTCCGAGAGTTCCGTCCAGATATAATCCATCCGGTTTAATATTCAGATTATCAAGCACTTCCTCAAGAAGTACAGAATAGTGATTGAATTCCATGTGTTTACCTTAGATACTTAAGCCGTATTCGCTCATCTTTGCGGCAATTGAATTGATATCATCAAATGTGCTTGCCTTCTCCCATTCAGCCTTGCTCCAGATTTCAGCTCTGTTGCCGACTCCGGCAATAATAGCTTCCTTCTCGATCTTGGCATGTTGCAAAAGATTTGCGGGAAGAAGTATTCTTCCTTGCTTATCGATTTCTGCGTCAATAGCACCGGCGATAAAGAAACGTCCAAGCATTCTGGCTTCGGGTTTATCCATAGGAAGTGATTGAAGCTTCTCTTCGAACTGTTCCCAGCCCTCTTCGGCGAATACGAAAAGACAGCCGTCAAACCCCTTAGTAACCACAAATTGCTCACCAAGAAGTTCACGGAATTTAGCAGGAATTATGAGCCTTCCCTTAGCATCGATGGAATGGCTGTATTCACCTTTAAATGCTGTTCCCACTTTTCTCCCACTTTCAACCACTTTTTAACACTTTTTACCACCTGAAGTCATTATAAAACAAAATTAATCATTAAACAACCTTAAAAACGTAAAATTTTAATAAAGAGTTTAGCTTAGTCGTGGTGTGGATTAGCACATTTTTAGCATAAAAAAAGAAGCCTCTTTCAAGGCTCCTCTTAATCGGTTTTAAGCTAAAGTAATTTCCACTATTCAGTTTTTTTATCTTCATTAAGCTTTGCCAATTTCACGCGAGTGATAATCTCAGCCACAACCGCAAATACAAAGCAGCAAAGTCCTATCATCATGGAAATCGGAATCTTCGTATTGGCAAAAAAGAGTCTGTCTGTTCTGACATGCTCAATCCATGCTCTTCCGATTCCGTATCCACCGAGATACATAAGTGTGATCTCTCCATCAAACTTCTTATGCTTAGTATAAAGAAGAACTATTATAAGAAGTCCGAGATTCCACAAACTCTCATAAAGGAATGTAGGTGAAACCTGGATATAATTGGCACCGTTCATGTGCTCGATCATAAGGTCCGATACATCAGACGCTCTTACCATCTCAACGGGAAGTCTCATGGCAAGGAGGCCATCGGTATATTCTCCAAAAACCTCTCTGTTGGTGAAGTTTCCCCATCTTCCCATAATCTGTCCGAGAAGAAGTCCCGGCATAACGGTATCCGTAAGTTTAAGGAACTTACACTTTTTCACTCTCGAGAAAATATATATCGTCGCAAATCCCGCAATAACACCGCCGTATATCGCAAGTCCGCCGTTTCTTATCGCAAGGATTCCGAGAAGATCGTCCTTGTAATTATCCCAAGAAAAGATAACGTAATACAATCTCGCTCCCAATATGGAAAAGATAATTACATATATCGCAAGATCCCAGTAAGTATCAGGGTTCTGATCTGTCTTTTTTGCAATATTCGCTATAAGGAAAAGCGCGAACAAAAAGCCAAGTCCTATTATCACTCCGTAAAGTGCAATGGTGAATCCAAATACCTCAAAGCTTTTCGGAACATTGTGCAAATAAATGTGCAGATTAGGAAAAGCTATGTCCATTTTTCCCATATCACCGGCTGTCATAGTGTTCCTCCCATATTAAACATTGAATCTGAACAGAATAACATCCCCGTCCTGAACCACGTACTCTTTTCCTTCCATACGTACGAGTCCTTTCTCTTTTGCTGCCGCAATTGAGCCTTCACGGAGAAGATCCTGATAATTGATAACTTCCGCCTTGATAAAGCCTCTCTCAAAGTCAGTGTGAATCTTACCTGCTGCCTGAGGAGCCTTTGTTCCGACCTTGATAGTCCAAGCTCTTGTCTCATCCTCTCCCGATGTAAGGAAACTCATAAGACCAAGAGTCTTGTAACTTGCAGCGATGAGCTTATCAAGTCCGGACTCTGTAAGTCCCAAGCTCTCAAGGAACTCAGCCTTCTCATCCTCGTCAAGTTCGGAAATCTCAGCTTCGATCTGAGCGCTGATAACAAACACTTCGCTTCCTGTCTTGGATGCAAGCTCTTTTACAGCTGCAACATACTTATTGGATGCTCCGTCATCGGCAAGATCTTCATCCTTAACATTAGCCGCGTAGATAACAGGCTTCCATGTAAGAAGGTCAAGGCTGTTTACAAACGCCTTCTCTTCGGGATCCTCGAACTCAAGCTCTCTTGCCATCTTATCAGCTTCAAGAACCTCTTTTATCTTATTTAAAGTCTCAAGCTCTTTTGCTGCAGTCTTATCCATTCTTGCAGTCTTTGCTGTCTTTGCGATTCTTCTTTCAAGAACTTCAAGATCCGCAAACACAAGCTCAAGGTTGATTGTCTCGATATCACGCACAGGATCAACGCTTCCGTCAACGTGGATAACGTTTGTATCATCAAAGCATCTAACCACATGCACGATTGCATCAGTCTCACGAATATTTGCAAGGAACTGGTTTCCGAGTCCCTCACCCTTTGATGCGCCCTTAACGAGTCCTGCGATATCAACGAATTCTATAGTTGCAGGTGTAACCTTCTTTGAATGATAAAGGTCTCCGAGCTGCTTAAGTCTGATATCCGGAACGGCAACAACGCCCACGTTAGGGTCGATCGTAGCAAACGGATAGTTCGCAGCAAGCGCTCCTGCATTTGTAAGTGAATTAAAAAGTGTACTTTTTCCGACATTTGGAAGCCCCACTATGCCCAACTTCATGGTATTTATCTCCTTTAAACACTAATATTATCTACAATAAAAAAGCCCTAATAAGGCAAGATATATCTTACCATGTTAGGACTGATTTGTAAAAAATATTATTTGCCTTTCTTGGCATAAATCTTGAAGGTAAAAGAAGTCTCAAAATCATCATGATCATTTTTATTCACTGGATTCTCAAAGTAAGTATAGTCAAGACTTTCATACGATAAGGTCTCATATTTTCCGGTGTAGACCGCAATTTTCTCATTATTCTTCACCATATCATGAGGAATGTAGACATATACTTCTTCAGCATTGGACTGTATTTTATAAGACGACACATATCTTAAACCAATTCTCTTTACGAAATCAGCTACAGTCATTTTTTCTTCACCAACAATAACTTTTTCGTCTTCAAACGTACAAACAACAATATCCTTATCATATTTGGTGTAAACGTTTTTTACAAAAGGCTCCTCAGTATTAAATCTGTCATAATACAGATATTGATCGATATAAGGTAAGATTGTATCCATATCAGGTCCTTCCGATGTCCATATACCGGAATTAAACATAAGCGGCATTTTCTCTTTATCCTTATATTCTATGATATTTACCGATTCGCACTGTACATCAGACACAAAGGCATTAAGCGGAAAATCTGTGACCTGCTTATTACATATTTTTAAAACAACATACGAATCTTTTACATAATCATAAAAATTATCACCGGTGAAAAGCGAAGAAAAGAAGTGGTCGTCTTGTTCAAAATAATAGAACACCGCCTCTTCAACCATTGGATAGTTTTCTTTAATATGATTATTAAGATAACTGAGAATTTCTTCTTTTTGATAATCATCCGCACCGTCAAGTGATTCCTGCTCTCCGGTAATCTCTGCCTTAAACTCTTTACCGTTACAATTCATAGTGACCAATACCGAGCCGTTTGGCATAGGTGTAAAATCTGGGATCGGGCCGCCCTCATCATATTGGTTTTCCACCTCTGTAACAGTTGGAGTAAAGCCATATTTTTGCTTTATGTAATTAATTGCATTTCTTTCCCCTTGAGTCTTATACGAATTGATAGTTGCAATCTCCTCAGGAGTATAACCGCATCCGACAAGCCCAAAGGCACAACAAAGCAGCAAAAACAATAATATGGTTTTTCCAAATAAATTCAGATTCTCACTTATCTTCACTTAATTCTCACCCTTCCCATTTCTTTATAAACTTTTCCCATCCGGGTGTTTTTCTGATGAACTCCATATCCTCATTCTCTTTGTACTGCTTAAGCAGAGTTGCGATAACCATCTGAGACACGCCCAGCGTAACTTGATTAAAGGTCCTGTGCTCATACAAGCTTGATTTTATATAATCCATCATAGTATCAGCGCTATCAAATAACAAGTTCATGAGCTCATTACTCTCTTCCCCATTTTAAAAGAAGACTTTGGCACAAGCCTCGGAGATCGCAGGAAATCACTAAGCAACTTCACTATAAATAAGGTTACATCACATATATCTTTATATTGTTTTTGTACCACATTTATGGTACACTATGTATATGAATAAAGATAATTGCTTAATTTACGAAGGTGAATACCACACCATTGAATGGTACTATGATGAAAAAGGCTATAGTCAAGCATATGAATATTTCCTCAAATCATCAGATTCTCAAAAACGAAAATTTCTTATGCTCGTGAAAAAAATGGGAGATTTTGGAGTCATCTTCGATAAAACTAAATTTAGAAATGAAGGTGATGGCATTTACGCTTTCAAGCCTCAACCTGACAGATATTTATGTTTTTTCTTTGTTGGAAAGAAAATAATAGTTACCAATGCATTCCATAAAAAATCCGACAAGCTTCCAAAAAGTGAAAAGGATACTGCATTAAAAAACATGGCCAATTATAACTCATCTCAAAATAATATGTGATGAAAGGAGAACACGTAATATGAAATCTACATTTGATCAATTTATAACAGATAACCCTGAACAAAAGAAACTTTTTGATAAGGAATATGAAGAATTCCTCCTTTCAGAGTTTATAATACAAAAAATGGAGGAAGAAAACGTCTCTGTAAGATCACTTGCACAAAAAGCTGATGTATCACCTACCGTTATACAGAAACTTCGAAATACTGAAACCGCCGATAAAATCAATTACAAAACTTTTATAGCAGTAATTAATTCTTTAGGATATAGACTCAAACTCGAAAAGATTTAATTTAAGGTCTCCGTTTTTTTACGGAGACCTTTCCTATCTTAGATTAAACATATTCAAACACTACCTATTTATATCTTCGCGAAAATAGCCGTCTCCTCATCAAGCTCACCTGCGATACGGCTGTTTTCATCCATACGCCTTGAAATATTGTCCATATCGGATACGAGTATCTGAGTGCTCTCAGCAGCTGATGAAACGCCGCGAACACCGTCTTCTATGGATGTTGTGATATTGTTGATGGATTCTGCTATATCACTGAAAGTAGACTTAAATCCTTCAGTCTTATTGCTGAAGTCATCCATGACACTTTCAATATAATTGGCATTCTCTTTATATTTCTCGCCGTCCTCAACAAACTTCTCAAACTGAGGCAGGATTGAATTCTGCAAATAATCAACAAGCTCGTTTGCGCTGCTTGAAAGATTGTGAGCTGCCTCAACAACAACAGAGTTGATCTCCTGAATATTTCCGGCAGTTCTCTTACTGTTTTCGGCAAGAGATCCAATCTCACTCGCAACAACCGCAAAACCTTTTCCGGCTGCTCCCGCTCTTGCAGCTTCAATAGAAGCGTTAAGAGAAAGAAGGTTTGTCTGTGTCGCGATACTCATGATCTCAGCTGTAAGTGAATTAACCTGATCAACACTCTGGCTGTCTTCAATAGCCTGATTCAAAGATGTAAGAATATCCTCAACCTTGGCATTTGTTTCAGCCATAGTTGTTCTTGCAGACTTCTCCATCGCATCCGCATGCTCTTTCATAATCTTGGAATATTCATTTATCTCACGGCTCTTGTCAGCCATCTCATCAACTTCAACTCTTACAGCTTCCGTATTATTATTGATAGTACCTGCGCTGTCGGCAACTTCCTCCATAGTAGCGGTAAGTTCCTCTGTAAGCGCCGAAAGATCTGCAGCACTGCTGTTTGATGTCTTTACGCTTCCCAAAACATCGCTTACAACCTTATCCATTGCAGATGAATTATTTGTAATGGTCATAAAGATATTCTGAAGGTGTTCAATGAATGAGTTGATACCTTTACCAAGAGCTCCGATTTCGTCATTGGATTCAATCGTGATACGCTTTGTAAGATCTCCTTCACGTCTGTTGATACCTTCAATAATCTCATTAAGCTCTGCTTCCGCCTTGATCACAGGCCTTACAACATGTCTAAGTACAATGTAAAGCGCGATGACTACAGCAAGAATACTTATTACAATTACTGCAAATCCAGAAAGTCTTGCGATCATGTAGCTGGTGCTAAGATCCTGTCTTGCCGTATCCGAGCTTCCGCGAAAAGCTTCAATAATATCGTTGATATCTGCACTTAACTGCTTTGAACTCTCGGCAACAAGGCCATTGGCAGTCGCATATGCATCCTTGGTTTTCTGAGCTGCGCTCTGTGCCAAAAGAACCTTAACAGCATCTCTGAAACTCTGATAATCGGTAAGCATCTTTTCATAGCTTGCCGTGCTGCCTTCGGTAACGTACTTGTTGTAATCAGCCATTGTCTGATCCAAAACCGCCTCTTCTTCCTCGATCGCGGAAATAACGGAAGTCATTGTCTCAAAATCAGTAGCTACAATATGCGACAGAGCCAAAGTATGAATGTTTTTGGATGTCTGTCCTATCGTATCAAGCTCATTTATGGCAGCCATATAATCATCTGCGATTGTTGACGCTGTCTTATTTACCTTTCTAAGATTTGTTAATGACATTACATTTGAAAAAATGGAAACAAATCCCAATAGAAGGACCGGAACCATAATCATTACACGAATACTTGCTTTTCTCTTCATCGATCCAACCTCCTATTACTCACTTACCTCAGAACTTGCTTCTGCAACTGTATCACTATCAGCATCGGCATTTTCTTCAGAAGCCTCTTCCTCATTTTCTTCCGCAGCCGCCTCTTCTGTACCGCTTTCCTCTTCCGAAGTCTCAGCACCTTCCGCATCGCCTGTCGATTCTACACCCGTTACAGCGGTAACCATATCATTTAACAGAGACTGAAGGCTCTTACCCTTAGGATTACCCTCGCTTATAATTGTTCCAAAATTTGTTGCAGGATCCCAGAATGTTCCGCCAACTCGCTGAAGGCTTGCATACTCAGCCTGCTTCTGAAGTGCCTGAAGTCCCTTTGACTGAGCAACTTCGCCTGAAGATGAAGCCGCTGTATTTGAAGGTCCCTGACCTCTCATCGAGAATCTGAGAGACTGATTCTTTTCATTTGTCATCCAATCGGCAAACTTATTTGCCCAAGCAGTATTTTCAGAATACGAATTGACACCTACAAGCTTATATCCCGCATAGCTTGACATCTGAAGTTGCTGTCCCGCAACAGTATATGTAGGAAGCTTCGTTGCAGCATAGTCATTGCCCCACGCCTCCTTAATTTCATTTTCATCCCATGTTCCGCTGACACCCGCAATAATAGACCCGTTTGCAGCTCCAACGGCAAAGTCATCATTTGCCGCACTTAAAAAGCCCGGACTGCGTGTGATATCCAACATTGCCTGTGCAACATCTACACCTTTTATCTTGGTATTTTTGGCATTCCAGTTACAATAAGTAGATATTCCGTCGTCAGCAAGACCGATTTCCATATCCGTATTACCAAAGAATGAATATATATACCAACCGGAAGTCAGTTCCATAAATATCTTCTTGCCCTCGCGTTCAGCAACAGCAAGTATTCCGTCCATTGTCTGAACATCTTCATCACTTAAATATCTTTTGTCATAAAAAAGGAAGTATCCATTATCCGCAGTCAAAGGATATGCATACAAAGTTCCGTTAAAAGAAGCTGCTTCACTTGAAGCCGCAAGGTTTCTTCCCGAAATCTCCGAAGCATTGGGAACCTCTTTAAGTACGCCGGATGCGATCAAAGCCATCAACTGGTCATCCGCAAAAGTAAATACATCGGGTGCATTAAGAACATCACCGAGAATATCATCTTTTGCAGCAGACTCACTATGAGCTTCGAATGTAATATTGAAATTAGCCTGTGATGAATATTCAGACACAAAGCTTGATATGATCTGATTAATAAGATCGGCATCTTCTTCAGATCCCCAAACTCTGAGAGAAACATCTCCTGAAGGAAGCTCGTTATCATTAACAGCTTCTGTCTCAGAAACGCTTTCTTCCTCACCGCCACTTGCGCCACAACCTGCAAGTGAGCTCAAAGAAATCACTGCAGACAGTAAAATTGTTAACATTTTTTTGAACATAACATGCCTCCTAATTCATTCCGAGGAAATAACCTATCATATTATTTTAGCTAATTCAATCTTTAGTGTAAATAGTTTATAAAATATTTATAATCGCTTTATCGATTCTTTATAATTCCATCTCAGCCCTGTATCCATGTGCTTTTTTGACAATAAAAAAACGCCATTTTCTCATTATGTAAACCAAAACAATGAGAGAAATGGCGCATTTTTATTCATTATTTTCCATAAATCTTTTTCTTAGAATCCTCTCCTGATGTAAACGGTCCCGGTATAACATCCGCGCCGCGGTGATTTCCAATTGAACTAAGTCGCTGCGCGACGGCCTGCCAAGGCTGTGGCGCAGCGTTTTTCTTTTACTTAAAAAGCAGTAGATAGTGAAACTCTGATGATGTATGTTTAAGTTACCACACCAAAACTGAACATTACCAAAACCACTACTACTGCCATGAAAAGCGTATCATTTATCATTACTTCATACAAGCATTTTTATTGGAATCGTCCACCTCCATGGTTAGGGTAACTATTAGATTACTACTACTTATGGAGGCTTTTTATGTACGAAGAAATACTACAAAGAATTGAAAAGGAATGCGAAATAAGAAATCTTTCGCCAAGAACGTGCTTCATTTATAAGTTTCATACTACTAAGTTCCTGGAGTGGGCAGGTGAAAAGTCTATTTCAGAACTCACCCTTTATGATGTCCGCAATTACATTCTTGAGCGTAGAACTGATGGTGCCACTCCAGGTTACTGCAACTCTATGAGTTCTGCACTATCATTCTTTTTTAAACATCTACTTCATATCCCATGGGATCTTGATATCGTTCCCAGAATGAAGATCGACTGGACATTACCACAGACTCTATCTCTGGAAGAAATTGAAAAGCTCATAGATACTGCTGAAAACATCAGAAACAAAGCCATAATAGCTCTTGTCTATTCTTCCGGTCTACGGGCAGGAGAAGTTGTACGCCTCGCTCCAAGTGATATTTACATGAGTACCATGCAGGTTCATGTTCGTAACAGTAAAAACCGCGGAGATCATTGGACTATTCTTTCTGAAAGAACTTTAGAGCTCTTGAAACAGTATTGGCGTTCATATCCTGTACCACGGGATTATCTTTTTGTTACATTGAAGAATCCTCATGCTCCGCTTCATGTAGGCGGTGTCGAGATCATGATGAAAAGGATAGGCAAAGAAGCTGGTATAGACCTTCATCCTCACATGCTGCGCCACTCCTTCGCCACTCATTTGATTGAGACTCATACTGACAGAGAGTATGTTCAGGCAATGCTTGGTCATAGATCTCCGAATTCGACCCAGGTTTATATCCATGTTTCAAACAAAGCCATCATGGGCGTAAAGAGTCCGTTGGATGCTCCCAAGAAAAAGAAGGGCAAGCGAAAGAAGAAGGAAGGCTGACATGGATAACATAACTATTCAGGATGTTTTTGAACAGTTTCTTCCTACGATTGCTGACAGATCATTTTCTGATGAGCAGTTCAGAGCAATTCAATGCATAAGGTCATGTCGCACAGCAGAAATGGGCGCCCATGTAAGTGAATGTGAATCCTGTCATTCTAAATTTATCCATTACAACTCATGCAAGAACAGGCATTGTCCCATGTGCCAGGCAATGGAGGTTGATGAATGGATAGACTTAAGACGAGAAGATGTCCTTGATGCTCCTTACTTTCATACAGTGTTTACTGTACCAGGGCTTTTATATCCATTGATTTACGCTAATCAGAAACTGCTCTATGATGCCCTTTACCATGCTGCTAATAAGACTATGTCAGAGCTTTCCAAAGATTCCAAGCACTTTGGCGCAAAGATAGGATATATATGTATTCTCCACACATGGGGCTCAAAGCTTAATTATCATCCACATATTCATACGATAGTCTTGGGAGGCGGACTTGATGACAAGAACCATTGGAAGGACAAAGGAAATAAATTTTTTCTGCCTGTGAAGGTTATGTCCGCCGTTTTCAAGAAATACTATCTGGAAGAGCTAAAATCCCTTCATGAGTCCGAAAAGCTGACCTACGCAGGTGGTGCAGAAACACTTAGGAATCAGTATGAATTCAAGTGTCTTCTTGATAAGCTCTACGCTATGGATTGGGTTGTGTATTCCAAACGGACATTTAAAGGAGCTCAGGAAGTCTTTAAATACCTTGGAAAATATACTCACAGGATTGCTATTAGCAACAGGCGTATTCTAAGCATGGATTCTGAGTACGTCACCTTCAGTGCAAAGGACTATCGTACAGATGGTAAATATAGGCCTATGACAATCTCAGGAGAAAAATTTCTGTCCCATTTTTTGCTCCATATACTTCCCAAGGGATTTGTAAGGATACGCTACTATGGCCTTCTTGCCTGTAGATGTAAAACACAGAAAATGACTCTCTGTAGGAATCTGCTCGGCTGTAAACAATATATTTCAAAGCTCAGAGGGAAAACAACCGCAGAAAAGATTAAGATTCTTTATAAACATGACATTTGCAAATGCTCCAAATGTGGTGAACCTCTTATTACTTTTCGTATGAACGGCAGATATATGCTTTGTTGAATAAGTGGATCTCATATCGAAAGACAAGCCTTTTTACGAAGGCTTATTTGTCGTGGAATAAAGACTGTATTTATGCTTTGAGGGTGTCTAAAACCATGAGATAATGATAAGATTTGTTTATGAGGTGGCAGATTGAAATTCCATAGCCACCCGGACGCGACTTAGTTCACTCAGATAAAAATCGGTCTGAAACCCAAACAAAAGGACAGATTTTAGTTATATGAAGTCTGTTTTTTTGTTTGGGCTTACACCGATTGTTTACGTTCCGA
>NZ_FPCD01000017.1 GCF_900116865.1 Butyrivibrio sp. M55
ACTGCCAAGGCTTGCGGAGTAGATGTTTACTACTATCTCAAGTATCTGTTGATCAAATGTCCATCATCTCAGATGAGCGACGAGGAGCTTGAAAAGCTATCTCCATGGAATCCAGAATGCAAAGAAGCTCTTGATGAGCTGTTCAGGAAGCATCAAGATGCCATCTTTGATGCGATGTAATCTTTATCATATGTGAATTGTCAAGGTACTCCGGGTTCATAAGAACTCGGGGTATATTTTATGGGCAAAAGCCCTTGTACCCGATAACAATGGTGGTTATTTTACAACCCACCGGATTATTGCGCGCTTACTATTTTCGAAATTATTGATGAGGTAAAAGCCACTGTTACAGATGGCGTTGCGGAATATCTTGATAGTCTCAAAGAGCAAAACTTTAAGGTGGAAATAGTAAGTACAGATAAGCAATCGCCATATGCCGGATATACAACATATGCGTCTTCGTTTAAGGTCTTTAATAGCGATATAAGCTGGACTATGGATTTATTCATTGAAGATGAGAAGTATGTAGAATATGAGCTGGATATTTACCTTCCATAAAGGTATTTGTGGATGGCTTAGTTTGAATAAGCGAGATTTTGAATAATGGAAGAGAATAGAACACCTGTACAGAATGAATTCTGTGCAGGTGTTTTATATCGCAATCCTCCACTTACTGTTATGTGTCTCAAAATATAATCGTACCTTCCGCTTATAATCCAGCACGACAACAATACATTCAAAAACAAATGTGGAGTAAGAAACATAGAGCCCGTCCGGAGTAGTATAAGGCCCCGGATGGGTAATTGTTCTATAACCTTTTATCGTATAATTTTCATATTGGCCATCTTCGTTCATCAGCCGGAAGCGGAGGGGAATCACTTCGCCGTTCGATTTGTGCTGGCAGATGACGTCTACAGTATCAATCACTCTACTCATAACATATACCTCAATCAAAAAAGAACTAATGTTCGGGCGCATATATAATATACCTTTTGGATTGAAAGTTCAAGTCAGGCAATTATTCTTTGCAGTCGGCGATAAGGCAGATGAGATATGTGTTGGATATTTGATAAAAAAGACAGAGACCTTGGGCAAGGCGTTTGAGCCACAGCAGATGTTTGAAAATCCTGACGAAATGCGTATATCATATGGTGTCAAATTTATTTTTTGACACCCACATCTTGTAACTGAATTATGCTATGATATATAGACCGGTACTTCGGAGTGTCTGAAGTGCCGGTCAGCTGTTTTCAAATGGAAAAAGAGACATAACAGTCTTTTATAATATTAGGACAGAGGTGAAGGATGCGTTGAAAGACCAGATTAAAGGAATAACATGCATAGTTATAGCAGCAATTGGTTTTTCTTTCATGACTTTCTTTGTAAGGTTATCAGGAGAACTTCCGACAATGCAAAAGGCTTTTTTCAGAAATGCTTTTGCACTGTTGATCGCAGTAGTGACATTGTTTGTTAAAAGAGAAAGATTTGAGATAAAAAAGGAATTCGGTACAGACATTTTGTTCAGGTGCCTGTTTGGAACGACAGGATTGATAGCCAATTTTTACGCTATCGACAGGCTTGTTCTTGCGGATTCTAACATGCTTAATAAGTTGTCGCCATTTTTTGCGATACTGATATCGATTCCGTTACTTAAGGAAAAACCGTCAAAGAGCGATATTATTGCTACGGTTATTGCTTTTACGGGAGCTCTTTTTATCATAAGACCGACTCCCGGAAATATGGAACTTGTGCCGGCTTTGGTTGGATTGTATGGAGGGTTTGGTGCAGGAACGGCATATGTATTTGTCAGGAGAGCGACCGGAAAGGGTGCAGCTACGCCGGTTATTGTCATATGCTTCTCACTTTTTTCATGCCTGCTCACGCTTCCTTTCATGATAGTCGGGTATGTACATATGTCACCGGTTCAGCTTGCTATGTTGATCGCTGCGGGATTGTCTGCGGCAGTGGGGCAGTTTGCTATAACTACGGCATATAAATACGCTCCGGCAAAGAAGTTGTCCGTGTTTGACTATCTTCAGGTTATATTTGCCGCACTTTGGGGCATTTTATTCTTGCATGAGGTACCGACAGCATTAAGTATCATTGGCTACGTCATAATTATCGGAGTTGCAGTTGTAAGATGGCGAATGGCTTTACTTAATGAAAAATAAAAATGTGCAGAAAACGTGTGCAGAAAATGCGCGTAAAATATAAATGCTACGATAAGTAGCATTTTTTATGCCATATGACAACTGTAGTTTCTGGTGTTTACGTTACAGCAATATTATAGTTTGGATAATTTCTAAAGGAGGAAAAGTATTATGACATTTGCTGAAAAACTTAGAAAAGCCAGAAAAGAATCCGGAATGTCTCAGGAACTATTGGCTGAAAAACTTGGAGTATCCAGACAGGCTGTAACAAAATGGGAGACGGATAAGGGAATACCTGATATTGAGAACATGATCGTTATCTCTAATCTGTTTGGCATCTCATTGGATGAACTTCTTTCTAATGAGAAACATTCCACAGATCGAAGAAGATTTCTCTATGAAAGTAAGACTGAATATGATATCGACGGACCAAAGATATTTGATATGAAACTGGGAGGTGCCGCCGCACTTACGGTTAAGGGACATTCAGAGGAAAAAGTGATTGTTCTTTTGGCATCAAATGATATCGATTCTGTAGCCGAAGATTTTAAGGTGAAGATCGATGACCTCAAAAGGCGCATAGATATAGATGTTAAGCGAAAGAATAAAATGACTGAGGCAAAGGCAAAAGAGGGGCTGTTTATAGAAGTTCTTTTGCCGGACAAATATCTTGATCATATTGAAATTGAGTGCAATTGTAATGAGATCGGCTTAGATAATCTTGTTTGCGAAAACATCGAGTATAAAGGGAAAACTTCTATATGCCATGTGGCATCTGTTAAAGGTACGTTTGAAGTGGATTCAAACTCAGATCTGTCTGTTGATCTGGATGATTTTGAAGGCTCTTTTGAACTCAACCAAGTGTCCGCTACATCCAGATTAAGTGTTCCGGCAGATTATGATTTTGGCGCAGTAGTAAAGGGAATCAAGAATTCTATAACCTATGAAGTTGGCGGTGTAGAAGCGGAAGATTTTTCTGCCGAGGATAGTAAAAACACAATTGAATTGAACGGTTCGCGCAGTGAATTGGTGATCTGTAAGGAAAGTGCGGTGGAAGTATGAGATACAAATATCGTCCTGTGAGATTTTATGTTACTGCAATTGGCTTGACTTGGGCATGCTGGCTGTTCGCTATTCTTTTTGACAAGGGAATATCATGCGCTATGGGTATGCTTGGAGGTCTACTGGCTCCTTCTGCGGTGGCTGTGTATACTGTTTTTTCTTCTAAAGACACCGATCTGATCAATGATTTTAAAAGAAAGATCTTTGGCTTTTACAAATTGAAACCGCTGAATCTTGCGCTGGCGGTGGCTGCCTTTATGACAATTGTACTTGCATCGATATTACTGTCTACATTCTTTGGGCAATCGCTTGATCAGTTAGCTTTTACTGAAGACTTTTCTTTTAGCGGTGCGGGGATCGGTTCAGCTTTTTTGACCATATTGCTTGCATCTGTCATAGAAGAAATTGGCTGGAGAGGGTACGGCGAAGACTCGATAGCACAGTACTGCAGCTGGTTTAAGGAGTCCATAATCTTTGGCTTTGTGTGGGCGTTATGGCATTTGCCTTTATTCTGGATACCGGGGACCTATCATTATGGGCTTAGGACGATGGGAATCGGATTCATGCTTAATTTCTTTGCATCATGCATGCCTATGGGATTTCTGACTACATGGGTATATGTAAAAAATGGCCGCAGTATGTTGGCAAACATGATATTTCATCTTTTTATAAATTTCATGCAGGAAAGAATCGCGATGACGCCGGAAACAAAATGCGTAGAAACTATCGTGGTCACAGTTGTTGCTATTATTATCGTTGCTACAAACAGAGATATGTTTTTTGAAAAAAGACATGTTGGGAAACTACCGTTGGAAGGGGAAAGTATAGAGGAGTGTAAGCATGAATCTATATCACTATTATGACAAGCGTTCGGGACCATTTAAGAGTTTGACAGCTCTTTCAAATGAAGAGGTGTTTGTATATACTCCCGATTTTGAGGAACTGAATCCCGAACCGTATTATGTTGTGACGGCAGGTCTTTTACAACGGAAGAAGAGGCCAACGAGGCGCTTGATAAGGCTAAGGCAAGTGGATTTACAGATGCGTATGTAAAATATGCCGGATCACACAATAAATCAGCTGCCGGATAAGCTTCAAAGAAGGCTACGAATGTTCTTTTTCCATGGATTTAGCGAGAAGGAGATAGCGGATATTGAGGGCGTGTCTCAGCCGGCGGTGCATTATTCTTTGCAGTCGGCGATAAGACAGATGAGGTATGTGCTGGATATTTGATAAAGGATCCTTATGGCATCGGTTATATCGGTGCCATAAGGGGATATATATTATAACGCTTCTTGACAATGATTGGTAAAAAAACGTTATACTGTGCGTAGTAACGCTTTTTAACTCATAGCGTCAAAAAGCGTTGTGAATGTCCCGACAAGATTGACTCAGATAATAAAAGATGAAAAAATTACAAAGAGGAGTAAATGGCATAAAGGAGCATATTGCCATATTTAAAGAATATGAATGTTTTAATAGAACTCACAAAAAAAGCAATAGGTAAAGCGTTGATAAAGGACGCATTAAATGATGTAGAGTATGATTTTAAATGGAATGATCCGGCAGATCTAAATGAAATAGAAGATTTTGAAAAAGAGACAGGATGCAAGATACAGACGAACTTAATGATGCCGGATATGAGATACCCATCGGATGCTATGTTTTTATGAGATGCTTTTTCAGTGCGGATATTATGCTGTTTGACACCAATAAAGGATCTCGTTGTATTTTGGATGGTGATGTAGGATATCCATCAAATGAATGGAAATTCTTAAACTGTGATTTCAATACCTTCTTTGCCAGACTTGTTACATGTAATGGCGTAATGTTTTGGAGATGGTAAGTTTGGGATTTATGCGCTCAAAAATAGATTGTGGAGGTTAATATGGCAATGCAAAAAATAATTAAAGAAATAATGGCACCGGATGTAAAACAATACAAAAAAATATATTGATATGGAGAACAATATTATAGTGAGAAGACGGCTATTATTTACAACAATTATTGCTGCATTCATGCTATGTGCATGTACTAAAGAAAACAAAACGGTGGCCAATTACATGAATAGTGCGACAATCAAAGATCTGATGAATAATCCGGATTTTGATGTCGAAAGCACAGAAGAGATCAGAAAGGATACAATTGCCGAAATTATGAATAAATCTTATAACGTTACATGTAAGAAATGCGGAAAAGAGGTATGTTCACGTTCTACAGAAATTATTAAGCTACCTGAAAACTATACTGAAGGTGCGCCAAAGATAAACGAATATATGCAGAAAGAATTAGATGGTTTGCAGAGTTACTCTGTAGACTTAGAATGCGTTTTTCATCCTTCTGATTATTCCGGAATGTGCTTTGATAATGATGCTATTGATTCCATTAACGTTATCAACGATAAATTTCTGACCGTAGATATTTCCTCCTGTTGCGCTATCGGAGGTGCAAGCAGATTCTATGCTAATAATCAACTTATATTTGATCTGACTACCGGCGAGAAATTATCTTTTAAGGATTTTTTTAAAGGAAGTGACGATGACTTCAAAAAAATAGTTAAAGAAAAATACGGCGACGAATCTTCCATGGAAATTACGGAATGGGTCGTTAGCGATGGCAATTCACACATTGCTTATAGGGATGATGCAGTTGTTTTATTTGCTACAAAGTTCGACCTGACAGGCGCCTCAGATTCCAATCTCGTAGAATATGAATTCACATATCAGGAAATGTTTGGTACAGATACTTTGACAAGATAACTTTTGAAAAAATATATATAATTTCCAAGGATAAAAATGAGACTAAATATATTATTACCGCTGACTTTACTTATATTGCTTACAGGTTGTGGAGCAGTAAAAACTGATGATAAGGTTGAAACAAAACAGCCTAATGAAAATTCAAAATCTGAGCGCAAATTATATGAGCAGACATTCGAGACTGAACTTGTTAAAGATGATGGCTTGGTACAGATTCGAGTTCATAATGAACTTGGTAAAGATGATGAAAATCATTATACAGGACTTTATACCTACATTGATATCATAAAAGACGATACGGTCATAGATACTTTAGATACAGGCATCTACATGAAGTATGTCACGGATATAAGTTTTTTTGATTTTGATTGTGACGGAAGAAATGACATTGTAATCACTGGTGATGCGTCCAAATTTCTCTTGTGTACTGCTACCGCTGATTATAATTACCATGTATTTGATGATTGGAATACTATGGAAAATATTGAGAAGCAACGAGGCAATGATATTTCCATGGACAAGCTAAAGTCCGTCTTACTGGGAGACAACTTATCATGTGATTATAGCGATTATAAAAAGGCCTATAGCCAGATTGCCAGACTGTTTAAACTTGAAGCTTATGAATCTGATAATGAAGATAATTCATTCTTTGCTCCATCCTATGCCCTTGTTGATATAGACGGCAATAGTCCCATGGAATTAGTGGTTGAATCTGGTTGCACGGTTTGGCTCTACTATTATAAAAATGGATGTGTTAATGAATTACTTGTTGGCGATTATGAACATGAATATTCTCCCGGTAACGGAATTATAAGATGGAATATGTGGAACTGGTATGGCGATAGCTTTGATACCAATTATAAATTATTTCATCATGAACTAAATGAAGGTGACCATATACGTCAGGATAAGTATGGATATGAGTGTGATTATAAGTGTTCTACGATACTCTGGGCCAAAGAAAAAGAGCAAAACTACACATATTACAACCATACCGATCAAAACATGAGCGATGATGAATTAAAAAAATTGGTAGATGGTTACAGCAATCTTGATTATGAAGTTCTTGATGGATCTTTAGGTTATGATGAGTTCATAAAAGTACTTGAAGAAGACACCGCCGTAGAAAATGCAACTGATATAGATTCAGATTTTGGAGTATCAGAAAAAAAGCAGGAAGCATCTGAAGTTGATTATAATTTGTATGATGAGATGATAAATGGCATAAAGGCAAATAAAGAATCGCTATGGTATTTTGCTCCTGGAATGAGTCTTGCAGTAGAAATGAATTATTCAGATTTGGAAAGCTCTGGATATTTACAAGAGGATATTGATGGTGATGGAGTGGATGAGCTTATTTTAGGGGGCGTTAACAGCACTACTTCCGAGCGTAATCAAGATGCTTGGAGTAATTATGGCGATTATATATACGATTTGTTTACTATTCGAAACGGAAAGGTTTTGCATGTTTTGAGTGGAGAATACAGAAATAATTATTATCTTTTTGGGGGTGGAATTATAGTAAAGGAGGGATCCGGCAGCTGTATGGATGGTCATAATATGGTTTACAGATATAGCAAAGGAGAATTAAAACTTATTGAAGGTAGTGAATGGTTCTCTGGAATATGTACTTGCTATAGAAATAAAAAAATATATGAAATAGCTGATCCTGATGCAAATTACGCAGAGGAATACTATAAGAAATATCGGCTAAAACAAATCGATTATATACCATTCGTAGCTGAATAGACTAAATGTATAAAGGTAGTAGGCTAATTTGTAGAAATAGATTGAGAAAAAAGAGTATGAAATTACAAGCATTACTTACAGCTGCATTACTTTTTATTATATTGACAGCGTGTTCGGGTGAAAAGGCAGAATCTATCACGGACGAAGCAGAGAGAAATTTAAACGATGAATATAGAACCGTAATCACTGATGATGCAGCTTCGGAAGAATCATCAGAAACAGCGTACACGTCAGAAGAATGTATAGCAGATTATAATTCATATGATGAACTTATTGAAGATATAAAAAGTTTACTGGATATATATGAAAGCTTTGATTATGACACGTTTTGGGATAAAGCGGATACATTTAAGTGTTTTGACTGGCTTACAACTCCAATATATCAATGTTTTACTCACCCCAACCATTTTGGATATCTGGAAGTGGATATTGATGGAGATGGAGTAGATGAATTGCTTTTGGGAACTAATGGTTCGGAAGAAAATCCAGATGATGTGTATATTGCTGGTGTGTTTACCATTAGAGAGGGCAAGGTTGATGTTGTATTTGAGGATAACCTGAGAGTAGTGTATCAATTATATGAAGATGGCATAATTGAAGAAATTTGCTTTCCTCCAAATGATCTTGCTAGTGTTAAATATTATAAGTACAATGCCGGAAAACTGGAATTTATTGAAGGTATCTATTATGGATTTACTCCTTTTGATGATGAGCATCAACTTAAATACTACTATTCTGATACTGTTTCACAGAAACGCGAACTAACTGAAAAAGAGTATGATGAGTTGAGCGATGTGCTTAAAAATAGATATTGTAAACAAGAAATGCAGCTTCAACTTCATCTTTTTTAGGAGAAACAAGGCTTGCTCTTGAGATTTTGAAGCTTGATAAAGTTCCGTTTTATTGTTCTGCCTGGTCTAATATCAGATCAGTGAGAAATGCCATAAAGAGTGGATTTTTGCCGGCATGGATGGAAATGACAGTGAAGCCGACAGCAAAAGTAGAGGAAATGATCAAATAATAACAGGTTATAGTGGGAAAGAGTAAAAGATGAAGAAAAAAACAATTGTTGCAATTATGATTTGTCTTATGATGTGTGGTATTTTTGCAGGATGCGGGCAGAGCGATGCTGCAGATACTACCGATCAGGCAAAGAAAGAAGAAAAGACAGTAGAGAATGAGCTTGAGAAGACGGCGGAATTCGATACTGTAGCTGCAGAAAAGTCGCTTAAGGAAATGAGTGATGCTCTTAGCAGTTTTCTGTGGGCTTCGATGATGAAAGAGGCTGAATACAGTCCTCAGGAAGCCAGAGAAATTAAGCTGGAACTAACAGGTGAAGAAAAGATAAGAGCCGCTGTACTTGCCTGTGAGCCGGATGGCATAATCGACAGTACTTTCGTTATTGGCACCGGAGGCGTTTCCGAGGATAAAAGTGCCGAGACAGGACCTAACGGCGATGGATTCCATGGTGCATCGGTGTCTAAAAAAGATGTTGATAAAAACTGTCTTGATCTTTTCGGAACCAAGGCCGACTTGGGAGAGCTTCCGTCAGGACCTATGTGCGATCTTCATGATGCAGTATTGTACAAAACGGGAAACGAGTCATGTGCGCTGATCATCGATAAGGAGGTAGAAACAGAGACAGATTTTAAGAACCAGGAATGCACGGTCACTGAAGAGAATGGCAAGTATATCGGAAAGGTCAATGTGTTCTGGGGATACTGGGGAGAACTGGAGCAAAAGCCCGATTATTCAAACTATGTGGCAACATATGAACTTGAGCCGAATAGTGAATCAAAGTATGGAATGGTCATAATATCTATAAGTATTAACAAAGTTACAGGTGATAAGTACTATGGTGTGTTCATTAAAGCTTTCAAGGACGAAAAAGACTGTGATGAAACGTTAAGTGCGCTCAAGGAAGCAGGCTTCAATAATTGTTCGGTAGTATATACTCCCGATTTTGAGGAACTGAATCCCGAACCGTATTATGTTGTGACGGCAGGTCTTTTTACAACGGAAGAAGAGGCCAACGAGGCGCTTGATAAGGCTAAGGCAAGTGGATTTACAGATGCGTATGTAAAATATGCCGGATCACACAAATGAGATATGTGATAGGAGAGGACATACCGGAAATTTCCGCAGATTGTGTACTCAGGAGGTACACTTTTACTAGTATAAATTGATTTAGATTAAAGGGGATTTGAGTGGGAAAACGCTGTGAACAAATGGGGATTTGCGCTATACTCAAATATGTTGTTCATACGAAGGATTATAAATGGGAGAATGGTATAAATTATATTCCTGTGTATATGGTGCCTTTTTTATAAATGATTATGTGAATTGTCGTGGATGATGAAAAGGCACAGTTTATAACATTGAGATGCAGACAACAAATCTGGGTAATATTCCGAGGCGTGCGCGTTACTACCAGGGGATGATAGATCTTAATTTGATAGAAAAAGGCGAAGATTATCATAAACTGGCAAAGAGTTACGTCATTTTTATCTGTACTGAGGATATTTACGAATTAGATAAACCGGCTTACAGATTTGAGAATTACTGCAGAGAGTATGAGCTTCCGTTTGGAGATGATTCATACAAGGTTATTCTTAACGCGGCTTGTACTGAACTCCAGGACACAGAGCTTGGAAATTTCCTGAGGTTTGTTCGTACCGGTGAGCCGATGGATGAATTTACAGATAATCTACAAAACGAAGTTAATGTTGTTAAACGCAATGAGAAATGGGAGGTGGAGTACATGACACTTCTGATGAGAGATAGAGAGAAAATTGAAGAAGGAAAAAAAGAAGGACGAAAAGAATATCAGCTACTTCTTAGGGCTATTCCAAGAGATTCTGATGATTTTACACTTGCCTTGACTGCTGAAGACGCTGTTATTGAAGCTCTTATGGAAAAATATAATATCTTTTCTGAAGAATAATATATGACACAGCTGAATTAGCGGTGTTTAAAATGATTTTTGATGATTAAGTTTTTGCGGCTTTCACTTATAGTATAGGTGAAAGCTGTTTTTATTTTTCTAGAAGAGACTTATTATTCACCTTATTTCTGTAGTTATTAGTGAAGGTATTTATATCTTGTTCAATACAGGAATGAGAATTTCGGAATTCTGTGGCCTTACATTATCAGATATAGATTTCAAGAACCATTGCATTAATGTCGACCATCAACTTCAAAAAGGCGCCCATGTAGGGTATTATATTGAGGAGACCAAGACGGAGATCGGTCGAAGGAAGATTCCTATGACTCTTGAGGTGGAAGCGTTGTATATTCGCTTCATTGGGATCATTACTTCAAACACATTCGTGATAAATACAACCGCATCTACAAAATTCAAATTCCGTTTGTGTCTCCGCATATATGCAGGCATACGTTTTGCAGTAAGATGGCAAAGTCCGGAATGAATCCCAAAACTCTTCAATATTTGATGGGGCATTCAGATATAAGTGTTACATTAAATACGTATACTCATGTCGGATTTGAAGATGCCCAAAGGGAGCTAAAGTCGCTTAGAAGCTTAAAGGCGATATAACTTAGGTATAAATTCTGCCATCTGTAATCGGCAAATGCCGCTGACAGAAATGCAGGTATAAAACGAATATTTTTATACCGAAATTTATACCTGAGGCTTGAAAAAATAGACGAAAATATGCCGATATATGCCAAGTTACAGAGAAACAGAAATGGCTTAAAAGCTGGAAAATACGAGGTTTTTGAATATGATCAGGGTGCTATTCGTTTGCCCCAGCATACCCCTCTAAAAACTCTTGAAACCCGCCTAAATACTGGAGTTCCACTCATGTATGATATGGATTTACCCCCCCGTTTAACCCCTGTTTTTTATGGTAAAATAATCTCATTTTATAATTAAGAAAAAACGAAGAAACACATGATTTTTGCGCTACATAGAGCAGTTATTCGAAAGGATAGCTGTTCATTTTTTTTTAAACGGCATATGTTATGAGAAGATGTGACGCTATGAAAAGTGATTTTACATAGAGCAGTTATTTCGAAAGAGGTAGCTGTTCTTTTATTCAATGACATTAAAGGATATGATAAAATCTGTTATTAGATAGTAGTGAAAAAAAGAGGGTGTTAATACTTATGAAAAAGAACGATATAATTTTGAACACAAATGGCGATATAACTAGCGAGGATACATATAAAGCAGTTCGCGGATATGTTGTTGACGCACAGAAGCAGGTTACTGTAGCTGTAAACTCTGCGATGGTTATTGCATATTGGAATATTGGTAAGCAAATTTATGAGGTTTGTGGAGAAAACGAACGCGCTGAGTATGGAAAACAGCTTCTCAAATACTTGTCGGATAAGTTGACGCGGGAATTTGGCAAGGGATTTGATGAAAGCAATTTACGTAATATGCGTCGATTTTATAATACATTTCCAATTCGTGACGCAGTGCGTCCTGAATTGAGTTGGACTCATTATCGAAGCCTTATGCGTGTAGAAGATGAAGAAGCGCGTGCTTTTTACCTTGATGAGGCTGTAAAGTGTGGTTGGAGTTCCAGACAGTTAGATAGACAGATTAATTCTTTTTATTATCAAAGAATTTTGGCAAGTAAAGATAAGAAGAGCGTTTCAGAAGAGATTAATGAATTAGAGCCAAAACCAGAATATGAAAGAATCATAAAAGACCCATATGTTCTAGAATTTTTAGATTTACCGGCAAATGAACATTTTTATGAATCTGAACTAGAACAGGCGCTTATTGATCATTTGCAAAAGTTTTTGTTGGAATTAGGCAGAGGATATTCTTTTGTCGCAAGGCAAAAACATTTTAATGTTGAAGGCCGCCATTTTTATATTGATTTGGTTTTCTACAATTATATTCTAAAGTGCTTTGTGCTCATCGATTTAAAGATTGGGGACTTGACTCATCAAGATTTAGGGCAAATGCAGATGTATGTAAATTATTACACTCGTAATATGATGAATGAAGGGGATAATCCTCCAATTGGAATTGTATTATGTGCAGATAAGAGCGATACACTTGTAGAATATACTTTACCTGAAGACAATAAGCAGATTTTTGCTGCAAAATATTTGCCATACATGCCAACAAAAGATGAACTTAGACGCGAATTGAATATTGAGGATTTTGAGAAGAAAGACTTAGATTAACAAATCCAAAGGGAGCTAAAGTCGCTTAGAAGCTTAAGTGCGATATAACTTAGGTATAAATTCTGCCATCTGTAATCGGCAAATGCCGCTGGCAGAACTGCAGGTATAAAACGAATATTTTTATACCGAAATTTATACCTGATGCTTGAAAAAATAGACGAAAATATGCCGATATATGCCAAGTTACAGAGAAACAGAAATGGCTTAAAAGCTGGAAAATACGAGGTTTTTGAATATGATCAGGGTGCTATTCGTTTGCCACGGCATCCACTTTTAAGCGTACCGGAGTATATGAAGGAAACGATGAATACTTTCTAAGATTAATCTGAGATCATATTTTTCTTTGGTATTATCCGGATCAAATACAATTATGGGGCAAACGTTGGTGCGTACAAACCGCGCAAATCGACGCAAAATCCGGTATATTGAGAGGAGATATTTAAGATGAATTTGAAAAATGAACCACTAACCCCGTCCCCCAGGCTCATATGTTTTTTTGAAAAAGCATCGAATGAAGGATTTAAAGCGCTGGAAATCAAGCAGTATGACGGATGGGAGCTCAGGTTTTCCGAAGGATATACAAGACGCGTTAACTCGGTAAGTGTATATGAAGACGGAAAACTCGATGTAGATGAAAAGATTGCATATTGTGAGAATGAGTACAGATCCCGTGGAGTTCCGTGTATTTTCAAGATCACTGATGCGGACAGAGAGCTTGCGGATAAACTTCTTAAACGCGGTTATATCATTACGGCTCCCACGGATCTGATGATACTGAAATTGGATGAATATCAGTCGGATGATCCGGAAGAAGTTTTGAAAAATGTAGTATTCAGTGCAGAACCCGATGACTGGTATGAACCGTATTTTGAATTCGAAGGTCCGAAGGATGCAAAGAATCAGGAGTTATGCAAAAGAATAAATAACAGCGTTACTCTTGATAAACTGTTTGTTAAGGTTATGCATGACGGCAGTACTGCAGCGGTTGCATCCACTGCTACATATGAGGGACACAGCCTTCTGCATAATGTTGTCGTTAACAGATCGCTTCGAGGGATCGGACTGGGCGAGAAATTGTGCAGAGCAACAATAGAGAAGTCAAAAGAGCTCGGTGCGAAGTGTTTATATCTTCAGGTTTTGCAGGAAAATCAAATTGCAAAAAAACTTTATAAGAAGATAGGATTTGTGAAGCTTTATGAATATTGCTATTTGAAAAAAATGTGAATAAGGAGATGTAGGAGATTATGAAAAATATCAGATTTTATGATGCAGAGAAGTACAAAACCGCAGAATATGATAAAGTTGAGAAATACATTTATAAAATCCTTAAGATCCAATCTGACGATGAAGATTCCTTAATCTTTATGCTTTTTGAATATCTAAAAGCTTTGAAAATTCTTAGAACGCGTAATGTTCTGACTATACGGAATAAACGGAAGAGTTTGAATCCTGAATTAAGGACAGTTATTGTTGGTAGAATTGAAACAAGATCTACAATAGCCCATGGGGTAAAAGGATATTTTACAAAAGCGATTGCAGAATGATCTTGTAATTTAAAGTCTGCGGTTATTAGTCTTAGAAAATAATCGAATATGAAAAGAGTTGTTATGATAAGGTCACTATAATAAAAGAAGGGCAAAGAGTTTTTAAATCCAAGAGGGATTATGCTTACTATGATTGCTAAAAGCATTATTGCATCATAAGTAGAACTTGCTTTGTCATTATTTTCTGCAGCTTCAATAATTTCATATATTCTTTTTCTCATAAAAGTCTCCAATACGATATTCTTGCTAGTTATCATAATCACGCCCATAAATATATGATACTATATTATTGTGGGAATTTGGACAGGATAACTGAAGCGGATTCGTTATGACTAAGAATCGGTTGTGTTTTTATGAGAGTATAGGTGTTTTGTTATGTATCGCAAAGAGATGATCAATGAATTTTTGGCAAACGAAAAAGAAGAGTGTGACTTTTTGAAGCGGGCTGCAAAGAAATATAACTTAAACGAATTTGTTATGGTTGATAAAAATATCAAGTCTATATTAAGCGGAAAAATGATAGATGGTTGTGAAGATATAAACGGATGTATGTTCGATTATCGTGAGAAAGATTTGCGATTGAATGTAGATAGTGTGGAATTGAGATTGGCAAATCAATATTTGGGGTTTATAAAGCAGCTTTTGGAGGAAAAGGAAAAAGACATAGTTCTTTATATTCTTGCATTTCATTACTTGGCAATGATCAAACAATTTGCTTATCAACTTGTTGTTTCAAATAAAGCACCATTTTGGGGATGTGATTCGGATTTTAATACATCTGGAAAAAGCAATTATAAATTATATCAAGAACTTTGCATTGGAAAGTTTGGAGGTATGATTCCTTTTTTGTCTGAAGCATGTATAGCAAAATATAATAATATATTCTATAAATATGGCTTTGATAGTCATTCAACAAAACATTTTTCTTTAATAGAATACATGCTAAAGCATGAAAATATGTATGGAGATGGATTTAGTTTGTGTAATGAATTTGTGTACATGCTAAATTCCTTTTGCTTTCAGTTTAAAGCAATATATACAACAGAAAAGATGTGGCCTTATATGTTTAAGGCGAATAAGGATTATATAATAAATTCATTAATTTTTCTATATTAAATTCTTCCGGTAAGTTTCCTCGCACCGCCGCTTCTGAAGAATCCCTACGAGGGCTATAAAAGAAGTGGCAAGCAGTGCATTTGACAGACAAATGCTCTTGACGCTTGTTGGAGGTGTAACACCCCAAACCCCTTTTTCCGAAAAATTCGGAACGGCGCTAACGCTTAATAAGTGTATTTTTGATCTGACTTGATGGTAGTTATTTTTCAAAAAACATATAGAATACTTTTTCAAAAAATCTGAATCTGATGAAAATGAGAGATTCAGATTTTTTTATTTTTGTATTGTCTTGAAAATCGTCTTTCTTAAATATCGAACGGATGTCGCAAATGTCGACGTTTTAGAAAAGCTGCAAGAGATATCATAAATGTATCTAAGACATACGTTTATGAAAGGAGGAGCAAAATGACGGACACAATAATTTTTGTAATGAGAGTGCAGGGAGGATTTGAATATGGATGAGCTAATAAGAGAAGTGCCTCTTTGCGAAAAATATACTCTTTCAATCAGAGAGGCAGCAGAATATTTTGGAATCGGGCAGAAGCGGATAAGGCGAATAATCTCATTTGACCCGACTGCCGATTTTATTATCACGGTTGGAAATCGGAGACAGATAAAAAGGAAAAAATTTGAGGAATATATAGATGTTGCTACTTGCATATGAATGACATAATTACCTGTCCTCAATGGCACAAAGGATCTGATTATGGTATCATGGTGATGCCATATTGGAGCCTTTCTAAGTAGGAAGGAGACCAATATATGAGTAAAAAGAGACGAGATAATCGCGGTCGAATCTTAAGATACGGCGAGACACAGGAAAATACCGGTCGCTATAGATATAAATATTTAGATGCTTTTGGTGAGGCAAAATATGTTAGATCATGGAGACTTGATGTTAATGATCCGGTGCCTTAAGGAAGAAAGCCTGAGCCGGCTCTTAGAGAGCTTGAGAAGAAAATATCAGCGGATTTGATCAGCCAGATTATTCCGGAAGGAGGAAAACTTACAGTATCAGATTTAGTGGAGAAGTATGTCACATTGAAAAATGGTGTACGTCCAAGTACAAAAACCGGATATAAGACTGTGATGAATCTTTTGAAAAAGGATGTTTTCGGAACTCAGAGAATCGACAAGGTCAAGACTTTGCATGCGCAGACTTGGCTTGTGCAGCTTCAGAAAAATGGAAGAGGATACAGTTCGATTCATAGTATCAGAGGTGTTCTTCGTCCTGCATTTCAGTTGGCGGTGGATAATGATTTTGTCAAAAAGAATCCGTTTGATTTTAATCTTGGTACGGTAATCTACAATGACAGTGTTACCCGTGAAGCGATATCGCGCGATGACGAAAGAAAGTTCCTTAAGTTTATAAAGGAAGATTCTCATTATCGCAGATATTATGATGGAATCTATATTCTGTTCAATACAGGGCTTCGCATATCGGAATTTGTAGGACTGACATTTGATGATATTGATTTTGACAATATGAGGATCAATGTAGACCATCAGCTCCAGAGAAATAATGGTATAGGTTTAAACATCGGAGATACGAAGACTAAATCCGGAGGACGATTGATCCCGATGACGGAAGAAGTTGCGGAGTGTTTCAGGCGCATCATAGCAAAACGCAAGGTTCCTAAAATCGAGCCTATGGTAGATGGATATGTGGGATTTCTTTTTCTTGATAAGGATGAGCATCCTATGGTAGCAATGCACTGGGAGAAGTACTTTAAACATATAGTTGATAAGTACAACAGAATTTATAAGGTGCAGATGCCTAAGGTGACACCTCATGTGTGTAGACATACTTTTTGTAGTCGTATGGCTTCGGCAAGAATGAATCCAAAGACACTCCAATACATAATGGGACATTCTGATATAGGCGTTACGCTTAATACTTATACGCATCTTGGATATGAAGATGCTATTGAGGAGTTCGAGCGTATCTCTGAGGAAAGCAGAAGAGCCATTGGTTCAAAGAAAGATACTGCTAAAGTTAAAACCTTTAAAGGGTATAGAAAAAAGAAGGTGTCAAATGAATGATGCCGCAAATTCTTATAATTTTTGCACCTTTTTGCAGGGGAAAATATGTTTGTTTTTGGTAAAAACATGCCCCGCAAGCCGCATGAATACTGAAGGTGCAAATTTTTTGATTTTGCACCTAATTTGCACCTTTTGCAGGCAAAAATATGCCCCAATTTGCCTTTTTTTGCCACAAAAAAATTTTTAGAAAAACGCGGGAAGCCGCATAAATAGAGGATTTTACGCAATGACGAGGATCTTATTCGTTTGCCACGGCAATAGGCGGCGAAAAGTCATCAAACCTTTGTAAATACTGCGTTTGCGAGGGTTCGCGCTTCTGATTTAGACCACATTTAGACCATCTGAAAGAGAGAAAAACGGTGTGGGAATCGGTAATATTGGAGGTTTCTATGATAAGAGTGTTATTTGTCTGCTGGGGCAACATTCGTAGAAAGCTCGAAAAACAGAGTGATTTCGGTATGTGAGGAATGTTTAAAACTGAATTTAGACCAGATTTAGACCACTTAATGTAAGAAAAACAGATAACTATTTAAGTGGAGAGCCTATTCTGAAAATGCTTTTATAGAAGAATTACACAAAGGAGATTGTTCATGAAACGAAGAATCATCCGGTGATGTGTGGAAATGTATCCATGCGTCACCGGATTTTTTAGTTTTCGGGATCGGATTTTTGATCTCTGGCCATGGCTTCATCGATTGCTCTGTTTATGAAGGCGGTAGCACTTTCACCCATGCTTTCAGCGTGTTCCTTAATGATGGAACGCTTCTCAGGGGTGACACGGACCTTTATCTCTACGAATCGATCATTATATTTTTTATTCGCTCTCTTGCGAGCTTCAGTTAAGCCTTTATAGGAGCCTGGTTTATCAGCACTCATGATGTTTCCTCCAATTGTGTTTTTCCGGATATCTGTGAAGAGTATAGCACAGATTGGTACATAAGACTATGTAAAACTTGAAAATCTAAGACAAGCAGAAAAGGAGACAACAGTTATGGCAAATAAAAATACAAGAATCGTCAAGATCTATGGAATGAGCGGATATAAGTATCAGGCGACTCCGACCATCATGCTGAAGGGAAAGTGGCTTGAAGAGCTGGGATTTGAAATCGGAGACTATGTTTCCGTCAAATGTGAGAACGGAAAGATTGTCATTGAGCCGGATACAGAACGTGCAGAAATTAAAAAGGCTGAGCAGGAGTTTATGGAGAGAGAAATGGCTAATCTGCAAAAGCGTTTCAGAAAAGAACAGGAAAAGCTCCGCACTCAGTTTGTGGCAGAAAACGGCACTGGTTATGGTGTGGCAAAGGAGGCGTGATGGTATGGGAAAAGTGACGAATGCATCCGATTTGATGGTGAGACCGTTTTCTGAGCTGTCTATTTCAGAGCAGGCGGCGGTATTGAAAGCAAGGTTTGACGAGGAGACTTCGATACCCGGGACTCAAAAGATAAAGACGAAGGGAAGCATTGGCGAAGAATATGGTTTATCCGGTAGCTCGGTTGGCAGACTTCTGAAGCTGAATGATCTGATAGATCCGCTTAAAGATATGCTGGATCGGGGAACATTATATACAAAAGTGGCGATTCAATTGGCATTCCTGCCTGAGAATGAACAGCAGATGGTATATGAGGTGGCAAAGGAAACCGGCACAAAGCTTACCGTTGATATGGCTATCAGGTTGAGAAGCCATACAGGAACCTTAACAGATGGATTTGTACGCCGTTATCTGAGGAAGGAACCAATCAAGAAAAAATGTTATAAGGTGCCGGGGAGGATCATTGAAAAATACTTTCAGGGCATGGATCCCAATCAGGTAGACAACATTGTAGAGCAGGCCTTGGAAGCTTGGTTTAGAAAGGGGGCTGCCGATGTTTGATGCTAAAGAGCTTGAATCGTTGGATGCGACATATTTTACGGTTCTCTATAAGGATCCGTTTGATGTGACGATACGAAGTAAGAACACAGGGCATTTTTGGAGTCTGCACAGCCCGGATTGTCCAGATAATAATGTGGTTATTATATTTCATTCCCATCATGCGGAGCCGTATCATATGCATGGAAGGACTCGTACCTTACGTCAGGCTGTTAGAAGCATACGGAGTCATGATCGGTGGCAGCTGATGGGAAGGCCGTCAAAAAGAAAATAATTGAATAGAGAAAGCAATGATAAAGCAGCGGTACCGGAATTAATCCAGTATCGCTGCTTCTTTGTACTGTTGTTAAATAGTCTTAATTGCCGTAGTACAGATCCTTAGCCAACTTCTGCGCAGTTTTGATTTCTGCATAGGCCTGCGTTTTCTTGATGCCGTATTCATCGAGAAGAGCATCAAGGATCTCACCTTTTGTAGAGTCCTGCTTGATGAGATTCAGAATACGGCCATAGCGGGGATTCTTCTCACCAACTTCTCGGATCAGATCATCAATGATCATACCAAGCAGAGTTGTGTTCTCGAAAGATTCCGTCTGAGCAGGATCGTAACCGCCTTCACCTTCTTTGGACATATCATCCAAAAATTTGTCATATGAAATAACATTCGGATCGCCATGTAACTCAGCAATATGAGTACGAACACTGCTCCAAAAGAGTTTCATGGTGCCGGGAAACTGCTCCGCTGTGACCGGCGTGAAGGCAACTAAAACTGGAATACCGCTAAAGTGCCAGGTTTCAAGGTTGTCGCGATAAAGGTTCATCGCTTTTACTGTGTCCCAGTCCTCTATAAGGAACGGGGCAAGATACTGTCCTTCCGGTACGGGAAGGTTGTTGTACGCTTTCTTATCGGCGTACTGGTTGAGTTTGTTATCGTCCATCTCGGATTTCCTCCATTGAATTGCGCGGAGGAAACCGTATGGCGATATTCTGTTGTCTTAATCAGTCGGCCATTCATACAGGTATTCCTCCTGTTTTGCTTGAATAGCCAGCTGTTCTGCTTAAGGCTGGTGTTTACTTGTTACTTCACACTGAAACCGGCAGAACCTCCTTCAGCGCTAAAGGTAGCGCTTTCAGTGTGAAGAGCCTTTATTTGTCTTGCTCAGGACATTTGCTTGTTAGTCGTTTGCGTCTCTGGCATAGTCGAACAATTCGTTCCATGCTTCCTGATAGTCGGAAGGCGATAATCCGTAGATATCCTTAGCCCCGTACTTTACACAAACGAACTTGACGGTTTCGGCATCAACCTGAGAAGAGACATCTTCGAGATTGATAAGCCAGTCTTCTTTTGTCATGTCATTACCTCTTTTTCTTAGAAAGGCTGACATCAATAAAATCAGCATTTGCGATTAATCAAATAATCCTATTGATGTGGGTCGCGACTCCCGAATCATCTGAATAATCCTGCTATTGCACCTCTGAGAATCGTTCTACAGCCGTGTCCTATTTGCGAATATTTTGTTTGAAAAATGGACATGCTTGTGGTATAATTCTATTGGTGCGTACTGCGCCTTGTTGGAAGCTTTTGAGCTTTCCTTCAAGGTGGCTCAATTATATAAAATGGGCTATTTGGACTTGGGGATACTTTGGTACAACGTGGTACACCGTGGTACAAAAATGAGAAAGGGCTGTTTGCAGTGGAGTTCAAGACGTTATTTTCTGTATTGAAAAAGCATATGGGCGATGGCGATGATATTCCATATTTTTTCCGAGAACTGATGGCAATGATTACGACAGTTACAGAGGAAGAATGGGGTACGTGTAAAGATCCATCAAACAAAGTAAAGGCGGATAATTCTATTCGTACTTATGTTAAACGTGCAACTCTGCCCAAAAAGCTGGCTCAGGCTATTGTTTACAGACTTACTCCAGAGATCTTGGTCAAAAGAATAAATGAGCGAAAGCATACTGTTCGCAAATTGCTCGCAGAGGATCTGCAGCCATACGATGCAACTATGGATGCTGATAATGTTGCGAAGAATGTTGCTGATATCATTGTAGAGATTATTCAGATATCTGCGGGTTTGGCACCAAAGAGTGATTTGGAAAAACAGCAGCAACAGCAAATAGAAGCTGACCTCAGTCGTCGATTTGGGGAGTTTCTCTTACAGGAGACAGATGGATATTGTCCTTTTCCCGGATGCGGAAGGCAGCTTCATATAGTAAATGGAAACAAAACAAGCCCGCTTTATAAAGTCAGCCTCATAGATAAATCAAAAACGAGTTCGATTGATAATCTGATAGCGTTATGCCCCAACTGCTATACCACGTATCAGCTGGATGACAGCAAGCAGGTTTGCAAGGAACTAAAGGCTGCCAAAAGAATCCTGTCTATTCACAAACAGAGTGTTCAGCTCTTGGATAATATGGCACTCGAAAAAGGAATCATCGGTGTCATAGGTAAGATAAAGGATCTAAAACAAAAGGATTTGGTCGGTGCTTCTCTTGACCCGAAGGAAATAAAGCAGAAACTGGATCCAGACAAAGACCTGGCGATATATGGAGTGGTGAATTATTACGTCAATACATATTTTCTTAAGGTCAAGGAAATAATGATGAGCTTGGATAAACGTGGAATCATAGACTATGAGGAAACGCAGGATCAGATGAAGGCCTTTTACAGAAACCTGAAGAAAAAGAAGCTCACCAAAGTGGAAATATTCAATGAGATTGTAGATAAGATTCATCGAGTGAGTTTGCAGGAAAATATATACTGCCAGATTGTGGTGGCTTATTTTATCCAGAGCTGTGAGGTGTTTGATGTTATTACCAAATAAACTATATTCGTATGAAAGAAGCAGCTTGGCGTTGATGCCGAAGATCCTGAGATTGATCGAACATCAACCGATGCAGGTGGCAGAATTATATAGAGCGATGCAACAGCATATGGACGATGGAACGGATTTTATGTCGGCCATGGACTGCCTATATGCTTTGCAGGCAGTTGACATTAATGATGAAGGGGAGGTGTTCATATGCTTGTCGAGATGAAATCACCGGCCTTTAAGGAGAAGGGGGAAGTCCGTCCGAAGATTGAATTTCATCCCGGATTAAATGTTGTTTTGGGAAAGGAAGACGGGGAAAACTCCATAGGAAAATCATCTGCTATGTTGGCTATTGATTTTGTTTTTGGCGGTAATGCCTATTTGAGCGGCGATGGTGTAAATCATATCGGCGATCATACGATTTTTTTCGCTTTTGAATTCGATGGCGGGAAATACTATTTTGCTCGTAATACAGGCGAAGCAGAGAAAATTCACGAGTGTGATAAAAACTACGATCTGACTGGTGAAGTTTGGCCTAAAGCAAAATATGTGAATTGGCTGAAAGAAAAGTATCATATGGATTTTGACGGGCTTTCTTTCAGAGAATCCATTAGTGTATTCTTCCGAATCTATGGTAAAGATAATCTTGATGAAAGAAGGCCGCTCAAAGGATTTAATGGGCAAAGCATGCAGAAGTCCATTGATGTATTGGTAAAGCTTTTTGATAGAAATAAGGATATTTCGGATTTCAACACAAGATTAGAAGACACCAAAAAGAAACTTGCGGCTTTTAAGGAAGCGAGAAGATACCGCTTCGTTCCAGATCTTGTAGGCGGAAAGAAGCAGTATGAAGAGAATCTTGCTACTATTGAAAGCCTTCAGTATGAGCTTAACAATTTGACGGAGGAAACGGTTGCTGGTCATACTGAGGCAGATATAGAAAAAAGCAGGAAAAAATCTGAATTAAAAGCTGATGTGCTTCAAGCTGAGACAGAACTGCAGGCCGGAGAGAGAAGGCTGAAACTCCTAAAGATGAGTCTTGACTACGGGCTGTATCCGACAGAGGCTGATTTATCAGAACTACAGGAATTCTTTCCGCAAGTGAACTTGAAAAAGATATATGAGGTAGAGAGATATCATAAAAAACTGGCAGCGATTCTTCAAGATCAGTTTTCTGCGGAGGAAGAAGCAGTACAGACAAGAGTAGATGAACTTCGAGAGCATATTCAGAGTTTACAAGATGAGATCAATGACCTTGGATATGTAGGAAATTTCTCAAAAGAATTCCTGGACAAGCACTCTGAGCTGAAGGGACGTATCGATGCTATTAAAGCACAAAATGAAGCTTTTCTTACCTTAAAGGAATTGACTAACGAAAAACAAAGAGTTGATGAACTTCTCAAAGAAGCAATCCAAATCATCCTCAGAGATATTGAGCAAGAGGTGAATGATCGGATGCAGGAGATGAATGATTCTTTGTTTACGGAGACTAGAAAGGCACCCCAACTGTATTTGAATGAATATAACAGCTATAGATTCGAGACTCCTGATGATACAGGTACAGGATCAAATTATAAGGGAATGGTGCTGTATGATCTGGCGGTATTGCAAAGCACAGCCTTGCCAGCAATAGCACATGACTCATTAATTCTTAAAAACATCAGTGATGTCGCTATTAACGGAATCATGCGGCTGTATGTTCAAAGCGATAAGCAAATCTTTATTGCCTTTGATAAACAGGATGCGTATGGTGTGGAAGTACAGCAAATCTTGGAGAACCACAGTGTGTTGAAGCTGTCGGATAATAATTGTGAACTATATGGAGAGTCATGGAATATAGCGAGGCAAGAACAAAATGAAGATGAGTTATAAAAAATTATGGAAACTGCTGATTGATAAGGATATGAAGAAATCAGACCTGCGGAAGCTTGCTGGAATAAGTTCATCATCGCTTGCAAAAATAAGCAAAGACGAAAGTGTTACAACGGCGGTCTTGCTTAAAATTTGTAATGCCTTGGAGTGCAATCTGAACGATATAGTTGAAACGATCCCTGAAGAAGGGGAAACGGATTAAAACGATTACAGAGTAGAGTCCGTTTTTTAGGACAGCTAAAGAGATAGAATTAAGATGCCGGAGTATACAATGCCGGTAAATATTGATAAACAGGAGGAAAGACATGGCTGCGATTCATGATTTACTTGCTCAGGTTCAGGATGAGGCGCTGAGAGCCAGACTGGAGCAGGAGATAAACAGACTGTCAAAGACAAAGAAGTTCGGGCTGGTGTTTGAAGAACATCTTCCGGAGTGCACGCCGCTTTATGATATTCCGGTCAAGCGTGGTTCAACTGTTGCAAAGAAGACTGGTGCCGTCAGTGAGATGTATGAAGTTAGTGCCATCAAAGATGGTGTGGCTACGTGCTATCACAAGGTCACTGAAGAAAAAGAAGAGATTCCGGTGGAAGAACTGGTTTCGGTGGCTCAGTTTGGAGAACCTATTTATCCGTATCTGAAGCCGATTGACAGCATATGTAATGCTCCGGAAAGTGGCCTGTGGCATACACTTATTGAAGCTGATAACTATCATGCGCTGCAGCTGCTGGAATACCTCTACGCAGGAAAGGTGGATTGCATCTATATCGATCCACCGTATAACACCGGTGCAAAAGACTGGAAGTATAACAATGATTATGTTGATGGTGCAGATGCCTATAGACATAGTAAATGGCTGTCCTTTATGCAGAAAAGGTTGAAGATTGCAAAAAATCTTCTGAATCCCAATGATTCTGTTCTTATCGTAACGATAGATGAAAAAGAATATCTACATTTAGGATGCCTTCTTGAAGAACTGTTCCCTGAAGCACGGATACAGATGGTTAGTAGCGTTATTAGCAGTCAAGGATCAACGAGAGATGGATTGTTTTCGAGAGCTGATGAGTACTTGTTCTTTGTGTTCATGGGGAATGCGGAAATAAACAAATCAGAAGATGACATGCTGAATGAGGGACAGTCAGCAACAAAAGGACAACTCTGGTTTCAGTTTGTCAGGACGGGGAAAGGCAATTTGAGGGAAAACTCAAAAAGTTTATTTTACCCTATCTTTATAGATGCAGAAAAAGGCGTTATTAAACAAATCGGGGATCCTATACCGCTTGGGATACCGAAAGAAAGTGTACCAGTTCCTGAAGGATTGATGGCTATCTGGCCGATGACAGCTGATGGTCGAGAGGCAAGATGGAGGACGGGTGTCGAAGTGGCTAATAGAAGGCTTTCCAAAGGTTTGTTACGTCTTGGAAAAACATCACGTAAAGAAAGTGGATGGTCCGTATTAACGGTTAATGAGGGAACTGAAAAGAGAATAGAAAAAGGTGAAGTAGTTATAGAAAGAATTGATGAAACAGGATCTGCGGTCCTTGTGGAAAAATTCGGAGGTTCCTTAAGAGCTCCTAAGACTGTTTGGAATAAGGTTTCCCATAATGCTGGATGGCATGGATCGAAGCTGCTTGCCAAAATCCTTTTGGATCGAAAATTTCCTTATCCTAAATCGCTATACGCTGTTGAGGACGCCTTGCGCATAGTGACAAAAGAAGACGCCCTCGTTGTGGATTTCTTTGCCGGATCGGGAACGACACTCCATGCCGTTGCTTTACTGAATTCAGAAGATGGTGGTCATAGAAGATGCATTATGGTCACTAATAATGAAGTCTCAGAAGATGAGGCAAAGGGATTATTGAAAAGAGGCTTGCAACCTGGAGATACGGAATATGAGCAAATGGGAATCGCGCAATACGTTACATGGCCAAGAACTGTCGGATGTATCTTAGGTAAGGACGTAAATGGAAATGACATTGAGGGTAACTATTTTGGCAGTGAAAAACCAATGTCAGAGGGATTTAAGGCAAATGCAGCATTCTTTAGGCTTGGATTCCTAAATAAAACAGCAGTTGCTTTAGGTCGTCAACTTGCAGAGTTGTTCCCCATTCTTTGGTTAAAGGCAGGAGCACATGGAGCGTGTCCAAATTTTGAAGATGATAAAGCTTATATGCAGGTACTTCCGGAGAATGAATTTGCAATTCTTATTGATGAGAAACACTTCCGGGAGTTCAATGAGGCAGTGAATAAGCATCCGGAAATTCAGACTATATATATTGTTACTGATTCCGAAGCAGGATATAGAGAAATGATTTCGGGATATGGCGACAAAGACACGTATCAGCTATATAGAGATTATCTGGACAACTTCCGGATTAACACAGGGAGGTAAGCCATGAAAGCAGAATTATTTCCATTTCAGAAAAGAGCTTTAGGCGAGCTAAGAATGAAATCGGCAGAAGCCGTATATCGCTACCAGCGTACTCATTCAAAGCAGGTAGTGTCATTTACAGCACCGACTGGAGCCGGTAAGACAATCATCATGGCCGCGTTGATTGAAAGTATTTTCTTTGGCGATGAAGCATACCCGGAGCAGCCGGAAGCAATCGTGGTGTGGCTTTCGGATTCTCCGCAGCTGAATGAGCAGTCAAAGGATAAGATTGATCTGAAGGCAGATAAAATCCGTCTGGGGCAGTGTGTGACAGTTCAGGACGATTCCTTTGATCAGGAAATGTTTGATGACGGACATATCTATTTTCTTAACACGCAGAAGCTTGGCAAGAGCTCCAATCTTACGAAGCATACAGATAATCGGCAGTATACAATTTGGGAGACATTAGCAAATACAGCCCGTGAAAAGAGCGATCGTCTGTATTTCATCATTGACGAAGCACATCGTGGAATGCAGGGACGTGAAGCCGGACGTGCCACAACAATCATGCAGAAATTCCTAAAGGGAAGTCCGGAAGATGGTATCGAGGCTATGCCGGTAGTTATCGGAATGTCTGCCACATCTGCGAGATTCAATGCATTGGTACAGGGTATCGCATCGGATACGCAGTATGTAGTTGTTACAACTGATGAAGTCAGAGCTTCTGGTCTGCTGAAGGATCGTATCGTTATTTCCTATCCGGAAGATAACACCGGGAATAAAGATATGGCTGTACTTCAGGCGGCAGCGGATGAATGGAAAGATAAGTGGGATCACTGGTATCAGTATTGCTACGAACAGCATTACGCCTATGTGAATCCGGTGCTTGTCATCCAGGTGCAGAATGCTACGGCATCTTCCATATCTGCTACGGATCTTGATGATTGCGTTCAGAAGATCGAAGAAAGAACAGGCATCCGCTTCCAGGAAGGCGAAGTGGTTCATACCTTTGGCGATGCCAATAATGTCATCAGGATAAACGGCTTGAACGTGCCTTATGTAGCTCCATCTGCTATAGCAGAGGATAAGCGTATCCGAGTCGTATTCTTCAAAGAAAGCTTATCAACCGGATGGGATTGTCCGAGAGCAGAGACGATGATGTCCTTCCGTCATGCGACGGATGCAACCTATATCGCACAGCTTCTGGGAAGAATGATCCGTACACCGATGCAGATGCATATTCAGGTTGATGAAACTCTGAATGATGTACACTTGTATCTGCCCTACTTCAATTCTGATACGGTAAAGGAAGTTGTAGAAGAATTGCAGAATGCTGAGGGTGGCGATATCCCTGCCGATATCTATGGAGAATCCCTGGATACAAGAGTCATGGATACGCTGTCAGTAAGACCGAGAAGTGCTTCCGGTGGTGGAGGAACACGTCATACACCGGCTTATCCGGGGCAGATGTCTCTTTTTGATACACCTGGTGCAACACAGCCGATGGAACTTCACGATGGCGGTGCAGTTAAGTACGGTAGCGGTGGGCAGACTGGAAGTGCTTCCGGCGTTCACGAAATAAATTCTGGAAATAATGCTGGCACAAACAATGCGGCTGGCGGCACAACACATCAAGTAGCCTCTCAGCAGCCAGAACAGACACAGGATACACAACCAACCGGAGCTGCTCCGGCAGCAGGCGTTACACAGACGACACCTGCAGGAAATACAACACAGACAGAACCGGAATACGTTCAGGAAACATTTATAGATCCTTTAGACAGAGAGGGAGTGGTAAAAGCTATCAATGATTCCGGACTTCTGTCTTACGATGTAAGAAATGTAAGAATCAGCAACTATCTGAACTCTTTGTATAGCCTGGCGAGACTGCTCAGACAGTCTGGAAAATATCAGGATGCTACAGATGACGTGCTGGAAGAGATCGTAAAGATGATCCGTGAATATGTGGGTGATCTGAAGCGTAACGGTAAATACGACGATATGGCAAAGAGGATAATGGAGTTTCAGATGAAATCGCAGGTCTTCGATGCTTTTGGTGAAACCGTAGATGACAACATTGTCCATATGTTCATGTCATCCACAGATATTGATATCGACCGGCAGTTCCGCAGGGCTGAAACGAAACTTGGAAATGAGGGCGTTGGAAACAAATATGGTCACTACTATTACGATGAGGATGATCCGAACGCCTATAAGATCGATGTCATTCTATATGCGTCGAATGACGATTGCTATGCACGACTTCTGGCTTATGCAGAGAAGATGTTCCATAAGATGAATGATGATTATCGCCGTAAGATCGTTGGCTTAGGCGACCGTTTCATCAAACAGTATGATGCCATAGTCTCTAATGGAGATGTAGTCAGTAAGCATAACTTCCGCCTTCCGGAGACCATCAGCCTGCCTCATGAAGTAAACGGAAAGGATTATGAGGATCATCTTTTTGTAGACGATCATGGAAAGGCTCGTATCAATCTAAATAACTGGGAAGAAGGTGTACTGGTAGAGGAACAGGGTCAGTCAGATTATGTATGCTGGCTCAGGAATCCTCCGAGAAAGCCTTGGTCTCTCTGCATTCCTTATGAAATGGGAGGAGAGCAGAAACCGGCGTATCCTGATTTTGTGATCATACGTAAGGACAGCGATGATGAATATGTTGTTGATATTCTGGAGCCACACGATCCGACCAGAATTGATAATCTGGGAAAAGCAAGAGGATTTGCAGAATACGCAAGACAGAATCCGGGTGTAGGACGTATACAGCTGATCCGTATGGCGAAAGATGCAGTTGGTCATAATCGCTTTAAGAGACTTGATATGGCTATGAGTGCTGTTAGAGATAAGGTGGCTCATGCTATGACAAATGACGAACTGGATCATATTTTTGATACAGACGGATTCTTTATGGATTAAGAAGTACAGATTGGAGGCTTCAATATGGATAACGACCAGATTGTAAGCAGGATGAATTCATATTTGCATACTTCCGCCAACGTATTGGCTGACTGGCTTGGGAGCCTTCTTCCGAGAGCATCAGATGATTGGTGGGAAGAGTGCGTTCTGGATAAGCTGAGTTATAACCAGCGTGAGATGGCGATAGAAAGAGGTTTTACGGAGCTTGGTCAGTTTGACCTGGCCGCTTTGCTCCGTATTGCCGATAAGTCATGGTATGCGATGCGTAATGTGGCGTTCCTTCCGACAAGAGAGAGGGAATGTATCCGTGATATGATGCGTGTTCGTAATAACTGGGCTCATGTCAGCGCCATGCTTCCGGGCAAGGATGCCATCCTGGCTGATTTGGCTACGTTACACGATTTCTTTGAACAGCGCGGATGTGAAGATAGTCTCCTCAATGAAATTGATCGGATGATTGAGGAAGTGAAGTCTCCGTCAACGGTCGATTTTGCGTCGTTCTCTCAGGAAGCGGAAACTGAGCAAACTGCTGAGCCAGAACCTGAAGTGGTCGATGAAAATGAGATCACGGAAAAGAGCCTTGTATATCTGATCGGTAATCCGGATGTTCGTGGCATTGTTATGTCCATTACGGATCTGGGAGAAACAAAGAAGTATGATGTCTTTGTAGACGGCAATTTCAAAACATTTTATTCTGGACAGATTGCTTTATACGTAGAGACGGCTTCCTATAACTGGGTAGACATCAATACGTTCCGGAGCTATCTGACCGCATATCAAATCAATAATCCTTCAGGGAATGATCTGTATTCCCTGAATTCAGCACGTATAGATTTTGTGCCGTATCAGTTCAGACCGGCGTTAAAGCTGATTCATGCAGATGAACCGAGAATCCTGATAGCTGACAGCGTTGGTGTCGGTAAAACTATCGAGGCCGGTCTTATCATCAAAGAGCTCCAGGCAAGAAATGAACTTGAAAATGTGCTTATCATCTGCCCGAAACCGCTCGTTACTGAAAGGAAATGGGAGATGGAAATGAAGCGATTTGATGAAGAATTCGTACCGGTGGACGGTCCGATGCTTCGTCAGATCATTTCTGATACCGACAGAGATGGCGAATGGCCTATCAGATTCAGCAAGACTATTGTTCCGTATTCTATTCTTGATAGCAGGGCATACGAGGGTGAGACCACAAAGAAGAAGCATACCTTCGGATTAAGAGATCTGGATCCTGCTCCACACTTTGATCTTGTTATCATCGATGAGGCGCATCATATCCGTAACGGCAGCATGGAGAAGGAAAAGGCATTTGAGTATAAATGCGTTAAATATTTCTGCGACAATGCGGATGCTGTAGTAATGCTGACAGCTACACCGCTTCAGACAAGCGATGATGACCTGTTTACTCTGCTGAATGTACTCCGTCCGGATGTTGTAATTGATAAGCAGACATTCAATATGATGTCCCGTCCGAATGCGCATATCTCCGAGGCGGCAAGCTTAATGAGACGCGCTGATGAGAAGTGGCAGGAGCTGGCTTCGGAAGCTCTGAAGGGTGTTCTTGATACTCAGTGGGGCGAGAATGTAATTGCTGCGAATCCGACATATGGAGAAATGGTCAAGACGTTGCAGCAGGATAAGATTACGCGTGAAGAACGTGTAAAACTTATTTCTGATGCGGAGAGTCTTCACAGCTTCAATTCTATGTTGAACCGTACAAGGCGAAAGGATATACAGGATTTCTGTATCAGAAGACCTTTTACTCTGGCTGTGGAATTTACAGAGCGGCAGAAGGAATTACATGATGAGCTGCTTCGCTTTGAAGCGGATGCACTGCTGCAGCTTCACGGGAATGCCAGATCGATACCGTTTATGATGTCTACCATCAAGAGGCAGGCAGCAAGCTGTATATTTGGACTTGCACCACATATCAGAGATCTTATTCAGAGAAGATTCCAGCAGATGGAAGATGATCCGGATCTTGATTACTCACCGGGATTTGCTTTTGACGGAGCAGATGCCAGCGCGCTTGCGGGAATGGCACAGAATCTTCTAACTATGGCGGATAATCTTCCGGAAGAAGATCCGAAGTTTGATCAGATGCTGGAAGCCATCATGGAGAAGCAACAACAGGATAATAATAAGATCATTCTTTTCAGCACCTTCCGCTATACGCTGTATTATTTGAAGAAAAAACTGCTTGATGCAGGACTCAGGGTAGAACAGGTTGACGGTAGCGTTAAGGATGCCATGAGGCAGGAATACCGTGCGAGATTTGAACTGCCGAAGGATGATAAAGATGCCATTGATATTCTGCTCTTCACAGAAGTCGGTTCCGAAGGTCTGGATTATCAGTTTTGCGATATGATGATCAACTATGATCTACCTTGGAATCCTATGAGGATTGAGCAGCGTATCGGTCGTATCGATCGTCGCGGACAGCAGAGTGAGGCGGTTGGAATCTACAACATGATCACGAACGGCACTGTGGATGCGGATATTTACTACAGATGCCTTATGCGAATCGGTATATTTGAAAGCAGTATCGGTGAGTGTGATGAAATCCTTGGAGACATTGCCACACAGCTTGATCATATCGGAATGGATACATCCCTTACGGATGAAGAACGTAAGATAAAGCTGGAACAGATGGCGGATAACGAAGTCCGCAGGCTCCAGGAATTAAATAAACTGGAAGAGGAAGAAAAGGAATTCTTCGGATTTGACCTGTCAGAATACATGACTTCTCAGGAGATCCATAATGCTGAGAATCCTTGGCTTACGCAAAAGAGCCTGCAAATACTGATTGAGCAGTATTTGTTCCGCAGACTTGGACAGGGAAGCTATATTCTTGGCGAAAGTGAAGTGAAGCAGCTGAGACTGTCAGCCGCTGCAAGAGCAGAGTTGAGAGATGATTTCAGGAAGCTTCCAAGCGGCAGGAATGCTGTGCGTCAGAGTTGGGATGTTTATCTGAAAGGCAAGGCTCCGATACATCCGATCACTTTTGATTCCGAGACAGCTGAGAAGAAGAGAGATACATTCTTCATTACGGCAATGCATCCGTTGGCAAAACAGGCAGCAGCTTACTTTGCGTCGAATGAACAGGCGTATATCAGGCTTCAGTATGCTACAGAGGATCTTCCGAGTGGAAGCTATCATTTCTCTGTATACGCATGGAGTTATGTTGGAATCAATCCGCATTTCAAGCTTGTGGTTGTCTGCGATGATGATGTGATCGCTGCAGAATTGCCGGATATCCTTCAGGAATCGCAGAGTGGGGCGGCAGCGGTTAAGATGCAGCCGGCCGATTGGGATGCGCTGGAAAAGAAGCAGGTTAAATTGTGGATGGATGAGAAGTCTGCTGAGATCAAGGAGGCAGAAAATACATCCACATTCAAGATAGAGAGCTTATCAAATAACTTCAGAAACAGAAAGCGTTCTCTGGAACAGAAGATTCTGGATACCAGCAGCGAAAGTATCCGAAGGATGTATACCAGTGAGTTGGAATCTGCGACAGAGAGCTATGAGCTGAAGGTTGAAGAGATCAGAAAAAAGGTGGCACAAACGGATATCCATACAACACTGATTGCAAATGGTATCCTTGATGTTGTCAACTGACGATACACGTTTTGGAGGTGTCGGAAATGGCTAAGATGGCGATCGCTGATCAGGTTTTACAGCGCCAGGATAAGGATGGTATGCTTCGGCGTGCGCTGGAGAGAATTATTCAGCTCTATACGGATAAATCTCATTTCGTATATGAGCTTCTTCAGAATGCGGAAGATGCCGGAGCATCAAAAATTAAATTTCTTCAATATCCGGATAGGTTGGTTGTCCTTCATGACGGACATCCATTTTCTATGGAAAACCTGCAGGGACTCTGTGATATAGGTAAGTCGGATAAGATCAATGACTTAAACCAGATCGGAGAGTTTGGCGTAGGTTTTAAATCCGTGTTCGGTATTTGTGAAACGGTTCAGCTTTACAGTCATCCTACAGCAAAGGATATTGAGGGTGGCTATTCTCAGTTTGCAGTAGAAATAAAAGATTTTACTCATCCGGTGGATATAGATGATCAGGATGTAGACCCTGGGTATACGACCAAATTTGTGTTTCCGTATAGCGTGGGATTTACTTTTTCTGGATTTAAAACAATTGATAAGTTAAATGAGGTGTTGTCGAAGAGATTACAAAATCTTGGAATTACAACACTTCTGTTCATGAAGAATCTACAGGCTATCGATTATCAGATCATGCTGCCTAAGCTTAAAACAAGTGGCTCATATCTGTTGGATAAAACAGTTATCAATGACCATTGTGCGTTGGTCGCCGCTATTGGTGAAACCGAACACAAAAAGGAAAAGGAAGAGTCTATTTCATATCTTGTCTTTTCAAGACCGGTCAAGGGGATTCAAGCTGGAAGAACTATTGATATCGCTTTTTCTCTTTCTGTTGAAGAAGACGGCAAGTATAACTTTAAGCCTTCTAAATATCCGTATATCTCTGTGTATTTTCCTACAGAGACAGAGAGCAAATTGAAATTTATTGTGCAGGGACCTTACCGTACTACTCCAAACAGGAGCAGTGTTCCTGCTGATGATAAGGATAATATTGAGCTGGCTGAACAGACGGCGGCTCTATTGCGAGATAGCGTTATTGAACTGAGAGATTCTGGAAAGCTTGATTTTAGTCTGCTTAATATTCTGCCGATAGATGAAGAAGTCTTTTACTCTGCACCGTTGTTTGAGGGCATGTTTGAGTCCACTTCCGACATGATGCAGGAAGAAAAACTGCTATTATGCAAGGATGGAACCTATGCATCGGCAGATTCCGTAAAGATTGCCAGAGGTTCGGATTTTGCTGAATTGTTTACGGATGAGTTGCTGACGGAGCTTATTGACGATGATAAGGAATACCATTGGCTTCCCACATTTCTTACAGAAACGAACAAAAGCTATAAGACTCTTTATGATTTTCTAACGGATACATTAGAAATTGAGGTTATTCGTCCAGAGAACCTAAGAAGCAATTTTAATGAAAACAGGAAATTTCTTAAGAGCAGGGATAATGAGTGGCTTGTAAAGCTCTACAATATGTATTCATCTGTTGCGGCGGCTTTTTCAAAACAGCGCGGCGGATCCAATATGCTGACGGCTGCATTTGTTAAGACATCGACAGGAGATTTTGTAGCTCCTTACAGAAAGAGTGACGGCACAGAGAACGATTACAGCTTTATGTGGCGAGGCTATGAGAACGCAACGTATTTACCAAATGTATTCCTGCCTTCCAAGAACCTGGATAATGCTGAAGATATTGCTTTTGTTGACGAATATCTGTATGAGCAGTGTAAGCATTTCTTTACCGAAATCCTTTCTCTTCAGAAGCCTAACGAATATGAATTCTTTATAAGGGATTTTAAGAAGAGATATGAGAGCGGAAAGATGTTCACGGATGATCAGCACATCACCGATGTGAAACGGCTACTAAAGTATAGGGTAAATTCTGATTATCGTGATGAAGTTGAGAATCTGATCAAGAAATATCTGCCGCTCAGGTGTATAAAATCTGGCAAAAAAGTTTATGTAAATCCCCATAATGAGGCTGTTTTCTTCTCTGTCAATACTGACGGAATGAGCATTGAACAGTACTTTAAGCATGTAGCGACATATGCTTATGTTGATATGGATTTTTATGCCATTGAGGATATAAGTACTGAGTTTCTTAAGATACTTGGGGTACGGGAGAATATTGCAGTAAATGAAAACCGAACGAGTGGTGAGTATTACACTGGTAATCCAGGAAGGCAACCGGAATGGAATACAAGTGGAGATTTTCGCTGGAAGTTATCATTGGAGAAGCTGGATGCAGTTTTGGAGTACATATCTGCACATCCGAAGGCTCCGGATTCAATGGCAAAATCAAGCTTTATTTTCCGCTTTCTGATGAAAAATGAGTCAAAGCTTCAGGGGAATGTATATGTTGGTGGCAGTACAAGAAATTTGTACGATGAGTATGCTGACATCGTCAAATTATTACGCCATGATGGACCGAAACATCTTTATTATGGATCAAGTTGGAATGGCAAATGGCTATATACAGAATCCCTCGACCTTGTAGCTCAGGGTGAGATTTCAAAGAGAGATTTAAATCCACAACTTTATGGCGACCTGAATCCGAGTTCTGGCATTTATGATATTCTTGGCTTTAAAAAGAATGAGGCAGATCATTTGGAGGATGCTGCTAAGGATTATGATCAGCTTTCTGAAGAACAGAAGAATCAGTATTTTGAGATTGAGCTTCAAAGAAGATATGGAATATCTACTGCTGATTTGGATGAGAACTTCGGAAGTAACGTCGCAGGTGGTGGCGGAAAGACGCCAATTATTCCTGAAGACACCTATGAGTTTCCTTCATCGAAGGTAAAGAATTGGGATTCATTGAGAAAACATGCAGCGGAAGTGTTGTGTTTTGCAAGTCCTACAAAATATGAGTTTCGAGTTCGGAAGATTCGTGTCAGCAAGCCGATCAGTGAAGTACGGGCTTATCTCATGAATATGTATAAGGTGGATCGCGCATATAAGTATGCCTGCCAAATGTGTCATGAGGCATTTACAAATGTGGAGATGTGTCAGATTGCAAATTCGCCAGAAGTGGAACTGGACCCTATGAATCTCTGTCTGTGTCCTAATTGTGCTGCAGAATACAAGAAGATGCGAACAGATGAATATGATCTGGATTATTTTCTTGAAGATATTGAAAATCTGACGGATGCTGAAATTGGAAGCATGGATCCGGTCGAAGTGGCATTTGGAAACGAGACCATCTGGTTTACACAGACTCATATTGCAGAAATCAGAGAGCTGATGGCACTTCAGAATGCTGCTGATGAATATAAGGAACCTACGACACCAATAAAACCTAAGCCTCAGGTAACTGATACTGTTGATGATGAAGATGAGGCTGAAGATGAACCAGAGGAAGAATTAGTTATAGCAGGGACAGATGTATATAAGGATTATATTGGGAAGAGAGTAAAACATAAGGCCGGTGGGACAGGAATTGTTAAAGGTGTTGACGGAAAATATATCTGCATAGAGTTTGAGGATGGACCAAAGGCTGGAAAAACGATTAATTATTCCCTTGAGATGTGTATCAATAAGGGGTTCCTGGAACTATTATAGGAGGTAGCTTATGGTAATGCATATGAGCCTGAGGCTTGCTTGGCACAGTGATGGCTGGAATGGGCATATCTGCAAGAAGCCTTGTGAAAATGTATATTGCGTGGGACAGCATTCATATCCGGGAGAGATGATTGCAGAACAGCGTGATCTGGATTTTGAAACAGCTCACGCTGGTGAATCATGTGGCCAGCATCCCTGCAAGGTGGCATGTGCATTGAGCGCAAATGCGTTTGGTAAAGAGACTGTTCAGGTAAAGGTTGAACCGCCTTCCTGGTGGGAAGAGAAGGATGCTGATGCAACGATTCTGACGTTGCCGCCATATACTGCTTGTACATGGTGCTATGAGGCTATGTACAAGAATGATGTTTTCTCTTCTGTTAAAGGTAAGACTTACGATTACAACAAACGCCAGCGTAATGCTGAGGCATATTTTTCGCAGTTTGAAGAAGGAAAGTCTCTTGTATTTTATTATGCTGGATACAGCAATCCTTTTTCCGAGAATGAAGAGGACAACTATGTCATCGTGGGTGCATCACGCATCAAGAAGATAGATGACTTCCATTACTATGAGAACACAACCGAACAGATAAAAAAGGATTATGCCGGTGGTGTTATCTGGCAGAAGCCCATCACGTCATATTATCCGGATGAGGGGCTCTCTATCCCGTATTGGAAATACATGGATAATGAATCCGTTCTGGAGCGTATTGTAATTAAGCCGCTTCACAGGTCGCCGTTCAAGTATGGCAGCCGTGAGGTGTCTAACGATGATGCCATTGAAATTATCAATCAGCTGATCAATAGTGTAGATGTGTTAATCGAGATCGGGGATGATACAGAGAATTGGGAGGAACGTAAGAAATGGCTGAACAGCGTTCTTAGCGAACTATGGAAAGCCAGGGGTCCTTATCCGGGATTTGCATCAGCAATGATCAATATGGGGCTGGAAGAATTGGTACAGCACTATATCGCGCTTACCAATGAACAGGATATGAAACTCTTCCGAGATGAAGTTCGTAAGCTTATGGATGGCGATCAGGATGAAGTATTCGGGCATAATGTAGTGAATCTACGTACTGTACGCAGGGAGTTCCTGCTTCGTGAAGATGAGGAACAGAAGCTATTATTTGATATCCTGCCGCGATTCGATATCTCTGCAGATCAAATGGGTTATATCCTGAGTGAAGACAGGGAAGATGTCTCAATTACGGCTTCTTTAAAGGAAATTGTAGAGAATCCATATATTATATTCGAGCAGTACCAGGGCATGGATCCGGATGATTCCATTCCGTTCTACAAAATAGATAATGGAATCATTGTGTCACCGGAATATGGAATTGAGAATCTGTTTGATGTGGGTGATCCGGAACGCCTAAGAGCTTTTTGTGTTGATGAGCTTAATCGTATTGCTGCTCATTCTTTTGGTAAGGCAGAGACCATCTTGAATTCAGTAAATCACAGGCTGGATCGCATGCCGGAATGGAAACAGTATACTTTTAAAATCAAGAACTTCAAGCTTGATAGAGAAATATATGACAAAGCGCTATATCTGCGAGAGGAGGACAAGAAGGATCTTTACCTGTATCTTAAGTGGGTTTATGAGGATGAGCGGCAGGTTGAGTCAATATTTACCATGCTTGCCGAAAGACCGGATATCTCTTTGAAGTTAGCTATTACAAAGGAAAAGTTCAAGAGCAAACTTAGAAATCCGGAATCTAAGCTTAATGAGACTGCTGCAGATCAGTATGAGCATATCCTTGATAAGCAGGCAGATATCTGTATGCAGATATTCTCAAAGCCGATATGTGTTCTGTCCGGTGCTGCCGGAACAGGAAAAACTACGGTTATAAAGGCTATTGTTGAAAACATTGAAAGAGTGCATGGACAGGCAGCAGGTTTTCTGCTGATGGCACCGACCGGAAAAGCAGCAGAACGAATTAAGACACAGACAGAAAAGAATTCTTCAACGATCCATTCTTATCTTGCGAGCAATGGTTGGCTGAACAAGAACTTTACACTTAAGCGTAAGGGTGGAAGCAAAGGACAGGATGTAAATACGATCATTATAGATGAGTGTTCTATGATTGACCTGAATCTGTTTGCTACTTTGCTGCGGAGCATCAATTGGAACAGTGTTCAGCGGCTTATTCTGGTAGGGGATCCAAATCAGCTTCCGCCAATAGGGCGCGGAAAAGTTTTCTCCGATACCATCGAATGGCTTAATCAGGAGTATCCTGAGAATGTTGGCGTACTTAGTGAGAATATCCGTCAATTGGTAAACCGAGTAGAAGGTAATGGCTGCGGGATTCTTGATCTGGCTGAGCTCTTCATACAGGAAAAGCAGTCGGATATGGAAGACAATAGTTCTGCCGATTCTTTGAAGCAGAAAAAAGAAGAGTTATTTACAAAGATACTGGAAAACGGTAACGGAGATATCGACAAGGATCTGGCTGTGTATTTCTGGAAAGAGCAATCTGACCTTGAAACGGTGCTGAGAGATGTTCTGACGCAGGATATGGAAGCCATGACCAAGATGAAGGATTACAGTGGTCTGGATAAACTGTGGCAGCAAGCAATCCGTAAAGAAGATGGTACATCCAATCCTGATGCAATACAGATAATATCTCCGTATCGCGGTGAATTCTACGGTACCAATGCGTTGAATGTGTTGATGCAGAATGTCTTTAATCCCTATTGGAGCCATCGATATAACCTGGACGGTATCAGTTATTTTGATAAGGTCATTCAATTCAGGAATCGTCCGAAGTCGGATATGGCCTATGCATATAATCAGGAGACACGGGCTGTAGAGCAGCATGAAGTTTATAACGGCGAGATTGGCTTGGTACTGATGCATCCGTTTGATTCAAAGAACAAGCGGTATAATTTCATCAGTACGATTGAAAGATTCCAGGTTGCATTCTCAAATAAGAATCGGCAGAAATTACGATATAACTATGGTCGTGAGTATGGGAGGAATGATAAAGGCTGGTATCTTCCAGAACAGAAAGTGCAGGAAAATCTGGAACTGGCATATGCTATAAGTGTTCACAAGTCTCAGGGCTCAGAGTTTGATTATGTGTATATTGTGATTCCGAAAAGAGATAGTCACCTGTTATCGATGGAACTACTTTATACTGCAATTACCAGAGCACAAAAGAAGGTTACGATTCTCTTGCAGGAAGATATAGGTACCTTGACCGCACTGGGACATCTGGAAAAGTCTGCGGTCAGAAGAATCAACTCTTCGGTGTTTGCGTTTAATCCGCTTCCTGAAGAATTGCTGTATATTCAGAACTGGTACGCTGATGAGAAGAAGCTGGCAACTTTGTCGGAATACTTTGTGAGATCAAAGTCCGAAGTTATCATTGCAAATATGCTTGTGTCGGAAGAAGTGCCGTTTGTTTATGAGGAACCGCTGTATGCGCCGGACGGTACGATGTTCCTGCCTGATTTTACAGTGAAATTCCGAGGCGAAACATATTACTGGGAGCATGTTGGAAGACTTGATCTTCCGGATTATCGTGCACACTGGGAGATAAAAGAAAAGTGGTATGAGAAACACTTCCCTGGCAAGCTATTGATAACGTATGAAGGAAAAGATTTATCGACAGCAGCTATGGATATTATAAAAGGGCATAAATAGATGAGAAGAAGTGATTATGAAGTATTACGGCTTCAAACTAATAACATGGCATTAGTTTGGAAGGAATCAAGAGGAATTGCACCAGATAGTGTTGCTGATAAACTTGATGATGCTATGTTGAAATGGATGTCTGAACTTACAGATACATTGAAAATATGGATCGATAAAGGATCTACTATGACAGATGGTGAATTGATATTAGCTCGTACAAATATGGGAGCTTTAGTAGAATCCTGGCTTAAATTCTTTTACTGCGTGTACTATGAGGACTATATGAAGAATCCTCTAACGCAAACGAAAAAAGGGAAAACCATTACTGTCGAACCTAATAACATGAGATTCGAGGACTTGAAGAACTTCAGTAAAGGAAAACTGTGGGACGACGATAAAGATCCGTTATATGTGTGGGTAGATAAGATTCAGCATTATCGAAACGCGGTACATGCTTTCAATTACAGAGACATAGGCACGGCTAAAGGGTTCATGTCTGATATGGAGGAATTCTATAGATATGTGAACCACATATTAGATCATCTTCCGCCAATAGAAGATTTTCTGCCTTGTTATCCTGCAGGATATGTAATGAATGTTTATTTTGATTAGTTGATAAGCGGCCTCCGGCGATAATCCGGGAGCCGCTATTTTGATGTCAGTCTTTTTTATAGAAACTTGTCTCATATCCATCTGCTCTAAGCAGGATGTCCGGCATCCACGCGGGGGATCGGCTCATCTGTTCGCAGACAGATTTCAGATCAACACGGGGATCGCATTCGATGATCAGTTCATCATGGACATGTCCGACGATGAAGCAGTGCCGGAGAGTTTTCATGGCGTTGCAGAGGATGTCCCTGCTGACAGCCTGCACGATATTCTCAACGAATTTCGGACCGTAGGACTCGATGCGTTCCCATTTCTTTGTGGATCCAACACCTTCATAAGTTACAGATTCGCCGCCGAACTGATTCTCACCAATACGGGGCTTCACATAGGAGAGCAGGCGACCGGATGGAAGCTTGATGAAAAGCATACCGCTCTTGTAAAAGAACTTGATGCCACGAACTTCAGTCTGGATGCGCTGCGTGATGGTGGTCTTGACTGCACGGTCGATGTCCCACCAGAAAGCGGTGATCATTGGGTTGGAGTTCCGCCAGGAGTTGACCAGCGGCTGCAGTTCTTCTTCGGTCAGTCCCATTTCCAAGGCTCCCATTGACTTCAGAGCACCAACGCTGCCGCCGTATCCGAGAGCCAATTCTGCGATCTTACCTTTCTGACGGAGGTGACCGTTGATCCCGTGCTTTTCGACCGGTACGCCGAACATCTGGCTGGCAGAGGCACAATAGATATCTTTGCCTTCCGCAAATACTTTGGAACGCCAAGTCTCACCGGCAAGGTAGGCCAGCACTCTGGCTTCGATAGCGGAGAAGTCGCTGACAATGAACTTGTATCCGGAACGGGGCACGAAGGCTGTACGGATCAGCTGCGACAGAGTGTCTGGGATATCATCATAGAGAAGCTGCAGGGTATCATAATCACCGGCTTTCACAATGGCTCTGGCTTCTGTTAGATCCGGCATATGGTTCTGCGGAAGGTTCTGCAACTGTATCAACCTGCCAGCCCAGCGGCCGGAACGATTGGCTCCGTAGAATTGGAACATACCGTGAGCTCTGCCGTCTTTGCAGACAGCATTCTGCATTGCCTGATATTTCTTTACGGAAGATTTGGCAAGCTGCAGGTGGAGCTTTAGGGCTTCGGTGATGTTACCGTTGGTGTTACCGTCAGAGGATTTGACAAAGCCTGCGACTTCTTTTTTGCCGAGGGAATCCATCTCTATGCCGTTATCTGACAGCCATTCCTTCATCTGCACAACGCTGTTGGGATTATCAAGACCGGTAAGGTTCTGCATCTGTAGCATAAGTGTCGACTTGGACTTTTCATCAAAGGCAATAGCGTTCTCAACTACAGTCATATCAAGCATAATGCCTCTGTCATTGATCTCTTGATCAAGATGATATTCGTCCCAGATCTGTTCAGGTACCGGGAATTTGGCAAGGCGTTTCTGAATCGACATTTCTACTTCCACATCGCGTTGGTTATATTTCTTGAAGAGTTCCCATTTTTCCGAATCATGTTCTGGAAGGTTTCGTGTGCGACCACCATTTGCTTTCGTAGGTTTACATGGAGAGCAGAAGTAGCGGATCAGGTCTTTGCCTTCTTTTAGTTTCTGATCATGGAGTTTTAGGACAGCTCCGACACCTTCCAGTGAAAGCGGCAGCCCCATGTAAGCTGACCAGATCATTGAGCATTTCCACGATGCGGGGTTGAGATATTTACCTGCAGGATCTTCCGGGATACTGTAGCCGGTGAAGTATTCCGGGCGATGCCTCTTTAACCAGTTAGAGAGACATATTCTCTCGAAAGCTGCATTGAAAGCCCATTTGGTTACGTTCTCATCAGATAATGCTGCAAGGATCTCATCCGGAATGGTATCTCCGCAGGCAAGGTCATAGACCGTGACTGGGGATCCGTCAACAGAGACTCCGAAGAGCAGTATCTCAAAATTCTCAGACTCAGCGTACTTGTATGCTCCACATTTGGAGATATCAATGTCGCTGTAAGTCTCTAAGTCGATTGACATTTCTCTCATCATTGTCATCCTTTCTATGAAAAGAGAAGCGGCAGTTTATGCCTGCCGCCTCCCGTGAACTTATCGCTTGTCTTCAAAGAGCTTCTGATAACGCAGTTCAGATTCCTTGTAATCAAGCTCATCTTTTTTCTTCTTGCGTTCGTATTCTTCCTTTTCCTGCTGTTTGATCTGGAGCATGAAACGGATTCCGTAGATCAGTCCAATCAGGAAGGTAAGGATAAGAGCGCAGCTGAAAATGTTACCGATTAAAGTTATAACGTTATTTGCAAATTCCATGACATTTACCTCATTCTTTCTTTAGATTGTCGCAGGCAGCGGCGGTATTGCCGCCACCCGCATTGGTTGTCAGGTTAATCGAGGAAATCATCCTCATCGTCTGCTGTTGCAAAGTCATCTTCTGCTCTGGACTTGCCTCCGAGAGGTTCACCATCGCGGATCTTCTGAAGGTTATTCAGACCGCAGGCGATACCCTTGTTGCCGTTGCTGTTGAAGGCGTACAGGTTGATGCTGGCTCTGCCGTAAACGCCGGAGTAGACTTCGGAGCGTTCAAGGATCGGCTGTCTGTCCGCATCCACGATGCCGGGAGCCGTAGCGCTGTTTGCATTGATGAAGTAGGCGTTCTTGTAAGCCTCATCATCCGGTCTCTCCAGATCGCCGTCACGGAGAGGTGTCTTGATAGCAGAAAGAGCAGGAACAGACTTTCCGTTGCCCTTCAGCTTACTTTGACCTTCCTCATAGGCTGCCTGGATGGCTGCCTTGATCTTTGCGACCGTAGCGGTATCAGACTTCGGAATGATAAGAGATACGCTGTACTTAGGAGCACCACCATTGATGCTCTTGGGATCCCACACATTTGCGTAGGACCATCTGGTGTTCACGCCTGTGATCACCTTTGTAGGAATAGATACGTTCTTTGCCATGATTTTTTCCTCCTTATTCTTCGTCATTAAAATCATCTTTGGCTGTGTTAATGGCCGGTCGCTTGTCGGATTCCGGCACAAGTGTTGGTTTGCCCTGTGGCTTTGTGATCAAACCGGACAGGAGTTCATTGAACTTCTTCTTGCCCAGAAGTGAAGTCATTGCGGTAATTCCCAGAAGCTTCTTTTCATAAGGATCGAAGCCGGCTGCTTCTACAGTTGAAGCGACTGCGCTTTCATCTGAATACTTGCGGTTTGATTTGCCCTCAACTACTTTGAAGCCGGGATATTCTGTGCCGCTCAGTGCCTGCTGTAAGGCGTATTCTTTGATGTCATTTGCCCAGGCTACCAGATCGTCGATCCGGGGAAGGATAGCAGCAATTTCTGTTTCATCCAGGTCTGGTGGCATTTCAAAGTCATATTGTGCAAGCTCCAGATTGTGCTCGGCACGCTTGCGGCAGGTTGCTTTAGCCTTGCAGAACTGGCAATGGTCTCCGGCATGGAATTCACCTTCACCGTTATAGGCCAGGACTGCTGTAGGTTTTAAGATATCCTCCGCCCATTTCATCAGATCGTCTCTGCTGATTTCATAGGTGCTGATGTTGTCTCTTCTGGGCTGGAAGATTGTCATACGAATGGTCTCAATGTTGTAAAGGCATTCGTATGTGTCCAAAGCGCCTAAGGCGTAGCACATCATCTGTGGATTCTCTTCGGCGTCTACCAGGATACCGAGACCATATTTGAAATCGATGATATGTAGCACATCATCTGCAATGATCACGCAGTCGCCGGTGCCGAAGCCTTCAGGTACCCATTTTGAGAAGTCCAGCTTTTCCTCAATCAGGATCAGCGGATCGGAGCAATGTGTTTTTGCTTCTTCGATCTGTTCTGCAACGTAGGCGGCGTACTGATCTGTGCAGTCGTCCATCTCCGTATCAAACCAAGTCAGGTTTTCCGTAGGATCCTTAGGATTTCTTCCCATAAGTTTTTCTACTTTGTATTCACAAAGGGCATGTGCATCGGTCCCTTGCTGGGCGTAAGGACTGCCGCTGTCATTGATACCGGCACACAGCTTTGCACTGGGCGGGCAGGCAAGCCATCTGTGACTTGCGGAGGCGGAAAGGTATGCATGCTTAGGCATCGGTCAAACCTTCCACCTCGGTGACAAGTGCCGCGTAGTCTTTCGGATCTACATCAGTAAGGCTGCCTCCGTTGCCATACTTTTGAACAATCGTCTTGACATCTGCTTTGAAGCGGCCGTCTGCTTCGTTGGCTTTCTTTGCCAGGATGCCTCTGACTTCTTCCTTGGAATACTGCTTTTCGGCAGTTGCTTCCGAAGGAGAGGATTCCTGTTTCTTTGCTTTCTTTTCAGGCTTTACCGGAGTTTCTTCAGTGGATTCTGAATAGAATTCCTTCAAGGCTCTGCCGGTTTCAGCTAAGCTTTCTCCACATTTGATCAGACTGTCGATCATGGCAGAGAGTTCACTCATCTTGCTCATTTTCTTTACCTCCGTTTTCTGTATTCTGTTTTCTTAGATTGGCTGCCAGTCGCTTTGCTACGACGCTGATGGCAATCAGGGTGTCAATCAGATCTTCATCGATAGCTTCATCCGGCTGGCCGTTTACAGTAGATTCTTTCTGCATCTGCAGCACCTCACTTTCCGAATGGCTTTGTGCCTTTCTATCTTCCTAAGCGGGTTTGGAATTGTTTTTTCCGGTCGAAGTGAAGATTTTTTGAAAATATTTTTAGAATGACGCCGGTTTGGGATCGCATATAAAAGGAAGCGATTCTGCATGGCGTTATTTTTTTTTACATAAAAATTTGCTGCTGACCGGAAAAACGGAGGTATAGGGCGCTTAGGAAGTTAGGAGGATTTCATATCCTTACTTTTTAAGAAAAGAGGTTTAAGTATGCAGATAACCATTTTTACAGCAGCTTGCACAGGCAAAGCCAGTAACTGCAGCTATCCGAACCGGAAGGTGGTGACCACACCGGAGGAAATGAAGGAAGCAGTCAGATTCGACCATGTTTGTGCTGAGTACAAAGGGAACTATCGAAGCATCGGGAACTTCACCAGGTCTGATGTGGTGGTGATGGACATTGATAATGATCACACTGAGGAGCCGAAGGAATGGATCACACCTGAGAAGCTTGATGAGATGCTGCCGGATATTTCTTATGTAATTGCATTCAGTCGGAACCATATGAAGGTAAAAGACGGTAAAGCGGCAAGACCAAAGTTCCATGTGTATTTTCAGATTGCTGAGACGACGGATGTAGGCTGGTACGCAGCGATTAAGAGAGGGATTAAGAAGTGTTTTGAATTCTTCGATGGAAATGCGCTGGATGCGGCAAGATTTATATTCGGGGCTGATGTTGAAGAGCCGATCTGGCATGAAGGATGGATGACAATCGATGAAGAAATTGAACCGGTGTATGAGGACGAGTCAGAAGAGAAGGAAGAGACTGCTGAATCCGGAGTAATCGTGCAGGGCAGCCGTAACAATACCATGAGCAGGTTTGCTTCCAGAATATTAAAGAGATATGGAGATACGGAAAAGGCACATGTGGTCTTTATGGAGCACGCACAGAAGTGTGATCCACCGCTCCCGGAAGCAGAATTGAAAACAATCTGGAACAGTGCAGAAAAATTCTTCAATAAGAAGATCTCATCATCTGATGGATACGTTCCGCCGGATCAGTATAATGCAGATTTTAATGACGCATCTCTTAAGCCGGAAGACTATTCAGATATCGGAGAAGCTAAGGTCCTGGTTCAGGAATATGGAAGTGAGTTGAGGTTTTCAGCAGCTACGGATTATTTGAGATATGACGGAGAACGTTGGGTGGAGGATGTGCAGCTTGCAATCGGTGCAATCGAAGAATTCCTTGATCTTCAGCTTGCAGATGCCCAGCAGGAAAAAGAAGTTGCAGAGAAAGCACTTGTTGATGCCGGGATACCGGAAGCGATAGTAAAAAGCGGATCAAAGGCAGTGGCAAAGGAAGTTGCGCCGGATCAGATGCCGCTATTATATGCGCTTATCTCTGCAGAAACCTATCTGAAGTTTGTGCTTAAACGTCGTGATTATAAATACATCGTTTCTACCGGAAATGCATCTAAGCCGATGATCGGGATTGACGTGAATGATCTGGATAAGAATGAGTTTCTTATTAACACACCGTATGCCACCTATGACCTTAGAAAAGGTTTGACCGGTGAGCAGCCGCATAATCCTGAAGATCTGATCACGAAGATTACGACCTGTGCACCGGGATCCGGTGACGGACAGTTGTGGCTGGATGCCTTGGAACTGTTTTTCTGCGGTGACAAAGAGCTGATCAAGTATGTGCAACTGGTAGTGGGAATGGCTGCAATCGGGAAGGTCTATCAGGAGCATATGATCATTGCCTATGGTGGCGGCGCCAATGGTAAATCGACTTTCTGGAACACGATCTTTCGGGTCCTGGGAGATTACGCCGGGAAGCTGTCTGCGGAAGCGTTGACTATGAATTGTAAGAGAAATATCAAACCTGAGATGGCAGAACTGAAAGGCCGCAGACTCATCATATCTTCTGAGATGGAAGAAGGAATGCGCTTAAACACGGCTACCGTCAAACAGCTTTGCTCTACGGATGAGATTCAGGCAGAGAAGAAGTACAAGGCTCCGTTTCATTTTGTACCTTCACACACTCTGGTGCTGTACACGAATCATTTGCCGAAGGTCGGTGCCAATGATGACGGTATATGGAGAAGACTGATTGTGATCCCCTTCAATGCAAAGATTATTGGTGATAACGACATTAAGAATTATGCGGATTATCTCTTTGATCATGCCGGTTCCTTCATTATGAGCTGGATCATCGAAGGTGCGAAAAAGGCGTATGACATGGATTTCAAGGTACCGTTACCAAAGGTCGTGGTAGATGCGATTGAAGCATACCGCGAGGATAACGACTGGCTGGGGCATTTCCTGGCAGATTGCTGTGACATTGATAAGGCAGCTTCGGAGAAGTCTGGGGAACTGTATCAGGCATACAGGGCATACTGCATGCAGAATGGTGAGTTTACCAGAAGCACGACAGATTTTTACAGTTCAATCGAGAAGTCGGGCTTTCCCAAGAAGAAGGTCAAGACGGGATCATTCGTATACGGTTTGAAGTTAAAACAGGGACAGGATTTTCTGGAGTGACAGTCGGTGACAGTCAGACCGTAAACCTTTTCAGGGTTGCTGTCTTTTAGAAAGCCTTATTTAAGCTGTGGTGACAGTCGGTGACACTCATATCGGAAAAGTCCCTATAGAGTGTTTTCAAAACTGTTCTAAAGGGAGTTTTTGGATAGACCATCACCGACCGTCACCTTTGGCAAAATGCGGAGGTCAACATGCGCGAAAGAGAAATAGAGCAGAAGCTTGTTTCCGAGGTTAAACGCCGTGGTGGGATATGTCCGAAATGGGTGTCCCCTGGATTTGACGGGATGCCGGACAGATTAGTTTTCTTGCCGGGCAGGCATTTCGGAATGGTGGAAGTAAAGGCACCTGGAGAAAAGCCAAGGGCCTTGCAAGCTTCAAGGCATAGATTATTGAAAAAATTAGGTTTCCCCACATACATTCTTGATGGGGTAGAGCAAATCGGAGGAATTTTAGATGAAATACAATCCACATGATTATCAGAGATATGCGATCAATTTTATAAAGGAACATCCTATAGCAGCGATTCTTTTAGATATGGGTATGGGCAAGACCAGTATCGTATTGGCGGCTCTCAATGAGCTGATGTTTGACAGCTTTGAGGTAACAAAGGTTCTGATCATTGCACCGCTTCGAGTGGCAAAGCATACCTGGTCCGGAGAGATTCAAAAATGGGATCAGCTGAGAGGTCTTCGCTATTCCATAGCAGTTGGAACGGCAGCAGAAAGGGTAAAGGCACTTCAAACAGAGGCTGATATTTATATTATCAACAGGGAGAATGTTCCCTGGCTGATTGAAAAGAGCGGATTACCTTTTGATTTCGATATGGTAGTGATAGATGAGCTGTCATCCTTTAAGAACTGGCAGGCAAAGAGATTCAAAGCATTGATGCAGGTAAGACCTAAGGTAAAAAGAATTGTCGGTTTGACGGGAACGCCTTCCAGTAATGGCCTGATGGATCTGTTTGCGGAGTATAAAATTCTTGATCTAGGGAAAAGGCTTGGCCGGTTTATCAGTCAATACAGAGCAGAGTTTTTTGTGCCGGATCAGGTGAATGGTCCGATTGTTTACAGCTACAGGCTCCGAAAGGGTGCAGATAAAAGGATCTATGAAAAAATCTCAGACATCACAATATCTATGAAAGGTACCGATCATCTGCAGATGCCGGAGCTGATCAATTCAGAATATCCGGTCTATCTAGATGAAGATGAACGCAAGAAGTATGAGGCAATGGCCAGTGACTTGGTGATCAATCTTCCGGGAGGCGAAGTGACAGCTGCAAACGCTGCAACTCTTTCAGGGAAGCTTACACAGATGGCAAATGGTGCTGTCTATTCTGATGCAGGTGGCATTGAATTTATTCATGATAAGAAGCTGGATGCGTTGGAGGATATCATCGAGGCTGCAAATGGTAAAAGCATTCTTGTGGCTTACTGGTACAAGCATGATCTGTCAAGGATCATTGAGAGGCTGGATGCTTTGGGCGTTATTTACGGAAAGCTGGATTCAGATCAAAGCATTGAGGACTGGAATGCAGGAAGGTTAGAAGTTGGTTTGATACATCCGGCTTCTGCAGGTCATGGGTTAAATCTTCAGAGTGGAGGAAATACCTTGGTATGGTTCGGGATGATATGGAGCCTGGAGCTGTATCAGCAGACTGTTGCAAGACTTTGGAGACAGGGACAGGAATCCGGAACGGTCGTGGTGCAGCATATTATTACGGCAGATTCCATTGATGAAAGAATTATGAAGGCACTACTTCATAAAGGAGATACACAGGCCAGACTGATCGATGCCGTAAAAGCAGAGGTAAGTGCCTATGGCAAGTAACGGAATGGATCCACACGAAGCGCTTGCCAATGCGATCATCCTGCAGGCTGTTAAGGATTACCGAATGGCACTTAAGAGAGTGAAGAAAAATCCAAGGAATAAAGAGGCCATCAGTGAAGCACTGACATTAGAGAAGTTCTTTCGTTCTTCGTGGTATTCAACATTGACATCCGTGGACGGAGAATTCCTGATCCAAAAGCTACAGGAAGAAATAAGACAATCATGGTAAATCAGAGTCAATCCGAGGGAAAACAAATCTTTTCTATCGGAGGTAGATTATGAACCAGAAACAGTTAGCAGTTAAAAGGAATCTTATGAGAGCATACCGTATCGACCAGCATATCAGCAGTAAGCTTGATCAGATTGCTTCCCTTCATGATCTGGCTACAAGAGCAGGAAGCAATATATCCGATATGCCAAAGAGTCCGAATAAGAACATCCACAGGCTGGAAGATATCATTGTGAAGATACTTGATCTTGAAACGGAATTAAATGCCGAGGTCGATCAACTACTGGATGTGAAAAAAGAAATCATGGGATACATCAGCCAGGTCAAAGACCGTGAAGGACAGATTGTTCTGGAGCGAAGGTATCTATGCTTTGACAGGTGGGAGGATATAGCCGGAGAGTTTGGATATTCTGTAAGGCACATATATCGTATCCATGATGAAGCAATCAAAAATATCAGGATTCCATAAAGTTGGCAGTTGATGTCATAGAATGTCACATTGTTCTTATGATATTGTTATACTGACGAAAGTGGAAAATGATACGAGCCCGGAGGGAGAGATCCTTGCCGGGCTTTTATATTGAAAGAGGTGAGGGTAATGCCGAGAAAACCGGATGTGCCCTGCAAGCATCCCGGCTGTGCAAGGCTTGTACCATATAATCAGATGTATTGTGATGAGCATAAGCCATTACATTCACATGACAGAGAGTACGCCTGCGAGCGTGGGTACGGTCGTGCATGGCAACGGGAGCGAAAGAAATATCTTCAGCTGCATCCGATATGCGTGAGATGTTATGAGGAAGGAAAGATTGTGCCGGCTACGGTCGTGGATCATATCGTTCCACATCGCGGAGACATGAAGCTGTTCTGGGACCGTGAGAACTGGCAGTCACTATGTAAGCATCATCACGATGTGAAGACAAAGACTGAGGATCGTGATGTGGAGTACAGGTTCTGATTTTTCGTGGTCGGGGTAGGGGGAGTGAAATCTCTGGGAGCCTTAGCTACGGAAACCGACGCCCCCTCTTCTGTGCAAAATCGCGAAATGGAGTACGGGGGGTCAGGAATACAAAATTTTGAAGGAAGGAGGGATCCCGATGGCAGGAAGAAAACCGAAGCCGACTGCTCTTAAGGAGCTGGAAGGCAATCCGGGGAAGAGAAAAATGAATACGAAGGAGCCGGTGCCTGATAAGGGAATGCCCGCCTGTCCGAAATGGCTTTTGCCGGAGGCAAAGAAAGAGTGGGAGCGACTGGCCAAGCTGATGAATCAGATGGGAGTGCTCACGCAAGTGGACATGGCGGCGTTTGCTGCATACTGTCAGTCCTATGCCAGATGGAAGGAAGCCCAGGAACATATCGACAAGGAAGGTTCAACCTTTGAGACCGATAAAGGATATCAGCAGCAGACACCTTGGGTTGGCATAGCAAATACCAATCAGAAGCTGATGCTTCAGGCGGCTGCCGAGTTTGGACTTACGCCTTCTTCAAGGAGCAGGATCATTGCCGGTTCCGGAAAAGGAAAAGAGTCAGAAGATGAGATGGAGGAGCTGCTTGGGGCACCTGAGCGTCCGTACGGAGCCTCCAGTGGAGGGTCCGGGAGGTGTGATAGCTGATGGCAAAGGAAACAAGGCCAAAGGGTTATCCAAAGCTAAGGAACTATAAGCCTTCAAAGTTTATGCTTCCGAATTCTCATTATGATAAGGCGAAGGCAGACAGAGCAGTGAAGTTTATTGAGAACCTGTGTCATACCAAAGGAAAGTGGGCAGGAAAGAGGTTCTGGTTGCTTCCATGGCAGGAACAGCTGATCCGGGATATCTTTGGGATTGTTAAACCGGATGGTAACAGACAGTTTCGAACAGCATTTGTGGAAATTTGCAAAAAAGTCGGGAAGAGCGAATTGGCAGCAGCCGTCGCTCTTTATCTTTTGTATGCGGACAATGAGCCTTCTGCTGAAGTGTACGGCGCAGCTGCGGATCGCCAGCAGGCTTCTATCGTTTTCGATGTGGCAAAACAAATGGTGGAGATGTCACCGGCATTGATGAAAAGGTCAAAGCTGATGGCAGCGACAAAGAGAATTGTCAATTACGGAAATGCAGGATTTTATCAGGTGCTTTCTGCAGAGGTCGGAAATAAGCATGGATTTTCAGTCTCAGGCCTGGTGTTTGATGAAATTCACACGCAGCCGAACAGGCAGTTATACGATGTTTTGACCAAGGGATCATCAGATGCAAGACAGAATCCTTTGCATTTCATCATCACGACTGCAGGCACGGACAGACATTCTATCGCATATGAGCTGCATACGAAGGCAGTGGATATCTTAGAAGGCAGGCGATCGGACCCGACTTTTTATCCGGTGGTCTATGGGCTTAAGGATGATGAGGACTGGGAGGATGAAGCAAACTGGTATAAGGTAAATCCTTCTCTTGGATATACCGTTGATGTCGAGAGACTGAGAGATGCATATAGGGAAGCAAAGCAGAATCCGGCTGATGAGATAACCTTCAAATGGTTACGCTGCAACATGTGGGTTTCATCCACGGTTGCATGGATCCCGGATCAGATCTATATGCGTGGAAATGAAAAAATAGATATGGATGCCCTTGAAGGCCGTGACTGTTACGCAGGACTGGACTTATCCAGTACCGGTGACATCACGGCTTTTGTGTTGATGTTCCCACCGCGGGATGAGGATGAGAAGTATATCGTACTTCCTTATTTCTGGGTACCGGAAGAGACGATACCACAGAGGGTAAAGGCGGCTTCGGTTCCTTATGATGTCTGGGAGAGACAAGGTTTCATCCAGGCAACGGAAGGGAATGTGATCCATTATGACTTCATCGAGCATTTCATCGAAGAGCTTGGAAAGAAGTATCACATTTTGGAAATCGCATTTGACCGCTGGGGTGCTGTGCAGATGGTGCAGGATCTGGAAGGAATGGGCTTTACGGTGGTTCCTTTCGGTCAGGGCTTTAAGGATATGAGCCCGCCTTCCAAGGAGTTTTACAAGATCCTTATGGAAGGCAAGATGATACACGGAGGAAATCCGGTTCTCAGATGGATGGCTGGAAATGTGGTCATTGATACGGATCCGGCTGGCAACATTAAAGTGACGAAGGCGAAGTCCAAGGAAAAGATAGACGGAATTGTAGCGGCGATCATGGCTTTAGACCGGTGCATCCGTCACGAAGGCGAGAAGCAGGGAAGTGTTTATGATGAGCGAGGCCTCATCGTTTTCTGATGGAGGGTTTTGAATGCTGATCATATGTTTAATCGGATTATTGGTGATCTCCGAGGGAATCAACCAGGGAATAGGAGCGTGGGAGTATGGGAATACTGAGCGGAATATTTAGGAGCAGGGATAAACCTGTGGACAGAACGGCAGGCAGTTCGTTTGCTTTCTATTTGGGAAGCAGCACAAGCGGCAAATACGTGACCGAGAGATCTGCGATGCAGATGACGGCGGTGTACAGCTGCGTGAGGATCCTGTCGGAGGCGATTGCAGGCCTGCCGCTACAATTTTACAGATATACCGATGATGGCGGTAAGGAAAAAGCGGTGGATCATCCGCTTTATTTTTTGCTCCATGATGAGCCGAATCCGGAGATGACTTCCTTTGTGTTCAGGGAGACATTGATGACGCATCTGCTCTTGTGGGGCAATGCCTACAGTCAGATCATCCGAAATGGAAAAGGTGAAGTGGTGGCTTTATACCCTTTGATGCCTGACCGAATGAAGGTGGACAGGGATGATAAGGGAAAGCTTTACTACGAATACACGCTGACTTCCGATGATGCCAAGACCATGAAGGGAAGTACCGTAAGACTTCAGCCTTATGATGTGCTTCACATTCCGGGGCTTGGATTTGACGGACTTGTAGGCTATTCGCCTATCGCTATGGCGAAGAATGCGATAGGTATGGCGATTGCCTGCGAAGAGTATGGAGCCAAGTTCTTTGCAAACGGAGCGGCGCCTTCGGGTGTGCTGGAGCATCCGGGTACCATAAAGGATCCTTCCAAAGTGAGGGAGAGCTGGCAGGCGACCTTCGGAGGTTCCGGCAATGCCAATAAGGTGGCTGTTTTGGAGGAAGGCATGAAGTACACGCCGATCTCCATCAGTCCGGAGCAGGCTCAGTTTTTGGAGACAAGGAAGTTTCAGATCGATGAGATCGCAAGGATCTTCCGTATCCCGCCGCATATGGTGGGTGATCTGGATAAATCGAGCTTTTCCAATATAGAGCAGCAGTCGTTGGAGTTTGTTAAATACACACTGGACCCGTGGGTCTGCAGATGGGAACAGGCTATGGTGAGGGCTTTGCTTACTGCGGATGAAAAGAAGAAGTTCTTCTTTAAGTTCAACGTGGACGGATTGCTTAGAGGCGACTACGAAAGCCGTATGAATGGCTATGCAACGGCACGTCAGAACGGCTGGATGTCAGCCAATGATATCCGTGAGCTGGAAAATATGGACAGGATCTCTGAGGAAGATGGCGGTGACCTTTATCTTGTGAACGGAAATATGCTTCCGCTCTCTATGTCGGGAGCTTACGCAGAGACACAGGTGGAGGAACAGCAGTCAGGCGATGATCCCGATAAGCAGAAAAGCAGAAGTCCGGATTCGGACAGAAGGGAGCGTAAACGATGAAGAAGTTTTGGAACTGGCGTGATCGAAGGATCAGAGACCAGGCAACAAATGAAGAAGTGACAGAGAGGGTGCTTTTCCTTAATGGCACGATAGCGGAAGAAAGCTGGTTTGACGACGATGTCACACCGGCTCTTTTTAAACAGGAGCTGGAAAGCGGCAGCGGAAATATTACGGTCTGGATCAACAGTCCTGGCGGTGACTGCGTGGCGGCTGCGCAGATCTACAACATGCTTATGGATTACAAGGGCGATGTGACTGTCAAGATCGATGGCATTGCGGCCAGTGCTGCAAGCGTGATCGCAATGGCAGGTACGAAGGTGCTTATGAGTCCGGTCAGTATGCTGATGATCCATAATCCGGCGACGATCGCCTTTGGCGACAAGGCTGAGATGCAGAAAGCGATCCATATGCTGGCAGAAGTAAAAGAAAGCATTATGAACGCCTATGAGATCAAGACCGGTCTTAATCGGGCAAAGCTTTCAAGCATGATGGATGCCGAGACCTGGATGAATGCGCATAAGGCGGTGGAGCTTGGCTTTGCGGACGGGATCCTTGAAAGGGAAGAGACTGAAGCAGAGGAAATCGAGGCTCCGGAGGTTTCGGCTATGTATTCCAAGGCGGCGGTGACCAATTCCCTTATGGAAAGGATTGCTGCAAAGTGCAGGATCCAGAAGACGGATGAGAGTTGCACCGGTGCAACAGATGTAACTGAAGACAGTGTTGGTAATGGGCGTTCCGCTGATGAAGTCAGGGAGCGCTTGAATTTTATCAGGAAATTCATTTAATGGAGGGTTGAATTATGACTATCAATGAATTGATTCAGAAGAGAGCAAAGGTTTGGGAGACTGCGAAGAACTTCGTGGATACCCATGAGAACGAAAACGGCATTTTGTCTGCAGAGGACAGTGCCACTTACGGTCGTATGGAGCAGGAGATCGAGGATCTTACCGCTGCCATCGACAGACAGCAGAGAGCGGATGCAAGGGAGCAGGAGCTTAATAAGGCTATGAACCAGCCTTTGACCGGAAGACCTTCCCAGAAGGTTGAGGAAAAGACCGGTCGTGCATCCAATGCCTATAAGGAAGACTTCGGGGCACATCTTCGTGGCAAGAGACTTGTTCACAACGTGCTTTCCGAGGGCGTCCAGGCAGACGGCGGATATCTTGTTCCGGAAGAGTTTGAGCGTCAGATCGTGACCGGTCTTGATGAGGCCAATGTGGTGAGAAGCCTTGCAAAGGTTATCACTACCAGTGCTGAGAGAAAGATCCCTGTTGCGGCTACTCATTCGGCTGCTCAGTGGACTGCAGAGAATGGGGCTTACACCGAGAGTGATCCTACTTTCGATCAGAAGACCATCGACGCATTTAAGCTTACTGACCTTGTGAAGGTTTCCATCGAGCTTTTACAGGATTCTGCGTTTGATCTCGAAGGTTATATTGCAGGAGAGTTTGCAAGAGCCTTTGGTATTGCAGAGGAAGAGGCATTCTGCGTAGGTAACGGAACAAATCAGCCTACCGGTATCTTTACCGCAAATGGTGGACAGCTTGGTGTGACTGCGGCAAATCAGACTTCAATCGCTGCAGATGAGCTTATCAGCCTTGTGTATGCGTTGAAGAGTCCTTATCGCAGAAATGCGAAGTTCCTTATGAATGATGCGACTATTGCGGCTATTCGTAAGCTTAAGGACGGCAACGGGGTTTATCTCTGGCAGCCTTCTCTTCAGGCAGGTGAGCCTGACAAGCTTCTGGGCTACGATCTTTATACGAGCCCTTATGTTCCTCAGGCAGCTGCAGGCGCATATACTGTGGCGTTTGGTGACTTCAAGAATTATTGGATTGCTGATCGTTCCGGAAGAACGGTACAGAGACTCAATGAGCTCTACAGCACCAACGGTCAGGTCGGATTTGTCGCTACTGAGAGAGTTGACGGCAAGGTGATCCTTCCTGAAGGCATCAAGCTTCTTAAGATGAAGGCGTAAGGATAAGAGTTAGAGGGGGTCACTTTTTGTGACTCCCTTAATTTAAGGAGGTGCGAAATGAGCGAGTATAACGCAAAGAATTATACAGAGCAGGGCGGTGAAGTCACTCATATCGGAGGAAAGATTGTGTATGACAATGGACTGATGCCGAATATGAGTACAGCCGATGTGACCAGCGATACAGTGGCAAAGGTCAGAACCAGCCTGAACGCCCTGATCACAAAACTTAAGAATGCAGGTCTTATGGTGGCCGATGCTTTCACGATGCAGTATGCAGCTGTGACGGACAGTGTTTCCGGACATGCAGACCGTACTTACAACACAGGAAAGATTTCCAGTGTATCCGTGGACAATGAGGATCATATCATCACGATTACTTTATCCGATAAGGTCAAGAATCTTAAGGATTTTGATGGCGGCAATGGATGGGGAGTTCATAAGTGGCTTGGAATCGGTCTTGGTGTTGGTATTTCACCTATAACGGATCTGTATTATAACGGAACAGCCTTATCTTCCGCTGATGTATCTGAGGCTACAGCCTGTGATCTGTCGGCAGGGTATTTTGTTCGATGGGTTGCGGCTGATCTGGTACTTGCAGGTGATAATACGCAGAAGTCCGTGGACAACTTCACTTTGTGGGCTGATGGCTATGCAGAAACAGTTTATAAGCTTGTGATCGTGGAGCCGGAATAAGAATTGTAGGCGGTGGAGAAATCTACCGCCATAGTTTTAGGAGGTGAGCAGATGGCTGTAACGGTAGGAGAAATGAAAAATTATCTGAGGGTTGATTTCACGGATGATGACACGCTGTTAGAGCAGATGATCGCTTCCGCTGAAAAGACCTGCAAGGATATTTTGAGGGTGGATGAGACAAGTTCACTCTATGAGGTGGAGAACGGAAAGCTGGCGGTTATGTTTACGGTGGCTTATCTGTTTGAACACAGAGAGGAAGCTGACCATCATGCGTTGATGCTGACCTTAAGGGCGTTGCTCTTTGGGAGTAGGGAGGCGATGTTCTGATGGTTACGGCTTTGCTGAATGAAAAGGTGACATTTCAGAAGAATACGGCGGTGACAGATGCGATCGGTAATCATACCAATGACTGGCAGGATTATTATTCGTGTTTTGCGACGATCGGAGGGGAAGGCTCTGCCGGATCCAAGGAGAAGGCAGTGGCAGGAACCACGGTTGAGGATGCGGATATGACGGTTACGGTTCGTTACTGTGAGCAGGCGGCACAGATCAATTCTCTGGAATACAGGATCATCTTTCATGAGGAGATCTACAACATTGTTTCGGTAGATCATATGAATTTTAAGAAGAGGTGTCTTAAGTTTGCCTGCAAGAAAGTGAGGCGGTAAGTATGGCGACAGAGCATTGCAGAATCGACCAGATGGCCAATGTCATTATGGAGGGTCTGCTGGAATATGCGGACCTGGCAACAGATGAGATGAAGGCTGCTGTGAAGAAGGCCGGAGATACCGCAAAGAAGGATGTGCAGGCAGGGGCACCGGTGGATACAGGCAGATATAAGAAAAGCTGGGCGGTCAAAAAGACAAAGGAAAATGCCAATACCTTAGAGGTGACGGTTCATTCTAAGAACAGATACCAGATCGCACATTTACTGGAATTCGGTCACGCCAAAAGAGGCGGTGGCCGGGTTCGTGCTTTTCCACATATCGCGCCTGCAGAGGCGGCAGCGGCTGAGTTGCTGGAAAGAGAAGTGGAGGCGGCTTTGAAATGAGGTTAGAAGAATTATCAGCGATCATCAGTGAGATGGAGATCGTATTTGCTTATGACCATTTCGCTGAGGGCGAAGCACCGAACCCGCCCTTTATCTGTTATCTGCTTCCGGGAAGCGACAATTTCGCTGCGGACGGGAAGGCGTATTACAAGATCAATGAAGTGAGGATCGAGTTGTACACCGATAAGAAGGAACCTGATGTGGAAGAACAGGTAGAGGCGGTGCTGGATGAGCACGGGATTTTTTACAACAAAACTGAGGTATGGATTGAGAGCGAAAAGCTCTATGAAGTCCTTTATATTTTTGAGATCTGACGATCTCAAAACTGCCTCCGGCGGATGGCAGGGATGCGCAGATGAATTGTCAGCAGTGCTGACGCGCATCCCGCCCAATCTTGCCGAGGCAAGATTGATTAAAAAAAATGGAGGGAATGAACGATGTCGAAGAATAAGGTTAAGTTCAATCTTAAGAATGCGCATTATGCAATGCTTTCCATAGCTGCAGATGGAACGGTGAGCTATGGAACGCCGGTGGCATTGCCCGGTGCGGTTTCGATTTCTCTGGATGCCAATGGTGAGCCGGAGAATTTCTATGCGGATGGCGTGGCTTATTACGTCATCAATAACAATATGGGCTATGACGGGGATCTGGAACTTGCAATCATTCCGGAGTCTTTTCGTGTGGATGCCTTAAACGAGACTCTGGATGACAATAACGTGCTGGTGGAGAATGCCAATACGGAGCTGAATTCCTTTGCGCTCTTGTTTGAGTTTGACGGAGATGTGCGTCACATCCGACATGTGCTTTACAACTGTTCGGCTTCGAGACCCGGTATTGAAGGTCAGACCAATGAAGAGAGCAGACAGGTACAGACTGAGACTTTGACTATTAAGGCTACACCTCTTGCAAGCGGTGTAGTTAAAGCAAAGACAGGGGATACCACAGATTCTACTACCTATAACAACTGGTATAACGCAGTGTATATGCCTGCTGATGTTTCGGGAGCAGATGTTACGCTTTCGGCTCTCAGCATCGGGGCACTTACTCTTACTCCTGCTTTTGATTCTGCTACCACAAGCTATGCAGTGACTACATCGAATGCAACAAATACGGTTTCTGCAACGGCTACAGATCCGGATGCGGGTGTGGTGATCACGGTGAACGGTGATTCCGTTACCGATGGTTCCAGCGTGACCTGGGAAGATGGAACGAATGCAGTGGTTGTGACCGTAAGCAACGGCGGTTCCAATAAGACCTATACGGTTACTGTGACCAAGGAATAATACTATGTCCGGTGGGGCTTGGGGAGAAATCCCTGAGGCCTGCTGTGATATTTACGGAAGGAGATTTTTGCCATGAGTATGGTTCAGAAGATTGAAATCGACGGAAAGCAGGTGCCTTTCAGAGCATCGGCAGCAATTCCGAGAATATACAGAATGAAGTTCCAGAGAGATATCTATAAGGATCTGGCAACCTTGGAGAAGGCGATCGGCGATAATTCAGAGGAAGTCAGCAATCTGGATATGTTCTCTTTGGAGATGTTTGAAAATATCGCTTACATTATGGCGAAGCATGCAGATCCGAACATTCCGGATACGCCGGAAGAGTGGCTGGATGAGTTCAATACCTTCAGTATCTATCAGGTACTTCCGAAGATCATTGAGCTTTGGGGCTTGAATGTAAAAAGTGAGTCTGACGCTAAAAAAAACTTCGCCCAACTGACAGGGAGATGAACACGCCGCTGTTCCTGTTAAGGTGTGTGCAGCTTGGGATCTCTATCCGGGATCTTGATCTGCTTTCCATAGGAATGGTGAATGATATGTTCATCGAAAATCAGAATGATGAAGCCAAGGATGCTTATTCAACTTTGGCTACGCAAAAGGACTTTGATGTCTTTTAATTTCGGGAAAGGAGGCGCGGTATGGCGGCCAGTAGAATAAAAGGTATCACTATTGAAATCGGCGGCGATACCACCAAACTCCAAACAGCCCTAAAGGGTGTCAATACTGAGATCAGGAATACACAGCAGCAGCTTAAGGATGTGGAGAAGCTTCTTAAGCTGGATCCGGGAAATACGGAACTGCTTGCGCAGAAGCAGAAGCTTCTGAAGGATGCGGTTCAGGAAACAAAGGAGAAGCTGGAAACCTTAAAGACCGCAGCTGAGCAGGCGAATACGGCTCTGGCTAACGGAGATATTTCGCAGAGCCAGTACGATGCACTTCAAAGGGAGATCATTGAGACCGAGAAGGAACTGGAAAGACTGGAACAGCAGGCTAACCAGTCGGCTACGGCTCTTCAGAAGATAGCGGCAGATGGCGAAAAACTGAAAACGATGGGCGATAATGTCAGTGCGGTGGGACAGAAGTTCCTGCCGGTGACAGCAGGCGTTACGGCTCTTGGTACAGCGGCGGTGAAAACTGCCGCTGATTTTGACTCTGCCATGAGTAAGGTGGCAGCGGTTTCCGGTGCGACAGGGGAAGAATTCGATAAGCTGAAAGCGAAAGCCCGTGAGATGGGAAGTAAGACAAAGTTCTCTGCTTCCGAGGCGGCTGAAGCCATGAATTATATGGCGATGGCAGGCTGGAAGACCGAGGATATGCTGGGCGGCATCGAGGGTGTTATGAACCTTGCGGCAGCTTCGGGAGAAGACCTTGCGACTACATCCGATATCGTGACGGATGCTTTGACGGCATTTGGCCTGTCGGCTTCGGAGTCGGGGCATTTTGCAGATGTACTTGCAGCTGCTTCGAGCAATGCGAATACCAATGTCAGCATGATGGGTGAGACCTTTAAGTATTGTGCTCCTATCGCAGGATCCTTGGGATTTTCCGTGGAGGATACGGCTGAGGCAATCGGTCTTATGGCAAATGCCGGTATCAAGAGTACGCAGGCAGGTACAGCCTTAAGAACCATCATGACCAATCTGTCCGGGGATGTAAAGATCTGCGGAGAGAGCATCGGGGAGGTATCCATTGCAACAACCAATGCCGACGGTTCCATGAGGGATCTGTCGGACATTCTGGCTGACTGCAGAATGGCTTTTTCGGGCTTGTCCGAATCTGAGAAGGCTGCAGCGGCTGAATCTTTGGTTGGTAAGAATGCGATGTCAGGTTTTCTGGCACTTATGAATGCAGGGGAAGCGGATATCAATAAATTATCCGGAGCCATTGCAAACTGTGACGGCACTGCGGCAGGTATGGCTGATACCATGCAGGATAATCTTGCAGGACAGCTGACCATTCTTAAGTCGCAGCTGGAAGAATTGGCGATTTCTTTCGGAGAGCTTTTGATGCCTGCTATACGGCAGATCGTGAGCTGGATCCAGGGCTTTGTTGACAAGCTGAATTCCATGGATGAGGGCACGAGAAAGTTTATCGTGACCATCGCTCTTGTGGCGGCGGCTATCGGTCCGGTGTTGATCATCGTGGGTAAGGTTATGTCGGCAATCGGAACGATCATGACGATCATTCCTAAGCTGGCAGGCGTGATCAATGCGGCAAAGGGTGTCATTGCAGCATTTAATGCCGTGTGTGCGGCTAATCCATATGTGCTTATCATAGCGGCCATCGTGGCTTTGGTGGCTGCCTTTATATATCTTTGGAATAACTGTGAGGAATTCAGGCAGTTCTGGATCGACCTTTGGGAAGGGATCAAGGAGATCGCCATTGCGGTGTGGGAAGCATTGAAGGAATTCTTTGTCGCTGCCTGGGAGTTTATCAAGACAACGGCTGAAACAGTCTGGAATGGAATTAAAAATCTCTTCTCTTCATTATGGGAAGGAATCAAGAACATCTTCCAGACGGTGGTTGATGCGATAAAGCTGATCATCACGACTTATTTCAATATTTATAAGACCATCATCACAACAGTTCTTACAGCGATACAGACGGTATTTACAACGATCTGGAATGCCATTAAGACTGTGGTGACTACAGTGGTTACGGCGATCAGCACCTTCCTGACTACAGCCTGGACGGCTATCCAGACCACAGCGATAACAATTTGGAATGCGATTTCCAGCTTTTTCACGAATATCTGGAATGCCATTAAGACGGCAATCACTACGGCGGTCAATGCGATCAAGAATACCGTGACCACGGCTTGGAACAATATCAAGAATAAGGTGGTTTCTGTCGGCAATGCGATCAAGTCGGCGGTGACTACGGTTTGGAATAACGTGACTTCTGCGGTGAAGAACGCCATGAGTAATGTGTTCAACGCCGTTAAGAATGGCTTTTCCAATGTAAAGAACCACATCACAGGGCTTGCATCTCAGGCTTTCAACTGGGGCAAGGATCTGATCATGGGTATCGTAAACGGTATCAAGTCCTGCATCGGAGCTGTTGGCGATGCGGTTTCGTCTGTTGCTGAGAAGATTAAGAGTTTTCTTCACTTCTCGGTGCCGGATGAAGGTCCTCTTACGGATTATGAGAGCTGGATGCCGGACTTTATGAAGGGCTTGGCTAACGGCATTGATAAGAGTAAGAAGCTAGTGGCTGATGCAGTAGATGGCGTGGCTGCGGATATGATCATCAATCCGAAGGTGGCAGCTCCTGAGATGGCTATGGCAGGGGGAAGTTCTGTAAGTTCTTCAGATCTGTCTTCGCTTATGGGGGCTATCAAGGATGCGGTGAGCGGAATGGTTTCCGGGCAGACGGGAGATATCGTGATTCCTGTTTATCTGGGAGGAACGATGCTTGATGAGGTGATCGTCAATGCTCAGCAGAGAATGAATTTAAGAAGTGGAGGCAGGTAAGATGGCTCATTTGCAGTATCTTGTTTTTAATAATGAGAATATCCCAATGCCTGCCTCTTATTCTGTGGGTTTATCGGATGTGGAGGCAGACAGCGGCGGTGTGACGGAAGCAGGAACCACACAGAGGGATGTTGTCCGTGAAGGTGTGGTTCAGATCGGCGTGACTTTCCGGGTGTCGAAGCGGTGGCTGAATAAGTTTTCGGCTTACAAGAAGCTGGCAAGCATTACGGTGGGATATCTGGACATGGAGACCATGAATATCGTGGACACGCAGATGTACATTGATGGGTATCAGGTGAAGCTGGTCAGTGATACAAGCTATGGGAGCTTGTGGGAGGTGAGTTTTACGCTGAAGGAGTTCTAAGTAGAGTCTCATTAATCATGATAATCATTGACAAAACAGGGGTAAATCAGCTACAATACTTATACCCCTAACGGTATGGAGGCGATTTCATGAAAAAGTGTATGGATTCCGACAATCTGCATCGAAGGCTGGCAAAAATCATGGGGCAGATCAAGGCGATAGACCGTATGATCGATGAGGATGTTCCCTGTGAAGATATACTATCGCAGATCAGTGCGGCAAAGTCTGCACTAAACAAGGCAGGTCAGGTTGTTCTTGAAGGACATATCAATCACTGTATCAAAGATGCAGTTGAAGAAGGCGATGAG
>NZ_FPCD01000026.1 GCF_900116865.1 Butyrivibrio sp. M55
CCGTCAGCATCTCCAAGCGCTACAAGATATCCCCTGTCGTCAAATCGCTCATATGCGCCGTCATCCTGAGTGATAACATAGCCGCCTGTGAGTTTTTCAAGAAGTCCCGGTTCACCCTGAGTTTCGAAATAAAGGTCTTTGTCATATACATCATCAATCTTTTTATACTCGCCTTTACTTCCGTCAGACTTTTCTATAGTTATTTTTCCGTCTTCTTCCACAATGCGCTTTTCAAAGGTATGCTTCCAGCCTTTTCCGAGACGTCCGCCCTTTTTATCCATTGCATTATAGAATCTTCCAAACGAAAGAGGATATTTACCTCCAAGTTCAATGTCAACATGCTCATTTATGTAATTTCCGCTGCACATGTTTACAGGGTCATATTTAAGAATCGTACTGAGCACGTTCTTACCGAGTTTATCTACAAAACTTCCTGAACCCTGTGCTCTGTTTACGCTGTCCTCAAGGAAATCACCAAGCCTTTCGATAACGCCCATCTCAATGTTTCCGTCACCATTTACAAGCATACCCTTGCAACTTCTAAGCTCTTCGATCTCCTGTTTTAATTTACCTATTTTATAAGGAAAACTAATCGCTGAAATCTTTGCAGACTGCTGATTATCGAAGTTGGTGAACCTGTTAATAAGGTCAAGGATCATTCCGTCTTTTGATGCATTTCCACAAAGATTACCGTAAGCATTTGATGCCATAAAGAAGTCATATTCATCACAGTTTCCGTACTTACTTCCAAACCTGCTGTGAATATTATCCTTTAAACACTCCATGCCGGTTGCCCATGTTTTATAAGTAGAAGCACAGCCGTGAAGTTCTATGTTAAGTCCTTCAAGAACGATCGTGCTTATCTTGGCATCATCAGCTTCATCAACAGCAGCTTTAAAGCCTTTTACATAATCCGTAAGAAGCGCTCTAAAATCCCTTTCAATCCTTAGTATTTCATCAAGCTTTGCCTGCTCAACTGTTCCTACAAGGAGTTTTGCCTTATCAGCACTCTTTCCTTCCCAGTTTGCTTCACCTGTAAAGCTGTCCTGCGCTTTCTTATGAGCTGCAGCTTTTTCTTCATATTCATCAATAGCAGAAAAAAGGTCACTTATGTAAGCATTGAATTCCGCCATGTTTATCCATTTATTTTCCATAAGTATTAACCCTCTTCCCTATCTATTTTTGCGGCAATATCAATATCTGTTTCAACTATCTTGCCGGTACTTTTATCTAAAAGTGTTGCAGTATCGATACTTACAACATCCTTATATGTTGCTGTCAGATCTTTCTGCCTTTCAGCTATGTATTTGATCATGTGGAGTGAGGCATCTTCGCCGATAAGTCCGGCTTTTGCCAATGCAGAATCTTTAATCTCAAGAACGTTTGCAGAATTTTTAACCTCTGAAATAAGCGCATCTACCGCCTTTTTCCCCAACTGTATCTTTTCACCTTTACCACTCATTGTTTACCATCCCCGTTATCCTTAATTTTAAGACTGTTCACGTTCACGCTCTCGCTCGCGCTCACGTGCACGCCGTTCCTCTTCTTCAATTCTTTCTATCTCAGCTTCAAGCTCTGAAATCTGAGACTCAGCTTCTCTTATCATCTTATCTATGGCACTTCTAAGCCGCGTACACTCGCCCTTTGCTCCGTCCATTCTAAAAACGCAGACGTTCTTAGCCTTAACTGCGTTCTGCTCGTTAACGCCAATCCACTCGCCTGCTCTGCTTAAATCTATTCCATCAAGTGTATCTTTCTGGGTCTCAATCTGTCTGATATAGCCATCGATAACTGTCTGTTTCTCCCTCATTGCTCTGATATCTTCTCTGATTTTTTCAATCTTTCTTCTGCAATCCCCGATTCTACTCACTATAACCTCCAACACTATATTGTTACACGTTTTTTCACACAGCAAATATGCTATATGCAAGTGTGTCAATCATCTTTGTGAATATTTATTTTTAATTTTTCACAAAGTTTTACAAGGGTATTATCACATAATCCAAACAAGTTGTAAATCAAAAATAGTACGACCATCAAATACATCATATTGTATCACAATGTTTGATTTTTTGTAGACAGCCCTGCCCCAAAGCCACCCGTTTAGAAATGCAGAATTTTCACCGTGAGGCAATAAGGCGGATTTTCGCAGTATTTAAGTATGTTGCCATATTCAAGAGCATAAAAAGACTTAAGTTTTCATTCTGTTCTCGCTCCAACTGTTTGAGCCCATTTATGGGCGAGTTTTGGAGCGAAGAATGAAAACTTAAGTCTTTTTATGCCTTGAATATCAACATGCGCAACAACAAGAAAATCCGCCTTATTGCCTCACGGTGAAAACAAACACCTCCAACGGATGTCTCCGGGGCCGGGCGTAACAAAAGGCTGTAACACATGTGCTACAGCCTTTTCTATATTATACACATAATATGTGCACACTTTCGCAAATCTTATTACTCAGCTGCGGGCTCTTCAGCTTCTGCATCAGCTGAAACATCAGTGTCTACGATGCTGTTGTCTTCTGTAAGGCCGCCCTGCTCCATGCTAACCTCTTCCTCTACAGTCTCATCTGCTTCGAAATCTCCGCCTGTAGCTCCGCCACATCCTGTAGCCAATACAACTGCTGTCATAACCCCAATAAAACTTACCATTCTCTTTTTCATACTAAACATCCTTTCCTATATGCGTTCATATATAACTGTTAACTTTTGTGTTACATCATAATTGAATTATACCGTATTTCACGCAAATGTCAAATCATATTTGTTAACTTTTTATTGTCTTTTATTGTGATATAATAAGGTTTATCAAAATCACGTGAGGTACGATAGATGCTATACATAATGAGGCACGGCAAGACAGAATGGAACAAAATCGAGAAACTTCAGGGAAGTGTCGATATTCCGCTTAACGCCGAGGGAATCCGCGCAGCACGCGAATCCCACGATAAATATAAGGAAATAAAGTTTGACATCTGCTATTGCTCCCCACTTATCAGAGCAAAAAAGACAGCCGAGATTTTTCTTGAGGGAACAGGCACCCAAATTGTTACAGACGATCGGTTAAAAGAAATGTCTTTTGGGGAATTTGAAGGATCTGTTGGCTATTTTAACAATCCGGAAAATCCTATAAGTAAACTTTTTACAGATCCCGAAAGTTATACTTCTGTCGGAGGATCTGAAAGTTTTGAGCACCTTTCGGAAAGAACACTCTCTTTTCTAAACGAGATAGCCTATCCGCTTCATGAAGAAGGCAAGTCCGTACTTATAGTCTGTCACGGCGCTTTGGGATGCAGTATCATCTCACATATCAAAAATACTCCCGTTGCTGATTTCTGGGACAACCTCATGGGAAACTGTGAGCTTGTAAAGCTATTGTAAATCCGTTACCCTCCTCTAACATTTTTTGATAGTAAAAAAGCATTATTTGAACTAGACCATTTACGATTGTTAGTGTATGCTAACACATATAGCAACTCAAATAATGATTATAGGAGGTTAGGAAATGGGCGAAATATTTAAGGGAATTCCCGAAATCAAATTCGAGGGAAAAGACAGCAAAAACAAATTTGCATTTAAATACTACGATCCCAAAAGAGTAATTATGGGCAAGACAATGGAGGAACATCTTCCATTTGCCATGGCTTGGTGGCACAACCTTGGAGCTAACGGCGTTGACATGTTTGGTAGAGGAACTGCCGACAAGTCTTTCGGTTCTTCCGAAGAAGGAACAATGGAGCACGCAAAAGCTAAGGTTGATGCAGGTTTTGAATTCATGAAGAAGCTTGGTATCAAGTACTTCTGTTTCCATGATGTCGACCTTGTTCCTGAAGCAGATGACATCAACGAGACAAACAGACGTCTTGATGAGATTTCAGATTATATCCTTGAAAAAATGAAGGGCACAGACATCAAGTGCTTGTGGGGAACAGCCAATATGTTCAGTAATCCCCGTTTCATGTGCGGCGCAGGAAGCACAAACTCAGCTGACGTATTCTGCTTTGCAGCAGCTCAGGTTAAAAAAGCTCTCGACATCACAGTAAAGCTCGGTGGAAGAGGCTATGTATTCTGGGGTGGACGTGAAGGTTACGAAACACTTCTTAATACAGACGTTAAATTCGAGCAGGAAAACATTGCAAAACTTATGCATATGGCTGTTGATTACGGCAGAAGCATCGGATTTAAGGGTGATTTCTATATCGAGCCCAAGCCGAAGGAGCCCATGAAGCATCAGTATGATTTCGACGCTGCTACAGCAATCGGATTCCTTCGTCAGTACGGTCTTGATAAAGACTTCAAGATGAATATCGAGGCAAACCATGCAACACTTGCTCAGCATACATTCCAGCACGAGCTCAGAATCAGTGCAATAAACGGTATGCTTGGTTCAGTTGATGCCAACCAGGGCGATCCGCTCCTTGGATGGGATACAGACGAATTCCCTTGCAATGTATATGACACAACAATGGCTATGTACGAAGTGCTTAAAGCCGGCGGACTCACAGGTGGATTCAACTTTGACTCCAAGAACAGACGTCCCAGCTATACATTTGAGGATATGTTCTATGCATTCATACTCGGAATGGATACATTTGCACTTGGACTTATTAAAGCAGCGGAACTCATTGAGGACGGTCGCATCGATGACTTTATCAAAGAGCGTTATCAGAGTTTCGAATCAGGAATCGGTAAAAAGATCCGTGATAACAGCGTAGATCTTAAAGAACTTTCAGACTATGCTCTTAACATGAAAGCTCCTAAGCTTCCTATCTCAGGAAGACAGGAATACCTTGAAAGCGTTGTAAACAACGTTCTCTTCAAGGGATAATATCATAACAGTATTTTCCATACAAATTAAGAAGCCTTAGCTCCGATAAAAGAGCTAAGGCTTCTTATTTACACACGCTTACGCGCGATCCTTATTCAATCTCTATAGATTAAGCGAAAGGATTCTCTGTAGGGTAAGGAAGAGATGCAGGCTGGTTGTAGCCGATTGTCTCTGCTCCGATGTACTTAAATACCTCATAGAGAGCCTTTCCGAAGTGACCGAATGCTACAGCGCCGTGGTGAGGGAAGTTACCCTCGATAAGTACGTGTCTGTAGAATCTGCCCATCTCAGGAATAGCGAATACACCGATACCACCGAATGACTTAGTCGCAACAGGAAGAACCTCTCCCTCTGCAACATATGTACGAAGGTGATTGTCTGATGTGCTCTGAAGTCTGAAGAATGTGATATTTCCGGGTGCGATATCTCCCTCAAGAGTTCCCTGTGTAACTTCTTCAGGAAGGTTTCTAGCCATAATTCTCTGGAACTTCATCTCGCAGCTTGAAAGCTTGCTTGTGCATGTATTTCCGCAGTGGAAGCCCATGAATGTATCTGTGTGCTTGTAATCGAACTTGCCCTTGATGCTATCGTTGTACATATCCTCAGGAACTGAGTTGTTGATATCAAGAAGAGTAACTGAATCGTTACTTACGCAAGTTCCGATGAACTCACTGATTGCTCCGTAGATATCTACCTCACATGATACAGGAATTCCGCGTCCTGTAAGTCTTGAGTTTACATAGCAAGGAACGAAACCAAACTGTGTCTGGAATGCAGGCCAGCACTTTCCAGCGATAGCTACATACTTCTTGTAGCCTCTGTGCTCCTCAACCCAGTCAAGAAGTGTAAGCTCATACTGAGCAAGCTTCTCAAGAATCTCAGGCTTCTTGTTACCTGCGCCAAGATCTTTCTCCATGTCCTTAACAACATCAGGAATTCTCTTGTCGCCTGCGTGCTTGTTGAAGCTCTCGAAGAGGTCAAGCTCTGAGTTCTCTTCGATTTCTGCACCAAGGTTATAAATCTGCTGAATAGGTGCGTTACAAGCAAGGAAGTTCATAGGTCTGGGACCAAAGCTGATGATCTTGAGATCACGAAGTCCTGCGATTGCTCTTGCGATAGGCACAAACTCGTTGATCATCTTAGCGCATCCTTCTGCTGTTCCAACAGGATACTCAGGAATATATGCTTTTACATTACGAAGGTGGAGGTTGTAGCTTGCGTTAAGCATTCCGCAGTAAGCATCTCCTCTTCCATCGATAAGATCATTCTGTGACTCCTCAGCTGCTGCACAGAACATGATAGGTCCATCAAAGTGCTTAGCAAGAAGTGTCTCTGAAATTTCAGGTCCGAAGTTTCCAAGATATACGCAAAGTGCGTTACATCCTGCCTTCTTGATATCCTCAAGAGCATTTACCATGTCGATCTCGCTCTCGATGATACAGATAGGACACTCATAAACGTCCTTATCGTTGAAATTCTTTTTGTAAGCCTCCATTACGGCTTTTCTTCTGTTTACTGCAAGTGATGCAGGGAAGCAGTCACGGCTAACTGCAACCAGTCCGATTTTTACCTCTGGTATATTAATCATAGAAATCCCCTTTCTTTGCGCTTTCGCGCGATACCTTCATTTTTCTTTATTTAAAAGGTGAACCGCTCATAAAAAATTGCCGGTTTTTTATTATCGAGTCGGTCCCCATAAAGAACTGCCCTTTTATTATACACTTTTACAAACGTTTAGTATAATAAATCATTTATTAAATCGTTACTTCTTTAGAAACGCACTTGTGTCCCGTAAGCTCTTCTGAACGGTTGTCAGGCTGCATTGTTCCTGCAAAAATATCGAACTTCTTTGAGAAGATCTTTCTGTTTCCGTCATTATCAACGGATGTAAATGCCTTTGCATCAACAGCTATTGTAACTTTCTGCTCGCTGCCCGCTTCAACATGTACTCTCTTGAATCCGCAGAGACAAGCGTTGGGAATTGCAAGCTCGAATTCCTTATCCTTTATGTAGAGCTGTACAACATCGTCTGTTGCCATCTTACCGTTGTTAGAAACGGTAACTGTAACTTCAGCGCCTTCAAGCTCTCCGTTTGCTGCCTTCTTAAGCTCAACGTTCATATCTGTAACAACGCAGTCGCCGTATGTAAGGCCGTATCCAAAAGGATAAAGAGGTGTTCCCTCAAAGTATCTGTATGTTCTGTTCTTCATTGAGTAATCCCTGAAATCAGGAAGCTCTTCTGAAGAATAATAGAATGTAACAGGAAGTTTTCCTGAAGGAGAAACATCACCGAAGAGAATATCGGCAACATCTTTTCCTCCGAGAGCTCCTGGATACCATGCCTGAATAACTGCGCTGGCGTCATCTTCCGCTCTCTTAAGGTTGATTGCACTACCTGACATATTTATTACGATTGTAGGCTTGCCACACTCAAGTACTGAGCTGATAAGCTGTCTCTGAGGCATAGGAAGATTAAGATTGAGCTTATCTCCCGAAGCGAACTGGTTACCTGTATCACCCTCTTCGCCCTCAAGTGTCTCATCAAGACCTACTACAACAACTACTACATCTGAATAATCAGCAACTGCCTGAGCCTCAGCAATTCTGTCCGATCCGTTTGGATCTGAAAGTGCACTGGCATTTGCCTGCCACAAATGGCTTCCCTCTGAGTAAAGAACTCTCACATCATCGCCGACTTTGTCCTGAATTCCTTCAAGAACAGTGATGTATCTTGATGATACACCGTGGTAGTTACCGATAAGTGAAGATCTTGAATCAGCATTCGGTCCAACTACACCGATAGTCTTGATCTTGCTCTTATCAAGAGGAAGAATACCATCGTTCTTAAGAAGTACGATACTCTCCTTTGCTGCCTTATGTGCTGCCTCAAGGTGCTCTTTGCACTCAACAACAGTGTAAGGAATCTCATCGTATTCTGTCTTATCAAACATTCCGAGAAGGAATCTTGTTGTGAACAGTCTCTCACAAGATGTTGTGATAGTCTCCTCATCAATAAGTCCCGCTCTGTAAGCGTTCATAAGTTTCTGATATGTACATCCGCAGTTAAGGTCACATCCAAGATCAAGAGCAAGTTTAACTGACTCTTCGGGTGTTCCCGTAACCTTGTGATTCTCATGGAAGTCTCTGACTGCCCAGCAATCGGAAACGAAATGTCCCTGGAATCCCCATTTATCTCTTAAGATATCAACCATAAGAGGTTTATTTGCACAGCAAGGCTCATCGTTTGTTCTGTTGTATGCGCCCATTACTGCCTCTACATCAGCTTCTTTTACGCAAGCTTCAAATGCGGGAAGATATGTCTCCTCGAGATCTTTTGCGGAAGCTTTTGCATTGAAATAGTGTCTCTCTGCCTCGGGACCTGAGTGAACCGCAAAGTGCTTTGCACATGCAGCAACCTTCATATACTCACCATCACCCTGCATTCCCTTGATAAAAGGAACTGCAAGAGTACTTGTAAGGAAAGGATCCTCACCGTATGTCTCATGTCCGCGTCCCCATCTGGGATCTCTGAAGATATTTACGTTGGGAGCCCAAAATGTAAGTCCCTTATAAATATCTCTGTCACCGCGCTTAGACTGTTCATTGTACTTAGCACGACCTTCAATGGCGATTATCTCACCGATGCAGCCCATAAGCTCTTCATCAAATGCTGCCGCAAGTCCGATTGCCTGCGGGAACATTGTTGCCGTGCCTGCACGTGCAACGCCGTGAAGCGCCTCATTCCACCAGTTATAAGCAGGAACTCCAAGTCTTTCGATCGCGGGGGCATCATAACGAAGCTGGCCGGCCTTCTCTTCAACGGTCATTTTCGCTACGAGTTCTTTGGCTCTTTTTCTTGCTTCTGTTCTATCCATTCATTCACCTCAAATATTTATCTCATTTATACTTTTCCGATAATATGTATAAACATTGTACTTTTGTTCCATATACTATTCCTATCATTTAGTGCTTTTTTTATCTTGAAATTTGCTTAGAACAATTCGGACAAAACAAAACAGAGACGGGGCTGCGCAGTAACACGCATCCTGTCTCTGTTTCATTATTTATTGCTATTTTAACTGTTTAATTATCAGTCAAGATTCTCTTTGTCGCCGTGGATAGACTCCCATTTAGCTTTTCTCTCATCAATGATAGCCTGTCCGCCTGCTGAAAGATATTCCTGCATACCCTGATCGAATACTTTCTCAAAGTCTGCTGTAGGAGCAACGATTGCCTGATCGATGATCTGGTCTCTCTTCTGTGAAAGAGGATCGCCCATTCCTGTCTCAGCTTCAATTGATCCGATGTGATATGACTTAGCTGCACGATCGTCAGTCTTAGCAATCTTGTCAGCTGCCTCAACAAGTGCAGGATCTACTCCGGCATAGCTGTATGCAAGTGACTTCTCTGTAAGCTCGGGATCTACAAGCTTAAGTCCGTTTGTTGTGATTGTGTAGTCAATGTTCATTCCTGAGTTCTGAATGTCATTTCCTGTTGCTGCGATAATTGAAATCACGCCGCCTTCACCAACTTCATGTGTAACGCCCTCATCACCGATCTGGAGATACTGGATGTTCTCAGGTGTGCTGATCCAGTCAAGGTAAAGAAGTGATGCAAGGATATTGTCATTTGTTGCAGGGAAGAAGATCTTACGGTCTACAGGACCTGAGATCCACTTTGTATGTGTTCCGTTCTTATCCTGGAAAGGGTCGATAGCGATGAACTGAGCCTCATCTCCGCCAAATTTCTTGATGTTTGCTTCGATTGAGTTCTCACCGTCTCTGAAAGGGTAATCCCAGTTATGTGTGAATGCACCAACATAGCCGGCTTTGATAAGATCATCCTCTGTCTTGTCTCCTGCTCCGTAAAGCGCGAAATCTTTCCAGATAAGGCCTTCATTATACCACTTATTAAGAAGTGAAAATCCTTCCTTAACACCGGGAATTGTAAATCCTCTGTCATCAAAGCTGTTTACATAGTACTCTTTGTCTGACATCTTAGGATCTGCAAATGACATTGTAAGAGTTTTTGCTCTGTAACCTGCATCATAGCTGATTGAATAAGGAATCATCTTAGATGCATCTGCTCCGAGAAGAGTATCTGCATTGTCTCTGAATGCGCAAAGTACTTTGTAGAAATCTTCTGTTGTCTTAGGAACTTCAAGATTAAGTTTCTTGAGCCAGTCTTCTCTGATGAATGTGTTTACATCGTTCTGGTTCTCACGAACAGCTTCGATATCCCAGATTGCATTTGTCTCAGGATTCTGATCCCAGTAAATATTTGTTTCACCGAGGTGCTTCCAAAGATTGGGAAGAAGCTCTTTATTAGCTTCAAGTGCATCCTTCATATCAACAATACCGCCCATGTTTCCATAAGTCTCGATTGTTGCAATATCGTATGTAACGCATACATCAGGTGCGTTATTTGCTGCAAGAAGGTTACTGATCTGCTCAACCTCTGTCCAACGAGGAACTGCTACGAACTCAACTTCTACGTTGTATTTATCAAGCATTCCCTTCTTGATGTAGTCTGTGTACTTGTTGTTTACAGGATCTGATCCGCCGTCGTTACCACGGTCATAAACCTCAACAGTAATGTGCTGAGTTTCAGCAAACTTGCCATCTGCGCCAAGTGCTGAAGCATCTGCTGCACCGCCTCCGTTTGACGCACTGCCATTATCTGACTTAGCGCCGCAACCTACTGCCATTACCATCATCATAGCAGCAAGCATAAGTGATACCACTCTCTTTTTCATACTAACCCTCCTTAAAAAATTGGTTTGCATTTATTCTTTTACCGCGCCGACCATAACTCCGGACATGAAGTACTTCTGGAGTCTGGGGTATACGCACAGTATAGGAACCGTTGAGAACATAACAATCGCAGCCTTCAGAGCTTCTGAAAGACCGGGTGATGAGAAACCTTCCTGTGTAGCAACTTCAACGCTGTTTACATTATTAAGAATGTTGTACAAAAGAAGCTGCAAAGGATACCATTTGCTTCCGCCGGGGCCGCTCAAATACATAAGAGCATCTGAGTATCCGTTCCAACGACCTACCGCATAGAAAAGAGCAAGTGTTGCAAGAACAGGCTTAGAAAGCGGAATATAAATACTTGCAAGTATTCTAAAGAATGATGCTCCGTCAATCTGTGCAGATTCGCGCAAACTTTCAGGTATTCCATAGAAGAAACTTCTCATAATTATCATGTTGTAAACCGACAAGCATCCCGGAAGGATAAGTACCAGAGGCTTGTTCAAAAGTCCCAAACTCTGCATAAGGAGGTAGTTCGGGATTGTTCCTGCGTTAAAGAACATTGTGATAGTGATAAAGATATTGATAACACTACGTCCCTTAAGTTCGGAATAAATCAAAGGATATGCACATGCTGCTGTCATAACAAGTGAAACAACCGTGCAGATAAGTGTCAAAATTACTGTCCAGATAAAGGACTTAATATATTTAGGATCCGTAAGGACCATCTGATATGCATTGATGTTGATGTCAACAGGTAAAAGATATACCTCGTGCTTGATAAGCGCATCTGTTGAGCTGAGCGATCTTGCCAGCAAGTTGATCATCGGAATGATACATATCAAACTTATTACTACGCAAATTGCGGCGATAACATAATCGCTGATATAATGCTTAGGTTTATGCATTGATGTTCTCCTCTCTTTTACCAAATACCACGTTCTCCAAGCTTTCTGGAAATTGTATTAGCCAGAAGCAGGAATACTACTCCTACAACAGACTGGAAGAATCCAACCGCAGTGGTAAGAGAGAACTGTAAGCCCTTGATACCATGTGAGTAAATATATGTAGGAAGAACTTCTGCCCATGAAATAACAAGGTTGTTTCTGAGTGCAAAAGGTCTGTCAAATGTTCCGCCAAGGATATTACCGATCTGCATAATAAGAAGCAGAACGATAGTAGATCTGATTCCGGGTAATGTAATGTGCCAGATCTTGCTGAGTCTGCCTGCACCGTCAACTGATGCTGCTTCGTAAAGCTCGTTGTTGATACCGGCGATAGCGGCAAGATAAACAATTGAGTTCCATCCAAAACTCTGCCAAGCTCCCAAGAATACGTATGTCCATACCCAGTGTCCCGCATCATTGAGGAAAGGAACCGTCTGTCCTCCAAGCTTCGTAATAACCATGTTTACAAGACCTGTAGAAGGAGTAAACAACTGAAGCGCCAATCCATAGATAATAACCCATGAAAGGAAATGCGGCATGTACGCAATAGTCTGAACCACATTCTTGAACTTCTTAAAGCACAATTCATTAAGTAGAAGTGCAAAAATGATCGGAATCGGGAAACCGATGGCAAGATCGAGAAGGTTAAGCACCAATGTGTTTCTGAGTGCCCTTCTGAAATCGCTGTCCGAAAATGCCTGGATGAAATACTGGAATCCATGATTTGCGGCAACTTTCTGTTTCCAAATACTCTCAACAATACTGTACTTCTTAAAAGCGATCTGAATATAGACCATAGGAATGTACTTGAAGATAAGCAAGTACAACATAGGTAGCGCAAGCAACAAATAAAGCTGCCAATAGCGCTTAAAATAGATACTTACCGGTTTGCGTTCCACCGGTGCGTCACTTTTAATTTTGCTCATAAATTTCTCCCTAAATTAAAAAAAATTGCACAACTTGTATAATAATTCTACTTATCACTTTGTGCTAAATCTTATCAAATAATGCTTTTTTCATCTCGATATTTGCGACGTGAAAGAGGTTACATTCCGCTATTTTACTGGCATTTTTAGCAATTGACATAGTTGTTGTTTTTATTGCAAAACTTGCTATATTTCCATTTTGAACAATGTATTTTTATGCATGCAAATTGCATAAAAATAGCATAGCGCAATCTTTTTATGCATAAATAAAGAAATCACACTATGCCATTTAAAATTTTATTTCAATGAAACCGCCTATTTATCGGCTTTTTCGCAATTTCATTACTTAATAAATTTTTCTGCCCTGCTCATCGGCGATATCACTCTTTCTATAGAAGTAAGAGTTAACCTGGTCTCTCCACTCTTTTGCATTGGCAACCTGAAGCTCAAATCTCGCAGCAACCCTTGCAAATACATCGGGATCCACAAAATCCTTGAGTGAATTCCAATCTTCGGCAAGCTTCTCAGCTCCATCTTCTCCCTCGAAGTGAGAATCATAGATGTACTGGATAAGAGTCTTTCCGCTCTTAAGCTTCCATGTATACGGAATATGATGGAAAAAAAGAAGCAGCTCTTCGGGACATTTCTCGGGATCGTTATATGCTGATGCGTTTGGCTCATAATACTGCTGAGCATATCCTGTTCCCTTATCGGATCTGTCAACACCGATTCCCTTGTGGTCAGCTCTGTGATATGTACCCCATCTTGAATACTCATATCCATCAACGCTTGGTCCGTAATGTACATGGGGAGTTACCATCCATCCGATTCCGAGAGGTGATGTGTATTTCTCATAGATGTCTCTTGATCTCATAAGCATATCAACGAGCTTATCCTCTGATGCTTTGTCCATATCAAATGTAAGTGCAACCCACTCTCTTGCGATCTCATCCGCACCAAGTTCGGTATTATATGCAAGTCTTCCGAAACCATAAAGGTTTGCAGCCGCAAGATCGTTTCCCGTCCAGTTGAAATCGTTTCCTGTATTTATTACCGCTGCCATTCCCGCAAGCTTATTGCCCATCATTCTTCCGCTTACGACATCGGCAACCGTATCGTTCTTCTCACTGCAATATGTACGGAACTCAAGAACTTCCTTGAACATAGGCATGAGATAACAAAGATCTATCTGATGTCCCGTGTACTCCTGTGCTATCTGAACTTCAAGAAGCTGATTTGTCTTGGTAAGTCCGCCAAGAAGAGGAGAAATAGGCTCTCTTATCTGGAAATCCATAGGACCGTTCTTGATCTGAAGGATTACATTGTCGTGGTACTCTCCGTCAAAGTCCTTGAAGTAGTCATATCCTGCTCTTGCTCTGTCAGTCTTGTAATCTCTCCAATCCTGAGTGCAGTTGTAAACAAAGCATCTCCAGATGATTATTCCGCCGTAAGGAGCAACAGCATCAGCAAGCATATTTGCTCCGTCCGCCTGTGTTCTTCCGTATGTGAACGGGCCGGGTCTTCCCTCTGAATCTGCCTTTACGAGATATCCGCCAAATCCGGGAAGCTTTTCAAATACTTCTTTCGACTTAGCCTGCCACCATGCGATAACGCCTTCATCAAGCGGATCGCATACTTCAAGTCCGCCAAGCTCTATAGGAGCCGCGAAGTTGATCGAGAGGTAAAGCTTGATTCCGTAATCTGCAAATACATCCTGGAGCTCTTTTACCTTATCAAAAAATCTATCTGTGATAAGATAAGTAGCCGCACCCTTAACGTTAACGTTGTTGATGACAATTCCGTTTATTCCGACACTGGCCATGAAACGTGCATAGTCAACGGTTCTCTCATTTATATACATTTCATCGTTCTCAAAAAAGAATGATTCTCCCGAATATCCTCTTTCAATGCTTCCATCCATGTTGTCCCAGTGGTTCATCATTCTGAGAGGATTGGAAGGAGCTGCTTCTTCGCTAATCTCTTCAACAGCCACTCTTGCACCGAGCTTTCTGAGGATTGCGAAAACGCCATAGATAACACCATTCTCATCAGATGCCTTAAGTGTGATTCCACTCTTTTCACCTTTTACCAAATAGCCTTCCTCTGCTATATTTGCATCCTTTGCAATCTCAAGAACATAGACATCACCGTCATTCTCTGTTATGTCCGCATCAAAATATCCCTTGATCCCTGTTGCAAATTCACCTATCGCGCTCTTAACAACGCGATCTTCCTTGGAAAAGTCATTGCATACGATCTTCCAATTCTTGTTGTCTTTGGATATTGGGTGATATCCAAGCCACATCTGTGACCAGTTCTGTGTTTTCATAAAAAATGTTACCTTTCCTTTTAAAAATCTTTCTTCTATTTTTTATAGTAAAATGCTAAAATTAATCTCGTAGTATTTGTTATACCGTTTTTAGGAGTTATCCATATGATACAAGACATAAATGAAAAGGCGAGAGAAGATATCATCTACGACACCCTTAAAGGCGTCCTTCTGTATCACAATACCCTTGCCAAATATCCCATACACTGGCACAACGACGTGGAGATTATTTTGCTCTTATCAGGAACACTTAGGATAAAGTTCCATAATGACAAATCCACTATTGTTAACTGTGCGCCCGGCGACCTTATAATGATCGCACCGGGAACGCTTCACGAGTACATTTCCGAATCTAACGGAGGAGAAAAGCTTATCCTTCTCTTCGATATCGGTGGTTACTCTCAGATTTCCGCGCTCGTACCGCTCCTAAAAACACTTCCGCCTTATGTCCACATAAAGCAGACCGAACATCCCATCGAGACCGCCAAGCTTCAGAACTATTTCTGGGAAATTGACAGGCTCTACGGTGAAAGCGATGAATTCCTGAAAATATCCGTATACTCTCTTGTTACGCTTATCTTGGCGCAGATCGGAAGCATGCACCCCAATGAAAAAAAGCAGGTGCCCGATTCCGCAGATCCTCAGCGCAAAAATATCGACAAGATTGTTTCTGTTACAAACTATATCGATTCGCACAGATCTGACGACCTCACGGTTGAGCAGCTCGCTGAACTTGCAGGCTTTTCCAAATTCCATTTTGAAAGGCTTTTCAAAAACTATATGGGTATTTCCTGCTATCAGTACATCACTAAGCGCAGAATCCTCATGGCTCAGGAGCTTCTCGGCGATACAAACATGTCTATCATGGATATCGCGCTCCAGTCCGGCTTCTTTAGCCTTTCAACATTTAACCGAGTGTTCAAAGACATAAACAAGTGCTCTCCAACCGAGTTTAGAAAGCTTTACCGAACCGGTGCGGATCTCACAGGAAAAGAAGCCGCTCCAACAAAAAAGAAATAGGCTCGGCTTCTTGATCATTTAATGTATCAAGAGTTTGAACGGACTCATCGGTATTCCCGAAACGTTTGATACAAGTCCGCCTCTGTATGTGTTTTCACAGCACCAGAGAACTCTTCTGAACTTTGTTTTGCTTCCGTCTTTGCATTTACATATCACGGCGTTTTCTGCAAGCACCGCTTCAGTTTCATGCAGTTTGCCTTCTTCATCTTCAAGGAAGAAGTCTTTTATCTCTGTGCCCTTATCGGCATCAACTACGCACAATCCATCGGCATGTCCAAGCACAACCTTAACACTGTCGCCTTCTGTTGCCGCAGCAAGCGCAACAGGTCCGGTATACTCACCGTTATAACCATATTTGATATGTGCTGCCCAGAGAGCAAGTCTCTCACCGACAGGCTTCTTTGTAACGGGATGAAGATCGTTATCTTCACCAAGTCCCATTGTTACGGCAAGTCCGGTTGAAGGAATAGAAAGAATCTTGTTCTGTGTAAGTCTGAACTCTCCCCAATTCTCTTTTTCATCGAGATCGATAACAAAATTAGGAAGCTGAACAGCAATAAAAGGAAGATTCTCTTCTTTCCACAAATCTCTGTATCCCTTGACCATTCTCTCTGTAAGGTCAGCGTAATCCCATTTCTCATGAACATTACTCTCGCCCTGATACCAGATAACACCGTCAATAGGGAAATTGTGGCAAGGAGCAGTCATGCCGTTAAAGAGTCCCGAAGAATTCCAGTTGATGAAATCAGTCGGAGGCTTGGGATCGCACTTTGCACCGATCCTGTACTTCCACTCTCCGTCAAGATTAACGGACGCATCCTCATTAAATATCTTATACTCTTTGCCCGGACCTGGAGTAACTCGTCCAAGTCCAAGTTCGATACTGAGTCTTATTGCAACAACGTTGTCTTTTTCCCTTGTAAGGCCTTCGGGAACATCATACTTACGAGGCGGATATTGATATCCTGTCTCGCCGATAAGCTGTCCGTTAACATATACTCTGTCGGAATCAACCATTGTTCCGAAAAAGAATCTGGCTTTTTTGCCCGCAAGTTCCTTGGGAAGGTCAAATTTTCTTCTAAACCATACAGAACCGATATGGCCTTCAAGCGGTGTTCCTGTAAACATTGTGGGAAGTGTTATTGTATCCCAGTATGAATCGTAAACATCTTCAAGGTCCCAATGTCCCTCAATTCCCGCATCGGCAGCCGCAAGTTCACCGAGCCACTTCTCATCCTTTGCGACATTATATTCCATGCGCTCTTTTCTGAAAGCTTCATCGTTGTACTTATCAGTCTCTGCGATAAGCTCATCATAGCCTTCAAGCATCTCTCTGCTCATCCATGATGAAGCTCTGGATCCGCCAAGGCTTGCATTGATAAGACCGACAGGCTGTCCCGTCATGTTCTGGAGCTTACTTGCAAAAAAGTATGCCGTAGCCGAAAAATCCAGAATAGTATCTTTGCTTACATGCTTCCAGCTTCCTGTATTGTGCTCCTCATAGGGGCCGTCAAAACAGGTCTCTTCAACTATCTTAAAAGTAGATATTCTCTTATTTTCTTCAATATCAACAAGCTCGGGATATTTGTCTTTTACCCTGTTGATAGGAAGTTCCATATTGGACTGTCCCGTGCAGAGCCAGACAATTCCAAGCATCACGTCTTTAACGGTAATGCTCTCGCCCTTATCGTCAGAAACAACAAGCTCATAAGGTCCGCCGCTCTCCTTTGCAGAAAGATATACATCGAATCTACCCTTGTCGTCGCACTTTCCTGTAACACTCTCACCTGCGAGACTTGCAGTCACTTCAGAACCTGCATCGTCCCATCCCCAGATATGAATGCTTTTTCTCCTCTGAATAACACACCCGTCAGATAACAAACGCGGTAAAGTAAGTCTAGCCATAGTATATTACCCCATCCTTTCATGTTAGATAGATTATACTAATCGCAGGCTTATTTTACCGCGTACTTAATGCTAATATTTTCCCAGTTTTTGCTAGTTCGGTGTTTCCTTAGATATCCTGTCCCGAGGATCCGATTCTTACCAGCGCTCTGTACAGTTTTGCCTCAGCGCGAACCCTTGCTTCTTTATCAAGCTGTTGGTTCTTAAGAAGTTCCTCAGCCTTAGCTTTAGCAGCTTTGGCACGCTCAATATCGATGTCTTCGCTCCACTCCCAAGTTGTGGGAAGGACTCTTACCTCTCCGTTCATCACAGAGATCATTCCACCGATACAGGCCGCTTTTCTCTCACTACCGTCGGCCATGGTAACCTTAGCGGTTCCCATTCCGATAGCGGTACAATAATTGGTGTGGCGAGCAAGGATCTCAACATCACCATCTATTGTACGGAGCATTATCTTCTGTACTTCACCCTCAAAATCAAGACCATCCAGGGATACAACCTGTAAATGATATGAAGTGGACATAATCAGCTCCTTTACTGCTTTTTAGCCTTCTCAAACACTTCGTCGATAGTTCCGACAAGGAGGAAAGCACTCTCAGGAAGATCATCGCACTCACCGTCAAGGATCATCTTGAAGCCTCTAATAGTCTCCTTAAGAGGAACATACTTACCGGGAAGACCCGTGAACTGCTCAGCAACAGAGAAGCTCTGTGACAAGAAGTTCTGAACCTTACGTGCTCTGTAAACAGTAAGCTTATCTTCCTCTGAAAGTTCGTCCATACCCATGATGGCAATGATATCCTGAAGTTCACGATATCTCTGAAGAACCTGCTGAACGCCCTTTGCAACTTCGTAATGCTCTTTTCCGACGATATCGGGTGAAAGAATACGGCTTGTTGAATCAAGAGGATCAACCGCAGGATAAATACCCTTTGAAGCGATATCTCTTGAAAGAACCGTAGTAGCATCAAGGTGTGTGAAGGTTGTAGCAGGAGCGGGGTCGGTCAAGTCATCGGCAGGCACGTATACAGCCTGAACTGATGTGATTGATCCCTTCTTTGTTGATGTGATACGCTCCTGAAGAGCACCCATTTCTGTAGCCAGTGTAGGCTGATAACCTACGGCTGAAGGCATACGTCCGAGAAGCGCTGAAACCTCTGAACCGGCCTGTGTGAAACGGAAGATATTATCAATGAAAAGAAGCACATCCTGATTCTTAACATCACGGAAATACTCCGCCATTGTAAGTCCCGAAAGACCTACTCTCATTCTTGCTCCGGGGGGCTCATTCATCTGACCGTAAACAAGTGCGGTCTTATCAAGAACTCCACTTTCTTTCATTTCGCCGTAAAGATCGTTTCCTTCACGGGTACGCTCACCAACACCTGTAAATACGGAGATACCGCCGTGTGCGGTAGCAACGTTATTGATAAGCTCCATGATAAGTACGGTCTTACCTACTCCGGCACCGCCGAAAAGACCGATCTTACCACCTTTTGCGTAAGGACAGATAAGGTCAACGACCTTGATTCCTGTCTCAAAGATCTCTGTAGCAGGTACCTGATCTTCGTATGCAGGAGCGGGACGATGAATTGCCCATCTCTCTTTTGCATTCGGATCGGGACCGTTATCTACGGGATCACCCAAAAGGTTGAAAATTCTTCCCAAACATTCCTCACCAACGGGAACTGTGATAGGGCTTCCTGTATCTGTAGCATCTACGCCTCTTACAAGACCGTCGGTTGAACTCATGGCAACGCAACGAACAACGTCGTCGCCTACCTGCTGAGCAACCTCTGCTACAAGCTTACGATCCTCTATCATAATCTCTATGGCATTGTGAAGATCAGGAAGTTCGCCTTCTTTAAAGCGAATGTCAAGTACAGGTCCTGTAACCTGTATTACCTTTCCAACATGATTTTCACTCATTGTTAAACTCCTTTAATTATAGTGTGGCACCTGCAACGATCTCTGTGATCTCCTGCGTGATGCTTGCCTGACGTGCTCTGTTGTAGTACAAGCTCAATGTATCGATCATCTCTTCTGCGTTATCCGTTGCAGCCTCCATCGCTGTTCTTCTGGCTGCAAGCTCACTTGCGTAAGATATGTTGATACTTGAGTATAAAATGCCCGCCAGATATTCCGGAACGATGGCATTGAACACCGTCTCACTGTCAGGTTCATACAAAATAAGGTCTCTTGCCTTTCCGTCCGATTTCTTTTCTTCCGAACGAAGATCTTCAAGCGGAAGAAGTGAAGAAGCGGTAGGCACCTGCGAAAGCATGGATACGAAATTCGTATAGCATAGTTGAATATGTCCATACTCCCCGTTTTTGTATGCATCACAGATCAATTTTGCAATCTGATAGCAGTCCGAAATCGTAACCTTGGCAACCTCGGAATATTCCTCTGTAAAGATAGGCACATTTCTGTGTTTGAAATACTCCACAGATTTTTTTCCTATAGGAAGAACGGTTATATCGTCGCGTCCTTTTTTCTCAGCTTCCATGAACTTGAAAAGATTGGAGTTATAGCCGCCTGCAAGACCTCTGTCTCCGGCAATGACCACATAGAGCCATTTGTCATTTTTACCACTCTGGGTAAAAGGAGATCTGAAATCCGTGTTGCCGTTTGCTATATCCGTCAATGTCTCAAGTGTGGTCTCGAGATAAGGCTTGGACTGATCCGCTTTTTCTTTTGCCTTACGAAGTTTGGATGCCGCAACAAGCTGCATAGCCTTCGTGATCTGCATAGTGCTCTGAACGCTCTTTATTCGGAGTTTAACAGCTTTCATATTTCCAGCCATCTTTAAGTCCTCCTATTATTTTGCATTCTTCTGCTGCAAAAACTTATCTGTATATGCGTTCAGCGACTCTTTAAGTTTATTCTCAGTCTCAGCTTCGAGCTTACCTGTCTCGCGAATGTCTCTCATTGCAGCAATTCCTGAAGGATCGCTGTCAAGGAAGTCATAAAGACCTGCCTCATACTCCGCGATATCGGAAGCCTCAACCTTGATAAGAATATTGTTTACAACGGCATAAAGAATAGCTACCTGCTTCTCAACAGGAACAGGCTGATTCTTATCCTGCTTCAGGACTTCAACGATACGTTCACCCTGTGCAAGACGTGCCTTGGTATCTTCATCAAGGTCCGATCCGAACTGAGCAAAGCTCTGAAGTTCACGGTACTGTGAATATACGAGCTTAAGTGTTCCGGCAACCTTCTTCATAGCCTTGATCTGAGCGTTACCACCAACTCGGGATACCGAGATACCGGGGTTAACAGCCGGCATGATTCCTGAGTGGAAAAGCTCTGTCTCAAGGAATATCTGTCCATCAGTGATGGAAATAACATTCGTAGGAATGTATGCAGATACGTCACCTGCCTGTGTCTCAATGATAGGAAGGGCTGTAAGCGATCCGCCGCCGTTCTCATCAGAGAGTTTAGCCGCTCTCTCAAGAAGTCTTGAGTGAAGGTAGAATACGTCTCCGGGATAAGCCTCACGTCCCGGTGGTCTTCTGATCAAAAGTGAAAGTGCACGATATGCAACCGCATGCTTTGAAAGGTCATCATAGATGCAAAGTACGTGCTTTCCTTTGTTCATAAAGTACTCACCCATTGCACAACCTGTGTAAGGTGAAATGTACTGAAGAGGACTGGGTTCTGAAGCTGTGGCTGCAACTACGATTGTGTAGTCCATAGCTCCGCCCTTCTTAAGGTCCTCAACAAGTGCCGTTACTGTAGAACGCTTCTGTCCGATAGCAACGTAAATACAGATAACGTCCTTGCCCTTCTGGTTAAGGATCGTATCTATTGCGATTGTTGTCTTACCGGTCTGTCTGTCACCGATGATAAGCTCACGCTGACCTCTACCGATAGGAATCATTGAATCGATAGCTTTGATACCGGTCTGGAGAGGCTCCTTAACCGGCTGTCTTGCAATGATTCCGGGAGCCGGTGATTCAACAGGTCTGTACTCTGTTGTCTCGATAGGTCCCTGTCCGTCAATAGGCTGACCGATGGCGTTAACAACACGTCCGATCATTTTATCTCCTACGGGAACTGATACGACTCTTCCCGTACGTTTAACAGTCTGTCCTTCGCTGATTCCTACATCCTCGCCGAACAAAACCGCTGATACTACTGTTTCCTCGAGGTTCTGAGCCATTCCGAATGTACCATTCTCAAACTCCAAAAGCTCTCCCGACATACAGTTCAAAAGACCGCTTACTCTGGCGATACCATCACCAACGGTAAGAACCGTACCTGTCTCGTTTTGGATTATTGCATTCTGATAATTCTTTATCTGGCTTCGAATGACCTCGGATATTTTTTCTGGTTTTAGTTCCATATTATCCTCCGACGTAATTTTGGTTTATATAATTGTCTCGTCGACTCGTCTCTTAAGTTCGGATAACCTGCCTTTGACCGTTCCGTCAAAAAGCTGTCCCTCAAGATCAACACGGACACCACCTAGGATTCCGGGATCTACCTTCTGTCTGAGCAAAACTTTTTTGCCGCTTATTCCCTCAAGCTTTTCCTTGAGTTTGGCCACTTGTGAATCGTCAAGCGCAACAGCCGATGTAACAAGAGCATCTGCGATGCCGTTGTCTGTGTTGTAGCACTTTCTGAATCTCTTTCGGCAAGCCGAAAATTCTCTAAGCAAGCCTTTCTCAATAAGAATCTTGATGAAATTCAGAAGATACTCCTGACAGCCGTCTTTGAGCGCATCATCGACAAGCTGCAGTCTCTCTTTCTTGGGAACCGAGGGTTCCGAAAGGAGTGTGATATAATCGGGATTCTCTTTAAAGAGTCCTTCAACCACCTCCATCTGTCCCAGTATTTCATCCGTAAGGTTCACTTCTGCTGCCAGATCATATAGGCTCTGCCCATAAAGATCTCCAGCTTTACTCATGATTACCTCTTTTCTTGGATCAAGCTCCGACTTTACTAATAAAGTCTTCGATGAGCTTCTTGTGATCGTTCTCGTTTATTTCTTTTTCAACGACCTTACCTGCAATATCCATTGCAAGTCCGCCGATTTCATCTTTAGCCTCGTTGATAGCTTTCTTCTTCTCCTGCTCAATATCAGCAGCAGCTCTTGCCTTAATATCAGCCGCTTCCTTCTGTGCATCCTGCACCAAAGCATCTGCCTTGGTCTGAGCCTCTTTCTGCGCATCAGATACGATCTGTGCAGCTTCGGAATGAGCTTTTGTAAGGCTGCTCTCATATTGGTCTTTAAGAGAATCTGCTTCTTCCTTGGCTTCTCTGGCTTCTTTTATTGCCTTATCCGCAAGATTCTGTCTCTTCTCAAGGATATTGTTGATTGGTTTAAAAAGAAATTTCTTTATCAAAAATACCTGTATAAAGAGGTTACAGATCTGAAGAATAAGGGTCCAGAAGTTCACTGTGACAAGTGCCTGGTTTTCTGCAGTCACTGCCAAAAGAGCCTTTATTCCCATATTGTTTCTCCTTCGTTACGAAAGCTCGTTTCATCAATTAAGGTAGTTCATGAACATTCCAGGTGCTACGAAAATAAGAAGAAGACCTGTAACGAAACCATAAATACCTGTTGTCTCTGCAACGGCACAACCAAGAAGCATTGTGCTTGTTACATCACTCTTGCACTCGGGCTGGCGTCCGATTGCTTCAAGAGCCTTAGAAACCGCAGTTCCTTCACCAATACCGGGTCCGATACCTGCGATAAGTGCACATCCTGCACCGATTCCACAACCTGCAAGTGCTATACCTTTAGCTAATACCTGAAAATCACCCATAATTTTTTTGCCTCCTAAAAACGCAATTTAATTGTTTTTTGTTCTTTAGTATTTTTTACTTTTTTGTCAGCCTTCTTCTGCTGCATTTGCGATGTACATAACTGTCAGCATACAGAAAATAAATGCCTGCATACATCCTGAGAACCAGTCAAAGTATACGCCTGTGATAGCCGGTAATCCGACTCCCAAGATCGGTATCTTTGAGAGGAAATCTCCTACCGCTCCCGGAATGAGTCCGAGTAATGCGGCCGATGCCAATCCCAATGCCCAGTAGATAAGACCATCGATAACTACACCCGAGAGAATATTTCCAAAGTGACGGCACGCCATACTAACCGGCGTAGCAAGCTCTGAAAGAATATTGAACGGGGTCATAACCGCAATAGGTGTCGTAAATCCCTTTAAATATCCGCCAAATCCATTAGTCTTGATCTTAGTTGCGGTAATCATTGTAAATACCACAAGTGCCCAGGCGGCTTCTGTAGATAAGTCTGCTGTCGGACTTCGCAGTCCTGTAAGGCTGATAAGGTTTGAAACCACACTTGTAACAAACAGAGCCGAAACGAATGGAATCAACTTATCAAATTTAGTGCTTCCGGTGTTATTACGAACAAAGTTATTACCCATTTCAACGAGCATTTCCGCAAATGCCTGTCTCTTTGAAATGTTCTCCATCTTTAGATCCCTGGTAAGGAATATACACAAACCTGTAATTATCAGCATTACGATCCATGTGACTACAAGCGTCTCTGTAATCTTCAGATCTCCGAGAACGGGAATACCCGTACGGATAGTCGCGTATACCTTGGGGCCTACGACCGAGAATTCTTTACTCATATCTTCGCCTTCAACCTCCTTTCCCCGCAGATATAATCCCGCGTAATTTAATCACAATGCTGGGAACGAATAAGGGCGCTATGCCCGCCACCGGATTGATGAACGGTAAAACTATAGAAAGAATAACCCAGAGGAACTGGATCATCGTTCTATACCTATAGCTCACTCCCATAGTCTTCCTAGCTCTGTCTTCATCCTCAATAGATGCTACCTTTTGCACAGATACCGCCATCCAAAAGAAATTACCTACAGCGATCAGATAACCGCCTATTCCGCCTATGATAACTTTTATGTCAAATGGCGCCCAATCGGGAACTACCATGTGCAAACAGAAAAATACAAGATACATTACAATAATGCCTACCGCTACCGATGCGGCAATTATTCCTGTTTCTTTTTTTACAGCCTTCTGTAATTTCATGCGCTGTCCTCTTTCCATCCGTAAATATCAATGATGCCTGTTGAAAGACACTTCGTTGTTGTTTTTCTTCTTTTTTTCTTCTTTGTTGATTACTTGCAGATACACCTTGTACGCAGTTGTAATAGAACCTCCAAGCCCCATGATAAAACCGGGTATATAGACCCACTCCCCTATCGAAAGCTTAGAGCATAACAGATAGCAGCAACCCAGACACATCAAAAGAGGCATTATCAAAGAAAGCCCCAGCTGACCGACCATAGCAAATTGACCAAGTATTTCAGACATTCGCTTCATTTGCATCTGAATTCTGACTACGCTCCTTTTCATGTAAAAGTCGAAACAAACCTAATTTATATGATACTCTATTTACGTTCATTTCTCAACCAATCCCTGTCAATAAGCTACTTTTGCAAGGTTTATGCCAAAATTAGAAAAGCTACTGTTTTACGCATATAAGTGTCGTAATATTTAAAAAATGTCGCTTAAAATACAGATAATATAATCTGTTTTTAAGCGACATTGCCTTTAATATTTCATATAATATTGAATTCTTTACTGTTCTTCTTCGACAGCAGTTGTCTTGATGTGAAGCTCTTCAAGCTGCTTGTCTGTTACGTATCCGGGTGCCCCCATCATAACGTCCGCTGCATTCTTGTTCATAGGGAAAGGAATGATCTCTCTGATAGAATCCTCTCCTGCAAGAAGCATTACCATACGGTCTACACCGGGTGCGATTCCTGCGTGCGGAGGTGCTCCGTAGCAGAATGCGTTGTACATGGCAGGGAACTTAGCCTTAACGTCTTCTTCTCCAAGTCTTACCATCTCAAATGCCTTTATCATGATCTCGGGATCGTGGTTACGAACAGCTCCCGATGAAAGCTCTACGCCGTTACATACAAGGTCGTACTGATCCGCAGTGATAGTAAGAGGATCGATCTCGCCTTTCTCAGCCTTAAGAAGTGTCTCAAGACCGCCGCTTGGCATAGAGAAAGGATTGTGGCAGAACTCAAGCTCGCCTGACTCTTCACCAATCTCGTACATAGGGAAATCTACGATCCAGCAGAATGTATACTGCTCTTTGTCCATGTGTCCGGGAACAGCGGCACCAAATGTCTTAACAACAACACCTGCTGTCTTCTGAGCTGCTCCAAGCTTGCCGCTTGAAAGAACAACGAGATCACCGGGCTTAATTCCGAGTGCTGAAACCACGCTATCCTTGATAGGTGCAACGAACTTAGCGATTCCGCCGACAAGTTCATTGTTTTCATCCATCCTGAACCAATATGCCTTATTTCCTGACTGAACCTCAACATCTCCGATTGTCTTATCGATGAACTTTCTGCTCTCTTTGAAATCAGAGATAACTACAGCCTTGATCCTTACATCTGTTGCAGAGCCGTCTTCTGCCTTAGTTGCAAAAGGTCCGAATCCGCAATCTGCAAGAACTTCCGTAGCATCCTGAACAGTAAGGTCGATTCTGAGATCCGGCTTATCTGTTCCGTATTTCTCCATTGCCTCAAGATAAGGAATTCTCATGAACGGAGCTCCTGAAGCACGGTCATAATTACCGTATTTAGCAAATATAGGAGGAAGTACATCCTCGATAACGGCAAATACATCTTCCTGTGAAGCGAATGCCATCTCCATATCAAGCTGATAGAATTCTCCGGGACTTCTGTCTCCTCTTGCATCCTCATCACGGAAGCAAGGTGCGATCTGGAAGTAGCGGTCAAATCCTGCTGTCATAAGGAGCTGTTTGAACTGCTGAGGTGCCTGCGGAAGAGCATAGAACTTGCCCGGATGTTTTCTTGCGGGAACAAGGTAGTCTCTTGCACCCTCAGGTGAAGATGCAGTAAGTATAGGTGTTGTAATCTCAAGGAAGCCATGCTCTGTCATAGCGCTTCTGAGCGCTGCAACTACATTGCATCTTAAGATAATATTCTTTTTAACCTCGGGATTTCTAAGGTCGAGGTAACGATATTTAAGACGTGCAGTCTCGTCAGCCTCTCTTGAATGATTGATCTCAAAAGGAAGCTCGTTATAACGGCAGCGTCCCAGAATTTCGATTGATTCGGGAACAACCTCGATATCTCCGGTTTCCTGCTTGGGATTCTTGGAACTTCTCTCCCTTACAACTCCCTTTACGGAAATTGTTGATTCCTTGTTGATTGCCTTGGCTGTCTTAACCATCTCCTCAGTCTCAAGGACAATCTGCGTTGTGCCGTAGAAGTCGCGAAGAACTACGAATCCAAGTCCGCTTCCGACTTCTCTCATATTCTCAAGCCATCCGACAAGAGTTACGCTCTCGCCGACATTATCGATACGAAGTTCACCGCAGTTATGTGTACGTGATTGCATCATTAGTGTTACTCCATTTCTGTATTATAAATCTGCATTAATAAAGTTGTGCGTGGCACTGAATTTATCCAATACCACGCACAACATTTTAGACCAACATTGTAATAGTTGCAAGTAAAAACGAGAAACCTTATTTTACTCTGTTTCCGCCCCACTCAACAACAGTAAAGCCGTTTCTGTCGAATTCATCCAGATACTGAGGATTAAGGCCCACATATCTATCTGAAGGATACCAAGCCATAAATACACGGATCAAAGTATCAGGTTTAGGCTCAATATCAAGCTTTGCTCCCTTAGTATAGGAACTTCCCTGAAAACTGATAACGTTGTACTTATTATCAACCATCTGAGGCAGCCAGTATTCGATAAATTCCGATCTCTCAGCCTCATTAAGTCCGATCTCGGTAAGCTTATCTTCAAGAAAGGCTTCCGTATCTTCTCCCTTTACGCAAAAACCTGAGAAAAAGTTATAATTGCGATTGGGATCTCCTTCCCAATAGAGATAGTCGTACTTTTCTCCTTCATAGGTGATCGTTCCGTCTCTGTCGGCTGTAACCTTCCAGCCGTTATCTATATTGAAGATAGGATCAAGCTCGGTGAGATTGCCATCATAATCCAGCGTTACAGAAACCTCTGTAGCGTCCTCCTCCGGATAAAGATAAATCACCGGTTTTCGGTCTATTCCAATTTCATCCGACGCATCGGATCCGGGGCAGGCATCTTCTGTTTTCCCATATCCGAAAACAATAAGCAACATGCCCATAACAATAGTTACAATAAGACACTTTTTGCCCATAAGACCACCTCCGATCTTCTATACATTAATTATATAATGTATATCGGCAAAAAGATATATTTACTTTACAACTTTTTCAATTGTCGTATTCTGTACTATACTATTGGGATTAAGCGCGAACGAATTGATGTCTCTGACTTTGTTATAGCAAACAAGTTTGATAGTTATCATCTTGTTCTGTTTGAGAGTGCAAAACTGATACACCTCGGCATAAGGTGGCTCAGCAACTGTTTTTACACGAAGGTACTTACTCTTATTACTCTTGACGATGTCGGTACTTATCTCGCTTACCTTTACACCCTGATTCTTCATTGAATTACGGATCTGGTCTTCGAGATTTCCAAAGAATTTTTTGATTGCTTCATCAGGCATGTTGTAAAGATCCTTGCCCTTAGTATCAAAATTCTCGACGGTCACTGACATTTCGCCTTCATTTGCAGAAATCCAAAGGTCGTATCCACTTCCGGCCATAAGTCTTGAAACTTCAGAAGCATTCGTAAGACGTCCGGTTCCATCGGAATAGATGGTCTTGCCGCCCATAAAACATGTTCCGTATTCGGGAAGCACCATATTTACCGCAGTATTTCCATCTTCTACGCGAACCTTGTTTTCTACCGCATAAATATCCGTCTTACATATTCCCATAAAAAAGACAAACATTAAAATTGCAGCAACCACACGTTTCTTACCTATTAAATTCTTTTTCATCTTACCCCCACAAAATCTACATATAAGCCCCCACAACAGTAACTCTTCCTCTTCGTATTAGTCACTATTAAGATAACTCTTTCTTGCAATCATGACAACCTAATTTTTCCCCAAAATCTTTCTATACACAAGTCAACCAATTTGTGTTAAAGTTAATTTGCGTTATAGTTCACAGTCATTCAGACTGCAAATTTTTAACAATTATGCTCATTATCTTGAGCGTTTCGATTCACGTAAGTGGATAATCCCCGAAGGAAAGGTGGTGGTTTTTATGAAGTCAGATTCACATCGATGTGGCAGTGATCCTGCTCCTGGTCGAAGTACCATAAAAACCACATACGCAAAAGGAGATTATCATGGAATTACAAGAAGAGAAAACAATTGTTGAGATCTTAAAAGAGCTTCTTGAAGCAAGGCAGTACACCATGCTCCGCCAGACCATCTCAGAAATGAACACAGTTGATATAGCTGCTGCAATGGGCGAGATGGAGGATGAGGATTCACTTAAAATGTTCAGAATCCTCCCCAAGGATATGGCTGCGGATGTATTTGCCGACTTGGAGCTGGATGATCAGCAGTACATCATCCGTTCACTTTCAGACCGAGAAGCTTCCAACATTATTGACAACCTAATGGCGGATGACGCTACCGACCTTTTGGAGGAAATGCCCGCCAGCGTAGTAAAGCGCATTCTGGCCAATGCGAGCCCCGAGACAAGAGCCGATATCAATCACCTGCTCAGATATCCCGAAGACTCAGCCGGAAGTATCATGACCGTGGAGTATGTAGACCTCCGTGAAGATATGACGGTCAACGACGCTATAGAGAGAATCAGGAAAAAAGGTGTAGATTCCGAGACAATCAACATCTGCTACGTTGTATCGAGGCAGAAAATACTTGTCGGAACCGTTGCGCTCAGATACCTTCTTATAACAAAGCCCGATGAGATCATCGGCGACATAATGAACACCAATGTCATCAGTATAAACACGATGACTGACCAGGAGGAAGCAGCAAGAATCTTCCAGAAGTACGGCTTCACGGCAATGCCCGTTGTAGACAACGAGTCACGTATGGTCGGTATCATCACCATCGATGACGTTGTGGACATCATGGAAGAAGAGGCTACCGAGGATATCGAGAAGATGGCTGCTATCGTGCCGTCCGATAAGCCTTATCCCAAGGTAGGCATATTGGAAACCTACAGAAACAGAATTCCATGGCTGTTGTTCCTTATGGTCAGCGCCACATTTACGGGCGGAATCATAGCACACTATGAAGCAGCTCTGACAGCATTTGCACTGACCGCATACATCCCAATGCTTATGGATACAGGCGGAAATGCAGGTTCACAGGCAAGCGTTTCAATTATCCGCGGATTGTCACTGAAAGAAATTGAGTTCAAAGACTTATTTAAGATAGTATGGAAAGAAATAAGAGTTGCGGTTCTTTGCGGTTTTACCCTTGCCGTTGCTAACTTTATAAGACTTCTTGTCTTTGCTCACGGCGTTCCGATCGCAACATCACTTGTTGTCTGCCTGACACTTTTTGTTGTTGTGCTCATTGCCAAACTCGTAGGTTGTTTCCTTCCCATGCTTGCATCACGCTTCGGCTTTGACCCGGCAGTTATGGCAAGTCCGTTCATTACCACAATAGTTGATGCATTGTCACTGCTTGTTTTCTTGAACATTGCAACCGCATTATTGGCATAGTAATATGACATCACAGTAAACATCGCCCCGGAGGAGATATGGGTAAGAAATCAGTAAAAGAGAATAAGAACATCTATTTCACATCACGTGAAGAGGCCGGCCTGACCAGAGCTCAGGCAAGCGAACTTATCGGAACGATAAGTGACAGCCGCCTTGAAAAAATAGAAACAGATAAGACATCCGTTCAACCGGAAGACGTTGCAGATATGGCTGTCGCTTACAAGAAGCCTGAGTTATGCAACTACTACTGCACTCACGAGTGCCGGATCGGAAAAGGCAGTGTTCCCGAGGTTAAGATTTCCTCATTATCGGAGATTGTACTTGGAATGTTATCCGCACTTAATTCTCTGGACAACCAGAAAGCTCGTTTAATAGACATAACGGCAGATGGACGCATAACAGATGACGAACTCAAGGATTTCGCCGAAATACAGCGTCAGCTGGACAATATAGACATGACTGTTGAAGCCCTTAGGTTATGGGTAAAAAATACAATTGCAGAAGGCAAGATAGATGAAAAGAAATTAAATGACCTGAAAGCTTAAGCTTTCAGGCCATTTTTTTATTTGATAGGTAAACGTCAAATAATCCGCTACCGATAAAAATATACGCCGCTTTTATTATCAGCGGCGTGGTTTACGGCATATATCAGGTAATGATTTTGACCAGGGTAGCAAATGATCAAGCTTTGCCGTATCTATATTTCCATTTTCATCACAGAGTTTTGGAAGCTCTGTAAGGAGGTGATCAAAGTAATAAAAGGGCACCAGACCATTTAGTTTGGCTGTCTCAACAATTGAATATATAACAGCACTTGCTTTGGCACCGCGCGGAGTGTTAATTATCACCCAGTTTTTTCTGCCGATTGTAAATGGACGTATGCTTCGTTCGCTTAGAGAGTTG
>NZ_FPCD01000007.1 GCF_900116865.1 Butyrivibrio sp. M55
TGTAACTACGGTCTGTAATATGGCTCCGTGGTCAAGCGGTCAAGACATCGCCCTTTCACGGCGGTAACACGAGTTCGATTCTCGTCGGAGTCACTAAGATTCATTATCAATTACATATTTGGTGACATAGCCAAGCGGTAAGGCATAGGTCTGCAACACCTTGAGCGGCGGTTCAAATCCGCCTGTCACCTCTAAAAACTGTGAGTATTAAATATTCACAGTTTTTTTGTGCTATAATCTTTTTATCTGATTTATTTGGAGGTTAGTTTATGGCAGAAGAAACGATGAAAGATTTTAGCAAGGAGATTGAGAGCTCCTTCAGAAAGATAAAGGAAGGAGATATTATTGACGGAACTGTTATCGGTGTAAATGATACCGAAGTTATTTTGGATATTAAATATTATACTCAGGGAATAATTAGGCTTGAGGAACTTAGTGATGATCCCAAGTTTTCTATACATAGAGATATAAATGTCGGAGATGAAGTATCTGCTACTGTTATTTCAACAGACGACGGAGAAGGAAATATTCTTTTGTCCAAGAGAAGAGCAAATGAAGTTCTTGCATGGGATAAGCTTAATGCATTACTTGAATCCGGTGAGTATGTTGATGTTAAGATATCTGAAGCTGTTAAAGGCGGAGCAGTGGCTTTCCTTGAAGGAATAAGAGGATTTATTCCGGCATCTAAGCTTGATCTTTCTTTTGTAGAAGAAGACAAAATCGCTGATTATGTCGGTAAGACTGCAAAGGTTAGAGTAATTACTTCTGATGAAGAGAATGGTAAACTTGTTCTTTCGGCGAAAGATTATCTCAAGGAACAGGCTGATCTTAAGAGAAAAGAAATGGTTTCTAATGTAGAAGTCGGTCTTGTTACTGAGGGAACAGTTGAGAGTTTGCAGAATTACGGTGCATTTGTTGATCTGGGTAACGGACTTAGCGGACTTGTGCACATTTCTCAGATCTGCAACAACAGAATTGCACATCCTTCAGCTGTTCTTAAAGTCGGACAGAAGGTTAAAGTTAAAGTTATTTCAATTAAAGACGGAAAGCTTAGTCTTAGTATGAAAGCGCTTGAAGATATAGCTGCAACTGAGATTACAGAAGAAAAGATTGAATATCCAAGTGACGGAGATGCAACAACATCTTTGGCTGCGCTTCTTAAGAAAGCAGGTTTTTGATCATACATAAATAATGAAGGGGGATAATATGGACGAAGCTGTAAAAGAGTTAAAAGAAATAGTTGACGGTTCGAATAATATTGTCTTTTTTGGCGGTGCGGGAGTATCGACAGAGAGCGGCGTTCCCGATTTCAGGAGCGAAGACGGTCTTTATCATCAGCAGTACAAGTACCCTCCGGAGCAGATTTTAAGCCATACATTTTATATGAGAATGCCTGAAGAGTTCTTTAGATTCTATAAGGATAAACTTCTCATTACGGGTGTTAAGCCCAATAAAGCGCATCTTAAGCTTGCAGAACTTGAAAAGCAGGGTAAACTCCGTGCTGTTATTACACAGAATATTGACGGACTTCACCAGGCTGCAGGCAGTAAAGAAGTTTTGGAACTTCACGGTAGTGTGCATAGAAATTATTGCGAAAAATGCGGTAAGTTCTATGATTTTGACTACATGGCCAACGCGGAAGGAGTTCCCGTATGCAGTTGTGGCGGCAGGATAAAGCCTGATGTGGTCTTGTATGAAGAAGGCCTTGATATGGGGATAATGCAGAAAGCTGTTGAGTATATCAGTAATGCTGATGTCCTTATAATTGGTGGAACTTCACTGGCTGTTTATCCGGCGGCAGGACTTATTGACTATTACAGGGGAAATAAGCTTGTTCTTATCAACAAGTCGGCTACACCGAGGGATAGACAGGCTGATCTGGTAGTTCAAGGCGCAATAGGGGAGATTTTGGATCAGATTTAATGGATATTCAGGTTGGAAATATAATAAAACTAAAGAAACAACATCCTTGCGGTAGTTTTGAATGGGAAGTTTTGCGTGTGGGTGCGGACTTTCGAATCAAATGCCTTGGTTGCGGTCATCAGGTAATGATTTCCAGGAAAACACTGGAAAAGAGCATTAAAGGGATACGATAAAATGCTTGCATTTGGAACATATATATGATAGCATATTATTCTGTGATAAATTCCTTGCTGCTTGACTGATACAAGTAGCCAGAGACCAAAAGGAGGTAACAAATAGCATGAACAAATACGAATTAGCCGTTGTTGTTAGTGCAAAGATCGAAGACGATGCCAGAACAGCAGTCATCGAGAAGGTTAAGAAGACTATCGAGAAGCATGGTGGTCAGATTACCAATATTGATGAGTGGGGAAAGAAGAAGCTTGCTTATGAAATCGAGAAGATGACAGAAGGCTTCTACTATTTCATCCAGTTCGATGGCGAAGCAACAACTCCTGCAGAGATTGAAGCTCGCATGCGTATTATGGACGGTGTCATCAGATATTTATGCGTTAAGAACGAGGCTTAAATAGAAGAGGACGAAAAATATGAACAAAGTTATACTAATGGGACGTTTAACAAGAGACCCCGACGTAAGATATTCACAGGGTAATGAACCTATGGCTGTAGCAAGATATACACTTGCTGTAGACAGAAGATTTGCAAGAAGAGACCAGCAGGATTCTCAGACAGCAGATTTCATCGGTATCGTAGCTTTTGGCAGAGCCGGAGAGTTCGCTGAGAAGTATCTTAAGAAGGGTACTAAGGTTATCGTAACAGGACGTATCCAGACAGGTAGTTATACCAATAAGGATGGCGTTAAGGTATACACAACTGATGTAGTTGCAGAGGATCAGGAATTCGCTGAATCCAAGAATGCAGCATCCTCCAACGGAGGATCATTTGGAGGCGTTGCTCCCCAAGGAGAGCCCGCACCTTCTGCAGCCGGCGACGGCTTCATGAATATTCCCGACGGAATTGACGAGGAGCTGCCGTTCAATTAATTGAAGGAGGAATATTATAATGGCTTTCACAAAGTCTGATAAATCCGATGCTCCTATGAGGAGAAAGGGCGGAATGCACAGAAGAAAGAAAGTTTGTGTATTTTGCGGAAAAGATAACGTAATTGATTATAAGGATACAGCTAAGCTTAAGAAGTTCGTTTCTGAGAGCGGCAAGATTCTTCCCAGAAGAATCACTGGAAACTGCGCTAAGCACCAGAGAGAGCTTACTTCAGCAATCAAGAGAGCAAGACACCTTGCACTTATGCCTTACGTAGCTGAGTAATCAGTATATAAGTAAATTATTGAAGACACTTTTTAGAAGAGATTCTAAGAAGTGTCTTTTTTTGCCATTTATTACTTGGTTCAATACCAAAAATTACAATACAGAATAAATGCTGATTTCTAATGATAGTATTCTTATATAAATTTTCAGAGGTGAGAATATGTCTTTGTTAGAGATCAGAAATCTAAAGAAAGATTATGGCGGTTTCAAAGCGCTCAAAGGTGTAAATTTTAAGGTTAATGCAGGGGAGATAGTTGCTCTTTTAGGAAAAAACGGAGCAGGGAAAACTACTCTTTTAAACAGTATTGCAGGGAATGTTTTTCCTACAGGGGGAGATATAGTTTATAAAGGCGATACGCTACTTAAAGACAATTCAAGGCTTAATGAATTCGGAATACTGATTGAGCCTACTTTTATTCCCTATATGAATGCATATGAGAATTTGGATATATTAATCAAAACATTGGGGGGAAAAGTTCCGAAAGCAAAAATAGATAATCTGTTGAATGCGGTTGGGTTAGAAAAGAAATCAAAAGAAAAGACAAAAGCATTTTCTTTTGGAATGAAACAAAGGTTGGGGCTGGCGCAAGCTCTTTTAAACAATCCGGAGTTTCTTATACTGGATGAACCGTTTGTAGGATTGGATCCAATAGGGAAAAATATATTTAAAAGAATCCTTCTGGAAAAAGCGCACGATGAAAAAGTGGGAATATTGTTTTCAAGTCATGATTTGGAAGATGTTGAGGAAATATGTGATCGGGTGGTCTTAATAGATAACGGTGAAAAGAAATTTGATGGCGTGATGGAATACAGTAAAAAATATGTTGTCCAATGTGACCGAGTGTTGAACCCAGGAGAATTTGAAAAGTCAGGGGTAAAAGTTGATAAAAACAATATATTGATTGAACAAGTCGAAGATTTAAAACAGGTTCTTGATAAACTTGAAGAATTAAGTATTGACGTTTTGGATTTAGAAATAGAACGCAAATCTTTATATGATCTGTTTGAGGAGAAGGGCTATGAAAATATCGATATTGCATATCATAAAAATTGAATTGTTAAAATTTTTAAAGCGTAATGATATCTTGGCGGTTGCTGTAATTGTAGCCATTGGATTTATTTATGCGATCGGTATGAGAAACGAAATGTATGAAGGAGTAAAAAATCAGAATGCTTTATTTTGGATAACATTGCAACTTGTAACAACAACAGTTCTTTTTATTGGCCCGGTTGTGACAGCTTTTTTGGGAACTCAAATGTTATCAGGTGAAATTGACAATAAAAGTATTTCTTTGTTCACGGTGAGAATAAGGAACAGGAGAAATTTGTTTATAGGTAAAAGCTTAGCGTTACAAGTTATTACTGCGGTTTTCTTTGTGATTACAATTATTGTAATGCTGGCTATTTATTTTGGAATCGCGAATAACGGCAGCGTTTATACATCAGGAAAAATATTTGGAAATAATGTAGCAGATTTATTATGTCTTTTGCTTTTGATATATATGTATACGTTTTTCTTTATTCCACAGCTTGCATTGTGTATTGGGACAAGATATAAACCGATTATAACGATAGTGATTTCTTTTGTTGCATCTTTGGTATGCAATCACGTGCTGACGTATTCATTTGTAAAATATATTAATCCGATGAATTATATTTATCAGTTATCAGAAGATGTTTTGGAGACTACAGAAGTGTTAAGTATCAGCAGTACAGGGAGGGGGAAATGTGTGCTGATTCAATTGCTTTTATGTATGCTATACTATGTAGTGTTTATGGTGCTTGGAACAAAATCATTTGAGAGTAAAGAATTCTGAGAGAAGCGGTGACTGGATGCAGATTGCAATATGTGATGACAACAAAGATAATCTCGCGTTAATGGAAGATGTTATTGAGAACATCAGAATCAGAGATGTTGAGGTCGATTGCTTTGAGACCGGTGAAAGTCTTTTAGATTATCTGAATAAAAATTCTAATGTATTCTACCAAATATACCTGCTTGATATAGAGATGCCCGGAGTTAATGGGCTTGAAGCTGCAAAGAAGATAAGGGCTATAGACCAAAGAGCTGTTATTATCTTCGTTACGGCATACTCGGATTATGTCTTTAGCTCGTTTGAAGTACAGCCGTTCAGATTTGTAAATAAGCCTATAGATACGCATAAGCTTGAAGATGTAATACATGCAGCGGTAAATTATATTTATTCCAGTCAAAAATATATATTCATTTCTGTTGATAAAGCCAAAATACAGTTACGCTGTGAGAGCATAATGTATTTTGAAGGAGATAAACGAAAAATAAATGTCTATACAACAGATGAAAACTATTCTTTTTATTCAAAGATGTCCGATCTTGAGAAAATGGTGGACAACAATTGGTTTGTAAGAATCCATGCGTCATACATTGTTAATATGGATTATGTTAAAGTTATTTATTCCGATGAGATTATTTTGAATAACGGCGTCAGGTTGCCTATCAGTAAGAAATACCACAAAAGCGTTAAACTAGAGCATATGAGATATTTGAAATGGAGAATTGGACTATGAATCATGCGAAGATTAACATCTATCTCTATTTTCTTCTAAATTTATTTGATATTTGGATTGTCTTGCATTACTACGATAGGGTATTAGAGGCAATAAAGAAATATGATCTGATAAAAAAGGTGATGAGCGTTCTGTTCGTCATTTTATTTTCTGTTTTTATAAAATATGACCTGAAATATTGCAATCTTGTTTCGCTTTCTTTCTGGAGTTGCCTGTTTTTATGTGCATACAAAGGCGAAAAGAAAATGAAATTTGCATATGCTACTGTACTCATAGTTTTTGCCGGATTTGCGCAAACGTTGATGTATTTAATTGAGGGTAGTTCTTTAAATTCCGGATATGTTCTATTTATTCCACATTTATGCTTTTATATTGTTGTTGAAATAGTGGCAAGGTATCAAACTATAAAAAACAGAAAAGTTGATATGCGTGTTCTGCTGAAACTTTTATCGGTTCCGATCATTAGTTTCATTGCATTTACGTGCATTGCCATGCTAAGCGAAAGCCTGAGTATTAGCTCAAATCAAGAAAGGATACCCCTATTGGTACCATTAGCAGTTCTTGTCTTGTATGTGAATATTATGATCATTCATTTGTATGACTTGATCAGTGCATCCTATGAGGTTAGAAGACAGAACGAAGAGTATGAAAAGATAACCAATTGGCAGCGTTCGTATTATGAAGAGTTGTCTGAAAACCAAAAACTCATAAGAACAATAAAGCACGACATGCAGAATAATATGCAGTTGATTTCAGGCTTTTTGAAAGAAAAAAAGTATGACAAAGCGCAGAATCATTTACAGGAACTTATAGATGAACAATCTGCTATAAATAGTTTTGTTAACACCGGGAATGAAGCTATTGATACAGTTCTGAACATTAAATTTTCTGCAGCCGAACAAAACGGAATTACAGTCAAGAAAGATATAAATATCCCGGCCGGTTTACCAATCTCATATCATGATTGCATAAAAATATTTGGAAATCTTTTTGATAATTCAATCAATGCTTTGAAGAGCCTTGATTCAGGGGATAAGATATTAAGCTGTTTTATGTTCTATAGCGCGAATGCTCTTATTGTACAGGTTTCAAATCCGTACACAAAGAAAGATGATACATGTGATAAAGATGAATTTTTGCATGGACTTGGATTGGGTATAATTAAGTCAGCTGTTGAAAGTTATGAGGGGACTTTCGAGATATGTGATGATGGGAAAAATTTCACTGTAAATATTGTTTTATATATAAATAACGCACATCGGCAAAAAGTCTAAAAATTGCCGATGTGCGTTAATATTTTGACGAAAATTAAATTGTAGTTAAATTTCAAAACAATCAGAAAATTTTGTACAATTACTTGCATATTGTGTATTTATGTGATAGTATTTCGATGGCAAAACTAGAGTGATCTAGTGACGCAAAGCTATAGGGCCTATGCTGAACAGGGTAGGTAGCCAGTTGCTTTTTTTGGTAGCGATGCGGAAGTATCGCTTTTTTTGTACCTTAAAAATAGAGCATTATAGGTGGCCCCTGTAATGCTATTTCTTTTTTACCGGAAAATTTCAGTACGTGGTGGAGGAAATAAGCTGATGTTTTTTGATTTTTTGATCAAGGTGAGAATGCCCAATAATAAGACTCAGGAATTTGGTGCGTGGAAAGAGCTTCACAGTATATGTTGTGCAGTTGAGTCAAATGCGCGCATGGATCCTGACTCATGCATTATAAATATCAGACAGGCACTTGAAGTACTGTTTTCCGGTTTATGTCTTGATGCTGGATTTACGGATCTTCCGGATTCACTGTCAGGAATAATGGGGAAAAGTAAAGGTATAAGAGGGCTTTGGTATGGTGAATGTAATATAAATTCATTTTATCAGCTCAAGAATCAGGCAAATGAAATTGTACACATTTCAAAGGAAGTATCCGGCATACGGAAATATGAAATAAAGGGTAAGCATGCAGACGTGACAATGGCTTGTAAGCTTACAATGCTGTTTTATAAGTCTGTTGCAAACTTGTTCAAGATCGATAAAAAGCGAATGAAACCAATGGAAGCAGATATGCTTCCGTTTGGGGAATATGAAGTTATAAAAAAGATTCCGAAAAAGCCCTACGAATCTATAGAGGGTAATTTCAAATATATCGCCAGAAAGAATAACAATAATATTTCTACATATGTATATGTAAGACCCTTTTTAAACACTGATGAAAAAACAGCATTTAGTGACAGGGATATGGAAGCTCAGCAGTTCTTTAAGAATATGAGGGGCTCGAACAATATTATTGCGGGTGAAGAGTTAAGAACAAGCGCGTATTGCAATCTTAAATATCTGGTATATAACATACGTGAAAATACTAAGACACTCGATGAGATTGCAAAAGAAATTAAACCGTATGAACTTCTGGATATCATAGAGCAGGTTGCAAATGGTCTGAGCAGGCTGGCTTCTTCAAAAATAAATATTCATCACAGGGATATAAGACCCACATGTATTTTTGTATCTTCTTTTGAAGACGGATATGAAGCGAAGATTGGATGCTTTGAAACAGCAAAAATTGATTATAAAGAAAAGAGCATGGAGACAGTCGGAGCGTGGGTTGCGCAGAGACAAAAGAATAATGTATATACGCATCCGAGAATGCTTCTTGAATCAGAACACGATAACAAAGAATGGGAAGCTGGGGATGTATATTCACTTGCAATGGTTTTGTTAGCATGCCTTGATACATCAATTGAAAAAGGCGGTGCGGTGGATTGTTCTGTTTTGTATGATTACTACTCCGACGATTTTGTTGACGAGATAGAAGGAATAGTAAGAGCGGCCTCGCTTTCACAGATACCGGGCATGAGAGAATTTGACAGGATTCTTTTAGAGGAAATGGATAATGAATAAGATTGAGTTTGCAAACGTAAAGAGCTTTCGAATCGAGCAGACAGTACATACAAACGAGGAAGCCGGAACAAGCGTGTATATAGCCATAGATAATGATCTTAACAGAAGAGTTATCTTGAAGGTTATGCGTTTTGAGGATAAAGAACAAAAGAGGATAATACTTGAGGAAATCAGCAATCAGGTAGCACTTGAGCAGCATTCGGATTTTGCGCCTAAAATCTACAATTATTATGTAGATAATAAAGAGTCAAAGATAATAATCGAGATGCAGCATGTTGAAGGAAAGAGTCTTAGAGCAATATTGGAGAGCAGGCTTAACCTTAGAAAAGATAAAGTGTGGTATGACAAAGCATATAATCTTTTAATGGACATTGCTAAGGCTGTTTCATATATTCACGGATTGAGGGGATTTGTACATAAGGATCTCAAGCCTGAAAACATTATTGTGGTAAGCAAGAGAAATTCTGTTTACATTTTGGATTATGGTATAAGTGGACTTGCTCTGGCGGATAAAGGCACAGGTACTGCAAGATATATGGCACCTGAGCAGATTTCGGGAGCAAACAATAACTTTGTATATCAGGCAACAGATGTATATGCACTTGGTCAGATAGCATTGGAATTGTTTGGGATAGAACCGGTTGAATACGGAGTTGATGTTTTGCCCGACAGATCGGGTAGTTCATGGTTGACATTTAAAGACATATCAAGCATAGGAGGAGGTTTTTATCCCGGGCTTTTTAAGGTGATAAGCAAAGCATTATCCTTAAATCCCAAAGATAGATATATGGATTCAAGAGCCTTCTACGAAGCGCTTAACAGAGAAAGGAAATCAGGACATGGACTTGACAGGATTTCATATCGTGAAAATCAAAGAGCCACATTCAAAAGAAAGAATAGCTGATATTATGGATGAATTTGATATTAAAATTTTGGGAGCTTCAGAAGAAAAACTAAAAACGTTTCCTCTTCACATTAACGTACCGGATGAGGCAGAACTAATGAGGAATCCTTATGCAGAATAATATATTGAATCTTCGCCCTATTAACTATTTTACCTTAAAAGAAGAACTTTGCTTCTTTATGGGAGGTAGAGTAGCTGCGGGTAGACCTGAGGATAGGGATGGAATAATTGATGAGATCGTGAACGCGGATTGTGTGACAGTATGTAATCATATTGTGCGTGATGACCGTAATTACTATGTCTTTATGACTGCAAATTATAAATTTAATGCAATCCGTTCGGATGATAATAACTTCTCTATTACAAGTATTTTTTCCGGAAGAGAGTTTCAGGCTCAAAAGAAATACCTCTATAATCATGGAACTTTTTTGATTATTGCCGAAGGTCGAACCGCGATAGTTGCGGATGGCTATAAGAATACATTAAATGAAGAAACTTCCGAGGATTGGGGAATGACCCCGGAAGCTTTGACAGAGCTATGCGATGGTATCGATGCGTATTTTTTTAGTACCGAAAGAAGTGAAGAACTTAAGGTTGACAACAAATTCGCAAGAGAGATTATTCAACCGATAAAGAATTTTACAAAGTATGAAGATCAGGTAGAACAGCTTGATGCATACAAGGATAATTACGTTAACTACGATTATTGTGAGTTTGTTAAAGGTAAGGCAAAAAAGAAAACGTATAAATTCTTTTCATCTTCATTCGATCCCGATAGTGAGCTTTATTGTTCGGAAAGCAGAGTTGCAATCGAGACAAATGAAGAAATAAACGAGGATTTCCGAAGGAAGATAAAAGGAATAATCATCGACCGTATTGATGAAGAAAATGGCACGAGCTTTATTGTCGAATTCATTGAGCAGTTTGACGATAGTATTCTGGTGAAAAATAACGGTCATATGTTTTTGCAGATAAATGATGTCCAGAAGCGTGTAAGAGAAAGAGTAATTCAAAGTATTGAAAACGGAACCGTAGATTCCGGATATATGTATAAGCTTTTTGGAAGAAAAGGTCATCCTTCTGCAGAAGAAGATGAGGCTCCGGGATGGGATGAGTTTAAAGCAGAACTACTCAGCAAAGAGCAGAAGCCAAACGCTTCACAGATGCTGGCTATTGAGAGAGGAATCAAGACAAAAGACATACAGCTTGTATTGGGACCTCCGGGAACAGGAAAGACCACTGTAATAGTCAATTGGGTAAAATATTTTGTTAAGCATGGAAAAAGAGTGCTGGTATCATCTCAGAATAATTCAGCCGTAGATAATGTATTGGAGCGAGTCGGAAGAGATGAAAATGCCAGGATAATCAGAATAGGCAACATAGACAAGATTCAGGATAACTGCAAGCAGTATGCTCCTGAACAGCAAGTTGGAAAGACTGCTGAGGATTATTTAGAAAAACTCAAGATGAGCCAAAGCGGAATATTAAAAGACATGTCAGGTATCAAGGAGACGCTGGCTTATGTCGAGTCTGTCTATGATGATTATAAACTTTTTTCGGATTGTCGTAAGACTACCTGGGACAGCGCACTCTTACAAAAAGAAAAACTTAAGCAGTTATCGGATTTTTATAATGAAAAGTGCAACGCTCTTATAAAATATAGAAGTATATATGAGCTAAGAATCCGTAAAGATATTGCATATTTTGCCTTAAAGAAAAAAACAGGTTTTCTGAGTTTCCTTCTTAAACCGATTATTTTTTTGCTTGATAAAACAACAAAATATCTGAATAAGAAGCTTAAGGAGAGAGCGGACAGATACATAGAAAGTATACAAGATTACAACAGAAGTGCAGAAGAATTCAAAGCTTTAATAACCGATGCTAAATATGTTTCTGCCAAAAAAACATATGGGGAAATACTTCAAAAATGCAGTGGTTACAAGTTTGATCTGAAAAATGAAGGGCCTTTTCCGATAGAACCTTTATCTGCAGACTATCTTTTGAGCGATAATGTTGATCCTGTTACAGAGATTGATAATTATAGAAGAAAACTGACTGATATATATGCAAGACTTGTTATCGTGAAGAAGACATTGGACGATTGGGGAAAGTCGATTGAAACTCATAGAACAGAGATTGTTACAGATCTTTTGGTGGAAAACTCAAATGTTGTCGGTGCTACTTGTATAGGAATCAATACAAGACCAAAGTTCAGAAAGTTAAACTTTGATGTTTCCATCATTGACGAAAGTGGTCAGATACAGATTCATAACGCTATAGTGCCGATGACCAGAGCGCCCAAAACACTTATGCTTGGAGACCATTTGCAGATACCTCCGGCAGCAAATGATGCTGTTGTAAAACTTTGCAGAGATAACGAGGTTCCCGAGAAGCAGATTGAATTATTGAATAAGAGTTTCTTTGAATATCTTTTTACAAGATTTGAGAAGGAGGATGAAAACACTCCCAATCTGACAAGGTTGGATGAGCAGTTCAGAATGCCGGGTAATATTTCGGATGTCATATCTGATTGGTTCTATAAAGGGAATTATCATGCACACTATGATATGGGTGGATGGAATCCTATCATTTCAGGTACGACTACTCCTCTTATAACGATTTCAACAAGCAGGGAAAGGAATCGTTTTGAGACAGCTGAGCAAGGCGGTGGATATTCCAATGATCTTGAGGCAAGGATGGCAGCGAAGATTGTCGCATCACTTGCAGGTAGTGCGTTTAAGGCCGATAAGTCGGGAGTGAGCACGCCTCAGATTGGTATTATCTCTGCGTACGGTAAGCAGGTAAGGCTTATAAGGCAGAAGATAACGGAAGAGAATCTTGGTTTTTCACCGGATCAAGTATATAGTATAGCAGCATCTCTTGATAGCTTTCAGGGACAGGAACGACCGCTTATCATATATAGTTGCACGCGTAGCGCCGACGCAAAGCGTGTTCCGCCTTCAAGGGCTAGGGTTGGCTTCTTGAAAGAACTTAGAAGATTGAATGTTGCATTTACACGATGCCAGATTCAGTTGGTGATAATAGGTGATTTTGATTATCTGACTACGTGTGAATATGAAAAGATTGATGAGGAAACAGGCGAGCCGGTTCCAAATCAAAGCGAAAAGAAATATTCGGAGTTTATGACAAAGGTGCTTGATCAAGCTAAGAGTGATAAAGGTGAATTTTACTATGTTGATGAGTTTTATGAGAGGACAGGAATAAGCAATGTCTGATATTTCACTAACCAATAATGATGATCTGAAATTATTTAGAACATGTTGCCCTGAGATGTTTGAGGAAAACGATGTTGATATTTTTCGTAAATTTTTTTGCCCAATCTCAATAATTGAGGCGGACGTAAAAGAATATATCGTAGATGAATATGATAGTGTTGAACTGCTTGTGCTAAGGCTATATTCCGCAGGTATACGGGATATCAACATTATCAATGAACTCACCGGTATAGATATACATATGCTGGATAAGGTATTAAAAACTGAAATTTATACATACGGGCACATTAATCCAAATACCGGTGAACTGACGGAAGCCGGCAAGCAGACTTTGGAAGACAATAAAGATATAGAAAAATTGTTTCAGCATGCTCTTTATGATGTGAAACGTGAAATTCAGGCAGATTCACTTACCGGAACAATTATTAGAGCTGAAGCTGAGCAGCCCAAAGAAAAAATGGTAACGTTCAGTGACAGAATTAATCCTAATATCCTTCCTTTAGAAGCAGTAGTAATTGATTCTGAGCTTGAAAAAGAAATAACAGAACGACTTCAGATGTACATTAAGGAAGGGTATTTGACGGACGGAAATACCATAAATGAAATTGGTAATCTGAGATCAAAAGAAATCAGATATAGAGCAGCGTTCTTTGTTAAAATGAGAAAATTTGAATATCCATTTATTGCGATATCGTATTTCGAAAAAAAAGAAGAGAAGTGGGAAAAATATATTATACCCATTGCTATAGCAAAATCTGATTCTATTAAGTTTGATTATCCAAAGAGGAACAAGGAGTATCTTGTAAGAGAAGACCGGTACTTTGAATATCTGCTCGAGAAAAAAGAATTGTTTGATAATGAAGTTAAGCTTACTGAGGATGCAATCAGAGAGATTATTTTGAGTAATGACTATAACGATTCAAATGATTCTATCATTGATGAAAGCAGGGACGTAGTCAATGGATGATAATAATTTTTGGAAATGTAAGTGTGGTCGTGAAAATAGCATAATAGACAGATATTGTGTGTACTGTTCAGAAGAAATTCCTCAAGAATATATTGATAAAATTGCAAAAGAGGAAATCGCAGCAGTATGGCGCGATTTGCGTGACAGGGTAAATGAAAAATGGAAGAAAGGCGCAAAAGCTCGCTATGAGTTTTGCGTAAAGACATATAAGCCTGGAGTTGTTGGTTTTATACTGTCGGTTGCGACTATTACTCTTGTTGTGTCGAATGTACAATCTGGAGTTATAACAGCCCAGACGTTGTTAGAAAACATTTTCACCATATGTTTCGCGGCGATTTATAAAGCAGGAGATATTCTTTCTTTGATGCTTGAGATCATAGCGAAGCCATTGGATAGATTGTTTCATGGCTCGTTTGACCTTATTGTTATTCACAAAGAACAATTTGAGACCGTAAGTAAAACAAGCGCTGTATTGACCGAAAGGGTTGGAAGTATCTTAAAAGAGGTCAGTACGAATATTGAAAAACTAAATGCGTTGGAAAGGATAAAAGGGTTTATAAATGGGTTTATTAAATAGTATTTTTGCTTTTATTTGTGTAGTATTACAGCTGATGTCTCTTGCATTTGTCTGGCTGTTTGTGATAGAAATGCGAATGGGAGATGCATCCAGCCTTTTTGATGTCTATAAAAAGAATGGAGATTTTCTTTTCTGGTCTTCAGTAGTAATGGAAATAGTGTTGTGGCTTACGGTTCCCGGAATGCAAAGAGTTATATTGACAATGTTTATTATTTCTTTGATTGTGTGGTTGCTTTCGGCTGTTGGGCTTATGATCTTCTCAATTGGAAAAAAAGTTGATGGTTTAACAAAGCGTAATGCTATGTCGGCGGTAAAAGCATCTGTGATCAATACAATTACTTTTTGCATTATATCATGGTTGTTTATGGTGAAATGATTAAGCATCAAAAAAGATGTTGAGGTGTTGCCCCAACATCTTTTTTCTAAACAAAGTAATATCAAAATTATTTAAGATCGCCTGCGATGTCGATGTTCTCGCCTGTGATTCCAACCCATGCGCCGTTTGCAGCTTCAGAAGCTTCTGCGTGAGCAAGGAGCCACTTGTTTGTTGCTGTGAGCATGCGGTCTTCCTGGTTACGAGCTTCGAACTCAGGCTTGCCAACGTTGGTTCCCTTAGGAAGCCCTACAAGAACCTGGAATCCTGAATCTTTGCTTGCCTGGCAGGGAGCATAGTGAAGTGCTGTAGCGTAAACTTCGATCATTGTGCCTGCAGGGCAAAGGAAAGCTTTAACCTTGCTTGAATCAATCTTGTAGTCTACGATTTCTTCTCTTTTAGCAAGTAAAAGAATGAAATCTGTTGAACCAAGGTTGATCTCTGATGAACGGTGATACTCAAGGCAGTTGAGCTTGGTATTGTGTCCGTTGCACCATCCGAACTGCATATCGGAACCGCCAAAGAGGCTGTTTGTAATTGATGTTGCTGCAGCGAGAGACTGAAGTGCAGGCTCCTCGGCAACATAATCTGTTCCCTCGGGAACGGGAGTGCTTGACTTAAGAGCCTCCACGATTGCCTTCTTCTCTTCTTCATAACCCTCGATGATCCTGCCGTAATTTGTAAATTCAGGATCGTTTACATTATATATTTTCATAACCTTCTCCTTTCAAGAATTATTGATAATAATAATCATATTGCTATTTTACAGATAAATCTTATCATTTGGTAGCGATTTCTTTTCAAAAGTTGCTTTTGTTGTCAGATAAGCGATAAATCTTTACTTTCGAAGCGGCTGTGTGCTAAAGTGTGTAAAAGGTTTAGACAGGGGAGGAATTGGATGAAGTATAAAAATCTATTATTTGATCTTGACGGAACGCTGACTGATTCATCGGAAGGAATAATAAAGAGTGCGCTATATGCATTTGAAAAGATGCAGATAACTCCGCCTGGTGAGAACGATCTTTATACATTTATAGGACCACCACTCGGTGACAGTTTTGTAAAACACGGAGTTGAGGAAAAAGACAAGGATAGGGCGGTTGCAACATTCAGAGAACGATATACCAAGATTGGAAAGTTTGAAAATGCACCTTATCCCGGGATGATAGATCTTTTAAATAAACTAAAAAAAGAAGGATTCAAGTTATATGTTGCGACTTCAAAGCTTGAATCGATAGCGCTGGAAGTACTTGAGCATTTTAATATGACCGGTTATTTCGATGAGATTGCAGGATCTACAAAGGACGGCAGCAGGGAAAAGAAGGACGATGTCATAAGATACCTTCTTGATAAGATAGGAGAAGACGCGTCGGATACGGTTATGGTCGGTGACACAAATTTTGATGTCCTTGGAGCTGCGGAGCTTGGAATCCCTTGTATTGCGGTGACATGGGGATTTGGTGATATTGATGAGATGAAAAAAGCCGGTGCAGTCGCAATTGTTAGCAGTATGGATGAACTATACGAGGCAGTGAGATAATGATAGCTGTTGGCGCGTTTTACTATGATAGAGAAATTTCATATCGAATTTGAAAGGAGATAAGCCGGATGGAAACATGGTTTTATGTAGTTGAAAGTATTGACGGAGATTATGCGAATCTTCGCAGAACTGATATCGAGTCGAGTGATCTTAAGCTTGTTGCAAGAGCTCTTTTGCCCGATGGAATTGCGGAAGGGACCAAGCTTAAGTATGAGCTTATGCAGTATTCGATAGTAGAATGAGGAAAAGCTGTTCTTAATTTGCAAAAAAAGAGAAATAGGCATGTTTTTTTCTCCACAATGAATATGTATTTTAATAGTAGGGCGGCATATAATATATTCATCAGCAAGCATTAGATGACAATTACTTATGTTTGAAAGGATGGTGGAAAATATGTTGTCACTGCTTTTTATTATATTGTTCTTTATGATCTTCGGAAGGATGATCGGATTTGCTTTTAAAGCAACTTGGGGAGTCTTCAAGGTCGTAACATTTTTGATATTCTTACCTCTTATTCTGGTAGGACTGGTAGTTGGCGGACTTCTTTCCATTGCTTTCCCGATACTGTTGGTTGTCGGAGTTGTAAATCTGTTCATGAGACTGACGTAAAAGCTATCCGGATATTCAAAGCGTTCTGTTATTGAGTGAAATATTCAGTGTCTCAGTTGACAACTTGTTGAAAGGAGATGTTGAGAAGATGGAACGGATTGTTACGGAAGATGCGGAGATGGATATCAGAAAGATGACAATCTATGCCCGTATGATGACATTCTTTTTTGTGGGATTGCTTGTTTTGACACCAATCTTGGCGTACTTTCTCGGTTGGTGGTTTCTTATTCCATATGGAATATGGTCTGCGATTGGAATGTACTTCGCATTTAAGGTTGAGGAACTCAAGAAAAAACACAATGTACAGACTTATAAAGAAATCATCGCATTCACTAAGGGAGAGACGCTTTCGCCCAATGAAAAGATAATGGAAGGTGCGAAACGTCCATATCAGAAGGTTTTTGCGGTATTATTATCGGCGCTGGCTGCAATCGTAATATCAGGTGGACTTGGGTTTATTTTAATCAAATTTACTTAAAATGATTCAGAAGAACAGCAAGATTAATGAAAATATAGCATTATATATAACATAGGCTTCCGTTTTTGCGTTAACGGGAGCCTTTTTTCGTGAAAAAGTACATGGATGACAGCATATACGTTAAATGGTAGAATAAAAAACACAAGTTAGTTGTTGGGAGGATTGTTTGTGGCATTTTCGTTGTACACTGCTGTCTTTTTGATTTCTGTGATAGCAGTTTTTTTTATGGTTCGAAAAGAAGCAAGACCGCTTGTGCTGCTTCTGGCGAGTATTTCATATATAGATCATCTTAATGGAAGAGCTGTAGTTGTGCTTTTTGTGACAACTGCCATTGTTTACGCTTTTGGATTACTGATTCAGTTTTTTAAAGATAAGAATAGAAACAGGGTAGCAGGTGTCTGTCTTTTTGTGTGCTTATTTCTTCTGGTTTTTTCATTGTCTTTTCTAAAATTTTCATCCAGAATCCCGAGATTTTCAAATTTGATCATTCCGATCGGTTTTTCTTACTATGCGTTCCAGGCAATAGGATATATTGTTGATATTTACAACGGTAAGATACGTGCGGAAAAGAATATCATGTTCTTTGCGCTCTATATGAGCTTTTTTCCTAAATTTGTAAGTGGACCCATAGAAAGAGAAGAAGATTTCGTGGCACAGGTAAAAGAGCTTAAAAGTGTCAGATTTCTGGATGAGCAAAGAATGTCCGAGGCTTTTGGATACATATTGTACGGATATTTCTTGAAGCTCGTGGTCGCAGATAATTTGGGCGCTTTGGTGACTAAGCTGTTTAACGGTTACAGGGACAGCGGCAGTTTATGGCTCATGCTCGGATCGTTATCGTACACCATGCAGATTTACTGTGATTTTGCGGGATATTCGGCGTTGGCTGTGGGAGTATCAAGAATTTTTGGAATCAATCTCGTTCAGAATTTTACGGCACCATATATGGCTGTGAATATTTCGGATTTTTGGCGCAGGTGGCACAGATCTCTTAGTATGTGGCTTAGGGATTATGTCTATATTCCGCTTGGAGGAAACAGGAAAGGAGTGCTCAGACAGTGCATAAATGTGTCGATCGTATTTATTTTATGCGGCATATGGCACGGGAATGGGCTTAATTTCCTGGTATGGGGAATGCTTCACGCAATATATTCCGTCATTGATGTTTTAATCAGAAAGAAAAAGAGCAATGACAAGGCTAAAAGCACTTTTTCAGTAGTGAAGGGGCGCGTTATTACCTTTTGCTGCGCTTCTTTTGCGTGGATATTTTTTGGAGCCAGTGGACTGAAAACAGCCGTTGAATACTGCATAGCTATGTTTACCGCGGGAAATGCGGGAACTACTTTTATTGCGGAATACAATGAATTGTGCAAAGAGACGGCTCGAACAAATTTCTTATTGGTGTTTATTGCAATAGTTATATTGATGGACGTAATAAGCTATAAGAAAAATAAGCCATTTCCCGTCGTGCTGCAGGATTATGCCTGTGGTGTAAGGTATCTGATATATTATCTGATGATAATCGCAATCATAGTATTTGGTCTTTACGGACCGGGCTATAGCGCAAGTAATTTTATGTATATGAATTTTTGAGTTTTGTTGTGTATTGAAGTGGGGTAGCGCATTATATGTTAAAAAAGAGGGTTTTACAGAGTTTTTTCATATGCCTGACAGTCTTTACTTTGTGGTATCTGGACGGCGTGTTTTGTATAAAATCGGAGCATGGGATAAATCAGGCAAGAGGGTTATATTATCAGCCCAGAAATACTATTGACGTGGTGATGATGGGGTCGAGTCATGTGCACTGCGATATAGATACGGGACTTTTGTGGAATGAGCAGGGTATAGCATCGTATGATTACAGTGCTGCCGAGCAGCCGCTTTGGTGTACATATTATTATCTTAGGGAATTTTGCAAATACCAAAAGCCGAAAGTTGTTGTACTTGACCTGTATTCTCCGGCAAGATTTAAGGACGATTATCAGTATACCTGGCTTAATCAGAACCTTAACGGAATGAGATTTTCATTTAATAAATTGGGGATGATCGTTGATAGCGTTGAGCCTCGCAAGATTAGCGGAATTTTTCCTGATTTTATAACATATCATGGAAGAGTTGATACGCTTAAAGCGGAAGATTTTCTTTATCCGTTTACTGTGCGGAAGAAAATGCTGACTTTTAAAGGGTTTACGCCATATCTAAAGCGAGAGCCGCAAGAAGAGCCGGTCATCGATGAGACGGCAAGTGTAGGTGTGACCGTTAAGTCTGAGATATTTCTTACCAAGATTATTGAATATACGCAGGAAAATGATATAGAGCTATTTCTTGTCGTGACTCCGTATATTACTTCTTCGGAGGATGAAAAAGTATATAATAGGTTAAAAGAGATTGCTGAGTATTATGGAGTGCAGTTTAATAGTACGAACTATGACTACAGTGAGATCGGACTTGATTTTGAAAAAGATTTTAATGATGAATCGCATTTGAATTACTGGGGGGCATATAAGTTTACCCATTATCTTGGAGAGGAACTTAAGAGGCGATATGATATTCCGGACAGAAGAGGACAGAAGGGATACGAATCGTGGCAAAGAAATTTTGAAGAGATTGCAGAGTATGTTAAAGAGAATACATGACCCGAAGGAGTGAATAATGCTTAAGACAATAATTCTGATTTCTTTTTTCCTGAATAAGGGATTCGATGCAGTGATCAGATATCTTAATGATAAGCATCAGAAGGGAGAACTTCCTGAGAATGTAAGAGATGTTTATGATGAAAAAGAGTATGCGAACTGGAAAAACTATAAGGCAGAGAGTGGAAAACTCTATACCGTATGGAATATAGCAGACATTGTCTTTTTGGCGATTCTTTTGATATCAAATGCATATGCATGGGGATTTAAGGTGCTTGAAGGTTGTAATGTCTATGTGCAGTATTTGATCTTTATATTTGTGCTTACGGTATTATCTGAATTAATTGATATGCCTTTTAAGTATTATGATACTTTCGTTATAGAAGAGAAGTACGGTCTTAATAAGTCTACGAAGAAAACATTTTTTGCTGATATTATAAAGAATATCCTCGTTGGAGGTATAATGTCATTCCTTATCATAGCGCTCACAATGTTTATATTTGAGGCTTTTGGCAATATGGCAATTCTGGTTGGAACTGTTGCAATGATGGTTATCATGCTTGTGCTGAATTTGATAATAGTTCCGCTTATGAGAATTTATAACAAATTTACTCCGTTGGAAGATGGAGAATTAAAGAGTAAGCTCCTGACACTTTGCGAGAAATATGGGATGCGCGTCAGGAAAATTGTAGTGAGGGATGCAAGCAGAAGAACTACGACTTCGAATGCTTTCTGTGCAGGATTTGGGAAATTAAAGACCATATCTTTGGATGACAACCTTGTCAATAATTTTACCGATGATGAGATTGTTGCTGTATTTGCACATGAATTTGCGCATGCAAAATATAAGCATACCGTTAAGTCGCTTCCGTTTTCTATGGTAAGGATACTGCTGGTATTTATAGCATTGTGGATTGTGCTTAATATTCCCGGCTTTTATACAGCGTTTGGTTTTGACGGAATTAATTATTTCTTCGCGGAGATATTGGTAACATTTATAACCTGGCCTGTTTCAAATGGCCTCAATATAATATCCAACTATCTTTCGAGAAGGCATGAGTATCAGGCGGATGCTTTTGCGGCAAAAGAAGGTTATGGACATGACCTTGTTTCCTCGCTTAAGAGACTTCATAAAGAGGCATTGTCGGATATCAATCCACATCCTGTAAAGGTTGTGCTGGATTATTCGCATCCAACGCTGTCACAGAGAATTACAGCGATTGAGGGCGTTCAAACCGGCAGAGGCTGAATGTTTAAAGTTTTTTGATGACGTATACCATTGTGTGATCGGGGAAAGGATGGTGACGGTTATGTTTTTTGGAAAGAGAGATAAGGACGTGCGGCTTACGGACAAACAGTACAAAGATCTTGTGGGTAACATGAGTAAGCGGGAACGCAAAGAGTTCGACCGTAAGCAGAAACAGCTTCAAAGAGAGAAGGATGATGACTGGCTTTTGGAAATGTTGTTTTTGACAGATGATTCTGATGATATCTAAATATAATATGTGTTCTTAGATGAGTAAGCGTGATTGCAAGGTGTGCAATCACGTTTATTAAATATCTATAAAATAACAAAAACTCTATGAAAATATGGTAAAATAAGGCGAATTCTGTACAAGGAATAATAAGCGACAGCATGGTATCAACTTGATATATAGTGCTGTTGCTTTTTTATTTGGTAACAGGCTTGAAAAATGCAAGAAGCATTATTTGCGTTTTGACGATTGCTATCTTATTAACGGAACGCATAACCATGCGGGTTTCAAGAGACGGTAATGCGACATTTTTTTCACAATAGCAATAATTGATAAAGATTTAGCAATAATAATATAGTAAATGTTCTTCAAATAGCTTATCTTACAATAGAAATACCAACGACATGAGATTTTATAAAAGATATACAGAAGGTTGGGTATGGCACTTTGTATCGGCAATATATCATGTCGGTATGTAATTAATAATAAAGGGAGAGGAATAATATGAATCACATGGAAATTACTGATGAGTATTTAGGAAAAATGGACGCCTACTGGCGTGCAACTAATTATCTCGCAGCAGCACAGTTGTATCTTCTTGAGAACCCGCTTCTTCGTGAACCACTTAAGAAGGAGCATATCAAAAAGAAAATCGTAGGTCACTGGGGAACAGTACCCGGACAGAACTTTATTTATGTTCACCTTAACAGAGTAATCAACAAATATGATCAGGATATGATCCTTATCTCAGGTCCCGGCCACGGCGGAAACTTCTTCGTGGCAAACACATACCTTGAGGGATCATACAGTGAAGTATATCCTAACGTAAGCCGTGATATGGATGGTTTACAGAAGCTTTGCAAGCAGTTCTCATTCCCCGGCGGTATCTCAAGCCACGTTGCTCCTGAGACTCCCGGTTCTATCCATGAGGGTGGTGAGCTTGGTTATTCTATCGCACACGCTTTTGGTGCAGTATTTGATAACCCTGATCTTATCGCTGCATGTGTAGTTGGTGACGGTGAAGCAGAGACAGGACCTCTTGCTACATCATGGCAGTCAAACAAATTCCTTAACCCCGTTTCTGATGGAGCAGTTCTTCCTATCCTTCATCTTAACGGATTTAAGATTTCTAATCCTACAATTCTTTCTCGTCTTTCACACGAGGAACTTGAGGCATTCTTCAAGGGTAACGGCTGGAAGCCTTACTTCGTTGAAGGAACAGATCCTAAGGAAATGCATCGTAAGATGGCTGAGACTCTTGATGTTGTTATGGATGAGATCAAGGCTATTCAGAAGAATGCAAGAACAACAGGCGATACAACAAGACCTGTATGGCCTATGATCGTTCTTCGTACTCCTAAGGGATGGACAGGACCTAAGTTCGTAGACGGAAACAAGATCGAGGGATCATTCCAGGCACACCAGGTACCTGTAATGATGGATAAGCCTGAGCACCTTGATATCCTCAAGGAATGGCTCGAGAGCTACCATGCAGAGGAACTCTTTGATGAGAACGGACGTCTCATTCCTGAACTCGAGGAGCTCGCTCCTAAGGGAGACAGACGTATCGGTGCTAACCCTCATGCTAACGGTGGTAAACTTCTTCACGACCTCAGACTTCCTGATTTCCGTGATTACGCTATCGATGTTCCCGCTCCCGGCGCTGTTGAGAAGCAGGATATGATCGAGCTTGGCGGATATATCAGAGACGTATTCAAGCTTAACGATGAGCACAAGAACTTCCGTATCTTTGGACCTGACGAGACAATGTCTAACCGTCTTAACAAGGTATTCGAAGTTACTAACCGTGACTGGAACAACCCTATCGACAAAGATACAGACCAGTTCCTTGCATCAGACGGACGTGTAATGGATTCAATGCTTTCAGAGCATATGTGTGAAGGATGGCTCGAGGGATACCTTCTTACAGGTAGACACGGATTCTTCGCTAGTTACGAAGCATTCATCCGTATTATAGATTCAATGGCAGCTCAGCATGCTAAGTGGCTTAAGGTTTGCAACGGTCTTTCATGGAGACAGCCTATTGCATCTCTTAACCTCCTTCTTACATCAAACGTATGGCAGCAGGATCACAACGGATTCACACACCAGGATCCCGGATTCCTTGACCATATTTCAAATAAGAAGGCAGACGTTGTAAGACTTTACCTTCCACCCGATGCTAACTGCTTGCTCTCAACAATGGATCACTGCTTGAAGAGCAAGAACTACGTAAATGCTATTGTAGCAAGTAAGCATCCCAGACCACAGTGGCTTACAATGGAGCAGGCTGTTAAGCACTGCACACAGGGTATCGGCATTTGGGATTGGGCTTCAACAGATACAGGAGAAGAGCCTGATATCGTACTTGCATGCTGCGGTGATACACCTACACTTGAGGCTCTTGCTGCAGTTGATATTCTCCACAGAGAGATGCCTGAAGTTAAGGTTCGTTTCGTAAACGTTGTTGACCTTATGAAGATGGAGCCTAAGAACAAGCATCCTCACGGACTTTCAGACGTAGAGTACGATACAATCTTTACAAAGGATAAGCCTATTGTATTTGCATTCCATGGATATCCGACTCTTATCCATGAGCTTACATATACAAGAACAAACAGAAACATCCACGTTTACGGATATCATGAAGAAGGAACAATCACAACTCCTTTCGACATGAGAGTTCAGAACAAGATTGACCGTTTCGATCTTGTAATCGCTATGCTTAACAACATGCCTCAGTTCGGCAACAAGGGCGCATTCCTCATCCAGAAGATGAGAGATAAGCTCGTTGAGCATAAGACATACATTCACGACATCGGCGTAGATATGCCTGAAGTTGCTGAGTGGAAGTGGACAGGTGTGAAGTAATCAATCACATTCTTCTGTGTATTTCAAATAATAATGGAGGCGTCTGCGACGTATTGTCGCAGATGCCTTTTATGTTATAATAAAGATTGGAATGTCCAAAGAATTGCAGAAGAGGACCTAATAATATGGCTACTAAAAACAGGATTAAACTAAAAGGTAAGTTAGTGACATATCTCAAAGTATTGGCATACTTGGGAGTACTGTTGCTTTTTGTAAATATTGCGGTATTTATTGTGGACGACTCTGCGGGTCTGATTCTTTTGATATTTACAGGATTTTATTTTGTTTCGGTCATGTACCTTAATTTCTACAACAAACCCATCATAATGAATGAGCTTATCAGTTTTGCGACACAGTACGGACAGATTCAGAAAAGGTTGTTAAAAGACCTTGATCTTGCACATGCCATTCTTGATGATGCGGGTAAGGTCGTTTGGGCAAATACAGCATTTGAAAAAGCAGTCCATATGGAGAAGGGGCTTTATAAGAAGACTATCTTTTCCCTTTTTCCCGGTATTTCGGCGGATAAGTTTCCTGTTGATAATGAGGAAGTATCTTATAAAGTAGACTATGAGAATAGCAACTTTACTATCAAGTTTAAGAGAATCTCTCTTCATGAGATGGCGGTAAACAGCGACATAATAGATGCCGAGAGTTATGAGGGAAGCCTTATAGCCGTTTATCTGTATGATGAGACGGCACTCAGACTTGCCATTCAGGAAGTTGATAATCAGTCACTGGCAGCAGGACTTATCTACATAGATAACTATGAAGAGGCTTTGAACAGCGTAGAAGAGGTAAGAAGATCTCTTTTGACCGCTCTCATAGACAGAAAGATCAATAAATACATTGCATCAAGCAATGGAATATCCAAAAAGATAGAAAAAGACAAATATTTTGTTGTCATGCCTAAGAAGTCCTGCGAGACACTTATCAAGCAGCGATTTGATATTCTTGAAGACGTTAAGACGGTAAATATCGGAAATGAGATGGCTGTAACACTTAGTATCGGTCTTGGCCTTGACGGTCTTTCATATGCGCAGAACTACGAGTTTGCGCGTAATGCCATAGACCTTGCTCTTGGTCGAGGCGGCGATCAGGCTGTTGTAAAGAGCGCAGACAGCACATCTTATTACGGCGGAAAGAGTCAGACCATTGAAAAGAGTACGCGAGTTAAGGCGAGAGTTAAAGCTCACGCGCTTCGCGAGATTATCTCGGGAAAAGATACCGTTATAGTAATGGGACACAGAATGGGCGATGTGGACAGTTTTGGTGCATCTGTCGGTATTTACAGGATTGCAAGAACCCTGGAAAAGAAATGCCACATAGTTTTGAACGACGTGACAGCATCAATGCAGCCACTTGTTGATCTGTTTAAGAGTAATCCCGATTATGAAGACGATATGATAATCAACAATCAGCAGGCGATTGATATTGCCGGAAACAATACTGTGTTGGTAGTTGTCGATGTCAATAAACCGAGCATTACAGAGTGTCCGGAACTTTTGAGATTTTGTAAGACTATAGTTGTTCTCGACCATCACAGAGCAGGAACAGAAGTTATAGAGAATGCGACGCTTTCATATGTTGAGCCGTATGCATCGTCTGCGTGTGAGATGGTTTCCGAGATCCTTCAGTACATCGGAGAGAACGTCAAGATTCACAACGAAGAGGCTGACAGCCTGTATTCGGGAATGATGGTAGATACCAATAACTTTATGAACAAGACAGGTGTCAGAACATTTGAAGCGGCTGCTTTTCTTAGAAGAAACGGAGCGGATGTTACGAGAGTAAGAAAATTGTTCCGTGAAGATGCAAATGAGTACAAGGCTAAGGCTGATGCAGTCAGTCAGGCAGAGATATATCGTGACAGATATGCCATCTCTGTTATGAAGAGTGATGATATACAGAGCCCTACAATAGTAGGCGCACAGGCAGCAAATGAGCTCCTTAACATCAAAGGTGTGAGAGCAAGTTTTGTATGCACTGATTATCAGAACAAAGTGTATGTAAGTGCCAGATCCATAGACGAAGTCAATGTTCAGGTCATCATGGAGAGACTCGGCGGCGGTGGCCACATGAGCTCTGCGGGATGCCAGATAGAAGGAATGCCGATAGAAGAGGCTGTTGATGTAGTTAAGGATGTAATTGATAAAATGATTGAAGAAGGAGAATTGTCATAAATGCAGGTTATATTACTTGAAGACGTAAAGAGTTTGGGTAAAAAAGGTGAGATCGTAAAAGTCAGCGACGGCTACGCAAAGAACTTTGTAATTCCCAAAAAACTCGGTGTAGAGGCTACACAGAAAAATCTTAACGAACTTAAGAATCAGCAGAAAAGAGATTCAATTTTGGCGCAGCAGCGTCTTGATGAAGCCAAAGCATATGGCGAAAAGATAAGCAAAGAGACAGTACAGCTCACAATGAAAGCAGGAGAGGGCGGAAGAGTATTCGGATCCGTTTCCACAAAGGAAATAGTAACAGCTGCAAAAGCTCAGTTTGGATTTGATATTGATAAAAAGAAACTTCAGATGCCGGAACCTATAAAGTCATTCGGAACTTATGAGATTCCGGTAAAACTCCATCCTCAGGTTACTACTGTGTTAAAAGTGAGTGTAAAGGAACAATAAGAAATGGCAGAGGAGACTCTATTAAAGCGTGTCGCACCCAACAGTCTGGAAGCAGAGCAATCTGTTGTCGGAGCGATGCTGATGGATAAAGAAGCAATAGAAATTGCGTCCGAGATTGTCAATCCGGACGATTTTTATAACAGACAGCTCGGAACGGTTTTTGAGACAATGGTAGAGCTCAACCGTGAAGGAAGTGCTGTCGATTTTGTCACGCTTCAAAACAGGCTCAGGGAAAAGAATGTTCCGCCGCAGGTCAGCAGTGCCGAATATATCGGCGAACTTGTTTCGGCGGTACCTACATCTGCGAATGTAAAGTATTATGCGCAGATTGTTGCGGATAAATCCACACTCAGAAAACTGATTCGTGTAAGCGAAGAGACAATAAATACCTGTTATTCAAATTCTGAGAATATGGAAGGAATACTTAATGATGTAGAAAAGAGTGTCTTCCAGATCACACAGAAGAGAAATACAGGTGAGTTTGTTTCTATCGATCAGGTAGTAATGAACGCACTAAACCGTATCGAGCAGGCAAGTAAGATGAAAGGAAACGTTACAGGTCTTTCTACAGGTTTCCTTGATCTTGATTACAGTACAGCAGGATTTCAGCCTTCAGATCTGATACTTATCGCGGCCAGACCTTCAATGGGAAAAACCGCTTTTGTACTTAATATAGCAGAGCATATGGCTTTCCATGACAACAAATGTGTTGCGATATTCTCACTGGAAATGTCAAAGGAACAGCTTGTAAACAGACTACTTGCGATGGAGTCTCACGTTGATTCACAGCATATCAGAACAGGTAATATGTCTGATATGGACTGGGAGAACCTCATCGAAAGTGCCGATGTTGTAGGCTCTTCCAAACTCATTATAGATGATACTCCGGGTATCTCGATTCAGGAACTTCGTTCAAAGTGTAGAAAGTATAAGATGGATCATGGTCTTAATATAATCATGATCGACTACTTACAGCTTATGACAGGCGGATCCGGAAGAGGTTCCGAGTCACGTCAGCAGGAAATTTCGGATATTTCAAGATCTCTTAAGGCTCTTGCCAGAGAACTTAACGTGCCCGTTGTTGCGCTTTCACAGCTTTCCCGTGCGGTTGAGCAAAGACCCGATCACAGGCCCATGCTTTCAGACCTCCGTGAATCCGGAGCTATCGAGCAGGATGCCGACATGGTAATGTTCATTTACAGAGATGATTACTATAATAAGGATACCGAGAAGAAGGGCGTGGCCGATATTATTATCGCTAAGCAGAGAAACGGCCCGATCGGAACGGTAGACCTTTTGTGGCTTCCTGAATTTACTAAGTTTGCGAATCTGGAGAAGGGACACTGATATTGGTAAAAGAATGAGGTAATCTCACAGGGCTAAAACCAAGCGTGCACTCGGAAATGCTGTGCATTTCCTCGTTCATTTGGCTGTGCCAAATAAAGATAAAAAAAGAGCGTTTTCCTCAAGTAAACTTGAGAAAACGCTCTTTTTATTATCTTTGCTTGGTTTTAGCCCTGTGAGATTGCAGCTACAGGACACTGAGCAGCACAAGATCCGCAGTCGATGCATGTGTTTGCGTCGATAACGAACTGTGAGTCACCCTGTGAAATTGCAGAAACAGGACACTGAGCAGCGCATGAGCCACAGCTGATGCAGCCATCACTAATAACGTATGCCATAATAATCTCCTTCCATCATTAAATGCCATAAATTAAAGTATTGTAGCAAAAAACGATTGGTATTTGCCATTACCAATCTTTGATACGTCTATATCATATAATAAGTAAAGCGTTTAAGCAATACAGTAAACGAAAACTTTTATCAATCAATAACGTTATATAATTAACAATTGACAGATAATAACGTTCAAAATGCAATGGGGACGAGTTTGTTAAAAAGTCGTCAAACCCTTGCCAGCATTGACATCTGAGGTAATTTAATGATAGTATTGTTAATGGCAGAATACGAGTGAAAATTGGTCCGTCGCACTGTTTTCGGAGATGAAAGCTTGCTGACGGAATTTTTGCACTATTCCTTTTTTTTTAACACAATTTAATAAAATGCCAAAAATAATCCAAAATAAGGTAGGAGGAAACAAAATGGCTAGAAACATGAAAACCATGGATGGCAACGAGGCAGCTGCATACGCTTCATATGCGTTTACAGAAGTTGCTGCCATGTACCCTATCACACCATCATCTGTTATGCCTGAGCATGTAGATGAATGGGCAACAGCCGGAAAGAAAAATATTTTCGGTCGTACGGTTCAGATTACAGAAATGCAGTCTGAGGCCGGTGCAGCAGGAGCTGTGCACGGATCACTGGTAGTAGGTGCTCTTACATCTACATATACCGCATCACAGGGACTTCTTCTTATGATTCCCGACATTTATAAAGTCGCAGGTGAAAGACTTCCCGGAGTATTCAACGTATCAGCACGTTGTGTTGCTTCACATGCGCTCAACATTTTTGGTGATCATTCTGACGTTTATGCTTGCCGTCAGACAGGTGCCGCAATGCTCTGCGATTCAAGTGTACAGGAGGTTATGGACTTAACACCTGTTGCTTATTGTTCAGCTATCGAAGGACGCATTCCTTTTATTAATTTCTTTGACGGATTCCGTACATCACATGAGATCCAGAAGATCGAAGTATGGGATTATAAAGATCTTGACGAGATGGTAAATCACGAGGCAATTGATGCATTCAAGGCAAACGCTTTGAATCCAAATCATCCTTGCCAGATGGGTTCTGCTCAGAATCCCGACATTTTCTTCCAGACAAGAGAAGCTTGCAATACAGGCTATAACGAACTTCCTGACATCGTTCAGAAGTATATGGATAAAGTTAATGCCAAGATTGGTACAGACTATAAGCTCTTTAACTACTACGGAGATCCTAAAGCAGAAGTAGTTATCGTTGCTATGGGTTCTGTAAACGATACAATCGAAGAGACAATTGATTACCTTGAGAAACAGGGCAAAAAAGTCGGCGTAGTAAAAGTCAGACTTTACAGACCTTTCTCAGCAAAAGCCCTTGTTGCGGCTATTCCTGATTCTGTTAAGAGAATTCAGGTTCTCGACAGAACTAAAGAGCCCGGATCATATCGCGAGCCTCTTGCTCTTGATGTTATCGCTGCTCTTAAGGGAACAAAATTCGAAAGCGTTCCTGTATTCTGTGGACGTTACGGACTTGGTTCAAAAGATACAACACCTGCACAGATCGTTGCAGTATATGAGAACACAGATAAAGAAGAGTTCACTATCGGTATCGAAGATGACGTAACAAACCTTTCGCTTAAGGTTGGTGCTCCTCTTGTTACAACTCCCGAGGGAACAACAAACTGTAAGTTCTGGGGACTTGGTGCTGACGGTACTGTCGGTGCTAACAAGAACTCTATCAAGATCATCGGTGATAACACTGACATGTATGCTCAGGCATATTTTGATTATGACTCAAAGAAGTCAGGCGGTGTTACAATGTCTCACCTTAGATTTGGTAAGACTCCTATTAAGTCTACATACCTTATCAAGAAAGCAGACTTCGTAGCATGCCACAATCCTTCATATATCCGCAAATTCAACATGGTTCAGGAAATTGTGGACGGAGGATCATTCCTTCTTAACTGCCCTTGGAGTGTAGAACAGCTTGAGGCTGAGATTCCCGGACAGGTTAAGAAATTCATGTACGATCACAAGATCAACTTCTATATCATGAACGGTTCTAAGATCGGTGTAGAAGTAGGAATGGGACCTACAAGAATTAACACAATCCTTCAGTCGGCATTCTTCAATATTACAAAGATCATTCCTGAAGAAGATGCAATCAAATTTATGAAGGATGCAGCTCAGAAGACATACGGCCGTAAGGGTGAGGATGTTGTTAAGAAGAACTGGGCAGCTATTGATGCCGGAGCAGATCCGAAGAACCTTATCAAGGTAGAGATTCCTGAATCTTGGAAAGATGCCAAGGATGAAGGTCTTGACTTCAAGAAAGCTGAGGGAAGCAGAAAGGATGTTATCGACTTCGTTAATAATATCCAGACCAAGGTCAATGCTCAGGAAGGTAACAACCTTAAAGTTTCAGATTGTCTTCCTTATGTTGACGGTGCTACACCTTCAGGATCGGCTGCTTACGAGAAGCGTGGTATCGCAGTAAACGTTCCTAAGTGGGATGCTACAAAGTGCGTAGAGTGTGGATTCTGTTCACTTGTATGTCCTCATGCAGCAATCCGTACAGTTGCTCTTACAGACGACGAAGTTGCTAAGGCACCTGAAGGACTTCAGACTAAGGACGTTAACGGTGTACCCGGATACAAATTCTCAATCGTTATTTCAGCGCTTGACTGTACAGGATGCGGATCTTGCGCAAATGTATGTCTTGGAAACAAGGCAGGCGAGACACTTAAGATGGGTGCTATCGCAGAGAATAAAGATGAGCAGAAGTATTTCGACTATGCTGTAACTCTTCCTGAGAAGAAAGATGTAGTTGAAAAACTCAAAGCTACAACAATCAGAGGATCTCAGTTCAAACAGCCTCTCCTTGAGTTCTCGGGAGCATGCGCAGGTTGTGGTGAGACACCTTACGTTAAACTTGTAACTCAGCTTTTTGGTGACAGAATGTATGTTGCAAACGCAACAGGATGTACTTCAATTTGGGGTAACTCTTCACCTTCAACACCTTATACCGTAAATGCGGAAGGTCACGGACCTGCATGGGATAACTCATTGTTCGAGGACAACGCAGAGTTTGGTATGGGTATGGTACTTGCTCAGAACGCACTTCGTGATGCGATAAAAGAGCAGGTTGAGGCAATCGTAGCCGATGGCGGAAAAGCTAAGGCTGCAGCTCAGAAGTGGCTTGATACATTCAGTAACGGTGCTGAGAATACAGCAGCTACAAATGAACTTATCGCAGCACTTGACGGTGATAACTCAGATGCAGCTAAATATATCAAGAAGAATAGAGACTTTGCAGCTAAGAAGTCACAGTGGATCTTCGGTGGTGACGGATGGGCATTCGATATCGGATTCGGTGGTCTCGATCACGTACTTGCTTCCGGTAAGGATGTAAATGTTCTCGTTGTTAATACTGAGGTTTACTCAAATACAGGCGGACAGTCATCTAAGGCTACTCCTACAGGTGCTGTTGCACAGTTTGCTGCAGGTGGTAAAGAAATCAAGCAGAAGGATCTTGCTTCTATCGCAATGAGTTACGGTTACGTATACGTTGCACAGATCGCTATGGGTGCTGATATGAACCAGACGATCAAAGCAATTTCAGAAGCTGAAGCTTATCCCGGACCTTCACTTATCATCGCATATGCTCCTTGTATCAACCAGGGTCTTAAGGCCGGCATGAACAAGGTTATGGATGAAGAGAAGAAGGCTGTTGCTACAGGATATTGGGATATGTTCAGATTCAATCCTCAGGCAGACAAGAAGTTCACTCTTGATAGCAAACCTGCTACAGAAGACTTCCAGAGCTTCCTTGACGGAGAGGTAAGATACCTTTCACTTAAGCTCAAGAATCCTGAGAGAGCAGCTGAGCTCAATGCAAAAGCAGCTGAGCATGCTAAGGAGCACAGAGCATATCTTGAGAAACTTGTTTCTCTGTACGGAGATGAGTAATTCATAAGATAATAAGAAAGCCGGAGAAAATGAGAGATCATTTTCTCCGGCAATTTTATTTAGTAAAAAAATTAGTCTGTCAAATTCTTGAAAGAGTCTGTACTGCGTTACCCTTTAAGACAACTGAGAAGTGCTCCGATAAATATTGTTCCTCGGCACTGCTTCCGATTTCGGCTGTTCCGTATTCTGTTAATAAGGAACAGATATTTTTGAAGAGATTATCTTCAAGATCACCCTGATGAAGGATCAGGTAAAACTTACCCTTTGTTTCATCTTTATATAATGTGTTTTCACCATTAAATTTTTTGCTTACAATAACCGCGAATTTGCTTGCTTCATGCAAAGAATCAAAGGAAAAAATCTGTATGCCTCTTCTGGTCGGTTGGCCCTTTTTTCTGACGCTTGAAGTCTTTTCCTTAAGTTTTTTTACATCTGATGAAGTGCTTCCTGCATTATAGTCCTGATACTCATTCAAGTTGCTGTGCTGCAGTCTTTTAAAGAGGGACGAAACGTCTGCTTCCTCATTTTCGTCGTAATCTGCTCCGTCGTAATCCTCATATTCCTCATCATCTACGTCTTCTTCGTGAACAGAGGGGGCAAAATTGGAGAATCTTGTATCCAATTCCTCAGGATCATCTACTTTAGTGATTACAAGAACGATACATTCGGAATTGATCGGAATAGCCTCTATCATAAGCGGGGTATCTTCTGCATCAAAACCAAATGCAATATTTGCTTGCTGCATCATATCTTGGAAAAGTTCTTTTGCTTTGTCGGTACCATACGCAAGTTCTGTTATCTTAAGGTCGCGTTTCGCAAGGTCATCTCTGGTAAGCGTGCATCTAATCTGGTGATCGTTGACTTTTTCTATCTTCATGATGCGTTACCTCCTGACTTTGGAATACATAGATACTAATTTATTGAGTTTTCTATGTCAATAGATGTATCGACATATTTTAAAAATAAATTCGCATCTACATAAAATCTTAAGAAATTTCGACGGTAAATCTTAAGATTTATCTGTTATGATGGATTTTGTGAGATGCCTTTCGAGGATATAAATCCGGGAAGGAGGCGATTGAGGAATTATTTATCTACTAGTCTATGGTTCTGCGAATCATCGCAGAATGTCTTACAGATAGTTTCAAAAATAAATCCCAAACAATTTTTACATCACAACAATCACAACAGATTGAGCATAAACAAAAGATATTGTTTACAATATCATTATACCATATATTTGCGCTGTATTTGAGCGTAGAGACAAGGGTTTGCGAAGTGGTATCTCATACATATTAATATACGTCAAATCATATTTGAAACGAAAAAATGGTTTAGCAGGGAATTGTCACAAAGTAAAGACCTTTTGGCTCTCGTTTCGGATAGAATGTCCCCAAAACAGCAATAAAAACATCAAATGAAATTTTTATAAAGAGGCACCCCGCCATAACATATACAATAAATAGTTAAATATATTGCTTTAGGGGACATTCATAATGACGTATAGTTAATAGTCTGTTATAATAGAGGGCGATTGTAAAGGAGCTAGATAATGACAAGAAGAAATACAAGACGAAGACCAAGCCCCAATTCCAGAAGGAGATCCGGGTCCAGATCAAGATCCAGAAGAGGATCTCGCAGAAGACCAAGAAGGAGATTCAATCCGGCGGTTTTTATAATCGCCCTTATTTTAATTTTAGGAGCAGTTTTCGTAGTTCAAAGTGGCGAAGATTTAGAGTCACTTGCTCATATGTTTTCATATAGTAATAAAAAAGCAGATCTCAAAGCCTATTTTGACATAAAGGGCAAAGATGATGTAGCGATCGTACTTGGTGATGAGTACATAGAGAAAAGAGCAAAGCTCTGGGACGGCGAGTATTACGTAGACCTTGAAGTTATTCGTAACAACATTAATCCTAAGTTCTACTACAGTAAAGAAGACGGTACGCTGAAGTATACAACTCCGGATACCATCATTACATCGAATATAGGTGAAAATACCTGGACCGATTCAAAAGGCGGTTCGGGCGAAGAGAAGTTTGTTATTTCCAAAGAGGGAGATGATACCCTCTATGTTGCGCTTGATTATGTAAAACAATACAGTAATTTTGCTTATGAAGCGTTTACAGAGCCAAATCACATTCAGCTGACCGCAAAATGGGATGAAGAGGCTGTTGCTACTATTGCAAGAAAGACTGACCTTAGAGTAAAGGGCGGTCCTAAGAGTGATGTCATCAGAAAGCTGAATAAAGGCGAGGATGTAGTACTTCTTGAAGAGTTTGAAAATTGGGTTAAGGTAAAGAGTGCCGATTCATTTATCGGTTATATTGAGAAAAAGAAACTTAAGGATCCCAGAAAAGTTACTCCCGATCCTGTTACTGATTATCAGGAGCCTGAATATACAAGAATCAAGAAAGATCAGCTGATCAATCTCGGATTCCATTGTATCGGATCTGAAGCAGGCAATGCTACGCTTACGGATTATCTTGCCAATACAAAGGGGCTTAACGTAATTGCACCACAGTGGCTCTATATTGCAGAGGCGGATGGTACTGTAGGAAGTATCGGTTCAGCTGATTATGTCAAGCAAGCTCATGAAGCCGGAATGGATGTGTGGGTAGTATTTGATGACATGAGAAATAAGGAAGGCTTTAAGCTTATGGATCTTCTTCCTTATGCAGAGAAGAGAGCTAAGATTATAAAGGAAGCTTTGGCACAGGTTACTCTTTTGGGAGCGGATGGCTTAAACCTTGACTTTGAGAGTATTATACAAGAAGAGAAATCACAGCCGTTTATTGAGTTCGTAAGAGAAATGTCAATCGCGTGTAGATCACAGGGAATAGTTTTCTCTATAGATAACTATTATCCTATCTACAATAAGTTTATGAACATAAAAGAACAGGGAATAGTTGCCGATTATATCGTATTGATGGGATATGATGAGCATACTGACGGAAGTGCTGAGCCCGGACCTGTTGCGTCCATTGGATTTGTTGAGCAGGGTATGGATCTGGTACTTCAGGATGTGGATCCTTCTAAGGTAATTAACGCAGTACCTTTCTATTGTCGTGCTTGGAAGGAATCGGACGGAAAATATAACAGTGTTGTTCAACATATGAATAATGTGCAGGATTTCCTTTCTACCAATGGAATATCGGTTTCTTGGGATGAAGAAACAGGCCAGAATTACGGCGAAGGAACTTCAAAAGATGGCACTAATTATAAAATCTGGGTGGAAGATACCCAGTCTCTGGCAAAGAAGCTTGAAGCAATGAAAGCAAGAAATCTTGCCGGAGTCGCAGAGTGGGCAATCGGATTTGAAACAAGTGAAGCCTGGGATGTGATCGCAAGTTATACAGAGGGACAGTAAGTTGGAAACTGAGCTGGTAGTAATAGATGAGAATAATATCAATGCCGAGGCTGAGAAGGCGATAAGGCATGCCGGAGAGATCATAAAACGCGGCGGACTTGTAGCATTTCCGACTGAGACAGTATATGGTCTGGGCGGAGATGCCCTTAACCCCGAATCTTCAAAAAAGATATATGCGGCTAAGGGAAGACCGTCTGACAATCCGCTTATAGTCCATGTTGCAGATATAAAAGACCTCGAACTTATAACAGAGGGAGTCTCGGAAGCGGCAAGAAAGCTTGCTGACGCGTATTGGCCGGGCCCTCTTACCATGATAATGAATAAAAGCGACAAGGTACCGCTTGAAACAACAGGCGGACTTGGTACGGTAGCTATCAGAATGCCGAACAACAAGATCGCGCTTGAGCTTATTAAGGCTTCAGGCGGATATATTGCGGCACCGAGCGCAAATACGTCGGGACGCCCAAGTCCTACGGTTGCTAGATACTGTGTAGAAGACCTTGACGGCAAGATAGATATGATAATCGACGGCGGACAAGTAGGAATAGGACTTGAGTCTACGATTGTCGACCTTACATCCGATGTTCCAATGATCTTAAGACCGGGATATATAACTGCGGATATGATAGAGAAGGTACTGGGCAAGGTCAGCATAGATAAGACTATCATAGACAGTTCTTCGACACTTAAGCCCAAGGCGCCGGGAATGAAGTACAAACACTACGCACCAAAGGGAACTCTTACTATAGTAAGCGGACCTCAGGACAAGGTTGTCGAATATATAAACGGCGAGACCGATAAGGCAAAGAAAGAAGGCAAGAGGACCGGAGTAATAGGGACCGATTCAACGACTTCTTTATACAAGGCTGATACAGTAAAGAGCCTTGGAAAAAGAGAAGATGAAAATACAATAGCGCATGAACTTTTCAAGGCACTCAGAGAATTTGACGATGAAGGCGTAGATGTTATGTTTTCTGAATCATTTGATGACAGCGGAATAGGACAGGCAATTATGAACAGGCTCTTAAAAGCCGCAGGACATAATGTGGTATCCTTATAAAGGATTTGTATTATAATATGATATAGAGCTACGAGAACAGCCTATGATTGGGTAGTTCTCATATCATTACGAAAAGAGGAAACAGGCATGATAGCACTTGGAAGTGATCACGGCGGATTTGACCTTAAAGAGGTTGTAAAAGAGCATTTGCAGAAAAGAGGATTCGAGGTAAAGGATTTTGGTACTTATAACAAAGAATCCTGCGATTATCCCGAATTTGGAAGAGCGGCAGCAGAGGCTGTAGCGAGCGGAGAATGCGAAAAAGGCATTGTAATCTGCACTACCGGAATTGGAATTTCGATTGTGGCAAATAAAGTCAAAGGCGTAAGATGTGCACTTTGCTCAGAGACAACATCAGCCAGACTTACAAGAGAACACAATGATGCTAATATGCTTGCAATGGGTGGCGGACTCGTAGGAGATTTGCTTGCTCTTGAGATAGTTGATACATTCCTTGATACGGAATTTTCTAATATGGAGAAACACAGTCGCAGAATTTCCAAAATTGAGGAATAACTTATGGGGGACTCTTTACGCTAGGAGGACAGCATGGGAAAAGTAGTAATTATGGATCATCCTTTGATCCAGCATAAGATAGGTTATATCAGAAGAATTGATACGGGAACAAAAGACTTCAGACAGACAATAAGCGAGATTGCAATGCTTATCTGTTATGAAGCAACAAGAGAACTTCAGTTACATGATGTTGAGATTGAAACACCTATATGCAAGACAACCGTTAAGGAACTAAAGGGCAGAAAACTCTGCGTAGTTCCTATTTTGCGTGCAGGTCTTGGAATGGTGGACGGAATGCTTGCGCTTATTCCTGCGGCTAAGGTTGGGCATATCGGACTTTACAGAGATCCCGAGACACTTAAGCCTGTAGAGTATTATTGCAAGATGCCTGCAGATGTTTCGGAGAGAGAAATATTTGTGGTAGACCCTATGCTTGCGACAGGCGGATCTTCTGTTGCAGCTATAAATATGCTTAAAGAAAAGGGATGTAAACACATTCATTTCATGTGTATAATCGCTGCTCCCGAGGGACTTAAGGCGATGCAGGAAGCACATCCCGATGTAGACATATATGTAGGCTCTTTGGATGAAAAGCTAAATGAACACGGCTATATCGTTCCTGGACTCGGAGATGCCGGTGACAGAATTTTCGGAACCAAATAAGGAGCAGACATGAAGAGAGAAGACTATATATCATGGGATGAGTATTTCATGGGAGTTGCCAAGCTTGCGGCTATGAGGTCAAAAGATCCGAATACGCAGGTTGGCAGTTGCATAGTCAGTGAGGATAACAACATTCTTTCCATGGGATACAACGGATTTCCTAAGGGGTGTTCGGATGAGGATTTTCCCTGGGAACGTGACGGAGAGGATGAACTTTCCACGAAGTATCCTTTTGTTACGCACAGTGAGCTTAACGCCATTTTGAACTACAGAGGCGGAAGCCTTGTCGGCGCTAAGATTTATGTATCTCTTTTCCCTTGTAATGAGTGTGCGAAAGCAATCATTCAGGCCGGGATAAAGACGGTTGTATATGACAGCGACAAATACGAATCTTCTGCAACAACGCGTGCTTCAAAGAAAATGTTTGATGCAGCGGGCGTAAGATATTATAAATATGAGCGAAGCGGAAGAGATATAAAAATTACTATTTGATTAAGAATGGTATATGAGAAAAGTCGGGGTTAGGGGTAAATCAACTAAAAAGTTCGGAATGCTCTTTTCTCTTATGGCATCGATCATGGCAGCTATCTTGCTGGGCCTGTCGATGTCTCCTATTTCGTATGCCACGGAATCTACCAAGAAACAGCTTCAGGATGCAAAAGACAGAAAAGCCCAATCAGAAAATGAATTAGATACCAAGAAAAAAGATATTGAAGAGATGAACGAGGAAAAGTCATCTTTGCAAGGTCAGCTTAATACGCTCAATACACAGCTTAGCGAAGTAAGTAACAATCTGGAACAGATTGAGGAACAGATAGGAAGCAAAGAAAATGAGATTGAGAATACGCTGGCAGAACTTGACGCTGCAAAGCAGGATCAGGAGAACCAGTATGTTTCCATGAAGAAGCGTATTCAGTTTATCTATGAGAAGCAGAACTTCATGGTAATGGAGATGGTTTTCGGCTTCAGTAATTTTTCGGATTTTCTCAATCAGAATCAGTATATTGAGCAGCTTACTTCCTATGACAGAAGGAAACTTACGGAATATATTCAGATAAAAGAGCTGATCGAGGAAAAAGAGGAAACTCTTGAGAGCGAGAAAGAGCAGCTTGATATTTATCATGCCAAACAACAGGCTGAACAAAGCAGAGTTGCGGGACTCGTGAGCCAGACTTCGGGAACAATTCAGCAGTATGCAAATGATATTTCTGACGCGGAAGCAAAGGCTGAGGAGATTGAAGCACAGATAAAAGCGCAGGAAGAAGATATAAAGCAGCTCGAAGCAAAACTTGCGGAAGAGATGCGACTTTCCAAATTGGCAGCGGCATCTACATGGAGAGATATTTCGGAAGTAACGTTTGCCGAAGGGGACAGGTATCTGCTTGCAAACCTCATATATTGTGAAGCAGGAGCAGAACCTTACGAGGGAAAGGTTGCAGTAGGTGCGGTCGTGATAAACAGGGTGCTTAGTTCTGTTTATCCGGATACAGTTGTTGGTGTGATTTACCAGAATAGGCAGTTTTCGCCTGTTGCGAGCGGAAGACTTGCTCTTGCACTTGCTGAAGGGCGTGCTACCGCATCATGTTTTCAGGCAGCGGATGAGGCCATGAAAGGCTATTCGAATGTCGGAAACTGCGTATATTTCAGAACTCCTATTCCCGGTCTTTCGGGACGTAATATCGGAGGACATGTATTTTACTGATCTTGCCCGGATATAATTTCTTCTATGGGCGCTGTCAGTGAAGATATGCCATTTTCGTAGATTTCGTTAAGGAGTCTGTTCAGAGAGAGCAGGCTTTTTTTGAGCAAAGACTCGTTGATTAGCTTTTTTTCAAAAGCTTCGGATAATTCATCAAGATCGTCAATCTTCATCTTGCCATCGGGAAAGATTATGACATCGGCAAGAAGATCGATCACGGTAAGTGTATTGGACTTTGTATCGCGGTCATAGGTTATGATGTCAAAGTACCAGCGCGAAAGTGTGTTGTCGGCTTTGAGAAATTTGCTGATCTTGTAGCCCTCTTTGAAGTAATAGCAGGAATATCCGTTGCATATATCAGATCTTTTTTTGAGAGCTTTCCATTTGGTGATCATGACAGACTCGTCAAGCTTAAGAATCTCGTCATCCTTAAGTTCAACGCATTCGTCTGGTATGAAACGTTTTCGATATAGAACAGGATAATTCATATTTTTCCTTTCCATATTGATGATTATATTATGAAAATATTACTATTATTAAATTTGAAAGTCAATTATGCGTGATAATACTATCAAAAAAACAACTATTAAAATTGCATATTTTTTCGGCCTTCTGATCATTTCAATATTTGTGATCAGTAAGTTGTCTAACATCGATAAGGCTGATATGACCGCTAAGATGTCTCCGGCATCGCTTCCTGTCATAACCGTGCAGAGCGGCGACAAAGAGGTTAATCCTCTTCACGGATATCTGTCGGAGGTTAACGCCAACTATGTAAGGGGAACGGTTTGGCCGATAAATGCGGACCGTACCATGTCTTTTAAGATCAATACTTTTGGTCAGAAGATATCAAATGTGGGATTTGAGCTTAGAAATATCGGTAAGGACAACAGACTTATTGCCGATGAGGATCAGACTGAATTCAAAGAGCATGATAATACCATTGATTGTAAGATTCAGCTTGCGCCTGTTGCGGACCTTATTTTGTCCGGAAGAGAGTATATGCTTGTCATAAAGGTTGAGGTCAATAATGCTGTGGCAAAGTACTATACAAGGATTGTCTGGACGGAAGAAGATGAGACTAGATACAACATCGACAACGAGATAGACTTTATAACAGGCTTTTCCGAAGCTACGTTTGACAGGGAAAAAGCAAAAGCTGAATATGCGAAGTACCTTGAGACAGATAAAGATAAAGAGAAGAATGATACTTTTTCCAGAGTTAATCTGCACAGCAGCTTCGATCAGGTAACGTGGGGAACTCTTCTTGATAAGAGTACTGTGGATACCAAGGGCAAGAATAATAACGGTCTGGGAAAAGATAAGGATAAAGAAGAGGAGACGGTTGATGTCAGGATTACCGATCATACCAAACCTCAGATATATGTAAATGATATCCAGAGTGATGTCGGAACTTATAAGCTTCAGTACAGAGTGACCACTCAGGAAGGTGATGACAACAGATTATATAATGTCACGGAAGTTTATAGGGTAAAGTGGACCAAGAAGAGGCCGTTCATTTTGAATTTCGAAAGAAAAATGAACTGCATTTTTGATACGTCTTCTTATTCTGTAGGTAAGAATTCAATTACGCTGGGAATCTGTGAACCGGATTTTGAATTTAAGGAAAGCGGCGGAGTAAGCGAAGGCGGAAGTGTATTTGCATTTGTAAGCGAGAACAGGCTTTTTTCCTATAACAATGTAGATGGCCGTCTTGCGTATATTTTCGGATTTTATGACAAAGAGAATGACGACATAAGAGCCAACTGGGATAACAACAAGGTAAAGATCCTTAATGTGGATGAAGACGGAGATGTGCGTTTTGTTGTTGCCGGCTACATGAACAGAGGTATACATGAAGGAAGAGTCGGTATAGCGGTGTATAACTACAGTGCTTCATTAAATGCTGTGGAAGAGCAGGTATTTATTGAATGCGGACAGGCTGCGGAAATCCTTGAAGATTGCGTGGATACACTTGCTTACGTAAATGACAGCAACACGCTTTATATAATGCTTGATCAGAATATCTATGAGGTTAATCTCGCAGACAGAACTTATAATCTTGTCGTTGAAGATATAGGTGCAGGATCGTATAAGATTTCGGAATCAGAGGGAACCATTGCATGGCAGGGAGATGATCTGACCAGATTTGATGTAATGAATCTTGATACGAAAGTAAAAGAAGAGATAACAGCTGAAAATGGCGAAAAGGTAATCCTTATGGGATTTAGGGGCGAAGATTTTGTCTATGGATTCGTAAGGGCTGAAGATGTAGCTAAGGATCAGCTGGGTAATCCTTTATATCTGATGTATAGAATACAGGTTCATAACATGGCGGCTCTGCAGGAAGGCAGCAAGCCTTTGGATGACAGAGAGGTGCCGAGTGAATACGGCTATGTAACGGGTATTAAGAAAATCGGTAAGCAGATTAATTTCTATTCTGTGAAAAAGAATGAAAACGGCGAATACGAGAGTACTGATGAACTTGGAATGGAGAATGAGTATGTTTTCAATTATACTCAGGAGGACAAAGAGGTCAGAAACAAAGTAACTCAGGTTGCGGTTGATGAGTATGAGAAGATTGTTCAGATCAGTACCAAAAATGAAATAAAGTCTAAGCAGATAAGAGTTCTTACACCTAATCAGATCTTGTTTGAAGAGAGCAGAAACGTTGATGTGGAACTTAAACGAGATGCGGGAAAAAATCCTTTTTATTATGTATATGATATGAAAGGAAAGGCGAAAGTTTACACCGATTCTGCGAAGGCTGTTAAGGATGCTGAGCTTAAATCCGGAGCGGTTGTCGGAGATACCAATAATTATATTTGGAGAAAAGGCGACAGACTTTCATATAACCGTATCGGTTCGCTTACAGAGAAGATAGAGAACTATGAGGGTATTACAACAAAGAATCCCACAGCGGTTTGTATCGATCTTATTTTGTATCACTATGGCGGAAGAAATGTGGATGTCGAATCTTCGCTTGCAAGCGGAAACAGTGTTGAAGACATTTTGAGGTCGCAGTTTACCGATGCAAATATAGTTAAGCTTGACGGATGTGCGCTTGACACAGTTTTATACTACATAAGTAAGGGTCTTCCCGTAATGGCATTTTTGAATAACGATGATGCCGTATTGCTTCTTGGATATGACAATCAGAACATTGATTATCTGGATCCGAGAGCGGGAAGAATTCAAAAGCTTGGCATGACTGATGCGAAGGATTGGTTTGCTAAAAACGGAAATCATTTCATTTCTTATGTACCTAATGAAAAATAAGCAAAGTTTTCTGAAAAAACATACTTAGGACACAGGATTTTCACTTTAGTGTAGCAGAATAGCTTAATATGGCTAGGAAAAAGAAGAAAAAAACAAAACTGACTGCACACTACAAAAAAATCATGGTGTTGCTTTCACTACTTTGCGCGGTTTATTTTTCCGTTTTTCATCCGGAATTATTACCTGATACAAGCGTTACAAGCAGTGTAAGCGCAGAAACTGATTATTCAGGAAACGCCTCTGTAGAGGTAAATGGTAATAAACCTACATTTACCGAGGATGAGATTGTTGATCAATCGTTTGAAAGATATGGTGAACAGGATGCTCTTGGAAGGTGTACAACAGCAGTCGCCTGTGTTGGACAGGATATTATGCCGACCGAGAAGCGCGAATCTATTGCAAGGATTAAGCCTACAGGCTGGAAGCAAAATAAGTATCCGGGAGTTGTAAGATCAAAGCCTCCGTACTTATACAACAGATGTCACCTTATCGGATTTCAGCTGACCGGAGAGAATGACAATGACAAGAACTTCGTGACGGGAACAAGATACTTGAACGTGGATGGGATGCTTCCGTATGAGAATATGGTTGCGTCATATGTAAAGGAGAGTGGTAATCACGTAATGTATCGCGTTACACCTGTATTTGAAGGCGATAACCTTTTATGCAGCGGAGTCAATATCGAGGCACTGTCCGTTGAGGACGGCGGAGCAGGAATATGCTTTAATGTGTTTTGCTATAATGTTCAGCCCGGAGTAGTGCTAAATTACGCCGACGGCAGCAACTGGCTTGAAGAGACTTAAGATAATACTGATCGGATCAGTGTTTTAGAATTATAAAATATATAAAGAAGGAAGATATAATAAAAAAGTTGGAGAATACCTCCAACTTTTTTAATTTATTTTTTATTTCATCTTACTGAGATCAGAATCCAAGACTGTCATTTACAAGGATAACGTGGATTCTCTCTGCATGTCTGGAAAAGCGTGTTACGAGGAACTGGCAACAAATTGTGTCAGGTGATTTGCAGTCCATGCATGAACCAGTTTTGCAGCATGGAGTGTTTAGACCAAAGCGCTGAGCGTTTATAGGTGCTGCGACATTTCTTGCTCTTTTAAGGGCGCTGTCAACGTCCGGGCATACTTTGTTCATGCCAACGATAAATACAACCTTTTTGGGACCCTGAGCGATCGCAGAGACACGGTTTGCATTACCGTCGATGTTGACAAGGACGCCGTCTTCCGTAATTGCATTTGCACTTGATAGAAAGACATCTGCGTCGTAGGCTGCAAGCATTGCTGCGCGTTTGTCTTCATATGCATCTCTGTCGATAAAGTTATAGCTGCCTTCTTTTAAGGCATCTACAAGTCCGATTTCGTGAGCGCTCATTGCGCCGCCCATAGTTACGCTTGAACCTGTGGGGATCAGAACCATGGCGAGTTTAAGAGCTTCTTCTTTGGAAGATGCAAAATATCCGCTCATATTTCTTGATTCAAGACCCTTTATCACTTTCTGTGCAAGCAGGGTATTTCTTTTCGTGATGTTTTCGTTTATTGCCATAGAAACCTCCTTAGTCGAACGATTAAGAAATCATATAGGTAATTATATTACAAAGTATTGCGGGATAGGAATATAAATAATCCGAAGTCATGGTATTATAGGATAGTGGAAAAAGCAGATAGAGTGAGGATATAGATTTGGATAAAAAAGCAGAAGCAGTGATCTTTGATCTTGACGGTACATTAACTGATACGGAGAAGTATTATCAGATTGCGTGGCCAAAGGCGCTTGCGCATTTCGGATATACCATGGAAAAAGAGAAGGCACTTGAACTTAGGTCTCTGGGGAGGCCTTTTGCACCTGCGAAATTTAAGGAGTGGTACGGTGAAGACTTTGACTATATGAAAGTAAGAGAGTACAGAAAAGGTCTTGTCGAAGAGATGATACGCGAGAGCGGAATACCACTTAAGTCCGGGGCAAAAGAGATACTTACCTGGCTTCGTGAAAACGGCATACTTACATGCATTGCCACAGCCAACGATTATGAAAGGACTGAGCGTTATCTTAAAAAGATAGGACTATTTGAATACTTTGATAAGATAATATGTGCAAACATGGTAGAAAAAGGAAAGCCCGCGCCTGATATATATGCATATGCGTGTGAGCAGCTTGGACTTTCACCGGACAGAACATTTGCGGTTGAAGATTCACCAAACGGCGTGATGAGCGCATACCGCGCAGGTTGCAATGTTATTATGATTCCCGATCTGACGCAGCCGGATGAGGAATTGCAGAAGGTACTATATAAGAAGATCGATTCTTTGATCAATATAAAAGAACTGTTTAGTTGAGTGGATTCCATTCAACTAAACAGTTCGTATTTTTTATCAGATTTTTTTCTCTGCTTCAAGTGAAGCCTTAAGCTCGCCGCTGTTGTATCTTTCAATAATGCTGTTGATTCTCTCAACAGGATTGAGAAGATCGCTGATAGAAGCGTCGTGGTTAAGAGTATCGATAAGGTAAGCGATATACTTACTCATATCACAGCTTATGTACCATTCACGAGAGAGAAGCTCAGGTGTCTGATAGATAAGGTTTGTTGTGAAGACTTTATCTATGATACCGTTCTTGTATGCTTCATCAAATACATCGAGTCCGCCTGTGAAAAGACCAAATGTTGAGAAAGCATAGATTCTTGCGGCTTTACGCTCTTTAAGAGCCTTGGCAACATCAAGTAAGCTTTCACCTGATGAGATCATATCGTCGACAATGATAACAGATTTGCCTTCAACACTTGTTCCAAGGAACTCGTGAGAAACGATAGGATTTCTTCCGTTTACAACCTGTGTATAGTCACGACGCTTGTAGAACATTCCCACATCGAGACCGAGCACGCTTGCAAGATAGATTGCACGGCTCATTCCGCCTTCATCAGGGCTTATTACCATCATGTTGTCTGAATCAATCTTGAGATCCCAGACGTTTCTAAGAAGTGCTTTGATAAACTGATATGTTGTTCTAACGGTCTCAAAACCGTTAAGAGGAATAGCATTCTGTACTCTCGGATCGTGAGCATCAAATGTAATGATGTTGTCTACGCCCATGCTTACAAGTTCCTGAAGGGCAATAGCACAGTCCAAAGATTCTCTTGAATTTCTCTTGTGCTGTCTTGATTCATAGAGGAAAGGCATGATAACGGTTATTCTTCTGGCTTTTCCACCGACAGCAGCGATAATTCTCTTAAGATCCTGATAATGATCATCAGGAGACATGTGATTTTCTCTGCCAAACATTGAGTATGTCTGTGAATAGTTACAAACATCTACAAGAAGAAAGAGGTCATCTCCACGAACGGAAGTTTTAATAACACCTTTTGCTTCACCTGTTCCGAATCTCGGTACCTCTGCTTCAAGGATATAAGATGGTCTCTCATAACCTGTAAAGGCCAAGCTTCCTTTGTGTTCGTTTTCTCTTTCGGCTCTCCATTTTACGAGATAGTAATCAACCTTTTCAGCCAAGGTCTTAACACCTTTTAATGGAATGATTCCCAATGATCCAACGGGAATTGTTTCCAGATTACGTTTCTCTTCTTTTTTCGGCATTACTGAAAATCCTCACTTTCTTTTATGGCAATCTTTTTGATTTTCCTGATGTCAGGACCGGAGAGCTTTAGCAGCTTATAGTTGCTGGCAACTCTTGAAAAAATACGGTCCGAATATATAATCTGTACTTCTTCCAAAGACAGATTAGTGTTAATGATTGTTGACTTCTTGCGAAGATCTCGTTCATTTAAGCATGAAAAAAGTTCGGAAGACACGAAACTGTTTGTGCGCTCCGTACCAAGATCATCTATTATAAGAAGTTCACAGTTATAGATATCATCATAGATTCCGCGAAGTTCTTGTTTGTTCTTGTAGTCAAATGAATTTTCTGCCAGAAGTTCAAACAAGCCCGATGAGCTGAAATATATCACTGAGTGACCTTTTTTTAGTAGCTCATTGGCAACACAAGTTGACAGGAATGATTTGCCAACACCCACTGTACCATAAATGAAAAGATTTTGGTAGTCAGAGTTAAAAGAGTTTACAAAAAGTTCAGCGGTCTTTAGCGCACCGCGAAATCTCTGCAGATCGTCGCCCTGATAATATTTTTCATTTACAAGTTTAAAGTTGGCAGTCTTTGCCATCTCTTTGAGATTTGATCTGTCATAGAGTTTTTCAATTATCTTTTGCTTGAAACAGTGACACTTTTCATTACCGATATAACCGGTATCTTTGCAATAAGGGCAGGAGTAGCCCATATCGAGATAGTCATCGGAAAATCCGGATTCGGTAAGAAGTAATTTTTTTTGACGGGCGAGTTCAGCCAGCTGGTGTCTTAACACTGAGCGGTCAAGCCTTTCGCCTGAAAGAAGTCTTTTTCCGAAATCAACGCTTATGGTGGAGGACTTGTCCTCCAGTTCCCTGTATCCGGGGATGGTTTCGTAGACGGAGCGCTTTCGCTCCTCAAGTTCCTGTCTGTGAAGAGAGCGCATCTCCTCATAAGTGTGCATTATTTCATCGAATTGCGCGTTGGTCAATGCCATATGTTCATACCTTTCAAAATGCAAATCGCTACACTATTCGTTTCACTTACATACTTATGCCCTGTACGTGTTTCAGGGAAGGCTTGTGCCGCCACCGAACCAAAGTACAGGGCCGAGTATGTATGTACCCGTATCTGATTCCCCAATCAAATATGAGCATCAGTTGTCCAAAAGCTGCTTCTCAAGCTCGGCAAAATTATATGTATTTTGCTGGAACTGATTAAAGCGGTTCTGGACTCCGCTTGGGCGAATATATGATTCGTCGGAGCGGATTTTGGTATTAATGGATGCCACGGAAGCCTTCGATCTCTTTTTGCGGAGATCTTCAGTGAAGTCAGCATCAAGTCTGGCAATATCCTCCCTTGAAGAAACATTGTTGGCATGCCAGTTTCGAAGAATTGAGTCACAATATTTGAGACGATTCTTCTGTGTCGCCATAACAGTACGGTCGCAGGCTTCCATAATGATATCCATTGAAAAACCCAACTCCCTACGCCACGATTTAATGAAGTTTCCTTCTTTTTCCGTGGGACTATTTTCCATACCGAGTGCCTTCATGATCTCGATTATCTCGTGATCATGTTTGAAATTCTCCACGCGAGCCTGTTTTGGCGTTTTGATGCCTTGCTGAGTCCAGTTTATTGCGACTTTTTCCACATACCTGAAATCAGCCTTATGATTATCGACGCAATATTGCATCAGATAGTCCAAAAGATCATCAGAAAACTTTAGTTCATCCTTTATGTAGAACAGAGTCATAAGCTCTGTCGATGTAAGAGGTCTTTTAAAATACTGTTCTGCAGGAAATACGATATTCGCAGCGGAAGATTGTTTAAAAGCACTGAGTTCAGCGGCAGTATAGTTAGGTTTTGCCTTAATAGTGCTTTCCGGTTTTGGAGCCGGAACAGTTCTCATAACAGACTCGCTCTTGCGTGGAGCAGCCGGTTTCTGAGAAGTAATATCTTCCATATGTATTCCGATAAGTGTATCCGAGTTGTCGTATTCAAGACTGATAAGAGCCTTTTTCTCCCAGTACTTGAGAGCGCGGACTACGTCCTTCTCTGTATGGTTGAATTTATCTGCCAACGCAGAAACGCTTGTAGGCAGATTGGCCTTCATCATGCGCAACAAATAAAGGTAGATCTTTATCTGCGCATCGTTAGCATCCTGCATGTATTCATCTATAAAGATATTTGAAACACTGGTAGAATCCTCCCCCACCTTAGTACTGATAGTTACTCGCCCCATCATCTCTCTAATCACCTGCTTTACTTTTTCATCACATGTAGGATTATAGCATGGTAGTTTTTAATATGATATGGGAAAAGTGACGAAGAGAAGCGGAATTTGAGCGTCTTGCAAAAAGTGGAAATCTTTGTGGATAATGTGGATAACGTGGATTATTATTAAAAAAATCTAAAAAAACAGCCAAACTCTCATAAAGACCGGGAAAATAGGTCTTGTTGAAAAGTCTGACTGTTATCCACGAAGAATGTATTTTATAAATTGAATCAAAAAAGTGGAAAAGTGGAAAAGTATTACTTGCCAAGTAGCTCGTTGCCGATTTTTACTACATCTCCGGCTCCCATGGTTATCAACAAATCTCCTTTAGTGCAATTTTGCAAAAGAAATTTTTCGACTTCTGAAAAGCCATCCAAAGTAGGAAAATACGTGCAATCATGGCCGAGTTCAACAATCTTGTCACAGAGGGTACGTGAGCTGATGCCCAATGTATCTGTCTCTCTTGCAGCATAGATGTCAACAAGTACCACTTTATCGGCAAATGAAAGTGCTTCGGCAAATTCATCAAGAAGTGCCTTGGTTCTTGTATATGTGTGTGGCTGGAATACGCACCAGATCTTATTGTGTGGATAATTCTGCGCTGCAGTGAGCGTAGCTTTTATCTCTGTGGGATGGTGGGCGTAGTCATCAATGATGGTAACGCCGTGTATTTCTCCCTTGTGCTCGAAACGGCGGCTTGTACCTCCGAATAATGAAAGAGCTTTTGTTGCCACATCGGAATCTATTCCGAGAATATTGCTTACCGCGATTGAAGCAAGCGCATTGTACACATTGTGAAGTCCCGGTACCGCGAGCTTAACATCAAGCACTTTTCCGCCGGGGATATGAGCCTTAAATGAAGGATTTCCGTGCTCATCATATTCTATATCAGAAGGATAGTAGTCAAAATCTTCTTTTGAACCGTATGTTATTATTTCACAGCCCAGTCCTTCTGTGATCGCACCAACGTTCTCGATGTCACCGTTTATTACTAGTGTTCCGTCATCGGGAAGAAGATGTGCGAATTTGGTAAAAGAGTTTCTTATATCATCAAGATCCTTGAAGAAATCAAGGTGATCCGCATCTATATTGGAAATAACACTGATCTTAGGGAAGAAGCTGAGGAAACTGTTAGTGTACTCACAAGCTTCGGTAACAAAGAAATCAGATTTTCCTACGCGGATATTTCCGCCTATGTCGCTGAATACGCCACCGATTGAAAGTGTGGGGTCTGTATCTGCTTCAAGAAGAATCTTTGAAAGCATTGAAGTAGTCGTAGTTTTCCCGTGAGTTCCGCTGATCGCGATGGGAATCTTGTACTCCTTCATTATCTGACCGAGAAGCTCGGCTCTTGTCAAAATGGGAATATTTGCTGCTTTTGCAGCCATGAACTCCGGATTGTCGGGATGGATGGCAGCTGTATGTACAACAACGTCAATGGGGCTCGCATCCGTGATATTCTGAGCACACTGACCGTACATAATGTTAACGCCAAGGTCGGAAAGAGCTTTGGTCATCGGAGATTCTTTTGAATCTGAACCCGACACTTTGAATCCTTTCTCTATTAATATATGAGCAAGACCGCTCATTGAGATACCGCCTATCCCCATAAAATATACGTGCGATGGCTTATTGAAATCAATTGTGTACATAAAAAACCCTCATTTCATAGAATGCGTATTATAACGTAATCTATATTGTAACACGATTTTTTACAAAGTCAAAAACAGAAACCTGATTGAGTGAAAATATATTCTATATTTAGAGTATTTATGTTTTTTAAATAATATGTTTATGATATACTCATATATAAGAGGTAACATTTTTTTCTGTAATACAGGACAGTGAGTTTGGTGTATCAAAAACCGGCAGCTATAGCCGGATCCGCAACGAGGTGGAACATGATAAAAAAAGAGATGATCGCCATGCTGCTGGCGGGGGGCCAGGGAAGCAGATTAGGAGTGTTGACAGCAAAGATGGCAAAGCCGGCTGTCTCTTTTGGTGGAAAGTATCGAATCATCGATTTTCCGCTTAGTAACTGTATCAATTCTGGAGTGGACACTGTGGGTGTTCTTACACAGTATCGTCCGCTTAGGCTTAATTCTCACATTGGAATAGGTATACCGTGGGATCTTGATCGAAATTTCGGAGGAGTCACGGTTCTTCCTCCTTATGAAAAAAGCTCCAACAGTGAATGGTATACCGGTACTGCCAATGCTATTTACCAAAACTTTGAGTATATGGAAAATTACAATCCGGATTATGTTTTGATCCTTTCGGGAGATCATATATATAAGATGGATTATGAGACTATGCTTGACTTTCACAAATCAAGCGGAGCGGATGTGACGATCGCGGTTATGCCGGTTCCGATGGAGGAAGCAAGCAGGTTCGGAATAATGATCGCGGATGAAAATAAGAAGATCGTGGATTTCGAGGAAAAACCTGAGCATCCAAGGAGCAATCTTGCTTCAATGGGTATTTACATTTTTTCCTGGGAAGCGCTTAAAGATTCTCTTATTAATAATAAAGATCAGTCGGGACTTGATTTTGGTAAGCATATTATTCCTTATTGCAAGGAACAGGGATTGTCACTATATGCATACGAGTTTGACGGCTATTGGAAAGATGTGGGAACTCTTACATCGTACTGGCAGGCAAACATGGAGCTTATAGACATTGTTCCCGAGTTCAACCTCTATGAGGAATACTGGAAGATATACACTTCCAGCGGGGTTCAACCGCCTCAGTATCTGGGACCCGAAAGCGCCGTTGAGAGAAGTATCATCGGCGAAGGCTGTGAGATTTACGGAAAGGTGTACAGCTCAGTTATCAGCCCCGGAGTTAAGATTGGGAAAGGTACTGTGGTCAGCAATTCAATAATAATGAATGAGACCGTTATCGGTGAAGGTTGCAATATAGAAAAAGGAATTATCGCCGAGAAGGTTACCATAGGAAACAACGTAAGAATCGGAGCTTTTGAGGAAAAAGAAAACGACTCGAAGCCCAATATCTATTGTGAAGGTCTCTGCACTATCGGAGAGAAGTCGGTTATTCCCGACAATGTGACGATTGGAAAGAATACGGTTATCTCGGGTGTGACTGCTGAAAAGGATTACAGTGACGGTAAACTTGACAGCGGCAAGACACTAGATAAGGCAGGTGATTGATATGAGGGCGATTGGCATAATTTTAGCGGGCGGCAGCAGTAGCAGGATGCAGGAATTATCCCAGAAGAGAGCGGTTTGCGCAATGCCTGTGGCAGGTTTTTACAGAAGTATCGATTTTGCCCTGAGCAATATGACAAACTCTCATATTCAGACAGTTGCCGTATTTACTCAGTATAATGCAGGAAGCCTGAATGCTCACTTGAGTTCATCCAAGTGGTGGGACTTTGGTAGAAAGCAGGGCGGCTTGTATGTATTCACCCCGGCGGTAAAAGCATCCGGAAACTTGTGGTACAGGGGAACGGCTGATGCGATTGCGCAGAATCTTGATTTCCTCAGAGCGTGCCATGAACCGTATGTGATCATTACTTCCGGTGATTGCGTTTACAAGATGGACTACGGAAAACTCCTCGAATACCATATCCAGAAACAGGCCGATATAACGGTTGTGTGCAAGGATATGCCGGCGAACACGGATACCGAGAGATTCGGAACCGTGAGGATGAATGAAGAGAGCCGGATAGAGGAGTTCGAAGAAAAACCTGTAATTTCGCGGTCGAATACGATATCCTGCGGAATATATGTGGTCAGACGAAGGCAACTCATTGAACTTATTGAGAAGGCTGATAAAGAAGGGCGATATGATTTTGTGCGTGACATCCTTGTCAGATACAAGGATATGAAGCGCATCTACGGATACAAGATAAAAGAGTACTGGAACAACATCGCTTCCGTTGAAGATTACTTCCGGACAAATATGGATTTCCTGAAAGCGGAGATCAGACAGTATTTCTTTAGAGAATATCCGGGAATCTACACGAAAGTCGTAGACCTTCCACCCGCCAAGTACAACGTCGGAGTAAATGTAAAAAACAGCATTATCTCCAGCGGATGCATCATAAACGGAACAATAGAAGATTCTGTAATATTTAAAGGTGCTTTTATAGGAAACAATTGTTACATTAAGAATGCTATCATCTTAAATGATGTTTACATCGGCGACAATACACATATTGAGAACTGTATCGTTGAAAGTCACGGCACGATTCAGGCGAACTCTTACTACAAGGAAGATGACGGCATTAAAATAGTTATTGAAAATAACGAAAGATACATGATCTAAGTAAACCATTACTGCAGACTTCATGAAATTTATTTGACCAAGAGGGGGTTATATGATGAAGATAACAGACGTCAGAGTAAGAAAAGTTACAAAACAAGGAAAAATGCGTGCAATCGTATCGGTTACATTTGAGAATGAATTTGTTGTTCATGACATCAAGGTAATCGAAGGCGAGAGAGGCTTGTTCATTGCAATGCCCAGCAAGAAGTCTACGGATGGCGAATATCGTGACATCGCACATCCAATCAACTCAGATATGAGAAAGGTTCTTCAGGATACAATCCTGGAAGCTTATGATAAAGCAGCCGCAGAAGACAGCGAGGGGGAAGCGTGACATAACGGCTGAATAGAATATTGAGTAAAAATGAGGCTGCGCCGGAGAATGTGATTCATCCGACGCAGTTTTTTATGTGTGAAAAAACTAATTCATAAATTGAACGAATTGAAGAATAAATAGCGACAAAATATGGTATTATATTTAGCAGAGGTTTATTACAAAAATTAAATAAGGAGCTGGGGAAATACTATGGGAAACGTGATGATTGTCTCGCTACACATTTTTTTGGCTACAGTATGTTTATTGTCTATGTACAAGGCTGCAAGGAGACTTGTTGCTAAGAGAGCCGACAAAGAAGAGCATATTGATGATGTTTATGAATATGCCGGATTCGTAATAGCTGTAATTATGGTACTGATGTATATTGCTCTTATATTTATGGGGGCATACGGAATTACAAGTGCATGCCCGTTGGCGTGTGCGGCAATGTGCGTGAACAATCAGCGTTTAAATAACAGAAATGAAGTTTGAGGTATTTGTATAAAAATTGGCTGCGCCGAAGGAACAAAACTCCGGTGCAGTCTTCTTTTTTCGCTCATAGTTGGACTATAAGCAACTTTCAAAGTATACTTTGAATAGGCTTTATACATTGTAATATCAAGGGAGATGTAGTAGTGTTAGGATTAATAAAGAAATTATTTGCAAAAAAAGAAGAGGATTTTGGCAATATGTTTGTAATAGCGGGACTTGGAAATCCCGAAAAGAAATATTTCGGAACAAGGCACAATGTGGGCTTTGAGACAATAGACGCATTGTCGGATAAATATAATATAGGACTTACAGAGACGAAGTTTAAGGCAGTATACGGAAAAGGAAGAATCGGCGATCAGAAGGTTATTCTCGTAAAGCCCATTACATATATGAATTTGAGTGGAGAAGCGATAAGACCTATATGTGATTATTTCAAGGTAGATTCCAAGTCGGAGCTCATTGTGATATCGGACGACGTTGAACTTGATGTGGGAAATATCAGAGTAAGGCCTAAAGGAAGTGCCGGCGGACACAACGGACTTAAGAATATTATCGCGCAGCTTGGACACGACGAGTTTAGCAGGGTCCGTGTCGGAGTTGGCAAGAAACCAAAGGAATACGATATGGTGAACTGGGTTCTCGGTCATTTCGAGGGCGAGGACGCTGCCGGAATCAAGGACGGAATAGGACGAGCTGTCGATGCGGTATGCGAGATAATGGAGAACGGCGTTGACAGTGCCATGAACAAATTTAACGGTAAAAAATAAATGAGAGCGATAACAACTCCTTTAAACGAATTAAAAGAATTCGAAGAACTGAATAACTATCTTGAGAAGCCCTTTGCCTGTGCGGAAGTGACGGGATGCGTAGACTCCCAGAAACTCCACTTTATAAGCAGTCTTGGGGCTGACTTTAAGTACAGGATAATTGTAACTTACAGTGATCTTAGGGCAAAAGAGATATATGAGGATTACAAGTTTTATGACAAGAATGTCACTGTGTATCCCGCTAAAGACCTTATCTTTTACCAGGCAGATGTGCACAGTAACGAAATTGTAAGACAGAGAATACGCTGCATGAGAAGATTTCTTGAAGGAAGACCCGTTACCGTTGTGACGACATTTGCAGCGCTTATGGCACCTCAGATAAAACCTGAAGTTATAAAAGAAAACATTCTATCCATAGACAGGCACGTTCCGATTGATGAAACCGAGATAGCAAAGCGCCTCGTTACAATGGGATATGTCAGAAACTATCAGGTAGAGGGACCCGGCGAGTTTTCTGTAAGAGGAGACATCGTCGATGTTTTTGACCTTACGGAAGAAAATCCTTTCAGAATAGAGCTTTGGGGAGATGAGATCCAGTCAATAAGAAGCTTTGATATTATGTCGCAGAGATCGCTCGAAAAGCTTGAATCCATCGACATTTACCCGGCATCAGAAATCATCCTTGATGAGAAAAAACTCAGAGAAGGAATGGACAGGGTTAACGAAGATACCGAGAAAGTCTGCAAAGCACTTCGCGCTGAATTTAAGACGGAAGAAGCTCACAGGATAAAAAAACAGACTGAAGAATTAAACGAGCAGCTCTTTGAACTCCACTCAGTAGTCAATCTCGAGAGTTACATCCGTTATTTTTATGACGACACCGTCACTATTCAGGAGATGTTCCCGAAGGGAAAGAGCTGTATCTTTATCGACGAGCCTCAGAGAGTTCAGGAACACGCGATGGCAGTCGAGGCTGAGTTTAAGGAGAGCATGACTCACAGAGCCGAGAAAGGATACGTCCTTCCGGGGCAGATGGATCTTCTGTACTCCATAGATAATTGTATATCAAGAATGGGAAACGGCCGAAGAGTGCTTGTTTCCGCACTTGCCATGCCCAAATCCCAGAATCTCTTTTCACCGGAAAAGAGCTGGGACATTAACGCAAGGAGTGTGGCTCCCTATAATAACAGCTTCGATTCTCTCGTAAGCGATCTTAAAAGTTATGTAAAAAAAGGCTACAGAGTGCTTATTCTCTCGGGTTCCAGAACGAGGGCAAAAAGAATTGTCGAAGACCTCAGGGATAATCTCGTTACTGCGTTCTACAGTGAAGATCCGGGAAGAGTCCTGAGACCCGGCGAGATAATGACTTATTACGGAAGGATTCTCAAGGGCTTTGAGTATCCGGGGATTAAGTTTGCAGTGATCGCGGAGAGCGACATTTTTACCGAGCACACAAGGAAGAAGAGGAAGAAAAAATCTTCATATACCGGTGAAAAGATATCTAACTTTGCGGACCTTAAGATCGGCGATTACGTAGTTCATGAAGAGCATGGACTTGGTATATACAAGGGGATAGAAAAAGTTGAGACTGACAATGTTGTCAGGGATTATATAAAGATCGAATACGGAGACGGCGGAAACCTATACGTTCTTGCAACGGGGCTCGGCGTTATCCAGAAGTATGCTTCGGGTGGCGAAGAAGGTCATGGTCACAAGCCAAAGCTCAACAAGCTTGGTACCTTGGAGTGGACGCATACCAAGAACAAGGTAAAGGCAGCAGTAGAAGAAGTTGCGCAGGATCTTGTCGAACTCTATGCGAAGAGGCAGGAGACAAAGGGCTTTGAGTTCAGTAAGGATACGGTTTGGCAGCAGGAATTTGAAGACGCATTTCCTTTTCAGGAGACGGAAGATCAGCTGAATGCGATAGAAGAGACCAAGCGGGATATGGAATCATCTGTTATTATGGACAGACTCGTTTGCGGCGATGTCGGATTCGGAAAGACTGAGATTGCGATAAGAGCGGCGTTTAAGGCGGTTCAGGACGGAAAGCAGGTTGCGGTTCTTGTTCCCACGACAATCCTTGCCCAGCAGCATTACAATACTTTCAGCGAGAGAATGAGGAACTTCCCTGTAAGAGTCGACCTGATGTCCAGATTCAGGACGGCAAAAGAGCAGGCGAAGACCGTTACCGACCTTAAGAAAGGACTCGTTGATATCGTTATCGGAACGCACAGACTTCTTTCAAAAGATGTTCAGTACAAAGATCTTGGACTCCTTATCGTAGACGAGGAGCAGCGTTTTGGTGTTACACACAAGGAAAAGATAAAGACGATAAAAGAGAGCGTCGACGTTCTGACGCTTACTGCGACGCCTATTCCGCGAACGCTTCACATGTCGCTTGTCGGAATAAGAGAGATGTCTGTCCTTGAAGAAGCACCTAACGACAGACTTCCAATCCAAACTTATGTTATGGAATATAACGACGAGCTTGTGCGAGAAGCGATAGTCAGGGAACTTGGAAGGGGCGGCCAGGTTTACTATGTTTACAACAGAGTAAATAACATAGCAGATGTTGCGGCTAGAATCCAGAAACTTGTGCCCGAAGCGAACGTTGCTTTTGCACACGGACAGATGAAAGAGTCCGAGCTTGAGAGAATCATGTACGATTTTATCGACGGAACTATCGACGTTCTCGTTTCGACTACTATTATTGAGACAGGCCTTGATATTTCTAATGTAAATACGATGATCATCCATGACTCAGACAAAATGGGACTTTCCCAGCTCTATCAGCTCAGGGGAAGAGTGGGACGATCGAATCGCACGGCTTACGCTTTCCTCATGTACAAGAGAGATAAGGTGTTGAAAGAGGTTGCGGAAAAGAGACTTTCTGCGATCAGAGAATTTACCGACCTCGGAAGCGGCTTTAAGATTGCCATGCGTGATCTTGAGATAAGAGGTGCGGGAAGCCTTTTGGGTAAAAAACAAAGCGGCCACATGCAGTCTGTCGGCTACGACCTTTACTGCAAGATGCTTGAAGAAGCTGTTCGCCACAAGAAGAATCCGGGCGAAAAAGATACAAGGGAAGACATTAACACTGTTATTGACCTTGATGTCAGCGCATATATTCCCGACAGCTATATCCTTAACGAAGAGCAGAAGCTTGAGATATATAAGAGAATTGCGAGCATAGAAACTCAGACAGAGAGCGATGATATGAAAGATGAGCTTGTCGACAGATTTGGAGAAGTTCCAAAGACAGCGCTGAACCTTCTTAGAATTTCGCTTATACGTACCGCTGCTCACAAGCTCTTTGTACCGGAAATAAAGGGCGGTGACGGCAAAATAGAGATTAAGGTTACTCCAAATGCCAAGATAAAAGGTGATAAGATTCCTGAGCTTCTTGCAAGATACGAGGGCAAGATGAGTTTTCATGCTGCCGGAAACCCGGTGTTTATCTACAAGTACAAGAAGGATAAGAACAGCGAGAAGGCAGAGGATATGCTGCTGAAGGATACGGAAGATATATTGGCGGCGATGGAAGAACTACTATAAAGCAGAACCGGGTGTTTGACTAATGAAGAATACAGACTTGATAGCAAAGATCAATAAGATAAGTATTCCACTGATGTTCACTTCTGTTACGAGTTTAGTGATGGGAATGATCGATCAAATATTTGTAGGACATATCTCCATAGAGAGTTTTGCTGGAGTTGGATTGGTTGTTTCGGTGCTTAATTGTATAGTTGGTGTACTTGGCGTTCTGTCTGTTGGACTGGTAATACAATTTTTTGATTCTAACGAATCGGAACGCGACGAATTAATTGCCAATTATTATGTGATCAGTTTAATGATCGGATTCCTTTTTATGCTGATAATAGGAGCGTTCTCTAATCCGATTTTGAAAATTGGTTTTGGTCTGAGAGATAAAACTCTTTATGAAGGTGCCGGGTATCTTAAAATATATAGCGTCAGTTTTTTGCTGAACATGCAGATATTCGTATGCAATACGGTATTTAAAATTCAAAAGACGACAAGTTACATATTTTTTGCATCGCTTGCAGGCAACGTGGTTAATATCATATTGGATTATCTTCTGATATTTGGAAAACAAGGCTTCCCTAAACTTGGCACAACCGGTGCGGCGATAAGTACAGTGATTGCGCTTATGGTGACACTGTTATTTGAAATGACAGTTATATTAAAAAGACGATACATCTGCAAAATGAATTGTGTCAGTCCGGAAAAGATGCGAGATATTATCAAATATAATATTCCGTTGATTGCTCAGGAACTCTTGGAAGGCGTTGTGCTCGTATTTTTGACAAATATGATCGTGGGACGCATGGGGGCGGTTACGCTAGCTATTTTCAATATTTCTCAGCAACTGATCAATATTGTTTTAATGCCTGCCTACGGGTATTCATCGGCTATCAATGTTCTTATCAATGATGATGAATATACTAGAAAAGATGTTGCGAAAACAGTGATCGAAGTAGGAACATTCGCGTATTTTTTATTGGCATTAATTGTTTACGTCAACAGATATTCGATTTTAGGCTTTTTCGGAGAAGATTACAGGGGAATAGACAGTGCCTCGACAATCATTTTGGTTTCAATAATTATTCAGGGAATAAATTATATTTTTGTGCTTTTTAGAGCGATGCTTCAAAGTATGGGAGAAGCAGAATGGATACTGAAAATAACGTGCCTGATTAATATTATTGTCTCATTATGTATGATCTTTTTTGCCAAAAATCTTATTTCCCTGTATGTACTGTTGGGAATGAATTATTTTGCTATAAGTGTGTCATCGGCAAGACGGATTAAAAGAAGTCTTCATAATGAAATATAGCATGGTATTTTATTATGAAAAAACGATATCCACGATGCTGTATGATATAATTGAAACGGTGACAATGTATTTATAAACGATAATCGGATTGAGAGGAGACTATTGACATGCTTCCTTCTTTTTTACATTTAACAGATCGTGTTTTTATAGCGGAGATAGTGATTATCTTTAGCGCATTATATTTGGAGAGAAATATTTGTACAAAAGTAGGGGGTGACGGAATTAGCGTTCCTTCGGGAAGAAAGAATATGGTCAAGTGGATGTATGCACAGGCAATCGGACCTAAAATTATGATAAAAACCGGAATAAGTGTGATTATTCTTACGGTTTTATTTGATGTTTGCGCGTTACATTTCAAGGCTCTTCAGAATATAGTTTCGTTTATGCCTTGGATAGTTTTGTTATATATTTTGGGAAGCTTATTTGTCATAGATAATAAAGTAGCCGCTTTTTCACCTGAATGGCTTTCAAAAGATAAAGAGAAAGAAAAAAATTGGGTAGATACAGCTGCTGAATTTGCAAGGAAAAGGCAGTATAAGGAGCTGTATGAATTTGCGACGTCAACAAAATGAATAATCTAGATTTTGCAAGATTTTAGATGCTAATATTAAGAGGAGTTTCAAATGATGAAGCTCCTTTTTTGTGGTATACTGAGATACAAAGTTTTTACTTAATGTTTAAGGAGACAAAAGTTATGATTAACGAGACATATAAATCAATGCTTGGCGCAAAGTCAGTAATTAGAGAACTTTCGGAGTACGCTACTGCGAGGGGAAAAGAAATCGGATACGAGAATGTTTTTGATTTCAGCCTTGGTAACCCTTCGGTTGCGGTTCCTCAGGAATTTACAGACGAGATGATAAGACTTCTTCAGACGGAAGATACCATGACACTTCACGGATATACTCCAAGTCTCGGTAATCCTTTGTATAAAGAAAAGATTGCGCAGTCTTTGAATAAAAGATTTGGAATGAACTACGGGCCTGAGCACATCTTCCCTACAACAGGGGCAGCAGGTGCAATCTCACATGCGATCAGAGCAATCACAAAGCCCGGGGACAAGGCACTTGCATTTGCACCTTATTTCCCTGAGTACAATCCATACATAACAGGTGCGGGAGTTGAACTTGAAGTTGTTCCCGCAGACACTGAGACTTTCCAGATCAACTTTGATAAATTTGAAGAGATGTTTACAGCTGATGTTGCGGCTGTACTTGTAAACACACCTAATAACCCTTCGGGTGTTGCATATTCAACAGAGACACTTACAAGACTTGCTGAGATTCTTACAGCTAAGTCAAAAGAGTTCGGACATACGGTATATCTTTTGTCCGACGAACCATACAGAGAGATCGTATTCAAAGGCGCTGACGCTCCTTATGTTTCTAAATTCTACGATCACACTTTGAGCTGCTACTCATTCTCAAAATCTCTTTCTCTTCCGGGAGAAAGAATCGGATACGTTGCGGTTAATCCTAAGTGCGACGGCGCAGAATTTATCGTTCCCATGTGCGGACAGATCTCAAGAGGCACAGGACACAACTGTCCTCCTTCAATCATCCAGCAGGCTGTTGCAAAGGTGTGCGACATGACTGCAGATCTTTCCGTTTATGAGACAAACATGAATATCATCTATGATACATTGGTTGAACTTGGATTTACGGTTGTAAAACCCGGCGGAACTTTCTATATAATGCCTAAGGCACTTGAAGAAGACTCTGTTGAATTCTGTAAAAAAGCTAAAGAGTACGATCTTATCTTCGTACCTACAGACGGTTTTGGGGCACCGGGCTTTTTCAGAATGGCTTATTGCATAGAGACAGAAAAAGTTGAGAGAGCAATGGAGAGACTTCGTAAGTTCGTAAACGAAGTGTATAAGAAATAAGTTTTGACTATATGGAGGAGGTGCCATGAAAAAAAGAGGCTACGGGAAGACAATATTATTGTTTATTATTTCGATTATATATACGGTGCTTGTGACTTTTGTTGACAAGCAGGCTATTGGTCCGGAGGGCACCAGTGTTGGCTTTTCCGCGATCAACAAGGTGGTTCTCGACCTTATCTCTTACAATCCCATGTGGGATAAGATAACCGACCTGATGCTGATGATCGCTATTCTTACAGCGGTATATTTTGCGGCAACGGGGTTCCTTCAGCTTGTAAAAGAAAAAAGAACTCTTGCCGAGATTGATAAAGATATCCTGATCATGGGATTTTTGTATGTGATACTTGTTATCATGTATGTACTTTTTGATAAAGTTCCTTTCAATTACAGACCGGTTCTTTTACCTGACGAAGTTGAACTTGAGGCGTCTTTCCCGTCAACACATGTGCTTATGATCTGCACAATCATGGGAACAGCTATCGCTGCATGGAGAGAAAGATTTTATGATGACGAAAATCTTGTGACAGTTCTTAAAGTCTTCGCCTGTGCGGTAATGTTCATAGGTGTTGTCGGAAGAGTGTTGGCAGGTGTGCATTGGTTCAGTGACATATGCGCGGGATTGCTTTTTTCAGCCACTTTGATATCGGCATATGAAGCTACACTAGATAAATTGGGATGATATAAAGGGTAATTATCTGTCGATGCTTTGACAATGCAGTTTATTGGTGGTAAACTTTATTTCGTAATCACTTTATTGTTTTAACGAGTTCCATAAATCATTTGCGATTTTGAGGAGGATAACGAAAAATGGCAGAGATTAAGAAGGCGGAAGCAGTTGTAAAACCTGTTGCAACTATCAAGAACCCTACTTTTATTACAGAAGTTAAAACACCGGAAGTAAAGACTACAACTGCCGAGACAAAGAAAGCACCGGCAAAGAAGGCTACTGCTAAGAAGACTACAACCAAGAAAGCAACAGCCAAGAAGACAACTACCAAGAAAGCTACTAGTACAGCTAAGAAGGCAACAGCTACAAAGACTGCTGCAAAGAAAACTACTACAAAGAAGGCTACTGCTAAGAAAACAACTGCAAAGAAGACTACAACAAGAAAAGCAGCTACAAAGCCTAATGTAATGATCGAGATTCAGTATTCATACAAGCACATCTCGAACGAAGAGCTTGTTCAGAAATCTTTGGATAACTATCAGTACGACCTTAAGGGTGATCCTTCAAAGGTTAAGAAACTCAGCATCTACGTTAAGCCCCAGGAAGATAAGGCTTACTATGTAGTTGATGACAAGATTTCAGGTGACATCGATATCTGATGAGAAGTGTAGATAGTTTATAGGAAAAAGATTGAGAGGCAATGATCGGAAAAATCCGGTTGTTGCTTCTTTTTTGATGCTGATCGTAAATTGTAAATCGAAATGCGACCATTTCGATTACTGTACCTTTCATTGTAATTGATAATGCATATATGGGGAGAGGTTGCGTCTCCCATTACAGGAACCTGATTAGTAACTGATTGGGTTCTTTTTATGTTATCCTTTATTTCTGTGTTGGCGGGTAGAAATGGAGGATAAGTATGTCTAACTTTTTTACTTATGCAGAACGTATCTCTCTCCGGAAGTTCCTAGGAGAAGGTCTCACCTTTAAAGAAATAGCCAAAACCTTAGGTAAGGATCCATCAACTATATCAAGAGAAGTCCGTAAACATATGTCTGAGGTAGCAACAGGAAGACCAGGATATCCGTATAATTCTTGCAAGCATCGTAAGAATTGTAGGGTGAAAAACTTGTGCCCTAGCAATGAGTGTACGCACAGATCAGTTAATCGCTGTAGGCTTTGCGCGAGTTGCAGCAGTCACTGTTCTGAATTTCTCGAGGAAATTTGTACCAGCAGGTTGAAGGCTCCATATGTGTGTAATGGTTGTGGACAGATCAGCAAATGTACGCTTTTAAAGAACATTTACGATGCCGAGCATGCCCAATACAAAGCTCATGATGTGATCACTCAAGCTCGCTCCGGTCTATGTACATCAGAAGATGAAATAGCCCATTTGAATGCCATTGTGAGCCCTCTTGTTAAACATGGTCAAGCACTTCATCAGATTTATATTTCCCATCAGGATGAGATCATGTGTAGCGAAAAAACACTGTACAACTATCTTGAAGCAAACACTTCTCAGTCAGTCATTGATGTCTTCGATGATCTCCAGGATAAACTTGGAATTGAAATTTTCCAACGCATATTTCCTGTAATTCTTACTGATAACGGCAGCGAATTTTCAAATCCTGTAGCCATTGAGTGTGATAGGGAAACAGGCGAAATACGCACACAAGTCTTTTACTGTGATGCCGGAAAGCCTTGCCAGAAAGGTGCTATAGAAGTCAATCATGAGCTGATTCGTAGAGTACTCACTGATATAGAAGGTCATAATCGCAGCTTTAACAATCTTACGCAGGATGATGTGACGCTTATGATGAATCACATCAATTCGTATAAAAGAAAAAAGCTGAACGATCGTAGCCCATACGAGACATTCAGCTTTTATCACGGTGAAGAAGTTCTGAAAAAATTAGGATGTTCAAAGGTTGCCGCCGACGACATCCTGCTCAAACCAGAGCTTCTCGGAATCTAAAACAAACAAGACCGCCAACACAATGCCTATATAAAGCATCTAGCCAGGGGTGGATTCTCCGATTACAAGTAAAATCGAGAGGGAGTCGACCTCTGATAGTCATGTTTATTTTTCCATCATATCCCAAAATCAGTAAATGTCAACGTTGCAGTTCGTTTACAAAACTTGCATTTCAATTACAAAAGCTGACTTTACGTGACAAAAGTTGCATCTCGCTTACAAATATTTAGTTTTCAAATTACAAAGTAGCATTTCGAACTACAAAATTGCACCTCGAGTTGCAATTCAGCGTTGCTTCTTTTTTTGCTGCTCTTTTCGATAAAAAATAAAACAAATAAGATAAATATTTAATGTTTATCATTAAAAAGTTATTGACAGGTATAAAACGTGGTGCTATATTATACTCATGAACAGGAAATAACCGGACGCGGTGATGGAAAGTTCATAAATTCTCGAGAAAATGTGATCAAGAAATATCAAGTTAGTTACAAAACAGAAGTACATAAGATTTATAAAAAGAACTACAGAAGAATGCACGACGGCGATGAGCCGGAATATAACAATAAATAATGGGTGAACGCGAACAGTGAGATTCGCAGATGGGAGAATAAAAATGAGAGAGTATGAAATTAAGCTTGCCAATGTAAAGAAGAGTTGCAATACAGTAAGAAAAGTTGCAAAAGTGCTGAGTATATTTTTCGCGGTAATTTCGGTGGTTATGCTTGTTGGTGGTATATTTATGTTTGCTTTTAGGAGCGACATTAATAAGTACGCATCTATTGAAGAAGTTGACGGAAAAATGGTTGCTCATATATGTGATAAAGACGGTACTGAATATACGACTTTATATAATTTGTTTATAAAGAGTTCGTTAGGTGCTATAGATTTTACGGGAGCATTTGTTAATAAGGGAATGGCTGCGGAAGGAATGGGTGTAGGATTCTTTATACTGGCGGCTTTTACGGGCATTCTCTTCGGAATTTTCGTCATAATAATGAATGTGTTCAAGGTGATTGGAAACAGTGATTCACCTTTCAATGAAACAGTTATGAAGAAACTTAAGACAGCATTTATCGTAATTATCGTATATACATTCTTTTCAGTAGGATTAAGTGCCTCAGTTATTGCCGGAGTGATGTTCTGGAGCATATATTGCATCCTTGATTACGGCTATGTTCTTCAGAAAGAAGCAGATGAAACTTTATAATTACGGAAACACGAGGTGATCGATATGGGCAAGATTATACTTAGATTAGACCGTGTCATGGCTGACAGAAAAATGTCTTTGAATGAACTGTCAGCTCAAGTCGGAGTATCAAATGTAAATCTTTCAAAAATAAAAACAGGAAAAATCAGCGCTATCAGGTTTTCAACACTGGAAGCTATATGTGAAACTCTAAACTGCCAGCCGGGAGACATACTTGAGTATGATCCCGACGCGGCATCAGATGACAGTGAATAAAAAGGAAAAATATGGAAATCACTATAGAGAACTTGACTAAAAGATTTGGAGATCAAATTGCGGTAAATAATTTGTCTCTTAAGATTCCGGCAGGTAAGATATATGGTTTCATAGGTGCGAACGGTGCCGGTAAGACAACGACCATGAAGATGATGGTTGGACTTTTAAAGCCTGATGTAGGCATCGTCAGATACAACGGAAAAGAAATGAAACATCTGGATAGCAGTATAATGCAGGATGTAGGCGTGTTTATCAGTAAGCCCAATTACTATCCCAATCTGACGGCAAGAGAGAATCTTGCATATCTTCAGCGAATACTTGGGAAACCTGTTGAAGAGGCGGACAGAGTTCTTAAGCTTGTCGGACTTGAGGGTGTGGGCGATAAAAAGGTCTCTAAGTTTTCTTTTGGAATGAAGCAAAGACTTGGGCTTGCCATTTCCTTTCTAAATAATCCCAAGGTACTTATTCTTGATGAGCCGACTAACGGGCTCGATCCCAAAGGAATGTTTGAAATAAGAGAGATGCTGGGAGAGTTGGCTCATCAAAGCGGATGTACGGTTTTTATTTCCAGTCATAATATTGCAGAGATTGAGAAGCTTTCAGACAGAATATGTATTATCGACAGAGGGAAAAAGATATTTGAAGGAAGCGTTGATGAACTCTATGAAGCTGAAGGACTCGAATATTGCATAAGGACAAATGATTCTGAAAAAGCAGCGAAGCTTTTTGGCAAGATTGGGCTTACATATGCAAGAAAAAATGATGCTTTCTTTATGGAAATGGCAAAAGAAAAAATACCTGCACTGTTAAAACTTCTTATTGACGCAAATGTTGAAGTATATGAAGTGTCACCAAACAACAGCCTTGAAAGTATATATCTGACACTTACCGGAAAAGGAAGAGGTGGCGTATGCGGTGTCTGATAAGAGAAGAATTAAAAAAGCTACAGGCTGATAGATATGTATCCTATGCGATAATCGGGTTCGCATTGTTATGTGACTTGATAGTGGGTGCGTTATGGAAGCTTGATGTAACTAATGAGGATGTATTTGCATTATATGGAAAAAACGGACTGAATCTATATTTTTTTATCGGTATAAATGCCCTTGTCGGACTTCTTTGCGCGATGTTTGTCGGATACATGATTTTGACAAAAGAATATATCAATGATACCTGGGATTTATTGATGACAAAACTGTTTGACGGGGAGAAACTTGTTGCCGCTAAATTCATTGTATTTATGCTGTATCAGGGTGCTTATATGCTTTTTTCCACAGCATTATACATTCCGATTGCAAAGCTCTTAATTCAAGAAGACATAGACTTCAGGATGTTTGGAAGTGTTCTGATTATAGTTTTTTTTATAAATGCATTTTGTTATATACTTCAATACTGTATTCAACTATATGTCAAAAATTTCTCCATAGCCGTTGTGACCGGCCTTCTGTTCATCTACATCCTCGGAGCGGTCAGAGAAATCATTCATATTGTAAATTATATTGGGCCGGTTGCCGGAACATACGCATTTGAATCAGGAAACGTGTACAATATAAAGTTCCTCGCTACAGCCGCATTATTAAATGTTGTGATGGGTACTGTGCTTGTATATATAAGCGGAAAAAAGTTCTACTCATAGGAGGGAACATGGATTACTTAAGATTTGAACTAAGAAAAATAAAAGGTTCCGGGACACTCGTAATCGGAGCAGCTCTGACGATTCTGTCTGTTTTATTCCAAGGATATTTGGGACTTCTGGCAAAAGAAATTACAAGTGATATTATTCATGTCACGGCAATGGACCTTTTTTCAACCCTTCTTTTTCCTATAATTATATCTGTTATTGTTTCGGGAAGTTTCTCAATAGAAGAGACTAATTGCGGAATTATCAATTTATATCTGAGCGACATTTCAATAAATAAAACGTACCGGGCAAAACTTCTGACGGTACGCATATTGAGTGTTTTCTATTTTGTTTTGGCAGTTACAACAACTATGATATTTGTTGTTTTAAAAGGTGGCAATCCTTTGGAAATACTGGCGAACGAATGGAAGTGGATTGCTCTCTCTGTTCTAAATATCTTTACTTTGATAAATATTGTTGCCATTCTTATCGTGTGTTTCAAAAGCAGACTTTTGGCAATGATGATATCTGTTGTTGCAACAGTATTTGCAAGCCTTCTTAACCCACTTGGCATTTCCTGGCTCAACCCCTGGTATGGTTTTGAACATGCCCTTTTTTACAGAGGACTTAGTCCTATTGCCATAACCTACCTGATAACTCTTTTTGTAATAAGCAAATTACTTATAAAAATGAAAATTAAGGAAATTCCCATTCTTCTCGAAACCATGGTCTGATCCTGATTATCAAAAAAGAATTCCTGTTAGAAACACCAGGCTAAGTCCAACTTCATAATAATCCACAGAAATCCGAATTTATTCTAAATATAGTGGCATGAGAATCACTTAGTGTAGTGCCGGCTTTTCATAACCAGCCGGGGGTAGAGGTATATATGTGGAAATGTGCAGTTCTCGGACGAGGATGATGATTTTCGGAATGAAATAAGAGGGAGATGCCGATTGCTTTGAGCAACGTCGAAATGAGGCATCTCCCTCTTATTTTATTTTTAGAAAATCACACCGCAGCCGAACACAAGCATTTCCACATATATACCCCTTCCCTCGGCGTCATGAAAGCCATCACTTTATATACTTTTTAGAAAAGGATTGTTGACATTAATGGCCCAGAGTGATAATTTATGATACAGAAGATGTTAGCACTCAAGTCAAGTGAGTGCTAACACATAAGAAAACAGTTACCGTCCAATGAATTTAACCGGTGAATACATAGGAAGGTGGACACTTTGGAATTAGACGAAAGAAAAAGAAAAATACTTCATGCGATAGTCAGAAATTACCTTGAGACGGGCGAACCTGTAGGAAGCCGTACAATTTCCAAGTATACGGATCTTAATCTTAGCTCCGCTACTATAAGAAATGAGATGGCAGACCTCGAAGAGATGGGGCTCATTATTCAGCCGCATACATCGGCGGGACGTATTCCTTCAGATCAGGGTTACCGTGTCTATGTAGACGAGATGCTTCGTGACAAAGAGCAGGAAGTAGAGAATATGAAGGAGATGCTTCTTGATAAGGAAGAGAAGCTTGAGACACTCCTTAAGAAGGTTGCTAAGACACTTGCCGTTGATACCAACTACGCAACGATGATCTCGGCACCACAGATCAGAAAGAACAAACTTAAATTCATACAGATATCAAAGGTCGATGAGGAACACCTTCTTGCGACCATAGTTATAGAAGGTAATGTCATCAAGAACAAGATTATAAATGTAGAGGAAATGCTTGATGACGCCACGATGCTTAAGCTCAACATCTTGTTGAACACAAGACTGGACGGCCTTGCGGTTGAGGACATCAACCTCGGACTTATAGCAGCTGTCAAGCAGGAAGCAGGCATACACAGCGAGATTATAGGAAATGTCATTGATGCTGCGGCAGAGTCGATCACGGCTGATGATGACCTTCAGATATATACAAGCGGAACGATGAACATCTTCAAGTATCCGGAGCTTACGGACAGTGCCAAAGCGAGTGAGCTGATAAGTACGTTTGAGGATGCCAAAGATCTTAACAGTATCGTTGAGAACACGCTCTCTGCTGATGAAGAAGAGACAGGCATTCAGGTATATATCGGAAATGAAACTCCGGTTCAGGCGATGAAGGATTGCAGCGTTGTTACCGCAACATACGAACTTGGTGACGGAATGAAAGGTACCGTCGGAATAATCGGTCCCAAGCGAATGGACTACGACAAAGTTATTTCGACACTTAAGAATATGAGATACGCTCTTGACGAACTTTATAGGAAAAAGAGCTAGATGAGGAGGCAAATTTAAATTGAGCAGTACAGATAAGAAAAAAGTTCACGATAAACCTACAAAGGAAGTGAACGAGCAGGAGAAGGAAGTTCTCGAAGAAATCATTGAAGAGCTTGAAGAGGAAGCTAAAGAGAAGAAGGAAGAAGCTGCCAAAGAGGAAGCCGAGGCCGAGGATAAAGAAGCTTCCGAAGAGAATAACGAAGAGACTTCCGAAGAAGAGACTGACGATAAGAAAAAAGGTCTTTTCAACAAAAAAGAGAAAAAGGATCCTCTTAAGGAAAAGATAGATGAACTCAATGACAGACTTATCAGACAGGTCGCAGAGTTTGATAACTTCAGAAAGAGAACCGACAAAGAGAAAGCTCAGATGTTTGAGCAGGGTCAGGGAAGTATCTTAGAGAAACTTCTTCCTGTAATAGATAATTTTGAGCGAGGACTTCAGGCGGTTCCCGAAGATGAGAAAGACGGAGCCTTTGCAGACGGTATGAACAAGATCTACAAACAGCTTATGAAACAGATGGAAGATCTTGGAGTAACCCCGATTGAAGCTGTGGGAAAAGAATTCGATCCCAACTTCCACAACGCGGTTATGCAGGTGGAAAGTGAGGAATATGAATCCGGAATTGTTGCACAGGAACTTCAAAAGGGATATATGTTCCACGACACCGTGCTCAGACACAGCATGGTTGGTGTTACCCAGTGAGTGGTATAGAGAATAAGAATATCGACATCACTGAAATTAAGACGAGAATAATTCAATTTTTATAACGGAGGAAAAGTAGAAATGAGTAAAATTATCGGTATCGACTTAGGTACAACAAATAGCTGCGTAGCAGTTATGGAAGGCGGAAAGCCTACTGTTATCGCTAATGCAGAGGGAGCCAGAACAACACCTTCAATCGTTGCTTTCACAAAGAACGGCGAGAGAATAGTTGGTGAGCCCGCTAAGCGTCAGGCAGTTACAAATGCAGACAATACAATCTCTTCAATCAAGAGAGACATGGGTACAGACAACGGTCGTACCATTGATGGAAAAAAGTACTCTCCTCAGCAGATTTCAGCTATGATCCTTCAGAAGCTCAAAGCTGATGCAGAGCAGTACCTCGGCGAAAAAGTTTCAGAAGCTGTAATCACAGTTCCCGCATATTTCAATGACGCACAGCGTCAGGCTACAAAGGACGCAGGTAAGATCGCAGGTCTTGAGGTTAAGAGAATCATCAACGAGCCTACAGCAGCTGCACTTGCATACGGACTTGATAACGAGAAAGAGCAGAAGATCATGGTTTATGACCTTGGTGGTGGTACATTCGACGTATCAATCATCGAGATCGGTGACGGTGTCATCGAAGTTCTTTCTACTAACGGTGATACACACCTTGGTGGTGATGACTTCGACCAGGCTATCATCAACTGGATGGTTCAGGACTTCAAGAGCAAAGAGGGTGTTGACCTTTCAGGCGATAAGATGGCTATGCAGAGACTTAAAGAAGCTGCAGAGAAAGCTAAGAAAGAGCTTTCTTCATCAACAACAACAAATATCAACCTTCCTTTCATTTCAGCAGGAGCTGATGGCCCTAAGCACTTCGATGTAGATCTTACAAGAGCTAAATTTGAAGAGCTTATCCATGACCTTGTTGAGAGAACAGCAATCCCTGTTCAGAATGCTATGAAAGATGCAGGTCTTACAAATTCAGATATCGGAAAAGTTCTCCTTGTAGGTGGATCAACTCGTGTTCCTTGCGTAGTTGAGAAGGTTAAGCAACTTACAGGCCAGGAGCCTTCAAAGAACCTTAACCCTGATGAGTGCGTAGCTATCGGTGCTTCTATCCAGGGTGGTAAGCTCGCAGGAGATGCAGGCGCAGGCGATATCCTTCTTCTTGACGTAACACCTCTTTCACTTTCAATCGAGACAATGGGTGGTGTTGCTACAAGACTTATCGAGCGTAACACAACCATTCCTACAAAGAAGAGCCAGGTATTCTCAACAGCAGCTGATAACCAGACAGCCGTTGACATCAACGTTCTTCAGGGTGAGAGACAGTTCGCTAAGGACAATAAGTCACTCGGACAGTTCAGACTTGACGGAATCCCTCCGGCAATGAGAGGAGTTCCTCAGATTGAGGTAACATTCGATATCGATGCAAACGGTATCGTTAACGTATCCGCTAAGGATCTTGGAACAGGAAAAGAGCAGCATATCACAATTACAGCAGGATCAAACATGTCTGATGAGGACATCGATAAGGCTGTTAAGGAGGCTCAGGAATATGAAGCACAGGATAAGAAGCGTAAAGAAGGAATTGATGCGCGTAACGATGCTGATTCATTTGTATTCCAGACTGAGAAAGCTCTTCAGGAAGTTGGCGACAAGATAGATGCATCTCAGAAGCAGGTAGTTGAGGATGATATCAAAGCTCTTAAAGAGACTCTTGAGAGCACAAAGGATAAAGAGCTTTCAGACAGCGAGATCGATTCACTTAAGAGCCAGAAAGAGAAGCTTATGACAGATGCACAGGCACTCTTTGCTAAGATGTACGAAGGTGCTCAGGCAGCAGGTGCAGGCCCTGATATGGGTGCAGCAGGCGCAGGTCCTGACATGAGCGGAGCTTCAAATGCAGCTGATAACAACGACAACGTTGTTGATGGCGACTACAGAGAAGTATAATAAGTTTTACGATAAAGTTTCTGATAGCCAGACGAATACTCGCCTGGCTATTCGGAGCATTTCGAAACAGAGAGAAAATTTGATGATATTTGAGGAGTGTTATGGCAGAGCAAAAGCGTGACTACTATGAGGTTCTCGGAGTAAGCAAGAGTGCCTCGGATGATGAGATTAAAAAAGCATATCGTGTACTTGCTAAAAAATATCATCCTGATATGAATCCCGGAGATTCAGCTGCGGCAGAGAAGTTCAAAGAAGCTTCGGAAGCGTATGCTGTACTTAGCGATCCTGAGAAAAAGAGACAGTACGATCAGTTCGGTCATGCTGCATTCGAAGGCGGTTCAGGCGGATTCGGAGGATTTGACTTTAACGGTGCTGACTTCGGAGATATTTTCGGAGATATATTCGGCGATTTCTTCGGAGGCGGAAGGTCACGTGGTGGCGCAAGAAGCGGCCCTTCCAAGGGTGCCAATCTGCGTGCCAGCGTAAGGATTACTTTCCTTGAGGCTGTATTTGGCTGTGAGAAAGAGCTTGAACTTACAATAAAAGATCCCTGCCCGACATGTCACGGAACCGGAGCTAAGCCCGGAACAACAGCACAGACATGTTCAAAATGCGGTGGAAAAGGACAGATCGTATACACACAGCAGTCTTTCTTTGGCACTGTAAGAAATGTTCAGACATGTCCTGAGTGCGGCGGAACAGGTAAGGTTATCAAGGATAAGTGTACCGATTGCCACGGAACGGGATATATCGCAAGCAGAAAGAAGATTCAGGTTACAATTCCTGCAGGTATAGATAACGGACAGAGCGTAAGAATCCGTGATAAGGGTGAGCCCGGAGTAAACGGCGGACCGAGAGGAGACCTTCTTGTTGAGGTAATCATCTCAGATCATCCTATATTCCAGAGAGAGGGATACGACATCTACTCTATGGTTCCCGTATCATTCGCGGTTGCAACTCTCGGAGGAACGGTTCTTATCGATACCGTTGATGGCAAGGTTGCTTATGACGTTAAGGCAGGAACTCAGACAGATACAAGAGTCAGACTTCGCGGAAAGGGAGTTCCTTCACTCAGAGATAAGACAATTCGCGGTGATCACTATGTAACACTTGTTGTTCAGGTTCCCGAGAAAATCTCGAAAGAAGCGAAAGACATTCTTAAGAAATTTGATGAGCTCACAGGTGATTCTCTTACAGCGGCCGAGCGCATGATGGATTCCAAGGACAAAGATCCCGGAAATGACGGTCCCGGTGGTAAGAAAAAGAAATCATTCTGGAAATAAATTTTCCTTATGTTTTAAAGTATGGTATACTTCCGTAGTTAGAAATAACTACGGAAGTTTTTTGTGATATAGGAGTCATAAGTCGGAAATGCGTGCATGCTTGCATGAGTAGCATTTCGACTTTATGACCCGAACAGAAATGAGGAAATAGCAATTTACGAAGTAAATTAGCGTTTTCCGAATTTCTGTAGAATTGCGAGAATGGCGTATGCCATGAAGCAATTCGTATATCACAAAATATTTACAATTATATAGGTGAAAAATATGAAATGGATGCGTTTTAGAGTTCGTACAAACGAAGAGGCAGAAGATATCATAATCAGTTACCTTGAAGACATTGGTCTTGAAGGCGCGCAGATAGAGGATAACGCACCTTTGACTGCATCTGATAAAGAGCAGATGTTTATTGATGCGCCGGAACTTGAGCCTGATGAAAAAGAAACAGGTATAGAAGATGGAATCGCTTATCTCAATTTCTTTTTGGAAATCGATGATAATGACATGCTTACGGTTGAGTATTCCGATGATAACGGCGAGTATGTAAAGGCTAAGAAAACTCCCGATGAGATGCTTGAAAAGATAAAGGAAAAGCTTGCTGAACTCAGAACTTTTACAGATATCGGTGACGGAACAATATCGGTTGATGTTACGGAAGACATTGACTGGATCAACAATTGGAAACAGTACTTTCATAAGTTTTATATAGACGATGTTCTCATTATTCCTTCATGGGAGAAAGAAACGGATGAGGACAAAGAGAAGGCAGAGATGGTTCTTCATATCGATCCCGGAACAGCTTTCGGAACAGGAATGCACGAGACGACCCAGCTTTGTATCAGAATGTTGAGGAAATACGTAACTCCCGAGACCGAACTTCTCGATGTCGGAACGGGAAGCGGAGTGCTTTCAATTCTTTCTCTTATGTTCGGTGCCAGGCATGCTGTCGGAACAGATCTTGATAAATGCGCAGTTCCCGCGGTAAAAGAGAATATGGAGAATAACAACATCAGCCCCGATAAGTTCGAGATGATGATTGGAAATATCATAGATGATAAAGAGATACAGGATAAAGTCGGCTATGATAAGTATGACATCGTTGTTGCGAATATACTGGCAAATGTACTTGTTCCTCTGACTCCCGTTATATTGAATCAGCTTAAGAGCGGCGGAATATATATTACATCGGGAATCATCAATACCAAAGAGGAAGAAGTTAAAAAAGCACATCTTGATGCGGGTCTTGAGATGCTTGAGATCCATCATCAGGGAGACTGGGTTTCTATCACATCGAGGAAAAACTGATGTATCATTTTTTTGTTGAAAGCGCGCAGGTGAGCCCCGATCTTAAACGCGTGGATATAGTCGGATCCGATTACAATCACATCGCCAATGTCCTTAGGATGAAAGTGGGTGAGCAGTTTTCCGTAAGTATCAAAGAGGAAAACGACGGCCGCGAGCTCTTTTACGAGATTGAAGAAATAAATAAGACAAGCGTTGTCGGAAAGCTTTGCTTTGTTGAGGAAGTGGGAAATGAACTTCCGTCAAAGATCTATCTTTTTCAAGGGCTTCCGAAGGTCGATAAAATGGAGCTCATCATTCAGAAGGCTGTTGAACTCGGAGCTTTTGAGATTATACCTATGTCTACAAAAAGATGTATAGTAAAGCTTGATGCAAAAAAAGCTGAGTCGAAAGTTAAGAGATGGCAGGCAATCGCGGAAGCTGCAGCCAAGCAGAGTAAGAGAGCGGTTATTCCCGCAGTAAAAGAACCGATGACAATGAAGCAGGCAATAGAGTATGCAAAAGAACTCGATGTAAAGCTCATACCCTATGAACTTGCAGAACATATAGATGAAACAAAGAAGATAATAGAGGGTATAAAACCCGGCGAGGACATTGCTGTATTTATCGGACCTGAGGGCGGATTTTCTGAAGAGGAAGTGGCGCTTGCAAAAGAAAACGGCGTTCTTCCGATAACTTTGGGAAAAAGAATTCTTAGGACAGAGACAGCAGGTTTTACGATTATTTCATGGCTTATGTATCATTTAGAAGGATGAGAAATGGAAGCATATTTGGATAACTCGGCTACAACAAGGGCGTTTGATGAAGTTGCGGATCTTGTAGCCAAGGTAATGAAAGAAGAATACGGAAATCCCTCAAGTGTCCATCACATGGGACTTGTTTCGGGAGAGAGACTTGCTCAGGCGAGGGAAACTATTGCGGCAACGCTTAAAGTTGACAGCAATGAGATAGTTTTTACATCAGGCGGAACAGAGTCTGATAACTTTGCGATAATAGGAGCTGCGAGAGCCAACAAATGGCGCGGAAAGCACATCATCACAACATCAATCGAGCATCCTGCGGTACTTGTAACAATGGAGTACCTTCAGAAAGAGGGATTTGAGATAACTTATCTTCCTGTAGATCACGAAGGAAAGGTAAGTCTTGATGATCTTAAGGCTGCAATAAGGGAAGACACAATTCTTGTGTCTATGATGTTTGTAAATAATGAGATCGGAACGATTGAACCTGTTGCGGAAGCGGGAGAGCTTATTAAAGCTATAAACAGAGACATTGTTTTTCATGTTGATGCGGTTCAGGCATATGGAAAGGTTCAGATTCGTCCCAGAGCAATGAATATAGATCTGATGTCTGTGAGCGGTCACAAGATACACGGACCAAAGGGCGTAGGATTTTTATACATCAAAAAAGGAACCAAGATCGTGCCTATATGCTACGGCGGCGGTCAGCAAAAGGGCATGAGATCGGGAACTGAGAATGTGCCGGGAATTGCAGGACTTGCCCTTGCGGCAAAGATGTGCCATGATGATTTCAAAAATCGAATCGAAAAGTTATATGAACTTAAGAAGTATCTCATCGATTCGCTCAATGATAGGATCACGGATATAAAGATAAACGGACCTTCCTGTGAAGATGGAGCGCCGCACATTGTGAGCCTTTCAATAAAAGGTCTTGCGGCTGAGACGGTTCTTAACATGCTTAGCAGTAAGAAAATATATGTATCTGCGGGAAGCGCATGTTCATCAAATAATCCGCATGTGTCAGATACACTTGTTGCGGTTGGAGTAGAACGAGAACTTCTTGAATCTACGATAAGAATAAGTATGTCTCTTATGACAACCAAGGAGGAGATTGATTTCTTCCTTGATACACTTTGTTCGCAGGTTGAGAATATGCGAATGTTTTATAGACACTGATGGCCTAAGAAAGAGGAAAAGATATGCAGTATCATGCTTTTGTAATCAAATACGCCGAGATCGGCGTTAAGGGAAAAAACAGATATATCTTTGAGGAAGCTCTCGTTAAGCAGATTAAGAGAGTTCTTTCAAAGTGTGACGGTGAGTTTGAGGTTTCAAGAGTTGCGGGAAGAATGTACATTGAGGCCAAGGACTTTGATTTCGATGAGACAGTCGGACAGCTTAAGACTGTATTTGGAGTTACGGGAATCTGTCCTGCGGTTTCGATTGAAAGAGACGGCGAGAACAATCTTCCTGATGTTGACGGAGTTGCGAAGGCTGTAATAGATTTTGTCGACGGAGTTTATCCTGTAAAAAACAAGACATTTAAAGTTAAAGTAAGAAGGGTTGATAAGAGTTATCCCATGGATTCTATGGAACTTGCCGCAGAACTCGGTGCAAGAATCCTTGATGCGTACAGCGAGATGAAGGTTGACGTGCATGATCCCGATATTCTTATCAATGTAGAGCTCAGAGAGAAGCTCAACATCTTTTCTGAAGTTATCCCGGGACCCGGAGGAATGCCGATTGGAACCGCAGGAAAGGCAATGCTTCTTTTGTCGGGAGGAATTGACTCACCTGTAGCAGGATATATGATCGCAAAAAGAGGTGTTGATATTGAGGCTGTTTATTTCAACGCTCCTCCTTATACAAGTGAGAAGGCTAAGCAGAAAGTTATCAATCTTGCAGGTGTTATCGCAAAGTACACAGGCAGAGTAAAGCTTCATGTCATTAACTTTACAGATATACAGATGTACATTTACAAGCAGTGTCCTCATGATGAACTTACTATTATCATGAGAAGATATATGATGAGAATCGCCGATACACTTGCTCAGAACTCAGGATGCATGGGACTTGTGACAGGTGAGAGTATCGGACAGGTTGCTTCACAGACTATGCAGAGTCTTATGTGCACGGGAGAAGTTGTTACCGATATTCCCGTTTACAGACCTCTTATTGCTTTTGATAAGCAGGATATTGTGGATATTTCATACAAGATTGATGCTTATGAGACATCTATTCTTCCATACGAGGATTGCTGCACGATCTTTGTTGCCAAGCATCCCGTTACAAAGCCAAGGGCAGATATTATCAGAAAACATGAAGAGAATCTCAGTGAAAAGATTGATGAACTCGTGAAGACTGCTCTTGAGACAGATGAAGTTATTGTGATTGAGAAGTAAAGAAAAGTGCTCTGCACATGGGAGATGTACTAAATTCGAAAGAACCTCATTAAGTACATCCCCATGGCTCGCACTAAGCTCGAAAAGACCTCGCTAAGTGCTCTGCTCAAAAAAAGGTCATCCCATAAGGGATGACCTGAATAATCTTTTTTGGGGATCTGATGTTTTTTATCAGATCAAATAAGGTTTTAAGATATCGAGAACTTCGTCTGCACCGTCCTCAGCGTGGATATTAAGGTCAATCGGCTTAGAAAGGTCGAGTGAAAAAATACCCATAATAGACTTAGCATCGATAACATATCTTCCCGAAACGAGATCGAAGTCATAATCAAACTTTGTGATGTCGTTTACGAAGGATTTTACCTTGTCGATTGAATTAAGTGAAATCTTAACGGTCTTCATTGCGCAAATACCTCCTTCTTTTCTTTATAGTAAACGTAGAAAGTGTAAAAGTCAATGCAAAAAAACATCAGAAACCTAAAGATTGCATTGCATAATCTTGGGTGCAAAGTAAATAATTATGAAATGGATGTTATGGCCCAGAAAATCAAGGAAGCGGGCGGCATAATCGTGCCTTTTGGAGAGAAGGCTGACATCTATATTATCAATACATGTACGGTCACAAATATCGCCGACAGAAAGTCCAGACAGATGCTTCATAAGGCAAAAAAAGAGAACCCCGATTCTGTTGTTGTGGCGGTCGGATGTTATGTTGAGACAGGTATTGAAGGTGTCAAAAAAGATGAATGCATAGACCTTGCGGTCGGTAATAACAAGAAGTCAGAGATAGTCGAGATTCTCGATGAATTCCTGGAGATCAGGAACGAGACTGATGACAAGACTCTTGGCGGAACATCCATAATAGATATAAATAAAACTTCCGAATATGAAGACATGACTCTAAACGAACTTCCCGGAAGAACAAGAGCGTATATCAAGATTCAGGACGGATGCAATCAGTTCTGTACTTACTGTGTTATTCCATATGCAAGAGGAAGAATACGCAGCAGAGATATGGAAGAGATTCTTTCCGAGATAAAGGGACTTGTTCAGAAGGGCTGCAAAGAAGTGGTTCTTACCGGAATCCACATAAGTTCTTACGGAGTTGATAAAGGACAATCGGCTGTAATAGATCTTGTGGAAAAGATAAATGATATCGAAGGACTTGAGAGAGTAAGATTAAGCTCTTTGGAACCGAGGATCATAACAAAAGAAAATGCCAAAAGACTTGGTGCACTTGATAAGCTCTGTCCTCATTTCCACCTTTCGCTTCAGAGCGGATCGGATTCTGTTCTTAAGAGAATGAACAGACATTATACGGCAGCAGATTTTAAGAACGGAGTGGAGTATCTTCGAGAAGTGTTCGGGGATCCTGCGATAACAACCGATATTATTGTCGGCTTTCCGGGTGAGACAGAGGAAGAATTTGAAGAGTGCAGAAAATTTGTGGAAGACATCAACTTCTACGAAATACATGTCTTTAAGTACTCACCGAGAAAAGGCACGGTTGCTGCCGGAATGAAGGAACAGCTCACTGACAGACAGAAGAGTGAGAGAAGTGATGTACTTCTGGATCTTACAAAAGCACAGTCAAAGAGCTACCGTGAAGGATTCCTTGGCAAAGAACTTTCGGTTCTCTGGGAAGATACTGAAGAGATTAATAAGATTACATATGTTATCGGTCATACTGACAGGTATGTCAGAGTTGCGGTTCCCGAGAGCGAAGCAAACGCTTATGGTGCGATAAGTGGTGAAATTTCCAAGGTGATTCCGAGAAGATTTCTGAATACCGATACATTGCTTATTTGAATACAGTAGTGTAATATTAAGATATATAGTGAAATATCAGAATTTAAGCGGCCGGTTTATGGCAGCTTCAAAATATAAAATTTTTTATGATGAATGGAGATAAAAATATGGCAGAACAGAATTTGGGTAACACTCAGTTTTTTAAAGTCGAAGCTGATCCTGATACGGGTGTTAAAAAAGTTCTTTCGGTTGTTTATGATGCCCTGCTTGAGAAAGGATACAATCCGGTTAATCAGATCGTAGGTTACATTATGTCAGGCGATCCGACTTATATCACAAGCCACAAGGGAGCAAGAAGCCTTATCATGAAGGTTGAGCGCGATGAGCTTGTGGAAGAGATGCTTACAGAGTATATCAAGAGCAACGAGTGGGCAAGAAAATAATAAGAGAGTAGTATCAATGCGAATAATGGGTCTTGATTACGGATCTCGAACTGTAGGGGTGGCTTTGAGTGATGAGCTGCTTCTTACTGCGCAGGGAAAAGAAATAATCCGTAGGAAAGAAGAAAACAAACTTAGAAGAACACTGGCACGCATAGAAGAACTCATAACCACTTACGGCGTAGAGAAGATAGTTTTGGGCCTTCCCGTCAATATGGATATGACGCCTTCTGAGCGTTCGCAGTTGTGCCTTGAATTCAAGGATAGAATAGAAAGACGTACCGATGTCCCCGTGATAATGTGGGATGAAAGACTTACAACAGTAGCAGCCGATGAGATTATGGACGAACTCGGAATAAAAGGTCGTGAAAGAAAAGAGTATGTCGATATGATCGCTGCGCAAGTTATCCTTCAGGATTATCTGGATAACAGAAAAGAATAATGGTGATTAATTTTGGAAAAGATTATATTTAGTCCCGACGGTGGTGAAGCTGTAGAGTTTTATTGCCTCGAGCAGACAGTGATAGGTGCAAAGACTTATTTGCTTGTCACAGATGAAGAAGATGGTGACGGAGAGGCGCTGATTTTGCGCGACGACTCCGATATAAAAGATGAAGAAGCGGTTTATGTTATTGTAGACGACGACTTGGAACTGGATGCAGTTGCAGGTGTATTTCGTAAGCTGCTTTCTGAGGATGGCATAGATCTCGATATTTAACGGGCAAAAGGTTAATATCCGGTTCTACGCGTCCGCCATAGAAGTGGAGGAATAATTATTGAGCAAGAAAAAAACTGAAAACGAGTCCAAGCTGCAGATCATACCTTTGGGTGGTCTTGAGCAGATTGGAATGAATATCACTGCCTTCAGATATGAAGACAGTATTATTGTAGTGGATTGCGGTCTGTCTTTCCCTGATGACGATATGTTGGGAATCGACCTTGTAATCCCCGATGTTACTTTTTTACAGGAGAACATCGATAAGGTGAAGGGCTTTGTGATCACTCACGGCCACGAAGATCACATCGGAGCGCTTCCTTACATTTTGCATGAGCTTAATGTCCCTGTGTATGCGACAAGGCTTACAATGGGAATTATCGAGCACAAGCTCGAGGAGCATAATTTACTTAAGAGCACCAGAAGAAAAGTTGTAAAATTCGGACAGTCTATCAATCTCGGCCAGTTTAGAGTCGAGTTCATCAGAACAAATCATTCTATAGTGGATGCAGCGGCGCTTGCAATCTATTCGCCTGCTGGAACCGTGGTTCATACCGGAGATTTCAAGGTTGATTACACACCCGTCTTTGGAGATCCGATCGATCTTCAGAGATTTGCTGAGATTGGTAAAAAAGGCGTTTTGGCAATCATGTGCGATTCCACAAATGCTGAGAGACCGGGATTTACTGCTTCTGAGAAGACTGTCGGAAGAGCTTTCGACAATCTTTTTGAAGAACATGAGAATTCAAGAATAATTATCGCAACATTCGCATCCAACGTTGACAGAGTTCAGCAGATCATAAATACAGCACACAAGTGTGGAAGAAAAGTTGTTATTGAAGGCCGAAGCATGGTCAGCATCATTGATATTGCCCAGAGACTTGAGTGTCTTCAGATTCCGGATGACACACTTGTCGATATCGATAATATTAAGAACTATCCTGACAACAAGACAGTTATCATTACAACCGGAAGCCAGGGAGAGAGTATGGCTGCCCTCAGCAGAATGGCAAGCGGACAGCACAGAAAAATCTCTATCGGTGCCGGAGATACAGTTATTTTCTCATCTCATCCGATTCCGGGAAATGAGAAGGCTGTAACTAATATAATCAATGAACTTCAGATGAAGGGCGCTGATGTAATTTTCCAGGATGTACATGTTTCCGGACACGCGTGTCAGGAAGATATAAAGCTTATCTATACGCTTGTTAAGCCTAAGTATTCTATCCCTGTTCACGGTGAATACAGGCATCTTATCGCACAGAGAAAGATTGCAAAAGAACTTGGAATACCAAAAGAAAATATCTTTATATTGCATTCAGGTGATATACTTGAACTTGATGAAAATAGTGCTAAAGTAAAAGGAAAGGTTTCTGCGGGAGCAATTCTTGTTGACGGACTTGGAGTCGGAGACGTTGGAAATGTTGTCCTCAGAGACAGACAGCATCTTGCCGAGGATGGTATAGTAATAGTAGTATTCGGACTTGATAAGGCTAGCGGCCAGCTTGTTTCCGGACCGAGTATTGTTTCAAGAGGATTTGTATATGTAAGGGAGTCGGACAAGCTGATCGACGATGCAACGGATCTTGTTTTGGACGAAGTTACCGAAGCTCTTGAAAAGGGAGTGACTGACTGGGGCAAACTTAAGAATATTGTAAAAGAAGTCCTCAGCGATTACATATGGAAGAAGACAAAGAGAAGACCCATGATAATGCCGATAATCATGGACACAAATTTCTGATACGAACGGGTTATTTGTCGTATCACTTAAGGGGAATAGCTATATGAATTCAAGAAAACTGGGATATGGAATTTTTGATTCCACAACAAAGATTGTTTTTGTAGTCGTAGTAGCGCTTATTATAATTGGAGGCGCAAAGACAGCTTATTACTACGGTTATCATCTTTTTAATCAGACAGCAGTGTATGACGGAGACGGTGACGGAGAAACAGTCAGCGTTACCATTGAAGACGGAGACGATGCCGGCGCTATAGCAGATAAGCTTGCTGACGCAGGTCTTATAAAAGATAAGAGACTCTTTAAGATGCAGGAGAAGTTCTCTGATTGTAAAGGAAAAGAAAAAGCCGGCACATATGAGCTTAATACCAAAATGACTCCCGAAGATATGCTTAAGACAATGTCAGGTCTTGTACTTAGCGAGGATGGCAAGACATGGGTAGAAGCTACAACCGATTCGTCTTCAGGCGGAAACAAGGCCTTGGAGGAAGAGGAAGATCTTGCTCCTGAGGAAGAGGAAGAGCCTGTAGAAACAGAAGGCGAAGATACCGAAGAAAGCGAAGGAGAAGAGAAAGAGAGTGATTGATCAGGATAGGATGACAGCGTTTATCAATTCGCTGGACAGAGGTAACACTCCATTTCTTGATGAACTAGAAAGAGAAGCGAAGGCCGGCGATGTCCCCATTATAAGGAAGGACACGCAGGCACTTCTTAAGTTTCTGATGGCGCAGGCAAGACCCGAGAATATTCTGGAGGTCGGCTGCGCTGTTGGCTTTTCGGCACTTTTGATGGCGGAGTATTCAGGTAAAGACACCAAGATAACCACCATAGAGAAATACGAGAAAAGAATTCCCGTAGCAAAAGAGAATTTCAAAAAATACGATTCTAACAATAAAATCACACTTTTGGAGGGTGATGCGACTGAGATCTTAAAAACGCTTTCCCAAGGGTATGATTTTATTTTTATGGATGCGGCTAAAGCGCAGTATATAAATTTTTTACCCGAGTGTCTGAGGATACTTAATAAGGGAGGCCTGCTCGTTTCTGATAATGTGCTTCAGGACGGCGATGTTATAGAATCAAGATTTGCCGTTACGAGAAGAGACCGCACCATTCATGCAAGAATGAGAGAGTATCTGTATGAACTGAAACACAATGATGCATTAAACACGGTTATTTTGACAGTTGGCGACGGTATGGCACTGTCTGTAAAGTTGTAAAGGTATGGAGATTAGAATGAAAAAACCGGAATTACTTATTCCCGCAAGCAGTTTGGAAGTACTTAAAACTGCGGTAATATTTGGAGCGGACGCCGTTTATATCGGCGGCGATGCGTTTGGGCTCAGAGCTAAGGCTAAGAATTTCAGCCCCGAGGAGATGAAAGAAGGAATAGAGTTTGCCCATGAGCATGGTGTCAAAGTTCATGTCACCGTGAATATTTTGGCACATAACTACGATCTTGACGGCGTTGACAAATACCTTCATGAGTTAAAAGAACTTAAGCCCGATGCGCTTATAATCGCGGATCCGGGTATATTTATGAAGGCAAGAAAAATCTGCCCCGAGATAGACATTCACGTTTCAACTCAGGCTAACAACACAAACTACGAGACATACAATTTTTGGTATGATCTTGGCGCGAAGAGAGTTGTTGCGGCAAGGGAACTTTCACTCAATGAGATAAAAGAGATCAAGGAGAAGATTCCGGAGGATCTTGAGATGGAGTGCTTCATTCACGGAGCTATGTGCATTTCATATTCGGGAAGATGTCTTTTGTCCAACTATTTCACAGGAAGAGATGCCAATCACGGAGCTTGCACGCATCCTTGCAGATGGAAGTATGCCGTTGTCGAGGAAAAAAGACCGGGCGAGTACCTTCCGGTATACGAGAATGACAGAGGTACTTACATCTTTAACTCCAAAGATCTGTGCATGATAGAGCATATACCGGAGCTTGTAAATGCGGGCGTTGACAGTTGCAAGATTGAGGGAAGAATGAAAACCGCTCTCTATGTTGCGACCGTTGCAAGAACATACAGAAAAGCAATAGATGATTTCTTTGAATCCGAAGAGAAGTACAGGGAGAATATGCCTTGGTACAAGGAGCAGATTTCTAAGTGCACATACAGACAATTTACGACGGGCTTCTATTTCGGAAAGCCCAGCGATGAGACGCAGATATATGACGTCAATACATATGTAAATGAGTACATCTACCTTGGAATCGTGAATGAGATCGATAACAGGGGTTATGCTAAGATTGAGCAGAGAAATAAGTTCTCTGTCGGAGATGAGATTGAGATCATGAAGCCTGACGGAACCGATGTAAAAGTTACGGTGAAGGCGATGTACAACGAGGATGGAGAGAGCGTGGAATCCTGCCCTCATCCCAAGCAGGTTTTGTATGTGGAACTTTCTGAGGTTGCGGAGAAATATGACATACTCAGAGTCCCTTCAAAAGAAAATGAGAAAAAATAATAATATTTTGGTAGTAGTTTTTGAAAAGTTGATGTAAACTTTTAAACAGTTAAATTTTGCAGTATAGAAAGGGGCACTGATGAGCAATAGGGTGAACGTAGAAGAGATATTCGGACAGAACGTTTTTACTCTTGCAAAGATGAGAGAAAGACTTCCAAAGAATGTGTACAAAGAGGTTGTTAGCGTTACGGAGCATGGCGGAGAATTATCCAAAGAATCTGCCGATGTTGTCGCAAATGCTATGAAAGAGTGGGCTGTTGAGAACGGAGCGACACATTTTACGCACTGGTTCCAGCCACTTACAGGTATTACAGCCGAGAAACATGATTCATTTGTTGGAAGCGCTGATAAAGACGGAAGGATGCTTACTTCTTTTTCAGGAAAAGAGCTGATAAAGGGTGAGCCTGATGCTTCATCTTTCCCATCAGGTGGACTTAGAGCCACATTTGAGGCAAGAGGATATACAACATGGGATATCACTTCACCTGCATTTCTTAAGGAATCCGGAGCAGGCGTTACACTTTGCATTCCCACAGCCTTTTGTTCATATACAGGAGATGCGCTTGATAAGAAGACTCCACTCCTTAGATCGATGGAGGCAATTAACAAGCAGGCACTCAGAATAGTAAGACTTTTCGGTAATACTACAGCCACAAAAGTTAATGTATCCGTAGGACCGGAGCAGGAATATTTCCTTGTTGACTGGGATAAAGCAATGAAGAGAGAGGATCTTCTTTTCACAGGAAGAACTCTTTTCGGTGCTATGCCTCCCAAGGGACAGGAGATGGAAGATCATTACTTCGGAGTTATCAGAGAAAGAGTCGGTGAGTTCATGAACGATCTCAACGTTGAGCTCTGGAAACTCGGAGTTCCCGATAAGACACAGCACAACGAGGTTGCTCCCGGACAGCATGAACTTGCTCCCGTTTATGAGACAGCCAATATCGCTGTAGATCACAATCAGATCATTATGGAGACTATGAAACGTGTTGCTGAGCATCATCACATGAGATGCCTTCTTCACGAGAAGCCTTTTGCCGGTGTTAACGGTTCAGGTAAGCATGACAACTGGTCTCTTTGCACAGATGACGGTGTAAACCTTCTTGATCCCGGTGATACACCCAATAAAAACGTACAGTTCCTTTTCGTACTTGCATGTATCTTAAAGGCTGTTGATACACACGCTGATCTATTAAGACAGAGCGCTTCAGACGTTGGAAACGACCACAGACTCGGTGCTGACGAGGCTCCTCCGGCTATCATTTCTGTATTCCTCGGAGAACAGCTTGAGGATGTTGTAAGACAGCTTATTGAGACAGGTGTTGCAAAGTCCAGCAAAAAGGGCGGCAAGCTCAAGACAGGCGTTTCAACACTTCCTCAGTTTGAGAAGGATGCTACAGACAGAAACCGTACATCACCTTTTGCATTTACAGGAAATAAGTTTGAGTTCAGAATGGTTGGATCTTCCGATTCTATGGCAAGTTCCAATACTACACTTAATACAATCGTAGCAGAGACATTCTGCGAAGCTGCTGATATCCTTGAGAAGGCTGAAGACTTCGATATGGCAGTACATGACCTTATCAAGGAATATCTCACAGATCACCAGAGAATCATCTTCAACGGTGACGGATATTCAGATGAGTGGGTAAAAGAAGCTGAGAGACGCGGACTTCCCAATATCAAGTCCACAATTGAGGCTGCCGATACACTCACAACCAAGAAAGCAATCGACCTCTTCAACAGATTCGGTGTTTATACAAAGACAGAGCTTGAATCAAGAAGAGAAATCATATTTGAATCATATGCTAAGACAATCAACATTGAAGCACTTACAATGATCGATATGGCTTCGAAGCAGATCATTCCTGCTGTTATGAAGTATGCAGGAAGAGTTGCGACAGATGTTAATCAGATCAAGGCAGCAGGTGTTGATGCATCTGTTGAAGTTGCCGAGCTCAAGGAAATCCAGGAGCAGCTTGGCAAGATGAAGGATGCTCTCGATAAGCTTAAGGCAAGTGAAGAGAAGGCACGCAAGATCAAGGATCAGCGCGAACTTGCTTTCTTCTACAAGGATAAGGTTCTTCCTATCATGGAAGCACTCAGAACTCCTGCCGATAAGCTCGAGATGCTCGTAGATAAGAAAGACTGGCCTATTCCTACATACGCAGATCTTCTCTTTGAGGGCTGATTTGGTGGAATGACAAAATAGTTACAAAAATGATAGAGTGTCAGAAGCTTTATTAAATAAAGCTTTTGGCATTCTTTTTTATAGCTTAAAACGGTTGTATTTTTTATGCTCGGATTTACAACCGAAATAAAATGAAAAAATTTTCAAAAAGTACTTGCATTTTTATGATACCTCACGTATAATCATTTCTTGTCGGTGGGCTATCGCCAAGCGGTAAGGCAACGGACTCTGACTCCGTCATTACGTAGGTTCGAATCCTACTAGCCCAGCTATATTGAAAAAGCGAGATTGGTGACAATCTCGCTTTAATTTTTATATCCACATGATATTTAATTAGATTTGTTGCGTAAACCTCACGATAACGTATAGGAGAAAAGTATGTATACATTCAATTCAAGGATAAGATACAGCGAAATAGACAGAAGCGGAGAGCTTACGCTTGAGTCACTTATAGATTATTTTCAGGATTGTTCCACGTTTCAGACGCAGGACGGACCGGCATCAATGGAATATCTTAGAGATAAGGGGATTGTTTGGGTCCTTTCGTCATGGCAGATCGATGTGAACAGATATCCCAAGCTGTGCGAGGATGTTGTTATAGGTACGGTCCCTTATGATATGAGAGGTGCTATCGGCTATAGAAATTTCTTCATGGATACAAAGGATGGAGAGAGACTTGCGATTGCCAATTCAATCTGGACCCTTGTAGATATAGAAAAAGGCTTTCCAAGTAGAATAACAGATGAAATTTTAATGGCATATCCGCTTGAGCCTAAACTTGATATGAAGTATGAAGGCAGAAAGATTGAGATTTCCGAAGAAGATGAGCGATTCTGGGGAGAAGAGATACAGGTAAAGCAGCACAACCTTGATACCAACAATCATGTAAATAACGGCCAGTATGTAAGAATTGCCATGGACTGTCTTCCTAAACGTGACCTTAAGATTGTTGCCATGCGCGCCGAGTACAAAAAACAGTCAAGGCTTGGAGATGTTCTTTGCCCTGTTGTTATTATGAGCAAAAAAGATGATAATGATAAGTATACGGTAAGTCTTAACGGAGAAGACGGAAAACCAGTATGCGTAGTTGAACTTATTACTGCTTGATACGGTAATATAAATATATAATATGATAATGCAGAGCTGATTACTGCAGATACTAAGAGGACGGAGGAACCTAAATGATCAAACTTGGAGAAAAACAGGAACTTGAAGTAATAAAGAAAGTTGATTTCGGTGTATACCTTGCGGAGGAGAGCGGAAGTGACGAAAAAGTTCTTTTGCCCGGAAAGCAGGTACCGGAAGGTTGCGACATCGGAAGCAGATTGGAAGTATTTATATACAAGGATTCCGACGACAGACTTATCGCAACGACTAAGACACCTAAGATAATGCTGGGCGACGTTCGTATGCTCAAGGTAAAAGAGACGAGTAAGATCGGAGCGTTTATGGACTGGGGACTTGAAAAAGACGTCCTTCTTCCATTCAAGGAGCAGACAAGGAAAGTCAGAGCGGGCGAAGAAGTTCTTTGTGCAATGTATATTGATAAGAGTAGCAGACTTTGTGTTACTATGAATGTATACAATTATCTTTTGGATAAGAGTCCTTATTCCAAAGATGATAAGGTTATAGGAACGGTTTATGAATTAAGTGACAATTTTGGGGCATTTGTTGCGGTTGACGATATTTATTCGGGACTTATTCCCAAGAAGGAATTATATGGCAATATCGAGATCGGAAGCAGTGTAAATGCCAGAGTTGTATCTGTCAGGGAAGACGGAAGGCTTAACTTAAGTGTTAGAGAAAAAGCGTATCTTCAGATGGATGCCGATGCAGAAAAGCTTCTTGATATGCTTGAAAAGGGTGGCGGAAAAATTCCTTTTAACGACAAAGCAGCCCCTGAGCTTATTCGTGATAAGACCGGTATGAGTAAGAATGAGTTCAAAAGAGCTGTCGGTAGACTTCTCAAAGAAGGCAAGATTGAGATTAAACCGGATTCAATTGTGAGGAAATAAAATATGGGTATGGATTACAAAAAAGCGAACATTGCGTTCTTTTTCATGGTATTGTCAACGTTCGTGATTATGATTTACATTTCTTTTTGGCAGGCGTTTACGGGAAAAAACCTATCGCTCCCGATAAATAATGCACTTTGCGAGTTGATGATACTTATTCCGTCTGTTGCGGTTATATTCTATAGCGGTGAGGGGCTGCTGTCGGTCATACCGCTCAAGAAGGTGAAAATCAGCACGGCATTATTGTCGGTACTCTATGTTATTACGTTGTTCCCGCTTGTTGGTTTGGTAAACGCAATATCCATGATGTTTGTGGATAACGCAGTTGCTTCTATAAGCGATCAGATGGTTGAATACCCGATGGTACTTATGGTTGCTTCAATAGGCTTATTTGGACCGTTTGTTGAGGAAATCATATTCAGGGGAGTTATATTCCAGAGTTACAGAAGAACGGGCAGGGTGCTTGCATCAATGATCCTTTCGGCAGTGCTTTTTGGAATGATGCATCTTAACTTTAACCAGTTTGCATACGGAGCCGTAATGGGATTTATGTTCTGTCTCATGGTTGAAGCGACAGGTAGTGTCATCCCGTCGTTTATAGCGCATGCGGTGTTTAATTCCTATGAAGTAATGACAATATATTTTGCGTTAGATAGTAGTGAGGAAGTAGCGAATGCCGAAACTTTGGCGGACAAGCTTCCCGAAGGCGTGATGCAGGCGCTCATGCTTATATTCCTGTTAGTATTTTCGGTCATATTTACTGCGCTTGCTATTTTAATAGTTAAAAAGATGGCGAAGATTGAGGGAAGACAGGATTATATCGACAATTTGAGATTTTGGAAGAAGAAAGAGGAGCCTGACATCATGAATATGTCAGGGGGTCAGGTTGAGGAAAAGAAGCAGTCTCTTTTCACTGTTCCTCTTGTAATTGTAATGATCTTATCAATAAGCTTTATGATTTACAGCGCTGTTGCTTTGCAGGGCGTTTGATGTATGAATCCGGGGGAGCCGGTTCGATCGGTGGTTTCCCGGCATAATTCTCAAAAAGAAAAAAGATAAGAAATAAAAATGCCCGTAGCGTAATGCCACGGGCAAGTTTTCTGATGGCGTATTTCAAAGACTTATATCGATGTTTGAACCGATATTGGGGTTAACGGAAGTTTCCGATACAGATTCGATACCTGCGATCATATTCTGTCCGGCAGCTTCCATAGTGTCCAGATTTTTGGATAGCATTGCTACACCTACATCTGTAAGTATGCGATTTTGAGATAAAGCCATCGATAAGGAAGGTATGTCCATATAGCACCTCCTGTTTTTGTGTATAAAACACTTTTTCTTATTTTGTATATCGATAATATTACATCAAAAACTTAGCATTATTTCAAATAATATGATACCAAAAAGGGGATTCTTTTTTGGTAATATTGACGAGCAAAACAAAAAAATGTACAAAAAATGGCATGTAAAAGGTAGATTTTATTGTACATATATATTAAAATGGCTATGTATATTATTCAGCGGCCGAAAGGTTGCGGAAAGAGTGGCAAATGATTTCAAATCAAATTCTCCAAAACACAATTGACGGACTTAAGAACATAGCACACGTTGAGTTATATGTTCTGGACATTGATGGCAAGGAAGTTGCGGCTACATCACAGGAAATTGGTAATGTTGCGGCTGTTGCCAGAGACTTTGTGAAATCTCCGGCAGATTCCCAGGAGATACAGGGATATCAGTATTTTAAGATATATGACGAGCAGCAGCTTGAATATATTCTGATCTGTACGGGAACCGGTGAGAATATCTATATGCTGGGCAAGATGATCGCGTACCAGATCCAGAGTCTGCTTATCGCGTACAAAGAGCGTTTTGACAAGGATAACTTTATCAAGAATCTTTTGCTTGATAACCTTCTTCTTGTTGACATATACAGTAGGGCAAAGAAGCTTCACATTCAGTCGGATGCGAAGAGAATAGCTATGATCGTTGAGACATCAAGCGGAAGAGACAGCAATGCTCTTGAGCTTGCCAGAACTCACTTCGGAAATGCAAATGATTTCGTGACCGAAGTGGATGAGGACAACATCATCATAGTTAAGGATGTAAATGACTATGCAAAGCCGTCGGATATTTCTAAGATAGCGGAAGAGATGATCGCAACTCTTACAAAGGACGGACTTACAGGTGTCAGGATCGCATACGGAACAGTTGTAGGCGAGATCAAAGAGGTAAGTAGATCATACAAGGAAGCGAAGATGGCACTGGATGTCGGCAAGATTTTCTTTGACGAAAGAAAGGTTATCTGCTACAGCGAACTTGGAATCGGAAGACTTATCTATCAGCTTCCCATTCCGCTCTGTAAGATGTTTATTAAAGAAATCTTTGGCGGAAGAAATCCTGATGATTTCGATCAGGAGACGCTTACAACCATTGATAAGTTCTTTGAGAACAGCCTTAATGTATCAGAGACTTCAAGACAGCTGTTCATTCACAGAAACACACTCGTGTACAGACTGGATAAGCTGCAGAAGAGCACGGGGCTTGATCTTAGGGTGTTTGACGATGCAATTACATTTAAGATCGCGCTTATGGTTGTCAGATACATGAAATACATGGACAGAATTTCATAATCCTATTTTGAACAATATGAATTGCTTTTTTATATAAACACAAATTTCGGGGAGATGCTATGGAAAAAGGATTTAGAAAGACGAAATCGGGTAGGCAGATACCCGAAGGCGAGGTTATTACCCTCGACCATGTGACGAAGTCGTATTCATCGGGTGCACCGGCACTTAACGACGTCACTCTTCACATTAAAAAAGGTGAGTTTGTATTCATCGTAGGAGATAGCGGATCCGGTAAATCTACGCTCATTAAGCTTCTTTTGAGAGAGCTTGTTCCTACAAATGGTGAAATTACGGTTTTGGGTTATAACCTGAATAAGATTAAGCACAGTAAGATTCCAAAGTTTAGGCGTAATCTCGGAATAGTGTTCCAGGATTTCAGACTTCTTAAGGACAGAAATGTATACGAAAATGTAGCATTCGCCCAGAGGATTGTTCAGACATCCACCAGGGAAATAAAGAGAAATGTTCCTTCTATACTTGCGACAGTCAATCTTGCGGGTAAGTATAAGAGCAAGATAAATCAGTTGTCCGGAGGAGAGCAGCAGAGAGTTGCTCTTGCAAGAGCGCTTATCAACAAGCCAACGATTCTTTTGGCCGATGAGCCGACCGGAAATCTTGACCCCAATAATTCATGGGAAATAATGAAGCTTATGGAAAAGATCAATGAAAGCGGCACAACTGTCATTGTTGTTACACACAACAGAGAAATAGTAAATGCCATGAAGAAGCGAGTTATAACCATGAAAAAGGGTGTTATCATAGAAGACGAGGAAGAAGGTACATACATCGATGAGGATTAATAGTTTCTTTTATACCATTGGACAGGGATTTAAGAACTTAGGTAGAAATAAATGGTATACCCTTGCTTCTATTGCAACAATAGGCGCATGTCTATTCCTGTTCGGTCTGGTTTTTTCAATTATCAACAACATTCAATATTTTGTTCATACGGCAGAGGAAGGCGTATCTGTTACTGTTTTCTTTAACGAAGGAGTAAACGAAGATCAGATTCTTGCAGTAAAATCGGATCTTGAGAAACGTCCCGAAGTAAGAGAAATCAATTATATAGATCCCGAAGCTGCATGGGAAGATTTCAAGAAGGATTATATCGGTGAGTATACAGACGGATTTACCGAGAACCCTCTTGCAGATTCCGCCAGCCTTGAGATTTATCTTAATGATGTTTCAATGCAGGCAGCATTGGTTACATACATAGAGAGCCTTGATGTTGTCAGAACAGTCAACAGATCTGAGATCACCGCTGATACACTTAGCGGACTCAACAAACTTATGGCGTATGTTTCTATGGGAATTATAGTAATTCTCTTGCTTGTTTCAATCTTTCTTATCAGCAATACGGTAACTATGGGTATTGCTGTCAGAAAAGACGAGATAAACATTATGAAATATATCGGAGCGACGGATTTCTTTGTAAGAGCACCTTTCGTGGTAGAAGGTATCATTATCGGAATTATCGGTTCGCTCATACCATTACTGATTCTCTATTATGTTTACGGTAGCGCAATTGATTATGTTCACACCCAGTTTGCAATGCTTTCAAATATTTTGCCGTTCCTGCCTGTTGAGCAGATATATAATGAACTTGTTCCCATATCTATGGCAATAGGAATCGGAATAGGCTTTTTGGGTAGCTTTACAACAGTCAGAAAACATTTGCATGTGTGATCAGGTGATTAGAAGGAAGATCAGATAAGTTGAACAGATTACAAAAAGGCACGCTTAAAGGGATATTTCGAGTGCTGGCTTGTTTCATGATCATGGTATTTACTTTTGAATCCAATGGTATTATAGTGTCGGCAGAGGTCACGGAAGAAAGTATTAAAGCCAAAAAAGATCAGATCAAAAAGCAGAAAGAACAGCGAGATAGCCTGAATACAGCTAAGACCGATCTTGAAAAGTTAAAACAAGGGCTTGAAAAAGATAAGTCGGATCTAAAAAAATATATCTCAGAACTTGATGCTTCCTTGACAGAGATACAGAAGAAGATAGATGCTCTTAACGATACTATCGGGAAAAAAGAAGCTGAGATCAAGAAGACGGGTGAAGACTTAGAAGAAGCGGAACGAACTCAGGAAGCTCAATATGATGCCATGAAGAAGCGAATAAAGTTCATGTATGAGCGTGGAGATAAGCTTTACTTTGAACTTTTTGTGGGCACGGGAAGTTTTTCCGATATGCTCAATAAGGCTGAGTATATTGAGATGATCGCTTCTTATGACAGAAAAAAGCTCAATGAATATGTGGCGACTACTGAGCTTATAGCGCTCAATAAACAGGCTCTTGAGGAAGAAAAAGAAACTCTCGATCTGGCAAAGTCAAATAAAGAGGAAGAAGAAGGCAAAATGCAAACTCTTATTGACGCCAAGGGAGTTGAGCTCAATAATGTATCGACGGATATTAAGAGCAAAGAGGCTGCTATCGCTGAGTATGAGGCGGAGATAAAGGCTGAGAACGCAACGATTGCTGCTCTTGAAAAAGAGGTAGCTGCGGATGAGGCCGCATTAAACAGCAGACATAAATACGACGGCGGAATGTTTACATTTCCTTGTCCGAATTATTCCAGAGTATCTGATGAATTTGGAATGAGAATCCATCCTACACTTGGAATACAAAAGATGCATAATGGTGTGGATTTTGCAGCGCCTGCAGGATCGGCCATTTTGGCGGCTTATGCCGGAACAGTGGTTGCCGCCGACTACAACGGGACAATGGGTAATTATATAATGATCAATCATGGAGACGGTCTTTATACAATCTACATGCATTGTTCTGCACTATATGTTTCCAAGGGACAGGATGTCACAGCCGGAACCAGGATTGCTGCAGTTGGTTCGACCGGAAGATCGACAGGTAACCATCTTCATTTCGGAGTAAGACTTAACGGAGCGTATGTTAGTCCATGGAATTATCTAAAATAAAAGCGGACAGGAGATAAAGAACATTGGAAAACGAAAATATCGAGAACAATGAGCTGGCCAAAGAGCCGGTAAGTAATGAAACGGAAGCGGATAAGAAGCTTAAAAGAAGGTTTATAAGCGGAATCCTCATCGGAGCACTTTGCGCACTGTTTGTTTTTTCAGCAGGCGCTATCATGTTTATTTTGACAACGGGAGTTCGTTCCGGTGGTCAGAACGAAAACGGAGTTCTTAACAGTGAAACAATCAAAAAAGTTAAGATGCTTGAGAATCTCGTTGATACCAATTACTACAAGGACGATGTGGATAAGGCCACTGAAGCTGAGGGAATATACAAAGGGCTTATAGAATCTTTGGGAGATCCCTATTCTGTTTATTACACGGCGGACGAACTTGAAGAGCTCAAGGCTGTGACTAAGGGCGTTTATTACGGAATCGGCGCATATGTTGGAATGGATCAGGAAAAAAATGTGCCTGTAATAACGGGTGTTATGGAAGGAAGCCCTGCTGCTGACGCAGGCCTCATGGAAGGCGATATCATCGCTGAAGTCAACAAAGAAAGTATACAGGGACTTACCCTTGATGAAGTTGTTGCCAAGATTAAGGGCGAAAAAGGAACTTCCGTACATCTCACACTGGTAAGAGACGGATCTGTTGAGAATGTTGAAGTCGATGTTATCAGAAATGAGATACAGGTTCCGACAGTTACGACCGAACTTCTTAAAGACGGAATCGGATATCTTAAGATCTCAGAGTTTGATGAGATCACAACAGATCAGTTCACTGAGGGACTTGCAGAACTTCGTGCAAGCGGTATCAAGGGACTTATGATCGACCTTAGAAGTAATCCCGGAGGAAACCTTGTAACTGTTTGTGATATAGCAAGACAGCTCCTTCCTAAGGGCAATATTGTTTATACTGTGGACAGAGAAGGCCATCAGCAGAATTATACCTGCGACGGAACACGTCAGATAGACATTCCGGTTGTTGTTCTCATTAACCAGTACTCAGCAAGTGCTTCAGAGATACTTGCAGGTGCAATTAAGGATTACGGAATCGGTAAGCTTGTAGGTGTTAAGTCTTTCGGAAAAGGAATCGTTCAGAGTGTATTCGATCTTAATGACGGAACTGCCGTTAAACTTACTGTAAGTGATTACTATACTCCCAACGGATACAATATCCATGGAATAGGAATCGAACCTGATGTTGAGGTTGAACTTGATATTGAGAAGGCTCAGAGAGACAAGATTGACAATCAGAAAGAGAAGGCAATCGAAGTCATGAAGGAGCTTATTGACAAATAAAAAAATAAATAGTATTATCTGAACCTGTGCTAAATCTTTGGCACAGGTTTTTATTTTCTTACTCATTTCGAGTATTATTTCCATTTTTTTGAAAGCAGGGAAGTTATGAAAGTCAAAGCGTGTATTTACACTGATGCGGGTAGAAGCCGTAAGGTAAACCAGGATTCTGTGCTGGTGAAAGTTGCAAATTCAGAGAAACTTGGAAGAATCTCTTTTGTCGCGGTATGTGACGGAATGGGAGGTCTGCCGAAGGGAGAGGTTGCAAGTTGTAAAGTGGTCAGGTCGCTTGAAAACTGGTTCCATGAGGAGTTGTCTCTTATGCAGGACCTTGAGGCGGAAAGGCTGTGGGATGTGATAGAAGTATCATGGCGAAGACTTATTGCAAGGATTGGCGGAGAATTAAGAAGATATGCGAAGCACAGGAAGATCAACCTTGGAACGACGCTGACAGCTCTTTTGCAGATAGGCGACAGATATATGATCATGAATATCGGAGATTCCAGAATATATGCTGTTTCAAAGGGTGATGTAATAAAGCTTACAAAAGACCACAGCGTTTTGCAGAAAAAACTGGATGAAGGAAAGATTACGGAGAAAGAAGCGTTAAATGACAGGGAAAAGAGCGTGCTCCTAAGATGTCTTGGTTCAATGAAAACTCCCGAGCCCGATATAACAAGGGGAACTTTTAAAAATGATTCGACCGTGATCGCGTGCTCGGACGGATTCTGGAGAACAATGGAAAAGACTGAGCTTTACGGTATGCTTTGCCCGCAGATGTGCGTTACATCGGAGGATATGCTGGATGCATGTAAAAAGCTTGTAAAGACAGCATATGACAGAAATGAAACGGACAATATATCTGTTGCGGCGCTTTGTATGGAGTTTGGCGCATGAAAGATATAAAAAGATACAGGATAATAAAGAAAATCGGAGAGGGCGGAACAAGCGCTGTCTATGCGGCAAGTGATACGCGTACCGGCAAGAAGGTGACGGTCAAAGTTCTTAAGAAGGAGAGTATCAAGGCAAAGGCGTCTTTGGAAGATGAGGCGTTAATGTTAAAGAGGCTCAATTATCCGGGAATACAGAAACTTGTAGATTATGAAGACGGATTTATGGTCACGCAGTATATCTCGGGAAACAGTCTTTCGGAGAAACTTCGGATGAACGGAGTTTTTTCCGAGAAAGAGACTGTTGGAATTGCAATCGAGCTTATCAGGATACTTAAGTATCTTCACGGACTGCGGGAACCTGTGATATACAGGGATCTTAAGCCGGCGAACATTATAATTGGCAAGGATGGAAAGGTGCATCTGATAGATTTCGGAGCGGCGAGAATCTACAGAAAAGGAGAGAAATCTGATACGTCTTATCTCGGAACTGTAGGATTTGCGGCGCCGGAACAGTACGGGACTCTGGGCCAAACAGATCCAAAGACGGATATATATTGCTTTGGGATGACTCTTTTGCAGATGACAACAGGGATAGATATCAAGAACGAAGCGGCACTTGAAAACTTTAAGCTAAACGGAGCGCCGGGGCTTTCAGGCGATTTCGTTAAGATAATAAATAAATGCATAAAGCCGGGGCGCGATGACAGGTTTAGATCCTGTGGTGAGATAGAGAAAGCTCTTTTGGACAGTATTGTGAAAAGAAAACGTGACATTGCTGTCAGATATATAAAGAGAGGCATTGCAGTAGCGGCCGTTGCTGCGACAATGTCGGGAGTAATCTTGTACGCGGAACCTGTCATGAATTACGTTGAGAGTGATGCAAAAGAGCGCGTGCCCGCATTTAAGGGACGATTATATACTGCAAAAGAGAGAATAGCTGAATTTATTGATAAAGAATTTTTTCAGGAGGGGAAATGATTATTTTTTTATACACATTCGGAGTGATATTTATAGGAATCATGATGATACTGGGACTAGCGAGTCTGCTTACGAAAGGCGGCGCAAAGCCTGAGATATCTGAGGGAGATGCGACTGCCGCAATGTGCACGACGCAGCTCCTGGATCATATCGATACAAAGAGGAATACTTTTTGCGATGATTTCGTGATTGAACAGGATATGGTCTATACATATGATTCGTTTAATCTTTGATTGTAATATGATAAAATATCCTATGTTGGTTTCATGTTTATAACTATGAAATTCAAAAAGAAAACACGAGGATATTTATGGATATTTCAGTAGTTATCCCTGTATACGGATGCAGGGAGGCGGTACCCGAACTATATAAGAGGCTTGTTGCAACGCTTGAAAATGCAGGAAAATCCTTTGAGATAATCATGGTGGACGACCATTGCCCGCAGAAATCGTGGGAAGAGATCGAAAAGCTCTGCGCTAAGGATAAGCGCGTTGTGGGAATAAAACTTTCAAGGAACTTTGGACAGATGCGTGCGATAACCGCAGGTCTTGAGAAGTCGACAGGAGATCTTGTTTCTGTAATGGACTGCGATCTTCAGGACAGACCTGAGTTTTTGCCACTGTTTTTGGACAAGATAGAGGAAGGTTACGATATCGTATATTCCAAGCGAAAAGAAAGAAAGGATACCTTTATTGTAAAAGCTTTATCAAGATCTTTTTACGCTGTATATAATAAGCTCTCAGACATGAAGTACGACTTCGAGGTGGGTAATTACAGCGTTGCAAAAAGAAAAGTCGTAGATTCTTTTCTTAAGATGAAAGAGCAGACCAGAGATTACATCATGTTCCTCATGTGGCTTGGCTATAATGACACAACCATCGAGCTTGAGTCGGATGAAAGATTTGCGGGAAAGTCGTCATATACTTTCAGCAAAAAAGTTAATCTTGCGATCAGCCTTATTACCGCTCAGTCCAACAAGCCGCTGTTTATGGCGGTTAAGCTTGGATTTGCACTTTCATGTGCGGCATTTATATTTTTGATCTATCTTGTTATTAGAAATTACGCTGTGAGAGATCTGGATATAGGCTGGCCTTCAGTCATTGCATCGATATATATGATGGGCGGACTTATGCTGAGCGCCTTGGGAATAGTCGGGATATACATAGGAAATATCTTTTCCGAGAGTAAAGGAAGACCTATTTATATTATTGACGAAATGCTTAACCGACACGAAGAGGAGTAGTATATGAAAAAACTGGCGATCATCGGCGCTTCATATCTTCAGAATCCGCTGATTTTAAAGGCAAAAGAAATGGGACTTGAAACTCATGTGTTCGCATGGGGCGTCGGAGATGTAGGAGAAGCTACGGCCGATTTCTTTTATCCGATAAGTATTGTTGAAAAAGAGGCTATCTGTGAGAAGTGCAAAGAGATAGGAATTGACGGAATATGCAGTATAGCATCCGATCTTGCGATGCTGACTGTAAACTATGTTGCAGATAAGATGGGGCTTTCGGGCAATTCGCTTTCATGCACGTACAAGTCGACCAATAAGTTTGCAATGAGAAATGCCCTTACGGAAAAGAATGTTCCGTGCCCTAAATACGTTTTGGCTGATGACTCGGTCAATGTTGATGAGCTTGGATTTGAATATCCTATAATCGTAAAGCCCACGGACAGATCCGGAAGCAGGGCTGTTACGAAGCTTAAGTCAAAGTCGGGAATCATGGCTGCGATAGCATCTGCAAGAGATGTGAGCTTTGAGAAGACCGCGATCATCGAGGAATTCGTTGAGGGAAAAGAGTACAGTGTTGAGTGTATCTCATACAACGGGAAACATACACTTCTTGCCGTGACCGAGAAGTTCACAACGGGAAGCCCGAATTTCATCGAGACCGGACACTTTGAGCCTGCACCTGTAGATGAAAAGACTTATGAGAACATCAGAAACGTTATATACGGCGCACTTGATGCGCTTGAGATAGAGAATGGCGCGTCACATTCCGAGATTCTTATCCGCGAAGACGGCGTTATCAAGATCGTTGAGATTGGCGGAAGGATGGGCGGCGACTGTATCGGAAGCTCACTTGTGCAGCTGACTACCGGCATTGATTTTGTCAAAGCGGTTATTGATGTGGCTCTTGGAAACGAGCCCGACCTCACTCCCGGCAAGAAGCATAACGCTGCGGGAATCAAGTTTGTTTTCTGTCAGGAAGATGCTGATTACTGCAATGAGGTTTGTGCTAAGTATAAGGATCTTGTTGTAGAAAGCAGTGTTGAAGAGATTACCGACAGAAAAGTTGTGGACAGCTCTTCCAGATTTGGATACTTTATCGTTGCGGGCGATGACGCGAAGCTGGTTCGGGACATTGTGGCGAAGTAAATATTGCGAACATGTGTTCAAATTTTTATAGACGCGTGTATTGTGAAATGATATACTGTAACGGCAGTATATCATTTCTTTTTTTGAGGGAATTGTGATATGGATTTCAAATTACACTCTGAATTTAAGCCTACAGGCGATCAGCCGCAGGCAATAAAGGAATTGGTTGAGGGATTCAAAGCGGGAAACCAGTTTGAAACTCTTCTAGGCGTTACGGGATCGGGTAAGACGTTCACTATGGCGAATGTCATAGCGGCGCTAAATAAACCTACGCTGATTATCAGCCATAACAAGACTCTCGCGGGTCAGCTCTATGGCGAGATGAAGGAGTTTTTTCCGGAAAACGCAGTTGAATACTTCGTATCTTACTACGATTATTACCAGCCTGAAGCGTATGTTCCTCAGACAGATACATATATTGCAAAAGATTCGTCGATAAATGATGAGATTGATAAGCTTAGACTTTCGGCAACGGCGTCACTTTCTGAGAGGAAGGATGTTATCGTTGTTGCCAGCGTATCTTGTATATACGGACTTGGAAGCCCCGATGAATTTAAGGGAATGTCAATTTCACTTCGCCCGGGAATGCAGAAGGACAGAGACAAGACGATAGAAGAGCTCGTTGCGATACAGTATACGAGAAACGATCTTGAGCTCGGAAGATGTAATTTCAGGGTAAGAGGCGATACGATAGAGGTTTTTCCCGCCAATGCGGATGACTACCTGATAAGGATAGAGTTCTTTGGCGATGAGATAGACAGGATTACTGAGATTGAACCTGTCACAGCTAAGGTAAGAAATGAGCTTTCGCACGTTATGATCTATCCTGCTTCACATTATGTTGTTCCTCAGGAGAAGATCAACATGGCGTGTGTTGAGATTGAGAAGGAACTTGAGGAACAGATCAAGTTCTTTAAGGGAGAGGACAGACTTATTGAGGCTCAGAGAATCTCTGAGCGAACCAATTTTGATATAGAAATGCTTAAGGAGACGGGCTTTTGCTCGGGAATCGAGAACTATTCAAGACATCTTAACTTTATGGCGCCGGGCGAACCGCCGCTTACTCTTTTGGATTTCTTTGACAGAGATTTCCTGATAATCGTTGATGAGTCACATATGACGATTCCACAGGTCGGTGCCATGTATCACGGAGACAGGAGCAGGAAACTTACGCTTGTTGATTATGGATTCAGGCTTCCGTCTGCGCTTGATAACAGACCGCTTAATTTTGAGGAGTTCGAATCGCACATTGACCAGATGCTCTTTTGCTCCGCTACTCCGGGAAAATATGAGGAAGAGCATGAACTTCTAAGGACCGAGCAGGTAATAAGACCTACGGGACTTCTTGATCCTGAGATTTCCGTACGCCCTGTTGAGGGACAGATTGACGATCTCATAGGTGAGATTCGTACAGAGATAGATAAGAAGAATAAGGTTCTTGTGACTACACTCACCAAGAGAATGGCTGAGGATCTGACTGAGTACCTTGCAGAGTCGGGAATAAGGGTAAAATACCTTCATTCCGATATCGATACGCTTGAAAGAGCTGAGATAATCAGAGATATGCGCCTTGATGTCTTTGATGTTCTTGTCGGAATCAACCTTTTGAGAGAAGGACTTGATATTCCGGAAATATCACTTGTTGCGATAATTGACGCGGACAAAGAGGGATTCCTTCGTTCGGAGACGTCGCTTATTCAGACAATCGGCCGTGCTGCGCGTAATGCGGAAGGACACGTTATCATGTACGCCGATAATATGACGGAGTCAATGCAGAAAGCCATCGATGAAACGGCGAGAAGACGTAAGATTCAGGAAGAATACAATAAGGAACACGGAGTAACTCCGCAGACAATAAAGAAGGCGGTAAGAGAGCTTATCGCGGTTACCAAGGCTATCGCCAAGGAAGAAGTTAAATTTGAAAAAGATCCTGAGGCAATGGATAAGGATGAACTTGAGAAACTTATCGGACAGGTTCAGAAGAAGATGAAACGTGCGGCTACGGAGCTAGACTTTGAGACTGCAGCGACACTCAGAGATCAGATGATTGAACTTAAGAAAATCTATAACGACCTGACAGAAGGTAAATAACCGGAGACGGATGACAGGAGATAAACGGATGCCGGATAACAGCAGAATGACAAAAAAGAATACGACAGCAAAGAGAATTCTTCCCACGGATATTCATGATTACATCAGAGTCCGCGGTGCAGATGAACATAACCTTAAACATGTGAGTGTTAAGATTCCGAGGGAGACTCTGACCGTTTTTACGGGACTTTCGGGATCGGGTAAGTCTTCGCTTGCTTTTGATACCATTTTTGCGGAAGGTCAGAGAAGGTACATGGAGTCGCTCTCATCTTACGCAAGAATGTTTCTGGGACAGATGGATAAGCCTAATGTCGAGAGGATCGAAGGACTTTCTCCTACAATCTCTATAGATCAGAAGTCCACTAACAAGAATCCCAGATCGACTGTGGGAACGGTTACCGAGATATACGATCACTTCAGATTGTTGTATGCAAGAATAGGTATACCGCATTGTCCTAACTGCGGAAGAGAGATAAGAAGACAGACGGTTGACGAGATGTGCGACCAGATCATGGCGCTCGGCGACGGAACCAAGCTCCAGCTTCTTGCACCTGTTGTAAGAGGCAAAAAAGGTGAGCATGCCAAGACTCTGGACAGGGCAAAAAGAGCGGGTTACGTCAGAGTAAGAATTGACGGAAGTCAGTATGAGCTTTCTGAAGAGATAAAGCTTGATAAGAACATCAAGCATAATATAGAAGTAATAGTTGACAGAATTGTCATAAGAGATGACAACGAGAATCTAAGGAAGAGACTTGCTGATTCAATAGAGAGTGCCCTGCAGCTTGCGGAGGGACTTCTTACTGTTGATGTGGTGGATGGAAAAGAGCTTAATTTCAGTCAGAATTTTGCTTGCCCCGATTGCGGGATCAGCATTCCCGAGATTGAACCCAGAAGTTTTTCATTCAATAATCCTTTCGGAGCCTGCCCTGACTGTGCGGGACTTGGATATAAGATGGAGTTTGACGAAGATCTCATGATCCCCGACAAGACTCTTTCAATAAATGACGGATGTATTGTTGTTATGGGATGGCAGTCTGCAAATAAGGAAGGAAGCTTTAGTAATGCGACTTTGAAAGCGCTCGCCAAAGCGTATAAGTTCAGCCTTGATACTCCTTTCTGCGATCTTCCCGAGAAGGTAAGACATATGCTCATACACGGAGCTGACAAGACTGTCAATGTTCATTACAAGGGTTCAAGAGGTGAGGGTGATTATCCGATTCTTTTTGACGGACTTATCAAGAATGTTGAACAGAGATACAGAGAGACTTTTTCTGAGACGGCGAAGGCTGAATATCAGGAGTTTATGAGAATCACTCCCTGTCAGCTTTGCGGCGGACAGAGACTTAAGAAGGAATCACTGGCGGTTACCATAGACGATAAGAATATCTATGAGATCACATCGATGTCTGTAGATGAACTTCAGAACTACCTTGAAAATCTAAAGCTTAGTGAGCATCAGGAACTTGTCGGTGCTCAGGTTCTGAAAGAAATCAGGGCGAGAGTGGGATTTCTTGTGGATGTAGGACTGGGTTATCTTTCGCTTTCGAGAGCCACGGGAACACTTTCGGGCGGCGAGGCGCAGAGAATAAGACTCGCTACACAGATCGGTTCGGGTCTTTGCGGAGTATGCTATATCCTTGATGAGCCGAGTATCGGACTTCATCAGAGGGATAACGATAAGCTTCTTAATACGCTCAAGAATCTCAGAGACCTTGGAAATACTCTTATTGTAGTAGAACATGATGAAGATACTATGAGAGAGGCTGACTATATTGTTGATGTGGGACCGGGGGCGGGCTCAAGAGGCGGTAAGATCGTTGCTACGGGAACTGCCGAAGATATCATGAAAGTCGAGGAGTCGATAACCGGCCAGTATCTGGCAGGCAAACTTAAGATCGACGTTCCGGAAGTCAGAAGAGAGCCGAAGGGATGGCTTAAGGTGCTCGGTGCGAGTGAGAATAACTTAAGAAATATAGATATTGATGTTCCGCTTGGCGTACTTACCATAGTTACGGGAGTTTCGGGCTCCGGAAAGAGCTCTTTTGTCAATGAGATACTCTACAAGCATCTTGCGAGAGATCTTAACAGGGCTAGATGTATACCCGGAAAACACAAGGGGATTGAAGGGCTTGAGCAGGTTGATAAGGTTATCGCTATCGATCAGTCGCCTATCGGAAGAACTCCGAGATCAAACCCCGCGACATATACGGGCGTGTTTGATATGATAAGGGATCTTTTTGCAGGTACTCCCGATGCGAAAGCAAGAGGATACAAGAAGGGAAGGTTCTCGTTTAACGTTAAAGGCGGAAGATGTGAAGCCTGCGGCGGTGACGGAATTATCAAGATTGAAATGCATTTCCTTCCGGATGTATATGTTCCGTGCGAGGTCTGCGGAGGAAAGCGTTATAACCACGAGACTCTTGAAGTCAGATATAAAGGAAAGAATATTTATGATGTTCTTGATATGACGGTTGAAGAGGCACTTACTTTCTTTGAAAATGTTAAGACGATTAAGAGAAAGATACAGACTCTTTACGATGTTGGACTTGGATATGTTAAGCTTGGACAGCCCAGTACAGAGCTTTCGGGTGGTGAGGCACAGAGAATTAAGCTTGCGACGGAGCTTAGTAAGGTGGGAACGGGCAAGACGGTCTATATTCTTGATGAGCCTACGACAGGACTTCATTTTGCCGATGTTCAGAAGCTTGTGAAGATAATGCATGAGCTGGTAGAGCAGGGAAATACGGTTGTTGTTATTGAGCATAATCTTGATGTCATCAAAACAGGAGATTACATCATAGATATGGGACCTGAAGGCGGCTCTGGCGGCGGAATGGTTGTTGCATGCGGAACGCCGGAAGAAGTTGCCAAGTGCAAGAAGTCATATACCGGAGCATACATAAAAAAGATGTTGAAAAAATAATGATTAATTTTAGCATGGCATTTCCTGAAATGCGCGTAATTTAAGGATTTGCGAAACTCTTTTTCGAGTATGCGGCTAAAATACTTAAGATTTTAACAGGATACTTAAGTTTTGATAGGAAATGTCCGATATTAATAGAGGTAGCCCCTTTTAAATCTTTATAAGATGGTTTATAATGGCAATGTATTATTAACATTTTATTATCCGCACTTATGCGCTAAAATAAATGAATGACACACAGTTTTGAAAGGGGTACCTTAAATTATGCAGTATGCAGACATCGGAATTGATTTAGGAACGGCATCTGTTCTCGTTTACATAAGAGGCAAGGGAGTAGTTCTTAAGGAACCTTCTGTAGTAGCTTATGACAGAGACACAGAGGAGATCAAGGCAATCGGTGAGGATGCGAGGCTTATGCTTGGCCGTACACCCGGTAATATTGTTGCCGTAAGACCTCTGAGACAGGGAGTTATCTCAAACTACAAGATCACTGAGCAGATGATGAGATACTTCATTAAGAAAGCTATCGGAAGGAAAATTCATAGAAAACCTTTTATCGCTGTATGTGTTCCCAGTGGAGCTACGGAAGTAGAGAAGAAAGCCGTAGAAGATGCTACAAGACTTTGCGGTGCGAGAGATGTTAAGACTATCGAGGAACCTATTGCAGCAGCGATCGGAGCAGGAATTGATATTACAAAGCCTTGCGGAAACATGATCGTTGATATAGGTGGCGGTACATCTGATATTGCAGTTATCTCACTCGGCGGAACGGTTGTAAGCACATCCGTCAAGGTCGCAGGAGATGATTTTGATGAGGCAATTGTTCGTTACATGAGAAAGAAGCACAATCTTCTTATCGGTGACAGAACTGCCGAAGATATAAAGATTAAGATCGGTTCAGCTTATCCGAGACCGGAAGATGATTTCCTGGATGTAAGAGGACGTAACCTTGTTACAGGTCTTCCCAAGACTGTAAGAGTATCTTCTGAAGAGACAGAAGAGGCACTCAGAGAGCCTACATCCCAGATCATCGAGGCTATTCACAGCGTTCTTGAGAATACACCTCCGGAACTTGCAGCGGATATTGCTGACAGAGGAATAGTTCTTACAGGTGGCGGAGCACTTCTTCGCGGACTTGAGGATCTTATCTATTCCAAGACCGGAATCAATACTATGACAGCAGAGGATCCTATGACAGCGGTTGCCATCGGAACCGGCCGTTATGTAGAGTTTATTGTAGGTTATCATCAGGATTGATGATCTGCGATAATATATATCAAGGATTGAACTATAAAGAATAACCAGGATGGTATGAGGGAAAGAGAATGGTAAAAGGTCTTTATACTGCTTACACAGGAATGATCAACGAGCAGCACAGAATGGATGTGCTGACCAACAATCTTGCCAATGCCAACACAAACGGTTTTAAGAAGGAAGGCACAACATCACAGTCTTTCAGTGATCAGCTTGCGCTTAAAATTAAAGATTATACTGATGCCCCGTTCACTGCGCGTGGACTGGGCATTATTAATCCGGGTGTAAAGATTGGCGAAGGCTATGTTGATTGGTCCGAAGGTCCCATGAAAGAGACCGGAAACAAATATGACATGGCTATCGGCGGATATGGTTTCTTTGGAATCGAATATACGAACAAGGCTAAGAATATTGAGAGAGATCTTCCGAATCAGACCAATATAATGTATACCAGAGACGGTAACTTTACGGTTACAGCCGAGGGAGAGCTTGTTACTCAGGACGGAGACTTTGTTCTTTCACAGGACGGAGGACATATTGAACTTGATCCGTCACTTCCCGTAGAAGTCAGCATGAACGGTAATATTGTACAGGACGGTGAGGTTGTTGCCCAGATCGGAATATTTGATTTTGAGAAGACAACATATCCTGACGGACGTATCTCATATGACAATCTTGAGCACTACGGAGAAAATATGTATATTCCCGTAAACGGAGCCAATCCTATAGAGGGAACCGGACGTGTTTACTCGGGATTTTTGGAGCAGTCAAATGTTTCTGTTGTTGATGAGATGGTAAATATGATTGCGGTTCAGAGAAACTACGATACAAACCAGAGAATGATCACAACAATCGATGATACACTTGATATTGCCGCAAATCAGCTTGGCAGACTTTCATAAAGTTTTTGATCGATTAAAAAATTTATACTTTTTTTATAAAGTATCACGGCCTTTGTGCCGATACATACCAAAGAGAGGGAGGTATGTCTATGGTTAGAAGTTTATGGTCAGCGGCAACAGGAATGAATGCCCAGCAGACAAACGTAGATACTATATCGAACAACCTTGCAAACGTTAATACAGTCGGATATAAAGCTCAGGGAGCACAGTTTAAGTCTCTTTTATATCAGGAGCTTCAGACAGTTACAACTACAGCAAACGGCGAACCTAAGCCAACCAATTCACAGGTGGGACTTGGTACCCGTACATCTTCAATAAATCAGTTCTTTAAACAGGGATCTTTGCAGAACAACGACAATCCTGCAGCTCTTGCTATAAGCGGTGACGGTTTCTTTGCTTATACAGCAGCTGACGGAGAGACTGTTCAGTATACCAGAAACGGTAATTTCACATGGGCTCTTCAGGAGACGGGCGGAACAACGCTTGAGCTTACAACAGCTGAGGGTAATCCGGTTCTTGGAATTGACGGCAATCCTATCGTGGTTGACGGAAATGCCATAGCGAGCAGAATTGAGATTGGCGGAGACGGCAAGATCTATTATCCTGATGATGAGGGCGTTCCTCAGGCACTCGGACCTCAGATTGGCCTTTGGCAGTTCCGTAACAGGGAAGGCCTTGAGAGAGTGGGTGGAGCAGCATGGCAGGAGACCGCAGCAAGCGGAGAACCTATTCTTGAAGCTGATGCAGCCGGAGAGGTTAAGCTTAGCACAATTGAACAGGGATACCTTGAAGGCTCCAACGTTAACGTAGCAACAGAGATGGTCAATCTTATCGTTGCACAGAGAGCTTACGAGATGAACTCAACTGCAATTCAGACAACAGACGAGATGATGCAGACTGCAAATGGTCTTAAGAGATAATTGATGGAGAATAGCCATGGCAGGATTTGATATCAGTGGTATAAATGCAACCGGCATAACTGAATATGCAATGCGTGAGAGCAAGAATGCCTCTACTGAAGCTCTTAAAAATAAGCTCGAGCAGACAAACGAGAAGTCTTCCGATGACGAGCTTTGGGCTGCATGTAAAGGCTTTGAGTCGTATTTCCTTGAGCAGATATTTAAGGAGATGCAGAAGTCTGTAGATGCTCTTAAGCCTGAAAAGTCAGATAATTCAACATCTACTCTGGTTGATTTTTTCAAAGATCAGACACTTCAGGATGTATGTGCGACATCAGTTGATAAGCAGAGTAACGGATTTGCTCAGATGCTCTATGAGAATCTCAAGAGAAATTATGATATTCCGGAGGCTCCTGCAGAGAATAAGACAGAGGGATCCAATTCTTAAGAAATCTTAAGAATCGGATCCTTTTTCTTATGCTATACTATTCACTATGGAAAAAGAAAACGTTAAGGGATATATTGAGCATTTTATTTACAGAAATGCGGAAAATGGATATTCGGTGGCTAATATTGTCACGGAAGATGATGAGATCACCTGCATAGGAAATTTCAAGGATGCGGATGTCGGAGATACTTTGGAGATGGAGGGAGTGTATGTTGAACACCCTGTCTACGGCCATCAGCTCAAAGTTGATTCTTACAAGATAGTTGTACCCGACGACGCGGTCTCAATGCAGAGATATCTAGGGTCCGGAGCGATAAAGGGAATAGGAGAAGCTCTTGCCGCAAGGATCGTCAAAAAATTCGGATCGGATACCTTCAGAATAATAGAAGATGAGCCTGAAAGACTTGCTGAGATCAAGGGGATCAGCGAGAAGAAGGCAATTGATATATCTATCCAGATGGCGGATAAAAGAGAAATGCGCGATGCGATGATCTTTTTGCAGCAGTATGGAATAACAAATGCTATGGCAGTCAAGATATACAACAGGTACGGAACGCAGATTTACGGGATTATTAAAGAAAATCCGTACAAGCTTGCGGATGACATAGCCGGAATCGGATTTAAAATAGCAGATGATATTGCGGAAAAAGTTGGTATTTGTGTAGATTCAGAGTACAGGATCAGGAGTGGTATTATGTACACTCTTTTGCAGGGGACGATGGATGGAAATACTTATCTTCCCATGAAAGAGCTTGCATATAAGACATCGCTTCTTTTACAGAATAGTCCGGAGGATGTGATTGATACGGATGACATAATGACGCAGATCCAAAACCTTATCATGGACCAAAAGCTTGTGTGTAAGGGTGAAGACAATGTGTACGCGTCTTCATATTTCTATGAGGAGCAGGGATGTGCAGCGATGCTGCATGATCTTAATATATCGGAAAAAATCGGCCCTCAGGAAGAGGAGCTTTATAAAAAACGCATCTTGGAAATTGAACACAAAAAGGGAATCGAGCTCGACGACCTTCAGAGAGATGCGGTCATAAAGAGTATTGCAAACGGAGTGGTAATAATAACCGGAGGTCCGGGAACAGGTAAGACCACTACAATAAATACCATAATAAACTACTATGCTTCGGAAGGGCTCGATATCATGCTTGCAGCACCCACAGGACGTGCAGCTAAGCGTATGACTGAGGCTACGGGTTACGAAGCAAAGACGATTCACAGACTTCTCGAAGTTACAGGCCAGGTCGAGGATGATGAGAGACGCCAGGGCGTAAAGTTTGAGAGGAACAGAGATAATCCGCTTGAAACGGATGCACTTATAATCGATGAGATGTCCATGGTTGACACGCATCTTTTTAACGCACTTCTAAGGGCGCTTGTGCCCGGAGTTCACCTGATACTTGTTGGCGACAGTTCGCAGCTTCCGAGCGTAGGACCGGGACAGGTTCTCGGGGATTTGATATCAAGTGGCAAGTTTCCTACGATCTTTCTTAAGAAGATATTCAGACAGGCGGAGGAAAGTGACATTGTAATGAATGCTCACAGAATCCACAGAGGAGAGAAGCCTGTTCTTGATAATAAGAGTAAGGATTTCTTTTTCTTGGAGAGAAATGACGCTGATGTCATATATAAGCATATGATCCAGCTCATAAGGGATAAACTTCCCGGATATGTCAAAGCTTCGCCATATGACATTCAGGTTCTTACGCCGATGAAAAAAGGTCCGCTCGGTGCGATACAGCTTAACCTCGTTCTTCAGAAATATCTGAATCCGCCTGATTCTTCCAAGAAAGAGCATGCATACGGCGACCTCATCATAAGAGAGGGCGACAAAGTAATGCAGATAAGGAATAATTATCAGGCAAAGTGGGAAGTTGTCGGCAAATATAATATTCCTGTTGATTCCGGAATGGGCGTGTACAACGGAGATATGGGAATTGTCAAAGAAATAAATGAATATTCTCAGGATATCGTAGTGGAATTTGACGAACACAGAAGAGTAAGGTATCCTTTTTCCGAGCTTGATGAAATAGAACTGTCTTATGCGATAACGATACACAAGTCCCAGGGCAGTGAGTATCCGGCGGTTATTCTGCCTATTCTTGGCGGCCCCAGGATGCTTCTTAACAGGAACCTTCTCTATACGGCTGTTACAAGAGCCAGGAGCACGGTCTGCGTCCTCGGAAGCAGTAAGACGCTCTGCGAGATGACGGAAAATGAAGAGCAGCTTAAGAGATATACGGGACTTGCGGATAGGATAAAAGAAATATTTGATGCAGACAGTAACTAAAGAAATAAAAGACATATTTTGTGTGGTAAAAGAAATTGTCTACCCGGGAAGATGTCCTGTATGCGACGGAATATTAAATACTTTTGAGATTAGAAACGGCAGGATAAAAAGAGGGCGTATTATTCATGAAGGCTGCATAAAAAAAATCAAGTTTGTAAAAGCTCCGACATGCATAAAATGTGGGAAAGGACTTACGGGTGCGGATGCTGACAGAGAGTATTGCGATGACTGTGCAAAAATGAAGCATGCGTATGACAGAGGTTTTTCTCTTTTTCAATATAGGAGTGTTTCCGGATCTGTTTACAGATTCAAGTATATGGGGAGGCAGGAATATGCGGATTTTTATGCAAGGGCAACCAAAAAGGCTCTTGGTAAGAAGCTTTCCGGTCTTGGCATCGATCTGATAGTGCCTGTTCCTATGTATACGCGTAAGGAGGCAGAGAGAGGATACAACCAGGCTGAGGTCTATGCAAGGAAAGTGTCTGAAATGCTTGATATACCAATGAGGGCAGACCTTATTCAAAGAAGCAGAAACACTTTGCCCATGAAGAATCTGGATGTCCGCGGGCGGCGCAATAATTTGAAAAAGGCTTTTAATATACAACGAAATGATGTAAAATTTAAGTGCATACTTATTATCGATGACATCTACACAACGGGAAGTACCATTGATGAGATTGCCCGTTTGTTAAGATTGGCCGGAGCTGAAAAAGTTTATTTTTTAACACTCGCAATCGGGCAAACTACATAGTCTAGCGGAGGTCATGTATATGAACTTACGAAATTGTTCCAGATGTGGCAAAATGTTCAATCATATCGGTGGTCCTACGATATGCGATCAGTGTAAGAAGGCTATTGAAGAGGATTTCCAGAAGGTTAAGCAGTACATCCAGGATAATCCCACCGCAAGTCTCAGGCAGATCGCAGACGATAATGAGGTTTCCTCCAAGCAGATTCAACAGTGGATACGTGAAGAGAGGCTTATGTTTTCAGAACACTCACCAATTCAGCTTCAATGCGAGAATTGCGGAGCGTCAATTTTAACAGGAAGATTCTGTGCTAAATGTAAGACATCAATGGCAAACAATCTGGCAACAAGCTTCGCAAAGCCTAAACCGGTGATGCAGGAGCAGATTAAGAAAGACAACAAAGCCGGAATGCGTTTCCTGGATACTTAAGGAGCAAAGATGTTAAATGAAGAGAAAGTCATTTTGATGACCAAGATGGCTGCATTTATTGATCGTGAAGGAAAAAATAATGACGCGATAAACTCTTATTTTAAGAGTGATTACGTGGCTTTTAATGTTATAAAGTCGCTTATTAGTGCAACGATTGTTTTCGCGGTATTTATCGCTGCATATGTCTTATACGATTTTGAAAAAGTGTTATCTGATGTATATAATACGGAAAATCTTATTGCAACCGGCAGGAGGTGGCTAATATACTACCTCCTGCTTGTTGGCGTGTATTCGCTTGCTTCATATATAATATATTCTTATCGCTATTCCAGAATGCGAAGGAGTATGAGAGCATATTATGAAAATTTAAAGAAACTGGCAAGAATGTACGAAAAGGAACAGTGACATGACTTCATTATTAGAATTAAAGATTTATATCAAAAAATTTTATATCAAAAACGAGGTTTACATTAGCTACGCGTGGAAATTCCTTTTGGCACTTATCACAATCTGCATAATAAACAGCAAATTGGGATACATGGACAGCCTTAAGAATTTTGTGATAGTTCTGATGGCATCGCTGCTGTGTTCTATTCTCACGCCTAATTGCATAGTATTTATCGCGGCGTTATTTATCACGGGACATCTTTTTGAACTGTCTTCGGAATGCGCACTTTTCGCACTTATAGTGTTTGTGCTTATGTTCTTGTTGTATTTCAGGTTCTCGCCTAAAGATACACTTGCGGTTCTTTTGACCCCGCTGTTTTTCTTTATGCATATACCGTATGTGATGCCTTTGGCTATGGGACTTTTGGGTGGCCCTACATCAATGGTGTCCGTGTCATTCGGACTTATCATTTCATATATGCTTGCTTTCTTCTCCAAGAACTCACAGTCTTTCGGAAGTGAGGGTGTAGAGGAAGCTGCCAATGCATTCCAGTCTGTAATAACAGGACTGTTGGGTGATAAAGCAATGATCGTTTCGATAGTTGCATTTTCAATAACTATCGCTATTGTATACGCTATTCGCAGATCTTCTGTTGATAAGTCATGGAAGATTGCAATAATTGCCGGAGCCGTTTCACTTATCATGTGTACTATGATCGGAGATCTTATCTACGATACACAGATGTCTCTCGGCGGAGTTGTTGTCGGAACAATTATTTCCGCACTTCTCATGTTTGTGGTTGAGTTTTTTGCATTCAATCTGGACTACAGCAGGACTGAGAAAGTTCAGTTTGAAGATGATGAATATTATTATTATGTAAAGGCGGTACCAAAGGTTACAGTTTCTACGCCGGAAAGGAAGGTTAAGAAGATCAACCGTGCAATGGATCAGCATAGGTGATTTTTTAGAGGATTGATATGGAAACAGTTCAGCAGTTTTTTGATCTTGAAGCGTTTCGTATACCTTCCGTGAGACCTACTGATATTCTGGAGATACTTATTATCGCGTTTCTGGTTTATCATGTTTTGTTGTGGGCAAAAAACTCCAGACTTTGGTCTATGCTTAAAGGCGTAATAGTCATTATTGCATTCATCCTGTTTGCGGAATTTTTCCAGATGAATACAATATTGTGGATTGTTGGAAATTTCTTTAACGTTATCATCATAGTAGTAGTTATTATATTGCAGCCTGAGCTTCGAAGAGCGTTGGAAGAGCTTGGAAGAAAGAACTTCTTCTCGAATGCATTCTTCTTTGGAGATATGAAGTTCCAGGAGCGTTTTTCTGATAAGACACTTAATGAGATCGTAAGGGCCTGTGTCGAAATGTCAAAAGTTCGTACGGGAGCACTTATTGTTATTCAGCAGGATTTTTCACTTGCAGAATTTGAGAGAACAGGTATAGCTGTTGACGGAATTGTTACGAGTCAGCTTCTTATAAATATTTTTGAACATAACACACCTCTTCATGACGGTGCTGTAATAATACGCGGAGACAGAGTTGTATCCGCGACATGTTACCTTCCTTTGTCAGATAACATGGGAATTGGTAAAGAACTTGGAACAAGACACCGTGCGGGTATCGGTGTATCTGAAGTGACTGATTCACTTACTATCATTGTTTCCGAGGAAACAGGAAAGATAAGCGTTGCATATGAAGGCGAACTCGATAAATCTGTCGACAGTGACAGACTAAGAGACAGGCTTAAGGTCTTGCAGAACAAGCATGCGGAAGAAACGCATATTAAGCACTTTGCCAGAAAGGCCAGGGTGAAGAGATGAAGAAGATCATGTCAAATTTTGGGCTTAAGCTTGCTTCGCTGGTATTTGCTGGTGTTATATGGTTGTCTGTGACAAATAATCAGGACCCTCAGATTTCAAGGCAGATCAGAGATGTTCAGGTCAGGATTGTCGATAACAGTAATTATTTAAAGAATAATAATCTTGTCGGATGGGCAGTGGATTCATCAGACCTTAGCCAGAGTGTAAAGGTCAAAGGAAAGAAATCTATAGTTGATACATTGACCAACAATGATATAAAACTGGTAGCGGATTTGAAAAATCTGCCTGTTCAAGGTACCGACAGCACAGTAAGAGCAATACCTATTGAAGCAGTGGTAGAGAATAACAACGGTACAGATATCGTGGATATAGAGTTAAGTAACGATAAGCTGGAGTACAACGTTGAAAAGAAGATAAGCAAGACGCTTGAACTCAAGCCTGTTCAGATCGGACATCCCGATGATAAATATATTGTCGGTGATAAGGCAATTGAGCTTGATCAGGTTAAGATAGAAGGCCCCGAATCGGTGGTCAACAATGTTACGAAAGCAACAGCGGAGATAGATGTAGCGGGGCTTACACGTACAATGAACGTAACCGCCAATATCGTACTTCGTGATAAGAACGATGAAGTTGTCGAGACAAATGATGTTGATGCTTCACGTGTAAAGATTATAAATAATAATGGAAAACCCACTGTAAGGGCGGAAGTTGAGATACTTGAAGGTAAATTTGTGCCGATCAAGTGCGTTGTATCGGGAGAACCCGCAGACGGTTATGCGGTTACCGGAACAGTGAGTACGCCTGATAAGATTCAGATAGCAGGTGATTCAAAAGTTATATCTAAGATAAAAGAGATCACGATAAACGACTCTGAGCTTGATATAGCGGGTAGAACACAGGATCTTAACTATACCGTGGAACTTGATAAATATCTTCCCGATGGCGTTCGTTTCGGCGAGGATTCAAAAGCAAAAGCAACGGTAGTGGTAAGTATCGGTAAGTTATCATCCAAAAACTTTGCGGTTGATATAAAGAATATCAGTGTTGAGAACCCTGTTCAGGGATATGATATTAAAGTTGATACCAATGAATATGATTCCGTAGCGCTTACTCTTCTTGGTATGGATTCTGCGCTTGCAGCTGTTGATGAGAATACTTTAAAAGGTTCTGTCGACGCTACGCAGTTAATCAAAGAAAATGGCACAGAAACACTGAGAGATGGTGTTTACAGCGCAAAGGTTAAATGGAACAACCTTCCTGAAGGGGTTAAAGCTTCGGACGACGTTGAAGTATACGTTCGTGTTAATAAAACTAATTAAATGAGGTTATTTCGATGGGCAGATTATTTGGAACAGATGGTGTAAGAGGCGTAGCAAATGATGAGTTGACACCGCTTCTTGCAATGCAGCTTGGACAGGCAGGAGCCTATGTTCTTTCAAAAGAAGTTAACCACAGACCGACCATTATGGTGGGATGTGATACAAGATTATCGGGAGATATGCTTGCAAGTGCACTTATGGCAGGTGCATGTTCTGTAGGCGCAGATGTAGTAAATGTAGGAGTTATCCCTACTCCCGCCGTTGCATATCTTACAAGAAAATACAGAGTTGATGCCGGCGTAGTTATTTCGGCTTCACATAATCCTATGGAATTTAATGGGATAAAGTTTTTTGATGCAAATGGTTATAAGCTTCCTGATGAACTTGAGGATGAGATCGAGGCACTTATCAAGAACAACATGGAAGGTGTTAAGATGCCTACCGGTGCAGGAGTCGGCAAGATCAAGAACAGAAGTGATGCAAAAGAAGAATATATAAATCACAATCTTAGAGCAGTTGATATCAGTCTTGCAGGAATGAAGATCGTTATGGATTGTGCTGAGGGTGCTTCATATTATACCTCTGTTGAGGCAATAAGGCAGTTAGGTGCAGAAGTGGTTGTGATCCATAACAATCCCGACGGAACCAACATTAATGCAGGATGCGGCTCGACTCATATGGAAGAGCTTATGGGAAGAGTTGTTACCGAGAAGGCAAATATCGGACTTGCTTTCGACGGAGACGCTGACAGGTTCCTTGCTGTTGATGAAAAAGGTAAGATGGTTGACGGTGACGAGATAATGGCTATTATCGGTAAGTTTATGAAGGATAACGGTAAACTTGCCAAGAATACAATCGTTGCCACTGTAATGAGTAACCTTGGATTTTTTAAGATGGCTGAGAGAGAAGGCATCCAGGTTGATAAGACTAAGGTCGGTGACCGTTATGTGCTTGAGCATATGAAAGAGATCGGCGCAAACCTTGGTGGAGAGCAGTCGGGACACATCATTTTCCTCGATGACAATACTACCGGAGACGGTCTGTTGTCGGCTTTGCATCTTCTTGAAGTTATGGTAGTTACAGGCAAGCCGCTTTCAGAGCTTTCACAAGTTATGGAAGTAATGCCTCAGGCATTGGTAAACGCACATGTTCCTACACACAAGAAAGATGCGTTCATGGAATATCCTGAGATTGCAAGTGCTATCGCAGAACTTGAAAAAGAATTTGCGGGGGACGGAAGAGTGCTTATAAGACCTTCGGGAACAGAACCGCTTGTAAGAGTAATGATCGAAGGTAAGGAGCAGACTAAGATTGATGAAGAAGCTAAAAAGCTTGCGAAGTTGATCGAGGAGGTTATGTTATAAATGGTTAGTAAGAAGGTAGTCATTACAAACCCTACAGGTTTGCACTTGAGACCTGCGGGAAATCTTTGTAAAGTGGCTATGAATTTTAAATCACATATAACTTTTTCGTACGGCGACAATGTTGCCAATGCAAAAAGTGTTTTGAGTGTTCTCGGCGCTTGCGTTAAATGTGGCGACGAACTTGAGTTTAATTGTGAAGGCCCCGATGAAGAAGAAGCCATGAGTGCAATGGTTGAAGCAATCGAGGGAGGACTTGGCGAATAAGCCGTACATGTGATAATATGTGTCACATGCGCAGATTGACAAGAATATAAGGCGGACGGCAGTTATGCCGTCCGTTTGCTGAGTTAACTACAAGATTTATTTATACAGGAAGTAAAAGGGAGTAGCGATGGATAAGATAATTGTTACGGGATGTAACGGACAGCTTGGAAGAGCGATAAACAAGGAACTTGGAGCAACAGGAAAATATGAGATCGTAAATACCGATGTGTTTGAGGGAGAGGGAATTATTCCTTTGGACATTACAAATGTTGATTCCGTAATTAAGCTTGTTAAGGACGTTAAGCCCAAGGCAGTGATAAATTGCGCTGCATATACCGCAGTAGATAAGCAGGAGAGTGATGTTGATCTCTCATATAAGATTAATGCCATTGGACCAAGAAATCTGGCTATAGCATCTACAGAAGTTGGTGCAAAGCTTGTACATGTATCTACAGACTATGTATTTGCGGGAAATGCAACAAAGCCGTACACAGAGTTTGATGCTACAGGCCCTGTGAGTGTTTATGGTAAGACAAAACTTGCCGGAGAAGAGTTTGTAAAGCAGTTTGCGAAAAACTACTTTATTATCAGAACTGCATGGCTTTACGGAGACGGCAAGAACTTTGTAAAGACAATGCTTAAGTTGTCTGAGAATCACGACGAGATAAGCGTTGTAAACGATCAGCTTGGTAATCCTACAAGCACAACTGAGCTTGCAAAAGCTATTCATTATCTTATGAATACGGAGAATTACGGAATTTTCCACGGAACATGCGAAGGCGATACAAACTGGGCTGATTTCACAGAAGAAATTTTCAGAATTGCAGGAAAGAAAACTAAGGTCAATCATGTGACCACAGCGGAATATCAGGCAAAGAATCCTCAGTCCGCACCCAGACCGGCATACAGCATCTTGGAGAATTATATGTTGAAACTTACAACAGACTTCATGTTTGCCGACTGGCACGATGCAATTGAGCAGTACCTTAAGGAACTTTTGTAATAATAGTGAAATTGAGCAAAATAGAGGTTTGAATGCAGTTTTGGAATGACATACTGGGTAACAAAGTATTGGTTGCTGCTTGCAGCGGATGGTTTGTTGCACAGGTACTTAAAACAATATTATATGTGGTTGTAAATAAGAGCTTTAATCCCGAGAGACTTATGGGTGACGGCGGAATGCCCAGTTCGCATTCTGCTACGGTCATGGCAGTTGTTTCATCAACATGCGTGTTGTACGGAGCAAGTTCTTTTGAGTTTGCCATTTCGGCAGTTCTTGCGCTTATCGTAATGCACGATGCAATGGGAGTAAGATGGGAGACGGGCATTCAGGCTAAGGTTATTAACAATATGATGGATTGGTTCCTTCAGCTTGATAAGGATATACCTGTAGAAGAGAAGCTCAAGGAGTTTGTCGGACATACTCCTATGCAGGTTCTCTTTGGAGCTTTGCTTGGAACATTGATAGGCTATTTGATGACTATTTGATTATCTAATGGATCGGGGGCTAGTTGCAGCATGTTATCAGTTATTCTTATTTGGTTGTATGTCATTGTAACAACATACCTGATAGGATACGGTTTCATAAATATTATGCTGTCTTTTTCAAAGCGTGGTAAAGCTACGCAAAAAAGCAGTGAAAAAGCCTACCGATTTCATTCTCACACCGGCTACATAATGAGCGGTGTTATGATTTCAACAGTTTATGCACAGATCTGGAGTATATTTGACAAAGTCGAGTTAAATTGTCATGTTTTTTTAATGTTCTTCGCTTGTATCTTTGGTGTTGTTTACAGAGATAAAATGAGTGAAGAACTCAGGATGCTTCTTCGAATTCTCCGTTCATACAAAAGCAGAATACTTTACCTGGTCGTTTTCTTTTTGATGGCTTACGGAACATCAAGCGGAATCATGCATTATGATTCCGACCTTTATCATGCGCAGGCTATCAGGTGGATAGAAGAGTACGGGGTAATAAAAGGACTTGGAAATCTTCACGTAAGACTTGCTTATAACAGTGCTGCATTTCCGCTTTCGGCGCTGTTTAGCATGAAATTCCTGCAACTTGATCGGTCTTACCATGTTATGGCGGGATTCTTTGCACTTGTCCTTGCGTGGGAATGTGTTGAGTTAAAGAGCATTATACGAAGAGGAAATATCATAATATCTGATTTTGCAAGACTTGCTGCGATCTACTATCTCTTTGGAATATTTGATGAGATGGTTGCACCTGCATCAGACTACTTTGTTGCAACGCTGGTATTTTATATTGTGATCAAATGGCTTGATCTGTATGTGCGACGCGAACATTCATATGTGCCGTATATATTCCTGACATTTTTAAGCGTCTATGCAACAACGATAAAGCTCGTTGCAGCACCGCTTATGCTGATTGCTACCATCCCGATATACAGACTTTTGAGCAACAGGACAAAGCACAAACTTCAGGTATTCTATGCATCAATTTTAGGTGCCCTTACAATTTCTATTCCGTTTTTCGTAAGAAATGTGATCATATCCGGATGGCTCATGTATCCTGTGACTGCAATAGATCTTTTTAATGTTGATTGGAAAATTCCAAAGGGCGTTGCGGAATACGACGCACTTGAGATAAAGACCTTCGGAAGGGGATTCTCCGATGTGCCGAATCATGCACATATGTCATTTACAGAGTGGTTTCCAAAGTGGTTTTCGGATCTTTCATCCTTTAATAAAATGGTCATTATTCTGGATGTTGTGGCTATTTTGATATATGTACTTCTTTCAATCCACTATATTTTAGTGGATGCCAAGGAAGGAACATATGGGGATAAAAAAATCGAAGGAAAAATCTTTGATATCAATATGCGAAGCATGCTTAGAACAGGCGACTTTTTCGCTATCGGAGGAACAATGATAATATGCTTCCTCTTCTGGATGGCAAGCGCTCCGCTTATAAGATACGGCATCGTATTTGCACTGCTTACCGCCGTAGTCATACTTGGTAGAGTAGTTATCCTTCTTATAAACAAACTCGATAAGCGCAAAAAAGAAGTATTCTTCAAGAGTTTCACCGCCGTAGTGCTTCTATGGCTTACATTAAAAGGCGTAAACCTCGTCGCCGAAGCCGAAAAAAGATTCAATCCTTTGTATCTCCTAAAGCAACAGGATTACGGAGTATACGAAGTTAAACCCTACGAAGTAAACGACGTTACCTTCTATTACCCTTCAGAAGGCGACCGTGTAGGTTATACCCACTTCCCATCCTCTCCTGAAAACCTCACAGGGAAGCTGGAATTCAGAGGAGACAGAATAGAAGATGGATTCAAAAAAGCAAATTAAGCATCGAGGAAAAATAAGAATTATTGCAAGCTGAATGCTCGGCTAATGAGAAGCCACAGGTACATTTATCCGAATATGGGAGCATTTGGACGAGCAAGATGATTTTTAAATTGAAAAAGACCGGAAATGCCGACTGTTCTGAGCAACGTCGAAAGGAGGCATTTCCGGTCTTTTGAAATTATAAAAATCACTGCGCAGCCGTACACTCACCCATTCGGATAAATATACCTGTGGCCATCATAGCGCGCATCAGCGCTCCGCACGCATAGGATTTTCGAGGAAATCTTTGTAGGCGAGCTTGATACCGTCATCAAGCTCAGTTTTGTAGGTCCAGCCAAGTGCCTTGGCTTTTGATACGTCAAGAAGCTTTCTGGGAGTTCCGTTCGGCTTTGATGGATCCCATCTGATCTCGCCTGTGTAGCCGATGATCGAAGCGACTTTCTCTGTGAGCTCTTTTATCGTAAGCTCTTTTCCCGTACCTGCATTGACAGTCTCATCGCCGCTGTAGTTATTCATAAGGAATACACAGAGGTTTGCGAGATCGTCTACATATAAGAACTCTCTCAAAGGACTTCCGTCGCCCCAGCATGTAACGTAGGGGAGATTCTGTTCCTTTGCCTCATGGAATCTTCTGATAAGAGCCGGAAGAACATGAGAGTGAGTGGGATGGTAGTTGTCATTAGGTCCGTAAAGGTTTGTGGGCATTACGGAAATATAATCGGTTCCATACTGCTTGTTAAGGTACTCACAGTACTTAAGTCCTGATATCTTAGCAAGAGCATATGCTTCATTTGTTTTCTCAAGAGAAGATGTCAGAAGGCAATCCTCTTTCATCGGCTGAGGAGCCATTCTGGGATATATGCAGGATGATCCGAGGAATTCAAGCTTTTTACATCCATTCTTCCATGCTGCGTGGATAACGTTCATCTCAAGAATCATGTTCTCATACATGAAATCTGCGAGAGCTTCGGAGTTACCCATGATTCCGCCAACTTTGGCAGCTGCAAGGAAAACGTAGTCGGGCTGTTCTTCTTCAAAAAATTTCTCAACAGCATCCTGTCTTGTAAGATCAAGCTCTTTGTGGGTTCTTGTAACTATATTGAAATACCCCTGGTTTTTGAGCTCTCTTACGATTGCGGATCCAACCATTCCTCTGTGGCCTGCAACATATATTTTGTCATTTTTCTCCATCATGATATGCGCCTCTTTCTCTAATTACTTATCAATTCCTTTTTCAAGGAACTCTGCGAGATTAAATTCAACATGCTCGTTAGCTCTTTCGACAGCAACCTTAGCCATGTCGTGCTCGACCATGATCTTAACGAGTTCTTCGAAAGATGTTGTCTGAGGATTCCAGTGGAGTTTTTCTTTTGCCTTGGTGGGATCTCCCCAAAGGTTAACAACGTCTGTAGGTCTGTAGAAGTCAGGTGATACTTCGATGAGTACCTTGCCTGTAGCTTTGTCATAACCCTTCTCATCAGCACCTTCGCCCTTGAACTCAAGCTCGATTCCTGCATAGTGGAAAGCAAGCTGTGCAAACTCACGAACAGAGTGCTGTACGCCTGTTGCGATAACAAAATCTTCGGGCTTGTCATTCTGAAGGATGAGCCACATACATTCTACATAATCTTTTGCATAACCCCAGTCACGAAGACTTGAGAGATTGCCGAGATAGAGCTTATCCTGTTTGCCCTGGGCAATTCTTGATGCGGCAAGAGTGATTTTACGTGTAACGAATGTCTCTCCGCGACGCTCTGATTCGTGGTTGAAAAGAATACCTGAGCAGCAGAACATGTTGTAAGCTTCTCTGTACTCTTTGACAATCCAGTATCCGTAGAGCTTTGCAACAGCATAAGGGCTGTAAGGGTGGAAAGGAGTGTTCTCGTTCTGGGGAACTTCCTCAACTTTTCCGTAAAGCTCGGATGTGGATGCCTGATATATTCTACAGGTATCGGTAAGACCGCATTGACGAACGGCTTCAAGGACTCTCAAAACGCCTGTAGCATCAACGTCAGCTGTGAACTCAGGTGAATCAAAAGATACCTGAACGTGTGACTGAGCCGCAAGATTGTAAATCTCAGTAGGACGAACCTTGGATACGACACCAAGGATACTCATTGAATCACCGAGATCTCCGTAGTGAAGGTGAAAATGAGGCTGACCCTCAAGGTGAGCGATTCTCTCGCGGAAATCTACAGATGATCTTCTGATGATTCCGTGAACTTCATAGCCTTTCTCAAGAAGGAACTCAGCGAGGTAAGAACCGTCCTGTCCCGTTATTCCTGTAATAAGTGCGATTTTATCCATGTAATACTCCTAAATTTTATGATAATTTCTTCTCATTAAGTGTTTATTTTATCATAGTTTATCACTTTTTAACATGGCACATCAAATTTTTGTTCGTTGAAAGACAGGCGCTTTGAGTGTAAAATATTGATTAGGACTGCGCATTTATACATTTTTAAGACAGGACGATTTGGAGAAAAATTATGAAACTTTTGAGCGTTATAGTTCCTTGTTATAACGAGCAGGAAAATATACAGGATTTTTACGACGAACTAATGAAGAACGAAGCTTTTTTCAAAGAGCGGGATGTCGATATTGAGCTTGTCTATGTAAATGATGGTTCGACGGATAAGACTGTAGATATGGTAAAAGAGCTTAATAACAAGGACAAACGTGTTAAGCTTGTCAGCTTTTCCAGAAATTTCGGAAAAGAGGCGGCTATATATGCCGGGCTTGAGAAAGTTGCGGGAGACTACGTTGTTATAATGGACTGCGATCTTCAGGATCCGCCGGCGCTTTTGCCTGAAATGTATAAAGCTGTTGAGGAAGAAGGATATGACAGCGTAGCTACAAGGAGAGTTAACAGAAAAGGTGAACCTCCGATCAGATCATTTTTTGCAAGGATGTTCTATAAGCTGATTAACAAAATGTCCAAGACTGAGATTGTTGACGGCGCAAGAGACTATAGATTGATGACCAGACAGTTTGTTGACGCGGTACTGTCTGTTAAGGAATACAACCGCTTTTCCAAAGGTATATTCGGATGGGTAGGCTTTAAGAATAAGTGGATCGAGTTTGAAAACGTGGAGAGAAGAAAGGGTGAGACAAAATGGTCTTTCTGGAAGCTCTTTAAATATGCTCTCGACGGTATAGTGGCTTTTTCTACGATTCCACTTGCGGTAGCTTCATTTGTTGGAGTAATGCTCTGTTTCGTCGCTTTGTTTTTTATTATTTTTATAATTGTGAGACAGTGCTTTTTTGGAGGGGATCCTCACGATGTGTTCGGATGGGCTTCAATGGTGTGTATTATCTTGTTTGCCAGCGGAGTACAGCTTTTATGTGTTGGAATATTGGGACAGTATCTTTCAAAGACATATCTTGAAGTAAAAAAGCGCCCCTTATATATAGTTAAAGAGGAAATTTAATGGTAAGTATAGTAGTACCCGTTTACAATGCGGCAAGATATATCAGAAAAACTATCGACATGGTATGCGAGCAGACCTACAAAGACTGGGAACTAATTCTTGTCGATGACGCATCGTCGGACAAAAGCGCTGAGATAATATCCGATATCATAGAATCAAGCGGAAAGAGAATCCGGCTCATCAGAAAAGAAAGAAATGCAGGAGCTGCAGAAGCCCGCAATACGGGAATTGATGCATCGGCAGGAAGATATATTGCATTTTTGGACGCAGACGATGTATGGATGCCGGATAAACTGGAGAAGCAGATAGCTTTTATGGAAAAAACCGGAGCATCATTTGCTTTTCATTCATATGAGTTTGGAAACGAACTCGCAAGACCTACGGGAAAGATAGTACATGTTCCCGAGACGATGAAGTTCAGACAGGCACTTTCAAGAACAGTTATTTTTACAAGTACTGTAATGTTTGATACCGAGAAGATTGACATGGAGATAATCCACATGCCGGATGTTCCGAGTGAAGATACTGCTACATGGTGGAGAATACTTAAGAGCGGAATAATCGGATACGGTATGGATGAAAATCTTGCAATATACAGAAGACCGCCAAAGTCTCTTTCATCAAATAAGTTTGTCGCAATAGAGAGAATCTGGTTCCTTTACAGGAATATAGCTAATCTTTCGGTTTTGGAGTCATTATTTTATTTTGGAGGATGGGCGCTGAGAGCAACGCTTAGAAGGCTTTAAGTGTCTGTGGATTATATGAAACACATTGAATCTGTAAAAAGAATTTTGGTTTTGCTGTTGGGGGCTATAGGACTTGCCATGCAGACCGGGATTTACGCGTGGTATTGGTTTAGTACCTATTATCCAATCTTGAATGAGTTTAGAAAAGGACCGCAAGATCAGTATATGGGCAGAGGTCTTGTTTTTGTTCATTGGGGTCATGTATATATTTTGGCGTTTTATTTTGCATTGTTGCTTATCTTGTCCAATGCATACGGTGGTCTTAAAATAGGCTATCTTAAACCGATGGACGTTTTTTTGTCTCAGATTTTCATATTATTTATAGTAAACTTCATAACATACGCTCTATATATAATTATTAAGATTGGTTTTGTGGATATAGTTCCCATGATTGAGATGTTGTTGATTCAGCTGGTGCTATCATTTGTTTGGGCATATATCACAAACTTTATCTATATGTCTATATTTCCGCCAAGAAAACTTCTTCTCATAAATGGTGAGTATGCGGCGGATGACATCATTGCAAAATTCAACACCAGAAAAGACAAATATCGTATCATCAAAAAGGTAAATATATCTGAGGGAATAGATAAGATATATAAAGAATGTCTTGGAGATTACGACGGAATAATCATTTGGGATGTGCCGAATCAGTACAGAAACGGACTGGTTAAATTCTGCTACGGAAACAGTAAGAGAATTTATGTCATGCCAAAAATAACAGACGTTCTTCTTAAAGGCTCGACGCAGCTTCACCTTTTTGATTCTCCTGTTTTTCTTTTAAGAGACTATTCAATTAAGATCGAGCAGAGATTTATAAAGAGATTTTTTGATATAGTACTTGCGATTGTACTTATAATTCTTACTTCTCCATTTATGCTTATCACTGCAATTGCAGTAAAAGCATACGACGGAGGCCCTGTTCTCTATAAACAGGTTAGATGTACTATAAACAGACGTGAATTTAAGATAATGAAATTCAGAAGTATGAGAGTTGACGCTGAGAAAGACGGTGTAGCAAGACTTGCTTCCAAGAACGATTCAAGAATTACGCCTGTAGGAAGCTTTATCAGAAAATGCAGATTGGATGAACTTCCTCAGTTATTTAATATCCTGAAGGGCGATATGTCATTTATCGGACCGAGACCCGAGAGACCCGAGATCATTAAGCAATATCTTGAGGAGATGCCCGAGTTTGCTTTCAGAACAAGGGTAAAAGCGGGACTTGCAGGCTATGCGCAGATTTACGGTAAATATAATACTACTCCTTATGATAAGCTTAAGCTTGATCTTACCTACATAGAAAACTATTCTATCTGGCTTGATATCAAACTGTTTCTGCTTACTGCAAAGATCATGATCACACCTGACAGCACGGAAGGTGTTGATGACGATCAGACAACAGCAATGAAGAACTCGTGATGCGCAAATAGATTGTGAATCACAGAGCAGGTTTGTATCTGCATACGGAGACAAAAATACATGGACACAAACAAAGTTAAGTATACCGATGAAACCTTGAATCTTAGGAGTTTTTACCTTAGGTTCCTTAAAAAAATATGGATTCTTCCCATTGCCGCGCTTATTGGCGCGATCCTTGCCGGAGGAATCTATTATCTTGTGACGGTAACTTTCGGACCTGAGAGAAGATACGAGGCACAGGCAAGATTCCATCTTACATACTCAGATGATGCTTATATCCGCAATGCTGAGGGTGAGAGAGTACTTGACTGGTATAACGGAGCTACATGGACCAACTTTATTTTTAACGATCACGATTTCCTTCTTGAACTGGTCAAAAACCTGAAGGAAGAGGGCGTAGATATATCACAGGAGAGGATGAAAGTCCTTGAAGCCGCGGGCGGACCTGATATTTCCAATCAGTTACAGGCTTTGGAAGAAGTCGGAGTTGATGTTATAAAGGATGAATCCAAGATCAATGTAAAAGGAGATATAATCTCAAACGAGCGCTTTCTCCTTGTTACGATAAATGAGACTGATAAAAAACTTGTAGAAAAATTGACTGATGCATTCATTAAAAGCCTTGAAAGCTACCCGACTTACAATGAGTCAAAAGCTTTTGAGTCAATAGTATGTATGTCAAAAAGTGATGTCTATCTTGAGAAGGCTGACAACAGGATGGGTGTGGCGATTGTATTTGGTGCAATCCTTGCGGTTGTTCTGGCGTTCTTTGCAGTTCTTTTACTGGATGCTGTTGATGAAGCCGTGTATGTTCCCGAGGATTGCGAGAAAAGATACGGATGTCCCGTGCTTGGAACGGTATTTGCGGGAAACGAAGTCAGTGACCTTTTAAGAGGCGAACTTGCAGGGCTTTATGATAAGTATGCGGCAGATAAAGAGAACTTGCTTTTTATCTCATCCGATGCGACAGACGATGCATCTTTTTCCGAAAAAGATCTTGAGTCGGTTAAGAAGTCGCTCGGAAGTGAGTATGACAATAAACTTTCCAAAGTAAAAGCGATTTCAGCTTCAGAAATAGGGGCAGCAGACGGAGCAATCCTTGCAGTTCCTTACGGGAAGAAAAATGCGGCAATGACGGAGCATTTGATCTCACAGCTTAAAAAGATCGAATGTCCCGTGCTTGGAATTATATTCACGCGTGCGGATCTTAAATTTATTAAGAGATATTACGGCATCAAATAAACAGAAGATAAGCGAAAGAGGCTATGTCAGGAAGATTGCAGATATTGGTGTCATCCGTTAATAAGGATGTGCACAAACTCCCGGATAAAATGAATATTGAGACGGATGCAGTCATAGTAAATCAGCTGATCGGAACGGAAGGAACATCAAAAGATGAGACTTTCGAAGTCGGGGCAAAGACAATCCGCGCATTTGACAGGTGTGAAAAAGGCGTCGGACTTTCGAGAAATACTGCTTTATCAAAGGCTGACAGCGAACTGATACATTTTGGCGACGATGATATTATCTATGACGACGGTTATTCGGAGAAGATCATAAAGGAGTTCGACAATCATCCTGAGGCGGATTTGATCCTTTTTAACGTAAAGGCCCAGGAAGGGAGGGAAACATACTGGAATGCCGATTTTGCGCAGGTGACGTGGAAGAACTACGGCAGATATCCTGCATATGCGATCGCTGCAAGAAGAGAAAAGCTCATGAACAGTGGGGTAAAGTATTCTCTTTTATTCGGAGGCGGAGCGCCTTATATGAACGGCGAGGACAGTCTTTTTTTACATGATTGTTTAAAAGCCGGACTTAAGATATTCAGAACTACCGTGGCTCTTGGACATGAAGAAGCGGGTGAATCCACTTGGTTTGAAGGCTATACGGATAAGTTCTTTTATGACAGAGGTGTCTTGTATGCGTTTTTATATGGGAACCTCGCAGATATTCTCGGTTTCAGATTTCTTTTCAAATACAGAAAAGAGATGTGCGCGGAGAAGGGATTGTTTAAGTGTTTCAGGCTTCTTTCCGACGGTATCGGGAAGGGAAGGGAACTTAAGAAGGTAAAATGATAGTATATTTTACATTGACGGCAGTTGTACTTGCGCTGCTTCTCTTGGTAAAAAAGAATACCGTATCCGAATGTACGGACTGCGGACGTATCGGTCTGTATAGGGGGATGACAAGGCAGGATGCCATAAATGCTATCGTACTTGCGGCTATATTTCTGGGGCTGTTTGCAGTGTCGGCGCTTAGGCTGAACGTTGGAAACGACTACGCAACGTATGTTGAGCATATGCATCTTATTAACTCAAAGTCAGACGGCTGGACTCCCAAAGTTCCGGAAGAAGAGGGATTTAAAGCCTTAACATATGTTATTTATAAGCTCTGCGGATTTGAGAACTATGTTTTGGTATTTGCTATATTTGCTTTTCTTACAGTTCTTTTTTTTATGAAAGGAATATGGAGACAGAGTAAGTGGTTTGAAGTGTCATTTGCAATGTTCATGTTGCTTGGCTTTTACTTTCAATCATTAAGTACCGTGCGTTATTATTTCGGGCTTGGAATAGCCTTGCTTTCAATAGAACATTTGGTGAAAAAAGATTTTCCGAGATTCATACTAATGATCGCAGTTGGATCTCTTTTTCACAAATCACTTCTGATAATTCTGGTGTTATATCCTATCGCGATGATAGACTGGAAGAAGTGGATGTATGCTTTGGGAGCGGCATTGGGCGTATCGTGTTTCTTTTTGAGGCCGATATATGCGAAAATTGCGGTTAAGGTTTATTCCGATTATCAGGGAACGGCTACTTATGACAGAATGATCGCGGGGCCGATACATTACAGCTATATCAGTATTGCAAGATGCGCGCTTATACTTGCGGCGTCGATTTATTTATACAGAGATGTTATAAAGGATAACAGGGAGAATATTTTCTTTTTCCACTGTAATATAATGTCACTTGCGCTTTATGTGTTTGCGGCGTTTTTGACGGATGAAGTGATTTCGAGAATATCTTATTATCTTACGATAACACATGTATTGTTTGTTCCGGCGCTCTTACTGGGTGTTAAGGATCCTAAGAAAAGAAAAATCTGTACGATGTTGGTTATGCTTGGATGCCTTATGTATTTTGCGATATTTATGAAGAGGATAGCGCCTGCGAACGGAACGAGAATACTTCCGTATACGACTATAATGTTTGATGATATGCCGCCGATTCTTTCTGAGACAGGGTATTAAAGATTATGAATGAAATGAAAAAAACTTTTTTTAATATAATAGTGGTTTCATATAACGCCGGAGACAAGCTCATAGATACGATTGAGAGTGTCAGAAGGCAGAGCTATACAGGGTATCGCATCCTTGTTAAGGATGGAATGTCCACGGACGGTTCGATAGAGAAATTAAAGGCTAAATATGATATCGGAAAAGACCTGATTCTTGTTGAGAGCTGTGATTCGGGAATTTATCATGCGATGAACATTGCTGCATCTTATCTTGAGGAAAAGATAATAAACCAGCGCGCAATCGATCAGGATGCGGAGAACACCGAAAAAGTAAAGCTTCTTAGAGCGGGTGAAGAACCGGCCTATATTTTCTTTTTAAACTGCGGAGATACATTTAGGGATGAGAACGTTCTTAGGGATGTTCACGATGCGATCGTAGACAGAAATGCCAAAGAGGGCACGACTCTTCCTGCGATTTATTACGGAGACATATTCGACTGTTCAACGGGAAACAGAATTCATTCAAATCCTAAGATTGACGATCATGCATGTTACAGGAATTTGCCTTCTCATCAGGCTTGCTTTTATGATGAGAGACTTGTATATAACAATCCTTTTGAGCTCAGGTACAAGGTTAGAGCGGATTATGAGCAGTTCCTTAGGTGCTATTACAGAGACAAAGCAAGCACTTTCTATATTCCGCGCATAGTTGCCGATTATGAAGGCGGAGGTTTCTCAGATCAGAACAAGAAGCTTTCCGAAGAGGAGAGAAAAGAGATCATAAAGCTCTATCTCACAGGTGCGCAGATAAGGAAGTACGACCTTATAAGAGTGCTTACTCTTTCTAAGTTAAGGACTGCCATCGCGGAGAATAAAATTACAGCCGGTATATATAACAAGATAAAAAGTGCAATATACAGGCTTAAGGAGAAATAAATTTGAAAATACTATGGGTCTGTAATATCATGCTCCCTGCCTATGCCAAGGCGCATGGAATTGAATACTCGGTCAGGGAAGGATGGCTTACAGGCTGCCTTGACAGGCTTCAAAAAGAGAAAAATACGACATCCGAGGGAAAAATAACTCTCGGTATCGCATTTCCTTCGGAAGGACCTGTGTCCGAGGGAAAAGAAATTGTTGATGAAATAACCTATTACGGCTTTAATGAGGATCTTGCACATCCTGAAAACTATGATGCGAGTCTGGAAACAAGATTTAAACAGATAATTGAAGATTTTGAGCCGGACATGATGCATGTTTTCGGAACCGAGTTTCCACATGCCCTTGCAGCGCTTAGAGCTTTTGGAAGGCCTGAGAGGAGCCTTGTCGGGATACAGGGAGTCTGCACAGAGATTGCCAAAGCCTACATGGCCGGGATTCCCAGAAAAGTGCAGGAATCCACAACTTTTAGAGACAGACTGAAAGAAGATTCGCTTATTCAGCAGCAGGAGAAATTCAGATTAAGAGCTGAAAATGAGAAGGAAATTCTTTTGCTCACAGGAAATGTGACGGGAAGAACAACGTTTGACAAAGAGGCTTCTTACAGTATTAATCCTGATGCAGAGTATTTTGCTATGAATGAGACCATGAGACCTTGTTTTTATTCGGGTAAATGGGAAGAGAGGAAGACTATTCCTCACAGCATCTTCCTTTCACAGGGAGATTATCCGCTTAAGGGATTTCACTTTTTACTTCAGGCAATGCCGATTATACTTAAGAAATATCCCGATGCGCATGTGTATGTTGCCGGAAACAACATAATCGGCAGAGGTAAGAGCAAGTATCCGTACTTTATGCGTGCAAGCGCTTACGGCAAATATCTTAAGAGACTTATCGCGATGAACAGGCTCAGAAAGAAAGTTACGATGGTCGGTACATTGTCGGATGTCGAAATGAAGAACCGCTTTTTGAAGAGTAGCGTGTTTGTATGTACTTCTGTTGTTGAGAATTCGCCCAATTCCGTCGGAGAAGCGATGCTTCTGGGAGTTCCTGTCGTTGCGGCTAACGCCGGCGGTATTCCTGATATGATCACGGATGGAATGGACGGCGTTATATTTGATAATATGGACTATAAGAAACTTGCGGAAGCAATTTTGCAGATGTGGGATGAGCCGGTTATTGCAGCCGTTTACGGAGACAATGCAAGTAAGCGCGCCGCTAAGACCCACAACGCCGATACCAATTACAAGAGACTTCTTGAAATCTACGATGCGATTTGCAGAAAATAAGGGAGAGATCTGTGGTAATAACATTTGTGTCAAACTACATAAATCATCATCAGATTCCCTTTTGCGATGCTATGAGCAGCCTGTTTGAGGATGTTGAGTTTCATTTTGTCCAGGCGATGCCAATGGAGGAAAAGAGAATCACTATGGGATGGGCTGTGAATCCAAAAGACTATCCGTATGTTTCCCTTTTTTACGAGGATAGAAAATACTGCGAAGATCTTATTCTTAACAGTGATGTCGTGATTTTCGGATGGACGGAAGGAATCACGTCAGAGCTTGAGAGAAGGAGACTTGCGTCAGGTAAGCTTGCTTTTCGCGTAAGTGAGAGAATCTATAGGGGAAGCAGGATAAAGTGGCTTACTCCGAGAGGGCTTTTGAAGAAGTATGACGAACATATAAGATATCGTAAAAAGCCTGTGTACCTCTTATGCGCAGGAGCTTATGTTTCTGCGGACTTTAAGCTTATTCATGCATATCCCCGTAAGATGCTGAAGTGGGGATATTATCCGGATGTAAAAGACAGAAGTTTCAAAGTGAGCGAGACTGACAATAAGATAAGGCTTTGCTGGGCGGGAAGATTTATAAAATTAAAACATCCCGAGTTTGCGATTGAACTATGTAAAGAGCTGGAGAAGTTCGGATATGACTACGAGCTTAAAATGATAGGTGACGGATATATGAGAGCAGAGCTTGAAAAATCCGTGTCAGATGCAGGGCTCTCAGCGAATGTCAGCTTTCTGGGAAATCTCAAACCTGAAGAAGTGACAACACACATGAAAGATTCGGATATTTTTCTTTTCACAAGTAACTATCTGGAAGGATGGGGAGCTGTTGTGAATGAAGCTATGCAATGCGGATGCGCCGTCGTTGCTTCTAAAGAGGCGGGATCCGTACCGTTTCTTATAAAGGACGGAGAAAACGGGCTTTCTTACAAGAATGGCGATTGCGATGATTTTAAGAAAAAGGTATTGTCTTTATTCCAAGAAAAGTATAAAATTTTGCAGTTCGCGAAAAACGGATATGATACTATAGAAAAGGTCTGGAATGCAAAAAATGCATCCATGGAATTTGTCAGATTTTGCAGAGAGTATATTGACGGAGCTGTTCCGAGACCTGCAGATATCGGACCTATGAGTAAAGCGGAAATTATAAAACCTGAGAGCATCCTTCGTGCAATGGCCGAAGGGGATTGCCTGGAATGAGGAAAACATGAGATTTATTGATGACTTTTTTACAACGGAAATAAAAATATTTAAGCATAAAATACCCATCTTTGACATGCTGTTTTTTACCATACTGTCATGTTTGGGAGTTTATTTCAGATTGTCACTTTTTGGTATAAGATCAGGTGACTATGTGAAGGCATTTGCAGACTGGATGAGAGAGTGCCACGCTGCCGGCGGATTTGCTTATCTTGGTATAAAGCCCGGTGTGTCTGAGGCAAGTACATTTGACTACAACTGTCTTTTTCAGTATGTAATAGTTATTCTTCACTATATTGGCGGCAGTATTCCCGATATATATCTTGTAAAGAGCGTTCCGGTGTTGTTTGACTTTATCTGCGCGATCACAGTTTTTAGGATTGTATATCATATTACCGACAAGAATCTCACTAAAGCAATGATGTCTTACGGTATTATGATGTTCCTTCCCACAGCTGTGCTTAACAGCGCTGCCTGGGCACAGAACGATTCAATTTATACAGCGTTTGTTCTTCTTTCACTCCTTCATTTTATGAAGAGAAATGATAACAGAGCCTTTATTTATCTGGCATTTGCTTACAGTTTTAAACAACAGGCGATATTCTTTGTGCCTTTTGTTGTTCTTATGTGGTTAAAAAATAAGATCAAGATCAGATACGTTTTATGGATTCCCGTTATACATGTACTTGCAATGGTTCCTGCAGCAATTGCGGGAAGAAGCTGGGGAGACCTTCTTGGTACATACGGAAGGCAGGTTCAGATGTTCTCAAGACTTACAATGAACTATCCCAGTATCTACACGATTGTTTCAGGAGACTTAAGCAGCGCGGGAAGGAAAATTCTGATTTCCGCGGGAACTATGGCAACAGTAATAATCATGGGAGTACTTGCTTATTACGTTTACAAAAAGAATTTTGAAGTGACCGGAAAATACATGGTAACTCTCGTCGTGTTTACTGCTGAGATATGTTGCTTCTGCCTTCCTGCAATGCATGAGAGATACGGTTATATTCCTGAAGTTGTTGCGGTTATTTACGCGATCCTGAGTATTAAGCGCGTTCCTGTATGCGTGGCGCTGCAGGTGATAACAATGATCACTTATACAAGATACCTGTTTGGTTCGACAGTCCTTACACTTTGGCCTTTGTCGATCGCAATGCTTGTAGTGATCATGGTTGTAGGATACGATCTCTATCTTCAGATGAGAGAGCCGGAGGTTACCAGTGTCTGAGTCTTTGCCAAAGATAACGGTTGTTATACCTGCATATAATATTGAAAAGCTTCTTGAGAAGTGTGTGGCTTCCGTTGCTGAGCAGGATTATCCCAAGGATAAACTTGAGATCTTTGTTGTTGATGACGGTTCTACCGATTCTACGGGAGCTCTTTGCGACAAGCTTTCTGCCAAGTATGATAATGTGACTGCGCTTCACAAGGAAAACGGTGGTTCAAGCAGTGCCAGAAATCTTGGGATGGAGCATGCAACAGGCGATTATATCGGCTTTGTAGACAGCGATGATTATGTCGATCCCTGCATGTACAAAGTGCTTGCAGAGGCTGCCGTTAAATATGACGCAGATATGGTGCAGATTTCAAGAGATGAGATCTCGGAAGACGGTAAAAGGCTTCCCGATGTTGTTATCCCGCCTTCCGAAGTGACTGAGCTTTCACCTGAAGAACAGCTCAAAAAACTGTTGCTTCACACAGGTGATGCTTCTTTTTGTACAAAGATAACTAAGAGAAGTGTCTTTTCTGAAGGACTTAAATTTCCTGAAGGCGAGCTTAATGAAGACTTCAGGCTTATGATAGATGTGCTTCCAAAGGTGAACAAGCTTATCGTTCTTCCCGAGCAGTATTATCATGTTTTCTACAGACTTGGAAGTAATTCGAGAAAAAAGGCGGAAGATAAAGATTATTTTCCTTCCGTATTTACAGATATAGTGCGTAATGCAGACGTAGCACTTGATATTGTAAAAGAAAACTACAAGAATCTCATACCTATTGCTGAGAGATTCGGTTATTATCAGAGACTTGATTATCTCTTGCATATTCCCGTAAGTAAGATGACAAGCGATAATTTATTCTATATTGGTGTTGTAAAAAATATCAGAAAGAATATACTTGGTATTATTACTAATAAGTTTTTGACCGGAAAAAATAAGGCTTACCTGTGCATACTTGCACCCGCACCACGTTTGGTGCGTAGCCTTCATGCAGCATTAAGAGGACTTTGAGGTTTATGAAAAAAAGCATAGTATATATAATTTTGATCGTATCAGTTCTTCTCAGTATTTTCTACGGCGTTCAGAAGTCGGGATTCCATGAAGATGAGTATTATACATATTTTTCTTCGAACAGAAGTCTGGGGCTTTATCAGCCGGACAGAGAGTGGCAGGACAAGCAGACTATCTTTGATGAGTTTAGCGTAAAGCCGGGAGAAGGCTTTAATTACGGGCTTGTGAAACTTGTTCAGTCATGGGATGTTCATCCTCCTATATACTATTTTATTTTCCATACCTTGTGTTCAATGGTTCCTTCTACATTTACCAAGTGGACGGGACTGATTACTAATTTAATTGCGTTTGTTATTTCATTTTTGGCGTTGTTTGCTCTGATGAAGAGGCTTCGCCTTCCATATTATGTGATGCTGTTTGTGCTTGGATTCTGGGGGCTCAATCCTCAGACAGTGTCATGCAACATGCTTATCAGGATGTATGCGTGGCTCACAGCGGCAGTATTCATCTGTGCATATCTGCATGTAAGATTCGTTCAGGAATATGATTCGTATAAAGATGATCTGAAAAATTTCTGTGTTAAACTGTTGCTCCCTATCGCAGCGGTTTCATACATTGGAGTTCTGATCCAGTATTTCTATATATTCTTTTTTGGTTGCATAGGCTTTGCCCTTGCAGTGTGGATGTTCTTTAGGAAAAAAGATTTCAGAAATACCGTGGTTTATGTTATGGGATGCGGTTTTAGCATGGTTCTTGCGGTTCTTACATATCCCGCTATGCTTCATCACCTTCTTGGGGGCTACAGAGGAACCGGAGCTACGGGAAGTATGTTTGATGTAAAGAACACATTCATGCGTCTTTCGTTCTTTACGGGACTTTTGAACGACTTTGTTTTCGGCGGAGGACTTACAGTTCTTGCTATAATGCTTGCGGTGGGAGTTGCGTATCTTGTTGCAACCCGCAAGGAACGTTTTGATAAAACACGTTTTAATATAAGCGCTGAAGTGGCTATTCTTACGGCTGGAACGGCAGGGTATTTCTTCCTTACGACTAAGGCGGCTCTTTTGGTGGGAAGTGCGTCGAACAGATACGAGATGCCTATTTACGGACTTATAATCTTACTTGTGATGTGGGCTCTTTACTATGTTGCTGAGAAGATTGGTAAAGACAGGGTGTGCGTTCCCATCGTAACGATTGTTATGCTTGCGTTCCTTATAAAAGGCCATGTTACAGGCAATAATGTTCTCTTTTTATACAAAGAGGACGTGGATAAAATAAATTATGCTCAGGCGAATAGTGGTGAAGTTGCGGTTGTAATGTTCAATCCTGCAACGCCTCACAATGTATGGCGCCTTACGGATGAGCTTTTGCAATACGACAGAGTCTTTTACATGGATGAGGAGAATCTTGATCCGCTTACAGAGCAGGGCGTTGTGAATGCGGGAAAGATCGTGCTTTATGTTGCGGATGATGATTTTAAGGAAGATGCGATCTGTAACCTCGTCAAGAGTTGTGAAAAACTTGATTCTATAAGAGAAGTTGATTCGGAAGACATGTGGACCACTTGTGAGATAAGCGGTATCACAGAGCATCGCTTTGATACACCGAGAGAATAATACGGAGAGGAAAATGCTGATTTTACCGGCGTTTTACTTTCTTTATTTGATAGGAATTTCCTATCAAATAAAAAGCGCTCCGCTATGGATGCGACCGATGCGCAGATGAATTATGCAAGCTAAAGCTTGCGCGCATCGGCGCGCAAAGAGTTGCAAAGCAACTCTTTGTTCTGTGGGGCAACATTTGAGCGACATGGAATTTCGAGGTGTTGCTTGTAGTTTTTGTGGGCATATCGGATACTAAAATTACACTTGCAGGTGACACTTTGAAAGGAGCGTAGGTAATATGGTCGAATTTGGCGAGCAGTTAAGACGGGCCCGCGAGAAGACGGGACTGACACAGCAGACATTGGCGGAAAAGTTATATGTAACAAGGCAGACGGTTTCGCACTGGGAATGCGGTGACAGATATCCCGACCTTCTTACGACAAAGAGATTATCAGATATTCTGGAGGTGAGCCTTGACGACCTGTTATCCGGGAATGAAATGGATAAAGTTGTTGAAAGAAATCCTGTAGTAGAGAATAGAGTAGCAAATAATGTAATGATCTTTTTTTACGCGGTAATAATATTTTCATTGGTATCAATTATAGGCAGGGAAGTTTTGACTACAGATTGGAAATATATAACCGGATGGGCCGTAAGATGTAATGATGTCGCGACGGTAGTCAGGACTGTATGTGAAATAGTATGCGGAACTTTACAAGTGCTGATTTTTACTTATGGATTGGTTCATTCCATAAAAGTTACTCTTTCTCCCAAGAGGATAGGAACGGTCATAGCAGCGTATTATGCTATCTTTTTTATTGAAAGTCTTGTGATTGCAACTAATGATATAACGATGGTTCAAAGAAACAGCGCTTCTATGGTCGGAACTCCTAATTTTGTACCGTATTATTTTGATTGCTTATTGGGAATAATAGGAGCGGTGGCAGCAGTTTTATACTTTATTCGTAAAAATGGGAAAGTCATTGTACCTGTTATGCTTGTAGGAGTTTCGGTATGGAAAATGATCGATGCCATAAAAGAATTTGTTGAATATGTAATCTATATGGCCGGTAGATTTAACGAAGCTAATCAATTTCATGATGCAATACCATATCAGGATAAGCTGTTTATTTATCGTGTTGCATTTGGATGCGTTTCGGTGTTGTTGATCTGCGGTATGATAATATATCAGGTTGTAACACTTCATAGAAAACGTAAAATTGCATCTGAGATAACAGCTGACGCAACCGCATAGAAATTGCATATGCCATGAAAAAAGGTACCCTCAACAGTTTAGATGTTGGAGGTACCTTTTATTTTTATAAACTCTGATATGGCTTAGATATTATATTACAGTCCGAGAGCTTCGATTTTTGAAAGTAATGTGTCGTAGTCCATGCTACCTTCAAGCTTCTCCCAGTGTGTATCTGCCAATATTCTATTGGCATCTTCCTCTGTAAGTCCTGACTGTGACAGCGCCATATAATTATTCTCTCCGCTATTTGATCTGCGAAAATTCTCGCCCATATTCGCTTCTCGACGCGGAGCATCTGCATCTCCTGAAGGTACTACTTCAGCTACTTTAGGCCAGAACGGTAAGAAGTTATACGAACAATCACAAATGATAGTTTCTTCGCCGGCATAGTGATCAATGTATCCGAGACAGTTATTGGTGTTCTCAAGGAATCTGTTTTCATAAGGTAAGTAGCAATATGATGTTGTTCCATATCCCTGAGAGCTTACACCATAACGCCAATCTGAAATCATGGTAATAAGTTTTCCGTTTTCAAAAGTATACAAAGAAATAGACTTTCCCGGATTATCTACAACAAGATCGGGTGTCTGGTCTTTGGTTAAATAAAGAAGAGCATATTTTGCGTTGCTGTTTGCATCATGAGATTTTTTTACAACATCTGCAAATGCTTTTCCGCAGCTTCCAAACTTCTCTTCGTTGTGAGCTGTCTGCTTATTCTCTGTTGTTGCAGCAGGCTGGGGAGTTGCTGTAGTTGAAGCAGCTGTTGTTGCAGCAGATGAAGAAGCATTTGCTGCTGTATTCTCTGCAGCCTTTGCCTTCTCAGCGTTTTTTTCTGCTTTATCTTTAGCTTCAACATTGGCTGTGTTATCAATTTCATATAATACTACGGTGTTGTTCTTGGTGCTTATGTAGAACCAGATAGAGAATTTGTCAAAATTATATTTGTAGTAATATGTATTTTCGGCCTGTTTTGATGGATCGCTTTTTTCTGATGGATTGCCGTATGCTGATACAATTTTATCCTTTGTATCACCTACGCCGATATTACGTGATGTTGTAACACCTTTCTTATCAACATCAATTCCAAGAGGAAGCTCTTTTCCGTCGCAAAGGTAAGTTGAAAATTCAATACCGGAAGCATCATAAGTATAGAAAACTTCATATGGACTATCGGTAATTTTTTTGTCATAAGTTCCAAGATCTGTAAGTGTTTTTGATGCATCATTTAATACAGAAAGAACTTTGCCGTTATACATAAGCTCATGATCTGCAAGCTTAACGGGAGTAGCCTCTTTGTTGGCAGAAACAGCAGTTGTAGCTGCGTCGCTTGATGCTGCAATAGCCTGTTCTCCTGATGATGCGCTTGTTGCAGCAGTTTCAACCGATGAAGCTACAGAAGATGCATCGGCAGCGATCATCTCTGATTTCGCAATCTCTCTTTTTGCTTCCTCAGTTACTTCTATTTCACTGCTTCCTTCGGAAGCGCTCATCTCTGCACCACCACAGCCTACGATCGAGAGTGCCATAGAAGATGCAATTATTATTGCAAGTGCTTGTTTTTTCTTCATGTCATTTTTTCCTTTCTCTGTGAACCCTCAGAAATACTATGTTGTTTACGGGTACTTATACAATGGTAGCATGGAATATTGTTTTTTCTGTGTCTTAGAGAATTGATTCTTGAGAGTATTTAGTGGTAAGCGTATACTTTTTTAGTAATGTTTGTTTTGATTTACATCTTATCCGGATTATGCAATAATGTTTGTGAATATTTATTAAACTATAATAAATTAATATTCACAAAAACGGAAAAAGTTAGCATATGGCACATTTGCCATGTAAAAAACGCGTAACAATATAGTGTTGGAGGTTATAGTGAGTAGAATCGGGGATTGCAGAAGAAAGATTGAAAAAATCAGAGAAGATATCAGAGCAATGAGGGAGAAACAGACAGTTATCGACGGCTATATCAGACAGATTGAGACCCAGAAAGATACACTTGATGAAATAGATCTAAGCAGAGCAGGCGAGTGGATTGGCGTTAACGAGCAGAACGCAGTTAAGGCTAAGAACGTCTGCGTTTTTAGAATGGACGGAGCAAAGGGCGAGTGTACGCGGCTTAGAAGTGCCATAGATAAGATGATAAGAGAAGCCGA
>NZ_FPCD01000009.1 GCF_900116865.1 Butyrivibrio sp. M55
TAAAACCATTATGGAAGATTTAAGGCAAAAAACAACCCCAACCCCTCATGAGTGAGGGGCAGGGGAGTTGAAGTGCCACAGGCACTTTTTTATGCCTCTATTTGTATTGAAAAAACATAAATTTTTTATTAAAATTGTATTATATAAAACTGAAGAAAACCAATGAGGACGGGCATATATGAATTTTGAAAAGAGTTTTGAGAACTTTGTTCAGATACTTTCGGAAGAAGCCATTACCCCGGAAATATCGCCAAGTGCTATTGCGGATCTAGCCAAGGAATATTCTTTACGTTCTATTGTTTCTATAGTTTCTTATGCGAAGGGCTCAGATCATGAAGGTGAGCCTGACACCGTTATTCCTCTTTTTGGCCCTGTTCCTGAGGGTGAGCCGCCGGCATACTATTTTCAGAATAAGATGGCGGGGCAAAAGATTGTCACCTATAACATTTATCTTTATGGTGATAAACACTGGGATGATGAGGAGTACAAGAGTTTTTCGGTTCTTATAGATATTCTTTCTTTCCATATGGAGAGATTTCTTCTTAATACAGTTGTCAGAGAGAGCTCGCTGAAGCAGTATCTGACAGGTCTTCCCAATTCGGGAGGATTTTTCGTGTTCGCTAATAAACTCTGCGAGAGCGGAGATATAATGCTTTATGATTCCTTTTATTTTAATTTAAAGAGTTTTGGCCTTTACAGCAGGCGTTACGGGATTGCCGAGGGCGATGAGATTATGAAAAGATATGCCCGTAAGCTCAGAGCTTTTTTCCAAAAGGATGAGATAGTGGCTCATCTTGGAGGTGACAATTACGCTGCGCTTGTTAAGAAGGAGAGGACAAAAGAATTCCTGGAGTTTCTTTCGGGTGTTGATGTATACGGTGTCAGAAACGGCAAAGAGGAGCCGATAAAAATCGCAGCAGTGTGTGGTGTATATGCCGTCGATGATTCATTGAAAGACCCGGGGCAGCTCTTGTCGAGGTCTGCGATGGCTCTCAACTATGCCAAAAATGTGGCAAGTAAGCCGTACGTGTTTGTAAACAAGGCTATGAGTACGCGTATTTACAGGCAGAAGCAGATAGAAGACAGATATGAAGAAGCACTTGCAAGCGATGAATTCAGAATATATTTGCAGCCAAAGGTCGATACGGTAACAGGAGAGATTGTAGGGGCGGAGGCTTTATCCAGGTGGTTCTGTAACGGTATTGTTCTGTATCCTACCGAGTTTGTTCCAATCCTTGAGCAGGAGGGAATGGTCGCTTCGCTTGATATTTATGTGCTCAAAAAAGCCTGCGAATTCATTAAAGACTGGCAGAGCCGCGGAATACCCGCTGTTCCCATCTCGGTCAATTTTTCAAGGCGCGACCTAAGTTATAAGCGTATTGTAGATGAGATTGTTGAAGCGATAGACGCTTGCGGAATTGACAGGAAGTTTATCGAAGTTGAAGTTACGGAGACCGTGAGCGAAGATGAGAGGTCTCTTATGACGGGATTTTTGTCCAAACTAAGAGATGCGGGCATAAACACTGCCATAGATGATTTCGGAACAGGCTATTCGTCTCTTTCAACACTTAGAGACTTCCCTGTTAAAGTAATAAAGATAGACAGATCCTTTATAAGCAACGATAACCTCAATAAAAACGATGAGATCGTCCTAAAGAACATAATCACCATGGCAAATGAACTAGGAATAGGCGTTGTCACCGAAGGCGTCGAAAGAGAAGACCAGGTCGCTCTCCTAAAAGAAGTCGGCTGCCACATCGTCCAGGGCTTCCTCTACGACAACCCAATGCCTAAGCCTGACTTCGAGAAGAGATTAGAGAAGAAATATTACTCAGAGTAGATAGAATAAAAATAGATGTAAAATATAAAAAAAGCTCAGCGTACAAAAACTTAATCCTGAACGCTGAGTATAAGAGGTCTGTAAGGGATAAAAAATAAAGCATATGCAATATTTTGCGATTTTTTGTGCCACGGAAATGAGACCAAGTAATTGTGAATGCCTTTGCATTCGCGATTACTGCTTCGGGCTCATTGCAGTGTTTGGCACAACTTGAGCAAAAATTGCATATGCTTTAGTTTTTATTCCTTACAGACGACCGGTTTACTCAACACGTGTGTCTCCCCAGAAGAAGAGTGCGACTGTACCCGGGCCTGTATGACTTCCGATAGTTGTTCCGATATCGAATATCTTAATCTTACCCTTTGTTCCGGGAAGCTGAGCTTCGATCATATTGGCTACTGCTTGTGCATCGCCAAGGCAATCAGAGTGAGAGATGAAACAGCTGTCGCTGTAATCTGCTCTGTTCTCGCAAAGCTCAACCATTTTCTTAACCTGAGCTTTCATAACGGCATTTTTTCCCCTTACCTTTGCTTTTACGCTAAGATGTCCTTCTTTATCAATATTAAGAAGAGGGCAGATATTAAGTACATTTCCGATTGCGCCGGCGGTTTTTGAAACACGTCCGTTTCTCACAAGGTACTTAAGATCTGAAACAAAGAACCAGCTCTGAACATTGTTTTTGTGCTCTTCAGCCCAGTTATAGAGAGTATCAATATCTTTTCCTTCATCACGAAGATCTGCGAGCTTGTCTGCCAAAAGTCCGAGGCCTGCTGATGCACCGATGGAATCAATTACATAGATTTTGCGGTCAGGATATTTTTCTTTTAACTGCTCGCATGCGATGGATGCGGAATTGAATGTTCCCGATATTCCCGAGCTGAGTGCAAGATGAAGGATGTCCTTACCTTCCTTAAGGAAAGGCTCGAAGAAGTCTACATATTCTCCGATACTTACCTGAGATGTTCTTGTCATGGCGCCCTGAGCCATCATTTCGTAGAATTTCTTGAAAGGAATTGAATCTCCGAGATCGTCCGGATAATCTTTTCCGTCTATTTCAAAGTGAAAGTAAACGTATTTAATGTCTCTTTTATCAAAATGCTCACGCGAAAGATCTGCAGTGGAGCAAGTGCTAATAATATATTCTCCCATAGTGTCCCCTTTTTTGCTGTGATTAATACTTTAATATCATACAATAATAACCTTTTTGTATCAAATTAATTAAGGGTCAAATTGTTTATGCGAATTCATGGGAATTGTTTGAATTGTCTGAATATAAAAACAATTATAAAAAGATGATTGACAAAACTATAGGAGGATGGTATATTATAGTTACAATCACTTAAGAGATAAAACCTAAGTATCTGAGGTGGCTTAAGCTTCACCAAAGGAGAACGGATGGTTATCGGAACGGCTGACATCCACAGCTAGGGTGGCGATGCTTCACATGTGCCGAGGGATGTCGAGGTGCCGTTGCAGGAAGTGATTTGATATAAATAAAATTAAAAAGAGAGGACAGACCATTGGAAAACCAGACATGAGGGCGAGTGTTCATTAGTTTAATGGATGCTTGCCTTCAATTTTTTTGCGTTTTTTAGGAAACATTATCTTTAGATGTTTTGCCTATATTGTTGCTACTACGACTTAGGTTTGATATTATATAAAAATACTATTCTGTCGGAGATAATTATGGCAAATACAATATTATTTTTTGTAAACAGCGTTATGTTGGGACTAGGGCTCGCCATGGACGCTTTTTCTGTGTCACTGGCAAATGGATTTGCCGACACCAAAATGAACAGAAAAAGGAGGCTGGAAATATCCGGCGTGTATGCGGTTTTTCAGTTTATTATGCCGTTTATAGGATGGTTTCTGGTGCACAATGCCGCAAATATATTTAACGGCTTAAATGCGCTTATACCGTGGATAGCACTCTTTTTACTTGCATTCATAGGTGGAAAGATGCTGATTGAGGGATGCCGCGAAAGAAAGTGCTACAGCGGAAAGAATTGCGATACATGTAAAGAAACTGAGTGTCTTAATAAAGAAAACGGCTCTTTTTCCAAGACATTATCCAATAAAACACTTATGATCCAGGGCATAGCTACATCGATTGATGCTCTTTCAGTTGGATTTACAATCTCACAGTACGGCGTTCTTATGGTTCTTGTATGCGTTGCAATAATCGGCGCGGTTACCTGGATCGTATGCTACGCGGGACTTAAGCTCGGAATTAAATTCGGAACGAAGCTTGCGGGAAATGCGAAGATCATCGGCGGACTTATTCTGATAGGAATAGGGCTTGAGATATTCTTTGGATGAATTCATTTGGGAAAATAGAGATGAATTATACATATATTGTTGAATGCGCCGACGGCTCTTTATATTGTGGCTGGACAAATGATCTTGATAAGAGAATAAAAGATCATAACGCCGGAAAGGGCGCCAAATATACCAAGACAAGGCTTCCCGTTAAACTCGTGTATTTCGAGGAGTTTGATACAAAGGAAGAAGCCATGAGCAGAGAGTGGCATATTAAGCAGCTAAGGCGCGAGAAGAAGATGGAACTTATTGTTAAAATGAGCAAGTCTTGACAAATACGCCATCGCCAAATACAATAAGGTGTTGAATAAAGAATAAATGCTATGAAGGTGTGGGCTACGCCCAAGATGTTATGCTACATGGTTCAGAGAATGGAAGTCATCGGCTGTAAGCTTCCTACTACGGGTATATACGGAACATTCGCACCGGAGCAGTCCTTCTGAAGGCTATCTGTTTAGTATGCTTGTAGGTTGGACCGTGTTGTCTACGTTACAGATATAATGAGTGTCCGTACATAATTATATATGACGGGAACTTGGGTGGTACCGCGATAAATTCGTCCCATGTGTTAAGGTTTAGCACATGGGATTTATTATTTTGAGCAGAGCACTTAGCGAGGTATTGTCGAGCTTAGTGCGAGCCATGGGGATGTACTTAACGAGGTTCTTTCGAGTTTAGTACATATCCCAATACTGAAGCCAGATATTACAATTAGGAGGAAAAAAATGATTAGTGAACAGCTGGACAAAATCCGTGAAGAAGCCCTGAAGCAGATAAAAGGATCTGACGGACTCGAGAAATTAAATGAGATCAGAGTCAACTTCCTTGGTAAAAAGGGTGAACTTACAAGCATCTTAAAGAGCATGAAGGACGTTGCTCCCGAGGACAGACCAAAAGTTGGTCAGCTTGTAAACGAGACAAGAGAGGCAATCGAGAAAGTTCTTGAAGAGACCAAGAACAAAATGGAAGCTGCCGTTAGAGATGCCAAGCTCAAAGCTGAAGTCATCGACGTAACACTTCCCGCAAAGAAGAACAAAGTTGGACACTGTCATCCAAATACAATTGCTCTTGACGAGGTAGAGAGAATCTTTACCGGAATGGGATATGAAGTGGTTGAAGGACCTGAAGTTGAGAAGGATTATTACAACTTCGAAGCTCTTAACATTCCCGCAGATCATCCCGCAAAGGACGAGCAGGATACTTTCTATATTAACGGAGACCTTCTCCTTAGAACTCAGACATCTTCAACACAGGTGCATGAGATGGAAAAGGGCAAGCTCCCTATTAAGATGATCGCTCCCGGAAGAGTATTCCGTGCAGATGAAGTTGATGCTACACACTCACCTTCATTCCACCAGGTTGAAGGACTTGTTATCGACAAGAACGTTACATTTGCAGATCTTAAGGGAACTCTTGCAGAGTTTGCAAAACAGCTCTTCGGACCTGAGACAAAGACAAAGTTCAGACCTCATCACTTCCCGTTCACAGAGCCTTCTGCCGAGATGGACGTAAGCTGCTTTAAGTGCGGCGGAAAGGGATGCCGTTTCTGCAAGGGCGAGGGCTGGATCGAGATCCTCGGATGCGGAATGGTACATCCTCACGTTCTTGAGATGAGCGGAATCGACCCTAACGAGTACACAGGTTTTGCATTCGGTGTAGGACTTGAGAGAATCGCACTTTTGAAATATGAGATCGATGATATGCGCCTTCTTTATGAGAATGATATAAGGTTTTTAAACCAGTTCTAAGCTCTGGCGAAGCGGAACAATCCGTATATCGCTAAAACAGCGCAGCAACAAATATATCGATTATCTTTTTTACATAAATAGGAGAAAAAATATGAATTCATCAAAATCATGGATTAAAGCATATGTGCCGGATCTTTCATGCACCGATCAGGAATTCTTCGATGATATGACACTTTCCGGAACAAAGACTGAAACATATACAGCACTTGATAAGAATCTTGATAAGATTGTTGTCGGCCAGATCAAGACAATCGAGCAGCATCCCGATGCAGATAAGCTCGTTATCTGCCAGGTTGATATTGGCAAGGAGACAATTCAGATCGTTACAGGTGCAAAGAATATGAAGGAAGGCGATAAGGTGCCCGTTGTTCTTGACGGTGGACGTGTTGCCGGAGGTCATGACGGAAGCCCGAATCCCGCAGAGGGAATCAAGATCAAGGCAGGCAAGCTCCGTGGTGTTCCGAGTGCAGGTATGATGTGCTCAATCGAGGAACTTGGCTCAACAAAGGATTTTTATCCCGAGGCTCCCGAAGACGGACTTTATATCTTCCCTGAAGATACAAAGGTTGGCGCTGATGCCGTTGAGGTATTGGGGCTCCATGACACAGTATTTGAATTTGAAGTTACATCTAACCGTGTGGATTGCTACAGTATTCTCGGTCTTGCAAGAGAAGCTGCCGCTACATACAAACTTCCTTTCAAGGCTCCCGTAGTTAAGGTTAAGGAAGACGGAAAAGGAAACGTAAAGGATTTTATCGACGTTGAGATTAAGGATACAGATCTTTGCACAAATTACTGCGTAAGGGTTGCTACAGATATAAAGATCGCACCTTCACCCGAATGGATGCAGAGAAGACTTTCAAGCGTAGGAATCAGACCTATCAACAACCTCGTAGATATCACAAACTATGTAATGATGGAATACGGTCAGCCTATGCACGCATACGATCTTTCTACAATCGCAGGAAACAAGATTGTTGTTAAAAGAGCTAAGGATGGCGAGACTTTCGTAACTCTTGACGGACAGGAGAGAAAGCTCGACAGCGAAGTTCTTATGATCTGCGATGCTGAGAAGGAAGTAGGACTTGCAGGTATCATGGGCGGTGAGAACTCCATGATCACTGACGATGTTAAGACAGTTCTTTTCGAGGCTGCTACATTTAACGGACCTAATATCAGAAAGTCTGCTAAGAGAGTCGGACTTCGTACAGACGCTTCAGGATTCTTTGAGAAAGGACTTGATCCTGCAAATGCACTTGATGCTATCAATCGTGCTTGCCAGCTTATCAACGAGCTTGGATGTGGTAAGGTTGTTCCCGGCGTAGTTCAGGTAGGACTTCCCATCAAGCCTTTAAAGAGATTTGCGCTTGAAGCCGATAAGATCAACAACCTCCTCGGAACAGATATTTCCAAGGATGAGATGATAGAGATTCTTAAGAGAGAAGAAGTTGAGTATGACAAGAAGACTGATGAAGTTATCATTCCTTCTTTCCGTCAGGACCTCAACCAGATGTGCGATATCGCAGAAGAGATTGCAAGATTCTCAGGATATGACAAGATTCCTACAACTCTTCCCAAGACAAGCGCTACAACAGGCGGTATCTCATTCAAGATGAGAGTTGAGAAGAAGGCAAGAGAAGTAGCACAGTTCTGCGGATTCTCACAGGGATATACATATTCATTCGAGAGCCCCAAGGTATTTGATAAGCTTCTTTTACCCGAAGACGCAGTTGAAAGAAAGGCTATCAAGATTTCAAATCCTTTAGGAGAAGATTTCTCAATAATGAGAACAATTTCCTTAAACGGAATGCTTACAAGCCTTGCAACCAACTACAACCGCAGAAACAAGGACGTTCGCCTCTATGAAATGGGTAACATCTATGTGGCAAAGAGCCTTCCTCTTACAGAGCTTCCCGATGAGAGAATGCAGCTCACACTCGGATTTTACGGAGATGGCGATTTCTACAGCATGAAGGGTGTTATCGAAGAGCTTCTCGACAGCGTAAACATGCTTGATAAGGTTGAATACGACCCTAACGCAGGTAAGTCATTCCTTCATCCCGGAAGACAGGCAAATGTCATTTACGACGGCGAAGTTATCGGTTATCTCGGTGAAGTTCACCCTGCCGTATGCGATAACTATGACATCGATACAAGAGTTTATGTTGCCGTGATCGATATGCCTGAGGTTGTTAAGTACGCTAAATTTGATACAATATATACAGGAATTGCCAAGTTCCCTGCAGTTACAAGAGACATCTCAATGGTAGTGCCAAAGAACGTTCTTGCGGGTGATATCGAGAAGATGATCCGTCAGCGTGGCGGCAAGAAGCTTGAAGAATTAACACTCTTTGACATTTACGAAGGTTCACAGATCAAAGAGGGATTCAAGTCTATGGCTTATTCTCTTTTGTTCAGAGATAAAGAAAAGACAATGGAAGACGATGAGATCAATTCAGCAATGAAGAAAATACTTAAGGGCTTACAGGATCTTGGCATAGAACTTCGTTCATAAGAAAAAGATTTATTTAAGAGGTACACAATATGAATAAGAAGAATGTATGGACAACTTATAACCGTACACAGCTCAAGGAATGTGATAAGTTTGCAGAGAAGTACAAAAAGTTCCTTGATAATTCCAAGACTGAACGCGAGGCAATCGACACGATCGTAAATGAGATTGAGGCTGAGGGCTATAGAGAGCTTAACAAGCTTGTAAAGGAAAATACCAAGCTTAAAAAGGGAGATAAGGTTTATTCCGTGTGGATGAATAAATCCATCGTTATGTTTAAGATAGGTTCTGAGCCTTTGGAAAAAGGACTTAACATCCTCGGAGCACACATTGATTCTCCGAGACTCGATGTTAAGCAGAATCCTTTGTATGAGGATAACGGACTTGCTTATCTTGATACCCATTATTACGGCGGTATCAAGAAGTATCAGTTCGTGACCATCCCCCTTGCTCTTCATGGAGTTGTGGCTAAAAAAGACGGTACGACAGTTATCTTAAATGTCGGTGAAGATGAGGACGATCCGGTATTCTTCATTTCAGATATTCTCGTTCATCTTGCAAGCGAGCAGATGGGCAAGAAGGCTTCAAGCGTAATTGAAGGCGAAGCCCTTGATCTTGTTATAGGAAACAGACCCTTTGTTATCGAGGGAAAAGAGAAGTCTGAAGATAAAAAAGATGATTCTAAGCTTACAGAGGGCGAGCAGTACGCCGTTAAGGCAGAGAAAGAAGAAAAAGCTGAGGCCGGCAAGCTCTCAGGTGCTGTAAGAAGAGGAATCGTTGCACTTTTATACGATCTGTACGGAATCGAAGAAGAAGATTTCTTATCTGCAGAACTTGAGATAGTGCCTGCAGGAAAGAGCAGAGATGCAGGTTTTGACAGATCCATGGTGCTTGGCTACGGACACGATGACAGAGTATGTGCATATCCTTCTGCAGTAGCTCTTCTTGAGGCAGGAGACCTTAAGAGAACAGGATGCTGCATTCTCGTTGATAAAGAAGAGATAGGCAGTGCCGGTGCTACAGGTATGAAGTCAAGGTTCTTTGAAAATGCCGTTGCGGAGATTGTTGCTCTTGTAAACGGAAAATACGATGAACTTGTATTCAGAAGATGCCTTGCAAATTCAAGTATGCTTTCATCTGATGTAAGTGCAGCATTTGATCCTTGCTATGCTTCTGTTTTTGAGAAGAAGAATACTGCATATCTTGGCTTTGGCCCTGTGTTTAACAAGTATACGGGTTCAAGAGGAAAATATGCTTCAAACGATGCAAATGCAGAGTACATTGCAGCAGTAAGAAAGGTATATGACGATGCGAACGTATTGTTCCAGACTGCAGAGCTTGGTAAGGTAGATGCAGGTGGCGGCGGAACTATCGCATATATTCTTGCAGAATATGGCATGAATGTTATCGATTCGGGAGTTGCCGTTCTTAACATGCACTCACCATGCGAAGTGATCAGTAAGGCAGATCTCTATGAGTCTCTCAGAGGATATATCGCATTCCTTGAGAACATGGATTTTTGCAATGAATAAAAACGTTCTTTTTAGAAAGTAAGATATTATGTCAGAAACAACACAGATTGGATTATCAACCGCAGATTACTTCTTTGATCTGCCGCAGGAGCTCATAGCGCAGGATCCTCTTGAGAAAAGAGATGAGTGCAGGCTCCTTGTGATAGACAAAGAGACAGGAAAGACGCAGCATAAGATATTCAGTGATATCATTGATTATCTTGATCCCGGCGACTGCCTTGTTCTTAATAACACCAAGGTTATACCCGCAAGGCTCCTTGGCGAAAAGGAGGGAACAGGTGCGGCGGTTGAGATCCTTCTTCTTAAGAGAAAAGAAAATGATATCTGGGAAACCTTGGTTAAACCGGGCAAGAAACTTCGTCCCGGTGCAAGAGTTTCTTTTGGCGGAGGAATACTTACCGCAGAGATCCTTGATATAGTGGAAGACGGCAACAGACTCGTTAAGTTCTACTATGAAGGAATCTGGGAAGAAGTTCTCGACAGACTCGGTGAGATGCCTCTTCCTCCTTATATCACACATAAACTCAAAGATAAGAACATGTATCAGACAATCTATGCCAAATACGAAGGCTCCGCGGCAGCACCGACAGCGGGCCTTCATTTTACGGATGAGCTTCTTAAAAAGATCTCCGATAAGGGCATAGACATGGCCTTTGTAACTCTTCATGTGGGACTTGGAACATTCAGACCCGTTAAGGTGACCAATGTCAAGGAACATCACATGCACACCGAGTGGTACCAGGTTACCGCAGAGGCAGCAGAGAAGATAAACAGGGCAAAAGAAAACGGGCACAGAATTATCTGTGTCGGAACTACGAGCTGCAGGACTATAGAGAGCGCAGCTGACGAAAACGGCAGACTATCCGAGTGTAGCGGAGATACATCGATATTTATTTATCCGGGCTACAAGTTCAAGGTTCTTGACTGCCTTATAACCAATTTCCATCTTCCGGAGTCTACGCTTGTAATGCTTGTTGCAGCGCTTGCGGGAAGAGAGAATATTCTGGCGGCATACGAAGAAGCAATAAAGGAAAGATACAGATTCTTTTCCTTCGGTGATGCATGCTTTATAACTGACAGGATGGAGTAAGACAGCGTGGCAACTTACGTAATATCAGATCTTCACGGTCAATACAGATTATTTTTAAAACTGCTCGAAAAAGTAAAATTTTCGGGCGCTGACAAACTATATATGCTTGGAGATGCGATTGACCGCGGACCTGACGGCATAAAGATATTAAGACATGTAATGAATGCTCATAACATGCATTTCCTTTTGGGAAATCATGAGACAATGATGTTGCATGTGGCTGCTTCAGACGGAAGTGTCACTCCCAATCTCAATAAATTCCAAGGAAGAAGAGAAATCAACTGGCTTTTTCAGAACGGCGGCGCCATAACTTATCACAGATACAGGCTTCTTAGAAAGAAGGAGAGAAAAGAGCTTCTTAAATGGCTTAATTCCTGTCCTGTTTCAACAAAAGTTGAAGTGAACGGAACTACATTTTTCCTCACACATACCGCTTTTGTAAAAGAAATTATCGATACACCTTATAAAGATATTGATCCCGATGTTGCGCGTTACATTGTTTGGTATTCGCCGTTTAGGGAGGATATATATAAGAGCATTGATGACTATATCGCATGCAAACCGTGGGTATTTGTCATCGGTCACGTGCCAGCTTTTTATCTCGGAGATGATAAATGTGCTCGCCCGCTTTCATCGTATCGGGAAGAGAACGTTATAGACATTGACGGCGGATGTGCCGAGCCTGATGAGAAAGAACTAAAGGGCGGAATTATGTTACGACTCGACGATCTGGAAGAATTTACAGTTTCTTTTGCGGAACTTGAGAAGTAATAATGGCCGAAATAGTGTAAAGTAGTTGCTATTTTTTTCTAATAAGGTATTATAATAGTAACACTTTTTATCGGGGGTTTTATAATGGATAATAGAAGAAGAACCAAGAGACTGGATTTGGCAGGCGAAATACTTCTTAAGGAAATTGGCGGTGAGAGCTTCGAAACAGTAGAGATCACAATTACCGATGCATCAAGGGACGGTGTTGGATTCTCAACAAACAAGCAGCTTACAATCGGTGCTAACTACGAAGCTAACCTTACTATATGGACAAAAGAAGTCCTTCACGTATTCATTCAGATCGTAAGAGCATCGAAGAACGGAGATACATTCCACTATGGTTCGATGTTTGTCGGAATGCCCGAAGATATGAAGGCGCGTATTGATGTTTATTCAACTATTCAGGAATATAATGAAAAAAATGGCGAAAATTGATCGGATATGATTTTAAGGCTCAATGCAGTTGTGTACTGCATTGAGCCTTTTTATGCTTTGACATGATTATTTAATCTGTGTACCTGTTGAGCCGTACCCCTTAATGGCTTCGGGAGACTTAACTGTTACAACAACATTGGTATCCTTCGTGTCTTTGGAAGGAACGGAGATATTCTTGAATTTAAATGTTTTATTTTCTTTCATTACCTTAGGATAATCTTCGGAAATATCCTGATTAAACATATTGTCGACGATTGAGTTTCCGACACCTTCACCTAATTTACCGTAAGATTCTTCATCCTCGTAGTATACCTCGGCATCGCGGTCTGCTATAAAGAGGTTGTTTTTTATTACATTATCGGGATCTTTGGCAAGCTGAATGGCTACACAACTGTTTTCGGTATTATATACTGTGTTATTCATGAAAACGCAGCTTTCTGCAAAACCGTTTTCGTCTATATCCGAGCCGCCGATAACAATGCCTGCAAGGGCATCATTTTTGATAAGGGTATTATTGGTAACTATTATACCTGTTACAGTTCTGTCTTTATGCTCGGTTGCAACTTCGATTCCTATGTCACAGTTTGAAACATAGTTATCGAAAACTCTGATGCCTCGTCCGCCGTCAACATATATTCCGGCAGCGCATTTATCGCCTTCATATGTGACATTTCCTTTTGAAGAAATGTTCTTTACGATGTTCTCATAAATTCTTCCGTTACGGGCACGATCAAGCTCGACTGTTTCAGCAGGATCTTCCTTTTTTGTCTGTTCGAAACCGATCGCATCAATGCCGATGTTGTCGCAGTTATAAATGTAGTTGCCTGAAATCTCGAAATTATCTACATTTCCGTTTACTACAAGTGTTTCGCTGTTTCCCACTTTGAGATTATAAAGTGTGCATTTTTTTATCTTGAGATTGGTTATCGGATTATCCGGTGTAGCTTCCGCAAGTATGCCGTGTGCATTATATCTGTCGGTATCTTTGTTGAACTTTGAATCATATTTTCCGATTCCCATGTCGTGTACCGTGCAATTAACTATGCTGACATTGTCGGAACCGGGTGCTACATAGATTCCTTTCGGAACGATGCCGGATTTTTTGTTACTGTGTTTAAGGCCTGTTATTTCAAGACCGCTTATTGATACATCATCGGCTTCGATATAAACCATTGTGTCGGATAAATTTAGGGATTTGTCTTCAAGGTCCATGCCTTCTTCTGTAAGGACGGCGCCTTCGTCTGCTTTGATAGTCAGATCGGAAGTGGTGATACGAATCTGATCTTTATATTCACCTGCGTGAATTATGATCGTATCTCCGCTTTGAGCGCTTTCAAGAGCTTTTGATATAGCTTTTTCTTCATCGTTATTAACCTCGATGACATTGGATGACTGTCCTTCTGCTTTGATATTTAAGGAAAAAACGGATGTTGCTGCAGTGAATAATAATGCACTAAAAATGCATGGTATAACTAATGAATTTCTCTTTTTCATAAAGTTTGCCTTTCTGCCTGATTATAATGTTTTGTACTGCATGCGTGGATTAGCTAATCACGTTAATACGATAACACACTGTTACATAAAAGTGAATGAGAAAAGAACAAAAAATGAATATTAGTTTATTTGTATGCATAAATACGTAACATGACGATACACTCTTCATTGACCGGCCCATCCCTGACAAGTATACTGAATTTAGTATGAAAAATAAGCCCGATATCAATAAAACACGAGTTAAGAAGCCTCTCAAAAGAAGGCTGATCATATTGGCGGCAATGATAACCGTGCCATTCGTGCTGATCATTCTGTACATGATTTTTTCGCTTACAAATTACTCCGATGCCTACAACACAATCGTAAGTAATCTGACTGTTGCGAACAGTTACAATCTGACTTTTAAGGAGCAGATGGATGAGAGTGTGTACAGGATAATCGTTGGAAGAGATGCGTTTGGAAGCGGAGATGAGACTGATCCTTATGTGCTTGTTGCGAATATCCGTAAGGACTTTACGGAGCTTAAGACAATCACTACCGAGGTTAACAGTAGAACATGGCTTGAGACTCTTTTAAGAAACGTTGACACTTTGGAGAACAGGCTCGGCGATATCAGGAAAAGTGTAGAAGCGGGCGGCAATTACGATGAAGATGTCGAGATGCTTGATTCCAACATATATTCGCTGACAGAGCTTATTCAGGACAATATTCAGTACTACATCTATTATCAGACCAAGACCATTGAAGTCATAAACAAAGGCCTGTTAAAAGAGATGGAAGATCTTCTTGTACTTCTGGGAGTCCTTCTTCTCCTTGGAATACTGTGCACCGTCCTTACAACGGATAAGATTGCAAGAAGCATTGTTCAGCCTATCGATGCGCTTAGTTCTGCGACCAAGGAAATTGCGGAAGGAAACTTTTCTGTAAGAACGTCTTTTAATCTCGAGGATGAGATAACGCTTCTTTCCGAGAGCGTAGATGACATGGCGGCGCATCTTGAGGTACAGATGGAACAGATAAGAGAGGATGAAAAGAAAATGCGAATGGCGGAGGCAAGACTTCTTCAGGAGCAGATCAATCCTCACTTTTTATACAATACGCTTGATACTATAGTCTGGCTTATCGAAGACGGAAAAAGCCAGGAAGCCGAAGACATGGTTGTTTCTCTGTCCAAGTTCTTCAGGATATCTTTAAGCCACGGAAAAGAGTGGATAACCATAAGGGAAGAAGCCCAGCACATCCGAAGTTATCTTGAGATTCAGAGCGTGAGGTATTCCGACATACTGTGTTATTATATAGATATTGATGACAGTTTAAACAATTATAAGATCCTAAAGATGACGCTTCAGCCGCTTGTTGAGAATGCATTGTACCATGGCATCAAGAACAAGAGAGGTTCGGGACTTATAAGGATAACAGGCAGAATAGAGGACGAGCTCATTAGATTTGAAGTAAGTGATGACGGAGTCGGAATGGATGAAGAGGCACTTGACCATATCAGAAAAGAGCTGAACAAACCTGCAAAAGATACCGACACGGGATTTGGCATGGCAAACGTCAACGAAAGGATCAAGATGAATTTCGGCGACAGATATGGAATTTCAATAGAATCGGAACTTGGAAAAGGAACCACGGTATCAGTGGTGCTTCCGGCAATTTTGTTCGATAACGAAGAGGATAAGGATGCTGATAAAGAAATCTAAGATCGCAGCTCTTTTGACGGCGGTCGCGGTAGCGATAACGGGGTGCGGGCCGTTTACCGGATTTTCTGTATATGATGTCACGTCGGGAGACAGCGGTATTGAGACGATGTCTGATGATGCGCTTATAAGTGTAGGATTTTCGCAGCTTGGAAGCGAATCGACATGGAGAAGTGCGAATACCGAATCAGTGAAGGCGGCGCTTTCTACGAATAACGGCTTTTTTCTCATTTATGACAATGCAAGACAGAAGCAGGAAAAGCAGTTTAAGGCGGTCAGAAGTTTTATATCTCAAAGAGTTGACTATATAGTTATATGTCCCGTGATTCAGGAGGGATGGGATGTTGTTCTTACAGAAGCAAGAGATGCAGGGATACCTGTTATCCTGCTCGACAGAAATATTTCCGTAAATGATGAATCAATGTACACGTCTTTTATTGGGGAGGATATGTACGCTGAAGGGGCATCGGCAGGGAAATGGCTGGAAGAGCATCTTGAGAAACAGGGTAAAAGCGAGGACGACATCAATATCGTTGTAATTGAGGGTACAAGCGGATCTTCCGCGCAGGAAGGCAGAGCCAGAGGTTTTGGCGCCATTGCGGCAAGAAACATGAACTGGAAAATGATTGCATCCGCAAAAGGAGAATTTACTCAGACCAAGGGAAAGGAGACCATGGCAAGGCTCCTTAGAGAGTTTGATGACATAGACGTGATAGTATGTCAAAATGATGATATGGCTTTCGGAGCCATTGAAGCTTTGAATGAAGCAGGGGTTAAGACAGGCGGCGCAGGAGATCCTATCCTGATATCTTTTGACGGAACAAGGAAAGCGCTGGAACTTGTCAAAGAAGGTGTTATAAATGTCGATGTAGAGTGCAATCCCAATTCGGGAGAGCTTCTTGCGCAGATTATAAATGGTCTTGAAGCGGGAAAAGAAATAAAAAAGACCTATTACATGGAAGAGAAGGTATTTACAAAAGAAAATGTCGATGAGTACATCGAAGACAGGAATTATTAGGTAGTAATTGTAGTATGAAATAATGGGAAGGGGTTACTATGCTGAAGGTTTTTCTTGTGGAGGATGAAAGTGTTGTAAGGGAGAGCCTCCGAAACAACATTCCATGGAAGGAATACGGGTTTAACTTTGTTGGGGAAGCAGGAGACGGAGAGATGGCGCTGCCGCTTATAAGGAAAACGGCGCCGGATGTTCTTATCACGGATATTAAGATGCCGTTTATGGACGGCCTGTCACTCAGTCATATCGTGAAAAAAGAGTTCCCATCGATGCGCATTATCATCATGAGCGGATACGATGATTTTGAGTATGCGAAAAGAGCTATCAAAGAGGGCGTGGATCAGTACATCTCAAAGCCGATAACGAAGTCGGGAATGAAAGAGGTTCTTGACAGCGTAAAAGAGAAGATAGAGAAAGAGCGCACTCAGCAAGGGTATCTTTTGCAGTATCAGATGGAAACGCAGGAGTACGAGCAGCTTCAGAGAAGGGAATTTTTTGAGAAGGTTCTGACGGGAAGAATGCCGGTAAAAGATATTTATGTTGAAGCGGGGAAACTATCGCTTGATATCACGGCTTCCGCGTTCAGTCTGATTCTTTTTTCCATAAAAGATAAAGAGAAGCCTATTGAAGAGATTGGCTCTGTCGAGTATTGCAAAGCGCTTGAGGAGCTTATGAGTTATTTCATCAGGTTTCCTGCGTATATTTTGTCGAGATGGTCTCTGAACACTTATATAGTCGTTGTTAAGGGGGAAAAAGATATCGTCGCAGATTATGTTGACAGAGGTATTTCCAAGATCACGGAGATCTGCGGGGGCAAAGATGACAAAATAGAATGGTACGCTTCGGCGGGCGAGGCCGTTGAGAGATTCAGCGCGCTTGAAAAGTGTTTTAACGCTGTAAACCATGCATTTGCCTGCAGATTTTTTGTTCAGGATACGCATATCCTTACGGAAGAGATTGCTGCAAAATATGAGTCATTGATAAAGGATGCTCCTGTCGAGATTGAAGATGAACCGACTGATAAGCGTGGAAATAAGCTTATAAGCGATGCGATAGCATATATAGATGAAAATTACATGAATGAGAGTTGCTCGCTAAGTGATGTTGCGGAGGCACTTTCTGTAAACAGCAGTTATCTCAGCGCGATATTCAGTAAGGAGATGGATACGACGTTTGTGAAGTTCCTTACCGCAAAGCGTCTTGATAAAGCAAGAGAACTTCTTGTAAAAAAGAGAATGCACACGGCCGATGTTGCGGCTGCTGTGGGATATAAGGATTCACATTATTTCAGTTTTGTATTCAGGAAGACGTACGGAATGTCTCCCAAGGAGTACAGAAATCAGAACAGCTGATAAGGAAGGACAATCGAAATTTTTGGTTGTCCTTTTATTATTGATACGATCTTTTCTGCTATTGCAGGCGCGAGTGGACTTCTGGGGTGTCCAAAGCTTTTTATGCGAAAAGAGTTTACTTGTGAAAGATAGCTGTTATCAAAGCTGTATATTTTTTTATCGCCGTTATTTATCAGGTTCATATTTCTCAACTGTTTTACATACGGATAAGCATATTCATCGCTTCCAAATATCAGGGCATCGCTTGTTTCGCAAAGCTCAGCAATATCAGATTGTGGTTCGCCTTCAATGATATATCTGCTCTTGTCAAAAGGTAAACCTAAGTCTCTGAGTGCTGAGATGAATCCGTAGAGCATGGAAGATTCCTGAGGATTGCCGTTTCTAAATATGCCGGAGATTTTAACAGATCCGGTTGAGTGAAGGTGTGAGACTAGGCTGTATGCGGCGTCGTATGTTCCTTCCGTGACGGAAGGGAAGCTTTCCATATTTCTGTAAGTGCCGTAGAGGAAGATGACGGCGCAGCCTTTTTCTTCAAGCATCTTGTAAAGGCCTGAGTTTGGGTTGGCCATAAGTGAGAAGCACTCGGAGAGAATCGCAAGCGGCGGGTTTTTGAGAAGATCTTTTAAAATAACGCTTTCCTTGTAGAAGTCGGCATGTGTTTCAAATACAGAGACAGACACGGGGATATCAGCTGCTGAAGAAAGATTTCTTTCTATGTCGTAGATAAGCGTGGGGTATATGTAATCGTCGGGACGCGTAAGAAGAAGGCAGATCTGATTTCTTCTAGGGTTTGGATTTAGCCCTGTAAGGCGGTATCCGCTTCCCTGGCGTGAGGTTATGAGCTTTTCTTCTTTTAGCTCAGCCATTACCTTGCGTATGGTATGTCTGCTGCATGAGTATTTATCACAGAGTTCTTTTTCCGTCGGAAGGGACATGTTTCCCGATACCAATCGTTCGGATATATCTGCTTTTATTTTTTGAGTAATATTTTCTGCCTTAGTCATTTTTTTCCTCTAAATATTTAATAAATTCGGGTAAAAAAATTTGTCTTCTTGGTAATATGAAAAATATTCAACATAAAATTCTGCTTGCTTATTAAAATTATCAGATAATTTTCAAGATAAATTTAAGCGTTCTGCCAAAAAAATCCATCTTAATACAAAGAAATTCAACCAAAAAATTTCTGTATAGCAATATATTAAGAATTTGTACTTTTTATAAAAGTATAACATTTGAATTTGTATTGTCAAAATATAGAAACTTGTGCATGTTGCATCTTAATTCTATGAAGCGACCCTTGTTATGGGTACAATGTGTATATGAAACCATTATATATATCGTAAATGGAGGGTACAAAGTATGAAGAAGAAAGTATTGGCAACTATTATGGCTACAGCAATGTCAATTTCGATGCTTGTAGGATGCGGCGGATCAGGCGCAGCAGATACAACGGCAGCTCCCGATGCTACAGATGCAACGGAAGCAACGGCAGATACAGCCGATGATACCGGAGCAGCACCGGCAGCAGACGGAGAGTCAATAACAGTCGGATTTGCACAGGTTGGACACGAGTCAGATTGGCGTACAGCTTCAACAAATTCAGTTAAGGCAGCTCTTTCCAGTGAGAACGGCATCGATCTTCAGTTTGTAGATTGTGATAACGATTCGGCAGCACAGCTTGAGGCAGTTCGTAACTTTATCGAGCAGGACGTTGATTACATCGTTATCGACCCTATCGTATCAACAGGTTGGGATACAGTACTTACAGAGGCTGATGATGCAGGCATTCCTGTTATAGTAATTGACCGTACGATCGATGATTCAGATAAATATGTTTCATGGGTAGGCTCTGAGTTCACAAACGAAGGTCTTGCAGCAGGTGCATGGCTTAAGGCTTACGCAGAGGCAAAGGGCATCAAAGAACTTAATATCCTTGAGATCACAGGTACAACAGGTTCTTCAGCTGAGATCGGACGTACAAAGGGATTCCATCAGTTCGTAGATTCAGAAGGATGGAAGCTTCTTGATTCACAGACAGGTGACTTCACACAGGAAGGCGGACAGAAGGTTATGGAGTCTTACTGCAAGTCATATGCAGGCAAGTTCAACGTTGTTATCTGCCAGAACGATAACGAAGCATTCGGTGCTATTGATGCAATGAAGGCAGCAGGTGTTTCATACGGTGTTGACGGCGATGTAATCGTTATCTCATTCGATGCTTGTACCGCAGGTCTTCAGAAGGTTCTCGACAAAGAGATTAACGCAGACTTCCAGTGCAATCCTCTTCAGGGACCTGATTGCCTTAAGATAATACAGGCTCTTCAGGGCGGACAGACAGTTGAGAAGCAGACATTCATGGATGAGCCTTGGTTCGTATCAGAGGATGTTCTTAAGGATATTTCTTACAAGAACAATTCAGGCAAAGATGTAACAGAACCCCTTATCGTAGTTGATAAAGCAACTGTTGATGAAGCGTACTGATTATAGAGATTTGATCATAGAAAAACTTATAGGGTAGTTCGCGAGAACTACCCTAATTATTCAATAAGAGAAGGGTATTATTTTATGGAGCAGAATGAACTTATTGTTATGCGTGACATAGTGAAAGCCTTTCCCGGTGTCATAGCACTCAATCACGCACAGCTTACACTTCATAAAGGCGAGATTCACGCACTGATGGGCGAAAACGGCGCAGGAAAGTCTACCATCATAAAATGTCTCACGGGCGTGTACGAGCGTGATGCCGGCGAGGTTTACGTGCAGGGTGTGGAAGGAAATGTTTTTAACCACTCTACAGAGGATGCACAGAAAGTAGGAATTGCAACGGTTTATCAGGAGGTCAATCTTTGTCCGAACCTCTCTGTTGCAGAAAATCTTTTCATCGGACGCGAACCTGTTACCAAGTTCGGTACCGTAGATTGGCGTTCAATGAATAAGCGGGCAAAAGAGATAATGGACAGCCTTGGCATATCTATCGATGTGACACTGGCTTTGGAGAATTACTCACTTGCTATCCAGCAGATGATAGCTATCGCAAGAGCAGTAGATATGGAATGTAAGGTACTCATTCTCGATGAGCCGACATCGTCTCTTGATGATAACGAGGTTGAAAAGCTCTTTGACGTAATGAGAGATCTTAAGGCAAAAGGAGTAGGAATCATATTCGTTACCCATTTCCTCGAGCAGGTTTATGCAGTCTGCGACAGGATCACGGTTATGAGAAACGGAAGCTTTGTAGGAGATTATTCTATAAGCGAACTTCCGAGAGTTAAGCTGGTAGCTGCCATGCTCGGTAAGGATTTTGACGATCTTGCGGCTATCAAACCCGAGGGTAATGTTGAGATAAATCCCGAGATCATGCTTAAAGCCGAAGGACTCAGCCATAAGGGAACAGTAAAGCCTTTTGACTTTGAGATTCATAAGGGCGAAGTAGTCGGAGTCACAGGTCTTTTGGGAAGCGGTCGAAGCGAGATGGTGCGCTGCATCTACGGTGCAGACAAGGCTCAGACCGGTAAAGAGTACATGAAGGGAAAAGAGATCAATATAAAGGCACCTATCGACGCAATAAAGGAAGGCATGGCATATCTTCCCGATGACAGAAAAGCCGACGGATGTATCGGTGATCTTTCGGTAAGAGATAACATAATTCTTGCACTTCAGGCAAGAAACGGAATGTTTAAGAAAGTATCAAGAGCAAAACAGATTGAGATTGCGGACAAGTTTATAGATATGCTTCAGATCAAGACTGCGAGCAGAGAAACACCTCTTTCACAGCTTTCGGGCGGAAATCAGCAGAAGGTTATTCTTGCAAGATGGCTGTGCACTCATCCTGATTTCCTCATTCTCGATGAGCCGACAAGAGGTATCGACATCGGAACAAAGACAGAGTTCCAGAAGCTTATTTTGCAATTTGCTCAAGAGGGAATGAGTGTAGTATTCATTTCATCTGAGATAGAAGAGATGCTTCGTACCTGCACCAGAATGTGCGTTATGAGAGACGGCGAAAAAGTTGGGGAAATCGACGGCGAGATGACGCAGGAGAGTGTAATGAGTGCGATTGCGGGAGGTGAGAAGTAATGGATAAAATAAAGAAACTAACGAAGCAGCAGTTATTTTTGCCCTTCTTCTGCCTTCTTTTGGTTCTTCTTATAAATTTGATAAAGAATCCGGCATTTTTTAGCATCGGTATTCAACATGGAGTGTTGTATGGAAGACTTATAGATATATTGAACAGAGGAAGTGAGATAGCGATTCTTGCAGTGGGGCAGACACTTGTAGTTGCGGTGTCGGCAGGAACTGATATCTCGGTAGGTTCTGTTATGAGTTTATCGGCTTGCGGAACTTGTATGATGCTTGCGGGATATGGCGTTAACTCGACCACAGAACTTGCAGTTCCGATGGGAGTGGGAATCCTCTTCGGAATTTTCCTCGGCGGTTTGTGCGGTGCAATGAACGGTGCACTTGTAGCTAAATTAAAGATCCAGCCTATGGTTGCTACACTTATTCTTTTCACAGCGGCGAGAGCCATCGGACTTCTTATGTGTAACAACCAGATCACATACATCAGATACGAGCCTTATAAGTACCTTGGTAATTTCATACCGGGCTGTCCTATTCCGACGGCTATCTTCGTTACGATCGTTGTTATAGCGGTTGTGATGTTACTGCTAAAAAAGACTGCACTTGGATTGTACGTTCAGTCTGCAGGTATTAACAGCAGAGCTGCCAGAATCTCCGGTATAAATTCAGCGATGATATGCTTTGTCTGCTATGTGATCTGCGGTCTTTGCGCAGGAATTGCCGGAATGGTTGCAAGTAGCCGTATCTATTCCGCGGATTCAAACAACATAGGACTTAACTACGAGCTTGACGCCATCCTTGCGGTAGCGCTCGGTGGCAACTCACTTGGCGGAGGTAAATTCAATCTTGCCGGTTCGGTAATTGGAGCATATACAATTCAGGCTATCACGACAACCCTTCTTGCTATGGGTGTTTCGACCGATCAGGCGCCTGTTGTTAAGGCTATCATAGTTGTGATCATCGTAGTTGTTCAGGCACCTACATTTAAAGAGTGGATCGCAAACACTGAGGCAAAAAGAAAAGCACTTAAGACGGAAGGAGGTCAGGAGGCATGAAGAGTTTAAAGAAATTCAGCGGAAACACGCTGCTCCTTTTGATCACCATAGTCCTTTTTGTTGTGATGTATGCGGCAGGATGTGTTGTTTACTCGGCTAAAGGATTTACGCATGTACAGACTTTTTTAAATCTACTTATTACCAACGCGGGACTTATCTGCGTTGCATGCGGAATGACATGTGTAATGCTTACGGGCGGAATTGATATTTCCGTAGGATCGCTTGTAGCTATGGATTGTATGATACTTGCTTACGGAATGGGCGTTAAGGGGTGGCCCTGTATTCCGCTTATCATACTTATACTTGTTATTGGACTTGTATTCGGTGCTGTACAGGGATTTTTGATCGGTTACCTCAAGATTCAGCCGTTTATCATTACCATGGCGGGAATGTTCTTTGCAAGAGGTATGACGGCGGTTATCTGTACCGATCAGATTTCAATCACACAGCAGATGAATCCTACGTTTTACAAATGGGCAAATGCCAAGATCAATCTTCCGAAGTTTCTCGGATATGTAAATAAAAAAGGCAAGACGGTAGTTCCTTTTATCAGACCTACGGTAGTTATCGCACTTTTGGTTGTGGCACTTATTTTCTTCATACTTAAATATACAAAGTTTGGAAGAAGTCTGTATGCGGTTGGCGGAAACCAGCAGTCGGCTACAATGATGGGACTTAATGTTAAGGCTACAAAGATGAAGGCTTACATGCTTTCCTCATTCCTTTGCTCTATCGGAGGAATCTGTTACTGCCTCAACACTATGTCAGGTTCTGTTCAGCAGGCACTCGGTTTCGAGATGAATGCGATCGCATCAGCGGTCATCGGTGGAACGCTTCTTACAGGCGGTGTCGGAAATGTTATAGGAACGCTCTTTGGTGTTCTCATAAACGGAACGATTTCGACGCTTGTAACAACTAACGGAAAGCTTTTATCAAGCTGGAGTAACATTATGACGGCAGCGCTTTTGTGCTTCTTCATAATTTTGCAGAGTCTGTTCGCTTACTTCAAAAACAGGAACAGCAGATAATTGTATTGTGTGGAGCCCTCGCGGAGATTTCATTCACCCGCGGGGGCTTTTTATAGCGGACGACCTGTATGGCTATTTGGCGTAGCCGACCGGCGGTATCAGTTTGGAAATGCTTGTGTTCGTCTGCGCAGTGATTTTCATAATTTCATAAAACCCGAAAATGCCTCCTTTCGACGTTGCTCAGAGAAGTCGGCATTTTCGGGTTTTATTCAATTTGAAAATCATCTTGCTCGTCCGAATCTTCGCATTTCCAAACTGATATCGCCCGGCCGGCTATGCCAAATGGCCATACAGGTCTGCTTCGTTTATAGAAAAGGCTCCCTGCGCTGATTCTGAGGACTGTGCGCTGGCGAGAGGGATATATTCTTGAAAGTGGTTACTGGCATGGGGGTATATATAGGATTAATGCGGATGTAGAAGCTAAGGAAGGTGGACATGACCTTTTTAGAAATAATATTCGAAAAAGTCATGCAATAAGTGATAATTGGAATGCTTGGAAAGAGATTGGTATGACTTTTTAAGAAATAATACTCAAAAAAGTCATGCAAAAAGCGATAATCGGAATGATATGGAGGGTCAGGACATGACTTTTTAAAGTCAAAACTTTCAAAAAGGTCATACATAAAGTGAAAATCATAAAGATACAGAAGAGAATCCATGACTTTTTAGAATGAATTTGTAAGAAAAAGTCATATCGCAAGGAAAAAGTGCTTCAACGAGATTTTTTCAACTGCCGGTAGAAATGCTTGGCTAAACTAAACAGATAAGTTATAGGATATCCTGAGTGCATGAAGTATTATGTATTTAACAAAAGCGTCTGGAAAACACGCATTTAGCTGTGGAGGCGTGCAGATTTGATTATATTCAATAATGCAATTATGGAGGAGAAAATAGATGAATATAGGAAATGTGATTATGACAAAAAGAAAAAAGCTTGGATTAACACAGCAGGCGCTTGCTGATAAACTTCATGTGTCATTCCAGGCGGTATCAAAGTGGGAAAAAGGCGTGAGTTATCCGGAGATAGAATTGTTGCCGATAATAGCAGGAGTGCTGAACACTTCGTCGGATGCGCTACTTGGTTATGAATTCAAAACTCACGGTTATTATGATGACAGATACAAAGAAGATGAGTATTACTGGGGAATACAACCAAATGAAACTTGCTATGAAATCATGAAGATGAAACCTCCTGTTAAAACGCTGAAGGTGCTTGATATAGGATGCGGAGAGGGAAAGGATGCTGTGTTCTTTGCAAGGAACGGATATGAGGTGACAGCGTTTGATCTGTCAATCGACGGCATAGAAAAGGGAAAGCGGCTGGCAGAAAAGTTCGGCGTGAATGTAGATTTTTTTCAGGCGGATCTTAATGATTACAGATTGAAAGAGAATTATGACATTATCTTTAGCAGCGGTGTATTTGACTACATGAGACCTGAGCTGAGAACAGGTATAACTGAACACTTAAAAGAACACACCAACGAGGAAGGATTAAATGCGATAAAGGTTTTTGTAGATAAACCTTTTATTGAAGTGAATGACAAGAAGAAAAAAGTAAATCGCTATCCGTGGAAATCAGGTGAGATATTTACGTATTATCATGACTGGGAAATATCCCGGATGGATGAAGTGATTTTTGATTGTAACAGTGGAGGCATACCGCATAAGCATTGTATAGATATTATGATTGCTAAGAGATATGATAAAAAATTATAATCTGTATATGTTTGCAAGCGTTGGGAGAAAAGAAAAAGTGATCTTGAAAAAGGAAAAAGCAACAGTCGTAGGCATTATCTTGCTGATTTTATCAATAAGTACAGGATGTGGTCGGGATAAGGATATGGCTACAGTGGGAGCGACAACCGGGGAAGAAATTGCCGGGCAGGAAGCAAGCAGGGAGGAATTCTTTCCGATTTGCACCGATCACATATTATTCTCAGTAAATGAGAAAGGCGAAAAAGTAGGGGAGTTCCACGAAGACAAGGTAGCGGAGATCCTTGGTGTGGATAAAGATGAACGGATGAAAATGCTTACCTGTTCCGATAAGGTTGTCATATGTTCGTGTTATGACTCGGAAAAGGAAGGACAGATTTATTATGCTGTTAATGAAGGCTCCGGTAAGAGTGTGGAATTAAAGGGAGTTTCCTATGCAACACCATATATATAGCATAGTGGATTATTACAAAGGGGACTTTTATTTTACATATGATGACAAGGAGCTTATTTGCTCTATAGAAGACAGTCTTGAATATGTGGTAAAAGAGGCAGATCTGGCTGATTTTTATGATAAGCTCGGGAATAAAACCGTCATTAGGCCTCGGGAAGATAGAAGCATATCCACTACGAGGCTTTTGGATGAGGTGGGATATGCCCTTGCATCAAGTGAGTACCAAAGGGAGTTTGTTATGATACAAAAAGACGGGACAGTCACAGAGCTTCCACAGCTTGATATTTCAAAAAATCATGTTCTGAAAGATTATGACAATAAGGGAATAGTCTACGATGTTGGTGTTAATGGTGATAAGGTGTGTTGTATCAAGCTTGATACTATGGAAGAAAATGTGATCCCTCATATAACCCCGGGAACAACTTGTTATCCCATGAAAAATGGCAAGCTGTGCTGCTTTAGCTCATCAGATCAGGATAAAGATGCAGATGTAAGGGCTAAGTATACTTATCATGTATATGACGTAGAGAGTAACAGTGATTATGTGCTTGCTGAAACAAATAAGCGTCCGGGAACCGCATATTATACTGGAATTGGAAATGATTTATGTGTTTGCGGAGACAATATCTTTATTATAGATGTTGCCGATGATAAGAAAAAATGGTTCAGAGTTGACAAAGAAGGTGACAATACCTTGTTAACTGACATGGACCTTACTATAGAGACTATAAATTCCCTTAAATACGGAACCGTGAAGTATGAGGATGGTACATATAATTGTCCTTCATGTAGGAAAAAGTTTGGTACTTTTTACAAGGAATATTTTATTTTAAGCAAAGAGTATTCCGAACATGCTGAAGATATCAATACTGATTTAAAAGAAGATTTTACATATGCAAAATCTGAAGAAATAGAAAATGGATTAGAATGGAGTTCACATAAATGTGAAGTTAATTCGGATAAAGATGAGATATACGAGCTTGAATTTGATACAACGGTGAATGATGTAGATATCATAAATGACAGATATCTTGCCGTAGATATGGAACGTGAGTATTGGTGTATGAGAGGAGTTCCGCCTCAAGAAGATAATTATCAGCTTTTATATGACCTTGAAACCGGAAAAAGACTTCATAATAAAGATATTTTTAAGGGAAGCGAGGATGAGTTCAAAGATATAGTTGCAAGAGCTATAAGAAATTTCGCAGAGAAAGAGATTCAGGAAGATGCCAGAGGAGATCTTGATGAGATTTATCAATATGCCTACGAGGGTATAAGTATTGAGACCGCCGACCTTAGTTATGAAAAAGATTATGTGATTGTTAGTTATGCGGGTGAGGGATTGCCTTATTCAAGGTATCCGTTTTGTATCGAGATTTCTTATCAGGATCTTTTAGGAAAAGATACATTGGAGATAGATTAGGCAGAGTAAATAAATATTCACATTAAAGCCGTCAACTTAAATATTGAATAGGACCATGCTACGTGATAAGATGCAAATAATTAATTTGTATATATATACAAGGTAACTAAAAAGGATGGACTATTTATGGATTTTATTATTTCAAAGGCTAAGATTGAAAATGGCGGAAATGCGATCATTTATGATAAAGATGCATTGAGCGGCATCAAGAAGATTGCTGCGAAGATTTCCGGTGATATGGAGGCGGTTTTTGGAAGTGCGCCCCAAGTACATGAGGAAAAGGCTTCAGAAAGTCCTATATATGTAGGAACTGTCGGCGATGCGCTTATAGCAGGACTTGGCGTTGATATATCTGATATTGAAGGTAAAAGAGAAGTCTATAAGATTACAGTTGTAGGTGATGCTCTTGTTATTGTTGGAAGTGATAAGCGTGGAGCAATCTACGGAATGTTCAAGCTCTCCGAGATGCTCGGTGTATCTCCTTTTATAGATTGGCTTGATGTAAAGCCCGTTAAAACAGATGAATTCAAAATACCTTCTGATTACTGCATGATCTCAAAAGAGCCATCAGTCAAGTTTAGAGGATTTTTTATTAATGATGAGTGGCCGGCTTTCGGAAATTTCTGCAATAAGAGATTCGGCGGCTTTAATGCCAAAGTATATGAACATGTTTTTGAACTGTTGTTAAGACTTAAGGGCAATTATCTGTGGCCTGCTATGTGGACAGCTATATTCCCTGATGACGGTCCGGGACTTGAGAATGCGATTCTTGCCGATGAGCTCGGAGTGGTAATGGGAATGAGCCATCATGAACCGTGCTTAAGACAGGGAGAAGAGTACAAGTACCTTAGAGGCAAGGATTCTATATATGGTGATGCATGGAATTTCCTTACCAACGAGAAGGGTATAACACGTTTCTGGGAAGACGGTCTTAAGAGAAGCGGTAAGTTTGAGAATGTGATTACCGTCGGTATGAGAGGCGAAGCTGATACCGCTATCATGGGAGCGGAGGCTACTTTAAAGGATAATATCGATCTTTTAAGGAAAGTTCTTTCAACTCAGAACAGACTGATAAGGGAAAATGTAAATGAGAACCTCGACGAAGTTCCGAGAATGCTTGCGCTTTATAAGGAGGTAGAACCCTATTTCTACGGCGATGAGAATACGGAAGGTCTCATGGGCGATCCTGAATTGGATGGCGTAACACTTATGCTCTGTGATGATAATCACGGAAATTTAAGAACCGTTCCCACAGAAGAGATGAGAAGCCATAAGGGCGGATACGGAATGTACTATCATTTTGATTATCATGGTCTTCCGGTGTCATTTGAATGGTTTAATACATCGCATCTTTCCAAGGTCTGGGAGCAGATGACGACAGCCTATGACTTTGGTATAAGAGATCTTTGGATTGTCAATGTCGGGGATGTCTTCAGTAACGAATATCCTTTGGGATACTTCCTGGATTTGGCATATGATTTTGACCGCTATGGAACTTCTAATCCAAAGAGTGCAAAAGAATATACAAAGCTTATAGTTAAGCAGAATTTCGATGGCAAGCTTTCTGCGGCTGACATGGATAAGTGCGCGGAGCTTCTTGAAGGCTATACAAGAATAACTTCAAGCAGAAGAACTGAGGCTATGAACGATAAAGTCTATGCGCCTTTTGCTTATAATGAGACATTTGATACGCTTGAAAAAATTGAGAATCTCATGGCGGATGCCGATGAGCTTTTGAATAAGCTTGAAGGCAATACAAGATTTGTTTTCTATGAACTTATATGGCTTCCGCTTACCGCAAATCTCAATGTTCAGAGGATGTGGCTTCTTACAACTTTGAACCATGCTTTTGCAGAGCAGGGAAGTACTTATGCCATGACTCTTGCAAAGAAAATAGATGAATGCATTGCATATGACAGAAAGATTGTAGATGAACTTCATACGATTGAAGACGGAAAGTGGTACGGAATGGGTCTTTCAGAGCACATAGGATTTAATGACTGGTGCGAAGAAGGATGCAAGTACCCTGTGATCCATACTTTTGAACCTGCAAACAAAGAAAGACTGATAGTTTCGGTAAAGGGCTCTGACTTTTACACGGAAGGAAAGTTCTGGACGGGACATGTTGGCGCTGTAGATACATTCCTTGATCCTTCGAAGAATGAGGCTGAACTTATTCTTTCAACTGCGGGAAGAGTAGATTGTAGTTATGAGGTTGAAAATCCCAATGCGTTCTTTACCGTATCGGAGGAAAAAGGCATTGTTGGGCCTAATACTATCAAGATCTTAAAAATCAGACTGGACAGGGAAAAGTATAAAAAGGGTGATGTCACACCTGAAATATGCATTCACTGTTCTGACGGCAATGTGGTAATTAAGCTTCCTGTAAATACTTTGTCCGATATCGGATGCGGTGAAAAAGCCGACGGCACGTTCTACTGGCTTGGAAAAACACTCGACATGAACGAGAAGATGATAGATGCACCTCTTCATAAGAGAACATGGCCAGGTAAGCTTGAGCTGATGAACTATATCTCAATCGATGCTGCGGACTATGCAAATAAAACCGATTCAGTAAGCGGAAGTTTTGAAATTATAGAAGATTACAGCAGAGGCCTTGATGCGGTTAAAGCATATCCACAGGATGTTATTTTTGGAAAAGACAAAAAGGATTATCCGGGGCTTACTTATAAAGTTAAAGTTCCTTCAGAGGGCGATTACAAAGTTAAGCTCTATGTCAATCCGAGCAACCCGTACTCAAGGGATAATGTGATATACTTCGGAATCGGCGCGAATGACGGAGAAGTAAATAAAATAAATATGATCGAGCCTGATTTTGCTGTTGGCGACGGAAATCCGTATTGGTCTTTGGTTGTTACAGAAAACAAGCGAGTTGTCGAAGCTGATCTAAAACTTAAAGCCGGTGTCAATGATATCAATGTTTATGCGATTGATCCAAACTTCGTTGTTCAGAAATTGGTGATATATAAAGCAGGAGAGGAACCTTCACCGTCTTACCTTGGCTCGAAGGAGACATTCAAATTCTGAAACAGCAGCTATAATGTCGCATACAATTTGCTTTACCCGCCGTTTTTTATTAAAATGGTTCAGGAGTGTTTTTTGCTCTAAAAGACTTTAGAAAAATACTGAGGATTCAGAGGTAAATAGAATGAAGATAGCTGTTGTTGGAACAGGATATGTGGGACTTGCGATGTCGGTTCTTCTGGCACAGTACAATGATGTTATTGCGGTTGATATTGTTCCTGAGAAAGTTAAGATGATAAATTCGGGAATCTCACCGATAGTTGATAAGGAGATAGAAGAGTATCTTAAGAAAGGGAATTTAAGACTTACAGCAACTTGCGACCTTGCACAGGCTGTTAGGGATGCCGAGTTTGTTGTGGTTTCAACTCCGACAAACTACGATGAGAAGCTCAATTATTTTGATACTTCTTCTGTTAAGAGCGTTATTGATAAGGTGAGAAAAGAAAATCCGGATGCGTATATCGTTATCAAATCAACCATTCCTGTTGGATACACCGAGTCGGTGATGGAAGAGTATGACACCGATCATATTCTCTTTTCACCCGAGTTCTTGAGAGAGGGACGTGCGCTTTACGATAATCTCTATCCTTCAAGAATTATTGTGGGCTATGATACTGATTCTGAGGAAGCGGAAGAGAGAGCTGAGATGTTTAAGAGTCTTCTTGTTCAGGGAGCTTTGAAAAAAGATATCCCGGCGCTTCTTATGAATACGACAGAGGCCGAGTCAGTTAAGCTTTTTGCCAATACATATCTTGCACTCAGAGTTTCGTTCTTCAATGAGCTTGATACATATGCTGAAGTCAGAGGCCTTAACACCAGAAACATAATCGACGGTGTCTGTCTCGATCCGAGAATCGGAGATTTCTACAACAATCCTTCGTTTGGATACGGCGGATATTGCCTTCCTAAGGATACCAAGCAGCTTCTTGCAAACTATGAGGATGTTCCGAACAACCTTATCACTGCGATCGTTGATGCGAACAGAACGAGAAAAGATTTCATTGCGGACAGAGTATGGGCACTTCACCCCAAGAAGGTCGGTGTCTACAGGCTTACAATGAAAGCAGGTTCCGATAACTTCAGACAGTCCGCTATTCAGGGCATTATGAAGAGAATCAAATCACGCGGCATCGAGTGCGTTGTATATGAACCCGCTCTCAAAGAAGACAGCTTCTTTAACTCAAAGGTTGTTCGTGACCTCGACGAGTTCAAGAGAGAGTGCGACTTCATAATCGCAAACAGAATCACACCCGATCTTCAGGATGTAGTCGATAAGGTATATACAAGAGACCTTTTCGGAAACGAGTAATTTAGTTGGTTTATAGAGTTTGTAATGTAATGATAGATTTTTTTAAGAATAATAAGAAAAGAATTATGAAGGTGATGGCGGTCATTATTATAATAATGATCGCCTCAACTATATGGTATGAAGTACCTGTTACTGAACATATTTCCATAAGCGGTGAAGGAAAAGTGAGTTCGCCGATGAGGCTTGCTTTAGTCACGGATCTCCACTCCTGCTATTATGGCAAGAAGCAGTCGAAGCTTGTAAAGATGATAGATAAAGAAAAGCCGGATGCGATTCTTTTGTCGGGAGATATATTTGACGATAGATTGCCACAGACTAACGCGAGGGTATTTATCGAGGAAGTTTCAGGTAAATATCCTTGTTTCTATGTTACAGGTAATCATGATCTTTGGAGTAAAAAAGAAGTTGAGATAAAAGAATATCTTACATCAAAGGGAGTTATGGTTCTTGAAGGAAACGCGCATGCGATCAATATCGGTGGGAGTGATATTGATATATGCGGTGTTGACGACCCTACATATATGACGCAGGAAGAGTGGGAGTCACAGCTTGATGGGGCAAAAGATTCATCCAATCCTGATAATTACAGAATCCTTTTATCACATAGACCTGAGAAAGTCGATACCTACGAAAAGTATGATTTTGATCTTATCGTTTGCGGTCATGCGCACGGTGGTCAGTGGAAAATCCCGTTCACCCAAAGAGGCGTTGCTGCCCCGAATCAAGGATTACTCCCTGCATACGTTGATGGTTTGTATGAACTAAAGAACGGTTCTGAAATGATAGTAAGCCGTGGTCTTGCACGTGAGCGTATGCCATATCCCAGATTTTTTAATCATCCTGAAATTGTGATGATTGATATTAAGTGACTGGGGCAGTATAAGTTCGTGTTTCACATAGTTTTTGTGATGCATAGCTATTCGTGAACAGCCCGTCTTTGAAGGCATCAGTCTGAAAATGCGTAGTTATGTAGACTACACCAAATGGCTGTAAGGCAGATTTTCGCAGTATTTACAGATGTTGCAATATTCAAGAGTGATAAAAAACTTAGTTTTTCATTCTGTTTTCGCTCCAATTGTTTGAGCCCATTTATGGGCGAGTTTTGGAGCGAAGAATGAAAAGCTCAGTTTTTTATTGCCTTGAATATCAACATGTGTAACTACCAGAAAATCTGCCTTACAGCCATTTGGTGTAATTTACAAACAATGGCATTTTCAGACTGATGCCTTCAAAGATGGGCGTCATAAAAGGCAGCCACACTTAATTGTGTGACTGCCTGATTTTATCTGGTCAGTGACTTCAGGTCTTCGAAGAAGGTCGGGTATGAAATTGAGACGCATTCCGAATCCTGGATGACCGTAGGACCTTCGGCGACGAGCGATGCGATTGCAAAGCTCATTGCAAGACGGTGATCGGCATGACAGTTTATGTTAGCTCCAAAGAGAGGCTTGCCGCCGCGAATGATCATTCCATCGTCTGTTGCTTCGGCATCACAACCCATTGCTGTGAGGTTTTCGACAACTGAAGTGATACGATTTGATTCTTTTACTTTGAGCTCCGCAGCGTCGCGGATAACAGTCTCACAATCTGCTGTTGCTGCAAGAACTGCAACTACGGGAAGTTCGTCGATCATAGTCGGAATGTCTTTTCCTCCGATAATGAACTTGCCGCTTTCGTTTCCGCAGAGCTTACTGTATCTTACAAGGATGTCGGCTCTTGCTTCCTGAGAATTATCTTCGTTAAGGAGAGTGATGTCTGCTCCCATTTTTTTCAAAACATTTATTATACCTGCGCGGGTCTTGTTTACGCCTACGTTCTTGATAAGAAGCTCTGAACCCGGCACTACGAGCGCCGCTGCGATAAAGTATGCGGCAGATGAAATATCGCCCGGAACATTGATGTCGATTCCTTTAAGCGGGCGTCCGGGATGAAGAATGGCAGATGCCGTTCCAAGATCCGTAACTTCGTTGTGGATGTCCGCACCGAAAGCGGAGAGCATTATTTCTGTGTGATTTCGTGAAAGAGCGGGCTCGCGAACAATCGTGTCACCTTCTGCGTAAAGTCCTGCTAGGATAATCGCAGATTTTACCTGTGCTGAAGCAACGGGGCTTGTGTAATCGATGCCCTTAAGCTCTTTTCCGCCTTCGATATTAAGCGGAGCGCAGCCGTTTCCGCGGGCTGATGATATGGATGCACCCATGAGCGTGAGCGGATCGATAACTCTTTTCATCGGGCGCTGCTCAATTGAAGAATCGCCTGTGATCGATGTATCGAAAGGCTGTGCCGCAAGGATGCCTGACATAAGGCGAGTCGTTGTTCCGCTGTTTCCCGTATAAAGAGTCTCGATGGGAGCGGTGAGACCGTGCAGGCCTTTTCCGTGAACGGTAATCTTCTTGGCATTTCTGTATTCGTCCTCTTCGCGGTCAATAGATATTCCGAGCTTTCTGAAGCAATCGATGGTTGAAAGACAGTCTGCGCTTTCAAGAAATCCCGTGATCGTTGTGTCGCCCTCAGCGAGAGCGCCGAACATAATGCTTCTGTGAGATATTGATTTGTCACCCGGTACGGTAACTTCCCCTCTTAATGGACCTCTGGCTTTTTCTAATGTAGTCATGTAAGTCTCTCTCTCCTTGTTTTTTACAGATAGATGTTATAACCGTTATTTTCAAGAACTTTGCCTGCTTTATCAAGGCCTTCCTGATCGTGGAGCTCGATTCTGAGTGTACCGCGCTCGTATTCCCTGTTGTGCACGATACCGATGTTTTTGATGTTTATCTCATTGTCGGATAAAAGAGTCGCAACCTTGGCAAGTCTGCCGGGATGATCGTCAATCTCGACTTTGATAGCGTAAACCTTTTGGATAGGTCCGCTTGACGTTGTGATAAATGACTCCCTGTATTCCCTTGCTTTTGAGAAGAATTCGAAGAGCTTCTCGCTGTCTTTTTCATCGATGGCAAGTTTGATATCGTACAGAGAATCGATGTATTTGGATAAAAGATCCGAGATATTAGCTGCGTTTGTAGTGCAGATCTGCTGCCACATAACGGGAGAAGATGAAGAGATTCTCGTTATGTCCTTAAATCCGCCCGCGGCAATCGTCTTCATGAGTTCATCTTCCGAATCGTTGTCTTTTACAAGGTTGACGAGCGAAGCGGATATCACGTGCGGAACGTGGCTTATCGCAGCCGTGATGTAGTCGTGCTGTCTGTATTCCACAACAAGCGGGATAGCACCGATCATCTTTACCAGGTCATAATATCTTTTTATCCTGTCTTCATCAGTGACGCTTGTCTTAGTCAGAATGTAATAAGCGTTTTGCAAAAGAGAAGATTTCGAGTTGTTAAATCCAATCCTCTCGGTACCTGCCATTGGGTGGCCGCCGATAAACTGATCCTCGAGTCCGAGCTCTTTTATCTTCTCATGTATTCCGTTCTTGACACTTCCGATATCGGTAAGTGTTGTCTTCTTATTCAAAAAAGGAAGGAGCTTTTGGATGTTATCATTGTTGCACTCAACAGGAGCGCACAAAAAGATATAATCGCAATCGCTGAATTCTGCGCCGATCTCATAAAGGGGAGTGTCGATTATCCCTTTGGCGTGAGCGGTGTCCACGGTTTCTCTGTGCGGAGTGTATGCGATTATCTTTGAAGACGGCTCATTTTCCTTTATCGCCCTGGCAATCGATCCGCCGATAAGCCCGAGGCCTATAAAACCATAGGTCATATTGTTCATAAAAGGTAGAACCCCCTAAAATCATGTATTCTTGTGAAAAAACTATAACACTTTAATGTGCGAAAAGCAATTATGAAGGCTTACTATAAGCGGTGGAAAAAGATGAGATGACTTTTGTGCATAATCGCTCAGAATACTTGTTTCGGGTACATAATTTTAGTAAAATATACTTATAAGTCTTTGGGGATCTGTATCATATCTCATACATAATACCCAAATTTGAGCGACTGGAGGATAAGATATGAACGTTTACACAACTGATAAGATTCGTAACGTGGTACTGCTCGGACATGGTGGAGCCGGAAAGACAACCTTAGCTGAAGCAATGGCTTATCTTGCCGGTATTACATCAAGGATGGGGACTGTGGAGGATGGAAATACTCTGAGTGACTTTGATAAGGAGGAGCAGAAGAGGCATATTTCTATAAGCACATCGGCAATTCCGCTCGAGTGGGACGGACACAAGATCAACCTTTTGGATACTCCCGGATTTTTTGATTTTGTCGGGGAGGTTGAGGAAGCAATCAGTGTAGCGGATGCTGCAATTATCGTCGTTTCGGGAAAAGCCGGAATCGAAGTCGGAACAGAAAAAGCATGGGAACTTTGCGAAAAGTACAAGATCCCTCGCATGGTATTTGTTTCCGATATGGATATAGATGATGTTTCCTACAGACAGGTTGTGCAGGATATGACCGATAAGTACGGCAAGAAGATGGCTCCTTTTAACCTGCCTATCCGTGAGAACGAGAAGTTCGTAGGATACGTTAACGTTATTCAGGAGAAAGGTTTCAAGTGGTCGGGAAAAGAAGTCGTTGAGTGCGAAGTTCCCGATTACAATCAGCAAAACCTTAAGATATGCAGAGATACTCTAATTGAGACCGTAGCTGAGACTTCGGAAGAATTTATGGAAAGATACTTTAACGGTGAAACTTTCTCCGAGTCTGAGATAAGAGCAGCGGTAAGGACTAATGTGTGCGACGGAAGTATTGTTCCCATTGAGATGGGTTCAAGTACGCTTTGTCAGGGTATCTACACACTTCTTGACGATATCGTTAAGTACATGCCAAGCCCTGAGAACCGCAAGATGGCAGGCATCAACACCAATACAAATGAGATCTTTGAAGCGGACTTTGACTTTTCCAAGCCAAAGACAGCTTTTGTATTTAAAACAATGATCGATCCTTTCATAGGTAAGTACTCGCTTATAAAGGTAAGATCGGGCGTCCTTAAACCCGACGATGTGATGTTCGTTGCGGATAAGGATATGGAACTTAAGATAGGTAAGCTCTATGTGCTTCAGGGAAACAAGACAACAGAAGTATCGGAACTTCATGCGGGCGACCTTGGCGCACTTCAGAAGATCGATGTTGCGACGGGAGATACTCTTTCTACCAAGGGGACACCCATACAGTATGCAAAGATGGATATTTCACAGCCGTACACAGTTATGAGATATCATGCCCAGAATAAGAGCGATATTGATAAGATTGCGCAGTCTCTTGCCAAGATTGCTGCGGAAGATCAGACCGTTAAGGTTGTCAATGACGCCGAGAATCGTCAGACGCTTCTTTATGGAATGGGCGATATGCACCTTGAGGTTATCCAGAATAAGTTAAAAGATGTATATAAGGTTGCAATAGACCTCACTAAGCCCAAGGTTGCATTTAGAGAGACGATAAGAAAGAATTCCGATGTGGAATATAAATATAAGAAGCAGACCGGCGGACACGGACAGTACGGACATGTTAAGATGCGCTTTGCTCCTTTGGGAGATCCGACGGTTCCTTATACATTCGATCAGGAAGTTGTCGGCGGAGCTGTTCCTAAGAACTTCTTCCCCGCTGTTGAAAAAGGAATTGCTGAGTCGGTTCAGAGAGGCCCTCTTGCCGCATATCCCGTTGTCGGTGTTAAGGCAACTCTATATGACGGATCGTATCACCCGGTTGATTCGTCCGAGATGGCGTTTAAGGTAGCAGCTTCCAATGCCTTCAAAAAAGGCTTCATGGATGCGACACCTGTTCTTCTTGAACCTATAGTATCTCTTAAAGTTACTGTTCCCGAGAACTATACGGGTGACGTAATGGGAGATCTTAACAAGAGAAGAGGAAGAGTGCTCGGAATGAATCCTTCGCTTACGGGTAAGCAGGTTATCGAGGCCGAGGTTCCGCAGATGGAGCTCTACGGATATTGTACACAGCTTCGTTCTATGACGGGCGGAAGCGGAGAGTACGAGTATTCGTTTAACAGATATGAGCAGGCTCCTTCGGATGTTCAGGCAAAAGAGGTTGAGGCTAGAGCCGATAAGGTTGCGGCAGCCAATGCTGAAGAATAAAGTTGACAGTTAAATAAAAATAATGACATAGAATTTGAAAAGGGCAGTTATCTCGTGGATTGCGGGATGACTGTTCTTTTCTTTTTTGTGTGTTAAAAAAGAGGATGAAAGAACTCAATCAAAAATTAACAAAAAGTTAAGTTCAAAAATGTATAGATTGAACGAAAATGATTATCTGTGATTATTTACGATTGAATATGATTGCAAATTGATTTTTTGAGTGCTATATTTTAATCAAGAAATCACAAATTAACATTTTTGCTCAAGGAGATTATGAATGCTGACTGAAGAGAGAAGAGCACGTATTGTTGAGATTGTAAATGAGAAGAAAGCGGTTTCCGTTAATGAGCTGATAGAGCTTCTGGATACATCTGCAGCGACAATTCGCCGAGATATAAGCGCACTTGACCGTTCACGTAAACTGATCAAGGTATTCGGAGGAGCGACCGCATTATCTTCAAGGGATGTAGATACCAAAGAAGATGCGGTAAAGATGAAGGCTCGCAAGAACGTGCAGGAAAAAGACAGCATAAGTAAGTTTGCTGCAGAGCTGATAGAAGATGATGATTTTGTTTATATAGATGCGGGTACGACAACACTTGCAATGATCGATTATCTGACCAATCACAATGCAAAGTACATCACAAACGGTGTTGTTCATGCAAGACGTCTTATGGATAAAGGATTTGAGACCATAATGATCGGAGGAAGGCTCAAAGCTTCAACGGAAGCGGCAGTCGGACCCGATTGCGTTGAGTTTATTCGCAAATATCACTTTACGAAAGCTTTTATGGGTACAAACGGAATCTCGGTTCACGCAGGCTTTACAACACCTGATGTTGACGAAGCGATGATAAAGACGGCAGCAATTGAGCATGCGTACAGGTCTTATGTACTTGCGGATCATACCAAGTTTAATAAGGTCAATTCCGTGACTTTTGCAGACATAAAGGAATGCAGCATTATTACAGACAGACTTACGGCAAAAGAATATGTGAACCACACAGAGGTACTTATCTGTTGCAAGTAAAGATGGAGGATTATTGATGATTTATACGGTTACTTTTAACCCGGCGCTTGATTATGTAGTAAGAATGGACGGAGATCTGCTTCCCGGCATGACTAACCGCTCTACAAGTGAAGAGTACTACTATGGCGGGAAGGGCATAAATGTATCCATGGTATTGTCGGAACTTGGATTTAAGAGTACGGCTTTAGGATTTGTGGCAGGCTTTATAGGACGCGCCATTGATGATGGCGTTAAGGCAGCAGGCATTGATACCGATTTCATTCAGCTTAAGGAAGGAATCTCCCGGGTCAATGTCAAGATTAAGGCAGTAGCTGAAACAGAGATAAACGCTCAGGGACCAAAGATCGATGAAGAGTCGCAAAAAGAGCTTTTTGACAAGCTCTCTAAGCTCAAAGAAGGAGATCTTTTGATACTGGCGGGATCTATCCCGAGCTCACTTCCGGATGACGTATATGAAAGAATTCTTTCAATGCTTGACGGAAAAGGAATAGAGTTCGTTGTTGATGCGACAAAAGATCTGCTCACAAATGTTCTTAAGTATCATCCGTTCCTTATTAAGCCCAATAATTTTGAACTTGGTGAGATCATAGGGAAGACACTCAAAACGGATGATGAGATATATGAAGGCGCGGTCCGTCTTCAGGAGATGGGAGCAAGAAATGTTCTTATCTCGATGGCGGGTGACGGAGCGATGCTGGTTGATGAAAATGGCTTGAAATATCGCATCGGAGTTCCTAAGGGAACAGTCAGAAATTCAGTTGGTGCGGGAGATTCTATGGTGGCAGGTTTTGTAGCAGGTTATTTAAAAACAAAGAATTACGAAACTGCCCTGAAAATGGGAACGGCTGCAGGTTCGGCAACGGCATTCTCGGATGGCCTTGCAAAGGCTGCAGATATTGAGAAGGTTTTAAAGGAACTTTAAACATGTAATTTGTTTTTTAGGAGGTATTATGAGAATTACAGAGTTTATCGATCCCAGGGGGATCAAACTTCAGACAAAAGTGTCTGATCAGAATGAAGCAATCGACCAGCTTATCGCACTTCATGAATCGGCCGAAAATCTTATAGATGTATCGGGATTTAAGAAAGCAATCCTTGATCGCGAGGCTAAGGGTTCTACAGCAATCGGAAACGGAATTGCGGTTCCGCACGGTAAATCAGCATCGGTTAAAAAAGCAGGACTTGTGGCAATTACTTGTCCCGATGGTGTTGATTATAAGGCGCTTGACGGAAAGCCGAGCAATCTTTTGTTCATGATAGCCGCACCTGAGAACGGCGCAGATACACACCTTGAGGTACTTTCAAAGCTCATGGGAATGCTTATGGACGGAGCGTTCTGCAAGAAACTTGTAGAAGCTAAGTCTGTTGATGAGTTCCTTAAGCTCATTGATTCAAAGGAAACAGAGAAAGATGCGCAGAGCGGAGCAGCTAAGTCTGAAGCATCTTCTAAAGCAGGTAAAAAGATTGTTGCCGTTACAGCTTGTCCTACAGGTATTGCACATACATTTATGGCTGCCGAGGCTCTTGAGCTTAAGGCAAAAGAACTCGGAATTACATTTAGAGTTGAAAAAGACGGTTCAGGCGGAGCAAAGGATCCTCTTACTTCAAAAGAGATAGAAGAGGCAGATGCCGTAATCGTTGCATGTGATAAAAATATAGATATGAGCCAGTTTGACGGCAAGAAGGTTGTTTTGGCATCAACAAAGGACGCCATTCACACTCCCGAAAAGCTTTTTGAAAAGGCTGAGACAGCTTCTGTATATCACCATACGGGAGCAGTTGTTAAAAAGTCTGATGACGCAAATGAGTCAGTGGGACGTAAGCTCTACAAGCACCTTATGAACGGTGTTTCACATATGCTTCCGTTCGTTATTGGCGGCGGTATTCTTATCGCCATCGCATTTTTGCTTGATGATTATTCAATAGATCCAAGCAGTTTCGGTACAAACACACCCGTAGCTGCATGGTTTAAGACAATAGGCGGAGCGGCATTTGGATTCATGCTTCCGATACTTGCGGGATTTATCGCTATGTCAATTGCGGACAGACCGGGTCTTGCCGTTGGTTTTGTAGGTGGATACCTTGCATCAACGGGCGCAACGTTTGCAAATCCCGGAGGAGATATCCCTTCTGCATTCCTTGGAGCACTTGTTGCAGGTTTCGTATCGGGTTATCTGGTTCTCTGGCTTGAAAAGATATGTAACAAGCTTCCGCAGTCTCTTGAGGGAATAAAGCCTGTTCTTATCTATCCTCTTGCGGGAATTACAATGGTAGGTCTTGTTATGTGCGCTATCAATCCTATAGTCGGTGCGCTTAATAACTGGATTTCAGGCGTGCTTACAGGTATGAGCAGCGGTTCTATAATCGCACTCGGTATCCTTCTCGGAGCAATGATGGCAACAGATATGGGTGGCCCTCTCAACAAGGCAGCATACGTATTTGGTACAGCAGCTCTTGCTCAGCAGAATGAGACAGGCTGGATGATCATGGCAGCAGTTATGGTAGGCGGTATGGTTCCTCCTATCGCGATTGCTCTTGCTACACTTATCTTCCCTAAGAAGTTTACAGTAGCAGAGAGAAAAGCAGGTCCCGTAAACTTTATCATGGGATTCTGTTTCATCACAGAGGGTGCTATCCCTTATGCGGCAGCTGATCCCTTCCGTGTAATTCCTTCACTTATGGTTGGATCGGGTGTTGCGGGTGCTCTTTCAATGGCATTTAAGTGCACACTTATGGCGCCTCACGGCGGAATCTTCGTATTCCCTGTAGTAGGCAACTGGGCTCTTTATCTTGTTGCACTTGCAGCAGGCTCAATTGTAAGCTGCATTTTGCTCGGAGTACTTAAGAAGACAGTTGAAGATTAAAAGGAGAAAAAATAATGGTTTCAAAAACAGTAAAGATCGTAAATGAACAGGGAATGCATATGCGTCCTGCGACAGTTTTCAGTCAGGCTATGATGCACTACACGGCAGAGGTTAATCTTTGCGCAAACGGTTCAAAGTATGACGGAAAGAGTGTAATGATGCTTATGGCGGCTTGCATTAAGTGCGGCGCTGAAGTTGAGATCACTTGCGACGGTCCTGATGAAGAAGAGGCTCTTGCAAAAGCTGTAGAACTCATTGAGAGCGGACTTGGAGATTGATTGGAGGTTGGAATCTATGTATAAAGGCATAGAAGCATCCAGAGGAATTGGCATTGGCAGTATCTGCCTTATTACGGATCATGATCTGTCATTTGAAGCTAAACATATAGAAGATACAGAAGCAGAGAAAAACAGGCTGGGCGCGGCTGTTGAGGCTTTAAAAGTCAAGACGGCCGCCATGGCTGAAAATATCAGAAAGAACATAGGCCCCAAGGAAGCGGAGATCATGGAAGGTCATATTGCTATGATGACCGATCCTGCGTTGTCAGGTGAGATGAACAAGATGATCGATGCGGGGCAGTGTGCGGAGGCTGCGGTTACTGCGGTCTGCGACATGTTCATCGGCATGTTCTCCAAGATGGAAGATGATATGATGCGTCAGCGTGCGTCTGATATCTCGGATGTGAAGACAGGGCTGTTAAAGGGACTTCTTGGAATAGAAGATGTTGATATAAGTAAGGTTCCTCAGGGAACTGTGCTTGTAGCGCATGACCTTACACCTTCCATGACTTCACAGATAGTAAAAGAGAATGTTGTCGGAATCATCACTGAAGTTGGCGGAAAGACTTCACATTCCGCTATTCTTGCAAGGGCGCTTGAGATTCCTGCAGTTATTTCGGTTCCCGGTATAACGGAACAGGTAAAAGATAAAGACACGGCCGTCGTTGATGGCACAGAGGGTGTTGTATATATCAATCCCGACGGGGAGATAGTTTCCAAATATGTTATCAAGAGGGAAGAATATATACGCGCACAGGCTGAGCTTGAGAGTTTCAGGGGGAAAGAAACTCTTACGGCGGACGGAAAGAAAGTCGAGCTTTTCTGCAATATAGGTACGCCCAAAGATGCCAAGAAAGCGATAGAGTGTGACGGCGAGGGTATAGGTCTTTTCCGCTCGGAGTTTCTGTTCATGGATAAGTCGCATCTGCCTTCCGAGGATGAGCAGTTCGAGGCTTACAAAGAAGCTGTTGAGATCATGAATGGCAAGACTGTCATCATACGTACTCTTGATATCGGCGGAGATAAGGAAATACCGTATCTTGGGCTTGAGAAGGAGGAGAATCCTTTCCTTGGTTACAGGGCAGTAAGATATTGTCTTGCAAATCCTGAAATTTACAAGACACAGCTTCGCGGAATCCTTCGCGCAAGTGCGTTTGGTAAGGCCAAAATCATGGTACCGCTTGTTACCTGTGTCGATGAGATACGTGCGGTAAAAGAGCTTGTTGAAGAATGCAAGAAAGAGCTTAAGGCCGAGGGAACCTATTTTGATGAAAAGATAGAAGTCGGATGCATGGTAGAGACGGCAGCAGCTTCGCTTATAGCCGATATGCTTGCAAAAGAGGCGGATTTCTTTTCAATAGGAACCAACGATCTTACACAGTACACTATGAGTGTCGATCGCGGAAATGCCAAGGTTGCATATCTTTATTCGGCATTCCAGCCTGCGGTTCTTCGCTCGATAAAGAATATAATCGAAGCCGGAAAGGCAGCAGGAATTCCTGTGGGAATGTGCGGCGAGGCGGCAGCAGATCCGCTTATGATACCGCTCCTTATTTCTTTCGGACTCGATGAATACAGTGTAAACTCAGTCCTCGTACTGACCGCACGCGGCATCATCTCGAAGTGGTCAAAGGCCGATGCGGATGCTTTGGCGAAAGAAGTGCTTGCGCTTTCTACGGAGGCAGAAGTTGTGGCAGCGCTTAAGGCAGCAGCAAGATAATATTGAAACTTGTGATGCTGCATAATATTGTAGCTTCGTTGATGTGATGCGTTGATTAGAGCAATCATTCGAAATGGATGGTTGCTCTTTTTGTGGTATAGTGGAAATATGTTTGATTATTAACGGAGGAGATAACATGACTATTGCAGTATTATCAGACATCCACGGAAATCATGTTGCACTTGAGAAGTGCTTAGATTATTTGAAAAATAAGGATATAGATACATATTGTTTTCTTGGAGATTATACGGGAGAGTTTCCGGGCATAGAGAAGGTGATGGAAACTCTTTATGATCTTAAGAAAAATAAAAATTGTTTTTTTCTGAGAGGAAATAAAGAGAACTATCAATTGGAAGATCTTGGAAAGGCGCATCCTGAGTGGGATGCTTATCCAAGTACTATAGGATTGCTTCGTTATGCAAATGCTCATCTTACCAAAAAGGATGTTGAGTTTTTTAACAGCCTTCCCATTACAATGACAATTAAGAATGAAGGCTTGCCTGATATTGTGATTTGCCATGGCTCGCCAAGGAAAGTAAACGAGAAATTTGCGATCAATGAGCAGAGCTTGAATGAAGTTGCCTATGAGACAGATGCGGATTACATTGTCTGTGGTCACACTCACATTAAGATGGAAAAGGAATGTGGCACAACGCATATTTGGAATCCCGGATCGGTGGGAGCTTCTATTGATGTGCCGTATAGTCATCGGTTTATGCTCTTGCACGGTGTCGGAGGTAAATGGGAGCCTGAGTTTGTTTCGCTTGAGGCAGATATTGATCTTATAATTTCAGAAATGAAAAAAGCGGGATTGTATGAGACGGCGCCTTATTGGACAAAGTTCACGGAACTTCTTGTTACGGGCAAGTGCGGTAAATATACGCATGCAGGTTTACTTGGAAGAGCAATGGATCTTTGCAACAGGAAGTATGGAAAATGCGATTGGCCGCAAGTTCCTGAGGAGTGCATGGCTGAAGCGTTTGATGAGATATGTGGAAGTTTGAGCTAAGACACAAAAATAACCGCCCATTGTCACGGCCATGACTGAGCGGCTATATAACAGCTTAAAATGGTGACTAACCGTCTATCGGTAGCACTTTTTTATCATATTAGCATTGAGGCAAATAATAGTCAATCGGTGTGTGTTGATGCTTTATATTAAAATTAAGAACTAAGAATATATAGATGAGGAATTTTAGCTATGGATTTAACTACAATTGAAAATTTGAATATAGATCGCGTGATTAGGCGCGGAACGGCCCAGATAATCGAAAGAGCAGAAGATGTGATATTGCTTAAGGATACGGAGAGCAAGGCGCTTATGCTGGCTTGTGATGATGTGGCAAAAGGAATTGAAATCTTAGAGCGGAATAACGGAGAAGAGAAGCCGCTTATAATGATATCTAACGCGGAACTTGGTCGTAAGGCTGCCGAGAAATTTGGGTATGAAGGTGTTATGGAGTGTTATCAGATGGCGTATCTGTTAAAAGAGCTGCCGACAGCAGATGATGTGCTTGAGTATAGGATTGCAACAATGGAAAATTTTCCTCTGATATCACAAGAATATAAACTTGTAAGTGAAGACGAGCTAAAAGAGCTTATCGAACGAGAAAATATCATCATGGGATATGAGAACGGCGAAGCTGTTGGCTTTATCGGAGAACATATGGAAGGAAGCATTGGGCTCTTGCAAGTGCTTGAAAAGCATAGGCGAAAGGGCTATGGGATTTCACTTGAAAAAGAAATGATTCGCCGAACAATCGCTAAAGGTTATGTACCTTTCGGCCAGGTGGTTGTTGATAATACAGCATCATTGGAACTTCAGAAAAAGCTTGGCTTAACCAAGTCTGAGGGAACTATATTCTGGATGTGGTAAAGAGGGAGAAGAAGCAGGCACAAGGCCTGTGGTTTTTAAGCTGGAACAAATTCTAGATTAATAGGAGCGAGAGATGAAAATATTACTGTTTTGTTGTAAGGGATTTGAAATGCTTGAGTTTGCGCCGTTTTATGACGTGGCGGGCTGGGCGAAGAGCGAATATGGCTATGATGTTGAGCTTGAAACTTGCGGATTTGAGTGCGAGGTATCAAGTGCATTCTGGGGAACAAAGATTAATACTGATAAACTCATAGATGAAATAAATGTCGATGATTATGATGCGCTCGCAATTCCGGGAGGAGATCATAATTACGGATTCTTCGAAGAAGCTTATGATGAGAGATTTCTTGAACTTATACGTAGGTTTAACGATAGCAAGAAAACCATCGCGAGCATTTGCGTAGGTGCACTTCCTATAGGAAAGAGCGGCGCGCTTGCCGGAAGAAAAGGTACAACATACCATCTGTGCGATGCATACAGGCAGAAAGAGCTCGCGGGATTTGGCGTTAATGTGATAAACGAACCTGTCGTGATCGATGACAATATAATAACATCTTACTGTCCGCAGACGGCTCCACAGGTTGCTTTTGAACTGATTGAAAGACTTATCGGAGAAGATAAAACAAACGTTATAAGATCAGGTATGGGATATATCTAAGGGAACAAATAGTCGCATCCATAGCGGAGAGCTTTTTATTTGATAGGGATTTTCTATCAAATGAAATAGCGTTTCATTACACTTAATGTCGAAAAAAGTTTATATTTAGTGTATGATTAAATGATTAGCGAATCACGTTTTTTAGATAAAAAGGAGACAAGTGTATGAAGAGACTCTTTAACGAAGGTTGGAAGTTTTGGAAGTCTGAATATGGCACGGGATACGAGACTGCCGTAAAGAGTGCGGATGAGTTTTCGGGTGTCTTGCTTCCACATGATTGGATGATTGAGGATCCTCATAATCTGTATAGCACCAATACCGGGTGGTACTGCAACAAGTTTGAAGTTGCGGATCCGGATAAAAAGACATTTTTTATATTTGACGGTATCTATGTGGACAGCATTGTATATATAAACGGACAGGAAGCCGGAGAGTGGAAGAACGGATACACGCAGTTTGTGCTTGATGTCTCTGATTATGTGAAAAAAGGCGAGAATGATATTTATGTAGGCGTTAGATGCAGGTACCCCAGCTCCAGATGGTACTCGGGCGCCGGCATATACAGAAATGTTTGGATAGATGAACTGGACGACACATATATACCTGAGAACGGTGTTTATGTGCACTCTGAGAAAGAGAAAGATGCTTTCAAACTCACAATACAGACTGAGGTTATTGGTGTAGATGCTGACGAGGCAGAAATCTCGTACAAACTTACAGATGGTGAAGGCAAAGAAGTTGTATCGGCCGGAATTCAAAATATTGATAGCGAAGAAAAATCGGATGCAGTGCATGAAAAGAGAAGTTTGACCGGTTTCAGCGAGATTTCTTTTTCCATAAACAATCCAAAATTATGGAGCCCTGAGAATCCAAACCTCTATAAACTTGAGGTTGCATTAGCGATAGAAGGAAAGTGCATTCAGAAAAAAGAGATTAATATCGGTTTTAAGGATCTTAAGTTTGATCCTGCAGAAGGCCTTTTTGTAAACGGAGAGTATACCAAGCTTAATGGTGTTTGCATACACCACGATCTCGGTGCATTTGGAGTTGCTTTTAACAAGAATGCAATGAGAAGACGTCTTTATCAGTTCAAAGATCTTGGAGTGAATGCAATAAGACTTACGCACAATGTATATGCTCCGGAACTTCTTGACCTTGCGGATGAGATGGGATTCCTTGTCATTTCGGAAGCGTTTGATATGTGGGAGAAAGCAAAGACCGAGTATGACTATGCGCAGTTCTGGGAAGAATGGCATGAGAAAGATGCGGAGAGCTGGGTAAAGCGCGACAGAAATCATGTGAGTGTTCTCATGTGGAGTATCGGAAATGAAATCTATGACACTCATGCGTCAGAGCGCGGTGTGGAGATAACAAAAGAGCTCAGAGGGCTCGTCAGAAAATTTGATCCTTTAAAGAATGCCCTTGTTACATCGGGTTCAAATTATATGCCGTGGGAAAACGCCCAGAAATGTGCAGATGAACTGGAAGTTGTAGGCTACAACTATGCAGAGAGACTGTATGAGAAACATCACGAGAAGCATCCCGACTGGATCATATACGGAAGTGAGACTTATTCACTGGTTCAGAGCAGAAACGTATATCATTTCCCGCTTGGTGAAAAGATATTGATGGATACGGATCTTCAGTGCTCGTCTCTTGGAAACAGCACGACCGGTTGGGGCGCCGAGAGCTTTGAGTATGCAATCTGCAATGACAGAGATCTTAAGTATTCGCTTGGCCAGTTTGTCTGGACGGGCTATGACTATATTGGCGAGCCTACGCCTTATCAGACCAAGAATTCATACTTTGGACTTATTGATACTGCAGGATTTCGAAAGGATGCTTATTATGTATGGAAATCAGCGTGGGTGAGCTGCGAGAAAGATCCGTTTGTACATGTATTTCCGTACTGGGATTTTAATGAAGGGCAGCGCATAGATGTAAGAGTGGCAAGCAATTGCTGCAAGGTGGAGCTGTTCCTAAACGGAAAGAGCCTCGGCGCGCAGGAACTTAGTAATAAACCCGGAAGCGGAAATCATATCATGGCTGATTACAGCGTGATATATGAAAAAGGAACACTTGAAGCAGTGGCATATGATGAGACCGGAAATGTGATTGCAAGGGATGAAAGGAAATCCTTTGGGGATGTGGCTTTGCTTAAAATAAAGGCAGATGCGGAGAATACATTCGGCGATCTTGTTTTTGCGGAGATAAGTGCTTATGATGCTGACGGCAATCCTGTAGAAAATGCAAATGATTATGTGCACGTTTCTGTAAAGGGCGGAAAGCTGATCGGGCTTGATAACGGTGACAGTACCGATTATGACAGATACCAAGCCGATACCAGAAGACTTTTTGGCGGAAAACTTCTTGCAATTGTAAAGGCTGACAAGGAAGGGACTCCGGTTAAGGTTGATGCAGAGCTGTCGCAAAAGACAGATATCAGGTCGATCAAGCTCTTTTCCGAAAGGGGACAGAAATTAAGTCCTGATGTGAAGACAACTGTTGTTACGGCAGAAATCTTCCCTGCAAGTGCAACTGCGCTGGATCTTAAATTCAGGGTGCTCAACAGAAAAGGAAAAGAAACAAAGCTTGCAACGGTAAGTGTAGACGGCAACAGAGCTGAGATCACTGCGGTTTCGGATGGCTGTTTTAAACTTAGGTGCGAAGCATATAACGGCGCAGATTCGGCGAAAGTAATCTCAGAGCTTGATTTCTCGGCCAAGGGAATCGGAGACTTTGTTGCAGACGGCACTGAGAAAGAGCTTAGAACCTACACGGAAATAATTGCTCCTGATGCAGACTCAATCTACGGCGACAGCTTCTTGAGACTAAATGATATTGTGCAGGGCATTGGAAACAATGTCACTGTGGGATTTGGCGTTCTTGATTTCGGAGACGAAGGAGCAACCTGCATTGATATAACCGGAAGAGCCATAAAGGGTGCCAATACAATACATCTTCGTTTCTATGATGAAGAGAGCGGAAATGAAGAGAGGGAAATACTTGAGTTTCCAAAGAGTTCCGATTATACGACAAAGACTTTTTCTATAGGAAAAAGAACCGGAAAATGGGATGTGTCGTTCATCTTCCTGCCTGGAAGCTATTTCGACTTTAAGTCGTTTATTTTCAGAAAATGATTGCAGATTGAAGTAATGCTTATTACGTAAATCCTGCGTACAATAATGGCTTATATGACTACAAAATGTCCGTGTATCGCGGACATTTGTTTTTTTATACAATAAAACAACTTAAACCAATTAAGATTTGAGCAATATTATACATTGTTTTTGAAAGTCTCTTATGTTAAGTTGTGATTATAATTTTTTGTACTTTACTATGAAAAAGTGGGAAGGATAAATAAATATGGCACAGCTTTGGGGAGGCAGATTCACCGGCAGTATCAATGAACTGGCTTGGAATTTTAATGCATCCATCAGTTTTGACAAGAGGTTTTTGGAACAGGATGTAAGAGGCAGCAAGGCACATGCAACTATGCTTGCCAAACAGAACATCATTTCCGAAGAAGAGAAGAAGCTCATAACTGAGGGACTTGATTCTATATTAGAGGACGTTAAGTCCGGGAAACTTGAAATTACCAGCAAATATGAGGACATTCACAGTTTCCTCGAGGCTAATCTTATAGACAGGGTCGGAGACGCAGGAAAAAAGGTCCACACGGGACGAAGCAGAAACGATCAGGTCGCTCTTGATATGAGACTTTATGCGAGAGGCGAAGTTGAGCACATGGCAGATCTTTTGAACAATATGCTCGTTACGCTTCTTGATATTATGAAAGCGAACACCGAGACTTATATGCCCGGTTTTACGCATCTTCAGAAAGCACAACCCGTTACACTTGCACACCACGTAGGTGCATATTTTGAAATGTTTAAAAGAGACCTTCTCAGGATGAAGGATATAAGAGAGAGGATGAACTATTGTCCGCTCGGAGCCGGAGCGCTTGCGGGAACGACATATCCGCTTGACAGAGATTATACGGCGCAGCTCCTTGATTTCTACGGACCGACATTAAACAGCATGGATTCCGTATCGGACAGAGATTATCTTATTGAATTCCTTGCAGCTCTTTCAACTGTAATGATGCATCTTTCGAGATTCAGCGAAGAGATCATCATCTGGAATTCAAATGAATACAGATTTGTGGATATTGATGACGCTTATTCGACAGGAAGCAGCATCATGCCGCAGAAGAAGAACCCCGATATTGCGGAGCTTGTAAGAGGTAAGACCGGAAGAGTTTACGGAGACCTTATGTCGCTTCTTACAACCATGAAGGGAATTCCGCTTGCATACAACAAGGATATGCAGGAGGACAAAGAGGCTGCGTTTGATGCCATCGATACGGCTTCAAATTGCCTGACTCTTTTTACCGACATGTTAAGGACACTTAAGTTCAACAAAGAGAACATGGAAAAGAGTGCGATGATGGGCTTTACAAATGCCACTGATGCGGCAGATTACCTTGTTGTTAAGGGGATGCCTTTCAGAGATGCACATTCCGTTATCGGAAGACTTGTTCTTCATTGCATAGACAAGAAGTGTGCGATAGACGATCTTAAGTTAGATGAACTTAAGAGCTTTTCGGAGCTTTTTGACGAGGATATCTATGATGCGATCAGTCTTGAAACTTGTGTAAACAAGAGGCTTACGGTCGGAGCACCGAGCCCTGTAGTAATGAAAAAAGTAATTGATGTTAATGAAGCTTTTTTAAAAGAATTTAAGCTTTAATATATTTTAGGAGAATCTTAGGAGGACATTATGAGCGAGAAATTGAAGGTTGCAGTACTTGGCGGAACAGGAATGGTAGGACAGAGATTTATTGATATTATCAAGGATCATCCCTGGTTTGAAGTTACAACAATTGCTGCAAGCCCCAGAAGTGCAGGACAGACATACGAAGAGGCTGTAGGAAACAGATGGAAGATGGACGGACCTATTCCTGATTCTATCAAGAATATCGTTATCAAGGACGTTACTGATGTAAAGGGAGTTTCAGAGGACGTTGACTTTGTTCTTTCAGCAGTAAACATGTCAAAGGACGAGATCAAGGCTATCGAGGAAGAGTATGCTAAGACAGAGACTCCTGTAGTTTCTAACAACAGCGCACACAGATGGACTCCCGATGTTCCTATGATCATCCCTGAGATCAACCCTGAGCATATGGATGTTATCGAGTTCCAGAAAAAGAGACTCGGAACAACAAAGGGATTCATCGCAGTTAAGCCCAACTGCTCAATCCAGAGCTATACACCCGCTCTTACAGCTTGGAAGGAGTTCGAGCCTTATGAGGTAGTTGCTACAACATACCAGGCTATTTCAGGAGCAGGAAAGAACTTTGATGAGTGGCCGGAGATGGTTGGAAATGTTATTCCTTTCATTTCAGGTGAGGAAGAGAAGTCAGAGAAAGAGCCCCTCAGAATCTGGGGTAAGGTTGAGAATGGTGTTATCGTTCCTGCCGATGACGTTAAGATCACATGCCAGTGCATCAGAATTCCTGTACTTTACGGACATACAGCAGCTGCTTTTGTTAAGTTCAAGAAGAATCCTACAAAGGAACAGCTTATCGAGAAGCTTGAGAAATTCTCAGGACTTCCTCAGCAGCTTAATCTTCCCAGCGCTCCCAAGCAGTTTATTCAGTATATGCAGGAAGATAACAGACCTCAGATCACACTTGACGTTAACTATGAGAACGGTATGGGTGTAAGCATCGGACGTATCCGTGAGGATTCTGTTTATGATTGGAAGTTTGTAGGTCTTTCACACAATACACTTCGCGGCGCTGCAGGCGGAGCGGTTGAGTGTGCAGAGCTCTTGAAGGCAAGTGGATATATTAACAAAAAGTGATAGGTTATGGAAGAACAGAGGCAGGATGATTTAAATTTTTTAAACAGATACTATGAGAGTGGTTTGTCCAATATTCTTGTTGTCTACGGACACAGGAATATTGAACAGGACTCCTTTCTTTTGAAATTCATGGAAAACAGGAAGAGTTTTTTTTATTCGGCGCGCTCTGCGTCGTCAGGAGAACAGCTCAGACTGTGGACCGATGAATTAAAAAACGATGGGATATCTGCGGGAAAAATAGAAAGTTATTACGATCTGTTTAGTGCCTGTGCAGATTCCGCGGGAAGAGCTCCTGTTATTTTTGTGATCAGAAATTTTGAGAACATATTAAAGGCAGATGCGACGTTCATGGATCAGCTGACAGGTTATCTTGAAAAGAACGGCAAGTTCAAACAGGTTCTTGTTCTTCTTGTAAGTTCGGATGTCAACTGGGTTGAAAACAGTATGGTGGCAAGCCTTGGGAATCTTGCGGCAAATATAGCGGGATTCAGAAAAATCAAACCGCTTCCTTTTTCTGCACTCAGGTCTTTTTATCCCAATATGTCTTACAAGGACGCTGTGCTGACTTATTCGGTACTTGGCGGACAGACAGGGCTTTGGAGATATTTTGACGATTCACTTTCATTTAAAGAGAACGTTTGTAAGAATATTTTAAACAAGAATTCTTTTCTCTACGGCGAAGCTTTGAGACTTACGTCGGAAAACCTCAGGGAGACTGCGGTCTATCACACGATTCTTTCCGTGATGGCACGCGGTATCAACAAGCTCAATGATATTTATCATGAGACGGGATTCTCAAGAGCAAAGATTTCTGTTTACCTCAAGACTTTGATAAATCATGATTTTGCTTATAAGGCATATTCATTCGGAAATGTCGGAAGAGAAAATGTAGTGAAGGGAGTGTACAAGATTGCCGATCCCTTCCTGGATTTTTACTTCAGATTTATCTTCCCGAATGAAAGTAATCTTATGCGGATGCCTGCCGAAAGATTTTATGATATATTTATATCTGCAGGAATTCAAAATTATGCTACGGAACATTTTAAGTCCGTTTGCCGCGAGTATATCTTGCACAGCGAAGAGAGAGGTCTTTTTCCTTTTGAGATCGAAGACGAAGGAGAATGGCTCGGTAAAGAGGGTAACCTCGATATTATTGTCCAGAGCGATGTGGGAGATACGGCAATCGGAATGTGCTGTTGGCAGAGACAGGCTACACATGATGACCTATTAAGCATAGAGTCCTGCGCAAAAAAAGCAAGACTTGAGGGAGATTATTACTATCTCTTTTCGACTGTGGGATTCGATGCGTGGTTGCAGGATGCGGCCATGAAGCCCGATAGTAAGATACGGTTGATTGGGATAGACGAACTTACGAATGGCTAAACAGGTTTATATAGCGGAAAAACCGAGTGTTGCCCAGGCTTTTGCCTCGGCAATGAAAATAAATTTTACCAGGAGAGATGGTTATCTTGAGTCAGATACCGCCATTGTTACATGGTGTGTCGGACACTTGGTAACCATGAGCTATCCTGAGGTCTATGACGAAAAATACAAAAGGTGGTCTTTGGACACACTTCCATTTATTCCGGAAACTTTTAAATATGAGGTTATCGGAAATGTCTCAAAACAATTCAAGATTGTAAAAGAACTGCTGAACAGAGAAGATGTAGACACGATATATATCTGTACCGACTCGGGGCGAGAGGGTGAATATATATATCGTCTTGTTGATATGCAGGCAAATGTAAAAGATAAGAAGCGAAAGAGAGTATGGATTGATTCCCAGACGGAAGACGAGATTTTGCGCGGAATCAGGGAAGCGAAGGATGACAGCGAGTACGATAATCTCGGAGCATCCGCGTTCCTTAGGGCAAAAGAGGATTACCTTATGGGTATCAATTTCTCGAGAGCTCTTACCTTGAAATATGCGTATTCTATCAAGAACTATCTCAATATAGATAAGTGCGTTGTATCCGTGGGACGTGTAATGACCTGCGTTTTGGGTATTGTCGTTGAAAGGGAGAGGGAGATAAGAGAATTTGTTAAGACTCCTTTTTACCGCGTTATTTCAAAGGTTGATATTGCGGGTAAAAAATGCGACGCGGAGTGGAGAGTAACTGATGACTCCAAGTATAACGGCTCTTTTGACCTGTACAGTGAGAAAGGTTTTAAGACCGAGGAGGGCGCGAATAAGCTGATCGCATCGCTTGGAGAGACTCCGGTCAGTGCGTCCGTACTTAAATGTGAGAAGAAAAAAGAAGCCAAGAATCCGCCTCTTTTGTATAATCTTGCGGAGCTTCAGAATGACTGCTCAAGGTTTTTTAAGATAAGTCCGGATGAAACGCTTGCGGTTGCACAGGAGCTTTATGAGAAGAAGCTTACGACTTATCCCAGAACGGATGCCAGAGTTATGTCATCGGCTATTGCAAAGGTGATCGATAAGAATATCAACGGACTTTCTGCATATGCTCCATGTGCGATATTTGCAAAGGCGATATTGCAGCACGAGGCGTATAAAGGGATTGAGAAGACTAGGTACGTAAACGACAAGGCAATCACCGACCATTATGCGATTATTCCTACGGGACAGGGACTTTCGGCGCTTCAGGGGCTGAGTCCTACATCCGCCAAGGTTTATGAGATAATAGTAAGGAGGTTCCTGGCTGTCTTTTACCCGCCTGCGAATTATCAGAAGGTTGCGCTTGAACTTGCGATGGACAATAAGGAAGAAGAGGGCAAGAAAGAGCACTTTTTTGCAAACTTTAAGATACTTACCCAGAAGGGTTATCTTCACGTGATGGATTACTCGTTCTTTAAGGATAAAGATAAGGGTAAAAAAGCCGACGATGAAAAAGAAAACGAAGGTGAGGATGAGACAGTAACAGATGAGGAGCTCTTTGAACACCTTCAGAAGCTTAAGAAGAACGATGTTCTGAGTGCTGAATCTTTTGAGCTTAAAGAGGGGGAGACGACTCCGCCCAAACGTTATAATTCCGGTACGATGATCCTTACAATGGAGAATGCGGGACAGTTTATCGAGGATGAGGAGCTACGAGCACAGATAAAGGGCTCGGGAATCGGAACGAGTGCTACGAGAGCCGGAATTCTTACAAAGCTTGTCAATATAAAGTATCTTAATCTTAATAAGAAGACGCAGATAATAACACCGACGCAGCTCGGGGAGATGATATATGAGACGGTTGCATGTTCCATGAAACCGATGCTCAATCCCGCACTTACCGCAAGCTGGGAGAAGGGACTTACGGGCGTTGCGGAAGGCAGTATTTCCGAAAAAGAATATATGGATAAGCTTGATGATTTTGTCAGCAAGAGGACAAATCTTGTAAAGCAAAATGATTACAGAAGGCTGCTGCTTTCAAGGTTTGACTATGTTTCGACCAATTATAAAAAGGCTGAGACAAAGAAAAGTTCAGCCAAGAAGACTACGAAAAAGAAGGCGGCAAAAGAGGCTACAGCAAAAGAGACTACGGTAGAAGGCTCAAACGAAGCATCAACCGGTAATGAATAAATTATATAAAAACATGGTAACGGAGGCGTAAAATGGAAGAATTTAAGATTTCTAATATGTATGATCTTAATGAGACAATTGCGGCAGATTATATGAAGACTAAGGAGTATCCGTGGGAACTTCTTGCAGGGATCAAGGACTATATCATAGAGCTTGGAAATAAGCTTCCTGCAGATAAGTTTGAGAAGCGCGGTGAGAATGTATGGATTGCAAAGAGCGCAAAGGTGTTTGACTCTGCTTACATCGGCGGACCCTGCATTATCGATGAGGATGCGGAAGTAAGACAGTGCGCATTCATAAGAGGAAGCGCAATTGTCGGAAAAGGCGCGGTTGTAGGAAATTCTACTGAGCTTAAGAATGTTATTCTTTTTAATAAAGTTCAGGTTCCTCATTACAACTATGTCGGAGACTCTATTCTTGGCTTTAAGTCTCACATGGGAGCAGGTTCGATCACATCAAACGTAAAGAGCGACAAGAAGCTTATTGTTGTAAAGAACGGTGCAGACGATAAGGTTGAGACAGGCCTTAAGAAGATGGGAGCAATGCTCGGAGACAACGTTGAAGTCGGATGTAATTCTGTTCTTAATCCCGGAACGGTTATCGGCAGATGGTGTAATATTTATCCGCTTTCATCGGTAAGAGGATGCATTCCTGCGCATCATATCTTTAAAGATAAGGACCATATCGTTAAGAAGATCGAAGAATAAATATTCCGTTAAAAATATAACATTGGCATTGAAATATACATGAATTTATGCCAAAATAAGTTTTGGCGGATTGTTGTTCGCCGTCTCTGACCGTGCCCGGCTAGCACATTTTTTATGGTCAGTCTAAATTACAGGTAGTTAGTAAGTAATGGTTCATTACTTTACAATATGAAAGGAGATTTTCACATGATTTACTCAACAGAGGTAAAGAATATGTGTCCCGTAACACAAGGGGTACATCATGGCGCTGCGCCTATTCCTGAAGAGGCTAAGTGGGTTCAGTCCAAAGAGGTTAAGGACATTTCCGGCTATACACACGGTATTGGTTGGTGTGCACCTCAGCAGGGTTGCTGCAAGCTTTCACTTAATGTTAAGGAAGGTATCATTCAGGAGGCACTCGTAGAGACAATCGGATGCTCAGGAATGACACATTCAGCAGCTATGGCATCTGAGATTCTTCCCGGACTTACAGTTCTCGAAGCTCTTAACACAGACCTTGTTTGTGATGCTATCAATACTGCTATGAGAGAGCTCTTCCTTCAGATCGTATACGGAAGAACTCAGTCTGCATTCTCAGAGGACGGACTTCAGATTGGTGCAGGTCTTGAGGATCTTGGTAAGGGTACACGTTCAATGGTTGGTACAACTTACGGAACACTTGACAAAGGACCTCGTTATCTTGAGCTTACTGATGGTTACATCACAGAGGTTGCTCTTGATGAGAACGACGAGATTATCGGATACAAGTATGTTAACTTCGGCAAGATGATGGACTTCATCAAGGCCGGTGATGACGCTAACACAGCAATGGAGAAGGCTAAGGGTCAGTACGGACGTGTTGCTGATGCTGCTAGATTCATTGATCCCAGAAAAGAGTAATTAAGGTAAGGAGGAATTTAAAATGGCTTTATTTGAATCATATGAAAGAAGAGAGCCCCAGATCCTGGCTTGCCTTAAGGAGTATGGGATTTCTTCAATAGAAGAGTGTAAAGATATTACAATGGCTGCAGGCATCGATGTTTACAACCTTATCGAGGGCATTCAGCCTATCTGCTTTGAGAACGCTAAGTGGGCTTACACAGTAGGTGCCGCTATCGCAATCAAGAAAGGATGCCGCAAGGCTTCTGAGGCTGCTGCTGCAATCGGTATCGGTCTTCAGGCTTTCTGTATTCCCGGATCAGTTGCTGACCGCCGTAAGGTAGGTCTTGGACACGGTAACCTTGGAAAGATGCTTCTTGAAGAGGATACAGAGTGCTTCGCATTCCTTGCAGGTCACGAGTCATTCGCTGCTGCTGAGGGTGCTATCGGTATCGCTGAGAAGGCTAACAAGGTTCGTCAGAAACCTCTCAGAGTTATTCTTAACGGTCTTGGAAAAGACGCAGCTCAGATTATTTCTCGTATCAACGGTTTCACATATGTTGAGACTCAGTACGATTACTACACAGGCGAGGTAAAGGAAGTATTCAGAAAGTGCTACTCTAAGGATGCTAACTCACCTCGTGCAAAGGTTAACTGCTACGGCGCTAACGACGTACAGGAAGGTGTTGCTATCATGTGGAAGGAGAACGTTGACGTATCTATCACAGGTAACTCAACAAATCCTACAAGATTCCAGCACCCTGTTGCAGGAACATACAAGAAGGAGCGTACAGAGGCCGGCAAGAAGTACTTCTCAGTTGCTTCAGGCGGCGGTACAGGACGTACACTTCACCCTGATAACATGGCAGCAGGCCCTGCTTCTTATGGTATGACAGATACTATGGGACGTATGCACTCAGATGCTCAGTTCGCAGGATCTTCATCAGTTCCCGCTCACGTTGAGATGATGGGTCTTATCGGCGCAGGTAACAACCCGATGGTTGGTATGACTGTTTCTACAGCCGTTTCAATCGAAGAGGCTGCTAAGGCTGGTAAATTCTGACCTCAATCACTTAGCGAGGTTTTTTCGAGCTTAGTGAGTGTGGTCGTTCGATTTCGCACATCGTGCGAAAGTCGAACATACCCCTTTCACTTAATGAGACGTAGTCGAATTTAGTGAGCGTGGTCGTTCGGGCGAGTGCTTTGCACGAGAGCCGAACTTCCATATTAAGCCAGATAGCTGACTAAAATAACAAGGTCGGTTCTGTTTCACACAGAACCGACTTTTTCTTTGCGAAACCCAGTCTTTTTTTGACTTTGCGGCGCTTCAGTGTTATTATTTTCGCATGTCATAGGCTCTTTTTTATGGCTTGAAAGGAAAGTTTTATATGATTCAGATTACTTACATGGGGATGTTTGCTTTTATTACTATATGCTGGATCGTTGCAAGATTAATATGTGCCAGAGTTAATAAAAGTGTAAATATAAAATATGAATTGAAACTTTTGACTGTATATGCCTGTATCGTTGTTATTGCAAGATATGTATATTTTCCGTTTCAGCTTGAAAACGGTCACATAACACCTGTTATTTTTGACATTCATAAGGCATATCCGTTTAAATGCAATTTCAAGATGTTTCTTTTTCTGGAGCAGAAATATGCAGGTTATAAGATAAACATACTGGGAAACATTGCGATGTTTGTACCTGTGGGAATTGTGTTGCCTTTCTGCTTTAAGAATCTAAATAATATAATAAAAGTTACTTTGGTTGGATTATGTTGTACGCTTTTTATTGAGATATCCCAGCTGCCTTTATATCAAAGGCGCACCGATATCGACGATGTGTTGCTTAATACAATAGGAGTGTTTATCGGGGCTTTGGTTTATTTTGAAGCAAGAGCGGTATATGAATTTATTAAAGAAGACAGAAAAGACTCTAAGATGATCGCTGAAAACTGATCGTAGGAGAGTAGTTTTTACAAAATAAGAAACGCCTGCAAAACGTTGATTTTGCAGGCGTGATTTTTATAATGATTATTTGATCATATCGGGATAGTTATAATAGAATTCTTCGTTGAATTCCTGTTCGTACTTGTTTGCGTATTTCATAGCACTGTGCAGAGCGCCGTCTGTGTTGTCTGTGTAGTATCCGACTGTGAAATAGAGCCACTCGGGATCGCTTGCAAGATCTTTTAAGTTCTCAATTTTTTCCTCAAATTCATCTTCGGTACAGGTTGTTGATATGATCGCGAACTCGTCACCTGATGAGCGATAGATATAATCGTTCTGGAATACCTCTTTTAGCACCTTTCCGGCTTCTTTAAGAAGGGTATTTCCTACATCGTGACCCTTTTTCTCATTGACGGTCTTAAGCGTGTTGAGATAGCAGAATGCAACGCTGAACGGAGCCGGAGCAAGCTTTAACTGTGCTGACAGCTCATCGACCATGTTGTTCATGGCAGTTCTGTTATATACGCCTGTTCTTGAATCAATAAGGCTAAGGCTTCTTAATCTCTCTATAAGGAGATGGTGGGCAGCTTCTGAGGAAACAAATATAGACATAAGAGTTATAGCCTCTTTTATATTGTCTATATTCGATGTATCAAAGTTTGTGAGATACATATAGCCGATGATTGTATTCTGATGAATGAATGGAATGAGACATAGTGATTCGACTCCGTTTTCTTTAAGGGTTTCTACCCATTTCGGAGAGCGTTTTGCATAATATTCCATGTCGTCGCTGTTTTTTATTATTATAGAATCGTTTTCCAGGATCATTTCTTCCCAGGATTCAACTATTTCATAGGGAATTTTGTCAAAAACATTCTGAAGGACAATCTCATTGTTTCTCACACTTTCGCCAATAACGTCAAATCTGTAAAGGTCTCTTGAAATAGTCATGATGCATGAAGCATAGGAATCGGTGAATTCTCTTAGATCTTTTGCAACGTTATTCATGCTTGAGCGAAAATCTTCACCTTTGCGCATGTGAAGACAAGTCTTTATTATGAATGCCGAGAGATCGGGCGGTAATTCTTTTTCTTCAAAATGATCAAATAATGTGTCGAGTGACATTGTATACCTCCAAAATGCTTTCTGCCGCGTCCCTGCGGAGCTTATAAGGAAGTGCAGATTAAATCAATATTCCTTATATATATTATCCTTAAAACGATGAATAATCAAACAATAAAGTGTGAAAAATAATAAATAAAAAATTAAGGAATTGCATATATATCGGGCTTTTAGGAGGAATTTATCAAATGCGTATCAAAATGTTCAGCGTCTCATGTCGGGATGTCTTTCATAGAATTCGTTTTTGTCCTGATACATTCGCTCGTCTGCGTATCTCATTGCAAGCTCTAAAGGGCCTGAACCGCCATCGTGATAGTATCCTACTGCAAAGCACAGTTTGTTGGGATCGCTGGTGAGCTCGCGTAGTTTCTTTATCTTTTCCTCAAATTCGCGCTCGGTACTGTGCGTTGAGATAATGGAAAACTCGTCGCCACCTGCCCTGTAGATATTGTCATCTTTAAAGATGTCTTTGAGAATATCGGCTGCGGCGGCAATAAGCTTATCACCGGCATCGTGTCCCTGATTGTCGTTTACTATCTTAAGACCGTTGATATCGCAAAAAGCAACAGAGAACGGCATTGGATTAAATTTGAATTTGATCGAAAATTCTTCAACATCGGCATTCATGCAGTTTCTGTTCTTTACACCCGTAAGAATATCTATATTGCTAAGGTATTCGAGTCTTTCAAGGAACAGATGGTTTGCAACCTCGGCTGATAAGAAGAATGATAAGAGCTCGAGCATTTCTTTGGCTTTTGTCATTAAACGGATATCAAAGTTAGAAATATATAAATAACCAATGATGGAGTTTTGGCGCAAAAAAGGTACGAGACAAAGATTGAACACATTACTGGCCCTTAGTGTTTTTACCCACGCAGGTGCTTGTGTCTCATAGTAGTTTAGATCGTCTTCGTTTTTTATGATTATCGCATTTGTGTGCTTAAGCAGCATTTCCCAGCTGGCAACCGTAGAGAAAGGAATATGAGAGAAGATTTCTTTTATACTTACATTATCTACCGTGGAGCCGCTGATAACTTCGTATTTTTCAAGGTCACTCTGGTATGACATTACGCTCGCACCATAGGCACCTGTATACTCTCTGATGTAATCCGTAACAAGCTGCATACTGGAATAGAAATCATTTTCACTTTGGAGCTCGAGACAGGCTTTAATGATAAAAGAAGCAATATCGGGAGATACTGCGGAAAACTTATTTACATCCATCTCTTTGTTGAGGGTGTATATAAAAAGGCAATAAGCAACATCCGGATCTTTTTCGTCATCGCTTACAGCGACAGGGAGGAAGAAGTCTTCGGTCCAGTAGCCGTACATTTTGGTTGTATCTACATAAGTATGGAGAGGTTCTTTTTTCCAGGCAGATTTAAAACAGGCGTCCTCAAATTTGGGCTCCTTTTGCACGTTTATTGTGTATAGTGCGCCTTCTACCTTGGATTCGACTTCTTTTAATTTTTCTTCCAGACTTTTATCTGATGTTTCATCTTGAAAAAACAGGGCGACACAGTCATTGGTGAACGAAGTGTTTATTGCAAAATAGCGCAGTTCGCCGCAATTTCCATGTTCGTCTTTTTTTACCGATATAACGGTTGCAGAAAGAGGTATAGAATTTACTGATACTTTAAGTTTGGTATAAAGCTCACGATTCATATGCATATATCCTTTCCCCTATTAATATATGATAACCGCGATTCAATTAATAATCAAATGATATAGCGATAAAAAATCAATAAACCAATTAGGACCTAATATGGCCAAGATATAAATAGCTTTTTTGCCTAAAAAACTGTATAATACGAGTAATACTAGGGAGGAAGGGGGCATCTATGGATTTTATTTCTACACCGGCCGGTTATTGGCTGATAATCACTGTTGTATTTGCATTAATTGAACTTGCAACCGTAGGACTTGTGACAATTTGGTTCGCGGCAGGCAGTTTTGTAGCGATGATACTTGCGCTCATAGGGGCAGGTATTCCGGTTCAGATTGCTGTTTTTGTGCTTGTTTCAGTCATATGCATTGCGGCGGTAAGACCTCTTGCAACCAAGCATTTCAATAATAAGCTGACCAAGACCAACATTGATTCGGTTATCGGTAAGAAACTTATTGTAAAGACTAAGATCGATAATATGAATGAGAGCGGTAAGGTTGAGCTTGAGGGTTCAATTTGGCTTGCAAGGTCGATTGATGACAACATCATTATTTCCGAAGGAGAGGAAGTTGTAGTTGAGAAAATCGTCGGAAATAAGCTGATGGTAAAAAAAGTAACTGATTAAAAAATAAGGAGAGGACATAATTATGGCAGTGGTATCTATTGTAATCGTTCTTGTGATAATTTTGCTTGCGGCAAATATCAGGATCGTGCCTCAGGCACATTCATTTATTGTTGAGAGACTCGGAGCTTACAAGGAGACTTGGGATGTAGGTCTTCACATCAAGGTTCCGTTTATAGACAGAGTGGCAAGACAGGTTGACTTAAAGGAGCAGTATTGTGATTTCCCGCCTCAGCCCGTTATCACTCAGGATAACGTAACAATGCAGATTGATTCAATCGTATTCTTCAGAATTTCAGACCCTATGGCTTTTGCATACGGTGTAAGAAATCCTATCGGAGCTATCGAGAACCTTACTGCAACAACACTTCGTAACGTTATCGGTTCACTTACACTTGATGAGACACTTACATCAAGAGACCAGATCAACGCACAGATGCAGGATGCGCTTGATATCGCAACAGATCCTTGGGGAATCAAGATCACAAGAGTTGAGCTTAAGAACATCAATCCTCCCGAGCAGATCCGTGACGCGATGGAGAAGCAGATGAAGGCTGAGCGTGAAAAGAGAGAGAAGATTCTTTTCGCAGAAGGTGAGAAGCAGTCACAGATCACTGTTGCAGAAGGTGAGAAGCAGAGTAAGATTCTTCAGGCCGAAGCTGATAAGCAGGCTACAATCCTCAGAGCTGAAGCTGAGAGAGAAAAGAGAATCCGTGAGGCTGAAGGTCAGGCTGAGGCTATCAAGAATATCCAGCAGGCTAATGCAGAGGGTATCAAGATGCTCAAGGAAGCAGGAGCAGATGAGTCTGTTCTTACACTTAAGAGCCTTGAGGCATTTGAGAAGGCTGCTGACGGACAGGCAACCAAGATAATTGTTCCTTCAAGCATTCAGGGTGTTGCGGGACTTGCAGGATCATTAAAAGAAATTGTAAAAGGATAATCATCTTACATGATGGATATTGCTGTATTTGCCGATATACACGGCAATCATTCTGCGTTGCAGGCTTGTATTGATTATACGATGGAGAGAGGAATAACGAATTTTATACTCTTGGGGGATTATGTGTCGGATTGCCCATATCCTCAGAAGACAATGGAACTTGTTTATGTTCTCAAGCAGTATTTTAATACCTGCATAATACGCGGAAACAGAGAAGAGTATCTTCTTAATTACAAGAAAAGGGGCGGAGAGGGCTGGAAGGCAGGTTCTTCCAGCGGAAGCCTTCTTTACACATATAATAATCTTACGGATAAAGATTTTGATTTTTTTGCTTCGCTTCAGAATCAGGGAATATATGAGATGCCGGGAATGCCGAAATTTCAGTATTGCCACGGTTCGCCCGAGAATACCAGTGAGGTGCTTATCAGGGAGAAGCGAAATACGAAGAGGATACTCGCGCATATGAACACGTCGCTCCTTCTTCACGGGCATGTGCATATTCAGGATGCATATGTTTACAGAGGGAAAAAAGCGGTTGGCCCCGGATCTATTGGTATTCCGTGGTTTCATGGAGGAAAGACGCAGTTCTGTATTCTTCACGGAAACGGGAAGACATGGGAAGAAGAGCTTATTCAGCTTGAATATAACAGGAAAGAAATCTTAAAGGAATTTAAGGAGTCGGGCCTTTGCAATATTGCACCTGCCTGGGCAGCACTTGCAATGCACACGATAAGGACGGGAGTAGATCTTACTGAAACAGTTATGCTCCGCGCCATGCGATTGTGCGAGCAGGAGCGCGGAGCAGTTAAATGGCCGGATATTCCGGAAAAGTACTGGGCTATAGCTCTTAAAGAGAACTATATCGATCTTGCGGGAAAAGAGATTCCGCATAAAACAAATTAAGTTGTTGTATCAATTGATACAGATGTGTCGGCGGCAGTAGTTTTACTGCCGTCTTTTTCATATTGTTTAAGCTGGTTATCAAGCCAGTTTGATTTGAATTTCTCGTATTTGTCTGTAGTAACTTTGCTTGTGTCTTTGGTATTTGATGTAGAAGTTACTTTCTTTGAATCTGTAGCCTTGTCGGGATCCGAAACAGAAACGTTTGCAGTGCTTCCTGTCTCGCGATATGCATCAAGTGCTGCCTGATTGCCGACTTTTTTCACATATGATTTCATAAGCGACCTGTAAGAGCCGTTTTTTATGCTTGAATAATCCGAAATAAGATTGCTCATATCGGACATGTAATTGTATGAGCCCGATAGACTGTTAAATATATTTGTGCTCATAACATTGCCCTCCTTGTACATGCGATACATCTGTAAACTCAAAACATCCATGTTTTGAAAGCGACATTTTCTTAACAGTATTATGTAATATAAGTGCCGTGGATGCAATTTATTTATTATTAAAAGAGTATGAAATAATTATGGCAGGTTTTAAGAGGGCAAATTATTGATATAAGAGGGCTCACATGGTAAGATGTTAATAGGAAGTTTATATAATTAATTTCCTAATAACGTAGCAGAAGAAACAGTAAAAGACAAAAGGGATATTTTTTTATTAATGACAAGAGAAGAGAGAACACAGCATGCACATGCTATAAGCGACAGGTATGTGCCAAGGATAAGTCCGGATGAAACAGAAACCATGAAGGAGATTAAAAAGCTCCCGATTCAGGATATTATTACGATTCATTCAAATGCGTGTTATGCAGTCGAAAAGGGATTGTTTGTAGGTATTAGCAAGGATACCTTAAAGAAGAAGGATGCGCACGCGGTCAGATTTGTTAAGGCAATAGATGTACTTAAGAAGATCATAATAGAAAGGCTTAAGTCAGCGGAATGTCTTTGGACGATTACAGACAGGATAACTCATTCGCCGTTTATCGATGACGGAAACAGGGTCTGGGTTTTTACGGAAAGAGAGTATGCCGATGAATGTGTCGGTTACTTTATGAAGCAGTTCAGAACAACATTTGAAGTAACTGAAATACCTCACAGCGATCTGTTAAGATTCTTTGGTATCTCGGCTTATATGCGCGGAGTGGAGGTTTTTCAGGTAGATATCCTGGCGTATTCTGCGATATCTATTAAGAGCGAAGAAATAATCCCGGCACCAGATTTTAGCAAGACGCCTGCAATAAACCGTCCTGTGATGAATCCGGATTTTTTCCGCTCGGTGGCAAAGTTCCAGGAAGAGCGCCTTTACAGTGCCGATTATGACGGAAAAAAAGAAATGCTTAAAAAGCTTGAAGAAGATATAGTCAAAGCATTTCGAAGTGCTTCGTTTCTGGTGCCTGTTAAAGGAATGGATCAGATTGCAAAAAGAATTGATGCAAAAGGTTCGGTGAAAAAGGGAACAAAGATTTCCATTCCCTGTCTTTCCAAAGGAAGCGGTAAGAATGAAACTAACGCAACTCCTGTATTTACCGACTGGGATGAGTTTAATAAGGTTTATTCCCAGGAAGAGTGGGGCGGCTGGATCTGGAAAGCATCGGATCTTATGGGCGCACCGGAGGATATGATTGTTGTTAATTCGGGATCGCTTGGTTTTGAGATGTCCAAGGGTATAATCAGAAAAATGCTCGGACGAAAGAAACTCATGTAAATATTATGAAGGTATATAAAAAAACTCCTGTCATTTGGAATTGGCAGGAGGTATTATTATGAGCTTTTTTGATGTTTTGACATTCAATTTTGGGAATGCTTTGTATCCGGACTTTCATCTTCGGCATCATTCGTAAGAAGTGTGTTTTTCATATATGAATAGTTGATGAGCCTCTCGGCGTACTGCTCCGCAATATTGTATGCAAAAGATATCTTTCGGATATTTGAATCAATATCGTGCATTGTTATGTTGATCTTGGCCGCCATCATGCGCACATAGCTTTTGTTGGCGGGATCGAGCTCCATTTCTTCAAATTTTGCCAGTAGTTCATTGATCTCTTTTCTGCAGCTTTCAAGTTCTTTTTTATGCGATATAAGTTCATCGTTGATGAATATTATTTTAGTTTCCATAGCATTTTCCAATCTTAGAGAAGATGTTTCTCTACATTTTTGTAAAATAAATGTTAATAAAATGATTATAAATAATTTTTTCAAATGATGCAAGAGTTTGTGCCATAAAAGTGGATTATAAGGCTGGAATATTTGCAAATAAAGGAGAGTACCTGGCATGGCGTGGTTGAGATTGATAATATTTTACAGTTATGTTAAAATTAACATATATAAAACGGGGCAAACATATAGCAATGTATGGGCGCAAAGTCGTAAATCTTTTATTATTTATATAAAGAGATGGTTTGACTGCAAAATAGCGGATTGATCTGCTGTTTGTGCGGTCTTTTTTGTTAGTTGGGGTTTTTGAAAGGGAGTTGGTTGTATGAAAAAAAGAATTTTGACATGTTTAATGGCAACAGTGCTGATGTTCGCGCTTTCCGGATGTGATGAGCTACCTGAAATAGAGGGGCTGCCCGAAATTGAGGGTTTGCCGGATATAGAGGAAGTATCCGATATAGGTGAATTTGTTGAGTCTTTTATCAATGATGAAAAGGATATTGATATAGAAGGATTATTTAGTGATAGCGGATCGGAGGATGCATCCGATGGAGCTTCGGGAGAAGATGCGGCTACGGAAGCAACTTCCGAGGAACCTGAGCTTCCTGCCGGTTCTTTTGAATACAATGGAAAAGTTGCTTCGATAAATGATGATATTGAAACGATACTGAGTGTTATCAGTACGGAAGATAATCAGACGGGCGATAATTCCGGAAATATCTATTATATTGATACCGATAGAATGATTCTTTTCACTGAAGAGGTTGATGGGGTAAAAAAGCCTGCGCAGCTTACGGTTCATGATGAGAACTTAAAGACTTCCAAAGGCATTTCCGTAGGAAGTACGGAAGAAGAGTTAAGAGCCGCTTATGGAGAACCTTCAAGTGAAGCTGATGAGGGAAGCCATATCATGAATTATGATTTCCAGGACTGTGGAATCACGTTTGCAGTAGATGACAAGGTTGTTGCGATTACGTATTTTAAGCCATAAAAAAGCATATGATGCAAAAACGAGAAAAAAAGAGAATATGAAAGAAAAAACGCGAATATAATAAATATGGTATTATATTCGCGTTTGCACATATAAAGCGAAGTCACTAATATATGTTCTTAGAGGTTAGCACTCAACTTAAAAGAGTGCTAACAATTAAGAAGATTATTCAAACCATCATATAAAGGAGGCATTTGTAATGAAATTACAACCACTTGCAGACAGAGTTGTATTAAAGCAGCTTGAAGCAGAAGAGACAACAAAATCAGGAATCGTACTTCCCGGAGCAGAGAAGGAGAAGCCTCAGCAGGCAGAAGTTATCGCTGTCGGACCCGGTGGAGTAGTTGACGGTAAAGAAGTTACTATGCAGGTTAAGAAGGGTGACAATGTCATCTATTCAAAATATGCCGGAACAGAAGTTAAGCTTGATGATGTAACATACATTATTGTTAAGCAGAACGATATTCTTGCTATTATAAAATGAGTGATATAGCAGACAGAGGTCAAAAAGTCATGTGCTTGCACATATGACTTTTTGACTTCGGGATGCGAACATACATGAGGAAGTAGGCAGATATGCCGGATTCCGAATGTATGTAGGATTGCGGGAGCGAAGCGGAGCAATCCGTATATCACGGAAAAATAAATAATATATTAAACGGAGGCATTTAAAATGGCAAAGACAATTAAGTACGGCGCAGACGCCCGCACAGCTATGGTGGAAGGCGTTAATAAGCTTGCAGATACAGTCAGAGTTACAATCGGACCTAAGGGAAGAAACGTAGTTCTTGATAAATCATACGGTGCACCTACAATCACAAACGACGGTGTTACAATTGCAAAAGAGATCGAGCTTGAAGATGCTTATGAGAACATGGGCGCTCAGCTTGTAAAAGAAGTTGCTACAAAGACAAACGACGTAGCAGGTGACGGAACAACAACAGCTACAGTTCTTGCACAGGCAATGATCAATGAAGGTGTTAAGAACCTTGCTGCAGGTGCTAACCCCATCGTACTCAGAAAGGGTATGAAGAAGGCTACAGAGTGCGCTGTAGAAGCAATCGGAAAGATGGCTACAAAGGTTAAGGGCAAGGATCAGATCATGAGAGTTGCCGCTGTTTCATCAGGAGATGATGAAGTAGGACAGATGATCGCTGACGCTATGGAGAAGGTTTCAAACGACGGCGTTATCACAATCGAAGAGTCAAAGACAATGCAGACTGAGCTTGACCTTGTAGAAGGAATGCAGTTTGACAGAGGATATATCTCAGCATATATGGCTACAGATATGGATAAGATGGAAGCAAATCTTGAAGATCCTTATGTACTTATCACAGATAAGAAGATCTCAAACATTCAGGATATCCTTCCTCTTCTTGAGCAGATCGTTAAGACAGGATCTAAGCTCCTTATCATCGCTGAGGATGTAGACGGTGAGGCTCTTACAACACTTATCGTTAACAAGCTTCGCGGAACATTCAATGTAGTAGCGGTTAAGGCTCCCGGATACGGTGACAGAAGAAAGGCTATGCTTGAGGATATCGCTATCCTTACAGGCGGTAAGGTTATTTCTTCAGACCTTGGCCTTGAGCTTAAGGATACAACACTTGATGATCTTGGAAGAGCTAAGAGCATCAAGGTAGAAAAAGAGAAGACAACAATCGTTGACGGTCTTGGAGAGAAAGATGAGATCGCAGCAAGAGTTGCTCAGATTAAGAAGCAGATTGAAGATACAACATCAGATTTCGATAAAGAGAAGCTTCAGGAGAGACTTGCTAAGCTTGCAGGCGGTGTAGCTGTTATCAGAGTAGGTGCTGCAACAGAGACTGAAATGAAAGAAGCTAAGTACAGAATGGAAGACGCTCTCAACGCTACAAGAGCTGCTGTAGAAGAAGGTATCATCTTCGGTGGTGGATCAGCTTATATCCATGCATCTAAGGAAGTTGAGAAGCTTGCAGCAAGCCTTGAGGGAGATGAGAAGACAGGTGCTAACGTAGTTCTTAAGGCACTTGAGGCTCCTCTTTTCCACATCGCTAACAACGCAGGTCTTGACGGATCTGTTATCGTTAACAAGGTTAAAGAGAGCAAAGTTGGCGTAGGCTTCAATGCATACTCAGAAGAGTACGTAGACATGGTTAAGGACGGAATCATCGATCCTGCCAAGGTTACAAGAAGCGCTATCCAGAACGCTACATCCGTTGCATCAAGCTTCCTTACAACAGAAGCAGCCGTAGCAACAATCAAAGAGCCCGCTCCCGCAATGCCCGCAGGTGGCCCCGGTATGGGAATGATGTAAGCGATAACGAGCAAAACTCGCCAAGCGCATAATCAATCGCCACGTAGTGGTCAAAATAAAAAAGAGAACTGCCCTCAAGCTTGCTTGAAAGGGCAGTTCTCTTTTTTATTTTGAAAAGCTCCGAAGGAGCGTGATTGATTATGCGCTTGATAGAGCTTTGCGACAACGGACGACAAGAGAAAAACACCACATCGTACTGATTATTTATAAGCAATGTACGATGTGGTGTTTTTCTCTTGTATAGGCGCTTGCACTATGCTATCATCGCATAACTGCTCGCATTCCCCAACTCACTTTCTTTTAATAATAAATCTCTTCATACTCCTCAACCGGTGTCTCATACGAATACTCATCATATTCCGTATTATCTGCATAATAATCATTAGATTCACTATAATCTACATCCTCACTATTCTCCGCAGAATAATCTTCAGTATCATCACTATCGTCCAGACCATAATTTATATCGTCTACAGAAGCATGCTTGGGATATGTACTCGTAACTTCTTTTCCCTCTTCGGCAGTCTTTAAATCTGCCTTAAACTGATCCCACTTTTCCGGATTTTTTACATAATACATCGGACACTCTTTTCCGGTAACTTCGTAATGCCTTATAACATGGTCCGTACTGAGATTAAATGTTGCTCTGAGCCAGTTTACAAGCTTTATCAGCGACTGGTAAGACTCATCTGTAAATTCGCCTGTGACATCCGGGTGGCATACCTCAATAGAAATGGTGTCTTTGTTTCTGTCGTTACTTGAAGCGGACTTTTCAGTGAGAGGAACGCACATTATTATCTCGCCATCCATTCCTACAACAAAATGTGAGCATACATCTGAATCCTGCTGGTTGTAGTAATCTCTGTTCTGCTGTGCGGTAGTCCTTGGATTACCAACATAATGAATAACAATATCATTTATGCCTTCAAGAATCACACCACTCCTTGATGGGTTGCCCTTATCTATAAGTTGAACATCTATCCAAGATGGAATTTTTGTCTCAGCAGCAATCTCAACATTACTTTTTTTGGATAATATTGTAAAAGCCTGTGCGCCGATAGCAATGAGTATAAGCAGTTCAATAAAAAGAATGATTACATTGCTTTTTAGTTTGCTCTTCTTTTTTGGAGCCGGATTTTTTGTTTGGCTTTTTTGACTGCTCTGAATAGGAGAGCGGTCGTGCCGGGGCTGTGCTTGTCTTTTTCTTTCTTCCAATATAGTTCTTATATTTTTGCTTTCGTTAAAGTTTATTATGCGATTGTTCGGCATAAATTGTACCGATTGAGCTACCATATGTCTGTTCATATTTTTATACTTTCTTTTGATGTAATAGTCTAAATAAATATGTTAAAGGGGTTTTAGAGTTTTAGTAATAGTGTATTAACACTCCTAGTACACTTATACCATGTTTTAGAAACAGTGTCAACGATTATCATTAAGAAAAATAAAAAACGAAATAATACACATCTTGACACGACCCTAAACTCGTAGTACTATACCCAAGGTCATATCAGTAATGACTCGACAGTTCGTTTGCACCATCCTGTCGTTAAACAAAACCAGGGCTGATTGGAAATAACATGTATTATCATGCATTCTGATAGCTCTGCGTACATTCGCAGAGCTTTTCTTATTTCATAGGAAATAGTTTTCTTTATTTCTGATTTTCCCTGCGCAAATATTTCATGTAGACATATTTTTATTAAAGAAAGGTCATAGAAAATGAATTTATTACTGGGCATTTTGGAACTTATCGTATGTTTTTCGGGAGTCCTTGTAATGGACAAGCTTTTTGGGAAGTGGGGGCTCTATACATGGATGGCACTTGCAGTTGTTTTTGCAAATATTCAGGTTTCCAAGCAGGTTGATATCGGAGGTATTTCAACGGCTCTTGGAAATGTCATGTTTGCTTCGACATACCTTACGACAGATATTCTCAATGAGAAGTACAGTGACAAAGCAAGCAAGAATGCTGTGAAGATCGCGGCGGCAGCGCTCATTGCCTATATTATCTTTGCGATATTCACACAGCTTTTTGTTCCGAATTCATATGATACGGTAGATGGTGCCATGAAGAGCATCTTTGCTATGTCTGTGAGAATTACGACAGCATCCGGAGTAATGTTTGTGTTATCAAACTGGGGGGACGTTATTCTTTATCAGAAGATTAAACAGAAGACCGGTGGAAAATATATGTGGTTCAGAAACAACATATCTACCATCCTTTGCAACTGCGCTGAGAACTTTGGATTTTCAATACTTGCATTTATTGGAACATTTCCGCTTTTATATTGTCTCGAAGTTGCTCTTGCGGGATCTGTCATAGAGATGCTTATCGCGGCCTGCGATACGCCGTTTTTGTACCTTGCGGGATATCTTAACCGTAAAAGCGGAATTCTTTTGGAAAAAGATGATGATGACGAGCAGGAGGCAGTTGCATGATCTACGATCTTGTGCGCTATCAGCTTGTAGATGAAAACACGAGCTCTATGAAAAGAGAAAATGTTTTATTGGTATCTCTTGGCTGTTCTTGGGGAAAATGTACTTTTTGCGATTATCAGGATGATAAATCCTCGTCAGTTCTTGCATGTGATTCGGTAAATAAAAAAGTACTCGCACAGGTAAAAGGAACAGAAGTTGGTTCGACGGTTCTTGAAGTTACCTGCTCGGCGTCATATACCGAGCTTCCGTTTACTACGATCAATTACATCAGGGAAACTTGCAGAGATAAGGGAATTAAGACAGTTATCCTTGAAGGACATTATATTTATAGAGATGCAAATCGCTTTTTCACCGAGTTTTTTGAGCAGGATGGTATTGACACGGTTTTTCGCTGTGGCGTTGAAACATTCGATGAGCATATCAGAGAAGATATCCTGCATAAAGGGCTTCCGGGGGTCACACCTGAGCAGATAGCACAGCATTTTCAATGGAGCAATATTATGTTCGGGATGGAAGGCCAGACTATCGAACAGCTCAAAAAAGATATTGAGATAGGACTGGAGTATTTTGACCGAGTTAATCTAAGTATATATACAACGGTAAAGAACGGGCCTGAGCGTGATGTTGACGCGATAGAAAGATTCTATAACAGCGATTTCTACAAAGAACTTAAAATGAATCCTGCAATTGATATCTACGATGAATGGGATGAAGGGAACGAGCACAAAGTGGGGCATGATATATAGATGATAGAGCCGCTCTATCAACAAACGGAGATAACTCATATGAGCTATCTCCGTTTTGTTTACAGTATACTTTAATTATTATTTTTTGTGATGCTATCAAAGATTTTTTGAATCTCGTCTTTGGGGAAGGCAGGAATCGAAGCTGCAATAACATCCAGAGATATTCCATTTTTTATCATGTTGATGGTTACTTCGTGGTATGCTTCATTTTTTCCTTCGATTATACCTTTGATTTTTCCTTTATTTTCATACATATCAAGTAATTCGTCCATAGTAGAATCTCCTTCTTTAAGTTTTCCTTGCAAACTTTTAAATCGTTTATCACCTGTGAGTACAGATAATAACTTAAGTAATTGATCCGGATACTCAATTTTATCCTTAAGTTCGTTGGGATCTTTGGTTCCGTTCATATGCTTGGCAAGTATCTTAAAATCGCTATTAAATAAATGATTAATTTGTTCGGTCGATGTGTGCGAGATATCAAATACGTTGATATGATAATCGCTTACATATTTGCTTAATTCTTTAGGAATGCTTAGTCTGTTTTTTAGATTTATTGGAGCATTCCAAGGCTCTTTTCCATAGTATAACACAATAGTTGTGACAGGGTATCTGATAGAATAATCTTTTTTAATCAGCTGACTCCTGTATGAAGCTCCGTCATAACCGATCACTCTTAGAACCATATCTTTATCTATTACCGTCTGATTTTCGATTCCGATTATAGAAAAGATGACGTTTTCTTTTGACCAACGTTTTACAATATCGCGTTCTTGTTCGTGGAGTTCACCGTCATCGGCTTTATATTGCGATCTGCACGGGATGTCTATCAGTTCGTTTTCGTGAACGGTCTGACGCCCTGCAAACAGTGTTCCGTTTACGATATCTGCAAATACCTTGTTAATCTCTTCAAAGTGTTTTTCTGCAATATCTTTGTTTCCCATATTTTCCTTTCAATGATGCATAAATTTGGCGAGTCGCCATGAAATCAGCAAAGAATGGTTGTTGAAAAACCTGCTGACTAAATTATGATAACAGATAAATCTTAAGAAATACCTGCGAAATTCCTTAAGATTTTATGTAGAAGAGAATGAGTATACAATATTTACGAGAAAATAGATGAAATCTTGTTTAAAAAAAGGAATATTCTGAATTTATAAAAAATTTACTGTTAATTATAGTTAAACTATAAGATAATAAAAACATACCGAAAGAGTGATATGCTGTTATAGTATGACAGCAAGAAATATCTGAATAAGAGGATAGCTTTGAAAGGAGACAGTATATGGAAGGTATGGACACTCAGGATATTCTGGGCGAACAGGATTTATCTAATGCAAATATTGACGATCTTTTGGCTGCTATGAAAGCAGAAGAATCATCGGCAGGATTTTTGCGCGAAGATGTTGGGACTGCAACGGATGTGGGGAATGCCGCTGCAATTGATGATGCGCCGATTGATGTGCTTAATGCAATAGCAGATGCGGCGCCTGATGCTCAGGACATTATTGAAGCTGATGCGGCTATGACTGAAGCATTGGAGGGTATTGCGACAGATGTACAATCGGAGGAGCTTGCTGAAACTTTGGGAGAAGGCGAATCTATTGATATTGAACCGATAGAAGAGTTATTGGATACAGAGGAAACTGCTGAGGAAGTAACAGATGAAGCTGTAGATGAAGCTAAGGAAGCAGAACCGGCTGTTGATGTCGATGCAATGCTTGCTGCAATGGCGGAAGCCGAGACAGCAACTGATGTTGATGCGATGCTTGCTTCGATGGCTGAGGCAGATGCTTCCGGCAATGCAGAGTCTGAAGAGGTGAACCTTTCAGAGGAAGAGGCGGCGATTATGGATGATTTAGAGGCTTTGGCGGCAGAGATACCTGAAGTTGATAACGCTGCAGAAGTGCCGATTACCGAGACTGCAGATAACAGCATTACAGAGGCACCCATAACTGAAATTACAGAAAATATGTCAGATGAGATTCCTATCACGGAAGCAACGGAGCCTATGCCTGAGTTTTCGGAAGTAATCTTGGATGAGCCTGTTATAGAAGAAGATAAATTAGAAACTCAGGAAATTCCTGATATAGAAGAAGCTATGCCTGAAGCACCGGCTGCTGAGGATGCGTTTCTTGGAGAAGTTGTTGCCAAAGAGGCAGCGAATGTCGAGAGCAGTTTGCCCGATCCCGCTGAGATGGATGCTCTTATGGACGCAATGAAGGAGCCTGAGAGTGATCAAACTATTACTGAAGATATTGGAGGAGACATGTCAGCTGACGAGATGAATAATTTGGATGAAGTTTTGAATGCGGAGGTGGATGCTCTTACAGAGGCAGTTGTAGAGGAAGCAGCAGCTTCTGCTTCTGATATGACTATGGCAGATGCCGTATCGGGAGATGTAAATCAGATCGAGAGCTTCCTTGAAAGCAACGGATATGAATATACTGCCGTTAAAAACGGTGAAGAGACTATCTTTGTTCTTAAGACAAGTGAGAATAATGCTCTGGCTATTACCTATGCTGATGGGGAATTCCAATCACTTGAGCCGGGATTTAGCAAGGATAATCAGCGCGGCTACGGAGATATCCTTACCGCGTATGTAGAAGATACAATCACATCAGGCGGCCGGTTTGAGATTAAGAGACATAAAGGCGGCAAGCTTGTATAAATAATAAGAAAAGTTACATATGATTTTTTCGGAGGCCCTGGCGAACATGTCGGGGTCTCTTTTTACTTGACTGTTTATTGTAAAAATGCTATCTTCTTGACTTAATACGTAGAGTTGCTTCAAAGGAAGGATTGACATCATGAGATTATTTACGCAATACAAGGGACTTAAAAGAGAAAACTACATTTTGTTTATAGGAAGGATAGCAACGAATCTTGGCGCGATGATCTGGCCGATTCTTACTATGATCCTAAACAAGAAGCTTGGAATGGATGCCACTGATACTGCGACGTTTTCGATAATCAGCGGATTGTTCTTCCTTCCGGCAAATATATGGGGCGGACATCTTGCGGACAAATTTAACAAGAAAAAACTAATAATATTTTGCGATATTATATCTATCATCCTTTATATCACAAGTGGTTTTTTACCGCTTTCCCTCTTTACAATATGTGTAATAATGGCGGGATCCTTTTTCCAGACACTTGAGCATCCTGCTTATAGTGCACTTGTTGCTGATATAACACCCAAGGATAAAAGAGAAAAAGCCTTTTCGCTGTTGTACCTCGGAAAAAATATCGGACTGATACTTGCACCGACAATCGCAGGATTTTTGTTTAACAACCACCTGCAATTGTGCTTTATCATAAATGGACTTGCAATATCAATTTCTACCGTTCTGATTGGACTTTTTGTGAAAGATAAAGGTTTTCCCAATAGAGAAGCCAAATCGAACGCTATGGTAAAGAAAACGGGCAATGAGACTATATGGAGTGCTATTAAAAGCAGCACTGCGCTTATTTTCTTTATTATAGCCATGTGTTTTCAAGAAGGGGCATATTCTCAGTTTGGATACCTTATGCCACTTGATATTTCCAAAGCTTATCCGGAAACCGGTGCGGCGATATATGGTTCGGTTGCAAGTTTGAATTGCATAATAGTAGTTCTTTTTACTCCGTTCATGACCATGCTGCTGGAAAAAGTATCTCTTGCAAAAAAATATATGATGGGAACAGTGTTTCAGGTGCTCAGCTTTGTTTCGTTCCTTCTGTCATTTGGTCTGATCGGGGGATATTATATATCAATAATTCTCTTTACTTTGGGAGAAATCCTGACGGCCACGGCTGTAGGCGCGTATCTGGCCGGAAAAGTATCTGCCGATCTTAGAGGAAGATTGTATGGTATTACAGATTTTGTTTCAGCATTTATAACCGGCATTGTGAAGTATTACAGCGGATACCTGTTTGATAATTGCGGACTTAAATATGCGTGGACATTTTCAATAATTATGGCAGCTGTTGCTGTGATCGCGGCGATTGCTGCGGTGAAAGCCGATAAAAAAGAGATTGTCGATTGTTATGACGAGTCTCGAATGGCAAGTTGATCAAATTGGGATTAAAATGTCAAAAAAGCATCTGGTCATATCAAAAAAACATAATCTGACTATTTCTATATAATCAGATTTGCTGTAAAGTTTCATATAAATATTTGATATGGGAGGGATGTTTCCATGACAGAGAAAAATGCAAATACAAAAATACGACTTATGACCCTCACCGGAGCAATGACTGCGTTAACCGTCATATTTACGGCATATATTTTTCATATACCTGTTGGTGTGAACGGAGGATATGTGCATTTCGGTGATTCGATCATATATCTTTCGGCGGTACTTTTGCCTACGCCATATGCAATGATTGTAGGTGCACTCGGGGGAGGAATCGCCGATCTTTTGACAGCACCTATGTGGGCTGTTGCCACGGTAATAATAAAGATGCTTATCGTGTTGCCTTTTACAAGTAAAAGCGATGCGCTTCTTACGAAAAGAAATATTATAGCTCCCATAATTTCATTCTTTATCTCGGCGACCGGATATTATATTGCGGAAAAGATTCTGTTTGGAAGCGAAGTTGCACTATTGTCGGCTTTGTCGGGCAGCCTTGTACAGTCCGGCGGAAGTGCGATCTTTTTCTACATAGGAGCGGCAGCGTTCCAGAGCGCGGGAATAAAGAGAAATATTTTAAAATTTACATCATAAGGAGCGGGGAAATGGCAGATATCTTATATACATACAAAAACTCGGTTTATGCGAATATTACCAATAAATGTAATTGCAGTTGCACTTTTTGCATCAGATCACTAAAGAATGGACTTGGAAGTGCCGATAATCTATGGCATGAGAAAAATCCAACCAAAGAAGAAGTATTAGATGCGATACGAAATTATGATTTTTCCGGATATGATGAGCTTGTGTTCTGCGGATACGGCGAACCAACCTGTGCACTGGATACGCTTATTGAGGCGGCAGGGCTTGTGAAAAAAGAATTCGGATTAAAGACACGTCTTAATACCAACGGGCTTGGCAATGAGGAGAACGGCAGAAATATTGTGCCGGAGCTTTCCAAGGTGATCGACAGCGTTTCTGTCAGCCTTAATGCACCTGATGCGGCAAAGTATCAGGAAGTGTCGAGACCCAAATATGAAAACGGTTTTGATAAGATGGTTGATTTTGCAGTGAAATGCAAAGAACAGATAAAAGATGTCAAATGGTCGATTGTTGATGTCCTTCCTGAACAGGATATCGAGAAATGTAAGGAATTATCTGAAAAAACCGGAATTGAACTTAGGATAAGACATTATTCTTAAATAAGAAAAACTTGTGAAGCGCTACACCACGGGGATTGAAATGGTTTATTTTTTCTCTTGACTTTAGACTAAATTAATCATAAAATCCTTGCTGGATGTAGTGTTTTTTAGTTAATTATTCGGTAATGAGTAAGTTTATTATTGATTAAACGACTTTTCACAATCTTCACAATTTAGGTCGCATTATATGCTATAATATGACTCATGTATCAGATTGTGTGCGATACTAAGCAGCAAATGATGACACTTAATATTATGTTTCACGTTAAGCGGAGGAATTAGCCAAGTATGAAAATGTCAATTAATTCAATGTTACTGATCTCAACGCTATCAGTTGCCGTATGGGGATGCGCTGCAGCAGATACCGTAGTTGGGGTTGACCCGGCCAATGTTAAAATGGTCACTGCAAATGTAAATGCGAATGCAATACAGATTGCAGGAAGTGCGGATTCAGAAGATCCATCAAAGTTTGATTTTTTTAAGGATCACTCATTTGAAATCAAAGAAGAGATTAAGGATGCTATAGCTGATGCGACATCAATGCAGAATGAGATTGACAGAGTAGAGAAGATCGCTAAAAAGTACTCAGAGTTTTCTTCGATGGCTGTTACAGAAGAAGAGAAAGATGTTGCTGCAGGACTTGTTCGTACTGTATGGGATTGCGAATTAAATACGCTTTGCACAAGAGTTGCCGGCATATCAGATGCCGCTAAGAGAGAAAAACTTCTTGAAGACCAGAAAAACTGGAACGCAGTTAAAGAAGATGTAATGAAGAAAAGTATCGGCGACAGCAAAAATGGTGAAGCCGTAGATCCTAAACTTGCAAGCGAATTTATGGAGGATACCGCTCATAACAGATGCGTGGCTCTTGCATATGAAATTGCCCAGTCAAGAGAAGAGAAGTTTAAATTCCCTGACAGATCGGCATACGGAATTTTTGTTGATACTCAGGATTCAGATACTCTCAGCAGTATACTTATAACACGAAAAGGTGCTGATAACAGTAACGAGGCTGTAATTTCAATTCATCAGATGGCTCTTTTGGAAGGAACCTTTAAAGATAAAGGTAACGGCGAGCTTGAGTTTACCGGAAACAGAAACAATATTAAAGGAATCATTAAGCTGAACGGCTGGAAAGATGCAACATTAGAGATCACACAGAGTAATGATAAGATTTACAATGCGGGTCTTAATTACACATTTAATTTTGCATTTTGACACAGATATACAGAATAATAGAATAGTAGCTTAAATACTTTATTTCCTGCGAAATTTTACTTTCATAATGGGAAGATATATAGTATCATAATTTTGCTGCACAATTAGAATTGATTGGGGAGTAGTGCGTACGCTTTACACTGTACGCACCGCTCTTTTTTGATAGAGAACTTGTGCAACACCATTTCTCGATGGTAGGAGGAACGGCAGTTGGACCTTAGTAGACAAAAGAAAGCGCCTGTTTATGACGCTCTTGAAAAATTTCGCAAGCAAAGGGTAGTACCTTTTGATGTACCGGGGCATAAGAGGGGACGAGGAAACTCTGAACTGGTACGTTTTTTGGGTGACAGATGTGTTGGGATAGATGTTAATTCCATGAAACCTTTGGATAATCTCTGTCATCCGGTTTCCGTTATCAAGGAAGCTGAGGAGCTTATGGCGGATGCATTTGGCGCCGCGCATGCATTTATGATGGTAAATGGCACGACGAGTGCTGTTCAGGCGATGGTTCTTTCTCATGTAAAAAAAGGTGAAAAGATCATCATGCCCAGAAATGTGCATAAGAGTGCGATAAATGCACTTATCTTATGTGGGGCTGTACCTGTATATATTGATCCGAAGGTTGATACCAAGCTTGGAATTCCGCTTGGTATGGAGATTGCAGATGTAAAAAAGGCAGTGAAGGAAAATCCCGATGCCAAGGCTATTCTGATAAACAATCCTTCGTATTACGGAATTTGTTCAGATCTTAAAGCAATTGTCGATCTTGCACATGAAAACGGAATGAAAGCTCTGGTTGATGAGGCGCATGGAACTCATTTGTATTTTGGACCCGGGCTTCCTTTAAATGCTATGGCTGCCGGTGCGGATATGGCAGCTATCAGTATGCATAAGTCCGGTGGAAGTCTTACGCAGAGTTCGATTCTTCTTTGCGGAGCGGATGCAAATATCGGCTATATCAGCCGTGTTGTAAATCTGACTCAGACTACAAGTGCAAGTTACCTTCTTTTGGGAAGCCTTGATATTTCCAGAAGAAATCTTGCTCTCAACGGACATGACAGTTTTGAGAAAGTAACTAAGATGGCGCAATACGCCAGAGAAGAGATAAATGATATAGGCGGATATTACGCTTATGGCAATGAGCTTATAAATGGAGGAAGTATCTTTGACTTTGACGAGACCAAGCTTGTAGTAAATACGAGAAGCATCGGTCTTACAGGAATAGAGGTATACGATCTTCTTAGAGATGAATATGACATTCAGATGGAGTTTGGAGACTTGTCGAATGTCATGGCATATATTTCTATAGGAGACAGACTTCAGGATATAGAGAGACTTGCGGGAGCGCTTGCGGATATCAGAAGACTTTATTCTAAGCCGGCGCAGAGCTTTTTCTCGGCAGAGTATGTTACCCCTATAGTCAAGGCTACGCCTCAGGAAGCTTTTTATGCGGAAAAAGAACAGCTTCCTATCGAAGAATGTGTAGGAAGGATAAGCGCCGAATCTGTAATGTGTTATCCTCCGGGAATACCGATTCTTTCTCCGGGAGAAGTTATAACAGGGGATATCCTTTCGTATATTAAGACGGCTATGGAGAAGGGATGTTCGATGCAGGGACCTGAGAGCGAAGATATTTCGGAGCTTTTTGTATTAAAATAAATAGGAGATCGATAATGGCAGAGATGGATTATTGGTTCAGTGATATGCATACCGGAAATGTTAAGATCAGTATCAGGATCAGCAAGCAGCTTTTTTCCGGTAGTAGCGAATTTCAGAGAATAGATGTTTTTGATTCGCCTGAGTTTGGCAAGTTCCTTACTTCGGACGGTAACATTATCTTTTCCGAGAAGGACGAGTTTACTTATGATGAGATGATCGTACATGTTCCTATGGCTGTTCATCCCAAGGTTCAGAGAGTTCTCGTTCTCGGTGGCGGTGACGGCGGTGTTGCCAGAGAACTTACTCACTATGAGGAGATTAAGGTAATAGATGTTGTTGAGCCGGACAATATGTTTGTGGATGTCTGCAAGCAGTATTTCCCTGACAATGCGGTAGGTCTTGAGGATGACAGAGTACATATCTATTATCAGGACGGTCTTAAGTATCTCCGTAAATGTGATGATATGTATGATCTTATAATAAATGACGCGACGGAACCTTTGGGACATGAAGCGGGTCTTTTCACTAAAGAGTTCTACGGAAGCTGCTATAAAGCACTTCATGACGACGGAATCATGGTATATCAGCATGGAAGCCCGTTCTACGATGAGGACGAAGAGAGCTGCAGGGCGATGCACAGGAAGGCGTACAGAGTATTCCCCGTAAACAGGGTTTATCAGGCGCACATTCCCACATGTCCCGCCGGATACTGGCTCTTTGGCTTCGCCAGCAAGAAGTACCATCCGCTCAAGGATTTTAATCCCGACAGATGGGATGAAAGAGGAATAAAGACGTGGTATTACACCACACATTTACATAAAGGAGCGTTTATGCTCCCCAAGTATGTAGAAGATTTGCTTCAGGAAGAGGAGGATATGTCTAGATGAGCAGATTATTAGTTATAGGTTGCGGTGGTGTCGCACAGGTTGCGATACAGAAATGCTGTCAGAACAGCAAGACATTTACCGAGCTTTGTATTGCGAGCCGCACGGTTTCTAAGTGCGATGCATTAAAGGAAAAGATTGAAAAGAGCGGTAGCAGTGTCAAGATTACTACAAAGTCTGTAAATGCAGATGATGTAAACGAGCTTATCGCACTTATTAAGGAGTATCAGCCTGACGCTGTACTTAACGTTGCTCTTCCTTATCAGGATCTTGTGATCATGGACGCATGCCTTGAGTGCAAGGTTGACTATATCGATACAGCAAACTATGAGCCTGAAGATACAGACGATCCGAAGTGGCGTGAGATCTATGAGAAGCGCTGCAAGGAGAAGGGCTTTACAGCATACTTTGATTACAGCTGGCAGTGGGCGTATATGGATAAGTTCAAGGAGGCAGGAATAACAGGCCTTCTCGGAACAGGATTCGATCCCGGCGTAACAAGCGTATTTACCGCATATGCAAGAAAGCATTATTTTGACGAGATTCATTATATCGATATTCTTGATTGCAACGGCGGCGACCACGGTTATGCTTTTGCAACAAACTTTAATCCTGAGATCAATCTCCGTGAAGTAAGCGCAAACGGAAGCTACTGGGAGGATGGCCACTGGGTTGAGACAAAGCCTATGGAGATCAAGAGAGTATATGAGTTCCCTGAAGTGGGACAGAAGGATATGTATCTTCTTCACCATGAAGAGATCGAAGCTCTCGGAAAGAACTTCCCTGAAGTTAAGAGAATCCGTTTCTTTATGACATTTGGACAGAGTTACCTTGATCATATGCGTTGCCTTGAAGATGTCGGAATGCTTTCAACGACTCCTATCAAGTTTGAGGGAAAAGATATTGTGCCTATTCAGTTCCTTAAGGCACTTCTTCCGGATCCCGCAAGCCTTGGTCCAAGAACTGTAGGAAAGACAAATATCGGATGTATTTTCCGCGGAATCAAAGACGGAAAAGAAAAGACTGTATATATCTACAATGTATGCGATCATCAGGAGTGCTACAAAGAACTCGGAAGCCAGGCTATCAGCTACACAACAGGTGTGCCTGCAATGATCGGAACAGCTCTTGTTGTAAACGGTCAGTGGAAAAAGCCTGGTGTATATACAACAGATGAGTTCGATCCGGATCCATATATGGAGATGCTTAATGAATACGGACTTCCTTGGGTAGTTGACGAGAATCCGATTTTGGTTGATTGAGATTGTTTTAAGCGATTATAATATAGGCAAAGCTTCACTTTTTATTTTAGAAGTGGAGCTTTGTTTGTTTTTTGTTGTAGGAAATTGAGCAGTAGATAGGATTTAGGAGAGTTTTAATGAACATAACCGAAATAACAACGCCTGCTTATGTTATAGATGAGCAGAAACTTTTGAATAACCTGATAATTTTGTTGGATATCGCCAAAGACACGGGGGCAAAGATTCTTCTTGCACAGAAGGCTTTTTCTGCGTACAGCACGTATCCTCTTATAGGAGAATATCTTCAGGGAGCTACGGCTTCGGGACTTTACGAGGCAAAGCTTGCCTACGAAGAAATGATAAAGCCTTTTGAGGGAAAGAAAAAGCTCGAGAATCACGTTTTTGAGCCGGCATTTAAGGATGAGGAATTTCCTCTTGTGTGTGAAGTTGCCGATCATATAGTTTTTAATTCTGTAGCACAGCTTGAACACCACAGAAACGTATGGGAGAAAGCAGTCTCAGAGAAAAAACTATCTGTTGGACTCAGGATAAATCCTGAATTTAGCACGCAGGAAGGACATGAGATATACGATCCTTGTGCACCCGGATCGCGCCTTGGAATAAGAAGAGAAAATCTTCCCAATCCGCTTCCCAAAGGAGTGGAGGGACTTCATTTCCATACTCTGTGTGAACAGGGATTTGAGCCACTTGAGGCGACTTTTAACGAAGTTGAAAATGACTTTGGAGAATTCTTTTCACAGATAAAATGGATAAACCTCGGCGGCGGACATCACATTACAAAGCCTGATTATGACAGAGAGGGGCTTAAGAATCTTATCAGATATATTAAAGAGAAGTATGATATTGATGTATATCTTGAGCCCGGCGAAGCGGTGGCACTTGATGCCGGATACCTTGTTACAACGGTAATGGATATTGTCGAGACGGAGGATTATCCCGTTCTTATTCTTGATACATCGGCTGCGTGTCACATGCCCGATGTGCTTGAAATGCCCTACAGGCCGCCTCTTAAGGATTCAGGCCTTTGCGATGAAAAAGAGTATACCTACAGATTGTCATCGAGAACATGCCTTGCGGGTGACGTTATAGGCGATTACAGCTTTGATCGTGAGATTAAGATCGGTGACAGGCTCACTTTTGAAGACATGGCAATCTACAGCATGGTAAAGAACAATACATTTAACGGTATGCCGCTTCCCGATATTGATATTATGCATAAAGACGGAAGTGTTGAAGTACTTAAGAAGTTTTCATATGACGATTTTAAATCAAGATTATGAGTAAGGAGTTAGGTTGAAGATAACAAGAAAGGGCGCATTGCCCATAAATGACGGCTTTCGTATGCAGGCTGAGTTTGACCGGCACGAAGGTACAATAATGATATATCCCACAAGGCCGGGAAGCTGGGGAAAAGACAGAAGCGGAGCACTTGCTTCTTTTGGAATGATCTTTTATGAGATATTAAAAAGAGAAGACTTATATCTTCTTGTTCCGAACGATCCGCTGTATTATGCGGAGGCGAAAGAGTTCACCGATCTGATAGCGAGAAAAATCTGCACAGACTGCGGAGGAAGACTTGATCATGCTATGAACCTGATCAAAATCGATACCGATGATTCGTGGGCAAGAGACGTTGCGCCAATATTTGTTTCGGGAAAAGACGGATCGAAAAGAGGCGTGAATTTTGGCTTTAATGCATGGGGCGGCGAATTCGACGGACTTTATGCAAGCTGGGATAAAGATAATGCGGTTCCTGAAAAATTCTGCGATTTTTGCGGATATGAATATTACGATGCAGAGCCATTTATCCTTGAAGGCGGATCTGTTCATACGGACGGCGACGGAACATTGATGGTTACTGAGAGCTGTCTTTTAAGCAAGGGAAGAAATCCTTCTCTTTCAAAAGAACAGATAGAAGATAAGCTAAAGACATATCTCGGAGCTGAGAAAGTTTTATGGCTTCCCAGAGGAATCTACAATGATGAAACGAACGAGCATGTAGACAATGTGTGCGCGTTTACAAAGCCCGGCGAAGTTGTTCTTGCTTGGAGCGATAATAAGAATGACCCTCAATATGAGCTTTCGAAGGCATCATATGATTATCTTATGAGTAAGACGGATGCAAAGGGTAGGAAAATAAAGATTCACAAGCTTCCGATTCCCGATGTTCCAGTTCTTATAAATGAAGACAATCTCGCCAATTATGTGTTTGAGGACGGCGAAGAAGAAAGAAGTGTGGGAGAGAGACTTGCTGCAAGTTACGTGAATTATTATTATATTAACGGAGCACTTCTTGTTCCTCAGTTTGGCGGAGCGAATAAGGAGAGCGATAAGAGAGCTCTTGATATATTAAAAGATATTCATCCGGACAGAGAAGTTGTAGGCATCCCTGCTACAGACATTCTGCTTGGCGGCGGAAATATTCACTGCATAACACAGCAGATACCGGAATAAATAAAAAACTTGTCTATAATACGGAGGACATTAAAATGTCAGATACTGTCAAAGTTGCATGCATCCAGTTTGCATGCGAAGAGAGCGCGGCATCCGATGAGGAGCAGGTAAAGCGCAATATAGAAAAAGCGGGAAAACTTGCTTTGGAAGCGGCACAGAACGGTGCAAAGCTCATTCTTCTTTCTGAACTTTTTGAAAGAAAGTATTTTTGCCAGGAGAGAAGATACGATTATTATGAGCTTGCAGAGCCTGCACTTACAAATCCTGCGGTAGTTTATTTCAAGGATTTCTGTAAAAAGAACAATGTGGTAATGCCGATAAGTATTTTTGAAAAAGATGAGAATGTATTCTATAACTCTGTTGTTATGATAGATTCTGACGGTGAGATAGTAGACATATACAGAAAGACTCATATTCCTGACGATCATTATTATCAGGAAAAATTCTATTTTACGCCCGGAAATACCGGATTTAAGGTGTTTAAGACCTCGGTAGGAAATGTGGGCGTGGGAATATGCTGGGATCAGTGGTTTCCTGAGACTGCAAGGTGCCTTGCGATAAACGGTGCCGATATTATCCTTTATCCTACTGCAATAGGATCTGAGCCGATACTTGATGTTGACAGCTCGGGACATTGGATGAGAACTATGCAGGGACATTCCGCTGCAAACGTTATTCCTGTTGCAGCCGCAAACAGGATAGGAACGGAAGAAGTTACACCATGCGAAGAAAACGGCAATCAGAGTTCAAGTCTTTGTTTCTACGGAAACAGTTTCCTCACTGATGAGACGGGAGATGTGATCTCTAGGGCAAGTCGTGACAAAGAAGAGATTATATATGCGGAATATAACTTTGAAGAGAACAGAAAGATGAGATCTTCATGGGGGCTTTTCAGAGACAGAAGGCCTGAATGTTACGGAGATATAGTGAAGTAAATTCTTATGACTTAAAAAATTAAAAGATACCACCTGTTTGATGTCTAGTTATCAAACAGGTGGCTTTTTGTTGGGACATATGATTTGTGTTCTTAGTGATTAATACCTTTATTGCTTATGTTACTGTTTTTTGGAACCATTCTGTGATTCTTTTTTTACCGCTTCTACAACCTCGGCTGTAGCGGCAGCAGCTTTGCTGACTTTTGGGCTGATCGGTTCAAAGCTTTCAAAGTCTTCTCTTTGTACAAGAAAGGCATCTTCAATCGCTTTTTCATGATTGTCGATTATTACTACGCCGATATTTTGGAATTCTGTTCCTGTAGAGAGGATGGGTTCGTTATTTACATCATCGCCGTTTTCTTTTTTATAGATAAGAGGCTTGCCGTATTCGGGTGGTGTTATTTTACTGTGCGAGTGACCGTCAATCATAAGATCGATATCTTTTACGGCGTTATATACATCTACACTTCTTTCTTTGGGTTCTTCGAATTTGTCTTCTAAGCCCAAATGTGCAAGACATATAATAATATCAGCTCCATCGGCTTTTAACTTATCACACTGTTCCTGCGCACAAGTATGCATGGCGTCGCCTAAAAGTATTTCGCTTTTTGAGCTTTTGCCTTCTGATGTAGTCAGTCCAAAGAAACCAATCTTTACGCTATCTGTGCCTTTTGTTGCAGTTTCATGTATGACATTTGATGCGAAAAGCGGAGCGCCTTCTACGGAATAATGGATGTTTGAAGAAATGATGTGTAAATCCGAAGGCTTTTCGGGAATATGATAGTATTGCTGTAGTTTACCTAATGTTGTGCCTTCGTGATTTCCTAAAGTAGCATAATTGTATCCTACTGAATTCATGCATTTAAACGCAAGGCCGTTCTCGGGGGTTATATATATCTCTTTTTTCTTCTTATGATCTGTTTTGGTCTGACTGAAGTCGCCTGAGTCAACGACAATGACATCTGCACCGTTTTCTGAAAAATATTCTTTCATTCCTGCAAGATAAGGGTAGCCATCGACAGCGCCGTGCACGTCGTTTGTTGTAAGAATTACAGTTTTATTTGAAAAGTTTTTATTGTATTTTGATTCAACTTCAGATAATTTTTTATATACTTCGTTGTCGATACTATATGAGATGGGTCCTACATCTGCATGTGCAGTCGAACCGTTGATATTTGGTGAAAAGAATAGGGTAGTGGCAAGTGTTAATGAAAGAAATGCCTTACTTGTTGCTTCTTTTAATATGTTCATGCTGATTTCCTCCTTTCGTTGTCTGACTGTTCTGCTGTATGATCGAGGAGATCATTTATATATGGATCCTGTGTATTGTTTAATAAACTTTTGTTATAGTCATCTATCAGCTTTAAAACAACTTTAGCGGTTGCTTCGTCAGGGCCAATACTATCTTTTATGTCATCGATTGTAACAAGGACTGACTTTTCGATTTTGGCTTTATTCTGCTCATCCTTACCGATTATTGTGATGCCGACTTCTCTGAGTAGCATTTCTCCGGACAATAAAGGCTCATCGTTTGCGCCTGCAGATACTTTGTTATGAGAGTGGCCGTCGAGTACCAGGTCGAGCGGATAAAGAGCTTTATATGGCTCTTTACTTGTAACGGCATCATATACATCAATACTTCTGTTTCCTTCACGATCATCTTCAAGACCTAAGTGTGAAAGACAGATAACAATATCGGCGCCGTTGTCTCTCAATGATTCAATCTGGTGTTTTGCGCAAGTAGAAGCCAGATCAAAATCTATTATGCTATTTTTATCCAGTTCAATATTTGATTTGAGTTTTTTATATTTATTTTTAAATTTACTGTTAAGGCTGGCTTCTTCTGTAAGAAGTCCGAAGAATCCTACTTTTATGCCTGATTTGGATTCATATATATAATTTGGCTGGCGATAATAATCTTTCTCGGTAAAGCTGCCAAATGTGTCCATTATTTTGCTGAATGTCTTTTTGGCATCTTTGTCACTTTTTGCATTTTTATAGGAAATGGCCAGTTCTTCCAGTTTGTTATATGCATCTTTGGTAACCAAATTTGAATTGATAACCTTGAACTGTGCTTTTTTAAGATTATCATCAAGGGCAACAAAACTTTCAAATTCATGATTGCCTAAAGTTGCTATATCATAGCCGGCGGCGTTCATAGCTTCAACACCGGCTAAACCTGCGGACTCTTCCATACAATAGGCGCTGTCGGCACCTTTATTGCCTTTGAGTTTTTTATCCTGACTGAAATCGCCTGAGTCAACAAGAAGGACATCAGCGTTAAGTTTAGTGCTTAAATAATTTTTCAGAGCCGCAACATATGGATATTTCTGAATTGCGCCATGCACATCGTTTGTGGAAATAATAACTGTTTTGCCTGAGAGATCCTTGCCGTCATTTGCCATTTGCACGAAGTCGGATACTTTTCCGTCAACGGAATCTTTATATTTGTAGCCAACTTGTTTCTCTTCGGCATGTGCTACAGATGCACCGAGATTTGAAGAAAGAAAGAGAGAAGAAGCCATGATCAAGGACATTACAGCCCTAATGGCCGGTGCTTTGTTTACATTGTGTCTTTTCATACTACTACCTCCTTTGATGTTAAAATCTCTGTTATGTCACGTAGTAAGCATCTTGGGCCCCAATGCTTAAACAATAGTATATCGTAAAAAGAAAATTAATTAAACCCCCAATTTTTTAACTCGAATTTTAAGATGTTAAAAAATGAGCCACTTCCCTGATATATGATCAAAGAAGTGGCTCGATATATATTAAAACTTTTTCATTTGAAAATTAGAACCAGAAGAAATCATCATCATCCTCTTCAGGGAATAATTCGTCAAATAATGACTTGCTGTTCTGCTGATACTGAGGGGCAGGTGCTCCATCGGGCTTAGCGGGAACAGTTTCAGCCTTAGGTGCAGCAGCTCCGTCGGGCTTAGCGGGAACAGTCTCACCCTTAGGTGCGGCAGCTCCGTCGGGCTTAGCGGGAACAGTTTCGCCCTTAGGCGCAGCGGCTCCGTCCGGTTTTGGAGTCGATGTGGTACCCTTAGGTTGTGGCGTTCCTTTTGGTTGTGGCGTAGTCTTGGTCTGAGACTTGCCTGTGCATGAAGAGTTATTTGTGCAGCTTGTGTTTCCGTTAGGCTTAGGTGTTGTCTTGCCGTTGGTATTTCCTGTGCAGCTGCTGTAATCCCAATCCCAATCGCAATCGAAATCGCAATCAGCATCACCGAAGAGGTTGAATCCAAATCCACCGATCATATCACTTACGAAGTTGGAGATGCTTGAATCACCGCCAAGGTTCTTGATGATATCATCGAGAGAGAAGAGGAAGTTATCCTCGATAGACTTGCTGTTGTTATCAAGAATTGTTACACCGATATTACGAAGGAGCATATCAGCTAACTTAAGGGGAAGAGCGCTTTCACCTTCAGCAAAGAGAGAGCATCCGTCGAGAAGAAGGTCGATGAAATCGATACCTGTTCCGCCCTTAGAAGCGCCCTTTGAGCTGCTCTTTCCACCAAGTCCGAACAAGTTGCCGAGCAGATCGAAGATTCCGCTGCCACCTTTGAGAACATCACCCAAACCAAGCTGTGACATGCAGATAACAAGGTCGGCACCGTCTTCCTTAAGGCTTTCAGCCTGCTGTTCGGCACATGTATACCATTCAGTATTCTTGGATAAGTCATAGTTTCCTAAAGATTCATATTCAGGCAATCCGAAGAAACCAATCTTCATGTCTGAGTTTTCGCAGTCATACATGAAGCTGTTGTCACACAGGCTGTTCTGTTTCATGATGCTTGAGAAGCAATCGGATGACTGTGAGAAATCTTTTCCTTTACCTTTGCAGGCAGCATTCATTGCCTTATCGGCACAATCGAAATTAACAATGCTGCAACCTGAATCAAAATAACTGTTTGTATTAAAATCGGATCCATAGTTAAATCCGTAATTTCCAAAATTAGCGAAATCGTAGCCGGCTTTATTCATTGCAAGAAAAGCGGCATATTCATTATCATAATTGTCTAAGCACTGAGCGCCACCGTTGGCATTCCAGAATTTTTCCATATCCTTACCTTCACAGAAATCACCTGTGTCGATAAGAACAACATCAGACTTCAAGCTGTCTTCAAAAAAGTTTTTAAGAGATGCAACATAAGGATATTTATCAAAATTACATTGTGCATCGTTGGTTGAAAGGATAACAGTTTTATCGGACATATCCTTTCCTTCTTCTACAAGTTTCTTGAAATCATTGATACTGGCTACGCCAGAAGTGTTATTTATATGTACACCTTCTTTTCCCCCGGCATGTGCAACGGCTGCACCGATACCGGAAGTCAGAAAGATTGTCGATGCCAGAGTCAAGGACATGACAGCCCTAATGGCACGCGATTTTTTTACAGTGTGTCTTGTCATACTACTACCTCCTTTTGTTAAAATCCCTGTAACTTTGTTAGCAAAATGTTACTAACATCTAAGCAATAGTATAACGCATAATTTGTTTTTATAAAAGGTGTTATTTCAAATTTCTTTGAATTTCAAGGAGTTCAGACGTTTTAAAGACATATTTTTTGTTACAAAATTGACAACATAATTCTATGGGCTTTCCATCGTCAATCAGCTCCTGAAGCTCTTTTCGGCCAATTAACATAAGGGCTCTTTCAACCCTGTCTTTGTCGCAATTGCAGAAAAAATTTAAATCAATTTTATCTGTGATCTCTATATCAAAGCCTTCGAGAATTATGTTAAGTAAATCTTCGGGAGTCTTACCGGCCTTGAGAATATCAGTAACTGAAGAGAATTTTGTAAGATTTTCCTCGAGTTTTGAGATGACTTCTTCGGAAGCGAAGGGCAGAAGCTGGATGATAAATCCACCTGCGGCGATAACAGAAAGATTCTCTCTTTCAACAAGAACGCCGAGTCCGACTGAAGAAGGAGTCTGCTCAGACTTTGTAAAATAGTATGTGAGGTCTTCGGCAACTTCTCCGGTATACAGGGGAACCTGGCCGACATAGGGCTCTTTTAACCCCATATCCCTGATAACGGTGAGAGTACCTTCGCCGATTCCGCCTCCTACATTTAAATGACCGGAAGCATTTGGCTCCATGACAACATATGGATTTGTAACATAGCCTTTAACATTTCCAAATCTGTCTGCGGTGGCAAGAACTCCTTTTAAAGGACCGTCGCCGTCCATCTTTACGGTTATGAGGTCCTGATCGTTATCCATCATTGTTCCCATCATTACAGTGCCTGTCATAAGACGTCCGAGTGCCGCTGCGGCAATGGGAGAGAGGTTGTGTGCTTTTCTTCCGTATTCGGCAAGATCTCTTGTTGTTGCAGCGAAAGCTCTTATCTGCGCATCTGCTGCGGTTGCGCGTACCATATAATCTTTATATGACATGATTTATCCTCAACTTTCTTTATTATCAATAGATTTAATTCGTATTGAATAATAAATGATTTCACTATTAAAGTAAATGGCGCGGTAAATTCGCTGTTTTTTGCGGAATATGTGGCTTTATCCGATTGACATAGATTTAACGCACAGATATAATTATTTTGTATAATCCTTAACAATCTATACTATTGTTTAAAAGAGAATTCTAAGAATTTTTTCGGTTAAAAAAATACATAATAAAGGAGCAGAATATGGCAGATAAGGAAATTTCTCAGGCGGTCATTTCCAGACTTCCGCGTTATTTCAGATATTTGGGAGATCTCAAGGAGAAAGGTGTTGAGAGGATATCTTCTCAAGAGCTTAGCGACATAATGAAAGTTACTGCTTCTCAGATAAGGCAGGATTTTAATAATTTTGGTGGTTTCGGTCAGCAGGGATATGGATATAACGTAGGTTATCTCTATGACGAGATCAGCAAGATTTTGGGAATAGACAAGGAACACAGCCTTGTTATTATCGGAGCCGGACATCTTGGCAAGGCAATCGCGGGATACACGAATTTTACGAGAAGAGGATTTGTTTTCAAAGGAGCATTTGATTGTAACCCCGATCTTTTCGGAACAAAGATAAGAGATGTGGAAGTCCGTCCGATCGATGAAGTAGAAGATTTTGTAAAAAACAATAAAATAGAGATAGCTGTTTTGACCATTCCTAAGGATCAGGCAGTTCCGATGGCTCACAGACTTTGCGAGTGCGGAATTAAGGCCATCTGGAACTTTGCACACGTCGATCTTGAGGTGCCTGACTATATTGTGGTAGAAAATGTACATTTATCTGACAGTTTGATGAAATTATCGTATAATATAAACAGGTCAGGAAAAAATGTTTAACTCAGGTGAGAAAAACTAATGGCAAAAGACAAAGAAGCTTATATGTCTGCGTTACAGGGAAAGAATATTCCCATTTTGACGCTGGATAACAAATGGCACCAGCTTTTTACGCAGACGGAAATGACACCGGAGATCTCGAATCTTGCGGATGAACTGAATGCACTTGTCGAGCGTGACGGGAAGTTGCGCAGTGAGACCAAGGACCTTAAGAAGGTTAAGAAAAAGCTTCTTGGTGAGATTGTGCCCCTTAGGGACGAAGCCAATAAAGCGGGTGATTCATCTGCTATCGAGAAGAAAATTGAAGACAGAACAAGACTTATCAATGACTGCAACGAGAGAATCGAATCCTACGATGATGAACTCAGGGATCTTTCAAAAAAGATATATGAAGCCGATTACGAGCTGATGATCGAAACGATGAAGGTTTGCTATGAGAGACTTCATGATAATACCGAGTACATCACGGAACTTGATAAATGGGTTTCGGATTTCAGAGTGCAACTTAAGAAGAATATAGTTCTCATGCAACAGGCGGAGATGGAAAATTACAATCTTTATTCCTATATGCATCAGATCTTTGGGCCGGAAGTTATTGAAATATTCGATATGAAATACGATCCGGACAGAAGACATCCTATCCGCAGGCCTCTTGCAGGCAATGACAAGGATTACACATCATAATTGATTTAAAAAGCTGCCTGATGGCAGCTTTTTTCAAAGGGGAGATAAGCTATGAAGTATGCAGTGACAAGCGATGAGATGAAAAGATATGACAGAAATACTTCGGAGGTCTTCGGAGTGAGCACTGAGATTTTGATGGAAAGAGCGTCTCTTTGCGTTGCTGATGAGATTGAAAAACATATTTCTTCCAAAAACGCAGACAGAAAGTACACGGCGCTTGTTTTTGCCGGAGTCGGAAATAACGGCGGAGACGGTGTTTGTACCGCGAGGCTTTTGAAGCAAAGGGGTATAAGAGTAAAGCTTGTTGTTGTCGGTGATATGACTAAGTGCAGCGATCTGTGCCTGAAGCAACTTAAGATCGCGGCAAATTACGGAATCAATGCTGACACTTTTTCCAATATAAGAGACAACAAAAGCCCTGCTGAATGGGATATCATAGTAGATGCATTGTTTGGTATAGGGATTTCCAGAAACATTACGGGAAGTTATGCCGAGGTTATCGACTATATCAATGATTGCAAAAAAGACAGAGGAGACGATCTTTTTGTTGTATCTGTCGACATTCCTTCGGGAATAAATGCTGATGACGGAAGAATCTGTTCTCTTTGTGTAAAAGCTGATGAAACTGTTACGTTTAACTGCGTAAAACTGGGACATATTCTGTATCCCGGATGCGAATATACAGGCAAGCTTGTTGTCGGTGATGCCGGAATTACAAAAGAAAGCTTTTGCGGAAACACTCCGGAATATTTCTTTTATGATGAGAAAGTTACAGCTCTTTTGCCCGAGAGAAAAAAGTATTCAAACAAGGGAACGAACGGAAAAATCCTTATAATTGCTGGCTCGAAGGAAATAAGCGGAGCATGTGCGCTTAGCGCGGGAGCGTGTCTTAAGGCCGGGGCAGGGATGGTAAAGGTGTTTACGGCTTTTGAAAATGCGGAAGTTATTAAGACTGTTATTCCCGAAGCTCTTATTGATACATATGAGGACTATGAGCCAGTTTCGGAGAAGCTTGAGGATGCGATGAACTGGTCGACGGCAGCGGTTGTGGGCCCCGGAATCGGTATGACCGGTAGGGGCGCTGAGATCCTTAAGGTCGTTCTTTCAAGATATGACAAGAACCTTGTTGTTGATGCGGACGGACTTAATCTTATTGCAGCCGATAAGGAGCTTAGGCGCCTTGCAAGCGACTTTGGAAGAAACGGCAAAAAGCTTATCCTTACGCCTCATCTTGCTGAATTTGCAAGACTTTTTGGAAGGGACATTAAGGAGTGTAAGAGGAATATTCTCTTTTACCCAAAAGAACTTGCCAAAGAACTTCATTGTACGGTCATATGTAAGGATGCACGAAGCGTTGTTAGTGACAGTAACGAAAAAAAGATTTATATTAATATAAGCGGAAATGACGGCATGGCAACCGCAGGAAGCGGAGATGTGCTTTCGGGCGTACTTGGAGCTCTTGTGGGAACGGGACTTAGTTCTTTTGAATGCGCCTGCATAGGAGCGTATCTGCACGGAGCTGCGGGCGATCTGGCGGCTGCGCGTCACGGAAAGCTTTCGATGGTTGCTTCCGATATAGTGGATGAACTTGAAAATATTTTGAATTAAAGATGGATGGAATGGAAATGTATGATGAGAATTCAAGGGTCTGCGCAAGAGTAGACCTTGGTGCAATAGAATATAATCTTGAAGCGATGAAGAACAATATCCCGGACGGAGTCAGGATCATGGCTGTAATCAAGACCGATGCGTACGGACACGGCGCTTTGAGAATTGCCAATTTTTTGGAAAATAAAGATTATATCTGGGGATATGCGACTGCGACGGCAGAAGAGGCGTTTGACCTTAGAGAGAACGGAATCAAAAAGCCAATACTGGTACTTGGTTACACATTCCCTTATGCATATGAGAAAATGCTTTCTTTGGGAATAAGGCCCGCGGTATTTAGGGAAGATATGTTAAAAGAGCTCGGAGACTGCGCAGAAAGACTTATGAAGTCGGGCGTAATTAAGAATCCTGCTCCGATACACATCGCTGTTGATACCGGAATGTCAAGAATCGGAATCCGTCATGACAAGAGCGGAGAAGAGTTTGTCAAAAAAGCATTTGGAGTAAGCAGCATTGAGGTTGAAGGTATATTTACCCACTTTGCAAGAGCCGATGAGAAGGATTTATCTAACGTAAAAGAAAGAGAACAGATCTTTGCTGAGTTTGTAAAGAGCGCAGAGGCTGCCGTAGGTAAAAAGATACCGATCCATCACTGTGCAAATTCCGCAAGTATTATTGCGGTTCCCGAATCTTCCATGGATATGGTAAGAGCGGGCGTTACGATCTACGGAATGTGGCCTTCGGATGAAGTTGCGAAGGATATTATAGACCTTAAGCCGGCTATGGAACTTGTAAGCCATATAGTAATGATAAAGGATGTTCCCGAGGGAACACCCGTAAGCTACGGCGGAACCTTTGTTACCGACAGCGCGACGCGTATTGCCACAATACCTGTCGGATACGGAGACGGATATCCGAGAAGCCTTTCAAATAAGGGCTATGTTCTTATAAAAGGGCATCGCGCAAATATTCTCGGAAGAGTGTGCATGGATCAGTTCATGGTCGATGTAACGGATATTCCGGATGCAAAAGAGGGAGACGAGGTTGTTCTTCTCGGAAAAGATCCTGTTTCCGGTGAAGAGATCTCGGCTGAGATGCTTGGAAACTTAAGCGGACGCTTTAATTATGAGCTTACCTGCGATATTAACCACAGAGTTCCCAGAGTATATATTTAAGCATGCATTAAAAAATATTTTTTGTTCAGAGAGCCCTTTTTACGGCTCTCTTTTTTCTTTATCAAAAAGGCGGACACTCGACATAGGTACGTATTTCGTATAAAATTTTCATAGAAGTTTTGCAAGGGAGTTTATTTATGATATCTATTCTGACTACAGCAGCCAATGCGATATTGGGTCTTGCCATAACCGCGCTTAAGGCTTTTTTATCCATGCTTACATGGTTTCTTAAGCTGTTTTTTGGCTTACTTAAATACCTGTATTGTGTGTTGCCCGTGACTGCTGTTGTGTTCTGCGGACTATATTGTCTTAATACATTTCTTTTACTTTCGGGGAGTGCCGGCCCCGATAAGATTTCCACGGATGCTTTATCAAACGAGAGAATTGAACAGACTGCACAGGATTTTTTGAAGATTGGAAATTCCGAAGTCGGATATTTTTACAATGAACTTGTGACCTGGTGGAAGGGCGAGATAGGCAAATATAAGGGAACATTTTCGTTCGTCATTTTGCTTGTTTTAAGCTTTGTTCTTCTGGCTCCCGTTGTCGGCGTTATCCTTGGGATAACCGTACTTTTTTCTTACGGAAAGATCCTGCTTTTTGCCGTTGCGGCCGATATGGCTTTTTATGTGGGATTTGCGGTGCTGGGAAAAGGCTTTATGAGCGTGATGCAGAACAGGTATTACAGACTGTTTCCCGATGCGGGTAAAAGACATTTTGCCAGAGAGTATGCGCAGTGGAAAAAAGAAAGAAATGCCGAAGCCGCTGAAAATGCGAATAACAGAAGAGAGCAGGAAGGCAGGAGTTTTTATGATGACAGTGCCGACCGCTATCCTGACGATGACTGCATAATCCGCCGAAGAAGGCATGAGTATTACGATGAGAGAGCACGTTATGACCACGGATATGATGAGAGGTATGACGATTCGCGATACGATGACGACGGATACGAAGACTCACGCTATGATGAGCCATATGACGATGCATACGGCGATGCAGATTATGCGGATGATTATTCGGGGAATGAATATTATGAAGAAGAGTACCCTGAAGAAGACTATTATGAAGACGAATACTACGAAGAAGAGGAGGAAGATGAATCTTACGGTTATGAAAGAGAACCTGCGGTAGCTGCGGCGGGTTCACAGACATTTGATTTCTTTGCCGGCTGTAAGAGCAGGGAGAGCGCAGAGCGAAAGTATAAAAGTCTTGTAAAACTCTACCATCCCGACAACATGGATGGCGATAACGGAGCATTACAGGAGATAAATGTACAGTATGATAAGGTGAAGAAGCATTTTAGCTAATATTGTCGGAATTATATATAGTACATTATGCTAAAATGTGGTATATTTTAATTTGAGGTTTTAGGTTTATTTTAATCAATCGCGTATCAGGAGGGCTGATTATGGACGAAGGCTTGCCTTCTGCCAGTTTTCTTTTACTCGCGGCTGTTCTTATAGCAGATATCTTCGTTTTCGGATTTGATGCAGCGATAACCCGCGTCAAAGAAGAGGATGTTGAAAAGAAAAGTCGGGAGAACAAAGATAAAGTTGCTTCGGGACTTCTTAATATCATGAAGAGCCCCGAGAAACATATAAGAGCCATGAATGTTTTTGCGGCAGCAGTGAACATGGTTCTCGGAGGATTTGTTACAAGAGATATCGGACGGTATATCGCATATGTTTTGGACCTTAGTGAATCCTTTATTGCGACCCGTTTTACATATTGTTTGACCGGTGCGGTTATATTGCTTCTTACAATGAGCTTTGGCGTAAGGATACCTGAGCGCCTTGCTGTCAGATGTCCCGAAAAATGGGCGGTGGCATGCTATTATCCGGTGGCGTTTATGAGATTTCTGGTGACTCCTTTTGTTGTAGTTATCAGAGCAATCTCCGGAACGGTCTTGTATCTTTTTGGCGTAAGGGGAGATGAGAATCTCACCGATGTAACCACGGAAGGAATCATCTCGATGGTTTCGGAAGGCCAGGAACAGGGCGTTCTTCAGGAAACAGAGGCTGATATGATATCCAATATTTTTGAGTTTTCCGACAAAGAAGCTCAGGATATTATGACTAACAGAAACGCCATGGTTGCCATTGATGCAAATATGACTCTTAAAGAAGCTGTTGGATTTATGATGGATACCAACAATTCCAGATTCCCGGTTTACCTTGACGATATCGATCATATAATCGGCATCATGCATATACGTGATGCAATGAAGAAGTTGTCCGAGGAAAAAGAAAAGGATCTTCCGATCAGGAAGATAAAAGGACTTCTTCGCCAGCCCAAGTTTGTTCCGGAGACCCGGAATATTGATTCTCTTTTCCATAATATGCAATCGTCCAAAACGCAGATGGTTGTGGTCATTGATGAATATGGTCAGACTGCGGGACTTGTTTCCATGGAGGACATTCTTGAAGAAATTGTCGGAAATATCATGGATGAATATGACGAAGATGAGAATTTCATTAAACCAACCAAGAACAGGGATGAGTTTATTGTAGAGGGCACAGCGCCTATCGAGGCACTTGAAAAGAAATTTGAGATGTCTTTCGGTGAGTCGGAGTTTGAGACTTTGAACGGATTTCTTATATCAAAGCTCGACAGAATACCGGAGGAAGACGACGAATTCAGCGTCGAAGTGGATGGCTATAGTTTCACGATTCTTTCCGTTGGAAATCATATGGTACAGAGCGTACTTATGAAAAAACTTCCAAAAGAAGAGGAAGCAGAAAGCGTGAAAGATTCGGAATTAGCAAAATAGTTTATATATGAGTAATGAAAGGAATTTTATATGTCAGGACATTCAAAATTTGCTAACATCAAGCACAAGAAAGAAAAGAATGATGCGGCAAAGGGTAAAATTTTTACTATTATCGGTAGAGAAATAGCGGTTGCCGTTAAGGAGGGAGGTCCGGATCCGTCAAACAACTTCAAGCTTGCAACGGTCATTGCAAAGGCAAAAGCAAACAACATGCCTAACGATACGATTGAAAGAGGTATCAAGAAAGCTTCCGGTGCAGAAGGCGGAGTTGACTACAAGAGCATCACATACGAAGGATACGGCCCCGGCGGAACAGCCATTATTGTTGAGGCGCTCACAGACAACCAGAACAGAACAGCAGCTAACGTAAAGAGTGCATTTACAAAGGGAAACGGAAATGTCGGTACTCCCGGATGCGTATCTTATATGTTTGATAATAAGGGACAGATCCTTATCGACAAGGAAGAATGCAAGATGTCTTCAGACGATCTCATGATGCTTGTTCTCGATGCGGGAGCAGATGATTTCAACGAAGAGGAAGACAGCTATGAGGTACTTACAACTCCTGAGAATTTCCAGGCTGTTGTAGAAGCTCTCAGCAAAGAAAATATCGAGACAGCATCAGCGGAAGTAACAATGATTCCTCAGAATTATGTATCTGTTACAGATCCCGATACTGTTAAGTATCTTCAGAGAATACTCGATCTTCTTGATGAAGATGACGATGTTCAGGCTGTATATCACAACTGGGAAGAGCCTGAAGAATAATTAAAGATTATGATGGGAATAAAATGAGGGGAGTCCTAAAGAATGAAACTGAGACGAAAAATACCGACATTGTGCATATGGCTTTTATTCATACTCTTTAATGCGGTGATGGTTGGTTGTTCAGGCTATTTTTTAGGGCTTTTTCCTGCCTCAAACAGACTTGGATTCACATTAATCTTTTCCACATTGGGAATTATCTGGACTAACGCGGTCGCGTTACTGGCCGGTAAGGTGTTCGACAGCGTCAAATTGTACAGATATACTCACAAAAAAGGTTTTGAGATTTTTTATAAAGTCGCCGTTGCCTGCCTCATTATTGCTGCATTTGTTTACAGATACAGGACTATTGCGGTGGGTGACCCGATATTTACGGGAAATACGTCTTTACTTGACAATGCAATAGTTGGATCCGACAGCGTTTCATACGAACAGGATCTTTTGTCTATTACTTATTCCAAACTTCTTGGATTCTTTATGATCTTTACCGGAAATATGTCAGAGACCGTGTATGTTTATGAAGCGTTTCTTGCGTGTGTTTTCATAATGTTCACAGGTTCTGCGGTAAAACTTCTTTTAGGGCCGATAGCATCTATTGTTTACATTGGTTATGTATCTTTTATGCCCGCATTTCTTAAGACATTTGCAGATAAAGAGCTCAACACGGACAGAATCTTTTATGTTATGTTCGGTATCGAGATTTACGTTGTAATACGTTATCTGAAGCAGATATATACCGTGGAATGTAAGGGACCGGCATTTATGATACTGTTCTTCCTGGTGGGAGTGACGGTTGGATTTATGGGTTATGTCGATGCCGGAACTTTTGTTGCGGTTTTCCCTTTACTTATCTCAGTATTGTTCATGGCGGAAGGAAGTCTTGCGAATGGCGGAAAGAGTCTGCTGGTCGTGCTTGGAGGAACGCTTTTTACCTTCCTTATCATGATGATACAGGAAGCCGGTATCGGACATGTAGGTGTTGTATTTTCGAAATGGATGTCATATTATTTCCATGAAGTGGGAGCTATTAAACCTTTCTTTATTTATTCGGAGAATAAGCTTGCATACCTTATCACGGTTGTTATAATGTCAGCTGTTTTTGCCGGATACTTAAGAAGTAAAGACGCAGATAATATAATCCCATGGCTTTTTGGAATGATCTTTCTCTTTTTGATGCAGCCAAGTCTTGGTGAGACAAGGATGATCTCTCAGTATGTAGTAACCGTATACTATGGCTTTATTCTTGCGTGTGTTGCCATGCTTGTTTCTCAGGGACCCAAAAAGGAGACCGATATCGTCGAGGAAGAGGAAGAAGAGGAAGAATCAGATCCCGAGAACAACTATGCATATAAGAAAGCCTCTGAGATGAGCGGCTTCGGAAATCATGGTGACAATTCTCTTGCTGCCCGCAATCGTCGTGCTACCGACCGAAGAGAAGGATTTATGACCGGCGAACTTATGGGCGAGGGAGAAATCATGGACAGAGGCGGAGCTTATGAAAAAGAGCTTCGTGAGAAAAAGCGCCGTGAAAGAGAAGAACGCGCAAGAGAACGTCGTGAACGCCGTGAGCAGCTTGCCAGAGAAAGAGGAATGCGCTTACAGGAAGAGCGCGAAGAACGCGAAAGAGAGCGTGAGCAGGCAGAGCGCGAGGACGATCAGCGTACACAGCAGATTGATGTGGAAGAAGTTCGTGAAAGAGAACTTGCTGAAAAAGAAGCCGTTGAAGAACGTGCAAAAGAGCTTCTCGAGCAGGAAGATGACAAAGAACGTCGTGAACAGGAAGAGCTTCAGGAAGAAGAAGCTCGTGAATTGGAGCGCCGTGACATAGAAGAACGTGCGAAGATCCTTCGTGAGAGAGCAAAGCAGGGTAAATTCAGACGAGACATGGATGTTGCCGAAGATGAAGAACCCGAGCAGGAAGATCTTGAACAGGCTGAGCGCGAAGATGCAGAACGCGAAGAGCAGGAAAGACTCGAGCGCGAGCAGGCAGAACGTGAGGAACAGGAAAGACTTGAGCGTGAGCAGGCAGAACGTGAGGAACAGGAAAGACTTGAGCGTGAGCAGGCAGAACGCGAAGAGCAGGAAAGACTTGAGCGTGAGCAGGCAGAACGTGAGGAACAGGAAAGACTTGAGCGTGAGCAGGCAGAACGCGAAGAGCAGGAAAGACTTGAGCGCGAGCAGGCAGAACGCGAAGAGCAGGAAAGACTCGAGCGCGAGCAGGCAGAACGCGAGGAGCAGGAAAGACTTCAGCGTGAGCAGGAAGAGCGCGAAGAGCGTGAAAGAATTCTCCGTGAACAGGAGGAACTTGTCAGAAAGCGCCGCGAACAGGAAGAGCAAGACAGAATCAGACGTGAACAGGAAGAGCGCGAAGAACGTGAAAGAATTCTTCGTGAGCAGGAAGAACTCGAAAGACAGCGTCGCGAGCAGGCTGAACGAGAAGAACAGGAAAGATTACAGCGCGAGCAGGAAGAGCGCGAAGAACAGGAAAGACTTGCGCGTGAGCAGGCAGAACGCGAGGAACAGGAAAGACAGCAGCGTGAGCAGGCAGAACGTATGGAGCAGGAAAAGCTTCAGCGTGAACAGGCAGAGCGCGAAGAACAGGAAAGACTTCAGCGTGAACAAGCAGTACGTGAAAGAATCCTTCGTGAGCAGGAGGCAAGAGCCAGAATGCTCCACGAACGTGCAGCGCTTGCTCGTATTCAGCGAGAGCAAGAAGCGCAGGAGGAACAGGAAAGATTGGCACTTGAACAGGGAACACGTGAAAAGATATTACGTGATCGAAAAGAAAGAGAAAGATTACAACGTGAACAGGAAGCTCTCGAGAGAGTTATGCGTGAGCAGGAAGAGAGCATAAGGCGTCAGCGTGAACAGGAGAATCAGGAAGAACAGGCAAGAGTTCAGCGTGAACAGGAAGCACGTATCAGATTGCAGCGTGCAAGAATGCTTCGTGAGCAGGCGGAACGCGAGCGACTTCTTTTTGAAGCAACCATGGAACCTGAGGCTGAGCTTAGTGTACCTGAAGAACGTGAAAATAAATTCCGTGAAATAGAAGAGCGCAGAAAGAAACCGCGCGAACAGCAGGAACAAGAGATACGTCAGCGTGAACTTGAAGAACAGGCAAGAGCAATGCGTGCAAGAGAAGAACAGGAAGAACTTGCCAGAATTCAGCGCGAACAGCAGGATCGTATCAGATTGCAGCGCGCTCAGATCCTTCGCGAACAGGAAGAACGAGCAAGGCTGATCGAGAAAGAAGAACGTGAGCAGGCACTTCGCGAGCAGGCAGAACGTGAGAGACAGCAGCGTGAGCAGGCTCTCCGTGAAGAACGTGAAAGACAGCTTCGCGAACAGGCAGAGCGCGAGGAACGCGAGAGAATCATGCGTGAACGCGAAGAGCGTGAAAGAATGATGCGTGAACGTGAAGAACGCGAAAGAATGCGTCGTGAGCAGGCAGAGCGTGAGGAACGTGAAAGACTTGCACGTGAGCAGGAAGAACGTGAGCGCCTTGAGCTTGAGAGACAGCGCCGTGAGCAGGCAGAGCGTGAGGAACGCGAGAGACAACAGCGCGAGCAGGCAGAGCGCGAAGAGCGCGAAAGACAGCAGCGCGAACAGGCAGAACGCGAAGAGCGCGAAAGACAGCAGCGCGAGCAGGCAGAACGTGAAGAGCGCGAGAGACAGCAGCGCGAGCAGGCAGAGCGTGAAGAGCGCGAGAGACAGCAGCGCGAGCAGGCAGAACGTGAAGAGCGCGAGAGACAGCAGCGCGAGCAGGCAGAGCGTGAAGAGCGCGAGAGACAGCAGCGCGAGCAGGCAGAACGTGAAGAGCGCGAGAGACAGCAGCGTGAGCAGGCAGAACGTGAAGAACGCGAGAGACAGCAGCGCGAACAGGCAGAGCGTGAAGAACGCGAGAGACAGCAGCGCGAGCAGGCAGAGCGTGAAGAACGTGAAAGACAGCAGCGCGAGCAAGAAGAACGTGAAGAAGAACTCAGTGAGGAAGAAGAACTCGAGAGAGAGCGTCGTGAGCAGGAAGAGCGCGAAAGAAAGATCATCGAAGAGGAAGAAAAGTTCTTTGCTGAGGAAAGAAAACGTCAGGAGCAGGAGGAAGAGGAAGCAAGAGCCCGTCGTGAGCAAGAGCGCATAAAGAGAATTCGCGCACGCGAAGAAAAGAAGAATATCCGCTTTGTTCCCGAGGGAATGGTTCTTCCGAAAGAAACTGAGGCAGATGCTTCCGATGGCAGAAGTGCTGAGCCCAGAATGAAGATGCCTGAATATAACGGCACAATCTCGATAAACAGAAATAATAAAGAGGCTGTTAAAGTAAGTGCTGCCGGCTCAAAGACTGATTTCGACTTTGACTTCAGTTCCGGAGACGATTTTGACATTTAAGGAAGGCTGATTGATGAACATAGAAAATTTATCCGCATATGAGACCGTCGAAAAGAGACATATTGACGATCTAAACTCAGATAGTTATTTGATGAGACACAAGAAGACCGGGGCGAGAGTTGCCATTCTTTCAAATGATGAAGAGAATAAGGTATTTGCCATAGGCTTTAGAACTCCGCCCAAGGATTCCACCGGTGTTGCTCATATCATTGAGCACACGGTGCTTTGTGGATCTGAGAAATATCCTATAAAAGACCCGTTTTTGGAACTTGCAAAAGGGTCACTTAATACTTTTTTGAATGCAATGACATTCCCGGATAAGACCGTTTATCCCGTTGCAAGCTGCAATGATGCTGATTTCCAGAATCTGATGGATGTATATCTGGATGCGGTTTTTTATCCCAATATCTACAAGACAGATAAAATATTCAGCCAGGAAGGCTGGCATTATGAAATGGAAAATGACGACTCCGAGCTTACAATAAACGGAGTCGTTTACAATGAGATGAAGGGAGCATTTTCATCTGCGGATGATGTGCTTTCAAGAGAAATTCAGAATTCTCTTTATCCCGACATTACATACGGAATGGAGTCGGGAGGTGATCCGGATGATATCCCGTCTCTTACTTATGAAGATTATCTTGATTTTCACAGAAAATATTATCATCCCTCAAACAGCTATATTTACCTGTACGGAAATATGGATGTAGCGGAGAAACTTGATTATATCGACAAGAATTATCTTTCAAGATTTGACAGTCTTGATGTTGATTCCAAGATAGAAAGACAGGAAGCGTTTAAAGAGCCTAAGGAGATAGTTAAGCCTTATTCGATCCTTTCCGAAGAGAAAATCGATAAGAACACTTATCTTTCATACAATTGCAGTGTGGGCTCTACTCTCGATAAAAAGCTATATATTGCTTTTGATATTTTGGATTATGCGCTTTGTTCCGCGCCCGGAGCTCCGATCAAGAAGGCTCTTATAGAAAAAGGAATCGGACAGGACGTTTACAGCGAATACGACAATGGAATACAGCAGCCTGTTTTTTCCATTATCGCAAAGAATGCCGATGCATCTCAGAAAGACGAATTTGTAGAGATTATCAGATCTGTGCTTAAAGAGCAGGTGACAAACGGAATTGATAAGAAGGCTCTTTTGGCAGGACTTAATTATGATGAGTTCAAGTACAGAGAGGCTGATTTCGGAAGATATCCTAAGGGATTGTTATACGGGCTTCAGGTTTTTGACAGCTGGCTCTATGATGACAACAGACCTTGGATAAACGTTGAAGCAAATGCCACATTTGCTGAGCTTAAGAAGGAAGTTCAGGGAAGATACTTCGAGGAACTTATCGAGAAATATCTTTTGGATAATCCGCACAGGACTATTCTTATGCTTGAGCCCGTTCCGGGACTTACGGATAAGAAGGATGAGGAGCTTAAAAAGAAGCTTGCCGATTACAAGGCTTCTCTTTCAAAGGATGAGATTTCTGAGATCGTGAAGTATACAGCGGATCTAAAGGAGTATCAGGATGCTCCGGATTTACCCGAAGATCTTGAAAAGATACCGGTTCTTGAACTTAAAGATCTTAAGAAAGAATCTGATAAATTTATTTATGAGAAAAAAGAAGAGAACGGAGTCGATATCCTTTTCCATAATATATTTACTAACGGAATTGTTTATCTGACCTTTGTTTTTGACTTAAAAAATCTTGACGCGAAGCTTATTCCATATGTTTCCGTGCTTAAAAAAGTAATTGGAATGATGGATACCGAGAATTACAGTTACGGTGATCTTTTTAATGAGATCAATATCAAAACGGGCGGTATTACAGGATCCATCAGCACATACACGAATGCGGATGACGTTTCTGAGTTTAAGACAACTCTTGAAATAAGTGTAAAAGTTTTGCATGAGAACCTGCATTACGCATTTGAGCTTGTAAAAGAGATTCTTACTAAGACAAAGCTCGATGACGTTAAGAGACTTAAGGAGATTTTTGGCGAGCAGTACGCAAGACTTCAGTCGGATCTTGCAGCTGCCGGACATCAGACAAGTGCTGTAAGAGCAATGTCTTATGTTTCACCCGCTGCGGCTGTTTCTGACAGAACCGGCGGAATTGGATATTTAAGGCATCTCGAGGGACTTCTTTCAGAGATTGAAACTCCCGATGGAGCAAAAGAGATATCCGATAAGCTTAAAGATCTTTGCAAGGTTATATTCAGGGCAGAAAACCTTTTGGTTGACGTAACCTGCACGGATAAAGAGTATGCGGGAATTGCCGAAGAAAGTAAGTTATTTGCCGATTCTCTTTTCACAGATGACTATGAAAAGGTTAAGTTCGAGATTGAGACATGCAGAAGAAATGAGGCGTTCAAGACGGCCGGACAGGTTCAGTACGTGTGCCGTGCCGGAAACTTTGCATCCAAGGGACTTAAGTACAACGGAGCTCTTCGTGTTCTCAAGGTTATGATGGGATATGATTATCTTTGGAAGAATATAAGAGTGCTCGGCGGAGCGTACGGATGTATGAGCAGCTATGCAAAGAATGGTGATTCTGCGTTTGTAACATACAGAGATCCGAATCTTAAGAACAGTATCGATGTTTTTGAGAAGGCATCAGAATATCTGAAAAACTTCGATGAGGATGAGAAGGTTATCCTTAAATACATTATCGGAGCCATTTCTGATCTCGATACGCCTAAGACTCCCGCAGCAAAGGGAACTTACGGACTTTCGGCATATCTCTGCAATGCCAAGATGGAGAATATCCAGCGTAACAGAGATGAGCTTCTTGGAACGACGAAGGAGACGATAAGAGGACTCAGTAAGTATGTGGACGCATTTATGGAAGATAAGTGCCTTTGCGTAATAGGAAGTTCGGATAAGATTGATTCGGAAAAAGATCTGTTCGATAATATTGAGCAACTTGTAAATAAGTGATTTTGTGCTTATGCACACATGGGTAAAAATATGAGAAAAAGATTTATTGAAAAGAAAGTATTTGTTATTTTCGCATGTGTGACTTTATTGGTTTTGACATCTGTGGGATGCGGAAGTTCTTCGGACAGCTCGTCGGGCTCATCAAAGTTGCATTCGCCCGGTCCGGTAAGCCCAAAAGCTTCCGGCAGTACTGAGTTTTTTACAAAAAATGCAGCTGTTGATGAAAATGCCGATGCGGCGGCTTTTGAAGTAGAGGAGAGCGCGGAGGCAAGCGGTGAAACAGCGCAGGAAAATCCCGAGGCTGTGGTCGATACATCGAGGAAACTTATCACAACGATGAATATCGGTGCCGAAACTGATAATTTTGACGAGGCGCTCAAGGCGGTAGAATCGAAAGTGGGTGAGCTTGGCGGATATATCGAGTCAAGCGATATCTACAACGGAAGCTCCTACGACAAGAACTACAATGATTCGAAAAGAAATGCCAATTTTGTTATAAGAGTTCCCGCGGATAAACTTGGAAGTTTTGTAGACAGTCTGGGTGATGCGTATAATATCACAAGCAAATCGACAAACGTTGAAGATGTAACACTTCAGTATGTCGATCTTGAGAGCAAGAAGAAAGCTCTTTTGACCGAGGAAGAAAGTCTGCTTAAGATACTTGAATCCGCTCAGTCGGTGGAAGATATCATCGCTGTTCAGGACAGACTTTCACAGGTAAGATATCAGCTTGAGAACATGGAATCCCAGCTTCGTACCTTTGACAATCAGGTCGATTACAGTACGGTGAATCTCAGCCTTGAAGAGGTTGCGAAGTATACGCCTGTTGAAGAAAAAGGTGCATTCGCAAGAATGGGCGAAGGTTTCGTTGAAAGCTTTAAATCTGTGGGACATGGCATAAAGGAATTTATTATCTGGTTCGTGATACACATTCCGCAGCTGCTTTTCCTTGCGATATTTGTGGCTGTTATCTGGATATGTGTCAAGAAATACAGAGAAAAGAAGCAGGCAAAAACAGTAGTAACTACTGAGAAGAAAACAGAAGGTAAAGATGGAGAATAATTTTAAAACCGGGTATATAGCGCTTATCGGACGTCCGAATGTCGGAAAGTCAACGCTCATGAACCAGATGATCGGGCAGAAGATCGCAATAACTTCATGTAAGCCCCAGACTACCAGAAACAAGATAATGACTGTTTTTACGGATGAACAGTGTCAGATGATCTTTCTGGATACACCGGGTATTCATGAGACCAAAAATAAACTTGGGGAATATATGACCAAGGTTGCAAAGAGCACTCTTGAAGAAGTTGATGTGGTCTTGTGGCTTGTTGAGCCGAGTACCTTTATCGGTGCCGGTGAGAAGGGCATTATCGAGGAACTTAAGAAGTGCAGAAAACCGGTCATACTCGTTATAAATAAGATTGATACGGTTGAAAAAGACAGCCTTTCAAAATTTGAAGACGCGTATAAGAGTCAGATGGATTTTGCCAAGATTGTTCATACCGCGGCACTTCGCAGAATAAATGTCGATGAGGTTATGAATGCGATAAAAGAGTTTCTTCCCGTGGGACCACCTTTTTACGATGAGGATACTCTTACGGATCAGCCTGAAAGACAGATTGTTGCTGAGATTATCAGAGAGAAGGCACTCAGGCTTATGAAAGATGAGGTACCTCACGGAATCGCCGTTACGGTTGAGCGAATGAGGGAACGTGAAGACAAAGAACTCATGGATATTGAGGCTACGATCATCTGTGAGAGAGATTCACACAAGGGAATAGTTATCGGAAAAGGCGGAGCGATGCTTAAGAAGATCGGATCGACCGCCAGAAGGGATATTGAGGAACTTGTTGGAATCAAAGTAAATCTTCAGTTGTGGGTCAAAGTCAGAAAAGACTGGAGAGATGATAAGACTCAGCTCAAGAGTTTTGGTTATGATGTCAAAGGCATTAACTGAGAAAATGGTAACTGTCATATGGAAGAATTGGTAAATGTAAAAGGCATGGTCATAAAGCATTCTCCCGTCGGAGATTATGACTGGGTGGCAACTGTGTTTACGGCTGACAGAGGCAAGATAACTGCTTTTGCCAGAAATGCAAGAAAGCCCGGAAGTAAGCTGGCAGGAAGCGTTGAGCCTTTTTGCTTCGGAACGTTTAAACTGTTTGCCGGAAGGAATTCCTACACGATCGTCGAAGCGGACATAGAAAATTACTTTGAAGGTTTTAGACAAGATCTGGAAGGTGCCTGCTATGGCACCTTTTTTCTTGAGATAGCTTCTTTTTATACAAGAGAAAATAATGAGGATAAAGAGCTTTTGAATCTTTTGTATATTTCACTCAGAGCTCTTTTGAACGAAAAGATCAGGAACAGTCTTGTCAGATGCATCTATGAAATAAAGGCTCTTTGCATAGAAGGAGAGTTTCCCGGAATTCCTACCGGAAGGGAATTTCTGGACTCCACAGTGTATACGGTCAATTACATAGCGACAAGTCCTCTTAAGAAACTGTACTCATTTGATGTTTCTGAAGAAGTGCTTTCGGAACTTGAGGAGATTACCGCAGATTACAGGAAAAGGTTCATCGACAAACCTCTCAAAAGCCTTGAAATGCTTGAGACTCTGTATAATGTGCGTTAGTATTGAAAAAAAAATACTATTTGGATATAATATCATTTGTTTGCTAGAAAAACAGTTTAATTTATAGAAAAGGAGGGCATCAGCACAACTATGCAGGTTAATACATTTCGACTTAATAAAATGAAGAAGATAGCCGTTGTTTTCATGACTGCAACTATTTTCGTTGTGCTCGCAGGATGCGGAGAAGAGAAAAAGGACATTACGTCAATTAAGATTGACAGCAAAGGGAACATCACAAGTGTAATCTATGATGATTTTGCCGGAGAGAATTACAGTCAGGAAGAGTTTGAGATTGGTAATTCTGCAAGGGTTGAAGCATATAACGAAGAGTGCCTTGGTGAGAGAATTACTGTTGAATCAGTTGAGAAAGACGAAGAGACATCAAAGATTAAGGTTGTTATGACATATGACAGCCCGGACGATTATAAAAAGTTTAATGGTAAAGTTCTTTTTTACGGAACCGTTAAAGAAGCAGAGAAAGCAGGATACACGCTTACAGACAAGCTTGTAGACAGTGAAAGAAAAGCACCGGACAAGGATATCTTAAAGAAATATAAGAACAAGCATGTTATCATAACAGAGGACAAGACTACATTTATTGCGCCTTATAAGATTGATTACATGTCTGTAGGTGCAAGGTTTAACGGCAAAAAGGAAGCTGATCTGTCGGGTTGCAGTACACAGCTCGTAGAGATACTTCTTTCAAAATAAAAAAATATTCGCAGGAATGGAGACAGACAATGGAAAATAGTGCAAAGACAATGGAAAAAATTATAGCTCTTGCAAAGGGAAGAGGCTTTGTACATCCGGGCAGTGAGATTTACGGCGGACTTGCAAACACATGGGATTACGGAATTTTAGGTGTTGAGCTTAAGAACAACATTAAGAAAGCTTGGTGGCAGAAGTTTGTTCAGGAGAGCCCAACCAACGTAGGCGTTGACTGTGCCATTCTTATGAATCCCCAGACATGGGTTGCTTCAGGACACATTGGAAGTTTCTCCGATCCTCTTATGGATTGTAAGGAGTGTCATGAGCGTTTCAGAGCAGATAAGATCATTGAAGACTATGCTGCAGAGAACGGCATTACACTTGAGTCAAGCGTTGACGGTTGGTCACAGGAGCAGATGAAGGCGTATATTGAAGAGAACAATATTCCTTGTCCTTCCTGTGGTAAGCATAATTTTACAGATATCAGACAGTTTAACCTTATGTTCAAGACTTTCCAGGGCGTAACAGAGGATGCCAAGAATACGGTATACCTTCGTCCGGAGACTGCACAGGGTATTTTTGTTAACTTCAAAAATGTTCAGAGAACATCACGTAAGAAGATTCCTTTTGGTATCTGCCAGGTTGGTAAGTCATTCAGAAATGAGATCACACCCGGTAACTTCATTTTCCGTGTAAGAGAATTCGAGCAGATGGAGATGGAGTTCTTCTGTGAGCCTGATACAGACCTTGACTGGTTTGCATATTGGAAACAGTTCTGTATTGATTTCCTTAAGAGCCTTGGCATGAAGGAAGAAGAGATGAGAGTAAGGGATCACGATCCTGAAGAGCTTTCATTCTATTCAAAGGCAACAACCGATATCGAGTTCCTCTTCCCGTTCGGATGGGGCGAGCTTTGGGGAATCGCAGACAGAACAGACTACGATCTTACGCAGCATCAGACTGTATCCGGTGAGGATATGACATATTTCGATGATGAGAAGAGAATTAAGTATCTTCCTTTCGTTATCGAGCCTTCACTTGGTGTTGAGAGATTGTTCCTTGCTATGCTCTGCGGAGCATATGATGAAGAGGAGATTGGAGAAGGCGATGTAAGAACAGTTCTTCATTTCCATCCCGCTCTTGCACCTGTTAAGATCGGTGTGCTTCCTCTTTCAAAGAAGCTTAATGAAGGCGCTGAGAAGATTTATGCTCAGCTTTCAAAGAAATATAATTGCGAATTCGACGACCGTGGAAATATCGGTAAGAGATATCGCAGACAGGATGAGATCGGAACTCCTTTCTGCATCACATATGACTTCGACTCTGAGACAGACGGTAAGGTTACCGTAAGATTCAGAGACAGCATGGAGCAGGAACGTGTTGCTATTGATGAGCTGGAGACTTATTTTGCTGACAAGTTTACATTTTAAGGAGTGATTAGATGAGACAATTTACAGCTAACGAGCTGCGCAAGACATGGAAGCAGTTTTATATAGACAGAGGGCATGTTGATGTCGGTGCGGTTTCTCTTGTATCCGACGGTTCTACCGGTGTTATGTTCAATGTTGCCGGAATGCAGCCTCTTATGCCTTACCTTCTCGGTAAGAAGCATCCGCTTGGAAAAAGACTTTGCAATGTTCAGGGATGCGTAAGAACTAATGATATTGATTCTGTAGGTGACAAGAGCCACGTTACATTCTTTGAGATGATGGGAAGCTGGAGTCTCGGAGATTACTTCAAAGAAGATCGTTGTAAGTGGAGCTATGAGCTTCTTACAGAGGTCTTTGGCTTTGATGCCGATCACCTTGCTGCAACAGTTTTTGCGGGCGATGAAAATGCTCCCAGAGATGAAGAGGGTGCTAAGTATCGTATAGCTTCAGGTTTTAAGAAAGAGAATATTTATTATCTTCCCGCTGAGGACAACTGGTGGGGACTTGAATACGGTCCTTGCGGTCCCGACAGTGAGATGTTCTATATTGCCGATAAGCCGGATTGCGGCCCGAATTGCGGACCCGGATGCGACTGCGGTAAGTATACAGAGCTTGGTAACGACGTATTTATGCAGTATGAGAAGCATAAGGACGGATCGCTTACACCTCTTAAGCAGAAGAATGTTGATACAGGTTGGGGACTTGAGAGAATTCTTGCATTCCTTAACGGTTCCAAGGATGTATATCAGGTTGATGTATTTACACCTGTTATCAGCTATATCGAGAAGAATGCCGGTGTTAAGTACAATGCGGATGAGAAGACTACAAAGTCTATGAGAATCCTTGCGGATCACATTCGTACATCCGTTATGCTTATCGGAGATGAAGCTAAGCTTCTTCCTTCAAATACAGGTGCCGGATATATTCTCAGAAGACTTATCCGTCGTGCCGTAAGACACGCAAGAGCACTTAATCTCGGTAAGGACAAGATCATCGAGATGGCTTCAATCTATATCGACAAGGTATACAATGAGAGCTACCCGAATCTTGTAAAGAATCGTGAGTTCGTTCTTACAGAACTTTCAAGAGAGATTGCACGTTTTGAGAGCACTCTTGAGAACGGTCTTAAAGAGTTTAACAAGATTCTTGAGAAGACTAAGAGCGAAGGCAAGAAAGAGATTGACGGAAAGAACGCGTTCTTCCTTTATGATACTTACGGATTCCCTGTAGAGCTTACTGTAGAGCTTGCGGGAGAAGAGGGACTTCTTGTTGATGAGAAGGGATTTGCGGCTGCAATGGAAGAGCAGAAGCAGAAAGCCAGAGATAATCAGAACTTCTCTGCTAATCTCTCAACCAATGAGGGTGTATTCGATGCACTTGATGCATCAGTACAGTCTGAATTCGTAGGATATACAGATATTGAGGCAAAGGGCAAGATTGTAGCCATTGCCGATGAGACAAAGCTTGTTGACAGTGCGAAGGAAGGTGCCAACGTTACTGTTATTACAGATAAGACTCCTTTCTACGGTACAATGGGTGGACAGGTTGGTGATATCGGTGTTATCGAGGGCTCTAAGGGCACTAAGATTGAAGTTACCGAGACTATTCATGTTGCCGGCGGAAGAATTGCCCACGTAGGTAAGGTTGTATCCGGAAGCATCAAGAAGGGTGATAAGGTTACTCTTTTGGTAGATGCCGATAACAGAGCTAAGACTTGCAGAAACCATTCTGCAACACACCTTCTTCAGAAAGCTCTCAGAGTTGTTTTGGGAGACCATGTTGAGCAGGCCGGTTCATACCAGGATCCTGACAAGACAAGATTTGACTTCAGCCATCATCAGGCCATGACTGCCGAAGAGATCAAGAAGGTTGAAGACCTTGTTAATGCTAAGATTGCAGAGGCACTTCCTGTATCAACAAAGGAAATGTCTATGGAAGATGCAAAGAAGACAGGCGCTATGGCACTGTTTGGAGAAAAATACGGTGATGTCGTTCGTGTCGTTGAGATGGGCGATTTCTCTGTTGAGCTTTGCGGTGGTACTCATGTGTCAAATACCGGAAAGATCGGTCTTTTCAAGATTGTATCAGAGAGTGGTGTAGCTGCAGGCGTAAGACGTATAGAAGCTCTTACAGGTTCAAATGCAAGAGAATATTATATTAATACCGAAAATACCCTTAATGAAGTTGCAAAGCTTCTTAAAACGAATACAGAGGGTGTTTCGGCACATATTAAAAAGCTTCAGGATGAACTCAAGGCTCTCAGGAGTGAAAATGAGTCATTAAAGAGTAAAGAAGCTCAGGCAGCTCTCGGAGATGTAACAGATAAAGTTAAGCAGATTAACGGCGTTAATTTCCTTGCCGTATCTGTAAAGAATGTTGATATGAACGGTCTTCGTGACCTTGGCGATCAGATGAAGACCAAGATTGGCGGAGGCGTGATTCTCCTTGTGTCTGAGAGTGATGGCAAGGTAAATCTTGTTGCTATGGCTACCGATGACGCAATGGCTAAGGGAGCTCATGCAGGTAATCTTATCAAAGCTGTCGCACCTATCGTAGGCGGTGGCGGCGGTGGACGTCCTAATATGGCCCAGGCCGGCGGTAAGAATCCTGTAGGAATTCCTGATGCATTAAAGGAAGCCGAAAAGATTTTAAGCGGCCAGATAAAGTAATTAATCGTTACTGTTTAGTGTGAATATTTAAAACATATTTTTACGAGGTAACTGAAGGTTACCTCGTTTTTTTTAGAAAATTAAAAAATAGTTAAAAATATTTCCTTTTCTATTAATGAATATGTAATTTTTTGAAAACGTTTAAGATGCGGCAGTTAAGCCAAAAACACGACTTCACACAGCGATAACAAGCGATATTATAGCTCTGACGGGTATTGACAATCCTTTAGAAAATGTGATATAAAAATTAAGTCATGTAAAGTTTATGAGTTGATTTTTTTAAAAGACGGGGGACGTTTTTATTACTAGTTAATTATGACTAAAAAATAGGTTGACTAAAGGATTTGCAGGACGTTATGAGCAGAGGAGATAGTATATATATGCAGTGGGAAGAGAAGTGCAGATTTGCCGTTTCTCTGATTGGATTGAAGGTTATAGCAGTATTTGTTGTGATTTCCATGACGTTTGAGGGATTAAGTGTTACGGCATTGGCGCAGGATGAAATTTTTTCAGAAGGAATTTATCGAACTCTTTTTAATGATTCGGGGGATAGCGGTTACGCATCTAGCACTATTAGCAGTTCGGCTAATACCCAGATGAGTAATTCCGATACAGTCGGAATGGAACGTGATAGAGATAAAGGTGCTCTGTCTTCCGTCGCAGGATTCATTGGAGGGGTTGCGGTATTTTTGATAGCGATTTCGATTCTCGGAACCATAGCTCTTCAGAATGAGAAAAATGTATACTATAACAGGAGTACTGATCCTGAATTTGATGATGAAAAAGATGACGATTAAGTTCGGCGTCTTTTTTTATTTGATAGGATTTTGTATATTTATGAATTATTAAATAATCATTAAATGGATATAAAATTAACGGAATTGTATTTGAAATTCATTCTGTGATGATATAATTGATGCAGATGGCAGGATATTAGTTAAGTTATTTGTTTATTTAAAGTAATTTAAAAAAGATAGATTTGTGTATTATATTTTTCGGGTCGAGTTGTCTATGAAAGGAGAGACCACATGGATACTGGAAAGGTTCAACACAAACAAAAACTTCTTGTCAATGTCATTATTGTTGCTGTGACAACAATAATTGCTGTTGCGGTATTGCTTACTGTTATGGCGTCTGTGAATATCAAAAATGTATATCACACCCTGATTCTGGAAGAACTCAAAGCGACAACCGAACATCTGGCCGATGAAGCTAAGGCGCTTAATGACAATAGCGACTGGAGCCTTTCTGAAGACGGAGATCTTCTTAAGGGCGGAGAGTCCATATCGGGAGAGCTTGGAGGCATTATAGATACAATTCATGCTGAGACAGGTGTTGACTATACTATCTTTTTTGGCGATACCCGTGTTCTTACAACAATCTATAAAAGTGGTACAAACGAAAGACTCATAGGAACAAAAGCTTCCGATGCGGTTATACAGGCAGTTATTAATGGGAAAGGTGAATATTCATCAGACTCTCTTGTGATTGAAGGAATGCCTTATTATGGATATTACTGTCCGATGTTTAATTCTGACGGAACTGTTGCAGCGATGGCTTTTTCAGGGCGTGAAACATCGGATGTTGCTTCACATATCAATAAAATTATCTCATCAATGATAATTACTACAATTGTGGTATTGTTGGCAGTTACCGCATTCGGAGTATATACTGCAATCAGAATATCTACGCAGATGCAGAATATTGCTAAATTCATTGATGAAGTTGCCAGCGGAACTCTTAACAGCGAATTCGACGAAAAGATAATCGATAACAAAAACGAGATCGGTGCTATTGCCGAGAGTACATCACTTCTTAACAGAAAGCTTGATGAAGTTATTTCTAAGACAAAGAGTATGTCAAAAGACCTGAATAAAGCGGGGCTTGAACTGGCTGATTCTGCTTCGCAGGCAACCTCTGCATCTTCGCAGGTTACGGATGCGATAGGCGAAGTAAGTAAAGGTGCGGTATCACAGGCGGAAAGTGTTCAGAATGCCGCTGCAAGTACGGATTCCATCGGAACAAATATAGATCTTATTTCCGAGAATATATCTACGCTTGATGAAGCTGCAAGCCGCATGAAACAAAGTTGTGACAAGGCTACGGATGCTCTTGTTGAAATAGTAACCCAGAATTCAGCCGTTGCTGAGGCTGTTACAGAGATTGGTACGACGATTACCGCTACAAACAGCAGTGCAAACGAGATTGCAAAATTCTCTGATGCGATCAATGAAATTGCTTCCCAAACAAACCTTCTTTCACTTAATGCTTCAATCGAGGCTGCAAGAGCGGGAGAAGCAGGTAAGGGATTTGCGGTTGTTGCCGATGAGATACGACAGCTTGCCGACGAGTCAAAGAGCAGTGCTGATGAGATCAAAGCAATAGTTGAAAAGCTTCTTGAGGATGCGCAGGCTTCCGTAAAGGTTATGGATTCCTTGAATGCAAGTATTGCGCTTCAGGGTGAGAGCATAGCGTCTACTCAGAATGATATGACTGAGATGTCTCAGAATGTTGCGGTTGTTACGGATAATACACAGAACATTTCTAAGATGATCGATAACCTGAATGATGCCAAGATTGCTCTTGTTGAGATTGTGCAGGATCTTTCGGCTATTTCTGAGGAGAATGCCGCATCTTCGGAGCAGACCAATGCATCCATGCAGGAACTTAACGCTACATTCTCGATAATTGATGAATCTGCAAGGAGACTCCAGAACCTTGCTATGGATCTTGAAGAATCAATAAGCTACTTCAAATAATACTTGAACTGCCGGAAGAAGGGGCTGCGGGCAACTGTAGTCTCTTTTTCTGTGAAAGGTGAATGTCTACGACTTTGCGACAGTTGATAAAAGCTAATCCCGAACTTATAATAAATTGATATTCAGGTTAAAACGTAAAGGACGTAGTATGAAGAACAAGATCAGAATAGCTGCAATTATCCTGTGCGTGGCAGTTATCGCCATTGAGGTGGTTAATGTTGTAAAAGATAAAAAAGAACTGACTTTGGCAGTAAATGAATACGACAGCATACGAAGTGAATATGTTCTTTTGGAGACGGCTGATAAAACTGATGACGGCTATCCCGACATGGAGGTTGATATTGCGAAACTAAAGGAAAAGAATCCCGATATTACAGCGTGGATATACATTCCGTGCCTCGATATCAGTTATCCTGTTGTAAAAGAAAAGGAGATAGACGAGTATCTGCATAAGACTATTGAAGGTAAGGAAAGCTACGCCGGAAGTCTTTTTGAGGACGTCCTCAGTGACGAAAACTTTTGCGGAATGCATGATATGATATTTGGCCATAACATGAAAGACGGTTCAATGTTTGGAAGTTTAAAGAAAGTTTATTCTCCGGAAAACAGTAATCTTCTCAAAGATAATCCGTATGTGTATATTTATACGGGCGATACGATATTCAGATACGAAGCGTTTGCCTACGAGATAACGACTGCGGGGAGTGAAGCATATAGTGAAGTTACGGATGCCGAAGGATACGACCGTTTCATGGAATATATCTTTTCAAACGACCAATGGGGGATTGGGAAAGATATAGCCTTTGATAAAAGGCCGTCAATCCTTACACTTTCAACCTGTAGCGGCTTTACGGGAGGAAAGAAGCGGTTTGTTATTCATACCTACAAAGAGGGACAAAAGAAAATCAAATAAAAAAATACGATAGAAAAATATGTTACTTACGAATTAGTGCTTGACGATGAAGTTTTTTGTGCTATAATATTTTTGTTATGTGAGCTTTAATGGGCTTAAAACATAATAAATAACCCAATCAGTCATGTGCTTGAAGGGACTGAAGGGAGGGTAAGAGTAGAAGATGTCAACTGTAGTAGTAAAAGAAAACGAGACTTTGGATAGCGCATTGCGTCGCTTTAAGAGAAGTTGTGCGAAGGCTGGAATCCAGCAGGAAATTCGTAAGAGAGAACACTACGAAAAGCCTAGCGTTAGACGCAAGAAGAAGTCTGAAGCAGCAAGAAAGCGCAAATATAACTAAATTTAAATGTGAAAAAATCCTTGGAGTTTCCAGGGATTTTTTTTATGCTTTGGATGTGCGCCTCGCGGATATTTTTTTATGCTATAATATCTCTTGGTGAATTTTGAAATGAAGTAAACGGATTTGAGAGTATTTATATATGACATTTTTTTATTGTGCTGCAGCAATAATTTTGTTTATAATATTGTGCGTTGTTGTAATTTATCATGACACGCATAATTTTGTTGTACGGACTTATGACCTTGAATCGGATAAGATAAAGGACGACCACACTTTTGTCCTGATTTCCGATCTTCATGGATATTCGTTCGGCAAAAATAATGAAAAGCTGATTGATGCGATCGATGCCGTTAATCCGGATATCATACTATGTGCGGGAGATCTTTTTAACGCACGCAAGGATAAAAAGCCGATAAAGTATGAAACGGGATTTGAACTGGCAAAGAACCTTGCAAATAAGTATCCGTTTTATTATGCGAATGGTAATCATGAGTACAGGCTTAAGATTTGGACCTCGGATTACGGTAATTTCTATGACAGATATAAGAGCAGACTTAAGAAGGCGGGAGTTACCTTTTTAGAGAACGAGTCGGTGGAAATTGCAGACGGGAACATCAGGATAACGGGTCTTGACCTTAATATGAACTATTATCGCAAGATCGTAAAAAGAAAAATGGAACCCGGATTTTTAAAGAGAACTTTGGGCGACAGCTCAAAGAAAGAGTTCCAGATTCTTATAGCACACAATCCCCAGTATTTTGAAGAGTATGCGAAATGGGGCGCCGATCTTACGGTGGCGGGACATGTTCACGGAGGCATAGTCAGACTGCCGCTCTTGGGAGGTGTTATCTCACCTACGATAGCTCTTTTCCCTAAATATGACGGCGGACATTTTGAGATTGATAAAAAGCATCTGGTCCTCAGCAGGGGGCTTGGAACACATACGATCCAGGTCAGAATGTTCAATCCCTGTGAGATAGATGTTATTAAAATACATGAGGCGAAATAAATGTCACTTGAGGTAAAACTGCAGGTCTTTGAAGGTCCTCTCGATCTTCTCATGCACCTTATAGACAAAAACAAAATAGATATCTATGATATCCCGATCGTTACGATCACCGAGCAGTACATGGATTATATAAACGCCATGCAGAGGGATGATATGGAAGTTACAAGTGAATTCCTTGTAATGGCTGCGACACTCATAGATATCAAGTGCAAGATGCTTCTTCCCAAGGAAGTCAATGAGGACGGAGAGGAAGAAGATCCGAGAGCAGAACTTGTAGAGAAACTTCTTGAATACAAGATGTACAAGTTTATGGCTGACGAACTCAAAGACAGACAGCAGGAAGCTGACATGCAGTGGTTCAGAAGCAGAAATATCCCCAAGGAAGTCAGTGAGTATGAGGCTCCGATTGATTTTTCAGATCTTATAGGGGATGCGACACTTTCCAAACTTAATTCGATTTTTCAGGAGCTTCTTAAGAGACAGGAAGATAAGGTCGACCCTATCAGAAGCAGATTCGGAAATATCGAAAAAGAAGAGGTCGATATGGATGCCAAGACTCTTTATATAAAGGCATACATACGGGAACATGACAGATTCAGCTTTAGGCAGCTTCTTGAAAAGCAACACAGCAAGACAGAGATAATCGTGACATTTCTGGTTATGCTTGAAGAGATGAAGCTTGGAGAAATTGAGATAGAGCAGGACGAGACGTTCGGAGATATCATTATCAAATCAAGAAAGGCAAGTTGATACCATGACAAGTAAAGAAGGCGCAGCGATCATAGAAGCAATCCTTTTTACAATGGGAGATTCCGTTGAGATAAGTGCTTTGGCGAAGGCCATGGAAGCGAGTGCAAAAGAGGTCAAAGAGAGCATAGAATATCTCAAGACCAAATATGAAAACGAAGACAGCGGCATCGGTATTATCGAACTTGAGAACGCTGTACAGCTCTGTACCAAGAAAGAGATGTACGAGTACCTTGTAAAAATAGCAAAGACTCCGAGAAAGGCGGTTCTTACCGATTCTCTTATGGAGACGCTTTCAATAGTCGCTTACAAACAGCCCATAACAAGGCTTGAAGTGGAGAAGATAAGAGGTGTTAACAGCGATCACGCGGTAAATCGTCTTGTTGAGTTCGGGCTCATTCAGGAACTCGGAAGACTCGATGCTCCGGGAAGACCGCTTCTCTTTGGAACAACGGAAGAATTCCTTAGAAGTTTCGGCGTAAAGTCGCTTGAGGAGCTGCCTACGGTAGGTGCTGTTCAGGTTGAAGAATTTAAAGCCGAGGCAGAACAGGAAGTTAATGTCAAACTGGATATTTGATTTTATATTACAATGTTTTCGGAAAAAGGCAGAAAAAATGCTTTTTTCCTTTTTTTTGACTTTCTTTTTTGCTATACTATATTCTGACTTAAGTTGCGTTCTTTTTCCAAAAGATTAACATAACTTAAATATATTTACGGAGGTTAAAGAAAAATGAGTAGTTCTTCACAAGCGAGTCAAAGAATTATCTCTTTGCTCGACGAAAACAGTTTCGTTGAAATTGGTGCTCTTGTGACAGCCAGAAACACAGATTTCAATCTGAAACAGGAAGAAACACCTTCAGACGGTGTTGTTACCGGTTATGGTGTTATAGACGGTAATCTGGTGTATGTTTATAGTCAGGATGCATCAGTACTTGGCGGTTCTATAGGTGAGATGCACGCCAAGAAGATCGTTCGCCTGTACGATCTGGCTATCAAGACAGGCTCTCCTGTAATCGGACTTATCGATTCAGCAGGACTTCGTCTTCAGGAGGCAACAGATGCGCTCAACGCATTTGGAGAGATTTATCTTAAGCAGGTGGAGGCTTCGGGGGTTGTTCCTCAGATCACAGCGATCTTCGGATCATGTGGTGGTGGACTTGCACTTATCCCTTCAATCACAGACTTCACATTTATGGAATCTGAGAAGGCTAAGCTTTTTGTTAATTCACCTAATGCTCTTGAGGGCAACTATAAAGAGAAATGTGATACATCCAGTGCAAAGTGGCAGAGTACTGAGGCAGGCAATGTAGACGTTGTTGCCGACGAAGCTACTGTATATGCACAGATCAGAGAGCTTGTATCTCTTCTTCCTTCAAACAACGAGGACGGAGATTCATACAAGGAGTGCTCTGACGATCTCAACAGAGCATGCGAGAACCTTGACGGTGCTATTGAGGATCCCGCTGTTATTGCAGGTCAGATTGCTGACAACGGTCTTTTCTTTGAGACAAAGAGAGATTATGCTAAAGAGATGGTTACCGGTTTCATAAGACTCAACGGAGCAACTGTTGGACTTGTTGGAAACCGTACAGCTATATATGACGAGAACGGAAAGGTTTCTGAGAAGTTCGATGACAAGCTTACAGCTCATGCATGCGAGAAGGCTGCAGAGTTTGTAAACTTCTGCGATGCTTTTGATCTTCCTGTTCTTACAATCACAAATGCAACAGGATTCGGTTCATCAAAGTGTGATGAGAAGCATGTTGCAAAGGCTGCAGGTAAGCTTGTTTACGCACTTGCAAATGCTACAGTACCTAAGGTTAACCTTATCACAGGTAAGGCATTCGGAAGCGCTTATGTGATCATGAATTCAAAGGCAATCGGTGCAGACATCACTATCAGCTGGCCCGGGGCACAGATCGGATCAATGGATGCAAAACTTGCTGCAAAGATCATTTGTGATGGAAAAGATGCAGATACTGTTGCAAAGGCTGCAGCTGATTATGCAGAGCTTCAGAACAATGTTAAGAGTGCTGCTGCGAGAGGATATGTTGATGAGATCATCGAAGCTGCCGATACAAGAAAGTATGTGATCGGTGCTTTTGAGATGCTTTTCACCAAGAGGGATGAACGTCCTGCAAAGAAGCACGGTACAGTATAATGAAGGGAGCGCTCAAAATGAAACGTAAAATTTTAGTTTTGGGAGTGATACTCAGCTGCCTTTTTGGACTCAGTGCTTGCGGTGAAGCTGCAGAAGGCTCCTTGGACAGTTACAGATATCCGAAAGAACTGTTTGATCCTGGTTCATTGGAGCAGTATGCAACATATATCGAAGATAAAGTATTTGAGGGATGGTATCTTAACGATATTACACCCGAAAACTTCGATGAGAAGCAGTACCTTGGCTTGGCAATGGAATTTGATGAGAAAAATCTTACCATCAAGAGCGTTAATGATGATGATTTCAATGCCATTAAGTCAGGATATTTAAGCTGGTACAAGGCAGTTGAAGAAATTGGTTTTAACAGTGTTGAGACTCTCAATGATGATATAAAAGTTACCGGAGTTAAATCCTATATCAACGATGATGATATTCTTGTTATAGATGCTACAATTCAGGGAACAAAGCATTCCGCACTTATGCAGCTCTATATCAACAACGATTTCAGCATTCGCGATGCAGGTGTTACGGTAGACAAGACACTCGGAGAGAAACTTACAAATGCCGGTCTTAATACACTTCTCGGCATGGGAATGGCTTTTGCCATCCTTATTCTCATCTCGCTTATCATCTGTCTTTTCCCTGTTCTTTTCGGAGAGAAGAAGAAAAAAGTAAGCGACAAAGATATTGCAGCAAAGGCAATGGATAACACGATCAACCAGATCGCTGAGCAGGAAGATCTCTCCGGAGATTCAGAACTCGTTGCTGTTATCGCCGCTGCGATCGCTGCGTACGAGGGAAGCGGAAGCACAGATGGATTCCGTGTAAGATCGATCAGAAAAGTAAACAATAATTGGAAAAAATTCTAATAATGACATCGGGTACACGGAGACTTGAATCTGTGTCGGATGAAAGGAGAAACAATGAAAAACTATACAATAACCGTAAACGGAAACGTATATGATGTAACAGTAGAAGAAGGCGCAGGAAGCGGAGTAGCTCCTGTAGCTTCAAGTGCACCTAAGGCTCCTGTAGCTCCTGTTAAGAAGGCAAGCACAGGTGCAGGTTCAATCAAGGTTGAGGCAGGTGCTGCCGGAAAGATCCTTAAGATCAATGCCAGCGTTGGACAGGCTGTAAAGAAGGGCGATACAGTTATCACTCTTGAGTCTATGAAGATGGAGATCCCTATGGTAGCTCCTTCAGACGGAACAGTTGCAAGTATTGATGTTGCAGCAGGCGATTCTGTAGAGGCAGGAACAGTTCTTGCAACTCTTAATTGATGAATCAGAGAAAGTATTATTTTATACAGAAATGAGGATAAAAAATGGATTACATAGTTAAGACATTATCTAATCTCTGGGATCAAACTGCATTTACTTCAATGTCTGTCGGCAACTATGTCATGGTTGTCGTAGCATTGGTTTTCCTGTATCTTGCAATTGCCAAGGGATTTGAGCCATTACTTTTGGTTCCGATTTCGTTTGGTATGCTTCTTGTAAATATCTACCCTGCTATTATGGCTGAGCCTGTTGGCGAGTCTGCAGGTGGATTGTTACATTACTTCTACATCCTTGATGAGTGGGCAATTCTTCCTTCTCTTATCTTCATGGGTGTAGGTGCTATGACGGATTTCGGACCGCTTATTGCAAACCCTATAAGCTTCCTTATGGGTGCAGCTGCACAGTTCGGTATTTTTGCAGCTTACTTTATTGCTATTGCACTTGGTTTCAACGATCAAGCTGCAGCAGCTATTTCAATCATCGGTGGAGCAGACGGCCCTACTTCAATTTTCCTGGCTTCTAAGCTTCATCAGACAGCAATTTTAGGACCTATCGCGGTTGCGGCATATTCATATATGTCACTGGTTCCAATGATCCAGCCGCCTATCATGAAACTTCTTACAACTCAGAAGGAAAGAACAATCAAGATGCAGCAGCTCAGAGAAGTTACCAAGCTTGAGAAGATTCTTTTCCCTGTAGTAGTTACAGTAGTTGTAAGTATGATTCTTCCCACAACAGCTCCTCTTATCGGAATGTTGATGCTTGGAAACATATTCAGAGAGTCAGGCGTTGTTCGTCAGCTTCAGGAGACAGCTTCAAATGCACTTATGTACATTGTAGTTATCCTTCTCGGAACTTCTGTTGGTGCAACAACAAGTGCTGAGGCTTTCCTTAATATGACAACAATCAAGATCGTTATTCTTGGTCTTTGCGCATTCGCTATCGGAACTGCCGCAGGTTGCCTTCTTGGTAAGCTGTTGTGCTTCATTACGAAGGGCAAGATCAATCCGCTTATCGGATCAGCCGGTGTATCAGCCGTTCCGATGGCAGCTCGTGTATCACAGAAAGTTGGTGCAGAATACGATCCTTCCAACTTCCTGCTTATGCATGCAATGGGACCTAACGTTGCCGGTGTTATCGGTACAGCGGTAGTTGCAGGTACATTCATGGCAGTATTTGGAGTATAAATCACAGAAAGGGTGAAAATAGATATGGCAGATATTGAAAAGAAACCAATTCGTATCAATGAGACTGTTCTGCGTGATGCTCATCAGTCACTTATCGCAACAAGAATGCCCACAGAGGTTATGTTGCCTATCATCGATACAATGGATCAGGTTGGATATAACGCAGTAGAGTGCTGGGGCGGTGCTACATTCGACGCTTGCATGAGATTCCTTAAGGAAGATCCTTGGGAGAGACTTCGTAAGCTCCGTGCAGGATTCAAGAATACAAAGCTTCAGATGCTCCTTCGTGGACAGAACATTCTCGGATACAAGCACTATCCGGATGACGTTGTTGATTACTTCGTTCAGAAGTCAATCGCAAACGGTATTGATATAATCAGAATTTTCGACTGTCTTAACGACCTTAGAAACCTTGAGGCTTCTGTTAAGGCATGTAAGAAAGAGGGCGGACATGCTCAGATCGCTCTTGCATACACACTTGGTGATGCATATACAGAAGAGTACTGGATGAATATCGCTAAGGATATCGAGTCTATGGGTGCAGATTCAATCTGTATCAAGGACATGGCAGGACTTCTTCTTCCTTATGAGGCTGAGAAGCTCGTTAAAGCTCTTAAGAGCGCTACAAAGCTTCCTATCGACCTTCATACACATTACACTTCAGGTGTTGCCAGCATGACATACATGAAGGCAGCTGAGGCCGGTGTTGATATCATCGACTGCGCAATTTCTCCTTTCGCACTCGGTACATCACAGCCTGCTACTGAGGTTATGGTAGAAGCATTCAAGGGACAGCCTTTCGAGACAGGACTTGATCAGAAGCTTCTTGCTAAGATTGCAGATCATTTCAGACCTTACAGAGAGGAGTGCCTTGCAAGCGGACTTATGGACGCAAAGGTTCTTGGTGTTAACATCAAGACTCTTATGTATCAGGTTCCCGGCGGAATGCTTTCTAACATGGTTAGCCAGCTTAAAGAGCAGAATGCAAGCGACAAGTACGATACAGTGCTTGAGGAAATCCCTCAGGTTCGTAAGGACTTCGGTGAGCCTCCGCTTGTTACACCTTCTTCACAGATCGTTGGAACACAGGCTGTTATGAACGTTCTTATGGGCGAGAGATACAAGGTTGCTACAGACCAGACCAAGGATCTTCTTGCAGGTGAGTACGGAAAGACAATCAAGCCTTTCAATCCCGAAGTTCAGAAGAAAATCATCGGCGACAGAGAAGTTATCACATGCAGACCTGCAGACAAGCTTGAGCCCGGACTTAAGAAGTTTGAAGAGGACGTTAAGCAGTGGAAGCAGCAGGACGAGGACGTTCTTTCATACGCACTCTTCCCTCAGGTTGCAACAGACTTCTTCAAGTATCGTATGGCACAGCAGACATCGGTTGATGTGGCTGCCGCTGATACAAAGAACGGAGCATATCCTGTTTAATTTTTAAAAATTTTAGAGCTATCAGATGTAAATATTTACGTTTGATAGCTCTTTTTAACGCTTATTTAATGAATATTATGGTAAAATTAATGCATGAGTGAATACAGACGGCATAAAAAAAGCAGAAAGTTAATAGATGCCGAAAAAAGGCAGGGTGTTGAGCTGAAGGAAAACGAAATTGAACGTCAGTTTATTCCTTTGGATGAGGTTAACGGCTATAAAATAAGGCCTGGCATTGCTGATTTGTATGGGGCAACTATGCTTCCCGGTGGGATTAATTTTACTATTTATTCCAACGGTGCGACATCTATTGCGCTTCTTTTGTATCACAGAAATGATAAGGAGCCTTTTGTGACGATTCCTTTCCCTGAGAGCTACAAGATAGGAAAGGTTTATTCAATGATCGTTTTTGGACTGGACATTGAGAACCTTGAATATTGTTATAGCGTTGATGGGCCTTGGGATCCTGATAAAGGGCTTCTTTTTGACAAGGAAAATACATTGCTCGATCCTTTTGCAAAAGCGGTATCCGGACAGAGAATATGGGGTGAAAACCTCACTTCGGGTACGTACAGGGCCAGAGTGGTAAGGCAGAATTTTGCATGGGATGATGTGACGAGCCTTGGAACTCCCATGTGCGACTCAATAATCTACGAGATGCATGTGAGGGGCTTTACAATGGATGAATCATCAGGCGTAAAGTGCAGGGGGACATTCGAAGGAATTACCGAGAAAGCGGATTATCTCGAAGCACTTGGAATTACGGCTGTTGAACTGATGCCTATATTTGAGTTTGATGAGACTCGTGATATGCGAGTTGCAAATGGAAGGATACTTCTTGATTATTGGGGATACAATACCACGGCATTTTTTGCTCCCAATACGAGTTATTCGCATGAAGCCGAGCACAACAAGGAAGGCGTTGAGCTTAAATATATGATAAAAGAGCTCAAGAAGAGGCATATTGAAGTTATCCTTGATGTTGTATTTAACCATACGGCGGAGGGCAATGAATACGGGCCTTTTATCTCGTTTAAAGGCTTTGACAATAATATTTATTATCTGCTTACACCTGACGGAAAATATTATAATTTTAGCGGATGCGGCAACACTATGAACTGTAATCATCCTATGGTTCAGGAGTATATTGTTTCGTGCCTTCGTTATTGGGTGGAAGAGTACAGAGTTGACGGTTTCAGATTCGATCTTGCGAGTATCCTGGGACGAGATCAGGACGGCGCACCTATGGAGAGACCGCCGCTTATTCAGAGAATTGCTTACGATCCCATTTTGGGAAATGTCAAGCTTATTGCCGAAGCGTGGGATGCCGGTGGAATGTACCAGGTAGGCAGTTTTCCTTCATGGAAGCGTTGGGCAGAGTGGAACGGTAAGTACAGAGATGACATAAGATCGTATCTTAAAGGCGATATTTGGGCTGCTCCGGAGGCAGTCAAGAGAATTACAGGCTCCATGGATCTGTATGGCGGATCGTATATGGGATATGAGTCCTCTGTTAACTTTATAAATTGTCATGACGGATTTACACTTTACGATCTTTATGCATATAATAACAAGCATAATGAAGATAACGGCTGGAACAATACGGACGGTGCAAATGATAACAGGAGCTGGAACTGCGGATATGAAGGTGATACCGACGATCCGGGTGTCCTTGACCTGCGATTTAGGATGATGCGAAATGCTGTGACTGTTCTTATGTGCAGCCGCGGAACTCCCATGATCTATGCGGGAGATGAATTTGGCAATTCACAGTTTGGCAATAACAATGCGTATTGCCAGGATAATGAAATATCATGGCTTAACTGGAATCTTCTTGAAAAGAATAAAGCTTTTTTCTCTTTTTACAGGAATGTTGTTCAGTTTAGGAGAAAGCATGCGGCGATACGAAAAGACCTTGAGAGAGCTAAATGCGGCTTGCCCTTTGTGTCTGTACATACAGAAAATCCGGACAACGGAAATATTACAAAGGACTCAAAGGTTATATGTGTGCGCTTTGCGGGCTTTGATGAAAAGAAAGGCCGTGATGACATCGTATATCTTGCGATAAATGCTTATTGGGAAGATATACAGATAATGCTTCCAAATCCGCCAAGTGGTGCGTATTGGGGGCTCTGCGTTGACACAGGAGGCGATGAGGAAGGTAAGTACTACTTCAACAGACCCAAGCCTCTTACATGGAGAAATAAAACTTTGAAAGCTAGAAGTGTCAGCGTATTCATAGCTTCATACGGAGTTGAATATGGCAATCAATGATGAGCGTACAGATGCAAATTTTATAGTTGGGGGTTATGACTTCTTGTCTGAACTTGATGCGCAGAAGGCGTCTTTGGATCTGTCCAAGATAAAAGTTCTTGAAGAGCGTGTGAAGGCAAGCAGGCCCAATGATATAAAGGCTGTATATGAAAAGGCTATAGAGAATAAAATATTTAAGTCCCCTATAGGATGGCAGTATCTTGCAAGACTTAGGGAAAAACTATATGCGAGCGGTTTTTCGGAGGAAGAACTTATTCCGATTCCGATACCGGTCAGTCTTACAAGGCATTCTGCTTTTGAAAATCTGTCGGTCCAGCAAAGGATCAAACCTGATTCAAGGGACAGCAAAGCAGAATTTAAGAGATTATTTCCATATATTCTAAATATCTTTTTACTGATAATTGTAATTGCAATGTTCATTATCGCATCGACCAGTGACAGCGATAATATTTTGAATTACAAGAGGAATGTGACAAACCGTTACTCTTCGTGGGAGCAGGATCTTACGCAGAGAGAAAAAGTAATTCGTGAAGCAGAAAAAAAACTTGGCATTGAAAGCTCTGAGGGTTATTATGATGATGCGAACAATGACTAGGTTAGGAGGAAAGTCAGAGTGGATGATTTAAAGATTTTGGTTGTTGATGACGAGAGCAGAATGAGAAAGCTTGTCAAAGACTTTTTGATAAAAGATGGTTATATCGTAATTGAGGCCGGTGACGGCCAGCAGGCACTTGATATTTTTTATGAGGATAAAGAGATTTCTCTTATTATTCTTGATGTTATGATGCCTAACAGAGACGGCTGGGAAGTCTGCAGAGAGATCAGGAAAAATTCCAAGGTGCCCATCATAATGCTTACCGCAAAATCGGAAGAACGCGATGAGCTTCTCGGATTTGAGCTTGGTGTTGATGAATACATATCAAAACCTTTCAGTCCCAAGATCCTTGCGGCCAGAGTTTCGGCTATTTTGCGAAGAGCCAATATTGTGACAACCAACGAAGTAATGGAAGAGGGCGGCATTACAATTAACAAAGTCGCTCACAGCGTTACGGTCGACGGCAAAGATATTGAGCTTAGCTATAAGGAATTCGAACTTTTATCATTCTTCTTCGAGAACAAGGGCGTTGCTCTTTCCAGAGAGAAGATTCTTAATAATGTGTGGAACTATGACTATTTTGGTGACGCACGTACTATCGATACGCATGTAAAAAAACTTCGCGGAAAGCTCGGAAATAAGGGCGATATGATAAAGACTATTTGGGGAATGGGTTACAAGTTTGAAACAGACTGAGACTTCTATCGATAAAAAAATGAAGACACATTCCGTGCGCGCAGAGATCAGTGCAGTATTCATTTTAACGATGCTGGTGACCTTTGGATTGTGGTTTATCATAAACGTTATTTTTCTTGAGCGATTCTATGTGCAAAAGAAAAAAGAAAATATTATCGAAGCTTATGAGCTTGTTGTGAGCGCTATAGCCGATGACAATATTGAATCTTTTGAATTTGAGCGCAATATGCGTCTTATTTGCGAAAGATATAATATTGATATGGTAGTTTGTGATAATGACACAAAGGTTATCAAGAGCGTTTCGAGCAACAACCAGCTGGTCAATGTCCTGGTTGATTGTTTGATGCAGTCTATCAACCCTGCGCCTATCAAAAAAATGGTCGAAGAAGACCATATTGTGTTGAGTCAGGGGACTTACGACGGAAACAGATACACTCTTCAGAAGAGTATAGATAACGGTAACAGCAGCGAATATATCGACATTTGGGGAACGGCAAAAAGGGCCGACGGCATAAATCTAAATGTCGTTTTCATTCGTTCGAAAATGGAGAGTATCGAAGACAGCGTTGCAATCTCCAATAAATTCATGGCATATGTCGGTGTTGTCGCACTTTGTATCGGCTCAATGCTTGTTCTTATTATATCCAAGAAAGTTACGGCTCCTATCAAGAAGCTTTATCTTATTTCCGATGAGATGAAGAAACTTAATTTTGAAGCTAAGTATGAAAACAACAGTGATTATAAAAATGAGATAGATGTTCTCGGTCAGAATATGAATGAACTGTCCGAAACACTTGAAACCTCCATCAAAGATCTTAAGAATGCCAATATCGCGCTCAAGCATGATATTGCCAAGAAAGAAGAGATAGATGAGATGCGAAAAGAATTTCTTTCAAACGTATCTCATGAACTTAAGACTCCCATTGCACTTATTCAAGGGTATGCCGAGGGCCTTAAGGAAGGAATAAACGATGATGAGGAGAACAGGAATTTTTACTGTGAAGTTATCATGGATGAGGCATCCAAGATGAATATTATGGTAAAAAAGCTCCTTACGCTCAACCAGCTTGAGTTTGGTAACGACAGTGCGAATATGGAGCGCTTTGATATAGTCGAGATGGTGAAGAACTATATCAGATCTGCAGAACTTTTGGCTAAACAGAAGGATGTAACCGTAAAGTTTGGCGAATATCATCCGATATTTGTATGGGGAGATGAGTTCAAGATCGAAGAGGTTCTCCAGAATTATTACAGTAACGCGATCAATCATGTTAGCGGTGATAAAATAATAGAGATAAAGCTTGTTCACAAAGACGGCAAAGTCAGAGTATCCGTATTTAACACGGGTGAACCTATTCCGAAGGAAAATATTGATTTTATTTGGGATAAGTTCTATAAGGTTGATAAAGCCAGAACAAGAGAATACGGCGGAAGCGGTGTAGGTCTTTCCATTGTTAAAGCAATAATGGAAAGCATGCAGCAGGACTACGGCGTGATCAACTACGCGAACGGCGTTGAGTTCTATTTTGAACTTGAAACTAAATGACAAAAGAGGATGACTTTATGCGTTTGAAAAAGTATTTTGTGCCGGCATTTATGATAGGAATGGTTATGGCTCTGACCGGATGCGGGGAAGCGTTTCCTTCGCTTACGGCTGAAGAGTACGACCAGACTGTTGAATATGCCGTAGGTCTATTAATGAAATACTCAAGGAACGAACAGGCTAAGCTTACGTATGTTGATGTGAATTATGAGAAAAAGCGCAGGGAAGCTAAGGCCATGGAACTTGCCAAAGCCGAGGAAAGCAGTGCACATTTAACACCCGGTCCTTATGATAATGAGTATGAGGATGACGAAATAAGCGCAGATGTATCATCTTCCGGAAGTGAAGATTCTACCGGTGCAAGCGATACTGATGAAGCAGGCAAAGACAGCAGTTCATCGGAAAGCTCTGAAGAAAGCTCAAAGGAGAGTTCTGAAAACGCTTCTAAGGATGCATCCAAAACAGCGGATAAAGATAGTAATGATAAAGACGGTAAGGATGATAAGGACAGATCCGGGGAAGGCTCAAAGAGCACTTCTTCAAGCGCGGGCGAAACCGGTACGATAACCCTTTCTGCCGATAATACACAGGAAATACTGAATGATATCTTTTTGTCCTATCAGGGATATTCCGTTTCGAGTACCTATCCTGAGAGCTCCAAGAGCTATGTTATTAACGCGGATAAGGGCAAAAAACTGCTTGTTCTGAGGTTTGACCTCTACAATGCGTCTAATTCCGCAAAAGACGTAAATATGCTCAAGTTGGATCTTTTATTCCAGATAATACTAAACGGTAAGAATATAGGCTATTCTTCAGTTACATTCTTGCCAAATGACCTTACTTCATACGTTGGAACGATAGATTCCAGGGCGCATGAGAGCCTTGCCATACTTACGCAGATTGATGAAAAGAATGCGTCCAATGTCGATACACTGGGACTTATTATGACAAAGGGCGGTAAGGATCAGAAAATCAATTTAAGATAAGCAACATATTTATGAACGCGTTACGGCGGCACTTTTTCGTAATGAAAGGTGCCGCTTTTTGAATTCGACAGGAACTAAACAATAAAACAACTTACGACAGGAGAAGAATATGATCAGAATAGTTTCAGACAGCACATGTGATCTTTCAAAAGAAATCGTTGATAAGTATGGGATAGTTATAGTGCCCTTGTATGTAAGGCTCGGTAATGAGGAAAAGAAGGACGGAGTAGATATCACTCCCGAAGAGATATACAAGTGGTCGAATGAAACGGGAGAGACGCCAAAGACTGCAGCTCCTTCGGTTTCGGATTATATGAGTGTATTTAGTGATGATTCGGATGATGAGTATATTGTCTTTACGATATCCGCATCTATGTCCGCAAGCAACAACAATTGCAGGCTTGCAGTAGAAGAGCTTGAAATCGAAGACAGGGTGAAAGTAATTGATTCGGCAAATCTTTCTACGGGAATCGGGCTTTTGGTCATGGAAGCCGTGGATCAAGCCGATATGGGAAAAAACCTCTCGGAGATTGCAGAGTATATTGAAGAAGTGAAGGGCAGAGTCAGAGCCAGCTTCGTTATAGAAACCCTTACTTTCCTGCACAGAGGAGGAAGGTGTTCGGGAATTGCAGCACTTTTGGGAAATACGCTTAAACTACGCCCCAAGATTGTTGTGTCCGATGGCGCAATGAGGCCAGGCAAGAAGTATAGGGGAAGTGCCGATAAGTGCATAATGAATTATGTTAAAGACATGGAAGATGAGCTTAGAAAGGCGAAAAAAGACAGAGTTTTTATCACACATTCAGGCTGTGACAGGGATAAAGTAGAGGAAGTACGAAGTTTTTTGGAAAAATTAGGAATTTTCCTTGACATAATTGAGACGCGAGCCGGAAGTGTTGTCTCATCCCACTGCGGCCCAGGAACCATGGGCGTTCTGTTCATTTCGGAGTCATGAAGCACCCATGAGAAGTGACGTTTTAGTGTTAGATGTGTTTACGTAATGCAGAAAATGTCATTTTTTCGCAAAAAAATTTGAAAAAAGGTGTTGACATTAAATATAGCGGGTGATATATTTATATTCGTTGCTGATGCAGACAACACTGCAAACGCAGTACTGGAGCGGGTTTGAGGCTCCTTGTACCTTGACAAATAAACAGTAATGCAACCCTGAAAGATTCCAAGAGAATAATTCAGAAAAATGTAAATTAACGGACAGAACGAAAAGCCAAGCTTAAGTTCTTAGCCGGATTAAACTTTTAAACGTGAGAGTTCGATCCTGGCTCAGGATGAACGCTGGCGGCGTGCCTAACACATGCAAGTCGAACGGAGATTTAACGCTGATGA
>NZ_FPCD01000004.1 GCF_900116865.1 Butyrivibrio sp. M55
AGTCGGATATTCCTGCGAATTATCTAATGCTTCGCATGGTACTTCAGCAAATGTAACTTCATTTTTCTGCAAAGATAACGCTGGCAAATTTACAGCTTTATCAAAAAGTTCTTTGCGGACTCGGCGCTGCCAGTAGTAGTAAGTTTTAACATTGATGCCATTTTCAATAAGCCACTTATTAGCAGATTGTCCTTGAGGACGGGCTTGGCATCTTTTGATAATCTCTGCCCAGTTTGCAAGTCTTACCTCGTGTGTAATGTTATCCATGTGGATCCTCCTTTAAAAAACTAGCTAGTTTTTTTAGTTTTTTAAAGTAAACCACGAAAAAGGAGTTTCAGGCTAGGCGGGTGATTTGACGTTTACCATGTAGCAATTAATTTTCATTTATATCATAATAAACAATTTCTCCAGGTAATTTGATATTGGGAACCCATAATTGTTTTCCCCCCCAACCTTTGCTTCCTGTAACTTGATACATCGTAAGAACAACTTTTGACGGAAATTGGCCACCAAGATTCCAATCATTTGGGGATAGCAATGCGCCAGTTCCTTGAGCAACATTTCTGTTACGCCTTACTATAAGAATTGCTTGCCCTGCAGGCTGTTCTGATAAAATAGTGTCTATGACTGAAATGAAGGCTTTAAGTTTAAAGTCCGGACTTGGAATAATGTGTGACAGTAATTCTTTAATTATTCTTAAGCTGACTTGATAGTAGGGTTCGTTACTATCGAAGGGGGTTAGGATTTTTGAAAGGTCGTCTATGCTATCATTATCTGGATTGATTGGATAATAATTTGTTCCTCCTGTAAGTATCTCGACATGATCTGTATCTAACACGTTTTTACGTGTGGGGGTTAGACCGGTAGGATAGTATATTTTAATGTCGTTTATTCCATGTTCTATCTGGGCGATTATAGAGTTGTTGGTTGCATTTATATCTGAGAAGAGTTTATAAAGTTTTTCATCAATAAAAACCTTCATCAGCCCAGGGTCTCGATCATATCCAAACATCCTACTATGTTGCCACATGGTATCAGCTTGTGGTGTTTTACTGGTTCGAGTATAGAAGATTGTTTGCAAGCTTGGGAAAGTAACACCTCGTCCAAGAGTGTTTCCACCTATTACAAAATTACATCCAGTTTCATAATCGTTACTTTCAATGTCAGTTTCGCCGTTCATAACAAGTATTTTTATCATGTTTGAAGAGATTAAGTTGGTGGCATATTTTATCAATTCGTCATAAGAAATCTTATCAGTTTTAGTAGGATAAAAAGTGTTGTATGCATTTTGGATCTCTTTGGCAAATTCATTGGATAAATGATCTTTGCACCAAGATAGTTCTTTATGAATATCGTCGGCGTATTGCTTGTGCACAGCTTGTCTGACACTTGGATGGATAAGACAGTTGGATACCTTTCCGCCGGAAGCTAATATTTGAGCTGAAACAGCAATGTGGCGAATTACTACATCGTGAGTTGGTACGGATAGTTGTTCTAGAAATTGTACACAGTTAGGGTTGCCGCTGTTTGGAAAGAAAAAGTCTCCGCCAAGATATGAGTCTCCAGGCTTGAAATAGTATGTAAAATATGGATGCCATCCAGAAGCTAATGTTTGCAGAAGAATTGCTTGTGGAGTACCTGTGACTTGCAAATAGATACTACTTGAAGCGTTATTTTTGATCATATCTAGATACTTGTTTATTGAAGATTGTCGATTTTGGTTTACTAATGTATTGAGCGAAGCTGCATCTGCTTCGTCGTCGACTATAAAAAGTGGATTGCCTTGCATGAAACCAGTTGAGTTAAATACGTTTGCCCAAAGTTTTAAGATACGAGCGTTTTTTTTCAGAACGATAATGGTTGGCAATATAAGACTGTTATTAGTGAAAAGCATAGAGTCATTTTCGCCGCAGATACAATAACCATCAAGATCAGTTTTTACTCTGTCTAAAGTTTGCTGTTGAAGAACAACGTTGTCAGTAGTTAGAAGAACAAACACAGGAAAACCTAAATCTGTAGCTTTTGAGATTATTCCAAACATTTGTCCTGTTTTTCCGGATTGGACATTTCCAAATAAAAGCCCAATCTCATGACTTGTAAAAGAGAAATTCTTTATATAGGAATTTCCGACGTCTGTTGCGGTTTTTTCGATAGATTCAGCAAGCTTTTCATTTCCGCGATTTTTTATTTTGTTGAGATAATTTTGTAAGTATTGCATTATGTTTTATCTCCTTCATCAGTTATGGGGGAAAACGAAAGCATCCATACATCTAGAGGTGTACCGTCATCGTCAATAGCTGTTTGACCAGTTTTCTTAAAGTATAATGCTTCGCAACCGTAGTCTTTTAGCATTTCTTGTGTTATCATACCGGTTCTGTCAGTGTCTGCCTGAGTGTCATTTACTGGAGTAACGAGTCCGGCAGCTGCGAGTCGGCCTTTTAACCATCTTCCCATAATCAGTTCATCACCTACAGCACTAAACTGTTTGTTTCCGTCACTTGTTGTATGGGCTTTAAACCAATATCCATCGTCTGTAATAATAAAAAAGGGAGTGTTTTTTTCAGGATAACCTTTCATGCGGGTTATATCTTTAGCCACTGTGAGTTGCGTTTCGTACCAGTCTCGAGATTTTCGTTTGCTCCTTGGCGCGGCATAGCACACATTAACATTAGATTTTGTAAAATGTTTTCCATCATCTAAATGTCTTTCATTATATGCGGGAACTTTTAGAGGGAGCAAAAATGAAGCATATGCTATACATGTTTTATAAAAATCTACATTTGATCGTGTAACTTGTTTTACAAGTTCAATACCAGTAAGAGCAGTATTTTTTTCTCTTATTAGTGGCACATTAGTGATATCGGAAATGTTTGCTGAAATATTATCAGCTTTTAGGCTGTCAATAAAAGTGCAGATTTCATTACATTCTGAAAGATCTTTAGTTAATGCAGAAATTTCATATTGCCTTCGATTTGAGGCTTCGGGCTTTATTACGCTAAGATTTGCGGAGCCAATAATTGCAGAAAACGGAACGTCATTTTTATAAAAGGCATATAATTTTCCATGGTATTTAAAGGCTTTAACCAGTCGTATTTCCCCAATACCTTGAGCTATCCATTTTTTGTTTAACTTTACAGCGGTATGATAAGAGCTCTCAGGCATGCCTTCAATGTAGTACATGCCGATATTTAAACAGATGTTTCTAATATTATATTTTTCAACAAGGACATCGAGTTCATCTAAGGATGCCTTCGAGACATATCCGACGGATATGTCCACATGGTCTGAATGGCTTAATTGATCGATAAAAGCGTCCAAAATAGTTGACTTGGTATCATCTGTGCTTAGAGGCAGTATATTGGAATATAGAATAGTCATATTTTTTCTCCATTTATTTATGTGCGAATAATAGTTTAATAATAGTATATCAGAACTGTTGTCTTGCTTGTGGGAATATCGTGGATTAATACGAAATTATAGATTTATTTGCAAAAGAGAATAGTTATTTCTGGGAAAGTCATGTGATGCATGCATGATACGAATGATCGAGGATAACTTGAGGGGAAAATGATATAATAAATAATTATGAATGGATTCATGTTTCTTCGTAATGCCGTAGATACAATTCGCATTAGGGTGAAAGAATATTGCGAGTGTATTATCTATATGGTTTGTTCCACTTTGTATTTCATCATGAATGAAAAATAAGCAATAGGTGTGCTTGAGATAAGTACATATGCAGAATTGAAAATTGTTTCTATAGGAAAAATGTGGTGAAAATATGGCTAGCTTAGAAAATGATGGGAAGAATTGGACTTGGGAAGAAACGCTGATTGCATTTGATTTATATTCGCGGATTCCTTTTTCAAAAATATCTAGGAATAACGAAGAAATCATAAAAACGGCGGAGATTTTAAAAAGAAAACCGGGAGCTGTTGCTAAGAAGCTATTTAATATTGCTTCTCATGATCCAAAGCAGATCGATAGAGGAGTCTCAGGCCTGTCACATTCAAGTAAGTTAGATAAGCGTATATGGGAAGCGTTCGAGGAAAATTCATTTAAGGTATCTGTGGATGCGAAGGAAGCTTTATCTCATGCTTGTAATGTTGAGGTTGCAGAGATAATAGATAATGAATCAGATTCGATTATTGTTGAAATGTTTCCGTATGGAGAGGATAGGATGGTTGCAGCAAAAGCCCGTGTTGGGCAATATTTCTTTAGGGCAGCGGTTCTTTCAGCGTATCATCGGAGATGTTGTGTTACTGGAATTGGAGAGCCCAAACTTCTTATCGCAAGTCATATAAAACCATGGAAAGTAAGTAGCGTAGAAAAAGAACGGGCAAATCCTAGAAATGGATTATGCTTAAATGCTCTTCATGACAGGGCGTTTGATCAGGGATTTATCACTATAAATAATAATTATGAGATTGTTATTTCAGATAAGATTGTAGAAGCTGGTATGGATACAGATACAAAAGATTGGTTCATGCATTATTCTGGTGCAAGGATAGAACTGCCAGATAAGTTTTTACCTGGAAAAGAATTTATTGAATATCATAACGATGTAGTTTTTATGAGGTGACAAGTCATGTTAAATTGCTTAGATGAATTAGAGAAAAAAGTCAAGGAATATGGTAATAGCTGCTTATCCGAGAAAGAAGAGAATGAGCTTGAATTACTAAGGAAAAAATTTATAGAAAAATTTCCTATAGATAAGCTTGGGCAAATGACTTTAGAGCAATATGCGCTTGGAACAGAAAAATATAAGGATTCTTTTTGCTATTGGCTGGAAACAGAGTTGAAATCTTTGGGAGATATTCATGGATCTGCAGCGACAAAATTTGGGGTATATTATGGAAAAAAACAGCCAGATATCACACCTAAATGGCGTTGGAATAAATGGACGGAAAATGATTTTGATGTAGTAAGAAATGAGATAATAGCCTTGGTTAAGGCTGGAAGTACGAGGGATTATATTGCTATAGAAAAGAACAGGCTTAGCCCTATGCTAAAAGGAAAAATCCTTGCAAGCTATTATCCTGAAGACTATATAAATGTCTTTAGCTATGAACATATTAAGTATTTTTTACAAAAAGCTTTTGGAGTTTTTTCTTATCCTAATCATTTTGAAGCACAAGAACTTTTGCAGAGAATGAAAACAAAAATAGATTCTGTATCAAAATGGTCTAATTTGAAGCTGTCATATTTTTTATACACAGCATATTCAGATGTAAAAATAGCGGATAAAGAAGAGATAAATAAAGAAACGCCTCAGATTATAAGCGGTGAGCTGATTCCGATAGAGGCAAAAAGTCAGTATTTTGAAGTGGAACGTCATAGTATCAGTGTGGATAAGAATGTGGTAAATAATAATCCTAAACCAGACTATGAGTTGATTGCTAAGCATAATGCAAGTATTGGAAAAACAGGAGAACAGGCTGTCTTTGATTATGAAAAGAAGCGTTTGATTAAGAACGGTCATAAAGAGTTAGCAGATAGGGTTGAATGGGTTTCATTGGAGTCAGATTCTTATGGATATGATATTAAGTCCTATAATATTGACGGAACAGAGAGACATATAGAGGTTAAGACTAATACAGGTTCAGAAGATTTGGTAAGCTTTTATATTTCAGCATATGAGTATGAAATGTTGAAGATAGATCCACATTATGAGATTCTCTATGTTTTTGGAAAAAAGCATAAAAAGTTATATTACGTGGATTGTGAACAGCTAAAGGAAAAGTTTCATCGGCTTGCTGTACCTGTATCGTATAAAGTCGAATTTAGGACAGATGATACTATTTAATGTATTCTTTTTTCGGATTATACGTTTTGGCGTAGACATAGTTTTTTTGATACGAAATTAAAAGGTGAACTATGAAATATTCATTTTTTTATGATGAAACAGAACATAGCAGGAAAATTAGTTACAAGACTATTACTGCAAGTAATTACTACGATAATTTTGTTACTGCTATTGTTGGATGGAATGTAGATAAAGAAAGGCGTATTACAGATAGATATCTTGCTTTTGAAGAAAAATATGGGTACCGCAAAAAGAATGGCGAGTTAAAGAGTCAAACTATTAATATAAAAGATTTTAGTTTGGGATTTGCTTCGCTTAATAATAACAAGATTGGCTTTTATGAAGATTTTATTTCTTTGTTTGATGAAGATATAATATTGTATTTTTCTGTTTCCAGTAAAATTGAGTATATTATAGATCAATTATTTACAAATTACCATAGTTCTGCGTTTATAGATGCGGATTATGCCAAGTATTCAATAGTAAAAGCGATAAATATTTATCGCCCTCAAAAACTTATAGAAGCACTTTATAAAGAACCGTCCACCTTTGTTGATGAATTAAGATTTTTTTTGAAAGGACGTATCGAAGAGAATAAAAAGAATAAAGTATTGAAAGAACATGAAAATAAAGCATTCGAGGAAATCCTTTTATTTATCGATGATGCAGAAATCCTTCAGACATTTGACTGGAGCTATTTAGCATCATTTATTGGTTTTCAAAAGCTATTAAAGGAGATGGGAATTGACAATTATAGTGTGATAGTGGATCGAGAAGGGGATAAAGCAATAACTGCAGAGTCGGCACGATATGTTGGTTTAGTGAACGTTGAAGAGGGGGATTCAAAAAAATATGTAGGTATTAGAATGGCAGATATGATAGTCGGAATGGTTTCGAGGTTTATGCAGTCACTTAGTTCGGCGTTAAGATGTGATTATTCAAATGGGGAAATAAATAAAACGCTACTTGAACCAGGATGGTTTGAATTAAATCAGCGACAGTTGAATTTGTATAAGATGCTATATAAAGTGATTTGTGTGGATAATAAATACTGGTATAAAGTATATGCGGGAAGATATTCGGACGATTTAGTGGCATTTATATCTCTTTTAGATTTTATGAATCATTTTGCTGATGTTGATGAAATAAGGAGAGAAGGAATTGAAATACAACCAGAATACTATAACGCGCGGGTTTGTGCTCATTTACAAGAGAGATACATGATAATGGGAAATAAATTACCGGTGGATTTTATTACGGTGGATGATAATGATTTTTTTTTGAATAAAAAGGGCGCGAAAGTTTATAAAGATGCTGAAAAGCATAGATTATTGCCTATTCATGAGGGGCAAAATAGATATAACGTATTATCGGTAGGTGTTGCAAATAAAGGGATACCATTAATCACGGTTGCGGAAAAAGATAATCCAGTATGTTATAGATTACCTGATGAATATGGTGATTGGGCAATGACTGTAGTAGGAATGGCAAACTTGGGAGAAAACTTTTTTCCTGCTGAGGTGATTTTTTCATTTATGAGTGGAAAGTATTATGTTGACATAATATAGCGGAATAATAAAGTGTAAAACAATTGATTGTAGAGGGACGAAATATGGTATTGCAACATGTTAAGGCTATAAATTATAGGAATTTAGACGGTATAGAAGTTTGGCTTAATCCTAGTGCTAATTATATTATTGGCGAGAATAATTTGGGAAAAAGTAATTTTTTGCATCTTCTTGAAATTGTGTGCACAGGAAAGGGATTTTCTGAAGATGATTATGCTGATGAGAACAAACCGATTGAAGTTGAGATTCAGATAAAAATGGAAAGTGGGGAGATAGGTTTTTTTGGTGACAACTTTGATCCTGGCGATGAATCAGTTATTCATCTAAAATACAGTCAATCTATTACGGAGGCGTATCCTTCCCTAATTTGTATTGATACTGATGATAATATTTCTATTAAAATGTTACGTAAAATTGATTTCTATAGGTATGACTCTACATTGCAGCCGAGTAAAGAGTTGCAGTTTGATTCCAACAAAGGAATGGGAACATTTGTCAAGGGAATTATATCCAATTATGTCAAGGCAAATAATCCATCTGTATTAAATAATGCGGATGTAGATGATATAAAAAAGTATTTGAATGAGGGGTTTAGTAAGATAAGAGGCTTTAAATCATATGGAATAGAGGCATCAGTTTCTCATGATGATACAGAGTTATTAACAAGCATTTTTTATCTTTCCGATGGAGAACGAAAAATTGAAAAAGCTGGTGCGGGAATTCAATATACGGCTATGGCCTCTATTTCTGTTTTAGCGCATATAATGAAACTTTATACTACAAAAACAGTTTTGTTTGAAGATAGGTTGTATGAAACAGATGATAAAAGGAAAATATTGCCAATTGTAATTGCTTTGGATGAGCCAGAGGTTCATCTTCATCCGTTTCTACAGCGTACGTTGATAAAATTTTACAAAAGAATATTAGATAATTTGGATGATGATTTTTTAGAGTTGCTGAAGAAATTGTTTAATATTGATGGTATATCAGGGCAGTTACTTATTGTGACTCATTCGACGGATGCTATTATGGATGGGTACCAGAATATAGTACGATTTTATGATAATCAAGGAAATACTGCATGTATTTCAGGAGCGGATTCAGCGTTTTCTATATCGCCTGCTGATGAAAAACAATTGATAATGCGATTTCCTGATGTGAAAGAAGCATTTTATGCACATGTTGTAGTTTTGATTGAAGGAGAAACCGAATATGGTTGTGTTGGAGAATTTGCCAATACACTTGAAGTTGATTTAGATGAATATGGAATATGTGTTGTTAATGCGCAAGGAGAAAGCTCTATTAAGCCATTGATGTCATTATTTAATCATTTTGGAATAAAAACTATCGCAATTTATGATGGAGATGTTCGTGGAGGAAAAACACCGTCAGAATTTGAATTTTTTACTACTGAACCATGTTTTGAATTTGAGATAATACGAAAACTATGTGATGCCAGAGAATATCAGCTTATAAAAGATATAGTTACAGAAATATATCCACGTGCATTAACGGAGATTATTGACGCGGATTTTATTCGAAAACCTTATAAAAAATTAGGGCTTGACATAAATAGTTATATACCGCAATCTATAGAGTCAATTCCTGTGGCTAGTCCAGAATTCTACAATGTGGTTTCATCATGGCTATATAGTAAAAAAGGCATATTCGTTGGCAGGATAATCGGTAAATCTTTGATTAAAGATTTGATACCAGATTGCTATAAGAATGCAATATTAAAAGCAAAAGAGGTTGCGGGATGAGTACGAATATGTCTTTTACGATTGAAGAAAAGATCAATAAAATACATGGTGGAGATTCAAGACAGTTAGAGGTTATTCTTTCAGATGAAAAGCGCATGATTGTAGAAGCACCTGCTGGCTACGGGAAAACCGCAACTATGGTTAGTCGTATAGCATATCTTTATTCTAAAGGAAAGATACCTAATCCAAAGAAAGTATTGGCCTTAACTTTTAGCGTAAATGCTGCGTTAAAGATTAAAAGAGATATCTCGGCAAAACTTCCTGAACTAATCGCTGAAGACAATAATCCAGTGAATGTAAGTGAAAAAGTTACAGTAACTAATTATCATGGTTTTTGCAAAAGCTTACTGAAAAAATATGGTTATTTGATTTCCCCACTGTTAAAAAGAGACGTTAATCTGCTATATGCGATTGGGGATGAGAGCGTAGAAAAAAATAACGATTTAAAGGGAATTTCTCATGAAAAAGTTGAGTATCTTTTGAGTATAGATAGGATGATTAAACAGGCAGTTATGCCTAGGATATCTGAAATTGAAAAGTATAATCAAATAGTGCTAGAAGAGATTTTACCTAAGGATATTATAACTCATACTGCAATCATTTTTTTTACGTTGGAAATATTATACAAATATAAATCTGTAAAATCGTTTTATCAAAGGTTTTATCCATTGATTGTTATTGATGAGTTTCAGGATACAAACTGCATTGCATGGAATCTTTTACAAAACCTGATAGGAGAAGGAACACAAGTTCTCCTTCTTGGAGATCCTCTCCAACGAATATATGGATTTATAGGAGCAGTGCCCAATATAATGGATTTGGCTAAGAACTTCTTATTTGCAAAAAAAATCGAATTGGATAAGAATTATAGGTTTAAAAATAATCCAGAAATGCTGAGATTGGATAAAAATATTAGAGAAAATGCATATAAAAGCTTCAAAACAGATTGTCTTGAAGAGGCGAGATTGGAAACGTTCTGGGCAGGCAATCAAAAAAATGAGGCGGAAAAAGTGATTAGAAAGATAAAGTCACTTAGGCTTGCTGGTGAAAAGGAAAAAATAGCAATTCTTTTTAGGGCAAGAGGTGAAAATTCTATAATTTTTGAAGCGCAATTGCAAAATAACAATATGCCATATTTTTATGGAATGTTTAAAGACGAAGATAAAGAATATATAGATTTTCATAATTATTGTCAAAAGGAGTTTATAAAGAAATTTGGAAAACTTAATACAATAGGAAAGAGATCGCTTATTTCTTTTTCAAATAACATGAGAATGCAATATAATGGGGCAGATAATCAGATGGTCAATTCATTATGCGAGTTACTCAATGCTTTTGTAAAAAAAGTTATAAATGATTATTCGGATCTTTCTGCAGAGGATAAGTATAACTTGATTCTTGACACTTTTGAGAATCGTCAATTAAAGCAGGCTATGGAATATATAGATGCTGATATTATTATTTCAACTATTCATGGAGCAAAAGGGTTAGAGTGGTCATATGTTTTTTTGCCGGATTTTGAAAGATGGGGGTTGCCAGGATATTTTACGTGTACAGACTGTGTTAATAGATTTTCTGACGCTGTGAAATGCGCATGTCCAATGCCTAGTATTGAAGCGATGGATATTGACGCGATGCTTGATGAACTTTCTGTATTTTATGTTGCTGTTACTAGAGCGCGTAAACAGGTTTATGTTTCAGCAAGTGCGAAAAGAGGAACCGGAAAGCCAGGATGTTTATCATGTTTTTCTCATCTTTCAGGCATCAGTGTTGTTAATGCAGAAAGATAGTTGTTTGTCCCAGCTGTGAATTAGGGGGAGCATTTAGCTCCCCCTTGCGAAGGTGGTTGTGTTGATTCCTTTTTCTATCAATAGTATTTTACATTTAAGAGATATCTTTTTTATGGTGCTATCTTAGACGGTGAAATTTATAATATATCATCAAATCTATATTTTCTTCTTACATATATATTTATTCCGATTACAATTACTGTGTTTACTATGGTCAATAATATATCTCCCATAATTTTTGTAAGAAAAAAAACTGGGATTCCTAATATGGCAGATGTAATAATCATCATAGTTTTTCGAATAAATGGTGTATTTCTATTACGATGAAAGCAGAATGAGGCTACCATTGCAAGAATTAGTGCAATGGTAGGATTGTCAGAAATAATTGCAACAAATATTCCTGTTGAAACGAAGACTAGAAGCAAATCAAAGAAATAACATGCACCAAGCGCAAACGAAAGTAAAGCTATAGATGCGACAAGTCCTGCTTCTGCAAAAAATAGTAGAATAACCATGGAAAAGTTCTCCTGCGCAACGATTAACCGATAATGTCAACTTTATTTTACAACATTATGGTGACGTGGGGGATTATGAATATACTAAAAATGTGGGTTTGTGCAAGTATATGCATATTTTATCTGAATTTCGTTTTTATTTTATTGTTGCATGATAAAATTATGGTGAATGTTCTTAATTATCGGATTCTGATAGGTATTTGCTGTTGTATTTAATACAGAGAGGTAAATGGTATGGGAATATTGGAACCAATCACTCACACAGAAGAGATACAAGAACTGCTTAATGATGCGAAGAAAGTATATGATAGAGCAAAAAATAAATTTGAGTCACAGAAAAAGAGTACATCAAAATCGTTGGAGAAGCTTGGGAAGGTAAAGATTAGTGCTTGGTCTTCAGGGATGGAGGCGTTTGTTAAAGCATTTGAATCATTCAAGAATATTGAGATGAATAAGATTTCTTTTACCAATTCTAAGTTTATTGGGTGTGATGAAGAACCGAAGCAAATGTTGATGAACATTGAGAATGCAACGATGAATGCAGAAGAAATTGCTAAAGCGGGGATAGCGGCTATCGGAACAGGCGCAATAGTTGGGGTTGCGGCATATGGTGGGGCAATGATGTTCGGTACAGCTTCAACAGGGACTGCAATAGCTGCATTATCGGGTGCTGCTAAGACAAATGCTACATTAGCCTGGTTTGGGGGAGGTGCTAAGGCAGCAGGCGGTTTAGGAATGGCTACAGGAAAATTGGTTTTGGCTGGAGTGATTGTTGCTCCAATAATTGGGGTAGCTGCATTGATTGCCGGTGCCAAAGGAAAGGAAAAATTGGCTGAGGCTCAAAAAATACATTCGGAGGCAGAGAATGCGGCTTCTCAAATGAACATTATTACAACAGGAATGCAGGGCATTGAAAATATGTCTAGCAATTATATTGAGTTTATTAAGAGGTTTGGAAAGAAGTTTACTCCTTTTATTGAGGAACTGGAAAAAATAAAAAGAGCTCATATGGTTGAGGGTAGTGGTGAAATTGATTTTGATAGTTTGACTGTGGTGGAACAGAAAACATTGCATCTTACCTGGCTTATGGCTCAAATTTACTATCATGTTCTATCGGTACCTATATTAGATGCAAGTGGAGTAGTATCTGTTGAAGCTAAAGATGCATTGAAAGCGTCAGAAAAAGATTTGAAGCAGATAAGAAAAGAGGCTTTTCATATGGTTGGTGATGAAGCTTCTGCAGGCAATTTGGTTTGGAAGCCTATTGCAAATAAGATGCTTGTGATTAATTTTATTGCAATGTTTTTTATTATATTGGGAGCAACCTTTTTATTCACTACTTCCATACTAAAAGGTATATTGATGTGGATTTGTTCGTTTGTTGCATTTCCCATTTTCTTGATTTATAAAGATTTACCAGCAAGTAGATTATATATGTTGCGATTATTGCGATTAGTACTAGCTATTGGTTTGGCGTTGCTCATTGCTTCGGTTTAGTAGGAGGTTTTTCCAGTGCCATTTTTTAAGAAGATTACGAAAAAAACTTCAAAAGATGCTGCAAAGATGGCTGGGACAATTATTGGAGATGGACTTTCGCAAGATGCTAGAGCTGCTACGAATGTAGCTGTCGAAGGTATGGATTTATTTAAATGGAAAGTAGGTACTCCGATTGTTCAGAATGGACATTTTGATCAAGTTAAGGGAAATCTTTTCGAGTATATTGAAGCGGCAAAATTTAACATTAATGCTGCCAGTAAAGGAATGTCTGCCAGGGCTATTGTGACAGATGTTACTAATCCGCATGCAAAAGCAGATATTGAGATACATGATGGTGGCAAGGTTGTCAAAGAAATACAAGCAAAGTTTATAAAATCTTCTAATAATGGTAGGGATAATAGTGCGGCTAAATCTGTGCATGAACAGACAGGTGCAGGGAATAAGGGCTGGGGACAGTATGATGGAATGGATAGGTTGATAAGAAAGCAAGCCGATTATAATGAGAAGGGCTCTTTGCTTGATGAGGCAAAGTTTTTATCAAAAAACAGAGCAGAATCAAATGGAATTCATGCTGAAACGTATAAAGATGTTCACGAACATTTGACGGATGAAACGCATTATGGTGGCGCAACATCAGGTGGAACGAAATATGAGGAAGTTTTGGAAGCATATAATAATCCGGAAAAGTATGCCAGACAGATTGAACGTAAACAAGTTGCGGCTGAAATGAAATGTTCGGCAACGAATATGGCAAAGGCAAGTTTTGTTACTACAGGTATCGCTTCAGGCGTGACCAATATGTTTGACGTTTTTCAGGACAAAAAGGAATTGTCTCAGGCAATTGCAGATGTTGGAGTTGATGCCGTAAAAGGCGGTATTAGAGGCGGAGCTACGGGTGTAGTCAGTACAGCTATACGTTATAAAGGAATTAAAGCAGGAAGTGCGTTGTTGAGCGATTCTACTGCGGCAACTGTTATGGCAGGTGGAATTATAGATGGTGGAGTTGCATTATATTCATATGCGAAAGGGGAAATATCTTCTGAAGAGTTAAAGGATGCGCTTGTGGATACTACAGCAAAAGCCGCATCCACGATTTACTTCACTAAGGCTGTTGCTGCAATTATGGGAAAAGCAGTCAATCCATTTGTACCTATGGCAGTATATACTACTGCAAGCTATGTTGTGACATGTACAAGAGAAATAATAAAAAATGCGAATCTTAACGCTGAAGAATATGAACGAATGGCAGCGGTTTTACAAGAATCAACTAGACAAATGGATGAATATCATAGAGAGTTCAAAAAATATGTTGATAAGTGTGAAGCAAAGCAACGACAGATGTTTGACAGGTTTTTGAATACTTTCGAATATAATCTGGAAACAGGTGAAAACTATGATCAGGCAGTTTTTGCAATAGTACGATTTGCTGATGAAGCAGGAATAGTACTTCAGCATGTTAGTTTCGATGAGTTTTCAAATGCTATGAGAAGTAAAGAACCCTTTGTTTTAAAATGAATATGAATTGCAGGGGGGTATATGAACGAGAGATATTTGAATTTGGTCAACAGTGTACGCGCCGATTATAAGAATAATTCCAGAGATAATGGTACTGTCAGATTAACTTGGTGTGATACAGATGAGTCTGACAATCTGTGCAGAGAAGTCAATCTTTGGACTTATTGGCAGGGGTGGAGATATTCAGAAAGACAAGATAGGGTAAAAATACTTTTGCTTGGTCAAGATTGGGGAAATCCGTATAGCACTCAGAGCTTTAAGCTACGTGAGAATATCAGAAAGATGAATGAAGGGATTGATGTTCCGTATCTTTTTGGATGTCATCTGGATTCAAAGGTGTCGCAAACTGATAGGAATCTGATCAAGCTATTTTCAGAGATAGGTTATCCCAACATTGATGTAATAAGATATCCGGATTTGTTTTTCTGTAATTTTTCTTTAGGTTACAGGGCGGGGACAGATACAGGAGGTATGACTGAGGACTTGTTGGAAGCAGATTCAGAATATATTAAGGAACTTATAGATATTCTGAGGCCTGAGAAGATTATCTGTTTGGGTGAGTCTGTTACAAGGGTGACAGAAAAGCTTTTGTTTGGAAAGCTACCAAAGTATAAGAATTATAATGAATATATTGATAGCGGAGTGATATTGGATTATCAGGATGGTGACTACGAATGTAAGGTATTTCCAGTGTTCCACTCGGGATTCTATGGAGAAAAGAATAGGGTAGGCGGATTAGATCAGCACATAGAGGACTGGAAAAGGATAATGGCATGAATTGATTATTGAACAACAGTCCAAAGAATCACTTTTCTGATACAATATTAAGAGCTGTTACTGTGTGCAAATTGAGTATGGCTTATATTACAAATACAGGAGAGTGAAAAAGTTTGAGTACATGTATTGTTTATTATTCTAAGCATCACGAGAATACCAAGAAAGTCCTTGATGCAATCAAGGCTGTGGATTCTGACGTGGTGCTTATTGATTCTACACAGAAGCGAGAAGCAGATCTTCACGGATATGATAGGATTGGTTTTGCGTCCGGGATTTATTACAGCAAATTCGCTGAGCAGATTTTGAACTTTGCCAAGATCAATCTGCCACCGCAGAAAGATGTCTTCTACATAGCTACATCCGGGAATCCTCTGAAAAGGTATTTTGACAGTATAGCAGAGATTGCTGAGGATAAGCAATGCAATGAGCTTGGCAGATTTCAGTGTAAAGGATTTGATACATTTGGACCGTTTAAGCTCGTTGGTGGTATTCAGAAAGGACATCCTACAGAGGATGAGATTACAGACGCGGTGGAGTTTTATAAAAGTTTGTAAAAAGGAAAGGCTTAAGTATGGCAAAGCATATCAAAAATTTAGAGGAAATATTCGGAAGAAATATCGAAATGCAGGTGACTGGGGGATTTTGTCGAAAGATAGGTTCTTCGTTAATGCGAGATGCGAATCAGATAAATGATTCATATACTATTATTTTATCTACATACGATGAAGAAGATGATGATAAAGACGTAGTTGTTGCTTTTATGAATCTAAACATTGTGGTCTTTGATAGCCTTGAAGAAGCGTGGGATTTGGCAGATGCAGAGGGGGAAGATGAAGCATCTTCAACTGAATATGCGATTAGGTATATATATGATGCGAAAAATGATGGGCGAAATGGATATATTGAAATTAATGATTTTTATGTGGCATGTGACCTTAAAAATCTGTATATATCTCCTAAATTTAGAGGTAAGGGCGTTTCTAAGGCAATAACATTATTGATTCCTGAAATTGTTCATGAGGTTGGATATGGTGCAGCGGTTATTACGACTTATTTGAATCCTTTTGCAAAGCAAGTAGAGTTAACGGAAGACATGCAGTTTGATCCGAATGAATTTGGAGGATACTCTTTAGAAGATGGAACATTGGATCCTGAAATAATAAAAAATGCAAGTAAATCTTTGAAAGATTGCGGTTTTGCAGATTATGGTGATAATCACTTTGTTACCGATACTGTTGAACTGAGGAAGATTGGTATTCAAAATGGGTTCGATTATACACGAAGTTTAAAAGCAATAGAATATGATTACTGATGTGTCTTTTCATATCGCAATCCGCCACTTACTGTTATGCGTTTCAAAATATAATCGTACCTTCCGCTTGTAATCAAGCACGACAACGACACATTCAAAAACAAATGTGGAGTAGGAAACATATAGACCGTCCGGAGTAGTATAAGGCCCCGGATGGGTAATGGTTCTATAACCTTTTATTGTATAATTTTCATATTGCCCGTCTTCGTTCATCAGCCGAAAGCGAAGGGGAATTACTTCTCCGTTTGCCTTGTGCTGGCAGATAACGTCTACATTATCAATAACTCTACTCATAACAAATAACCTCAATGGAAAGAACTGATGTTCGCATATATAATACACCTTTAATATAGATGTTTCAATAAATTGTGCTCGCTTTATTTCGCTAAATTGGTAAAATAAACTGTTTTATTTTGTAGGATTTGCCGTATCTTTTTAGGTGCGTCTCGGTTAAAATAAAAGAGTAAAAAATGTTCGAACAGAACAATACCAAGGGTAAAGCTGGAGCAATCCGGTGGCACAAAGCTATAGGGACTCACAAGAGTCAGCCAGTTGCGAGTATGGAAGGAGCTGGTGACAGCTTCTTTTTTTTCGAACCTTTATAACTCTAATCGAAAGGAGAAGATTTATTTTTACGTTGTTTTAGTAAAATAGATTAGGGATGATCGCATAATAGTTCTTTATTACTTTCATACATCTGACTATGTAGGGATAGCGCTTGCGTAGTGTGGACATACAGATTAAGACCGGTAGTCAATTGGTTATTGTATGCAATATGTTCCTTAATCTGTGGAAAGAGTATGGGGTAGAAGGTTATGAAAACTAAAATACCGGAAACAGGCGAACTGTGGGTGAATTGCCCAGTATGCGGAAATAAGATCATGCGAGCGGAATTCGCGTCATGTGTTGAAAAGTGTGATGTCTGCGGATCGGTGCTCAGGATTTGTGCGACCAAAAGGTTTGTTACTACTATTGTTAAAGATGAGAATGAAGCGCTGATCGAGATACTCCATAGGTATCATAAAGAGCTGTTAGGGCTTGCGATAGAAGCTTATTAGTAGCCTTATATTTACAATTTCATATAGATTGAGGTAATTGATGGACTAGTGCAGTGCCATAGAGCGAGGAACAGCATCATTTATCAAAAGTATTGCCAAGAGCTTAAAGAGTCGTGCGTGGCACGTAACATCGAAGGAGCCTGCAAAACGGAAATATACCGAAAGGTTTTGACCTTAGGTCTATTATGTTTTGCAGGCTCTATTTTTGTACCTTGAGATATCTGCTATTGGCTAAGTATGTTTCCGTTTTGGGACTCCAGATCGGAGGGGGATATGGAAACAAACAACATGCGGTCAATCGGTGAAAGAGTAAGAATGCTCAGAGTACAAAAAGGAATGAGTCAGGAAGAGCTGGCAAGGAAGTTAAGATTTGGAAGTCGCAGTATGGTATCGGAATTTGAATCGGGAAAGCGGGCGCTGTCTTCAGCAAACGTGATTGATTACGCATCATTTTTTGATGTATCGTCTGACTGGATTTTATTTGGCTCAGGAGACAAGGAGAAGAAAGAATATGCAACTGAAGTGGATGCAATGTTGCAGGCTTTCTATTCTATCAGGAATCCAAGGGCACGGAAGGTTGCTATTGAGCAGGTGAGAGTTCTTTCTTTAATATAGGCGTTTACTTGTCTGAAATCTCGAACAGGTGTCGGGAATATCGACGTTTTGGAGAAGGTACAGGAGATATCATAAAAGTGTCCTAGGAAATGTTGGTGGAAGGAGGATGAAATGTCGGATGCAAGAAGTATTGTAAAGATATATGCAGAGGCGGAGGACTTCAAAAGAATCGACATCATCTTTGAACACTTTGACAATTTTATCAGGCTGGTAGAGATGTTTGAGGAAGGACTACGTGATACGTTGAAGGAAGAAAAACTTTATAACAAGAGAAATGAAAGAGGAGATATCGGCATCAGGGTACAGACGTCAGGTTGCAGTGATCCGACAGGTAACAGCGCTGCCGGGAATATAGATCTTTTAAATGATATGCGGATAGGCAGTATTGTCAATGCTTTAAAGGGAGCGGATGAAGATCTTGATCACAGGATAGAGATTGAAACTTTAAGAATCATGAGGAGTGATTATTTCGCGATAATCAAAGCAATCGAACACCTTAGACCGAGACAGAGAGCTGAGCTGACAGATGCTCTTAATGGAACAAGGGATATCAGCACTATAGCAGATGACAGTAACAGCGGATATGAAGCAACAAAGCACAGGCTTAATAGAAATCGGAGTAAAGTCAGGAAACTTGCGATTGTTTATATGAGGGAAGATCGTCGCAAAGGAGCTTAAGGAGGAATGGGTATGCCAAAGAGAATAAGTGCACTTGAGAATGTAAGTGGAGCGGTATCAGCAGGGCAGAAGAAATTTGTTTCTTATAAAGAAGGAAAAGATCTATATTCTGTAGGACTACATACTTTTGAGCAACTTGCAAAGGATGCGGGAGCCGTTTATCACATCAAGAGAAGGGTGCTGGTCAACACACAGAAAGTCGATGAATATCTTGAAAATTTTTGTGATTCAAATAATTAACCATAGGAATCCAATGTTGTCCATGACAGTCCAAACAGCAACATTCATGCGGCTTTGCGGCAGAGACAGAGGATAAAAATGGATTGAAACAGAGGAATGTCGCGGATTATAATCATTGTATGAACCGATCATTCCTCTTCTTTATTGATATAAGAAGGGAGACTGAACGTGATGTACAGAAAAGATTCAAAAGGGTACAAGCTCAATACCGGTGAGAGCCAGCGTAAGGATGGAAGATATACATATGCCTATACAGACCGTATGGGTAAAAGACATTATATATATAGAAAGACTTTGGTCGAACTTAGAGAGGCAGAAAAGAAACTTACTAGAGATTATGATGATGGACTTGATCCTTATAAGGCAAAGCATATCGAAGTCAATCACATGGTGGAGAATTATCTTAGCACAAAGCATAATCTTAAGTTGACGACCAAGGGAACCTATATGAATGTCTACAAGACATATATCAAAGATGATTTTGGCAAACGCAAGATTGTTGATGTGAAGTATTCTGATGTGAAGAAGTATTATTATGGACTCATCATTGAGCGTGGGCTTAAAGCAACGACAGTCGATCATGTTCATACGATCCTCAGACCGGCATTTCAGATGGCTGTGCGTGATGGGCTTATCAGGATGAATCCTACGGATGAAGTGATGACCGAGATAAAGCGCAGTAAGTTTTGGGAGAAGCCTGATAGAAAAGCACTTACAGTAAAAGAGCAACAGGCCTTTATGGATATCTTTAGGCATAATCCGACATACATGGGATGGCTTCCTCTCATGACAGTTCTTTTAGGAACCGGAATGCGTATAGGTGAAGCACTTGCTCTTGATTGGAACAGCGTTGATTTTGAGAATAGGATAATCCATGTTGAGAGGACTTTAAGTGACAGACCTGATGAATTTGGTGAATGCAAGAAACGAGTTCAGAGCACCAAGACTTATGCAGGAACAAGAGATATACCGATGGTTCAGGATGTATTTGATGCTTTCCTTATGGAATATGAGTTTCAAAAAGTACTGGGCTTTTGTGAGGAAGAGATTGACGGCTGTAAGGATTTTATCTTTATCTCAAGCAATAATGCAGTTCTTTTACCGGGAGCAGTGAACAGGGCAATTCATAGTGCGGTCAATGAATACAATGACACGGAAATCAAGAAAGCTGCAGTAGAAGGAAGGAAACCTTTTTTGTTGCCTGAAGAAATCTCATGCCATATCTTACGCCATACGTTCTGTACAAGGCTCTGTGAGAATGAGAGCAACATCAAGGTAATCCAGTCAATCATGGGACATAGGGATATCACTACGACCATGAATATCTACGCGGATGCCACGAAGGAAAAGAAGCAGGAGATTATGGCTCAGCTGGAAGGCAAAATCATTATATAAAAAAGTCCTTGAAAGGATTAAAATGGAGTGTTACAATGTGAAGGTGGTTCAATACTCATAAACATATGAGTGTAGGACTGAACTCATAAATAGCGAGATGTAATTTTGTGAAAAATGTAGTCAAAGTGTCTTGATTGGACAAGACTGCATACGATCGGTCTTCATTGGATGACCAACACCGATGACCACAGAAAAAGTGGATAGCCACACGTAGGACAGCATTTTTAGGGCTTTCGGTGGATTTCGGTGGTAGTTCAAAATGGATCAGAAAAGTTCGTAATGGATGAGTATGGATTTACATGATTAAGCGTGGAAGTTAACGATATAACGTTCCCGACGCTCAAGCACATAGATTAAAAAATACAGTAAGTATGCACCCTGCAGAGCAATCTGCAGGGTTTTTTTGACTAAATTTTGACTACGGTTAAACCGATATATTTAATGGAAAGATATTGCGAGTTGAAAGGAGGTGTGATTATGGCTGATATACGCTTAGATTGTAATGGACAAGCGCTGTTTCGAGGCGAATATTTAAGAAAAGATGGAAGATATGAATACAGATATGTGGATCGATATGGCAAAGTAAAATGGATATATGCGAATAGACTTTCTGAACTCAGGGGAGCGGAGGCAAAATTGCTTTATTTGGAACATCTTGAGGTTAAAAAGATGTTTGGTGATAAGACATTGGATAATCAATTCGAAGTTTGGAAAATGTCAAAAGGTAATCTGGCGGAACAAACTATGGAGGGCTATGAGTACCTGTATAACGCTTATATCAGAGGTGAATTGGGGAAAAGATATATAGATGAGATTACAACTTTTGATATTAAATGTCATTATACTGCTTTGGTAGTTGATAAGAGAGTATCGGGTGATACTATAGGCAAAATTCAGAATGTACTTTTCCAGATATTCAGATCTGCTAAAGAAGCGGGGTTTATTCTTTCAAATCCTGCAGAGCATGCGGCGCGTGATTTTGAACGCGACCATTCCAAACATATCAGTAACAGAAAAGGTATATATAAAGAAGAAGCAGATTTATTATTAGATTTTGTCAAGAAATCAGAGGTATACAGTCATTGGTATCCCCTGATTTATTTTTTTATAAATACAGGAATGCGTATAAGCGAAATGTCAGGATTAAGATGGCAAGATATTAATTATAAAAACAGAGAAGTATCTATTGATCATGCAATTATTTATTGCAACAGAACTCATGATAAAAAGGCAAGGTTAAAGGCAACTCCTCCTAAAACGGCTGCAGGTTATCGCAAGATACCGCTGAAGAAAAAAGCATTTACTCTTCTGAAGCAGGAAAAAGAATATCAAAGTAGTAACAATATAGTATGTAAGTCAGTTGTAGATGGATATACAGATTTTGTATTTTTGACAAGAGAAGGAAATCCTATCACACAGGCTCCTGTAAACAGAGCGCTTGAGAGAATAGTGCAGGCATTTAATGACAGTGATATATACAATAAACATGGGAATGTTGTAATACTTCCTAAGCTTACAACGCATTCTTTTCGCCATACTTTTGCAAATATATTGTGTGAAGAAAATGTAAATCTAAAGGTTATGCAGATGCTGCTTGGGCAGAGCGATATATCCACAACTCTCGATATCTATACCAGAGTAGATGAAGAATTTGCGAGGAGAGAATTTTCGTCCAAGTGGATTTGAAATCTGAAAAAGAAATCTTTCTCTTTGTTGACGAAAATTATATCAATGAAGTAAAATGGCAGTTAAGGGGATAAAAAATATAAAATGTTAAAAATACACCCCTTTAAAACAGGGTTAGAGGATGATATGAAGAAGTATTATAAACGAGAAAACTATTTAAAAAGAATCCGAGGATTTTATAATGATGCAAGCATGATAAAAGTAATTTCGGGGGTACGTAGATGTGGGAAGTCTTGCCTTATGGCAACGATTGCTCAGGAACTTACCGAATCAGGTGTTGAGGATGAAAACATAATTTTTATTGACTTGGATAAAAGAGGCTTTAAAAATGTTAAGACTCAGGATCAACTTGAAAAGGTTATTGATGAAAGGGCAACAGCTAAAGGACTTAAGTATCTGTTTATAGATGAAGTACAGAATGTAGATGGATTTGAGGAAGTGCTTAATGCTTACCGACTAGAGGATGAGTTTTCTATTTTTATCACAGGCTCTAATGCATATCTTTTGAGTGGGGAGTTGGTAACAAAACTTACAGGAAGATATATAGAGTTTGAGATGCTGACGCTGACTTTTGAAGAATACTTGGATATGAAAAAGTTTCTTGGAAAAGAAGTTGAGAATCTTACAACAGAACTTGACCATTATATCCATGAAGGTGGATTTCCACAGGCTCTTACGTATGACAATGAAGAAGATAGGAGAAAATATATTGATAGTGTAATCAAGGAAATATTCGAAAAGGATATCAAAAGAAGAGTAAAAATACGTAATGTATCCGGTTTTCAGAAGGTGCAGCAGTATATTATCAATAATTTTGGTGCAACCAGCAGCATAACAAATCTTTTGGAGTCTTTGAACAGAGCGGGGATTTCTATTAAGAGAAACACATTAGTACATTATATTGAAATTCTCAAGGATTCGAAAATTATATATGAATGCAAGCGCTTTGATTTGAAGTCAAAAAAATCTATCGGCTGTGCGCAAAAATATTACCTTTCAGATTTGGGATTTTGGTTCGCAACGAATACTGATAACAGGATTAATTACGGGCCTATCCTTGAAAATATAGTATATTGCTATGCGCTTTCTAAAGGTTATAAAATAAGCATTGGAAGAATTGGTAAGTTGGAATGTGATTTCATTTTGCGAGATTCCAATATGGATTACAGCTATGTACAAGTATCAATGACGATAATGAATGATATCAAGACTGAGGATCGTGAGTATGCTCCGTTTGAGATGATTCATGATAATTATCCGAAATATCTTTTGACCAGAAATGATCCTATTCAAAAGAGAAACGGAATAAAGCATGTTAATATTCCTGAATTTATGGCTGATGGAAAAAAGTTTGATTAGAAGATAAAGAGGTAAAAAAGACGTGGAGCCCTATGACTATCACGACAGAAACTGCGCAATTACTATCAATTCTGATGATTTTAACAAGCTGATCTCAGGCAAACTTGATCCTGTTGCAGCATTTACAATTGGCAAGCTTAAGGTTGATGGTGATGTTGGAAAGGCTTTGGAATTATCAAAGCTGCTTAAGTAACCCGGATATAATGATGAAAAACAGAGTCTCTGACTTTTTATGAAGTTAGGGGCTTGATTTTTTAGGTGAAATAAATATAATAAAGATTGCACACAATTTAATATTGCAAAATAGAGGACTAGATAGATGAGTAAAGAAACGGAGGAAGCAGAATATGAACGAGACACTGAAAGTTTTGGAAACAAGGAGAAGCTGCAGAAGTTTTAAGCCGGACATGGTGAAAAAGGAAGATCTTGATGCCATAGTAAAGGCAGGAACATATGCTGCGACAGGAATGGGTAAGCAGAGTCCAATTATCATCGCGGTTACGAATAAAGAGCTTCGAGATGCTCTTTCAGATGAGAACAGAAAGATTGGTGGTTGGAACGAAGAATTTGATCCATTCTATGGAGCTCCGGTTGTACTGATTGTCCTTGCTAATAAGGATGTTCCCACATATATTTATGATGGATCTCTTGTAATGGGAAATCTTATGAATGCTGCAGAGAGTCTCGGTGTTGCCAGCATATGGATTCACAGAGCAAAAGAAGAGTTTGATTCTGAGTTTGGAAAGGACCTCCTTAAGAAATTAGGAGTTGAAGGCAACTTCGAGGGAATCGGCCACTGTGCACTTGGTTATGCTGCTGAACCTGCAAAGGATGCTGCTCCCAGAAAAGAAAACTATGTTTACTACGTAGAATAATAGAATAATAAAAACCGGATGCTTCCTGTCAAATATAGAAAGCATCCGGCTTTTTGTTTATCAAAGTGAGAATTTGGAAACGAACTCCTGCAGGTCTTGGGCATTGCTGGCAAGTTTATCGGAAGCTTCTGCAACTTCATGCGAGGAAGCGGTTTGTTCCTGTGAAGCGGCGGAAACGTTCTGGGTTTCATCTGCAACGCTGGCGCTCATATCCTCTATCTTGCTGATGTTGCTGGCAATGGTGTCGGTGCCTTCAGAAAGCTGGTTGACAATTTCACTCATTCTTTCTGATTGCTCGGAAATGGAGTATACCATATCTACGATACTGTTGAAGGTATTTCCTGCGTCGTTGACGGTTTCTGTTCCGGATACAACGTCCTGAGCACCCTGACGCATTGAAGAAACAGCTTCGTCGGAGTTGTGCATTATTTCATCAATCAGTTCCGTGATCTTTGAAGCAGCTTCATTGGACTGGTCGGCAAGTTTGCTGATCTCGCTGGCAACAACCGCGAAACCTTTACCCATTTCTCCGGCTCTTGCAGCTTCTATGCTGGCATTGAGGGAAAGAAGGTTGGTCTGGCTTGCTATTTCTGCTATGGTATCAACAAAAGTATCGATATTCTTGAGCTGATCACCTAAGGCTTCTACTACAGAGGCAGTGCTTTCCACGGAATTTTTGATTGAACTCATCATATTTGTGGCATTGGTCATGTCAGAAGCACCCTTGGTAGCAGCTTCATTAGTGGTTTTTATCATTTCAGTGGTCTTGTTGATCGCATCCTGGAATTCCTGCATGTTATTTACAAATGCCTGTGTTTCGTTACTTGCTTCCGCTACAGAGGTTATCTGTCCGGAACATGACTCGGCAACTGAAGTGCAGGAGGTAGCAACCATTTCACTGGCTTTCGCGGATTGCGATGCGCTTGATGAGAGCTCTTCAGATGCTGATGCTACGTAAGAGGTTGTGTCAGAGATTTTTAGCATAAGTTCTCTTATGTTGTTGTGCATAAGGTCAAGTGCCTTTGCAATCTGTCCGATTTCATTGTTCTCTCTGGCAGGAAGCGCTCGGACGCTATTCATTTCTTCATTATCAGAAAAATCATTATTGGACATTCTGACCATCTGGCTTGTAGCAAGTTTAATGGGAGTGGTAATTCTTTTTCCCATATATGCTGCGATGGCAATTCCGATGAGCAAAAGAATTATCATGGTAATAATGCTGTTTCTGATGGTGGCTGCAAGCGCTTTGCCGGATTCTGCTGTATATTCACTCTTAAGCGTATCAATATAATCAACCCATACGCCGGTGCCCATAACCCAGTCAAAAGGCTCGAAATATGCTGTATAGTTGATCTTGGGAAGAGGCTCGGTTTCATTGGGCTTAGCAAACATAAGATTTGTGTAACCGCCTCCGGACTGCATACCATTTTTTATCATTTCCTGGATAAAGTACGTGCCGTTAGGGTCAACGCTGTCCCATCTTGATTGTCCTTCAGTATCTCTGCCTAAAAGAACCACGTTAATGCCTTCAGAAGTATCAACCCAAAAGTAGCCTGATCCATCATTATACTTTAGCTCTCTGATGATATTGGCAGCTTCTAATTGAGCTTCTTCCAGAGACATTGTACCGGCTTGAGATCTGTCATACATAATCTGACAAATGCTCATGGCTTCCTGCGTTTCATTTTTTAGCTCAGACATAATATCTTCCCTAAGCCTGTTCTCGTAGGCCTGTGCCTGGGAAGCATTGGTCTTGATGGTGCTGTACATATTAAAACCGGCGATGGAAAAAGCAGTGATCACTACTGCAAGGATGATAGATCCGACGATAGGTAACATCAAAGAACCGCTTTTTTTCTCCATAAGAACGTCCTTTCTTTTGATTAATGTTATCGCAATATCGTTATCTCTTATTAGACTATATCACTAATATGGTGAGCGGTAAACGCAACTTTGTTAATTATTCATAAAATAATCGCAATAATGATGGGGACGGGCTATTACATGATAAAATATATTATGGAAAGTAGTTTCTTTGTTGTCTTATACAGGAGGTGGCTCTCTTGGAAAAGTACAGGTATAGTGATGAAGAACTAAAGTTATTGGAAAGCAGCCCGATTCCCTTTGCAATTTACCAGTGTATTGATGGGAAAGTGGTTACAATAGTCATGTCTGAAGGTTTTTTGGAGCTTTCAGGATATGAGGATGTGGATAAAAAAGAAATCTATAATCTTGTAAATGATGACATATATCGTAATGTACATCCCGATGATCTGTCTTCTATAGTTGAGGCTGTAAATTGCTTTTTGGCAGAGGGCGGCGTATTTGATGTAATCTACAGGCAAAAAAAGGATGGAGAATACAGAGTAGTCCATTCATATGGCAGGCACATTTACAAAGAAGACGGCACAAGACTTGCTTTTGTCTGGTACACGGATCAGGGAGCTTTTGTTGGCGAAAGTATAAATGAAAATGAGGATATTTCAGCAGAATATGCGAGACTTCAGCAGGAGAATGAGCGCCTTAGGAAAGAGGCTGATGCAAGCCGAAAGATAATGAGTCTTAAGAAATCGCTTTCAGATCTTTTGACCAATATGCCGGCCATGACATTTTCAAAAGATGTAGACACAGGGAAATACCTTGCTTGTAATCAAGCCTTTGCCGAGTATGCAAATAAAGAAACTCCGGAAGGTGTTGTAGGGCTGACTGATTTAGAGATTTTTGACGAAGAGACTGCTATTCATTTTATAGAGGATGATAAGAAAGCTCTTGCGATGGATGGACCGTATATTTTCTATGAGGACGTGCCTGATGCGGCCGGCAATCCGAGACAGTTTCAGACAACAAAGCTTAAGTTTACAGATGATACCGGAAGGGAATGCTTGTTAGGTCTGTGTCAGGATGTGACTGATGCTATGCGCATTAAACGTGAATATACGGAGAAGCTTGCGCTTGTGCAGAATATGGCTGAGATCGATTCGCTTACAGGCATCAAGAACAAGAATGCATATAAGGTAAGAGAGAGTATCATGAATCAAAGAATTCAGGAGCAGCGTCAGCCTGAGTTCGCGATTGTGGTTTTGGATGTAAATGATCTTAAGAAAATTAATGATACTGAAGGGCATGAAGCCGGAGATAAGTATATATGTGATGCGTGTGACATAATCTGCAATATTTTTAAGCGCAGCCCTGTTTACAGAGTCGGGGGCGATGAATTTGTGGTTATTTCGCAGGATGAGGACTATGCTCGAAGCGAGGAACTAGTAGATGTAATTGCACGGCATAATAAGGATGCTCTTATAAACGGCGGAGTAGTCGTTGCCTGTGGTATGGCAAAATTTGACCAAGAAGATTGTGTGGCAGCAGTATTTGAAATTGCTGACAAAAGGATGTATGAAAACAAGAAGTTTTTAAAGAACTGTATAAAATAGATAGAAAATGTAGAAACGGAGCAACCTGAGTAATCCTGTGATTCATATGGATAAACCAAATTTCAAAGACATAAAGAAGTTAATAAAAGCAATTGATGATGCAAACACGGCATTTAAAAATATCTATAATGACCGGGCATTGCAGGAAGGTAATATCAAGCAACTTTGCAATAAGATTGCAGGAATCGAGGCTCGGAAGGAACTTTTTGATATTCCTGTGGATGAGCTAAAAAAAGCAAGAGCAGGAATCCGTGTTCAGGCACTTATGGATGCAGGTTATACGAGCCTGGGACAGTTGGCAAAGGCTACTGACTATGAAATACAGTCTCTTGATGGTATAGGAGAGAAACAGACAGAGGCGATAAGAAATGTCGTTACTGAATTTGCCAATAGCCTGGCGTCAAGAGTGATAATCCGTCTTGATCCGGATGATAAGTCTGAAAATGCAGACGACAATGCTGAGCTTATTACAGAACTTGCTAATTATCTTAATAGCGAAAAAGTAAGAAGAGATGTTTCGGAAGGTGCATCAAATCTTGATGATTATGCTCAGAGGATAAAGAACAGCGGGATGATAAGAAACGGGTTCCACTGGATCTTTTCCTCAGGTGTTTCTAAGCAGAATACCGTGACTATGGCTGAAGACATATATGAGTTTGTGAGTAGCTCTTTCTTTGATAATATGCTTCATGCCATTAATCTGTATCAGGAAGCATCTCATACAACTAAGGTTGCGGCCATGGAGGCTTTTAACAGGAATAGCGCTGAATTCTATGTGCTGCTGGAGAGCCTTGGCAATATGACCGGCAACAAGCCTTTTGTATATGACAGTATTCCGGCGCAGCTTGCAGAAGAGATAAATGAAACAGCTCTTAATTTGGATGGATTTAGTGGATCGCTTAGGGCTTATCAGATATTTGGAGCAAAATATATTTTACATCAGAGGAAGGTTCTTCTTGGCGATGAGATGGGACTTGGAAAGACAATCCAGGCTATTGCTGCAATGGCTCATATACAGGCGACGCAGCAAAAGAAATGTTATTTTCTGATCGTTTGCCCTGCCAGCGTGCTTATAAACTGGGCAAGGGAACTAAAGAAATTCAGCAGGATAGAGGCTTTTATCATACATGGTCAGACACTTGAAGAATCTTTTGAAAGATGGCAGGATAATGGCGGTGCTGCAATAACCAACTACGAGTCCATGGGAAAGATTGTAGATCGCATAGATAATCATATGTCTCTTTCCATGTTGGTTATAGATGAAGCGCACTACATGAAGAATCCTGATGCCAAAAGAACTATGTACATTCGAAGGCTTGATAATGAGTCTGAGAGAATTCTTTTGATGACAGGAACGCCGCTTGAAAACAGCGTTGACGAGATGTGCAACCTGATTGATTTTGTTCGACCCGATATGACAGAGCAGGTAAAGGCACTGGCAAATATCAGTCACTTGCCGCAGTTTAAAGAAAGCTTGGCACCGGTATATATCAGAAGAACAAGGCAGCAGGTTCTTAAGGAACTTCCGGAAATCGCACAGGAACAGGAGTGGTGCAGCCTTACAGATACAGATAAAGACACCTATAAAGATGCGATTGTAAGTGGAAGATTCTCCGATATGAGAAGGGTTTCTTTTCTTCAGGATGACATGACTACATCATCAAAGTGCATGCGACTTCTGGAACTTCTTGATCAGGCAGAAAGTGAAGGAAGAAAGGTTATCATATATTCTTTCTTTAGAGAAACAATATCTAAAGTCAGTGATCTTCTTGGAAGAAGATGCATAGGTGTGATCAGCGGAGACACTAAGATGAGCACGAGGCAGTTTCTTGTGGATAAGCTGGGTGAGGCTCCCGGAGGAAGTGTTCTTGTTAGCCAGATAATTGCCGGAGGCGTCGGATTAAATATTCAGACTGCCAGTATAGTGGTGTTTTGCGAACCGCAGATCAAACCGTCTTTGGAAAGCCAGGCGCTTTCGAGAGTGTACAGAATGGGACAGGTCAGAAACGTGCTTGTATACAGGCTGTTATGTCCTGATACTATAGATGATGAGATGATGCTGATCCTTGATGAGAAACAGGCGGAATTTGATAACTATGCTGATGAGTCCATAGTTGCAGGCGCTTTCGATAACATAATGGACAAAGAATGGATTACTAAAGCAATTGAAAAAGAAAGACAAAAATATTTACCACAACTATCACAAAGAGAATTACAAGATGACAACAATGAATAACATCAACCCCATTACAAAACTTGATTACCCTGATCCTGAAGTGATTAGAGTCGGCGATACTTACTATATGGTAAGCACCACTATGTACTTTATGCCGGGGTGCGAGATACTTCGCTCATATGACCTTGTGAATTGGGAGCACGCCGCATATGTATATGATACGCTGGATGGCACCGATGCTCAGAAGTTAGAGGGAAAAGAAAATGTATACGGCTGTGGTATGTGGGCTGCAAGCCTTAGCTATCATGAGGGTGTGTACTACGTATGCTTTGTAGCTAATGACACACATAAGACCTATATCTATCAGTCAAAAGATATAGAGGGTCCGTGGGAGAAATATACTCTCGAAGGCTTTTATCATGACAACTCTATTTTGTTTGATGATGACGGGAAGGTTTATATCGTTTATGGAAACACGGACATTTATCTGAAAGAACTTAAATTTGATGAAGCCATGCATCTGACAGATGTAGGAACCGAGCCTGAAAAGTTGATCATATCTGATAAGAATGAAGTATATCTTGGATATGAAGGCTCTCATTTTTACAAAATAGGTGGTAAATACTACATTTTTTTGATTCATATGCCAAAGGCCACGGGAAAAAGAACCGAGGCGGTATTCGTGGCAGATAAGCCTGAAGGTCCGTACTATGGCAAAGATGTTATGGATGATGACAGAGGCTATAGAAATTCAGGCGTAGCCCAGGGCGGGATTGTTGATAGTCCGTCGGGAAAGTGGTACGGCATCCTCTTTCAGGACAGTGGCGCAGTAGGAAGAATCCCGTGCCTTATGCCGGTGACCTGGGGAAAGATAACAACAGATGAAGGCAAAGAAGTCGATTTTCCTGTTTTCGGTGAAGGCGGTAAAATACCTGAAGAATTTGAAATTGAAGATTTAAATCCCGAATACAAATATGCTCCTTTGGTATCAAGCGATGATTTTAAAACAGATTATAACGGGGCTGACAAATCTTCAAGCTTTGGCTTTAAACCCTGCTGGCAGTTTAATCATGAACCTGATCTGTCGTTTGTAAAAAGAGATTTGGAAAAGGGCACTGTTACTATTAAAACAGATAAGATCTGCAGCAACTTGGTTCAGGCCAAAAACACTTTGACGCAGAGAACTCTTTTTCCCGGATGCGAAGCAGGCGTTACTGTTGATGCAAGCGACATTAAAGACGGAGACTATGCGGGACTGTGCCTTCTTGAAAGTGAATACGGATTTATAGCAGTAACCAAAAGAGATTCATCTTATTACCTTGTAATGGGAAAAAGAGAACTTGAAACAAAAGACATCTGGGGCGAACGGTGCGATGATGAAACTTTTGAGGAAGTGGGATGCGTTCCACTTGGCAGTCCGGTTGTGACACTTTGTGCAGGCGCATGTTTCGATAACAGGACAGTCCTAAGAAGCAAGCAACCAAGCCTTATACCTCATGCCGATGATACTGTATCTTTTTTCTATACTACAGATCAAGAGCATCTAAAAAAACTTGGAAGCGACCACAAAATGGAGTTCAAGCTTGATCATTTCACAGGCGCACGATTTGGACTTTTTGTCTATAGCACAAAAGAAATCGGCGGTAGCGCTAGTTTTTCAAATTTTATATATTGAAAAAGAGTAATGGAGTGGCGAAAGCTACTCCATTTTTTTATATGATAGAAGATTCTATTTTTCTCCTAAATAAATCGTTGCTACGCAACAACTATTTGTTGATGGTTATCAAAAAGCCCGTATTTTAAAATATATCTATGGCAAATATTTAACAATAATTACCGGCATATGGCAGAACCACAAAGAGTGCCGGATAATAAGGAGGTTTCAATGAAATATAAAGGACTTTTTGAACCAATCAAAATCGGCAAATTAGAAATCAAAAACCGCTATGCAATGGCACCCATGGGACCGCTTGGTCTCGGAGACTGCGAAGGCGGATGGAATGACAGAGGTATCGATTACTACACCAGACGTGCTCAGGGTGGCATCGGTCTTATTATCACAGGTGTTACTTTCTCTGATACAGAGGTGGAGAAGCCTTCATTTCCCAATACACCCAATTCAACATACAATCCGGTTCAGTTCGTAAGAACCAGCCGTGAGATGACAGAGCGTGTTCATGCTTACGGATCAAAGATCTTTTTACAGATGAGCGGTGGATTCGGACGAGTTACAATTCCTACAAACTTAGGTGAATTCCCGCCTGTATCTGCATCACCAATTCCTCACAGATGGCTTGATAAGACTTGCCGCCCGCTTACTGTTGAAGAAATTCACGGAATCGTAGAGAGTTTCGGAAAAGGCGCTTATAACGCTAAGCGTGCGGGATTTGACGGTGTTGAGATCCACGCTGTTCATGAAGGATATCTTATCGATCAGTTCGCTATTTCTTTCTTCAATCAGCGTACAGATGAATATGGCGGATCACTTGAAAACAGACTTAGATTTGCAAAGGAAATTCGTGAAGAAATTGCAAAGACTTGCGGATGGGATTTCCCTGTTGCATTAAGATTCTCATTAAAGAGTATGGTTAAGGATTTCCGTGAAGGTGCACTTCCCGGAGAAGAATTCGAGGAGAAGGGCCGTGATATCGAGGAAGGCATCGAGGCTGCTAAGCTTCTTGAGAAATACGGCTATGATGCTCTTGATGTTGATGCCGGAACATATGATGCTTGGTGGTGGAATCATCCCCCGATGTATATGGAGAAGGCACCTTACAAAGAGTTTGCAAGAATTACAAAAGAAAATGTAAATATCCCTGTTATCATGGCAGGACGTGTTGATAACCCCGATACTGCGCTTGAGTGTCTTGAAAGCAATATTTGCGACATGATATCTCTCGGCCGTCCGACACTTGCTGACCCTGATATTGTAAACAAGATTCGCAGAAACAATTTAAGCCAGATCCGTCCTTGTATCAGCTGTCAGGAAGGTTGTATGGGACGTATCCAGAGCTATTCACTTATAAACTGTGCAGTTAACCCTCAGGCAGGTAAAGAGAGATTAAACCGCTACAATCCCATTGTTAAAAAGAAGAAGGTGCTTGTAGTTGGTGGTGGTGTTGCAGGACTTGAGGCTGCACGTGTGCTCGCAGAAAGAGGTCATGAGCCTGTTCTTTATGAGGCTACAGGCAGACTTGGTGGAAATCTTATCCCCGGCGGTGCGCCTTCATTTAAGGAAGACGATATAGCTCTTGCAAAGTGGTATGAAGATGAAATGACACGTCTCGGAGTTGAAGTTTACCTTAATACTAAGGCTACTGAGAAAGAAATTCTCGACAAGCAGTTTGATGCAGTTATTCTTGCTACAGGTTCTCGTCCCAAGATGTTCTCACTTGGAGATGACAAGAAGGTATATTCTGCAGAGCAGGTACTTCTTGGACAGAAGGAAACAGGTGATAACGTAGCTGTAGTAGGTGGCGGACTTGTAGGATGTGAGCTTGCACTTGACCTTGCAATGAAGGGCAAGAAGGTTACTATTGTTGAAGCTCTTGATAAGATCTTGGCAGTTAACGGACCTCTTTGCTCAGCAAATAAGGAAATGCTTGAGAAGCTTATTCCTTTCAACGGCATTGACGTTGTAACTGACGCTAAGGTTACAGAGTATAAGAACGGTGTTCTTAAGGCTGAAACTAAAGACGGCGCAAAAGAACTTGCTGCAGACAGCGTTGTTTTATGCGTTGGATACTCCAGTGAAAATACTCTCTATAATCAGTACAAGAACGATGTGGATGAAATCTATCTCCTTGGAGATGCAAGACAGGTATCTAACATTATGTACGGTATCTGGGATGCATTTGAAGTTGCAAACCATATCTGATAAAAAAGAAATAGCATAATAAAATGAGACGACGAATGGCTTTAAGTTTAAGTCATTCGTCGTTTTTTTTGATGGGAACATTGATGCAAAAAACGCTTTGCAAGTTCCGCATCCGGTGAGTTTTCAAGATAAATGCCATATACATCCCAAGTATAGGTGTCAGTTATGGGGATGGCTTTAACATCGGTATCATCTTTGAAAAATCTGGGAGCGACGCCAATTCCGATTCGATTTTTTACAAGGCGGTAAATAGAATCACCTTCGCCAACCTTTGCGACAATTTCAGGATTGAAATCATTCATATGGCAGGCGTTTATGAAATCGTGATATATGTGGTATTTCTCATTCATGGAAATCAGAGGTTCATCTTTGATTTTCGTAATACTGATCTGTTGTTTGTCCCAGAACCTGTGCCCTTTGTGAACGTATAGGACGATATCTACCGATTTGATAAGCTCTGACATAAGCCCCGGAACTTGTGGCTTTCCTACAACGAGACCGCAATTTATCTCATCGTTTATCACGCGTTTCAAAACAGTCTTGTTTTCCTGTTCATCCCAACTTGCAATAATTTCCGGATTAGATTTCATAAAAGAATGCACAGAAGGAATATCGACAGCTCGTAGTGTCCCTGCTGCAAATCCAATCCTGAAGCGCTTTTCTCTGTCGTTTACAGCTCTGATCTCCGTAAACATCTCATTCATTTTTTTTATTATGGCTTTGGATTTTTCGTAAAAGATCTTTCCGCTTTCCGTGGGGATAAATCCGTCTTTGGTTCTTGAAAAAAGCTGAGTGCCACATTCTTCTTCAAGACTTTTTATGATCTTACTGAGTCCCTGCGGTGATAGAAACAACTTATTTGCCGCAACCTGCAGATTTCGTTCTTCATATATAATTTGAAAACATTTTAGATTTCTTGTATTCATAAAAAAATAATAGCAAAATTTATTCTTGATTTAAATTGTGTTATGTAATAATATCGAATAAACGAATTATTCTGAAAGAAGAATGTACATGACAATTGGAGAGAGAGTTTTACAACTTGTTCGTGATAGAGATATGACTCAAAAAGAGTTTTCTGAAAAGACCGGAATTCCCCAAAGTACAATGAGTAGTTGGAAAGGAAAAAAGCAAAATCCATCTATCGATAAGTTAAAGGTGATCTGTGATACATTACATGTAGATCCGTATTATTTAATATCAGGATCAGAGAGCAATGAAGCACTGAATAATGATTATTTAACTGTTTACCGAAAAGATGAAGAGTATGAGCTTTTGGTAGAATATAGGAGAATGGACAGGGATTGTAGAAACCGTCTTTTGGGGTATATCTATGCTTTAAATGAAAAGATGCAATAATATTTTTACACTGATAATTCGACAAAAAGAAAAATTCGCAAAAACATAACGCGCGTTAAGGAATTTGCTTGAGGTTTCAAATGGGATAGATATATGTTTGGGGACTTTTTTTCTTTTGCGTGAATTGGATGAAAACTGGTTTCATTGACATAGTAAGCTATAAGTATTATCATAATGATAGGTGGGATATCCCACCAAACTGTGTTTTGGAGGTGACCCTTATGGAAGCTATCAAAGATTATACTGTACATATAGACAGCAAAAAGAGAATTACTCTCAGAGGTGCGTTGTATCAGTACTATAATGTAAAAGAATACGAAAATGGCTGTATAATACTTGAACCACGTGAATTATCTATTCCGAAAGGAATCTCGGCAAATTCTTTAAAAGATATGGATAGAGCAATAGAGAATTTTAAAATGGGAGATGTTTCATCTGCTATTGATCTATCTGATTTTTAGGAGGAAATGTCTGGATGGGATATGCAATAAGAATGGGAATTCCTGAAATGGAAGAATTATGGAATTTCCTTCAGACTCAGTATAGAAATGGTACTATCACCAAAAAAGATGAAGAACTTTATAAAAAATGGGGTAATGCATTGAAAAAACTATCCATTGATCCGATGTATCCGAGTTTAAAATCTCATGAAATAACTGAATTGTCCAGACGATATGGAATTAAAGTTTGGCAGTCATATTTGGAGAATAGAAAGAGTGGGGCGCGTCGTATGTATTGGGTATATGGACCGGAACAGCAGGATATAACAATAATCGGGCTGGAACCCCATCCTGAAGACGCAAAGAACGGTGCATATGATAGGATAAAACTATCGGATTTATATTAGTATTGATTTAGAACGAGGACTTTCAACGACGAATGGTCCTTTTTTCGTGCAAAAAAATATGCAATAGGATAGGTCTTTTTTATTGAATAAACAACTGTCTTGTCAGTAGACTTTACATGTGGTAGACTGTGAGAAAAATTACATAGACTCACAAAAAAGGGGAGAGTAATGATTAGCGAAATAGTTGATGAAATTGAAAAGTTAAAAAAGGAAAAGAACGCGGTAATTCTGGCTCATTATTATGTGACCGACTGGGTGCAGGAGATTGCCGATTATGTCGGAGACAGCTATTACCTTGCAAAGGTGGCAACAGAACTTAAGGAAAGTACGATCGTCTTTGCGGGAGTAAGTTTCATGGGAGAATCCGCTAAGATTCTTAATCCGGAAAAGACAGTGCTTATGCCTGATATGCAGGCGGACTGCCCGATGGCACATATGGCTGAGGTTAAGAGAATCGAGCAGGTCAGAAAAGAGTATGATGATGTCGCTGTTGTTTGCTACATCAATTCAACAGCAGAGCTTAAGACACATTCGGACGTATGCGTTACTTCTTCAAACGCCATGAAGATCGTAAAGTCTCTTCCAAACAAAAACATATTCTTTATTCCCGACGAGAACCTTGGAAGATACATTGCAACAAAAGTTCCTGAGAAGAATTTTATTTTTAATGACGGTTTTTGTCATGTACACAAAGGCATAACTTTTGAGCAGATAAAGGCGGCAAAAGAAGCTCATCCGAACGCGGAAGTTCTTGCTCATCCCGAGTGTACTTTGAAGGCGCTTGAACTTGCGGATTACATCGGAAGTACGGCAGGCATCATAGATTACGCAGCAAAATCTGATAAAGAGGAGTTCATCATCGCAACAGAGCTTGGCGTGCTCTATCAGTTGGAAACAAGCAACCCCGGAAAGAAGTTCTATTCGGCAGGCGCTACCCAGACTTGTCCCAATATGAAAAAAGTAACATTGGAGAAAGTCAGAGATTGTTTAAGAGACAATACCGGAGTGGTTGAAGTTAGTGACGAGAAGAGGGAATATGCATTAAAGCCTCTTTCAAGAATGTTGGAGCTGGCAAAATAATGGAAAAGAAATTTGATGTTGTAATAGTAGGAACCGGTGCGGCAGGTCTTTTCTGCGCACTTAGCTTACCGCAGGATAAAAAGATTCTTTGCATTTCAAAAGACGCACTTGACGGAAGCGACAGCTTTTTGGCACAGGGCGGAATCTGCATGTTAAGAGATGATAATGATTACGATTCTTATTTTGAGGATACCATGAGAGCCGGCCATTATGAGAACCGCAAAGAATCCGTTGAGATCATGATAAAAAGCTCACAGCAGATTATTCACGATCTTGAAGACTATGGCGTGGAGTTTGAAAAAAAGGATGGGCAATTCGTATTTACTAAAGAAGGTGCTCATTCGGATAACAGAATTCTTTTCCATGCGGATGTTACCGGAAGAGAAATTACAGGTAAACTCTTGGCCAGAGCGCAGGAGAGAGAGAACATCACATTGATGGACTACACGACAATGGTTGACTGGGTATGCAGGGATAATGTCTGCTACGGTATTGTGGTCGCGGATAAAGACGGCAAAACGGAAGCCATTGAAGCGGATGTAACAGTTCTTGCATGCGGGGGACTTGGAGGTGTTTATAAACATTCAACAAACTTCCGTCATATCTCGGGAGATGCACTGGCAATTGCCATGTATCACAATGTACGACTGGAAAACTGTGATTATGTGCAGATTCATCCGACAACTCTTTTTACAAGACAGAGCGGAAGGAGCTTTCTTATCTCGGAATCTGTAAGAGGAGAGGGCGCGGTACTTCGTGACAAAGACGGAAAGCGATTTACGGATGAACTTCAGCCAAGAGATGTTGTCAGCAATGCAATTTTGGCCAAGATGAAAGAACAGGGAACAGAGCACGTGTGGCTTGATTTTTCTCCGATTCCGAAAGAGAAGATACTTAATCACTTCCCTAATATATACAAGCATTGCACAGAAGCCGGATTCAATCCGCTTAAGACTTGGGTTCCGGTTGTGCCTGCGCAGCACTATTTCATGGGAGGCATATATGTAGACAAGGATTCAAGAACCACAATGAATCAGCTGTACGCGATTGGAGAGACGAGCTGTAACGGCGTACACGGAAGAAATCGACTTGCGAGCAATTCTCTTTTGGAGAGCCTTGTGTTTGCAAAGCGCGCGGCAGCAGATATTATTGCCACAAAAGAATTCAAAAAGGCAGCAGATTTTGATAAGCTGATTAACATGGATGATTACGAGGATCTGCCCGGAATCATGAAAAAATATCATGAGATGGTAGTTGAAGAAATAAAAGAAGAAGCAAGATTACGTGCTTTGAAAGAGGAGGCAGTATAAAAAATGAACGATATAACTATGAAATTAAATGCAGATGAGCTGATAAAGATGGCTCTTAGGGAAGATATATCAAGCGAGGATGTCAGCACAAATGCAGTTATGCCAAATGCACAGGCAGGTGAGGTAGAGCTTATCAGTAAGCAGGACGGCATCATCTGCGGCATGGATGTTTATGAGAGAGTTTTCAAGATCCTTAATGAAAGCGTTGTTGTGGAAAAATATGTTACAGACGGCGATGAAGTCAAAAAAGGTCAGCTTATGGCGAAGGTAAAAGGCGACGTAAGAGTTCTTTTATCAGGTGAGAGAGTTGCGCTTAATTATCTTCAGAGAATGAGCGGAATTGCTACATATACACATCAGGTTGCAGCTCTTCTTGAAGGCAGCAAGACAGTTCTTCTTGATACCAGAAAGACTACGCCCAATATGCGAATCTTTGAGAAGTACGCGGTAAAATGCGGTGGCGGTCAGAATCACAGATACAATCTTTCTGACGGAATTCTTTTAAAAGACAATCATATCGGTGCGGCAGGTTCTGTAACAAAGGCTATACAGCTTGCTAAGGAATATGCTCCTTTTGTAAGAAAGATTGAAATTGAGACAGAGACACTTGATCAGGTAAAAGAGGCGGTAGAAGCAGGCGCAGACATTATCATGCTTGATAACATGGATCCTGCGACAATGAAAGAAGCTGTTAAGATCATTGACGGACGTGCAAAAACAGAATGCTCCGGAAATGTTACAAAAGAAAACATTTTAAATATTATCGATAGTGGAGTAGACTATGTATCAAGTGGTGCTCTTACTTATGCGGCACCGATCTTGGATATTTCAATGAAGAACTTGCACGTAATATAGGAGGTCATATGGATGGACAGGCCAGAAGAAATAAGATAATTGAGATTGTAAAAAAATCTGACAAGCCTGTGTCCGGTACATTTTTGGCTGAACAGCTGGATGTCAGCCGCCAGGTGGTGGTCACGGATATTGCACTTATCAGGGCAAACGGTGTAAATATTTTATCCACTAATCGAGGGTATATCATTAATTCAGATAGCAGATGTGAAAGGATAATAAAGAGCCGGCACACAGATGAGCAGATTCTGGATGAGTTGTTTACGATAGTTGATAACGGAGGATGTGCAGAGAGCACTATAATAAATCACAGATATTATAACAGGCTGGAAGCACCACTCAATGTCAGCTCGCGCCGTGAGGCAAAAAAATTTATGGAAGCGATTGAATCCGGTAAATCTAAAACGTTAAGTTCCGCTACAAGTGGATATCATTATCACGTTATAAGCGCAGATGATGAAGCTACGCTTGATATAATCGAAGAAGAGCTGAAGGCCAAGGGATACTGGTTACCGCTTGATGATTGGATCTCAAAAAATAAGTAAGTATGGGAAACGCTGCGAGGCGTTTCCTTTTTTGTTGCATATTGTGCGACACATCAGGGGCTATATTGGTTGATTTCATAAAAGGTTAATGGTAAAGTAATATTTGTAACAAATATATTAATAGTTGGTGTCGAGTTAATTATGAGAGAAACTTGAGTATTTAGACGTTGGGGGTATATTTACTGAAAAAGTTTATTTTTTGAGGCATTTTGATTTACGAAAAATTGTTAAATGCCCGTTAGCAATGTCTCTTATAAAATGTATGACACTACCTACATTGCTATTGGGGGTACAATATGAACAAAAAAACCTTATTATCTACTTTTACGGCGGTCGGAATGGCTGCGGTGCTGGCAATTTCGCCGGTTCAAAGTATTGATATAGAAGCAGCACCGGTTAACACTATCTCAACAACAGCGGTCGCTTCTTCGAATATTGTCGATCTTACAAGAAATGACGCTTACAAAGTACGTGATGCTTTTTATTCACTTTCTGACAACAGCGTAAACCGTATGGCTTCTGAACATTTCCAGATCATATGGGGAAAAAGCAACTCAACCAATATAAGAATTGATGAGGAATTCATCAAGGGAAATCTGACAAATCTTGAAAATATCTACGCCTTTTATACCCAGGAACTTGGTATGAAAGATATCGGCGTTTCAGGTAATTCAAAATTCAAGACTAACGTATATATTTCTAATACAGGACTTAGAGCCTTTGAAGATAACTGGGCATATATGAACACTGACAGAGAGGGCTTTGGATTCCTTTTTGTTGCACCGGGAGCAATGGTAGTATCCGATCCTAATCCAAGCTGGGTGCTTCCTCATGAGCTTGCACACGTGTTTACTTACTACCAGGGCGGAACAATCGACTATCCTTGGTATGAGTCAACAGCTAACTGGTTCAGAGATCAGTTCCTCGGAAGTGAATATTATTGCTACCATGGTAAGAAGTTTGGACCTTATTCAGATTTCTTTTCACCATATTTGATAAATGCGGATTACTATGTGCCTCATATGCTCAACTGGTATGACACATGGCCGATCTTCCTTTATATTTCAGAGAACCCTGATAACATCCAGGGACTTGGAATGGATCTTATTCATAAGATTTTGGAAAACAAGCAGAAAGATGATTCAATGTATGCAACAATCGAGAGACTTTCAGGAGTGCCTATCAAGACAATCCTCGGCGGAATGTCCAAGAGACTTGCAACTATGGATTTCAGCAGACAGAAATTCTATCTTGAGCATCTCAACAATGAGACTTTGAGAGAACCCGGAAATCGTGAGAAGATCTATACAACTCTTGAAAGAGCAGATGCACAGGGCTATCAGGCAGTTCCTGCAAACAAGGCTCCTATGCAGACCGGATTTAACGTAATCCCTCTTAATGTTGATCTTAAGAAGGGCGGAATCTCTGCAGACTTCGTTAACACATCAGGAGTACAGGGATCTGATTTCAGAGTAACATTGGTTACAAATACAGCTGACAACAAGACTCGTTATTCAGAGACTTTCAGCAGCGGAAAAGGAACAATCGCACTTCATGGCGATGAGACAGCAGCTTATCTTGTAGTTTGTGCAACACCCGACAGACTCAAGGGATATCACACAGACTGGAACTCAAAGACAACTGAGAGCGATACAAGATTTACATATAAAGTTAAGATATCAAGCGTTGACGGTACACCTACACCTGCTCAGGAAGAGAAAAAAGAAGATGCAACACCCGAACCTGAGAAGAAAGAGGATACTTCAGCGGTAACACCTGAACCTGACAAGAAGACTGATGAGACACCTTCAGAGTCAGAGAAGGTTACCGAGAACAAGGATAATGACAAAAAAGAAGATGCTAATAAGGACGATGCCAATAAAGAGAATTCAAATAAAGAAAATACAAATAAAGAGAATTCCAATAAGGACACCGGAAATAAAGAAACATCTACTGATTCTCAAAAGGTAACCGATAACAAGGATAACGCAAATAAGAATGCAACTGACAGTGCTTCAAACGGAAATACTGCCCAGCCTACAGACACATCCAATAAGAAGGACGATGTGATCAGCTCGGGAGTTTCAACCGATACAAATTATCGTGGTGATGAAAACAATAACAAGGATAATAATACATCATCCGATAATAACAACAATAATTTCAGCAATGACAGCAACAACGGCTTCGACAGTAATAACGGAAACAGTGCTACTTGGCCGTTTGGAATAACTGAGGGTAACTGCAATAACGGAACATGGCCGACAGATACATCTTGTGGTGGTGACAGTACAGGATACAAGCCTTCACCGATAGGACCCGGATATACAAACGGAAATACATGCGGCAACACTCAGGGATTTGATACAAGCACGCAGGGAACCGATACAGTAGATTTTGACTACATGTTCGAGGAAGAAGATTCCGGAAGTTCAATCTGGAAGATAATTGGAGCAATAATAAAGAGATTCTTCGGATTTTGATAAATGAATACTGGAATATGATTAAAAGACCTTATCAGGCTGGTATACAGTTTGATGAGGCCTTTTTACAAAAAAACGTTTATAATATATGTATATATCGAATATATATGTATGGCTATTTTTTTATAAAGAATGTAGTATAAAAGAAAGAGAGAGAATATAGGACTTTGCAGAAAGGGAGAAGGGATACTACATGAATGAAATGACAAGCACCCAAAAAAAGCTTAGCTGTGTTTTAAAGATAATCGTAATATTGTCTGCGTTTATCGGAACCGGTATAAGTGCTTACGGAGACAGAGATGTGTTCTTCTGCGGACTCAATATCTTTATGTATTTCACCAATCAATCAAATATTGTGATAGCGGTCATATGCGCAGTGGGCTTATACTTGATTGTGAAAAACAAAAAGATAAGCGAATTACATTACATTGTGAAGTATGTGGGAACTGTTGCCATTACACTCACAGGCGTTGTATTTATTGCGGTACTTGCGCCGGCCTCGGGACCGGAAGCATGGGATCTGCATAACGTGCTTGCGCATATTGTTGTTCCGATAGCATCGATTGCGGATTTCTTTGTTATCATTCCCGGAGTAAAGTTCAAAAAGAAGGATGTCCTTTATGTTATAATTCCGCCGCTTTTATATGTGATATATGCCGGAATAGGCTACGTCAGAGGCTGGGATTTTTATGCGGGAAATACCTATCCGTACTTTTTCCTTAATTGGGGAAGCCCCGCCGGAGCGTTTGGATTTATAAAAGAGTCACCTTTTATGGGATGTGTATGGTGGATATTGGCATTGCTTATTTTCCTTATCATCATGGGATATGTGTATCTGGTGATAGTGGATCATATGGGAAAAAAGAGTAAGTAATCCTAAATTATTAAACAAAATAGCCGATATATTAGATAGCAATGGAAATGCGTGTCTTTTCAACGGATTGACGATTCTTTTGAAAGGGCACGTTTTTTCATTCTATAAACTAATCAGGAGGTGTATGAGTATATGGGAATTGATGCGGTGGTTTGCGGTTACAACAATAATACTTCAGGTTCGGCTACGGGGAAAAAAGGTTTAAGAAAGCTTAATGCTACCGGCGAAAGCTTTGAAATAAAGCCGTTTTCAGCGAATGATAAGAAATGTCCGTATAGCATTCTTGCGAAAGATGGAGTCATACATTATAACGGGGTAACTTTTGGATGTGATTATACACAGAATGCCATAACACTCGGAGATATGTCTGAAAAGGATAAAATCCTTAGAATTGCTCTTCCAAGTGGTGGCAGTCTTCATTTGAATGTAGATAATATTGATTCTCTGTCAAAGGCAGCAGATATGTTTACACCTGAGGACCTCAATGCAATCATGCGTGCAATTCACGAGTACAATCACTGTACGAGAAAGCGCCATGAGATTGAGGAAGAGAAAGCAAAACCGATAGATGAAGTGGCTGAAGAAAATGAGTCTCCTGATGCGGAGAAAAAGTCTGAGATAGAGGAGAAAGCTCTTATATCACAGTTGAATGCATACCACTTGGAACAGTACCATAAGCTTATCCTTAATTAAGCGGTTACTATCATAAGAGAGAAATAGCCTGTTTTATCAGGAATCATATCAACGCCGTAATAAATAATCTCATTTTGCATGCCGCAGTTTTCAATGAGATACGCAGTTTTTCCGTCATGTCGTATCGCGGATTTCAACTCTTTTAGTTTACTGCCGGCTTTCATGATTATAAGCGTTCCGTCAAAAGGCTTGTATTCGCCGGCTGTGATCATTACAGCTTCATCACCTTCGGCAATTGATAATCCAATTTTGGCGGCCGCGGCGCAAAAAGAAGGAATTCCGGTTATAATTTCGATGTTATAACCGGATTTTTTTACCGCATCGGAAATGTAGGAAAATGTCGAATAAAAACCGGGATCGCCTAAAGTAAGAAATGCTACGCTCTTGCCGAATCTTAGTTCTGCAATGATCTTCTCTGCAGCACTATTATGCGCATCCGTCAGGTTTTCTTTTTGCATCGGAAAATTAAGAGAAAGCGTTTTTTTCGATGCTATAATGGGGCAGGCTTGCAAGGCTATTGTATATGCGATTCCCGGTTCATTATCTTTTGCAGGACAAGCAATCACATCTACTTTTTCTAATGTCTTAACAGCCTTTAATGTAAGCAGATCCGGATCTCCTGGGCCAACGCCTATTGCATATAACACTTCGCTCATCATAAACTCCTTTGCACTTTTATTAAAAAACAATTCGTTTTGCCATAAGCTACGATATATTATAATAAAGCATGGATTTATTACAATCAGTGCTTATTAAATTCGATTATATAAGGAACAGAGGAAAGATAAAATGAAAGAGGCATATTTTGCGGGCGGATGTTTTTGGTGCGTTACGCCGATTTACAAGATGTACGGAGTTGACAAGGTAATCTGTGGCTATGCGGGTGGAAGTGAAGAAAATCCAACGTATGAACAGGTAAAGCATCAGCAGACAGGTCATAGAGAAACAATCAAGCTTGTCTACGATCCTGAGAAAGTTTCGTTTGAAAAGTTGTTGGATATTTATTTTGCCAACGTTGATCCGTTCGACTCCGAAGGCCAGTTTATTGATAAAGGTTTTTCATATACTCTTGCGATTTTCTATAACGATGAAGATGAAAAGAATCTGGCAAGTATTAAACTCAAAGAGATTGAAAAGAACGCAGGTAAAGAGACGCATGTAGCTCTTTTGCCCTACAAGAATTTCTACGAGGCGGAAGAGTATCATCAGGATTACTATCTGAAGAACCCTGAGGCTTTTGAGAAAGAGCTTATAGAGTCCGGAAGGAAAAAAGCTGATTAAAACAGCATGAGGGGGATATATATGCGCATAGGAGTATTGTCTGACACGCATGGACTTCTGAGGCAGGAAGTGATAGAAGGATTAAGCGGTGTGGACCACATAATTCATGCAGGAGATATAGATGACAGAAGCGTGATCGAGAGACTTGAGGAGATTGCGCCTGTAACGGTCGTTAGAGGGAATGCTGATAAAGAGTGGGCAAAAGATATTCCTGAGAGTGCTACGCTGGATTGTCTCGGTAATAAGATATTTGTGATTCACAACAAGGGTAAGATAACTGAGCTTCCGGCAGATGTTTCTATAGTTATATACGGACACAGTCACAAATATAGCCTTGCCAATAAGGATGGCGTAGTCTGGTTTAACCCCGGATGCTGTGGAAAGCGCAGACTAGGACAAGAAATATCGTATGCGATTCTTGAGGTGAATGGGCGTGAGGATTTTGAATTTAAGAAGATGGTTATTGCGACTTCGGGATCAACCACAGAATCCAAACTTCCCAAGAACATCGATAGGATTATTTCCAGAGCAATGTCCATGACTGATAGCGGAAAGTCCTATCAGGAAATCGCAAAGAAACTTAAAATATCTGAAGAACTCGCAGAGAGTATCTGTCGAATGTACCTCACACATCCTGGAGTTGATGTGGCGGGAATCTTGCAGAGGATTTCATAACGTCCCGTGTTTATGCTATAGTAGACGCAATATGTAAACAATTTTTCGTAAAGCGCAGGTAGATTATGGGACGAATGGATAACAAACTCGCAATAGTAACCGGGGCAAATTCCGGTATGGGAATGGCTACGGTGGAGGCACTAAGTGACGAAGGGGCAAAGGTAATAATGCTGTGCAGGAGTGAAAAACGCGGCAAAGAAGCACTTCAGAAATTGAGCGAAAAAAATGACAGACAGCTTGAACTCATGCTCTGCAATCTTGGGGATTATGATTCAATTCGTTCTTTTGTTTCCCAGGTAAAAGAAAAATATAAGAAGATAGACGTACTTGTAAATAATGCAGGTTTTATTTCTTTGGACAGACAAGAAACGAAGGAAGGGCTTGAGAGACAGTTTGGAATCAATCATATAGGTCATTTTCTTCTCACTACAGAGCTTATAAGTATGATGGACAAAGGCTCAAGAATAGTCAATGTCGCATCCGGAGCACACAAGACTGGAAAGATACATTTTGATGATATAAACCTGACAAAGGGGTATAACGTCATAAAGGGGTATTCCCAGAGCAAGCTCGCAAATGTTCTTTTTACAAGGGAACTTGCACGAAGGCTCAAAGACAAAGGGATTATGGTCAACTGCTGTCATCCCGGCGCAGTTGCGACCAACATTGGTATAGACAGAGAGACAGGATTTGGAAAAACAATAACAGGTCTTTTGAAGCCTTTTTTCCAAACACCTGCCGAAGGCGCGAGAACAGCCATTTTCCTTTCAACTGATGATTCGGTAAAAGATATTACCGGAGAATATTTTTACAGATGCAAGATTGCTAACTCATCGCGAAGATCGAAAGATATGAACCTTGCCAAAAAACTTTACGAATTTAGCGAAAAGCTTGTAAATGCCTAAGCCGGCATAATTACATAGACATCATAGAAAAACGGAGGCATATTATGAAAAGGGAATTTGTTGCAAAAGTTATGGCATGGGGAGTGGCAGTAAGCATGCTGTGGAATCCGGTGGCTGTATTCGCGGCGGAATTTGATGAAGGATTCGAAGAAAATTATGTGGAGGAATTTGAAGACGAAGAATACGTAGAAGTCAGTGATCAGACAGTTATTGAAGAGCAGGATGATGAGGCTTTCGTAGAAAGCATTGGCATGACTGACGAAGAATTGTTGGATTTATATAATGACTATGTTGAAAGCAATAGTAGTAGCAATACCGGGCTTAAAAAACGTTCTTTCATGGTTTTGGAAGAGGATAATTCTGCTAAGCTACTTAATGGATTCGTAGAATATGCTGCAATGAACGGCATTATTCGAAATAATGCAGCTCAGAAGGATTCTTTGAAAGTATCTTTGATAAGAGCGCAGTTTAAGGCTGTTGTTGCTTTAAGCAAAGGCGTAGGATATAGTACAGCTTCAGCGCTACTAGATCATTCGCTTCAGAATAAACCGTCAAATCTGGCATATTCGCCTAATTCAAAGTTTGCGGCACAGATAGCTGAATCCCGTGAATGCGAAGCTATCGTGGGCGATTTTAAGAAACAGGTTGAAGGACTTGATATAACAGAAAAAATCATAACAGGAAGTACAACATTAAACAGTACAACAGACTTACATCTTTCTTATAACAAGGTCAGCTATAAAGTTGCAGGAAAAAAAGTGGATGGACAGTGGAAGCTGGCAATAACATTTTTTGACAGGTACGATTTTGAAGTACAGGCTTGGAAGAATACAATGACGAGTAGCGATATTGTTAAGATAGTGAATAACTACGCTGCGTATGCGCAGGAGAACGGTGCTATTGTACCTTATGACATAAAGATTACCGTGGAAAAATCTTTTTGATGTTAGATGATGAAAAGGTCTTGGGAGTGCAACTCTCAAGGCCTTATTTTAGATAAATTGTTTGTAGGCAATATTGGATAATTGAAAAATAGCCAATTTATGATATAATATAATTAGCCAAAATAAAGGAGGTTCTTTATATGGTAGAAGCAATGGCAACTGCTACAGAAATGAAAAATCAGTTTGGAAAATACCTTCAGATGGTTATAAATGGAAATGAAGTTATCATAACTAAAAATGGTCAGGAAGTAGGTAGATTTATTCCTAAAGCAAAAACCGTATCATACCTTACAGATTCTCTTACAGGTATATTAAAAGGGAATTATGACTATGATGCTAGAGAGGATGCTTTAAAAGAAAAATATGAGATTACTGATTGATGCAAATATAATCCTTGATGTTCTTCAAAAAAGAGAACCACATTATAGATATTCAGCACTTATTTGGAAGTTATGCGAGACGGGAAAAGCTATCGGCTATGTTTCTGTTCTTACGTTTATGAATATGATGTATATCATGCGAAAGGAATTATCTCCTGAAAAAATCGAAGATGTATACAAAGCGCTTTCTTTGATATTTACCTTTGAAAAGCTTACTGCTGAAGATGTGAAAAATGCTCTTGAGATGAAATTAAAAGATTTTGAAGATGCTGTTCAAATACAGACTGCCAAAAGAGTAGAAGCAGATTTCATTATTACAAGGAATGTCAAAGATTTTATAAAGAGTCCTATACCGGCATATAGTCCGGAGGAATTGCTGAATCGGATAGAATTAGATTAAGAAAAGGCGAAAGATATTGAAGAGGATAAACTAAATGAATAATAATGATGAGATGACGGATAAACAACTTGTTGTCAATCTGATTGAAAATTACATGAATCTTATGAGAATTAAAAATGCTGATGATAAGGATAAAGAGATAAATTTTCAGTTATGCGAATTAAAAGCGAAACTGAAAATTTTAGGAATCAGTAATGAAAATCTGATTATCAAATAAAATAATTCGTTTTGAGGGGCTGACTTGAGGGTCAGACCCTTTTAGGTTTGCGCGCCATGGACGCGGGTTTCTAATGTTTGACATTTTAAGTTGTATGCAATATAATTTTGCAAAAGCACAAGCGGAATAAATGTTACAGATAAAGAGGTATGCGTCATGAATACAATTACACACGAAAAGAAGAGACTAAGTTATATATTGAAGATCATAGTGATTGTATCTGCATTTGTAGGCACATCTATAAGTGCTTACGGGGATGGAAGTTCTTTTATGAGCGGTGTGCAGACCTTTATGTATTTTACGACTCAGTCAAACATTGCGATAGCTATTATATGTGCGGTCGGTTGTTACAAGCTGGTGCATGGAAAAGATATCGGTAATGTACATTACGTTATCAAATATGTGGGTACGGTTGCAATAACGCTTACAGGAGTTGTCTTTTGCTTTGTGCTTGCACCTACACTGGGAGAGAAAGCATGGAATGTACACAATGTGCTCACGCACGTTGTTGTTCCGATAGCTTCAATCGCAGACTTTTTTGTAATTGCACCCGGTGCCGGAATCAAAAAGAAAAATGTCATCTATGTTATCATTCCTCCGCTGCTTTACGCTATATATGCGGGGATTGGATATGTCAACGGATGGGAGTTTGCCAAAGGTTACAACTACCCGTACTTTTTCCTGAACTGGGGAAGCCCTGCCGGAGCATTCGGATTTACCGATGAGCTGCCGTTTATGGGAAGCGCATGGTGGATAATGGCACTATTTATATTCCTGCTTATTGTTGGATATTGTTATCTGGTAATTGCAGAGAAGATTGAAAAAAATAATAGTTCAAACAAGTAAAAGGAAAGGCGCCTGCAATTAGTGGGTGTAAAGGTAAAAAAATGGAATACAGATTTACAAATGAAAATTTTGATACAGAAGTTATGAACAGTGAAGTACCGGTACTTATCGATTTCTATGCGGATTGGTGCGGACCTTGCAAGATGATGGGACCTGTAGTTGAGGAACTTGCAAAAGAGTATGACGGCAAGGTGAAAGTAGGTAAGATTAATGTAGATGAGCAGCCTGAGCTTGCGCAGAAATACGGAGTTATGAGCATTCCGTACTTTGCATTCATCAAGAACGGCGAGCTTGTTTCTGATGAGATGGGTGCCGTTCCCAAGGACAGACTTGCGGCTAAATTACAGGAAATGCTATAAGTACTCGGCAAAATATGATATAGTAATGGATAAAAAAATTTGACGGAGGCAGCTTATGACATTTGAGGAAATATCCATTAAGGACAAACTTGGAAGAACTGTAATACTTAGAAGTGCAACAACGGATGATGCGGAGGACCTTATAAAGTACATGAAGGTCACTTCGGGAGAGACACCTTATCTTATAAGAGAGCCGGAAGAGGTTACTCTTACCAAGGAGGATGAGGAGAATTTCCTCAAATCGAAGATGTCTAATGAGCGAGAGCTTATGCTCGTTGCAACAATAGATGGTAAACACGTGGGAAACTGTTCGCTTATGAGCCTTGCTTCATATAAAAGATACAGCCACAGATGCGATATTGCCATAGCTTTATATAAGGAATACTGCGGATGCGGAATCGGTAAAGCAATGCTTGAGACCGTTCTTGATGTAGCAAAAAAGATTGGTTATGAGCAGGCGGAACTTGAAGTCATAGCCGGCAACAAAGCAGCTTATGCTTTATATGAGAAGCTTGGATTCAAGAAATACGGCACATTTCCTGACAGCATGAAATATTCTGACGGCACATATGCAGATGCATACTGGATGATGAAAAAGCTCTGATCGGTAGTCTAAACAGATAACTACAAAAAATAAGTTGATATGTGGACAAAAAATGAAAGGTATATCGGTAGTATTCGTAATAAAATCTTTGTAATTGGCGATAACTCAGCACTTTGCGAAGGAGAATAGCGTGGAAAACTACAACAGATTATCGGATGCAAATATCATCACAGCGAAATACATGGATTCCATATTAATAGAATCCAGATATATCGATTCGGTTAAAGCAAACACAGAGACAGAGCTCTTTGGTGATAAGTTTTCAATGCCGGTTATGACGCCTGCTTTTTCACATCTGGGCAACTATAACGGCCGCGAGAAGACAGGACTTGAAGAATACTCAGAGGCTGCAAAAGAGCTTAATATTCTCAATTTCTGCGGCATGATGGAGAACGATCTTTTCAAAAAGATTGCAGATACAGGCGCCAAGACCGTAAGGATAGTAAAGCCTTACGCCGACAACGGCAAAGTCAAAGATCAGATGCAGTATGCAGAATCTGTCGGAGCCTTTGGAATAGGAATGGATATCGACCATATATTTGGAGAAAACGGCTATGATGTTGTAATGGGCGAAGACATGACATTTCAGACCGAAGACATGCTCCGTTCTTATGTGGAACTTACCAAGCTTCCCTTTATCGTAAAAGGCGTGCTGAGTGTGGCGGATGCCAAGAAGTGCGCGGAGATAGGAGCAAAGGCAATCATAATAAGTCATCATCACGGACGAGTTCCCTACGCGGTTCCACCCATGATGGTACTTCCTGAGATAAAAGATGTTCTGGAAGGAACGGGAGTTAAGATAATAGTCGACTGCGGAATAGCTTCGGGTGCAGATGTATTTAAGGCAATTGCGCTTGGTGCAGACGCTGCGGCTGTTGGCAGATCAATGCTTCCGTCTCTTGAAAGTGAAGGAAAAGATGGTGTGAAGAAATTCATCACCGGAGTTGGAAATGAACTTAGATATATCATGAGTTCAACCGGATTTGAGACTGTTTCAGATATCGACAGCTCCGTTCTTTACGAGCTCTGATGCTCAGAAAGGCACAAACATGAGACTTGGCACATCATCACCTCTTTCATATGACTCTGCCGAGAACTGGGCTAAGACACAAGTTGACCTTGGCTGCAGGACAGTTGTTTTTCCTGTGCAGAGTAATGAACCTGAGAAAAAGATAATTGAATATAAGGAAGCAGCCGACAAAGCAGGACTTTCCATAGCAGAGGTCGGAGTCTGGAGAAATGCTCTTTCGCAGGATCCCGACGAAAGAAAGCAAAACATGGACTACTGCGTTGAACAGCTTAGACTCGCAGATTTCGTGGGCGCAAGGTGCTGCGTTAACGTGGCGGGTGCTTTCGGTCCCAAATGGGACGGCCCTTACAAGGAGAATTTTTCTGATGAAGCAAGGAAAAAGACTATCCAAATGGTGAGGGATATAATCGACAGAGCAGATGTAAAGAATACTTTTTTTACCCTCGAACCTATGCCGTGGATGATTCCTACAAGCCCCAAGGACTATTCAAGACTTCTTGAAGAAGTAGACAGAGACAGGTTTGCGGTTCATATGGATATCATAAATATGACAAGTTCGATTGAGCGCTATTTTAAGGCGGAAGAGTTTGTTGACGAGTGTGCGGAAATACTTGGAGACAAAATACGAAGCTGTCATATAAAAGATGTACATCTAAGCACGGAGTATACAACAAGACTTATCGAATGTGCTCCCGGTTGCGGCGAGTTTCCGCTTAGATACTATGTATCCAAAATGGATGCCTTAGACAAGGACATGCCTGTAATACTTGAGCACCTCAGCACAGACGAAGAATACTACAAATACATGGACTACCTTAAGACAATCCTTGATGGTATCTGAAAAAAATATATGTTGAAAGTCGCACCAAAAATGAATATAATGTTTCATAAAGGTTAATATTTTTGTATGTAAAATCGATAAAAAGTGCGATGGCAGGCAGAAAATTTAAGACTTTAAGAGTCACTTTTTTAGTATTTTTAGGAAAGTGGCTCTTTTTTTGTGCGCTATTATTGGGAGATAAGGAATGGACAAAAGACTTGCAGGGAAGATACGGCGATATCCTGATGAGATAGCTAAGATACAGGACTCACTTCAGGATATATTGAACAAGATATCCGGATGTACAGAATCGGGCGATGATATGCAGTTAAGACTGCTTGTGCCGAGACTTCGGTATCTGAAATCCATGATAGAGGTTCTAAAGGGCGACATGAACGATACTTTATCAGGGATTGATGAATCGGACAGTGTGACGAAGCAGGTGATAATGCAGCAGATATTGCTACTGGATGGCTTGCACGGACAGCTTTCGGGAATCGCGGATACTATAAGCGTATCGCTTAAGGCGCTTGATGAATCAGGTAAACAGGTACTTATGGCAGAAATAATGAAGAGGTGCAGCGACCTACAAGCTGCAGCTAAGGAGCTTACATGAATAAAGATGTTTTACTGGATAAATTTAAAAAGAATGTAGTTAGATTTGGCATCGGAGCGACTATTTTTGTTGTCGCACTTATTTTGAAGATAGTAGTCGGAATCTTTACGGATATACTTGTTGTCTATGCCGGAATACGTCTTTTCGGAGTGCTTTCGGCACTTACAACTATTCTTTTGTTAGTGGGAATTGCAGCATGCGCGGGTACTCTGGCTATACTCCTTATATCGCGCGCTGAACTTAGGAAGCAGGAAGTAATCGAATCGGCTGATTCAAATGCGGGTCCTGTTTTGAAAGTAAAGGGAAAGCTTGATCCCGTCCAGATCAGAAACAGTCTGATCACGGAAGGTGATAAGTGGCTGAGCGTCGTTTCACCGGCCAATCCGAAGGAAGCAGCGGAGATGGACGTTGCTCTTAAGAGTGTAAAAGAGACTATGGCGCAGATGGATGATTACCAGCTCAGGCTAAAAAATCTTTTGGACAGCAACGGTGCGGATGCACTTAGGGACACAGAGGAAGTGCTTGATGGCGTTGAGCAGCATATTTGCAGAAATGTCAGAAAGCTTCTTAATATTATGACGGTTTCAAGCCCGAATACACAGAACGATCTTGATGTTGTTGAACTTACAGCTAAGAATTGTGCAGACGATAACAACAGACTTTTACAGACTACAAAGGAGTTTATTGTTGCGGTAACTGAATTCCTCAACTCGCAGGGAGACAGCGGAAGTGGCATAAACGAGGTTGAAGTATATAAGAATGCTCTTACTACGCAGATAGAAGAGGGAGGAATTTATTCATGAAAAAGAAAGTTTTATCAATGTTGCTTGCCACTGCAATGGTTACAACATCGCTTGTTGGATGTAGCAATGGTCACAATGATGGTGTTGTGAGCAAACTCACCGAGGACGAGGCCAAAAAGGAACTGAAGTCTCTTATGACACAGGTTTCTGTTCAGACCAATTCAAATCCTATTCTGGATATCTACGCTGAGGATGTTTCTGAAGCTGACACTCTTGCAGATATCGATACTTTTCCTATCACCGTTACAGGTAACGGACAGATCAATATCGAGATTGCCGCTGCAACAGAGCTTTCAGCTGATGCTCCCGATAACTGGATAAATGAAGTTGCCGAGAAGTTTAATAAGGCTGGCTATGAGATAGATGGCAACAGCGTTTCTGTATCGGTTCGTAAGATCACATCAGGTGAAGGTGTAACATATATAACAGCAGGTGGTTATCAGCCTGACGTATTCATTCCCAGTAATGCCGCATGGGGCATGATGCTTGATGCTTCGGGATGCAGGACTGAGACAATTGCCGATCGTATAGCAGGCAATACAGCAGGTATTCTTATTAAAAAAGATGTTTATGACACATATAAGGAAAAGTACGGCGATGTTACCGTAGGAAATGTTCTTGCGGCAGCTAACGCAGGTGATATTACTTTTGCATATACCAATCCTTACACATCATCAACAGGACTTAACGTTCTTTGTGCGATGCTTGCGTCATTTGATGCTTCAAACCCTCTTTCAGATACCGCTACAAACGCACTTATGGAGTATCAGAAGAAGTCTCCTCCGGTTGCATACACAACAGCGGTTCTCAGAAACCAGGCTGCAAAAGGCATCATAAATGCAATGGTAATGGAGAGACAGGCTTATTCAAACACTCCTGAGCTCAAGAATTATATTTACACTCCTGTAGGAATAAGACATGATCACCCCGTATATACCTTTGAGTGGACTAATGATCAGGAAAAGGCAGCAGCAAATATGTTTGTTGAGTTCTGCAAGAGCCCTGATATGCAGAAGCTCGCTACTGATAAGGGATTCAATCAGGATGATGATTATGCCGCTCAGGACACAGGAATGTCAGGAGCTGATTACATCGCTGCACAGAAAGTTTGGAAGCAGAATAAAAACGGTGGTAAGCCTATCGTAGCTGTATTCGTTGCAGATGTATCCGGATCAATGGACGGTGAGCCTCTTAATTCACTTAAGCAGTCACTTATAAGCTCATCTTCATATATAAGTTCAGATCATCACATCGGACTTGTAAGCTATTCAAACGGAGTATCTGTAAACCTTCCTATTGCTCAGTTTGATTCAACGCAGAGAGCATACTTCTCAGGTGAGGTAAAAAATCTTTCTGCAGGCGGCGGAACTGCAACATACGACGCAGTTCTTACAGGTATGCAGATGCTCGAAGATTATAAGGAGCAGGTTCCCGATGCAAAGCTTATGCTGTTTGTTCTTACAGACGGTGACCAGAATACGGGATATTCATTGGAGCGTATCACGGATGTTGTCGGAGGACTTAAGATTCCTGTTTACAGCATTGCATACAACTATGACAATGTAAAAGATCTTGAGACACTTTCCGGTATCAACGAAGCGGCTCAGATCAAAGCTAACAGTGATGACGTTGTAAACCAGCTCAGAAACCTGTTTAATGTAAATCTGTAATACTGTAATAATGAGTTTTTATGATAAAACAATAATGTAATTATGTAATAATGAGGACTGTCGCCCATGGATTCAGTGGATTCGGGCGACAGTTTTTTTGTTCAATTTTGTTGAAAAAAATTTATATTTTTTAGTTGATAAATCATATTAAAATATGTAAAATATAAATACACACAGTTAATTATTGTGTAATCAATATAAGTATGATATAAGTGTACTTAAGGGGTAAAGGTTACTACAAGGTTAACTGCGGTGCTTTTACAGATAACGCTAAAAAGGAAAGAGTATTTGAGTGGGGATATGTTTACAAGGAGATAAAGTGAGGAATTATACAGAACATGAGCTGTTGAGATTGGCGAAATGTTTTCACGATACGGACAAAACATATCTTTTGGTGGATCCTTTACAGGGCAAGCATTTGCCGGTAAAACCATCTGATGCTATGGACATGCTTCGCTCATTGGGACAATTGGTGAGCGAGAAATATCCGGAGACAAGGCTTGTGATTGGCTTTGCAGAAACTGCGACTGCTGTGGGGATGGCAGTTGCGGAAGAAATGCCGGATGATTGTATCTATATTCACACAACCAGAGATAATATTTTGCAGGAATCGGAATGGATTGAATTCCAAGAGGAAAAGAGTCACGTTACCGATCAGAGACTGCTTGCTTCACATCTGGAGAAATGGTTTGCGAATACGGATACTATCGTATTTGTTGATGATGAGATCTCAACTGATGAAACAATAATCAACTACATAGAACAGTTAAAAAAGAAATATCCTGAAATCGGTAAGAAGAAACTGGTCGTAGCATCGATCATTGACAGGGCAACAAAAGAAGAAAACGAAAAGATGAAAGCTGACGGCATTGAGAGTATTTCACTTATCAGGCCGAATGAGACCGATTTTTCCAAAGATGTTGAAAAGTACGACATATGCGAAGCGGATGAAATAAATGAGAAGATAGGCGTGGGAAGATATGAGAGTCTTAGTTCACGTGTAAATCTTATGAATCCGAGACTTGGGGTTAACACAAGGGAATATGTGGAAAACTGCAAGATGTTTGCGTATGATTATGTGATCCAGGAGAAACTTGCTGAAGAATGTGATTGCAGCAGTATCTTGATACTTGGTACGGAAGAGTGCATGTATCCTGCAATAGTTCTTGGTGAAATAATCGAGAGAAATACAAAGGCCAATGTCTATACCTATTCCACAACCCGCAGTCCCATAGGAATCTGTAGGGCGGATGGATATCCGATAAAAAGCGGTTATAGGATAAAGAGTTTTTATGCCAATGATAGGAAAAGCTACATCTATAATCTTAAGAAATACGACATGGTAATTGTTGTTACTGACAGCGAACGAGATTCTTTCTGCGAAAGACACAGTCTTATAGAAGCTCTTTTCAAAGAAAGAAATGAAAAGGTTGTGCTGTATCGGGGATAAGCTTTTGACTTAAAACAAATGAATACGAAGAATATATAAGGGGCTGTCATCTGACAGCCCCTGTTCTATTTGATGGAAATTCAATCAATTGCATATACTAAAGGAGAGTTCTGAGAACCTGCGTGGCTTGTAGCCCATGCCTTTGCATCAGCTGCGCTTCTTGCTTTGTAGCCGTAGTTGGATGAAGGTCTCCAGTTGCATCCTCCGATGCTGAGTCTTGATACGTCGGAAGAAAGAACAGAACCCTGGTCTGTGAAGTTTCCTCTACCCATATCATTTACAACACCGCCTGAATCTCTTCCTTTATCAAAGAAGTTATTCTCTGAGAAGATATTACAATTGGTATAAGGTGTATATCCAATATTAAAGTTGTAGACAAAGTTATTATAGCAATGGAAATAACCGTATCTCATAAGTCCGGGTGCTCTTGTTTGAGTACCGTTGAAGTAACTGTTGCATATAGTCATGCAAGGATATCCGTCATATGTAGGTGAGCCGTTCTCTTCGGGATAACCAAGGATAAGTCCGTATTTATGTCCGCCGAAGTAGCAGCCTGTAACCGACACGAAGTTTGCCTTAAGTCCTACATAGAGGAACTTGTCTTTGTCATTTCCATGAATATTGCCGTCTTTTCCCATGTCATGGCCTGTCCATGAGCAGTGGTCGAGCCAGAAATTATTTCCGTCGGTAATGTACATCTGAATATCATCGTTATCGTTGATGTTTACCGAATGTGAGAAAGTAATGTTCTTATATATATTGTTTCCTGAAGCGGATATATTTCTAAAGTGTATATTGTTCAGCGTATGAGCGCCGTAAGATCCGATAAATGTCTTGTTTGCTCCGACCGAAACTTTTGTAAGTGAGTTTGCAGATATGTCGCCGGTTATTACGATTGTGCACGGATTAGAGCCTTGAGCATAACGCTGTAAGTCTGAGAGGTTGTTTACCTTTGCAACCTGTCCGAGAACACCACCTGTTACGGATGCTTTTTCTCTTTTGCTCATATCAAGACTGTATCCCGCAAAGCCCTCTGCACCGTATGAATTAAGTCTGAAGCACTGCGCTGCAGATCCGTTAAAAGAGCTGAGTCCGTAATTATTTCCTGACAGAGTAAGCGCAAGTGAGTTGTTGGCCTTACTTACGATCTTGTAATTAAGAGGAATTCCGTTTGCGTCAGCTTTTACGGATGCTATGGTCCAGCACTGAGCGTTATCATTAGAAGAAACAGGTGCTGTAGACACTGCGTTATTTGCCTGAGTAAGGCATGTTCCGTCTGCTACATTTATGATCCTGAATGAATCGTTACTTATATAATCAATGATCCATCTTGTGTTTGCAGAAGATGAATTACTTGTTGTTACCGAGCCGCCGTTTCCTGTTACGTACTTTCCGTCAGAGCAGTTCTGGAACTGCATCTGCTGCTGAGGATAGGAAGAATCAAGCTTGTAATCCGGTTGCCTGTTCTGATTTCCCGAAGAGTTGTTGGAATTGTTGTCTGCGGGCTGCGGATTTGCAGGCTGTGGATCAGCGGGTTTGTTATTGTTGTTGCTGTTATTGTTATTCCACCATTGATTCCAGGTATTGTTTCCGGAATTGCTGTTGTTGCTTCTTTTTGTTTTTGAAGAATTGCCACCTGAAGGCATATCAGTCTTTTCAAAGTACCAGATCTGATTGCTCTGCTTTAAGTTTCTGTACTGCTGTACATTTGCTCCTGATGAAGTGCTCTTTCTGTTTACATCAAGAACGGATGCAAAGTTTGAAGCTTCTGTTGCAATATAGTAGCCCTTTTTGGAATCCGCCTCTACGAGCTTAAAGTTCTGAGCTGAAGCACCGTTGTTGGAATAGATCTGAACGTTGGTTGCATCCTTTGATGAACCGTATGCAACATCAAGAGACATGCCGCCTGATGTGTCTGTTGCTGGATGTAAGCGATATGTTCCCGAGTTGTTCTCCTCCAGGATCCACTTCTGTCCGCTTGAGCCTGTTCCTTTGGACTGCACTACATTAGCGGCATTTGTTGCGGAATCGTTCTCAACTGTCAGATATAATCCGCTATTTTTGTTCTTAAGATAGTAAACACTGCCTGATTCGGGCGTTATAGCTTCTGCATGCGCCGAAATTGGCGGTATTATATACAATGAACAAGCGAACATTGCTACACCTGTTAAGAGTAAGCCGATGCGCTTTGATAATTTGACCATACTTTTTCTTCCTCCGTTTACTGCAAATTGGCGGTATGCGCCTTTATACAGATATTTATAGCAGTAGAGATGTTAAAAAGCAAGTAACAAATGTAGCCATATGATGCAAATAATCTGACATCTTCAATATTTATACCAGAAGTATAATGACAGTTTTTTGAAATGGTGCTATCATACATTCATAAGCTACAAACGGGGCTTGCAAAAAGGCTCTGAGAAAGGGAAAAGAATTAAAGTGACAACATACAATAGCATGTTCTGCAAAAAAAATATGAAATCCTTTAAAAAATCATCATTCGTTAAACGATTCGAGTGGGGATTTTCTTTTGTGCGTTCATATAAGACAAAGCAGATGCTGGAAGATGTTGGTTTAGCAGAGATTCAATAAAGAATCAAAGCATATAGATAAACATAAAAGCAAACCGCTTGCCTTGTATGAAGGCAAGCGGTTTTTCTATTACTTGGAAATTCCTCCGTATTCCAAGGTAAATATGTTTATCTATTGCACGAGTGCGAAACCGGTAATCGCACCTGACGTAAAGTCAGCGGCAGAAATGCATGTGGGTTCGAATCCCTCCTCGTGTACTGTTCAATGATTTTGTTGAACAATATAGTTTTTGGAAAATGATCCGTAGTGAAAGGAGACTATAGTAAAATCTTTTGTTTTAAGGATAGTCAAAGACGAGATAGCTAAATAGACAAGACGGATATGTGATTATCCTGCGACAGAGGTTATACGACCGAAATTATGACCGGCGTTCGGTCCGGTAGAGGTTGAGCCATAGGAACCACATATAATTCTTACAGGTAGACAGTTCTTTAGTTGGCTGCACCGATATCGGATTCGGAACGTATTTATATAAAACCAATCAATCAGACTATACGTGTAAATGGGACAGGGTGAAGAGAAGAGGCGTTTAATGAACTTGATTGCTGGTTTGGTATAACGGAAATGAATTCGGGTTTAAGCTTTTTGATGCACATAATTATATTGAGACAGGTGGAGTTGTAACGGAAGGGGCGCAAAACAGCAGCCCATTGTAGAGAGAAAGTGCTGATTCTAAATAGATTTTTGTTGAGGAAAGCTTAGAGATCATCTAAAAACAGAATTGTAAAGAAAATACATTGAACAGAGAAACCTATGACATACAAGGGGCTAGGAGGACATAAAAATATGTACTCAGAGAAACTGTAAAACATAATCCATTGACATAATAATACTCATTTTAAATACATAAAGGCATCGCGTCAAGGAGAAACCATCTCTTTGGCGGATGCCGGAATAGGAGGACGAGATGATAACAATGCCTTCCATAGATATGGCGGCTACAGGTAGAAATATTGTAAGGATGAGAAAGGCAGCTGGATTGACTGTTAAAGAATTGCAGCACATTTTTGGTTTTGCAACTCCACAGGCAATCTACAAATGGCAGCATGGAACAACAATGCCTACCATTGACAACCTTATTGCTCTTGCAATGATCTTTCAAGTATCTATGGAAGACATCATTGTTTTAGATACAGGTGCAAGAGCACGTATCTGTGCTTGAAAAAGCATGATCGTCTCAGACATAAATGCAGGGGATGTTCCGCATATTTTGCGTAGATTCGCAGGAAACGGTGACATCCCCTGTTTTCTTTTATTTAGAAAGGTAGCCATATTTAATGATCTTCGGAAAATCTTTTTTCTTTTATATTGTTTTTGGCCTTATATGGGCTGCAATCGGGATTTTCTTGTTTCCATATCTGATAGTCAGAGTAATCTGGAATCTTATTATCAAGAACCTGATCTGGACATTTGTTTCCATGTTTATGACAAATAGAGAATTGAGCGGTGAATAAAATAAAAGGAGACGGCCATTGATACGACCGTCTCCTTCTGGTTATGCAGAGACATGTTGATTTATGATTTGAAGAACTTCATTTCTTCATTGAGCTGTTCGGCGATATCTTTCAGGTTGTCGGCTGAGCATGCAAGAGTAGTAACTGTAGCGGAAAGTTCCTGCATGGATGCTCCCGTCTCCTGTGAAGAAGCGGCGTTTTCTTCAGAGATGGCTGAAAGAGCACTCATAGTATCGACTACGGCATTCTTGGATGAAGCGCAGGTATCGGCGCCGTTTGAGATATCCTGAACTCCGCCTACGGTACTTCCGATATCCTGAAGCATTCCGTTTACGGCATCGAGTGTTTCTCCGATTGCGATCTGCTGCTCGTTGTTTCCGTTCTTAACATCTTCGGCAGCAGAAACGGCTGCTTTACTCTGTTCAAGAAGTGTGCTCATTTCTTTCATGATATCATCAGCCATTGCCTTTGAATCGTCGGCAAGTTTTCCGATTTCTTCAGCAACAACCGCAAATCCTTTTCCTGCTTCTCCGGCTCTTGCAGCCTCGATTGAAGCATTGAGTGAAAGGAGGTTTGTCTGTGTTGCAATCGATGTGATTCCTTCAACTTTATCACTGATATTATCAACGGCTTCCTGCGTTGCCTGTATGGTCTTTGCGATATCATCTATCTTAGAAGTCATCTCAACAGATGAAGTCTGAAGTGATGTAAGAGACTTGCTTGATACTTCGGATGCCTCTTTCATCTTGCCGGCAAGGTCTGAAAGACTACCGGTAGATGTCTGTACATCAGTTACCGCGTCACCGATACGGCTTACATTTTCGGAAGCACTTTGAATCTCATCGGCCTGCTGAGTTGCGCCTGATGCAATTTCCTGAACCGCATTGGAAACATCTTCCGCGGTCTGAGAGATCTGATTTGCCATATCAGACAACTCCTCAGATGAAATTCCTACGCTTGATGCAGATTCTTTTATATGGCTTACTATATCGTCAAGAGTTCCGATAACGGAGTTGGTAGCTTTGGAAATAGTTCCGAATTCGTCGCTTCTTTTATCAAATTTTTCAACCTTTACAAATCTTCCGTCAGCGAGAGCTCCAAGTGACTCATTAACTGCAGCGATGGGATCGGTAAAGCTCTTTGCCATCATAAGTGAAATAACTATTGCGACAACAAGGAGGATTATTCCGATTATTATAACTGTAAGAGCGGAACGGATTGCGGGTCCCATTATCTCTGAGTTTGTCTCGGAAACGGCAACTACAAATCCTGTTGTAGGCTCTTTTATCCATGCCGTGTAAGTGAGCTTGCCATCAATCACACTGTCAAAGGTGTTACTTGAAAGTGAAGAAGTCATGTATTCTTCATCTGTGTGTACGATTGGCTCGTCCTCAGGAGTTATCTCAAACTGTGAATGTGCAGCTACTGTTCCTGCTTTATCAAGGATATATCCGTTCTTTACGTTGTCTGCAAGGAAACCATGCAATACATTAAGATCGAAGCTTCGCTGCAGAGAACCAATCATTTCACCCGATTCGGTATCGATAACGGGAACAATTATTATAACAATTCTGTTTCCGGCCGCTTTACTTACGACAATCTCAGAAACAGCGATGGCTTTGTTGGCCCAACATTCCTGGAAATATGCTCTGTCAGCTATGTTTGTGAACTCTTTGCGGTCGGTTCTAAGAAGCTGATCACCGGTGGAAATAGAAAGGATACAGTTGGTATTACCATCATTGATGTTTGTATTGATGGCATCCATCTGAGCCATGATAAGTTCAGCTTTTTTGTCAGCACCGCTCATATTAAAAGTTTTCAAATAATCTATAGTACTTTGCGCTGAAGCACAGGTCTGAAGTGCTATTACATTCTGCTGAACAATTGTTGAAAACTTACCTTCAACCACTTTTGCATCAGAAGTAAGAAGGTTTAAGGCATCATTCTTTGCCTTGGTTGTGGAAGTCTGGTAGCTTACGATTACGGCAATTGTAAGAGGAACTGCTGCAACTGCCAGTAAGATTGCGACCAGTTTTGTCTTGATGCTGTCTTTGAAACTGATGTTACTGCTTGCATTTTTGCTACTAACATTAGATTTCGCCGCCATAGATACCTCCTTGAAGAAATCAAGAAACCTTTTTTATTTGATGGAAAATTATCATTAAATCAATAAAAAAAAGAAATAATCTCAATAAAGGGGTCAATTTCAATTTTACAATGAAAATTGTCAAAATAATGCATATTTATAGACTTTTTATCAATTTTTAAGAAACTTGTTGACGGTTATGGGAATTAGTATTTATATTAAGTAAATTGACTTTATAAGGAGCGACAATATGATCATAAAAAATGAGATACCTTTACTTGAATATGATGACAGCTCATTGGAGGTAATTACACCGAATCATGGTAATGAGGACTTGAAGCTTCCGGAGAAGTGCTTGTTTGCTTTCCTTGGGGATGTTGTACATAATTATGCAAAAGAGCATGATGCGGAAATTGCAAATGAATACATCACCGTCTCACATAACGTGAACGTTTATATATTGCATGAGGAAGAAGAGGATATTTGCCTTGTCCAGCCGACAATTGGCGCTCCCGCCGCAACGGGACTGATGGATTTTCTTGTTAATTGCGGGTGTAAAAAAGTAATCGCGGTCGGTTCATGCGGAGTTTTGGCGGATATACCCGAGAATGCGTTTCTTGTTCCGACAAGAGCACTTCGCGGCGAAGGCACATCTTATCAGTATTTGCCTGCTTCAAGATATATAGAGCTTGATGAAGAGCCGATATCTGTTATCGAGAACTGCTTCAAATCCCACAACCTTCCTTTTGTGACCTGCACAACCTGGTCAACCGACGGCTTTTTCAGGGAGACAAAAGATATGGTGAAGTACCGCTTGGAAGAAGGCTGTTCTGTAGTCGAGATGGAGTGCTCGGCGCTCGCCGCCTGCTGCAGAAAGCGTGGAGCAAAGTTCGGACAGTTCCTGTTTACCGCAGATTCACTTGCAAATGTGCATGAATACGATCTTCGCGATTTCGGGATGGATTCGCACGAGAAAGCTCTTTTGCTGGGACTGGACATATTAAGAAGTTATAAGTGAGGAAAAGAAATGAATATACAGATATTTGGAACAAAAAAGTGTAACGACACCAAGAAAGCCGAGCGATTCTTCAAGGAACGCGGTATAAAAATACAGTTCATAGACATGAAAGAAAAGGGCATGAGTAAGGGAGAACTCACATCTGTCGCAAGCGCCAACGGCGGAATTATGGGAATGATCAATCCCGATGCAAAAGATAAAGACGCCGTCGCGCTCATGCAGTACATAGCTGACGAGGATAAGCTCGAGAAGCTGCTTGAGAACCAACACATAATCAAGACTCCTGTAGTTAGAAATGGTAAGCAGTCTACACTCGGATATCAGCCTGATGTGTGGAAAAAATGGGAGTGAATAAAGTGTGGGGCAGCTATTTGCAATGAATAGCTGCCTATTTTTATAAATAAAAGTGCGTCAATAGAGTTCCAATTTAATTTTGACGCAGATGAAATTATAGCATAAAGTTGAAGCGCGTCAAAATTAAAACGGAACTCTATTGACGCGAAAACTCATTAGATTTTATGATAAAATTCTCAAAGAGTCTTTTGACAGACTTACGATAAGAGGTTAATTAAGATGAGAGAAATAACGACACGTGGAGATATTTGTTTAAAAGATGAATACAATATTACTTATAAGGTCGCTGAAATTCTTTATACCGAACGCGAAGATGAAAGCTTTATATATAAGATAAAGCCTAACTATAGTGTTATTAGTCTTTTGTCTGTAAAAGATTTTCAGGGGATACCCGGAATAGATCTGAGTCTTAAAAAGAAGACGTATATAAGAGAAAATATAGTGCCTGTCTTTATCAGTGAAAGGGCTCCGGGGAAGAATCGCGAGGATCTTTGGAAGCTGCTAAAAGATTGCGATATGCAATATTTGAATCAGTTAGAGTGGCTTATAAGAACAAAAACTCAGTATTCCGGCGATAAGCTTTTTGTTCAAAGACCGGAGGATAAAACAATAGAAGCAGATTCGGTAAACGCTCTCGGAAACCGAAGTGCGGTTATATGCAGAAAAATGTTAGATGCTATATGTTATGGAAATACTGTGATAACACCGGAATTTAAAGTGGATGATAAAAACAGAAAACAGTACTTTGAGTTATTGATGGCAATATATAGTACAGAACGAAGATTCCATGATTCCCGCAGAAATGCAGGAATTGCCGCTTCGGCTAAGAAAGGCAATTATAAGGGCAGAGGAAGAATAAGGATAGACAAACTAGCCGCGCAAGATATATTCTTGGATTATTCGGCTAAAAAAATAAAAAGCGCAGAGGCATCCAAAATGCTTGGAATAAGTAAATCGACTTTTTTAAGAAGATACAAAGAGTATGCGAATGCTAAGTAATAGGAAAGAAGGAGAGTACCAAAATGAGACCAACACACACAGAAAAAGAAAATGCAATGAGGGAAAAGATAATCCCTGAATTATATGCAAACGAATACAATAAATTTATAGGTTTTGAAATATTGGAATTAAGCTCAACATACAGTAAAGCCAGAATTAAAGCTGATTCAAGATTGCATAACACATACGGAAGCATCCATGGCGGAGCACTTCTTTCATTTGTCGATGCAATGGCAGGGGCAACAGGAAGCATGAGCGGGCATTATGTTACGACCGTTTCAGCGAATCTGAACTTCTTACTTCCTGCAGTAAACACTGAGTATATCTACTGCGAGTGCATGAAGCTTAAGACAGGTAAGCACATCCTTGTATTCGACATCAGAGTTACCGACGATAACGGAAATCTTCTGGATAGTGGAGAATTTTCATTCTTTGCAAGCAAAGTTCCGGTACTCGGTGACAATCTTAAATTCTGATAAGGACTAACTGATTATGGAATTGATCGTAAAACATTTCAATGAGCTTAGCACACGCGAGCTCTATGAAATATTGAAAACTAGATTCGAGATATTCGTAACCGAGCAGGAGTGCATATACCAAGACCTTGACGATAAAGATCAGGACGCGATTCATGTCTTTTGCATAAATGACAGTGGTCGTGTGGCCGGATGCCTTAGGGTATTCTGGAATGACAAGGCAGCAGGCGTTGCACAGATTGGAAGAGTTGTGACGCTTGAACACGGCAAAGGAATAGGTCGAGAGATTCTTCATAAGGGCGTAGAGATAGCGACAGAACAGCTTGGCGCAAAAAAAATATATCTTGAAGCTCAGGAGTATGCCATTGGCTACTATGCTAAAGAAGGCTTTGAAGTCGTATCAGATGTCTTTATGGAGGACGGGATTCCTCATGTGAAGATGGAACGAGCCACAAAATAACTTTATAATGAAGCATGTGTGTCCCCTATCAAAAAGATAAATTTTGGTAGGAGAAATTTTTATATTGACTATGACGCAACGTAATGGTTTAAGATTTAATTACACGTGAAGGAGGTAACGGCAATGCGAACAGTAAATGAAGTGAGTAAGCTGACAGGGGTGAGTATACGCACGCTGCAGTATTACGACAAAATAGGGCTTCTTGGGCCAACGAAGTATACGGAAGCCGGATACAGGCTGTATGACGATACGGCACTGGAAAAACTACATCAGATTTTGCTGTTTAAAGAGCTGGAATTTCCGCTAAAAGATATCAAAGAAATTGTAAACCGATCGGATTTTGATAAGACAAAGGCACTTGATCAGCAGATTGAGCTTCTTATGTTAAAGAAGGAACATATCGAAAACCTGATCAATATGTGCCGCGGATTAAAAGCGAGAGGAGTAAAGAATATGAATTGGACAGCATTTGATTCGAGTAAGCTCGATGAATATTCAAGAAAAGCCAAGGAGCAGTGGGGCGGGACACCTGCATATAAAGAATACGAAGAAAAAAGTAAGAATCGTAGCAAGGAAGATGAAAGAAAACTCATGGACGGACTCATGAAGATCTTTGAAGAGTTTGGCGAAATCAAGGATAGAGAGCCTTCTTCCGGCGAGGCACAGGCGCAGGTTAAGAAACTTCAGAGTTTCATTACCGAGAATATGTATACCTGCACTGATGAGATCCTATTCGGATTGGGAAAAATGTATGCCGGAGGTGGTGAGTTTACTCAGAACATCGATAAATTTGGCGGCGCCGGAACTGCAGAATTTGCGTACAAGGCCATAAAGAAATATTGCGGCAAGTAAAAAATGACGACTTTTATCTTTATCTCAACATATTTTATACATTTAGACATCAACATACTGTATAATTTTTCTATTAAGGAAGCTGACAATTGAAGAGAGAGGGAGGTCGCATGAAGACGCTGATAGTTTACTACTCAATGGAAGGAAACACGCAGTATGTTGCAGACAAGGTAAAAGAAAAGGTAGATGCCGATACACTTCGCCTTGTGCCCAAGAAAGCCTATAACGACAAGGGTTTTGCAAAGTTCTTCTGGGGCGGAAAGAGTGCGCTCATGGCGGAAAAGCCTGAGCTTGAAGATTACAGTGTTGATTTTTCAAAGTATGACCGCATCATTTTTGGTTTCCCTGTGTGGGCAGGAACTATCACACCGCCGATTCGTACTTTCGTCGAGGATAACAGAAAAAACCTCGCGGGAAAAAGGTTCTGCGCATATGCCTGCATGGCCGGATCGGGTGGAGAAAAAGCTATCAATAAACTTGCGAAGTTTCTCGAGATACCCGGCTTTGAAGCTACTTCAATTTTTATAGATCCCAAAGCAGCGCCAAACGCTGAGAAAGACGCGCAGATTAATGGTTTTTGCGTTGCGCTCAATCAATAAAAATTAATTTATAATCTTTTAATTTCATTTTTGTTTTATTTGGTGACCCGAACATATATAATTGCAATTACATACTTCCCAGTCGCGTTTCGGTATGCAGTGTTCGAGCTTATGGACTGTACCGGGCGTAGGCAGGATAGGCCAACCTGATCATTATTTAACGTTGAAGTGATAGGGTAAGGCTGAGGTATAACGCAAAAGGAAAGAGTCAGGGAAAAATGCATTTCATATGCTGCAGGAGAGATCAGCATAAGAAGTGCATTTTTTCTATACTTTTTTTATTTTTAGGGAAAATATTTTTACATTCTTTTTATCCCGAGTTTGTTTCATTTGTCGGTGCTCATGATTATAATTGCAATTACATAATTTGTAGAAAGTGAGGAAATGCAATTGAGATGTTTGTGAAAAGAAATCTATCTGTGATAACAGCGTTTCTCGTGATTGCCGCAATGTTTGTAACGGGTGAGGTAAAAAGCAATGCTGCAGGCGCGGGAGCAAGTAGTGATACTACCGTGTATGTTACCAAGACAGGCGATTGTTATCATAGCTCAGGTTGTAACAGTCTTCGTAAGAGCTGCATTTCGATAACACTTCAGGAGGCGATAGACGATGGCTATAAACCATGCAGAAACTGCTACCCCGTAGCACTTGATACGGTTCCGCTTACAAGTGAAGTTGAAGAAGAAATTGAAGCACTAAAGACCTACGAAGGAAACACCAAAGAGTTCAACGCATACACTTACTACATGAACAATATTGATCTCCAGATTGAGATCGGCCCCGACGGTGATGCCCTTCTGGAGCACTTTATCGAACAGGGTAAGGAAGAGGAAAGAATCGCAAAAGAAGAAAAGAGAAGATAGGGTTCGTGAAAAATGCACCTCGGATGCTGCAGGAGAGACAGCGTTCGGGGTGCATTTCATGTGCGGGTAAAAGAGAAGAAGATTTCATTTCCCGTAGTTGTCCTGAAGAATAGGATGATTAACTTTTCGTTTTTTGACACCTCTTGAATACATCCTGTAGCCGCAGTTAGGGCAGTAATGAGCTACTGGTTTTGTCTCGATGGTGATAGTTTTAGTCTGACCTTGAATCTGGGTTTCTGTGATACAGAGGTCGGCATCTTCAAGGTCTAATAAATCTGTGATACTATTCATGTATCCTTCTTTAGTGTATTTTCCACAAAAAGTATCATACGAGAAGGAAGAAAGAAGGACAATGATCCTTCGAAAAAGGAAACAGGATTAACCAACAGACTATGTTGATTAATCCTGTTTTTGATTATAAAAGGCATAAACCCTCACGAAGGTAGCCCCTCATTAAAATCGATTACCCGATTTTTAATAGACTTACCGGATTTTTTATATGAATAGGTAATTCAAAAAGGCTTATTTTATCAGAAGAATCAGGTTATTCAGCCACACCCACTACAATGGTTGAAAAGTGTTTTATATTCATATTATTTTTTTCAAGATATTTAACTGATTCTTTATCTGAATGAGAACATATATAAATATCACCTTTTACGGGATCAGTCAGCGGAGCTCCTTCAACATAATGGGTGAGATCGTATTTTCCAAATTTTCTTGGAATCATATTGCCACCTGTCACTTCAAAGTCGGCATAATCTACATCCTGCATAAACCGGTCGGTTGGATATTCTGTATAAAATATTACATGAGTAAAGAAGACCCCAGATAAAAGATGTACTTCAGCTTGCGAATCAGGCTCTGTTATTTCACTGACATAGGAAAGAGCCTGCTTGCAACCATCATCATAGGCTTCTGCCACGGCATCATCATGGTATGTAAAATAATATATGATGAAAATAATACATGCCAGAGAGTAGGTGATTATTACAATTTCCTTTGAATGATGCTTTAAAATATCTATTATGCTCCACAGTCCGTAAGCACAAAAATATGTCATGGGAATGTGGATTATATTTATTCTGCTGAAGTATATTTCTGTTGTAGCGCTTAGTATGACGGAGCAAATAAACAAGAGAAAGATAATAAATGAAAAATCAGCGACTTTCTTTTTAAATGCTTCGTGTATATCGATGATACATTTGACTAAGCCAATAAGTATAAATGGATTACTGAATTTATAATATAATCCGAAAAGCGGTGTTACATCACTTACGCGGCCATCATTCTGAGAAACAAACAGCAAAAATGAATTATAAAAATTCTTAAGTAGCGATTTTACTGAGGTAATAAGCTCGTCATTTCTGAATTTAGAAAGCCTTGGAATTGATATTACAGAAGTTCTTATTTCAGGTATCACATCATAATTTACAAGTAAAAACAGAAACAGAGGAAAAGCAAGCAATATTAAAATGGCGACAGACAAAATAAGATATTTGTCTATAACTATATTTCTATTCATAAGAAAATATACAAGTACACCTAAGACAAATATTGGCATTACAATCCAGGGTAGAGCATAAGTGTATAATGTCAGTCCCAAAAAGCAAAATGCTAAAGGGAGAAACTTTTTGTTGTGTGTGGATTTTATAAAAAGTGCAATCGAAATAGTGATGAATCCTGCGAAATAATTGCAGTCCAGCCCCCAGCGGCTTTGCATGATATGCCAGGGCATAATGCAAAGTATAAAAGTCGCGAAGTAAGCAAAATTGTTATCTTTTATCTCTTTGCATATATAATAAAAAGCATAAAGAGTGATACAGCCCAGAATAGCTGCAGGTAAACGAAGAGCAAATGAATTTAAACCGAATATCCCTATGAATGGCATCTGGCAAAGAGCTTGCATAACGCTCATTCCGCTGCCCCAACAGGGTAAATATACAGGGAAATGATAACCAAGATAATCGTAACCGTAATGAAGCATAGACCAGGCTTCATATCCGGAAAAAATCTCATCAGAGTATAAGGCTGTATTACCGGGAATGTTTCCGATGTAGAAAAGTCTCAAAAAGCAACCGAAAAAAAGTAAGCATATAAACTTTATATCATATTGTCGGGGGGTAGTGATTGATGAATTCTTCATGAATTACTCCTTTACGTCTTGAGAATAAACTCAAGAATAAACTAAATTATTATAAAAGTCAATCAATCTAATATATATGATATAATAAGCGCTATGAGTTTAGATAAATTATTTGAAAACAGAATAAGATCAATGCTCGGTGATGAGTACGATGATTTTGAAAAAGCATTGGAAAAGGAGCCTTTAAAAGCAATAAGGATAAATCCTTTAAAACAGGCTATTCTTCATGTAAAAGATGATGAATTTTCTTCTGAAGGAAAAAGCGAACTTGTAGATGATTAAAAAATCATGCTGCAGAAATCCTTAATCATTCAGGAGCCAAGCGCCATGTCTCAGGTATCATATCTTGATCCAAAGTCCGGAGAGAAGATTCTTGATCTATGCGCTGCTCCCGGCGGAAAGAACACCCAGATTGCTTCAAGGATGATGGGCAAGGGTATACTTGTCACTAATACCTGTCGAATACTTCATGTGCATGAGAATCTGAAACATGGAACTTCCTGGCAATAGAGACAGATGTTTCCATAAGATTTCTGTATGCACTTACTATCAGCATATCCGTAGTATTGGATGTGCGGCGACGTTTACTTACGAACTTGAAGTTTTCACTAATGTCATAAAGGCACTCAGGATTTGTGCAGCACCATCGTCGCTGTTTCAGAATAATGATAAGCGAGTAGTTATCCTGAAGAATAGGATGATTAACCTTCCGCTTTTTCACACCTCTTGAATACATCCTGTAGCCGCAATTAGGGCAGTAATGAGCTACAGGTCCGGTTTCAATGGTGATAGTTTTAGTCTGACCTTGAATCTGTGATACTATTCATGTATCCTTCTTAAGTGTATTTTCGGCAAAAAGTATCATACGAGAAGGAAGAAAGAAGGACAATGATCCTTCAAAAAGAAACAGGATTAACCAACAGACTATGTTGATCAATCCTGTTTTTTTAATTATTTAAGGCTAAAACCTCACGAGTGGGCCTCACGAAGGTAGCCCCTCACGAAAATCGATTATCCGAAAAACTTCTGGCACTGCGGTAGAAGCAGCGTCTGAAGTTTATTTTTTCTCTTTTAATTATTTGCCCTTTTTATTTTATATTCTTTTAACTCCAAGTTTGTTTCATTCACAGGCGAAGCTATATATAATTTCAATTACATTATTTCGAAAGAGAGGTATTGCCAATGAAGTTGCTTGTGAAAAGAAATCTTGCTGTGATTACAGCTTTTCTCATGGTAGTTGGAACGTTCATCACGGGTGATATAAAGGTTAGCGCTGCAGGCGGAGATACTACCGTTTATCTCACTAAGACAGGTGAAAAATATCATTCAGATGGATGTAGCAGTCTTAGCAAGAGTAAGATAGCGACTACTCTTCAGGATGCTGTAGATAAAGGCTATGAAGCATGCAAAAAATGTAAGCCGCCCAAGCTTGATTCAACAAGTCAGGCAGCAGCGCTTCAGGCTAATGCGGTAGCAGCACCTGCAAAAACAACTGCTACTACAACGACTTCTACAGCTGCTTCAAATGGCGATACTGTTGTATATACAACTAAGACGGGAACAAAATATCACGCAGATGGTTGCAGAAGTCTTGGTAAAAGTAAGATACAGACAACTCTTCAGAGCGCAGTAGATAAAGGTTATGAAGCATGCAAAGTATGTAAGCCACCTAAGCTCGCTACGGCAAGTACAGCACAGGCTCCACAGACCAATGCGGCAAACGGTGTAGTTGAAGCACTCAAGACGTACAAGGGTAATACGGACGAGTTTAATGCATATGCTTATTACACCAATAATGTAGATCTCCAGACTGCAATAGGCGCAGACGGAGACAAGCTTTTAAAACATTACAATGAATACGGTAAGGCAGAGGGCAGAGTAGCAAAGTAAGAGATGGTTAAAAAGAATACGTGAAAAATGCACCTTAGATGCTGAAGGAGAGACAGCGTCTGAGGTGCATTTTGTATATAGCGAAAAAGTGTTTGATCGCACATTTATATGCAACTATACTTGAAGTAAGGGTTTTTCTAAAGGGGGATATTATGGGAAATTCCATTATTGAATTAAGAAAAGGATTAGAAACAGCCTATATTGACGGATCTATCGTTTCTAACGAGAGGTATAGGCCTCAGTTTATTTCAAATAACTATAAAGAAGGAAAGAAAGTCCTCTCATCTATCGAAGATGAGCTTTCAGTATGTGATTCCTTTAGGATTAGTGTTGCATTTATTACGCTTGGTGGAATAACACCTCTTTTACTGACGCTTAATGAATTAGAAAAAAAGGGGATAAAAGGAGAAATCCTTACAACGAATTATTTGAATTTCAGCGAACCCAAGGCGCTTGAAAAATTGAATTCCCTTTCAAATATTACTTTGAAAATATATGACTCGGAAAGTTCAGGTGAAGGCTTTCATACAAAGGGATATATTTTTAGAAATGAAGAAGTTTATAGAATAATAATTGGAAGTTCCAACATGACAGGCGGAGCTCTGAAGCAGAACTATGAATGGAATACTAAGATTGTTTCAACAATAGACGGAGAAGTTTCAAAGCAGATTATTGAAGAGTTTGAGCGGCTTTGGGAGTCTCCGTATGCTAGAGATTTTGATGGCTTTATTGAAGAGTACAAGCAAAAGTATCAGATAATAAGACATCAGCGTGACATTGCCAAAAAAGAAGAACTTGTTTCGCTTGAAAAATATAGATTAAAACCAAATAGTATGCAGGTTGGTTTTATAACTAATCTGCGAAAAATAATCAGCGCGGGAGAGAAAAAGGCTCTTCTTATATCTGCAACCGGAACGGGAAAAACATATGCGTCAGCTTTTGCCATGCGTGAACTTGGCTATAAGCGGGTTCTTTTTCTTGTGCACAGAGGCCAACTTGCCAGGCAAACTAAGAAATCATATGAAAAGGTATTTGGGAAGTCTGTGACTATGGGACTTGTTGGAGCAGGAAGCAGCGATTATGATGCTGATTTTGTGTTTGCGACAGTTCAAACCTTGAATAGAGATGAACATTTGCTTCAATATGCTTCTGATCATTTTGATGCAATATGTCTCGATGAAGCACATCATGTTCCTGCGGCAACATATCAGAAGGTCATGAATCATTTTACGCCTAAATTGTGGCTGGGAATGACCGCTACACCTGATAAGCGTGATGATAATGTTGAAGGTCGCAATGTATATGAGTTGTTTAATCATCAGATTGCGTATGAGATAAGATTGCAGCAGGCTATGGAAGAAGATCTGTTATGCCCGTTTCACTATTTTGGCATAACTGATATTTCTATTATTGGTGATGATCAAAATCGTGATTTTTCGGTATTAACTTGTGATGAGCGAGTAAAGCATATTGTTGAGCAGGCAAATTATTATGGATATAGCGGGGACAGAATAAAAGGATTGATATTCTGTAGTTCAATAAAAGAGTCTGAGACCCTTTCAGAGAAGATGAATCATACCATCAATCCGGCTACGGGAAAGTACTACAGAACAATAGCGCTTAACGGAAGTGCATCAGAGTCGGAGCGAGAAGATGCATTTGAAAGATTGGCGATGTATGAAAATGAAGATGTTTCATATATAAATGATAATGGACCGCTTGACTATATTTTATCTGTGGAAATTCTTAATGAAGGTGTAGATATAGTAGAAGTTAATCAGGTTATAATGCTAAGACCCACACAGTCTCCTATAGTATTTATTCAGCAGCTTGGTAGAGGACTTCGTAAGGCTGATGGAAAAGAATTTACGGTAATACTGGATTTTATCGGGAATTATAACAATAATTTCATGATTCCCATAGCGTTGTCAGGTGACAGAACATACAACAAAGACAATATTCGCAGATATGTTATGGAAGGCGGGAGAGTTATTCCGGGTGCATCAACAGTGCACTTTGATATGGTAAGCAAACAAAGGATTTTTGAGTCTATCGATAAGTCTACTTTACGCCTTGCGATGCTTAAGGAAAAATATGAGCTGTTAAAAGATAGATTGGGAAGAATACCATCTATCATAGACTTTTATAATTATGGTGAAATTGATCCGATGCTGTTTATCGAATATACAAAAGAATCGTATCATTCATTTTTAAAAAGGATTGAACCTTATTACAAGATTCTTTTTTCTAAGGAACAAGAGGAGATGCTTGCCTTTGTTTCGCAGTTTCTTATGAATGGAAAAAGACCACATGAGCTAATAATTCTCAAGTCGTTGCTGGAAGGAAGCCAAGGAGTTATTGACAACATGAGGTTCAAAGAGTCTTTGGAAGCTGTCGGAGGAACATATAGGGAAGAAGATTATGATTCTGCAATGAACATAATTAGCTTATCATGGCTTAACTCAAAGGCAGATAAAACTAAGTATGATCTTGTGGAGTGGATTGATGAAGAGGAGGCAAAAGAGAGAAGACTTAAAAGAGCAAAAGCTTATGCGCAGGCACTTGTAGATAAGCAATTTGAAAAGCAATTAAAAGAAACAATTGAATTTGGGCTACTTAGGTATAAAGATAATTATAAGGAAGCAGATGAAAATAATCTTGTTCTTTATAGGAAATATTCAAGGAAAGATGTATGCAGAATCTTGAATTGGGAAAAAGATGACAGTTCAACTGTTTACGGTTATAGATATAAATATGGTACTTGTCCGATTTTTGTTACATATAATAAAAATGAAGACATATCAAGTTCTACGAATTATCCTGATCATTTTATAAATGAGCAGTTATTTAATTGGATGACTCGAAGCAGAGTGTCTTTGGAAAGCAAAGAAACTCAGCAGATTATTCATGCAAATGAAAATGGGGAAAAGCTATTCTTATTTATAAAGAAAAGTGATGATGAAGGTGCGGATTTTTACTATATGGGAGAAGTAACACCTGTATTCTGGCAGCAGACGAGCATAAAAAATGATGAAGGCGAAGCATTGCCAATAATGAATTTTCATTTGCAATTAAAACAATCTGTCAGAGAGGATTTGTACGAGTATTTATCAAAGTAGTTGAAGGGAGTAAAAATGAAAACCATACGCGTAGTTGCGGCAGTAATAAAAGCAGAAAATGAAGAAGGAAATCCAATAATATTTGCAACCCAAAGGGGATATGGCGAATATAAGGATGGATGGGAATTTCCGGGTGGAAAGATTGAAGAAGGTGAAACTCCTCAGGAAGCATTAAAACGAGAAATTCGTGAGGAACTTGACACAGAAATAAGTGTTGGTGAGTTAATTGATACAATCGAATATGATTACCCGACGTTTCATTTATCAATGGATTGTTTCTGGTCAGACATTCTGAAGGGGAATCTCGTTCTCAATGAGCATGAGGCAGCAAGATGGCTTACAAAGGAGCAACTTGGCGATGTTGATTGGCTTCCGGCTGACATTACACTGATTGATGCAATCAAAGAAGCATTATAGAATTAAATCACCAACGTCTCCTTTCCATAGATAAAATCTATCGATAACCCAACAAAAAATATATTATACCTATCACTTTGGTAGGTATATTATTTTGCCTATAATATTTAGCTTGAAGAGGAGATATAAGATGAGTAGTTTACAGACACCGTTCAGATATGATTTTGTTGGAAGCTTTTTGAGACCTAAGGCGCTTAAGGACGCTAAGGCAGCGTTTGCGGAAGGCAAGATTGGCAAGGAAGAACTTGATAAAGTTATCAATGATGAGATTACTAAGGTAGTTGCAAAGCAGAAAGAGCTTGGATTTCATGTGATAACAGACGGAGAGTTCAGAAGGACCTTCTGGCATCTTGACTTTATGTGGGGCTTTGAAGGCGTGGAGCACAAGGCTACCGGCAAAGGCGTTGAGTTTAACGGTGAGCTGGCTGTTCTCGATGATACATATCTTGTTGGCAAGATCAAAGCTAAGGCTCATCCTTTTGTGGAATACTACAAGTTCCTTAAGCAGTTCGAGGATGAGAACACTGTTGCGAAATATACAATACCTGCACCTGCGCAGACTTTCCAGCAGATGATCGTACCGGCAAACTTTGAGACAACAAGGAAGTTCTATCCTACAAACGATGAACTTATCGAAGATATTGCAAAGGCATATCGTGATGTTATTAAGCAGTTCTACGATGCGGGATGCCGTAATCTTCAGCTTGATGACTGCACATGGGGCGCGATTGTCGGCGATGCGGCTAAGCAGAGATATAAGTCTCTCGGAATAGATCTTGAGGAGGTAAAAGAGCAGCTCCTTAGAGTGAACAATCTCGCGCTCGAAGGAAAGCCTGCCGACATGGTGATCAATTCACATATCTGCAGAGGTAATTACCACTCAACCTATTTTACCAGCGGACCTTATGATACCGTTGCTGATTACGTGTTTGCAAAAGAAAATGTGAATGCGCTTTTCCTTGAGTATGATGATGAGAGATCCGGCGGATTTGCTCCGCTTTCCAAGGTTTCAGATGACAAGAAAGTTGTTCTTGGTCTTATCACAACCAAGACTCCTGCGCTTGAAGATAAGCAGAAGGTTATAGACAGAATTCATGAAGCTGCAAAATATGTTCCTCTCGACAGACTTTACCTGAGCCCGCAGTGTGGCTTTGCTTCCTGTGAGATAGGCAATAAGCTTACGGAAGAAGAGCAGTGGGCAAAGCTCAAGCTTGTCAAAGAGATTGCAGAAGAAGTGTGGGGATAATGTATTTATAAAAAATAACGTGTGCGGTTTTGATGGTGTTTCAAAATCGCACACGTTAAATTTTTTACCTTATATCAAAGTCCCATGATTTCTCCGTAGATCATTACTGCGTTTCTAACGCAAGTCTCACAGGGGCATAATGGCTTTCCGTCTGTAACTGCCTTTAGATCTTTGCACTTCAAGGCACCGCATCTTTTTCCAAACTCTTCCTGAATCTGTTTGGTGACGCCAAGAGTTCCTTTGCCCTCTGTCTTAAGTCCCGCTATCATTCCTGCTCCTATCAAAGCGCCGCAGGTTGCTTCAAGGTTGCCCATTCCCGCGCAGAATCCGGCAGATACCTGTTTGAGTTGCTCCTCAGTTAGCCCCGTCTCATCGGCCAATGCCGCAGTTACCGCCTGCGCACAGTTATACATTCCGGAATTTTTGAGTTCCACAGCCTTATCGGCTCTTTCATTCAATGTCATAATTATCCACTACCTTTCTTTGCCTTTATCTTGCAAATGCCCTGTGTCATAGTTCCCATCGGACAAAAAGTACACCAGGTTCTTTCTTTGTACATTGCCATTACTATCAGGCCTATCAGCGTGGATGTCAGCATAAGACTGTAAAATCCAAAGCCAAACTGTGCCACCCAATCCGGTAGGACACTTCCATTATACGCCCATTTCCATGGTACTTTAAATGTCCAAAAGAGTTTGACCACTTTCTTAAGTGTCGATGCTCCCGAGAAAACAAGATATGTCTGAAAGATCATGGATCCAAACATTGTCATAAAAAATGTAAGGAAACCATATCTGAACCATTTTGATGAGATCCACTTCGGAGCAGGCTTTCTTCGTGAGCACTTAAGGTTTCTTCCAAGTACCCAGAAAAGTTGCCCTCTTCCGCACATATGATTGCAGAACCATTTATTCCCGCCTACTGCCGCAAATATTAAAGGAAGTATGAAATCAATCATTCCAAGCCAGGCAAATAAGATATTGAAAAAACCAAGCGCAAAATAAACTATCGTCCATATCCAAAGATAGTCATACCAGTGTTTTTTCTTATTTAATGACATCTTGTACCTCCGCAACATTAATAGAACCTGAAGGGCAGGCTTTTTCGCACATACCGCATCCTACGCATTTGGCGACATCCACAACTGCGTAACTACCTTTATAAATGCCGATTGCTTCCTTTGGACATTGCAACGCACACACTCCGCAGGCTACGCATCTGTTTGTGTCAACAGCAGCCTTTCTCATAATGAATCTCCTTATCTCAAGATCTACTTGTTTTTTCTATTCGATACTTTTATTATATGTGGTATAATTTTTATATCAAGTACGCAGTTTTTAGTTATCTGGTAAGGAAAAGTATACTATGAGAAAAAAAGAGAATCACGAGCCATTATGTGAAGATATCGCAGGAAAAGGTTGCGGATTAAAAAAGGTTATTGATACCGTCGGCGGCAAGTGGAAGATTATGATCTTATGCGTCATCGATAAGAATGAAGTTGTCAGATACGGAGAATTGAGCCGTTCTATACACGGAATCACCAATACGATGCTGGCGAATTCATTAAAAGAACTTGAAGCAGACGGCCTTGTTGAGAGAAAGCAGTATGATGAAATGCCTGTGAGGGTTGAATATAATCTTACTATAAAGACCAAGAGTCTGATTCCTATTCTTCTCGAATTAAAAAGATGGGGTGAGAATAATCTGTAAATTTATAGCACAATAATAAAATACACAGATAAAACACAAATGGGTGATATTATTTATTTGTTATTTTACAATGTTTACATTTTTTTAACGGGGAAGAGGAGTAAAAAGAAATGAAAAAAAGAATTGCTTATTTAGTTATGGCAGGAATGCTGACATTTACGGGATGCGCGGGGATTGGCACATCCGAAGACGCAGGGGAGCCGGCAGAGACAGCAGAGGTAGCTGAGCCTGAAGCAGATGAACCGGAAACAGCGGATGCTGAAACGGGCTCAGAAGATGAAGCATCGGCTGATGAGATAGCGATGGATAATGCAGACGGTGATTTTATGCCAAGCTCATTTGTTGAGGAGGCATCAAAAAAGGATAAGTTTAAGGACTATGATGAGATAATTTCTTATCTTACAAAAGGCCAGGGATATACAAAGATAAAGATTAAAGGTTACAACGGCGAGGTTCTTGCAATCACAGATTCAGTTGACGCTGAGAAGCATGGAATAGAGGTAGCTTTTTACGGCGAAGTAGGTGGCATAGTTAAGAATATCGGTAATGCTTTTTCCAGTGAAAAAGAGTATCCGATAGCGGTAGGAAACGATTTGGTGTATGCGTGCTATACGGATTACTACGAGGCGCTTTTCTTAAATCCTGACGGAGACGGTCTTATGGTGAAAGATAACATCAGTAAAGACGGTAATACATATTCAGGATTCTTAAGAGAGACCAACAGCTTTGACGAAGCTGCCACAAAAGATTTCACAGGCGGCGAAAAAGAATTCAAAGAATATTGGAAGAACTATGAAGCTGCAACACCTATTACATTCACAGTTGTAGAGTAATTAGCCGAAACTAATAACAAAGAAAGAGTGATCATCCGATAAAGTTCAAAGGGTGGTCACTCTTTTTTCTTAAGTGTTATCTCGTTTCGCCTCAACGATTATCATATCTTTTCTCTCGCCGTCGGTGCATTCGACGTCATGTAAGATCATGCATGGAAGCATTCCTGCTTTTATGTTGATAACAAGTGAGGGGATATTGTCGCAAAAGATGCTGCTGATTATTCTGTCGACTTCGAATGTATCAAAGCCAAGCTTCATGCTAAGTTCCGCAGTTTCTTTTCCGTATCCTTTTCCGATAGTGTCGTCTTCTCCGATGAACAGGCCGTATTCAATCTGTCTGTCTGCCGGCTTGTAATCTTTAAAAACAACCGAACCGATCGCGCGGTCATTATTGTTTAGTTCGCATATCATATATTGGAAAACATTTTTGGTCTGAACTTGTTCTTTGTAGTATTTCTGCTGAGCTTCCAAAGAAAATTTCTCGCGATAAACGTAGCGCTCTCTTACCCGCTCGTTATTTCTCCATTCAACGATCTTGTCGCAATCATCGATGGTCATTTTTCTGAGGCCGATTGTCTTTCCTAAGATGTCGTATTTCAATTTATGATTACCTCCACATTTCATCATGGTAACATGTATTCATGCGAGGGTAAAGGTTTTTGACGACAAATGATACAGCTGAAATGCTGATAAATACTGAATCGTATACATGTATTTGATATAAAGAACACAGCCCGTTTTGCAAACTTCCCGATATTTGCGATATTAATTGAATATATTGTAAAATTGATGATTATATGGTATTTTTCATTAGGAATTTACTGGGAGAAATTGAGTTTATGAAAGAATGGTTTGCAAAACTGGCTGAGGATTTCAGCCGTTGCTTTATTGAAGAGAACAGATACATGATGCTGATAGACGGTATCGGAGTGACTATCAAGGTTTCACTCGTTGCCGTTGCGATAGGTATTGTGATAGGTTTTATGATCGCGATGTGCAATATGTCTACCAATAAAATACTTAAGACTATCGGCACAATTTACACGGATGTCATAAGGGGAACACCTTCCGTTACACAGCTTATGATCATCTATTTCGTTGTGTTTGCAAGTGTTCGCTGGCCTAAGTGGATCATCGCTGCGATCGCATTCGGAATAAATTCGGGTGCTTACGTTTCTGAGATTGTCCGCGCAGGTATCCAGTCGATCGATAAAGGGCAGACCGAAGCCGGCAGATCGCTTGGTCTTAACGCGAGACAGACGCTTATGGGTATTGTTATCCCGCAGGCTATCAAGAATATTTTTCCCGCGCTTTGCAACGAGTTTATCGTTCTTATAAAAGAAACCGCTATCGTAGGATACGTTGGTCTTATGGATATTCAGAAGGCCGGCGATTTCATTAAGAGTTCAACATTCCTGGCATTTATGCCTTTGATCGGAACTGCTGTGATCTACTATGTACTGATCAAGATACTTACACTTGCACTTAAGAGAGTTGAGAACACTCTTCGTAAGTCGGACATACGATGAGGAGAATGCCATGAGTGATATGATTGAAGTAAAGAATCTTAAAAAGAAATTTGAGAATTTAGAAGTTTTAAACGGCATCACCACTTCCATCAAGCAGGGAGAAGTGGTAGTTGTCATCGGTCCCTCAGGTTCAGGTAAGAGCACGTTTTTACGTTGTCTCAATCAGCTTGAGGAGATCTCCGAGGGAGAGGTTTTCCTTGATGGTCAAAAGATAAATGACCCGGCGACGGATATCAACAAGATCCGCCAGAAGATGGGAATGGTATTCCAGCATTTCAATCTTTTCCCACATATGACTATTATTGATAACATCACTTATGCACCGGTTAAGCTCGGTAAGATGACTAAGCTTGATGCAGAGAAGAAGGCCAAAGAGCTTCTTGAGAGAGTTGGCCTTTCGGAAAAAGCTGACAATTATCCCATTCAGCTTTCCGGTGGACAGAAACAGCGTGTTGCTATAGCAAGGGCGCTTGCGATGGAACCGGAAGTAATGCTTTTTGATGAACCCACATCGGCACTTGATCCTGAGATGGTAGGAGAAGTTCTCGATGTTATGAAGAAACTTGCAGAGACCGGAATGACGATGGTCATCGTTACTCACGAGATGGGATTTGCAAGGGAAGTTGCGAACAGAGTTCTTTTTATGGATGAGGGAGTCATCATGGAGGAAGGAACTCCGGAACAGATATTCAGCCACCCGACCAGCGAGAGAGCAAAGTTGTTCTTGAGCAAGGTCTTATAAATAATAAACGGCGCACAGAGGGAGATAAATATGAAAAAGAGAATATTGTCAGTTGCACTTATTTTGGTAATGGGTGTCCTTGCACTCACAGGTTGCGGATCTAAGTCTTCAAACAAGATCGTGTTTGGAACAAACGCAGAGTTCCCGCCTTTTGAGTACATTTCTACAAACGGTGTTATCGACGGTTATGACGGAATCGACATGGCTATCGCATCCAAGATTGGTGAAATCTCAGGAAAAGATATTGAGATTGCCAACATGGAATTTGATTCACTTCTTGTAGCAATTCAGAACGGTCAGATCGATGCCGCTATTGCAGGTATGACAGCTACGGAAGAGAGAGCTAAGACAGTTGATTTCTCAACTCCTTACTATACAGCAACACAGGTTATGGTTGTTAAAGAGGGTTCTGACATCAAGACTGCAGCAGATATGGAAGGCAAAGCAATTGCTGTTGTTCAGGGCTATACAGGCGAGACAGTTGTAAAGGATCTCGGCTATCAGTATGAAGCATTCAAGAAAGGTACAGAGTGTATTCTTGAGCTTGTAAACGGCAAGTGCGATGTAGTAGTTATCGACTCAGCTACAGCAAAAGATTTTGTTGGCGACAACGAAGGTCTTACTATTGTAGAAGATCCAAGTGCTTTTGAGTCTGAGGAATATGCTATCGCAGTTAAGAAGGGTAACACAGAACTTCTTAAGACTATTAACGAAGCAATCGATAAGATGCTCGCTGACGGTACAATTTCTGAGTTTGCAGCAAAATATGCCGATGCTGAATAAATAGTTTTAGTTGATTACAGGGCTGTCGCTATAGCGGCAGCCCTGTTTGTCTAAGTAGATATTTATGTCATATCTGTAAGTTTTCCGTGTTTCTCATATCTTGTGATGCGTGCAGGTTTGTTGGATTCATCCACAAATACCACGGTGGGTTTGTGAGTCTTGGCGTCTTGCGCATCAATTGTGCAGTACGACATAATTATCACATTGTCGCCGACGCACACCTGTCTTGCGGCTGCGCCGTTAAGACATATCATCCCGCTTCCTGCATCTCCCGCAATGGTATATGTCTCGAAGCGGTTTCCGTTCTGTACATCAACAATCTGAACCTGCTCGTATTCAAGGATTCCCGCAGCTTCCATAAGAGAGCTGTCGATGGTGATGCTTCCTATGTAATCAAGCTCGGCGTGAGTTATGGTCGCACGATGTATCTTACCTTTCAACATGTTTATATTCATATGCTATACATCCTTATTCAATTGTTTTCGGTAGACGTTGATCATGTCCGCGTTTTATTCGCAGACTGAATCAACGAAGAAATTGTCGATAAGCCTTGTCTTTCCTATATAAACAGCAAGTGCTGTAAGAATCGGACCTTCTATTGTTTCAACGGGCTGGAGCTTTTCTGAATCGACGAGCTCTACATAGTCGATCTTGGCAAGCGGCTCTGTTTCGATTGTTTCTTTGATCGCAGAGATGATCTTTTTCGCATTCTTTTCACCGCTTCTGACCATTTCTTCGCCCTTTGTAAGTGCTTTATGAAGTATCAGGGCGGCGCTTCTTTCTGACTGATTCAGATAAGTGTTCCTTGAGCTCTTGGCCAGTCCGTCTTTTTCCCTTATGATGGGGCAGCCGATGATCTCGATGTTGTAGTTTAGATCTGAAACCATCTTGCGAACGATGGCAAGCTGCTGGTAGTCTTTTTCTCCAAAGTAAGCTCTGTCTGCCTCAGCAATGTTAAAAAGTTTGGTCACGACTGTGCACACACCGTTAAAGTGAGTGGGACGGCTCTTTCCGCAGAGTCCCTTTGAAAGAGTATCTACGCCTACGTGTGAAAAGAATGTATCGCCATACATTTCAGCGGGTTCGGGGTGGAAGATAAGATCGGCGCCAAGCCCGTCGCACAGCGTGCAGTCAGCTTCGAAGTCCCTTGGATAAGTTGCGAGATCTTCATCTGCGCCGAACTGGATTGGGTTTACGAAGTCGCTTACTATAACCTTATCATTTTCTGCAACGGCTCTTTTTATAAGGCTTGCGTGACCTTCGTGAAGGTATCCCATGGTCGGAACAAGTCCTATAGAGTAGCCTGCTTTCTTCCATTCTTTTACATGTTCTTTTACTTCATCTATTGTCTCTGTAATTATCATTTGTTTGTCCTCTCTATGATGCATCTTGATTTGTCTTGAAAGTTAGATCGCACGGGCTTCTTCCTGCATTGCAAAATCCGGATCAATCGCATTTATAACATCATCGTCAATTGCAAAGGAGTGCTCTTTTGAAGGATATTCGCCTGCTTTCACGGCTTCGTCGTAAGCGCTGAAGGCTTCCTTCATTTCTTTTCCAATCTGTGCGAACTGCTTTACGAATTTGGGTTTGATACCTTCGAACATTCCGAGCATGTCCTGATAAACAAGTACCTGTCCGTCGCATCCTGCGCCCGCACCGATTCCGATAGTCGGAATAGAAAGACGTTTCGTTATAAGTGTTGCAAGTTTTTCGGGAATACATTCGAGAACTACCATGAATGCGCCTGCTTTCTCAACTGCGAGTGCATCTTCGAGAATCTGTTTCGCCTGCGCTTCGTTTTTGCCTTGTACTTTGAAACCGCCAAAGGCATTTACGGACTGTGGAGTCAGTCCAAGATGTGCGACCACGGGAATGTCCGCTTTGGTGATTGCTTCAATCTGTTCACAGACCTTTGCTCCACCTTCAAGCTTAACAGCCTGCGCGTGGCCTTCTTTCATGAGTCTGCCGGCATTTGCGACGGCATCATAGATTGACGTCTGATATGACATAAAGGGCATATCAGCGATTAGGAAGGTGTTTTTTAAACCTCTTGAAACGGCTGCGGTGTGATGGATCATGTCTTCCATGGTGACGGGAAGAGTGTCGTCATAACCGAGCATGGTCATTCCGAGAGAGTCGCCTATCAGCACTGTGTCTACGTCTGCCGCTTCCATAAGGCATGCGGTAGTGTAGTCGTAGCATGTGAGCATGCTGATTCTACGGCCTTCCAACTTTTGTTGTTGTAACGTCGTTACTGTCTTCTTCATTTTTTTACCTCTTTTCCATACAAGCCTTGATTGTTCAAGGTCTCATTGTTTTAGGGCTTCGATGTAACTATATCAGACATGCATTGTATATTCCAGCATTAATTGACGCAGTGCCGCTTATGAGAGGCAGAATGGCGCCTGTTATGCGGGCTATAACCGCAAGCTATCAGAAGATATAAAGATTACCTATCGTAAAACCTATTGACCTGATAGGTGATTGGAAGTAATATTTGTTCAGTGATTACGAAAGGGACCCGTTAAAAAATCTGACAGCTGAATTTTTAGATTAAGTTTTAGATGAGGAGAAACACATTATGAAAAAGAACAATTTGAAAAAAATCTTGGCAGCAACACTTACCCTTGCACTTGGAGTAGCAACGCTTACGGGATGCGGATCCGCTTCAGCGAAGGAAGGTTCTGCAGAGCAGACAAGCAGCGATGCTTCGGCAACACAGGAGCAGAGTGACAGCAAAGTATATAGAACACTTGATGAGATAAAGGAAAGCGGAGAGATCAACATCGGAGTATTCTCAGACAAGAACCCCTTCGGATATGTTGATGAGAACGGTGAATATCAGGGCTATGATGTTTACTTCGCTAATAAGCTCGGCGAAGACCTCGGCGTAAAGATCAACTTCGTATCTACTGAGGCAGCAAGCAGAGTTGAGTACCTCGAGACAGGTAAGGTTGATATCGTCCTTGCAAACTTCACGGTTACAGAAGAAAGAGCAGAAAAAGTTGATTTCGCACTTCCTTATATGAACGTGGCACTCGGAGTTGTTTCACCTAAAGATAAGGTTATCAAGGACCTCAGCGAGATCAAGCCTGACGATCAGGTTATTGTTATCTCAGGAACAACAGCTGAGACATATCTTGAAAAGAATTATCCCGATATCAAGCTTCAGAAGTTCGATACATACGCAACAGCAAAGACTTCTTTTGAAAACGGAACAGGTGTGGCTTGGGCAAATGACAATACAGAGGTTATTGCATATGCAATTGAGAATCCAGGATATGAAGTAGGTATTCCTTCACTCGGAAGTCAGGATACTATCGCTCCCGCAGTATCTAAGGGCAACAGCACACTTCTTGACTGGATCAACGGTGAGATTGAGAGCCTTGGCAAAGAGAACTTCTTCCATGCTGATTATGAGGCAACTCTTATCGATACATACGGTAAAGACTACGAGGAGACACTTGTAGTTGAAGGCGGAAAAGTAGCAGATACGTCATCAGAAGCTTCATCGGATTCTTCAGAGGAAGCAAGCAGCGCAGCATCTTCAGATGCAGCAGAAGCATCAACAGAAGCTTCATCTGCAAAGTAATATATTATAGTAAAAATAACTGATAACATATGCGAGGGAGAGCTTTCGGGCTCTCCCAATCAGCGTTTAAAAGGAAACACAAAATGAACTTAGACGTTATTATTTCCTACATACCTTTATATATAGAAGCATTTATCCTGACGGTAAAGATAGGGTGGCTTGGTATTCTCCTGGCGCTTGTCATAGGTCTTTTTGCTGCATTTGTTATGCACTTTAAGATTCCGTTTTTGTCGGGAATCTCGCTTGTGTACATAGAATTATTCAGAAACACACCGCTTCTGGTGCAGCTCTTTTTCATATACTTCGGACTTCCGAAGGTGGGACTTACGATATCTGCGGAGACTTGTGGATTTGTCGGGCTGGGGCTCCTTGGCGGAAGTTATATGGCGGAAGTTTTTAGAAGCGGACTTGAGAGTGTGCCAAAGTCGCAGACAGAGAGCGCTCTTGCACTTGGGCTTTCAAGGAAGCAGCTCTTTTTATCGGTCATACTTCCTCAGGCAATCTCACAGAGCGTTCCGGGAATACTTGCAAATGTGATATTCCTTCTAAAAGAGACGAGCGTATTTTCTGCGATAAGCCTTATGGATCTGATGTTTACGGCAAAAGACCTGATAGGACTATACTACGATACGACGGAAGCGCTGTTTTTGCTGGTTATCTTTTACATAATAATGCTTCTTCCGGTTTCCGTAATTGGAAGCATCATAGAGAAAAAAGCCAGATTCAGGACGTTAGGAGTGTGAGCATATGGGATTTGAAGTTTTGCTAAAAGGAAATAATATGTTAAGGCTCCTTACGGGGCTTGGGGTTTCGCTTAAGATAAGCTTTGTGTCCGTGGCGATAAGTATTGTGCTCGGAGTTATTCTTGGAATTTTGATGGCGCTGAAGAACCCTGTAATTACGGTGATCTCGAGAGTGTATCTTGAGATTGTAAGAATAATGCCGCAGATGGTGCTTCTTTTCATCGTGTACTTCGGAACGACTAAAGCGCTTGGAATAAGTCTGGAGGCTGAGACGGCGGCTGTCATAGTGTTCTCGTTCTGGGGAACGGCGGAGATGGCGGACCTTGTGAGAGGGGCACTTCTCAGTATCCCTGCAATTCAGTACGAGAGTAGTATTTCGCTTGGACTTAACAGGCTTCAGACGTACAGATATGTTATTGTGCCGCAGATAATCAGGCGCATGATTCCGCTGTCGATAAATCTCATAACGAGAATGATCAAGACCACGAGTCTTGTAATGATGATAGGAATCGTCGAGGTTTTGAAAGTCGGACAGCAGATAATCGAAGCAAACAGGAAAGCTTCGCCTACAGCAGCGTTTGGCGTGTTCCTTGTCATATTTTTATTGTATTTTATAGCTTGCTGGCCAATCAGCATGCTTTCCAGATATTTAGAGAAGAAATGGGAGAACTGATATGGAAGAGATACTCAAAGTTAACAATGTAAGCAAAAGATATGAAGACATAACAGTTTTCGAGAATATGAATCTGACTGTAAAAAGAGGCGAAGTTGTCGTGATCGTCGGTCCTTCGGGCTGCGGAAAAAGTACATTCTTAAGATGCCTTAACGCGCTCGAAGATATTCAGGACGGCGAGATCGTGCTTGACGGACAGAAGGTTGATGCTGCGAGCAAGAACATAGGAAATATAAGGGAAAAAGCGGGCATGGTATTCCAAAGCTACGATCTTTTCCCGCATCTTACCGTGCTTCAGAATCTTATGCTTGCGCCTGTTAAGGTTAAAAAGAGAGATAAGAAGGAAGTTGAAGCTGAGGCACTGACTTTGCTTGAGAGAGTAGGTCTTTTGACCAAAAAAGATAATTACCCCAGGCAGTTATCAGGTGGACAGAAGCAGAGAGTTGCGATAGTAAGAGCACTTATCATGCATCCGGAGATACTTCTTCTTGATGAGATAACGGCGGCACTTGATCCTGAGATGGTACGCGAGGTTCTTGAAGTTGTTCTTTCCTTGGCAAAAGAAGGGCGAACAATGATCATTGTGACGCATGAAATGCAGTTTGCAAGAGCTGTTGCAGACCGCATGGTGTTCATTGATAACGGAAGGATTGTCGAAGAAGGAAGTCCCGAAGAGTTTTTTGACAGACCAAAAACTGACAGACTTAAGCAATTCTTACAGACATTCTCGTATTAAATGCGATATTAATTACAAGTTTATTTGATATAATACGACGTTAAAAGAAAAGTAACAAAATTTCACCAAATAGCAATATTTGAGCAGTGAAAAGCAATATCTGACAAGTCATCTTAATCGTTTACTGCTATAATCTGTCTTATCCTAACAAATATTACAGAATATTTAATATATAAAAATATTTGTAAGGAACAAGTTTACAAATGTGGAGGTAACATGTATGAAAAGACAGATTTCGTTATTATCAAGTATTGCCATGGGGGGCTTATTGATACTTAACAATAGCGTAGACGTTAACGCGGCGCCGGCGCTTAATCCTTATAACGGGGTAGAGGCAGAAACAAATTTTGGACAGTCAGGAACAAAGGTAGTTACTGATGGTGATGTTAAGGCTGTATCAAGCATCGACAGCGGTGATTATTTTATTGTAAAGGACGTTAACTTTTCTAAGGGAGTATCACAGTTTAAGGTAACAGCAAAAGCCGATGCGGCATCTATACTTGAGATTAGAGAAGGCGGAGCAGACGGAGACGTCATCGCCAAGACAAAGATTGGTGCAACAAAGGGCGATTACAAGGAGTTTGTATTTGATTCATCTGTAAAGCTTGATGGAAAGAAGACCATCGCTTTTGTTGGAAAGATGGGATCATTCGCTATTGATAAATGGTCTGCTGTAGAGGCATCTTCAGAGGATGAAGCTAAGACAGAGTTCCCTGTTGATTCTGAGACAGGAAAGACAGGTGAAGGAGATTTTGTTTCACCTTATGATGTAATCAAGACAGAAGAGATTTCTAAGGAATCTAAGGGAATCGAGCAGCAGGATAATAAGGACTCAAAGGTTCTTACAAGCCTTGAGAAAGACGACTACTATGTAGTACACAACCTTACTTTTGATAAGGGTGTAGCTGCATTTAATATTTCGCTTAAGTCTGATGAGCCTTCAGCATTAGAAATCAGAGCTGACGGCGTTGAAGGAACAGTACTTGGTAAGGTTAAAGTTACTTCTACAGACGGCGAGTACAAGACAGTAACAGTAAAGGCTGAGGAGAACGATATTACAGGAACTCATGCCGTTGTATTCGTAGGTAAGGCTGGTAACGTAAGCATTGAGAGCTGGAAGGCATTACATGCACCCGGCGCTAAGACAGACGACAAGTCAAAGACTCCTGATAAGGATACACAGGGAGACAATAACAAAGAGCCTGAGAAGGTTGAAGATACAACAGGAAAGACAGGAACAGGAGCAACTCTTTTCCCTTACAATGAAATCTCAACAGATGTAAATTATGGTGAGACAAAGGGTATTGAATATGTGGATTACAACGGAAAGAAGGTAGTTTCAAGCCTTGGTTCCGGTGACTACTTCACAATAAAGGATGTGGATTTCAAGAAGGGCGTTGCAACAATGTTCATTTCTGCAAAGTCTGATAAGCCTGCTATGGTAGAGCTTAGAGAAGGCGGAGCAGACGGAAAAGTACTCGGAACATTTAAGATCAATTCTACAGATGGAAAATATGAGACATTCGGCGTACAGGTTGACGGTCTTACAGGAAAGCATACAATCGCATTCGTAGGAAAGATGGGAAATGCAAGCATTGCAAGCTGGAAGGCAATGAGTGCACCTGAGAAGAAGGATGACGGAAGTACAGTTACACCTACTCCCACACCTACACCGGATAAGAAGGAAGATACAACAGGAAAGACAGGAACAGGAGCAACTCTTTTCCCTTACAATGAGATTTCAACAGATGTAAATTATGGTGAGACAAAGGGCATTGAATATGTAGATTACAACGGAAAGAAGGTTGTTTCAAGCCTTGGTTCCGGTGACTACTTCACAATAAAGGATGTAGATTTCAAGAAGGGCGTTGCAACAATGTTCATCACAGCAAAGGCTGATAAGCCTGCTATGGTAGAACTTAGAGAAGGCGGTGCTGACGGAAAAGTACTCGGAACATATAAGGTTAATTCTACAGACGGAAAATATGAGACATTCGGCGTACAGGTTGACGGTCTTACAGGAAAGCATACAATCGCATTCGTAGGAAAGATGGGAGATGTAAGCATTGCAAGTTGGAAGGCAATGAGTGCACCTGAGAAGAAGGATGACGGAAGCACAGTTACACCTACTCCAACACCCACACCTACTCCTACACCTGAGAAGACAGAGGATACAAAGAAGGGTTCAGGATCAACTCTTTTCCCTTACAACGAGATCTCAACAGGCGTTAACTATGGTGAGACAAAGGGCATCGAGTATGTAGATTACGATGGAAAGAAAGTTGTTTCAAGCCTTGGAGCAGATGACTACTTCACAGTAACTGATGTAGATTTCAAGAAGGGCGCAACATCAATCACTATCAGTGCAAAGGCAGATAAGCCCGCTGTAGTTGAAATCAGAGACGGTGGCGTTGACGGAAAGGCACTTGGAAATATCAAGATTGCCAATACAAACGGTAAATATGCAACTTATACATTGAAGTTTGATAATATTACAGGAAGACACACACTTGCATTTGTTGGTAAAGTTGGTGATGTAAGTATTGCAAGCTGGAAGGCAAGCGTAGATGATCAGGGTAACGGAAGCACACCTACACCCACACCCACACCCACACCTACACCTACACCTACACCCACACCTACACCTACTCCAACACCTACACCGGCACCCGATAACGGAAACGGTGGAAGCACAGAGACACCTACACCCGCTAAGTCAAACCTTACACTTTCACACACTGTAAATGACTGGGGTTCAGGATATCTTGTAGATTTCAGAGTTAGCAATAACTCAGGTGAGACAGTAAACGGATGGAAGCTCAGAATTAAGAAGGATGGAATCAAGATCAACCAGAGCTGGTGCATGGAAATCAAAGAAGAAGGCGATTATTACGTAATTACTCCTTTCTTCTGGAATGCATACATTGAGAACGGTAACTTCATTTCATTCGGTATCATCGGACAGGGCACAGCTCCCAGAACGATTACATATGAGTTTATTAAATAATTAAAGACGTTTAATAATGATAATTGAATTAGAAAATAGAAAGTAAAAAGCTGATACGAAACCGAAAGCTCCTCTCTACTGTGAAAAACAGTGGGAGGAGTTTTCTGTGAGTCGTGATATTTTTTGAATATTCTTGCATAATATAATCAAGATTGTATATTTACACATCGGTTTTTTTATACTAACATGAAGTTTATGAAATAAAATGATTTACATTTGGAGGGTGAATAGATGTCAGATATTCAGAAAGTATATGATTTTTTAAATGACGCAGAGACTTATTATCTTGCAACCGTTGACGGAGATCAGCCAAGAGTAAGACCTTTCGGCACAGTTCTTTTGTCAGGTGATAAGCTTTACATTCAGACAGGTAAGGTAAAAGACGTTTCTAAGCAGCTTGCAGCAAATCCCAAGGCTGAGATCTGCGCATTTAAGGATGGCAGATGGATCCGTGTAGCCGGAGAGCTTATCAATGATGATTCTCACGATGTTAAGGTTGCAATGCTTGAGAAGATGCCTCAGCTTAACGGAATGTACAGCGCAGATGATGACAATATGCAGATGCTGTATTTCAAGAATGCGACAGCAACTATTAGCTCATTTACTGAGGCTCCTGTAACAATCAAATTTTGATGAATAATTCTATTGAATAAAAAATAGCTGTTTTCAAGACTTAGTCATTTGAAAACAGCTATTTTTATTTTTGCTATTTAGTTTGCAAGTGCCTGCTCTACTGCGATTGCGAGCTGGTCGGCGCATGAAGTGCCTTTTCCGTTGCAGTCGTTTCCTTTTAAGATGGCAACAGCTTTTTCTGCGTCCATTCCTTCAAGAAGTTTGCCAACGGCAACTGTGTTGCCGGGACATCCGCCTGTGAATTTCACGTTGTGAAGCTTGCCGTCTTCGATATCAAAATCGACCTTTTTTGCACAGACACCGCGAGTCTGGTATGAATAATTCTGCATAATAGAAATCTCCTTTTTCTGATATGGATATTCTACATTTTACATAAAAAATATCAAGTACCGAAATTTCTAAAAATGCGGTATCATATAAAATGATAGTTAACGTTTTGTTTTTTTGAATGGAGGAAAAAATGGGATTGATCGGTAGTCTTATATTGGGAGCTGTTGCAGGTTTTATTGCGAGCAAGATCATGAATGAATCTTCGGGAACTCTTAAGAACATAATTCTTGGAGTAGTCGGTGGATTTGTCGGAGGATTCGTATTCGGACTTCTCGATTTAAATGCAAATGGTCTCATCGGAAGACTTTTGATATCCGTTGTAGGTGCTTGCATCTGCATTTGGGGCGGAAGAAAGCTGTTCTAAAAAATCATTTTTGGTGGTCGTGGCTTAGTTGCTATGGCCACTAACATTATATGTAAAAGGGAAGCGGTTTAGATTATGAATCATGCGATTTTTTTGGCCGGGGGGACCGGTACCAGGACTGAATCAGATGTACCAAAACAGTATGTGCGTGCAGGCGGATATATGATGGCAACTTATGCCATAAAGCCGCTTCTTGAGTGCAAGCACATCGATGACGTATATGTGGTTGCAGGAGATGATTGGACAAAAGAGATTGTGGCCGATGCCGAGAAGGCCGGTCTTAATGTGAAGAAGATAAAAGGCTTTGCCATGCCGGGGGTAAACAGGCAGGCGTCGATATTAAGCGGAATGACTGCAATTCTTCGCGATATCTCAAAGAAGGAGAATATTGAGGATGTTTCCGACAAGGATACGGTGCTTGTTCATGATGCAGCAAGACCTTTTCTTGATGTGAAACTTTTAGATGACTGCTACGGAGCAATTTCAGGTCATGACGGTGTTATGCCTGTTATTTCCATGAAAGATACGGTTTATCTTAGTGAGAACGGTAAGACGGTCTCAAAGCTTCTTGACAGGCAGAAAGTATACGCAGGTCAGGCGCCTGAGCTTTTTAAATATAAAAAATACTATGAGGCAAATGTGATTCTTTTGCCCGATAAGATCTTTTCCATAAATGGTGCGACGGAACCGGCGATCATTGCGGGAATGGACATTGCAATGATTCACGGAAACGAAGCGAATTTCAAAGTGACAACAGCGTCAGACCTTGACAGGTTTAAGCAGCTTAAGGAGGAAAAGCAGTAATGTCGAAGGCATGGGTACTGCATGACATAGGAGATATCAGAAATGAGGAGGTGGAGATACCTTCTCCCGGCGATAACGAAGTTCTTGTTAAAGTCATGGCCGTTGGAATATGTGGTTCAGACGTGCCGCGTGTCTATGAGACCGGCGCGCATAAGATGCCGCTTATTCCAGGACATGAGTTTTCGGGAGTTGTCGTAAAGACAGGTGCGAATGTTTCTTCGGAGCTTGAGGGAATGAGAGCTGCTGTTTCGCCTAAGATTCCTTGCAGGAAATGCGAGATGTGCGCAAAGGGAGAGACAGATCTTTGCCTTAACTATGACTATACCGGCTCAAGACGAGACGGAGCTTTTGCGGAATATGTGTGTGTTCCTGTGGATAACCTTATAGAGCTTGTGGATAACATCTCTTTTGAAGAGGGAGCTATGATAGAACCGCTTGCCGTTGCTGCCAATGCGGTGAGAACGGGCTGCGCCGGAATTGATCCTTCAGATTGCGAAGTTAAGATTGCGGTTTGCGGAATGGGAACGATAGGGCTCATGGTTGTTATGCTTTTGATGGATATGGGATTTTCGAATCTCTATGTTATCGGAAACAAGGACAGTCATAGGGAGAAGGCGCTTGATCTTGGAATTGCTTCGGAGCATTACTGCGATGTCAGAACTACAGACCCTGTCGCATGGCTTAAAGAGAAGACAAACGGAGTTTCTGTTTATTTTGAGTGCGTCGGAAGTAACGAAAGTATCAGATACGGACTTGAAGCGGGAGCGCCGAAATCGAGGCAGGTTCTGGTCGGTAACCCAAGGGGCGATATGTCTTTTTCCAGAAATACCTATTGGGAAATCTTGAGAAAGCAGATGCGTCTTATGGGAATATGGAATTCTTCATATAGGAAAGATGCGGCTGAATGCGGCGTGGACACTGCACAGAGTGGCAAAGATGCTTTCGGTGCAGATACAGAGCAGATTGACGACTGGCATTACGTGCTAAGAAGATTGGAAGCAGGCGGAATCAAGCCTTCTAAGCTTATTACGCATAGGTTCTTGCTTGAAGACCTTAATAAAGGGCTTGACATTATGCGCAATAAGACGGAAGATTATTGCAAGATTATGATTTATCCTAACGGATTATAAAAGAAGAAATTTGGAAAGGAGCGAACGAATGTCCTGGAAAACAGTTAATATTCAATTGATGAATGGATGCATTTTTGCTGTTTACGGGGATAGTGCGCTCTTTTTTAGGTGAATTTGCAAAGTTTGAAGGACTTTAACTGCAAAATAAGAACGTGTTATCTCCGAAATCTTTTTAGTTACCAAAAAAGATGAGGAGATTTTTTTATGAATAAATTTAGTATAAAGACAGCAAAAAGACAGATAGGAAAATTATATTTATTAGACAGTGTGGGGAGTCTCATGATCGCCGGAGCGTCGTGGGTTGCACTTCTTGCGGCGAGAGGATTTACAACTGCGGAAATCGGTTTGTTCGAGAGTATATTTCATGTTGCAAGCATGATTTTCGAAGTTCCGTCGGGGGCTGTGGCAGATGTGTTCGGAAGAAAGAAGACGATGATCGCGAGCAGCGTAGTGTCTGTACTTGCGGCTCTCATGATGATCTTTTCAAATTCATTTTTATTTATTGCTGTTGCGATGGTTGTGAGTGCGCTCAGTTATAATCTTGCGTCGGGAACCAGAGAAGCACTTGCTTATGACTCGCTGAAAGAGGCGGGGATTGAAGGCGAGTATGATAAGTTTGCATCTAACGATCTTGTCATATATCAGGTCACAAGCTCGCTTGCAAAGATTCTTGCGGGAGCTGCGCTGGCGCTTGGATATAGAAAGGCGTACGCTGTGGATGTTCTTGTGGGATTGATCGCAATCGGAATTGCGGCGTCTCTGCGAGAGGTTCGCACTGAACTTAGTGAAGAGAAGAGCGTTAAGAAACGCTTTGCGGAAGTTGCAAGAGAGAGCTTTCTTTTTCTTAAGAATAACTCAAGAGTCAGGCTGATTATTATCTTTAATGCGGCTATAGGTGCGGTTTCGATACTTGTTCTTTTCTTCCTGCAGGCAAGACTTCCCGAGATGGGAATCTCAAATGTGTTTCTTGGTCCTGCACTTTTTGCCATGGGCGTTGGTGCCGCTGTGGGAGCGAAGACTGTCGAGTACATAAAGCCTTCGCGATACAGATATATTGGAGTTATAAGCTTGTTGTGTGTGTGTTTTGCATTTGCAATGGCATTTTCCGGAAACATTATTTTAGCCGTTATCGGCGGATTTGTCGGCGCTTTCGGAGACAATTATATTGAAGTGCGAACCGACGTCATGCTCAACAATATGATTCCCTCCGAACAGCGCGCAACACTCATGTCCGTGAACTCTTTTGTGTTCTCTGTGGTCATGATAATCCTGTCGCCGATATTCGGAGCGTTGTTTATGCTGTAAGTGGCGCGGGAAGCGATTATTACGGTTCATGCTGTAAGTGACAGGGTGAGCGATGCTAACAGTTCATGCGTAAGTGACGGGCGTTGTTCAGGTTGTAGGAGCCCAGGTGTGGAAAATCAGCTGTAGAAGAAGTGTGAGAGCGGAAAAATAGCAGCGGGCATGACTTTTTTGAATGAAACGACTCGAAAAAGTCATGGAAAATCCGTTGTAGAAGAAGCATGAGAGCGAAAAAATAGCAGCGGGCATGACTTTTTTGAATGAAACTGCTCGAAAAGGTCATGGAAAATCAGCTGTAGAAGAAGCATGAGAGCGAAAAAATAGCAGCGGGCATGACTTTTTTGAATGAAACTGCTCGAAAAAGTCATGGAAAGTCCGATGGAGGAGAAGCATGAGGGTGGAAAAATAGCAGTGGGCATGACTTTTTGGGATGAAATAGTTTGAAAAAGTCATATATGTCCATAGGCGGAAGTAAAAAAATGAGTATTAGTAATCAATGCTATGGTCCTGCAAGCATTTTTTGTTTTCTTGAACCATGCCGAAGCGAAAAAACAGAAGAGAAAAAGTCAGAAACAGAGCAAGCTGTATAGTCCTGCAAGCGTTTTTTTTGTTTTCTTGGACCATGCCGAAGTGAAAAAACAGAAGAGAAAAGGTCAGAAATAACGCATGTTGTATAGTCCTGAAAGTATTTTTTGGCTTCCTAGACCATGCGATGCGAAAAATAAGTGAAAAGTAGAAGCGAAAAACAAAAGAATCACAGTAAAAAGTATGACCCTGCAGGCAATTCCGGCTTGCAGGGTCATAGTAGTATAAGAATAAGTGAAATGCTTCAATGCATTACAGATTCAATTTCAGCAAAGCGGTTCTCTTGGCTCGGTGTCGTGTATGTTTGAATAGACGATACCGCTGTGCACGGTGGGCTCAACGCCTCCGTCTTTGAAGAGGTCGCTTATATTTACAAATTCATAACCCTGAGTGAGAAGCTCCGGGATCACGATGTCGAGGGCTTTGACGGTTTCAACATTTCCTGTGTAATCATGCATAAGGATGATCGAACCGTCGCAGGCCTGAGACAATATCTTTTCAGCACGCTCTTTGGCAAGAATGCTGTCTTCCCAGTCTTCGCCGTGAATTCCGCATATAAACGGAAGATCTATGCAATCGTACATGGTTTGGCTCACATCTATGAACGGAGGTCTGAAAAAACGCGGCTTATATCCGGCAATTCGCTCAATTTCCTTGTCGGTATATTCAAGCTCTGCGCGTACTTCGTCTGCCGTAAATGTCTGCATGTGAGAATGCGTCTTTGAGTGATTGCAGATCTCGCAACCGTGCGCGATACACTCTCTGACAATCTTTTCCGATTCATCGGTTATGTTGTCAGCAATCAGGAAAAAAGATGCGACAACATTATACTTCTTGAGCTTTTCAAGAACCTGTGGTGTTGTGACGGTGCTCGGGCCGTCATCAAAAGTTAATGCTATTTTCTTACCCATAATTTCTAATCCCCATTTGTAATTATTAATCCTATTCTACTCATTTTTTTGTCCATTTGCACGTCATCCTTGCTTGAAATCAGTTTTTCCTTGTTGCAATGAAATATGTGATATATCTGATTATCATCATGAAACCAAATGTACAGGAAAGATAGCGGTTAAGCTCATCTTGCTTGAGGATAAATGCGATGAGCGATCCGATTGCTGCAATGATGATTGCGGCGTATCCGGTGTAAGACCAGCTGAGCATACTTATGTATTTATTGCGCTCGTCCCCAATTTCTACATCGACTTTTTCGCGGTATTCAGCGTCTTTTTCGTACTTTGTCCATCTGAAAACCTGGAGCGCACCGACTGCGATAAGACCTCCGCCTAAGCCGGAAAACATTGTGCCGTCGATTATGTCTAAGACAGAGAGAATCATGAGAACACCCCCAAGCACAATCCAGAAAATACTCAATGCAAATCTAAATTTATTGTTATACATACTATTCGTCCTCCTCAAAAATAAATATTTCTTCAATCGTCATCTCAAAGAACTTGGCGAGCTTATGCGCCAGCATTATCGAAGGGTTATATCTTCCGTTCTCAAGAGAACTGATAGTCTGGCGGGAAACCCCCATTGCTTTGGCTAGTTCTTCCTGACGAAGATTCTTTTCGTTTCTGATTTCTTCTATTCGATTTTTCAAAAGAATCCTCCTTTCACAGAATAATTCTTGAAAAAAATTGGCACCTACGTAAAGTTCACTTTACATTTTCAAAATACCACTCGTGTACATTAATGTCAAGCACGCTTTACATAGCTTTTTTGTAAATGCTTTGCGATGTGGTATATTAAATAGAGAATTAAACATACACATCCCGTGTTCCGGCAAGACACGGGAGTTTAGATTTGGTAACCGGCAACATCAATTCTAAAACAGGGTAGGAGACGGATTATTATGATTACGAATGATAAGGGACTTGTAGGATTTAAGCACAGGATCATGGAAGAAGTCTGCAGACTTGCGTGGAACGATGAGCTCGACGAGGAACACAAAGACCGGCTTGTTTATAAGCTTGCACCGGGGCCAAAGCCTGTATACAGGTGCTGCGTGTATAAAGAGCGTGAGATTGTGCGCCAGAGAATACGTCTTGCTTGCGGTCTTAGCACAACATACAATGAGGGGTCAAAAAATATCGTGCAGGTAATTGACCCGGCATGTGACGAGTGCCCTATTCATGCTTTTTCCGTAACTGATAATTGCCGTTTCTGCATGGGTAAAGCCTGTCTTAATTCATGTAAATTTGATGCGATACATCCCGGAGACGTAAGGATGCACATTGATTCCGCAAAGTGTAAAGAGTGTGGAATGTGTGCAGGTGCCTGCCCGTACGGTGCTATCGTTCATCTCGAGCGCCCTTGCCACAAGGCTTGTCCTGTCGGCGCTATTACTTATGATGAGAATGGATATTGTAAGATTGATGAGAGCAAGTGCATTCAGTGCGGCCATTGCATCCACAACTGTCCGTTCGGAGCGATCGGATCCAAGACATTCCTTGTTCAGATAATAGAAGCAATTAAGTCGGGAAAAGAAGTCATAGCAATGTGCGCGCCTGCTACCGAAGGCCAGTTTGGCGATGATATTTCCATGGCTGCGGTAAAAAATGCACTTATAAAACTTGGTTTTTCAGATATGGTTGAAGTAGGTCTCGGCGGCGATATGACAGCTGCTTATGAGTCAAAAGAGTGGGCAGAAGCTTACGCAGAGGGCAAAAAAATGACGACTTCATGCTGCCCTGCGTTTATCAACATGCTGAAAAAACACTTCCCCGAGCAGTTTGAAAACAACATGTCATCAACAGTTTCGCCTATGTGTGCGATATCAAGGTATCTCAAGGCAACTCGCCCCGGATGCGTTACTGTATTTGTGGGACCTTGCATTGCCAAGAAGTCTGAGGCAATTGATGAGAGTGTTCCGGATAATGCAGATTATGTAGTAACCTACGGAGAGCTTCGCGCTCTTATGAGGTCAAAAGATATAGATTTCGAGCCCGTAACAGATGAGTATCAGGAGTCTTCCATCTGGGGCAAACGCTTTGCGACAAGCGGCGGTGTTGCCAATGCGGTTATTGAGTGTATGAAAGAGAGAGGCGAAGATGTAAGCAATATCAAACTTCACCGTGTTGCCGGTGGCAATGAGTGTAAAAAAGCTCTCTTACTTCTTAAAGCAGGACGACTTCCCGAGGACTTCATCGAAGGAATGGTATGTCCCGGAGGCTGCGTAGGTGGTCCGTCAAAACACAAGACGGAAGTCGAGATTACAAAGGCAAGAGAATCTCTTCTTTCAAAAGCAGATGACAGAAAAGTATTAGATAATCTCAAGAAATATCCTATGGATAAATTCTCAATGCATAGAGACGGCAAAAAAATAGACCTTCCGGATTAACGGAAGGCCATTTTTTTATATCATAGGAAATTGTTTTTACTCAGCAGTTGCTTGTGAGTCTGTGTCGTTTTTTATGACAAGCTTGTCAATATTGAGCGCGCTTGACGAAAATACAGTCTTTACGATCCACACAAGGAGCACAAATACAAGCAAAGGAATCACGCATGCCGTTACGATCATTACTGCGAGTGATTCAAGCATGTTCTTTAAGAAATTCGAGACCTTGTCGATCGTGTCGGTGGTTATCGTGCTGAGTTCGCTAAGGAGCCCTGAATCGGATTCGCCTTCAAGATTGAGATCGCTGTATTCTTCAATCGTGGACTCAACCTTTGCTGACTGAGTCTGATAAACTTTGTCGGAAAGCCAGATGCTTGAAGGAACAAGAAGGAATATGACAATTCCAACGATGCCGATTCTTGCGGCCATGTCTGACAAGCTCTTTTTCTTAAGTAATATAGCTCCGCTTAGAAGCAGGCACGCAGCCGGAATAAGCACGGAAAATGAAACATAACCGGTCAGCGTTATCATGAACTTCTCAAGGTACAGAGCACTTAATATCAAGAGAAAATATGAAGCAAGATCTGCAAGCTGTTCTGAAATAGGTGTGCACAGATCGCCCGGAAGAAGTGACAGTGTTGCGGATGCCGCAGCTGCGCCTCCTGAGAGCTTCATTACTGTTGCAATCTTTGCGTCGGTCTGTTCGATTGAATGCTTGTGATTTGCGGGATTAGCCGCTGTAGGAGCAATCTTTGTAAGTGATATAACTGCGATGAGCAGCAGTATTACTATTGTTGTTATCTTTTTTAAATTCATCCGTTTCATCCCCTTTATTTTATTTCAATCTGGTACTTTGATGCCTCGGGTAAGCTGTTTACAAAGTTTTCTATGATGGTCTTTGCCTGTGCATCGGACTTTTCGAGAATCCCGTTTGCCAGCGCTTTTTCTTTTGCGGCAGCTTCGAATTTGGCGAGCGAAGTGTTGTAATCCTCAAGCTTTAAAGGGTTCCACAAAGAGTCTTTTTCCGAATAGATCTTAAAGGTATCTTTGTCGATGTTTACGGAAAAAATCTCAGAGTCGGGAATGTCGATCGTGATAGTCTTGGCGTCGTCATCCTTGCTGATTGCTATCTTCTCGAAGTCGACTCCTGCAGTGACAGCACCGTCATAACTGTATAAAAACTCGGACGAAGAAGTGATGAACTTCATTATCGTTTTTTCTTTGGTATATTTTTCAACCTGAGTGAAGTAATATTCCTGCGTTATCAGAGTTCCCATGTTCGCGATTCCTTCGCGGATCGTCTCGGTATTCACCGTTACGATGACCTTGGCGGGGCTCTTTTTTACAGTGCTTTCCGTTGCAGCTATATCAGCGAGACTTGGCTCGGAGTTTGCGTTTTTCTTGTAATCGGTCAAAAGAACCAGCATAGTGATCACAGCGATCAAGATCACAACTATGTACAGGTAGTTTTTATTTTTTTTGAAAAATTCCATACGTAATCCTCCGTTATATTGCATCTGCGGCCTTTGGGCGGTCGCATCATTTTTTTCATAAAAAGAAAATATGCAATTCAATTTTATCATTTAGTGACCAAAAGATACAGTGACAGCAAAATTGTCAGCATTTGGTATAAGCGAATGTGCTTGTGGGTTATAAAAGATTGAGTTAAAATGATGCGGTTGGAAATTTGAATTTTATCCGGAAGGAAAGATAGTTAAAATGAGCGTTTGGATAGTAATGCAGCAGATGGGGATGATAGCAATCCTTGTTTCTGTCGGAGTGTATCTTTATAAGAAAAATATTGTAGACAATACGGTATCAAAGCAGCTGTCGGTGATTGTCATGGATATATGCAATCCCGCGCTTATACTGGCTTCAATCCTTACCGGAAATGTTGATATAAGTCATAAAGTTCTTTTGGAAGCGGTGCTTTTAGGTGTTGTATATTATGCGTTTCTTATGGTGTTCGGAGCTCTTTTGCCCGTAATACTCGGAGTAGTTAAGGAAAAAAGAAGATTCTACAATCTGATGGTTGTCTATACAAATGTAGGTTTCATCGGAATTCCAGTTGCTAAGGCAATCCTTCCCGCAAAAGCTATCATCTACGTTATCGTGTGCAATATCATGTACAGCCTTCTTTTTTACACACACGGAATTACTGTTCTCAGTAATGGAAAAGAGAAGATGAGTTTGAAAAAAGCTATGAGCCCCGGAACTATAATGGCGCTCCTTAGCCTTGTTGTGTGCTGGTTTAAGATCACACCGCCGCCGATCGTGACAAACAGCGTGAGTTACATCGGTAATGCGACGGTCTTTTTGTCTATGTCGCTTCTCGGCGTTTCTATAGCAAGATTCGGAGTCAAAAACGGATTCAAGGATCTTAAGATATGGGGATATATCGCGCTTAGAATGGTGCTTCTTCCCATTGCAATGTTCTTTGTTTTGAGAGGAATAGGTTGCGATGACGTGACAGTGCTTGGATTCTGCCTTATGGCGACAATGCCTGTCGGAAATCTTCCTCTTATCCAGTCTGAAAAGATCGGTGAGGATACCGAGATATTGTCGGGAGCCATTACGGTTACGACGATTGTATCAATGGTAACCATCACGGCTTTGATGATTCTTTTTACCACAATCTGATGGTGAAATTTGGCGTAGTATCGCGCTTGTGATTAATCAAATTTTTGGGCGAATTTAATAAAAACTTAATGAATTACCGTTTACAAAATAATTATTATTACGAACAAAATGGTATGATAGGATATATACCTTTTTTATGGTCAATCAGTTTGTGAAGTAGTCATTTCTTCAGTTTGCGCGTAAGGAGGCTGGAAATGAAAAAGATTAACGACTTAAAGATCTATATGAAGATGAGTCTTGTAATAGGTCTTGTGATCATGATCGGACTTGGAGCCATCTACGGTATAATTAATTCTCGTACCAGATCTATTATGAGGAATCAGACGGAAGTGCGCCTTTCTGAACTTACTGAGGGACGTGCCGTTGTAATTGAGCAATACTTTTCGGATTTGCAAAGATACAGTGATACATTTGCAAGGCTGCCGGAAGTAGTCAAGATGATGCAGAATGTGAATGATTCCGCCATTCAGAAAGATGTTCAGAGTGTTCTTGAAAGCTATGTGTCAACCCGTCCCGACATAGAGAGTATGTATGTTGCGGATGATGATACAAAGGTATTCGTGCACACAGATCCTTCCTTTAACGGACAGATAGCAAATGCTGAGATGGCTGGATTTGCACAGACGATAGAAGAAGCCGGAGGTTCTTTTGTTGCGGGTATTGTTCTTTCACCTGCAACCAATACCAATGTTGCCATGGTTTTTTCAAATGTTCATGACGCGTCAGGAGCACCTATAGGCTATGTAGGAGCGTGTACATATGTTGAAGAGCTTCAGAACAAGGTAGTCGGAATGAGCTGCGAAGGCCTTGAACAGGCTGAGATGTATCTTATAGGTACGCGTGAGAATACATACGTATTTGCACCGGATCCGGCCCTCCTTGGAGTAGCGGTTGAAGACGAGGCGCAATTGGATGCACTTGGAAAAACGGCCGAAAGTTCGTCCGGATTCTTCACATATAATGAGAAGGACCACGGAAAGATGACCCTGTCATATAGAAATATTCCTGCTCTGGGACTTGCTTTCATTATAGAAGACCCCGAGAAGGATTTTATGAGTTCGATAAATTCGCTTAGTAGTTCTATCTTGATTCTGACAATCATAGTATTTGCGATATCACTTGTTGCCGTTGTTCTGATCGCAAAGGCTATATCAAAGGATATTACAGGTGTTACGAACGTAATCACAGACCTTGGAACATTGGATATTACCAAGACGCAGGCGCTTGATAAATATAAAGGAAGAAGTGATGAGGTCGGACTTATCGCGGATGCAACGAAGAAGTTGTCGGGTGCTGTGGAAAAGACAATCAGATCGCTTCGTCAGCTATCGGGAGATCTTCAGGACGGCTCCGGAAAGCTTCGTGAGAATTCCGAGTCAACGCTTGAATCCATCGGCCAGGTAGATGTTGCAGTTCACGACATTGCCCAAAGTGCAACAAATCAGTCTGATGAGACCAAGAATGCTACCGATTCCGTAAAAGAGATCGGAGTTATGGTTGAAGAGACCAAGGAAAAGACAATGCAGCTTAAAGAAACTTCGCAGTCCATGCAGGATTCTTCCAAGAAAGCGGGAGAGATTCTCAGAGAGCTTGGCGAAGTCAATGAAAAGACCAAGGCTGCCGTTGATGCGATGTATGAGCAGACTGCACAGACAAGCCACTCTGCTGATCAGATTTCAAAGGCTTCCGAGCTTATTGCATCTATCGCTACCCAGACCAATCTTTTGTCTCTTAATGCTTCTATCGAGGCTGCGAGAGCAGGAGATGCGGGAAGAGGATTCGCGGTTGTTGCAGGCGAGATTGGATCACTTGCTTCTCAGACTGCTGATACGACCAAGGAGATCAATGACATTATCCAGCAGCTTATTGATAATTCAAAGAGATCTATAGAAGCTATGGATGAGGTTAAGAAAATCATCGACATGCAGAACGAGTATGTTCAGCAGACGAAGGAAATCTTCGGCTCGGTTGAGGGCGAGATAACCAATAACCTTGAAAGCATCGATGAGATTTCTTCGACGGTACAAAGACTCGATGATGTCCGCAGCAGTGTTGTAAGTGTAGTAGAATCTCTTTCAAGTATTGCTGAGACAAATGCGGCTACAACGCAGGAAACAAGCGCATCGACTTCTGTTGTAAGCAATATGATGGAAGAAGTATCGACTATCGCTTCGCAGATCTCGGATATTGCCGACGGAGTCAAGAAAGATATTGATGTATTCAAGATTTCTGAATGACAATCTCGTGAATATGATATAGAATTATGTGTGAGCGGTAACAAATAGGTTCGTTACCGCTCATTTATTTAATTGATATATTAGTTTTTTGAGGAGGTTTGCGAAATGAAAGTATTACTTATAAATGGAAGCAGAAGAGCTAAGGGATGCACATTCACAGCTTTGTCTGAAATCGAAAAAGAACTTAATAAAAGAGATATAGAGACAGAAATTTATAACGCGGGAGCAAAGGTATTTAAAGGCGAAGTGGACCTGGCAGTGCAGGAAGCAACTGAGATAATAAAGGGCGTTGACGGTATCGTCATTGGCTCACCTGTTTACTATGCAAGTCCTACGGGCGAGATTCTCATGTTCCTCGACAGATTGTTCTGGTCAGCTGAGGAGTATCTCAGATTCAAACCTGCAGCAACAATCGCATCGGCAAGAAGAGCGGGAACAACAGCAACACTTGACGTTCTTAACAAGTATCCTCTTTTTGCAAATATGCCTCTTATTGCATCAAGATACTGGAACATGGTTCACGGCGGAAAGCCCGAAGAGGTTCTTCGCGACACCGAAGGACTTCAGATCATGCGTACCCTCGGAAAAAATATGGCGTGGGTACTTAAGAGTATCGAAGCAGGCAAGAATGCAGGTGTTGAGCAGCCTGTTGCCGAAGATAAGGTATTTACAAACTTTATCAGATAAGAGGCTTAGGTTGATATGAAGAACAATGAGAAAACAAATGTAATGAGAGTTCTTGACGGCAAGAAGATTGCTTACGAGAGCCATTCGTATGAGCCCGACCAGACGCTTACAGGCGCTGAGATTGCGGGAATACTGGGCGAAGATCCTTCGAGAGTTTTCAAGACTCTTGTGACCAGGGGAAAGACCGGGCAGTGCTACGTCTTTGTAGTCCCCGTCGAAGCCGAGCTTGACCTCAAGAAAGCCGCCAAGGCAGCAGGCGAGAAGTCAGTCGAGATGATCAAGCAAAAAGAGCTTCTTCCGCTCACAGGCTACATCCACGGCGGATGTTCGCCCATCGGTATGAAGAAAGCCTTTACGACTTTTATACACCAAACCGCGCAGGACGGCGAAAAGATCTTTGTCAGCGCAGGTAAGGTTGGATGCCAGATTGAACTTGCACCCGCAGATCTGATGTCGGTGGTGCGTTGTACGCTTGCAGATATAATTGCGTGAAGATTACTGATTTTTAAAGGAAAATTGGACTCTTCGTTCTTGTCTCATAGATGGAACGAAGAGTCTTTTTTAATACGGGAGGATAATGTGAAAAAATACTTGTATATATTGAAGACTCAAATAATTAATAGCATGACCTACGAATTCAATGTTTATGGGAACATTATCATGCAGACGATCATTATGATCACATCAGCATATTTCTGGAAAGCTCTGTATAAGGATCAAGGTAGTGTAGGCGGCGTTGATGCGGAAAGCATGCTTACGTATATCATTATATCGTCGATGCTGTCAGTCCTACTCATTACAAATGTGGAAAAAAGAATTGAGATGAGTGTCGGAAAAGGCACTGTGGCTACAGACATGATGAAGCCCGTCAATTTATTTGGTGTATATTTCTCGGAAGATATTGGAAGTGTTCTGGCACTTATATTTCAAAATATGCTGCCGATTTTTATTATCGGATCTCTTTTAATAAAGGTTCCTGTGATGGCGGATGTTCATGACCTTCCGCTTTTTGTGATATCGGTTCTTGAGTCTTTTCTGATCAACTGGCTTATTGCGGCGTTGTTTGGAATGATAGCATTTAAAACGGTTAGCATCGATGCACTTATTCAAGTGAAAAAACATCTCATAAGATTATTGTCGGGAAGTATCATACCGATATGGTTTTTTCCGGCAGGGGTAGCGAAGGTTCTTTCGTCGCTTCCTTTTGTGTATATCTATCAGCTTCCGCTTAGTATCTACATCGGGAAAGGCGAAAGAGCAGAGCATATCGCAGGAATGCAGATTCAGTTTTTGTGGCTTGTGGCGCTTACGGTATTTTTCTTTTTTGCCCAGAAAAAGGTGACGCAAAAAGTCATGGTACAAGGCGGCTAAATGACAACAGGGAGGAGACAGAATATATGAAAAAAGTTTTTGATGAGCTTTGCCACTATCTGGACGTGACGTGGCACGTTATCAAAATGGCGATGATGACGATAGTGGAATATCCGTCCAATATAGCGGGATGGCTGATATCGAACCCGCTCCAGTTTATTATGGGATTCGCGATCATCAAATTTGTTGTGGAGTCATTTGGCGAGATAAATGGCTGGAACTATGGACAGTTGGCGTTCTTGTATGGCATTTCAGTCATATCTCATGCTCTTTCAATGATCTTTTTTGTACAGGGCTGGTTCATGGGATATTACGTGATACACGGCGAATTTGACAGGTATCTTACCAGACCGCTTGGGGTGCTGTACCAATTCTTTTTTACCAACATTAATGTCTTTGGAATTACCGATCTGATTCCGGGAATCTTAGTATTTATCTACGGTTGTGCCAAATGTGATATAAAGATTTCTTTGATTTTCGTTATACAGGTAGTTGTTTTGCTTATAGGCGCAACGCTGATAAGGGGAGGATTATATATCTTTTTGGGAAGTACTTCTTTTCATACGAGAAGTGTTGTCGACTTTGGACAGTATACGCAGGAGATCATGGATAAGACGACTATGTACCCGATATCAATGTATCCTGAAAGTATGCAGTTTATTCTGACATACCTGATTCCGATAGGATGGGTGTCTTTTTATCCGGTATCGTCGCTACTTGGAATAGAGGGCGGTGCTTATACGGGACTGATTGTTCCTTTTGTCACATTACTCGTTGGATTGGTGATGATGGCACTTTCCGGTGCTTACTTTACATTCGGACTTAAAAAATACGAAAGTGCAGGTAACTGATATGATAAAAGTTGAAAATTTGAGTAAGGATTATTTACTAAAGAAAAAAGAACCGGGACTTTCCGGAGCGTTGAAAGGACTTATAAAAACTGAGTACAAGACCATACATGCGGTTGACAATCTTTCTTTTAACATAGGAGAGGGAGAGATTGTCGGTTTCATCGGCCCCAACGGTGCGGGCAAGAGTACTACGATCAAGATGATGTCAGGTATTCTTACACCGACGAAGGGAAGCGTTTATATCGGCGGCGAAGATATTACCAAGCACAGAAAAGAAGTTGTGAAAAACATCGGTGTTGTTTTCGGGCAGAGATCGCAGCTTAATTGGGATCTTCGCCTCGGGGAGAGTTTTGAGCTTCTTAAGCATATTTATCGGATCGACCAAGCAGATTATGATAAGACGCTGGATGTTATGGATTCTATTCTTGGGATAAAAGAGCTTGTGGATAAGCCTGTGCGCCAGATGTCCCTCGGACAGCGCGTGAAGGGCGACCTAGTTGCGGCAATGCTCCACTCTCCGAAAGTTCTTTTCCTTGATGAGCCGACGATCGGACTTGATGTTTCTTCCAAATTTGCTCTAAGAACCTTTATAAAAGAGATCAATAAGATTAAAAAGACAACGGTCATACTCACAACGCATGACCTCGGCGACATACAGGAATTGTGTGAGCGCCTGATAATCATTAACCACGGCGTGATGATGGAGGACGGTAACCTTTCACAGATCATCGATAGAATCGCTCCATACAAAACTCTCGTTGTCGAATACTACGACGATGAAGCGCCTTCGCACGAGCGCTGTGAACTTATCGAGCACACCGATAATATCGCTAAATACAAATTTATGAAAAAAGAAACAACCGCCGCAGAAATCATCGCAGACCTCTCTAAGCAGAAGAACATCAAAGATGTCTCAATTGAGGAAGCCGGAATTGACGATATTATCAAGATTGCGTATGGCAGCTGATTGTGAAATAAATATTTTACCAAAAACTAAAATATTATGGTATAACATAAATATAATGTTTATAGAGGAGGTAAAAGGAGGTTGCTTAGATTAACTGAAGTAGAAAACGGCAGGATCAGAGGTGTTGCGGGAGATGATCCGCGTGTAACGGTATTTAAGGGAGTACCTTATGCGGCACCACCTGTCGGAATGAATAGATGGAAGGCTCCAAAGCCTTGCAATGACTGGGACGGAATCTATGAGGCGAACCAGTTTGCGCCAATTCCTTATCAGGACACACCGGGGTTAGGTACTGATATTTATTGCAGAGAATGGCATGTCGATCCTGAAATACCGATGAGTGAAGACTGCCTTTATCTTAATATTTGGACTCCTGCGAAAAGCAAGGATGAAAAGCTTCCCGTACTTGTGTGGTACTACGGAGGCTCTTTCCAGTGGGGATATACAGCAGAGATGGAGCTTGACGGAGAGGCACTGGCAAAAAGGGGTATTGTCGTTGTCTCTGTAGCATACAGACTTGGCTGTTTTGGAAATCTTGTGCATAAAGAACTTACTGAGGAAGCACCGGATGCGCCCGGTAATTTCAGTCTTCTCGATCAGAAGGCGGGACTTCACTGGGTATATAGAAATATTGCGGCATTTGGCGGAGATCCGGATAATATCAAGATCGCAGGCCAGTCCGCAGGCGGAGCGTCGGTCATGAATCAGCTTGTTTGCGAAGACAACAGCAAGATAATTAAAGGCGCCGTTATATTTAGCGGAATTATAAAGCTTGATAAACCCAAGGATAAGCTCTTTACACCTAAGCCGCTTTCAGAGGCGGAAGAGCTTGGCGCAAAGTTTATAGAAACGCTTGGTGTGGATGGAATTGAGGGAGCAAGAAGACTTAATTCAAAAACTATTCTTGAGGGTTATAATAAATATCTTTTGAATAATCCAATGATGGTTCCGATAATGGACGGAGTGTTCTGCAAGCAGAATGTCACGGACGCATTTATAGAAGGCAAATATCCGAACATACCGATTTTAGCAGGAAATACAACGGATGAATTTATAGAAGATAATATAAACATGGTCGAGAAATCTGTAAAAGAAGTTTTTGTCGGAGCTAAGAAAAATAATCCCGACAGAGATTTCTACTACTATAGATTCTGCCCCGATATTCCGGGCGACGGTGCCGGGGATGAGGCATATCCCGGATGTTTCCATTCGGTAGATCTGTGGTTCTTCTTTGAGACTCTCGGAAAGTGCCATCGCGCCTATGAAGGAAGACACTATGATCTTGCGGCACAGATGTGCGATTATTTTGCAAACTTTGTTAAGACGGGCAATCCGAACGGAACAGGTAAGGGTGGAAAAGAGCTCCCGAACTGGGATACATACACTTCCGAGAATCCAAACGAGATGGAATTTACATCCCGCGGAGCCGTTCCGAAGAAGGAAGGCGGCATAAGGCAGAACACAAGACGTCAGGGAATCAATCCGTATCTTCCTAACTGGGAGTACATTCCCGATGGCGAGCCATATGTGTTCGACGACAGGGTTTATGTCTACGGATCGCATGATATATACGGCGGCGAGACATTCTGCCTCGGCGATTATGTTTGCTGGTCGGCGCCTGTGGATGATCTTGGAAACTGGAAGTATGAGGGAGTTATTTACAAGAAGACACAGGATCCGCTCAATCCGGACGGACACATGTGCCTCTATGCGCCTGATGTTACGGTTGGTCCCGACGGAAGATATTATCTCTACTACGTGCTTGATAAGGTGAGCGTTGTTTCTGTTGCGGTAAGTGACAGGCCTGCAGGCCCGTACGAGTTCTATGGATATGTTCACTATGAAGACGGCGTTAAGCTCGGCGATAAAGAAGGCGATGAGCCTCAGTTCGATCCCGGAGTGTTGACGGAAGGCGACGAAGTCTATATGTACACGGGATTCTGCGGACAGGGTGATAAGTCAAGAAGCGGTTCGATGTTTACAGTCCTTGATAAGGATATGCTTACGGTTAAAAAAGCTCCAAAGATAATCGCACCCGGATGCGAATACAGCAAGGGAACATCATTTGAAGGACACGCATTCTTCGAGGCTTCATCCATAAGAAAGCGCGGAGATATTTATTACTTTGTATATTCATCTGAAGTTATGCACGAGCTTTGCTATGCTACATCAAAGAGCCCTGCGGGACCTTTTGAGTACGGCGGAGTTATCGTAAGTAACTGCGACATGCACATAGATACTTATAAGAAAGCCGATGAGCCTACAGCTTACGGCGCAAACAACCACGGAAGCATAATCGAGATCGGAGACGACTGGTATATCTTCTATCACAGGCACACCAACGGAACCTGGTTCAGCAGACAGGGATGCGCAGAAAAAATCTCTTTTGCCCCCGACGGAAGTATTCCTCAGGTTGAGATAACTTCTTGCGGTCTGAACGGCGGACCTCTCTCCGACAAGGGTGAATATCCCGCATACATTGCTTGCAACATCTTTACAAAAGAGCACAAAATGTATGTAGAACCCGGCGCCCCCAGAGTTGTTCAGGTCGGCGGCGACGAGTCATACGGAGAAAGCTATATCAAAGATATTGTTGACGGAACGACCATCGGATTTAAGTACTTCAATTTTGATAAGCTTACGGGACTTAGAATTAAGACAAGAGCGTACTTCAACGGAGACTTCGAAATTCTCACGGATTTAGACGGTGAGCCTCTTGGCAAGATTCATGCTATTGGCTCCAATATCTGGACTGCCGACGAGTGCAGATTTGATGCGGTTTCCGGAACGCATGCATTGTATCTGAGATACACAGGTACAGGAAACAGCAGTCTCTTATCGATAGAGTTTTTACATGATTGATATGAGTGTAGTTTTATATTTACGGCGTAGCATAATTATGCTACGCTGTATTTGTATAAAGGAGGTGTTATTATGCCGACAATCATACCTATTAGAGATTTAAGAAATACAAGTGAAATATCTGAAATGGCGCATAAAAAGCAGGAACCAATTTTTGTGACTAAGAATGGTTATAGTGATTTAGTTGTTATGAGCGCTGAATTATACGAACAGTTTGCAGCGAATAATCGTATTGATCAGGCAATAACCGAAGCAGAGGCTGAGTTTGAATTAACAGGTGAGGCGATAGACGCAAAGACAGCTTTTGACGAATTGGAGAAGAAGTATTTTGGATAAGTATCAAGTCAAGTTGTACAAAAGGGCATATAGAGATATTGATGGAATCTACGCCTATATTGCCAGTGAAAAACTTTCTCCGGAAAATGCGTACGGTCAGGTCAAGCGAATTCGAGAAGCGATTTTGGGATTGGATACTTTTCCACAGTCACATCAGGAAAGACAAGTTGGAAAATATGCAAACAAGGGCTATCGTCAGCTTTTGATAGATAACTATGTGGCGATTTTCAAAATCAATGAGAAAAAGAAAATCGTAAATGTCATTACCATGCAATATCAAGGGAGACAACTTACTTAGACGTTTAGATTTAATAGCTTAACTACATCATCACAGGTTCAATTGCATCAATTCAAAAGAAATGAGGCAATTGAAATTGACAATGAGTAAAGAGCATGGTCAGTGCTTTTCGAAGCTAGTTTTTTATGTTTGCCGCCCTTTTCATAGACAGCCCGGCCACAAAGGTATATATTCGGAAATACGCTGTCTTCGGACGAGCAAGATGATTTTCAACTTTAATAAAACCCGAAGATGCTGACTTCTCTGAACAACGTGAAAGGAAGCATCTTCGGGTTTTATTAAAGTATGAAAATCACTGCGCAGCCGTACACAGCGTATTTCCGAATATATACCTTGTGGCCGGGCGTACGGAAAGTCTACACACTAATTACACAGATCGCTGAGCTTCTTTCCAAAAAAGAAGTTGCGTTCAAGTTCGTAGAACTCTGTCCACATGGATATGGTGTTACACTTGCAGGCACGCGTGCATTCGGGAGCGCCTGTTTCGAGACAGGCTACGGGCGCGATCGTGCCTTCCATAAGTTCTATTATTTCTCCGACACTGTATTCTTCGGGACTTCTTAAGAGTTTGTAGCCGCCGTGCTTTCCGCTGGCTCCTTCGATAAGACCGCCTTTTACCAGTTCTTTTGCAATAATCTCAAGGTATTTCTTGGAGATATCCTGCCTTGTGGCGATATCCTTGAGAGGAATGTATTCGTTTTCCGGGTGCTGCGCAAGATCGATCATAACGCGCAGGGCATAGCGTCCTTTGGTAGTAAACATGTGAACCTCCTATTTATACTGACATTGTACCCCATATAAAGAGATATAACAAAAACTTATTAGTGGCATGCTGATTTAGTTATCATAAAACCTATTGACGTAATAGGTAAATGGGAATAACATTAACACAACATAACACACACGAAAAATAAATGCAAATGAAGGAGATAGATTATGAGTAATTACAGATTTGAGACATTACAGTTACACGTTGGACAGGAACAGCCGGATCCCGCTACAGACGCAAGAGCGGTTCCGATTTATCAGACTACATCATACGTATTCAGAAACAGCCAGCACGCTGCTGACAGATTTGGACTTGCTGATGCAGGTAACATCTACGGAAGACTTACAAATTCCACACAGGATGTATTTGAAAAGAGAATCGCAGCTTTGGAAGGCGGAAGCGCAGCACTTGCAGTTGCATCCGGTGCAGCAGCAATAACATATACAATCCAGGCACTTGCAGCTAACGGAGGACACATCGTAGCACAGAAGACAATCTACGGTGGAAGTTACAACCTCCTTGCACACACACTTCCTCAGTACGGAATAAGAACAACATTCGTTGATGCACATAATCTTGCAGAGATCGAGGGTGCAATCGAGGAAGACACAAGAGCAATCTACCTTGAGACACTTGGAAATCCCAACAGTGATATTCCTGATATCGACGCAGTTGCAGAGATAGCACACAAGCACGGACTTCCTCTTGTTATCGACAATACATTCGGAACACCTTATCTTATCAGACCTATCGAGCACGGCGCTGACATCGTTGTACATTCAGCAACAAAGTTCATCGGTGGTCACGGAACGACTCTTGGTGGTGTAATCGTTGAGTCAGGTAAGTTCGATTGGAAAAAGAGCGGCAAGTATCCTAACATCGCAGCTCCCAATCCCAGCTATCACGGTGTATCATTCTATGATGCCGTAGGACCTGCTGCATTCGTTACATTTATTAGAGCTATCCTTCTTAGAGACACAGGAGCAACAATTTCTCCGTTCAACGCATTCCTGCTTCTTCAGGGACTTGAGACACTTTCACTTCGTCTCGAGAGACATGCAGAGAACACCAAGAAGGTAGTAGAGTTTCTTTCAAAGCATCCTCAGGTTGAGAAGGTTAACCATCCTTCACTTGCAGATCACCCCGATCACGCTCTCTATGAGAAGTACTTCCCCAACGGCGGAGCTTCAATCTTCACATTTGAGATTAAGGGCGGAAAAGAGGCAGCTTGGAAGTTTATCGATAACCTTGAGATTTTCTCACTTCTTGCAAACGTTGCCGATGTAAAGAGCCTTGTTATTCATCCTGCAACAACAACTCATTCTCAGCTTAACGATGATGAGCTCAAGGATCAGGGAATCACACAGAGCACAATCAGACTCTCAATCGGTACAGAGCATATCGATGATATCATCGAGGACCTTGAGAAAGGATTTGCCGCTGCAAAGTAATATAGGACACGCGCGAAATTTGCGGCACGAAGTGCCTTCCTATGCAAATTTCTGTGCATACGTAGCTTCTTCATAACAAACTTAATAAATATATAGTGCCCATTTGCACAGAAAGAAAAAGTGATAACAAGAGCTCATTTGCCCAAGTTATCACTTATTTTTGTGCCGTGTTTTTCTATTTCTTTTTCACAAGTTTCTTTATTATCTCGATATAGCTCTGAGTCAGCGGCGATGCTCCCACAGAATTCTTAAGGATATATCCGACTTCCATGTAATCATCAACTTTAAGCGGGCGCGCGACAATATTTGCTCCGTTAAGATTCTCATTGATAACACCGCTACAGATTGTGTATCCGTTAAGACCTATCAGCAGGTTAAAAAGAGTTGCTCTGTCGCAGACAACAAGATCTTTGTCGGAGTCCTGAGTACTGAGTATCTCTTCTGAGAAGTAAAAAGAGTTATGTGTTCCCTGCTCGTAAGAAAGCCTTGGGTAAGGTTTTAAATCATCAAGCGTAAGACTTTTTTTCTTGGCAAGCGGAGAGTTCTTTCCGATGAACACATGAGGCTTTGCTTTGAATAACGGAGTAAAAGACAAGTCATTATCGCGAAGCTCTTTTTTTATGACCGTCTCGTTAAACTTATTCATATACAACACGCCTATCTCGCTTCTAAGGCGCGCGACGTCCTCGATGATGTCGTAGGTCTGGGTTTCCCTCATGTGAAACTCATACTTTTCACCGCCGTGTTTTTTTAACAGCTCGACAAATGCTTCAACGACAAAAGAGTAGTGCTGGGAAGAAATGTAGAACTTTGTCTTTCCGACAGGCTTTCCCGTATATCTCTCTTCGATAAGATTTGCCTGTTCAAGGAGCTGACGGGCATAGCCCAGGAATTCGGTTCCTTCGGTTGTTACGCTGATTCCTCTTTTTGTTCTGTTGAAGATTGTTATCTTATATTCTTTTTCAATTTCCTGAATGGCGCTGGTAAGACTGGGCTGAGCGATAAAGAGCTTTTTGGCTGCTTCTGTGATATTACCGGTATCAGCCACGGTTACCACGTAATTTAATTGTTTTAATGTCATGATGTAAGTATACCATTTATCATAGATAAAATCTATTATGACCACACTATAATATGTATTTTACCTATGAATGTTATAGCGTTATACTTCCAATTACTACAATGAACAAAGTGATAGATATTTCGATATCAGGAGAGGGAAAGCGTATGAGAACAGCGGTAATCGGATACCCGAGAGTGGGAAAAGACAGAGAACTTAAATTTGCATCTGAGAAATATTTTAAGAACGAAATAGACGAAAAAGAGCTCAAAGCTACAGCGCAGATATTAAGAAAAGAGAACGTAGAGCTTCAGAAGGCAAGCGGAATAGATTATATATCCGTAAACGATTTTTCTTTTTACGACAACATGCTTGATGTTGCGGTGCTTTTCAATATCATACCGGACAGATACAGAGAGCTTGGACTTTCTGATATAGATACATTTTTTGCCATGGCCAGGGGCTATCAGGGAGAAAAGGGAAACGTCAAAGCATTTGCAATGAAGAAGTGGTTCAACACAAACTATCACTACCTTGTTCCTGAGATTGACGATAACACTAAGATCAAGCTCGTCGGAACAAAGCCCTTTGACGAATTCAAGGAAGCATCTGAATTGGCAGATAATCTTAAGGTCAGCATCATCGGCCCTTTTACATTCTTAAAACTTGCAAAGTTTACGGGAGATAAGAATATATCTGATTTTGAGCAGGTTCTTGCAAAAGAGTATGTGGCATACCTTTCAAAGCTTGGAGAGATCGGCGCAAAGTGGGCTGAGTTTGACGAGCCTTATCTTGTGAGAGATCTTTCACTTGATGACATTAAGCTTTTCGAGAGACTGTATCGTAGTATTCTTGCCGGAAAGGGAAACACCAAAGTTCTTCTTCAGACATACTTCGGAGATGTGCGAGATATTTACAACTTACTTACACAGCTTGATTTTGATGCGATTGGTCTGGATTTCATTGAGGGGAAAGAATCTCTTGAGCTTGTCAATAAGAACGGGTTCCCTGCGGATAAGCTCCTTTTTGCGGGAGTGGTTAACGGTAAAAATATCTGGAAGAATAATTACGGTAAGTCTCTTGAAATAATAAGAAAGCTCCAAGGTGTTACAGGTGCGGACAACATTGTTGTGAATACATCATGTTCGCTTCTTCATGTGCCGTACACACTTGAGAGTGAGCACAAGATTTCAGATGAGTACAAGAAGCACTTCGCATTTGCAAAAGAAAAATTGCCAGAACTTAAGGACATAGCTGAGCTTGCTGATGAGAAGGATGTAAAGAAGGTATCAGCCTCTGCAAAGTTTGCGGCTAACGCAGAACTTTTTAAGAACAGAGTTGATAGCGTGGATGAGGCGGTAAGAGAGAGAGTTTCAAATATAAAAGAGAGTGACTACGAGAGAAGTCCCGAGTTTAATGAGAGAGAGAAGATTCAAAAAGATAAATTGGGACTCCCTCTTTTCCCCACAACTACAATAGGTTCGTTCCCTCAGACTACGGATGTAAGAAGGAACAGACAGGACTACAGAAAAGGAAATATCAGCAAAGAACAGTATATTGCCTTTAACAAAGAGAAAATCAAAAAGTGCATAGAGTTCCAGGAAGAAATAGGGCTCGACGTACTTGTTCACGGTGAATACGAAAGAAATGACATGGTCGAGTATTTCGGAGAGCACCTCTCGGGATACGTGTTCACTGAGAAGGCGTGGGTTCAGTCCTACGGTACAAGATGCGTTAAGCCTCCGATCATCTGGGGTGACGTATCAAGAAAGAGCCCTATCACCGTAGAGTGGTCAAAGTATGCAAAGAGCTGCTCAAATAAGCCTATGAAGGGAATGCTCACAGGCCCCGTTACAATCCTTAACTGGTCTTTCCCCAGAGAAGACATTTCGATTAAGGAGAGCATTTTGCAGCTTGCGCTTGCGATAAGAGATGAGGTTCTTGACCTTGAAAAGGCGGGAATTGAGATCATCCAGATCGATGAAGCGGCGCTTAGGGAAAAGCTCCCTCTTAGAAAATCAGACTGGTACAGCGAGTATCTCGATTTTGCGATTCCTGCATTCAGACTTGTGCACAGCGGAGTAAAGCCTGAAACACAGATTCACACTCATATGTGCTACAGCGAGTTTACGGATATCATTCCCATGATTGATGCGATGGATGCAGACGTGATCACTTTTGAGGCTTCAAGATCTGATCTTCAGATTCTTGATTCGTTAAAGGCAAATAACTTCAAGACGGAAGTAGGCCCGGGTGTGTACGATATTCACAGTCCGCGTGTTCCTTCCGTTCAGGAGATTGTGGATGCACTTGGCAAGATGCGTGGCAGGATCGATGACAGCAAGCTCTGGGTAAATCCCGACTGCGGACTTAAGACAAGGGGAATTCCCGAGACCAAAGAGAGCCTTATAAATCTTGTTAAGGCAGCAAAGACAGTGAGAGGATAAGTAAGAAGTTGAAAGTATCGGATTTATATAAAGAAGGCAGAAAAACTCTTTCATTTGAGATTTTTCCTCCGAAAAAAGATAAGGCGCTTGAGGCTATAGATGAGACACTTGATGTTCTCTGCGAGCTAAAGCCGGATTTTATAAGCGTGACTTTCGGAGCGGGCGGAAGCGTAGGTTCAAATAATACGATTGAGATTGCAAAGAAGATAAAGCATAAATGCAGCGTTGAACCTGTGGTTCATTTAACGAGCCTTCACTATGACAAGAATGAGATTGATGAGTTTGCGGCAGCTCTTAAGAATGAAGGGATTGAAAACATCCTTGCACTTAGAGGCGACAGAAATGCGAATATTCCTGAGAAAGATGATTTTCATTATGCTTCGGATGTGATTTCGTATATGAAGGATAAGTATGATTTTTGTGTACTCGGCGCATGCTATCCTGAAATGCATCCCGAAACAGCCACTGAAGAAGACGAGCTTAATAATCTCAAGACCAAGGTGGACAGCGGAGCAGAGGTGCTTCTTTCACAGCTCTTTTTCGACAATGACAAGTTCATGAACTTCAGGGAAAAGAGTAAGGCTAAGGGCATAGAAGTTCCGATGATCCCGGGAGTTATGCCTGTTATAAATGCAGCGCAGATAAAGAGAATGCTTACGATGTGCAACGCTACTTTCCCTGAGAGATTTAAGAAAATTACGGATAAGTACGAGAATAACAAGGAAGCTCTTTTTGATGCGGGAATGTCGTATGCGCTCAGTCAGGTAATAGATCTTCTTGTAAGCGACATCGACGGAATACATCTGTACACAATGAACAATCCCGTAGTGGCACGAAGAATCTGCGAAGGGATAAAGAATATCATATAAAAAATTCGGATAGCAAATACATATCTGCTATCCGTTTTTTCTTATACGGTGCATTTAATTCGATTGCGAAAAATCTAAGTTGTATTATAATAGGATTGCATTCGGTTAAAACTTGGCCGATGCAATCTTTTTTATTTGAATAATAGAATCGAGGGATGAAAAGTGGACAGTTTAGAAATTTTGCGTAATCTTGCGATCATAGTTATTGCGGCTAAGTTTTGCGGACTTGGAGCAAGGAAACTCAAGGCGCCTCAGGTGGCGGGAGAGATTATTGCGGGCCTTATCATAGGACCTACAATACTTAATATCGTATCTGAGAGTGATTTCTTTTCACAGATGGCGGAAATCGGCGTTATTCTTCTTATGTTCAGTGCCGGACTTGAGACTAATATCGATAATCTTAAAAAGTCAGGTATAAAAGCTACAATACTTGCATGCGCGGGAGTTGGAATTCCGCTTGCTTTCGGAACTGTTCTTTATATGTGCTTCTACGGATTTGCGGCTCCGGGAAGTGTCGAGTTTATGAGAGCTCTTTTCATCGGAACAATTCTTACGGCAACTTCTGTAAGTATAACCGTTCAGGCACTCAGAGAGCTTGGAAAGATCTCAACTGAGGTAGGAACTACAATAATGAGTGCTGCGATAATAGATGACGTTATCGGTATCGTTGTGCTTACAGCCGTTATCGGTATGAAAGATCCAAGTGCAAATATCGGAATGGTGTGCGTTAAGACTGTTCTTTTCTTTGCGTTCTCTTTGGTTGTGGGATTTATTATCTTTAAGATAATGCAGAAGCTTGATACAAAGTGGCGTCATACAAGACGTATTCCCATTATGGGACTTGCGCTCGCTCTTGTATTTTCCTATATTGCGGATAAGTATTTTGGAGTTGCGGACATCACAGGTGCGTTTGTTGCGGGAATTATCTTAAGCTCGCTTGATGATTCCGAGTATATCGACAGAAAAATGGATATAAACTCATATATGATATTCGGACCTGTTTTCTTTGCAAGTGTAGGACTTCAGACTAATTTAAGATCTGTCGATACAACGGTTATTGTATTCTCTCTTGCATTTGTTATAGTCGGTCTTCTCGGTAAGATAGTGGGATGCGGACTTGTTGCCAAGTTTCTTGGATATAACGGTTCCGACAGTCTTAAGATTGGTGTCGGAATGATGACAAGAGGAGAGGTTGCACTTATCGTTGCACAAAGAGGACTTAAGGCGGAGATCATCGACAGCAGGTATTTTACTGCGGTAATCCTGCTTATCGTTATCAGTTCTATATTGACGCCTGTTATTTTGAAAGCAATCTATGCTCATGATGACAAGAAGGCAGCAGCGTAAAAAAGATTTCAGATATTTTTTGATATATATAATATATCGCTGATGATTGAATTAAATAATATGTGAAATTGAATAAACAGTATAGCGAATTCAGAAAGATTGAACTTACTGTGAACAATGTTTGAACTTGTGCACGTCCCTCTTTTACGGACGTGCACTTTAGTTTATAATAACTTTATAGCAAATTTATTTTTACAAAAAAGTAGTAATAGTTTTTTTAGTTTTTTTTTCTTAGGAAGTGTAGGGGATATGTCACATAATGTAAAGAGAATATGCTTGCATTGCGGTAGGACTTTCGTAGCGCGTAACGGTAATTGGGCATTTTGCTCCGTAGGTTGTAGGAGGCTTTATAACAACCATATCAGTTTCAGATGCAAAGAATGTAGGAACGTTTCATGCAAAGTACGAAACAATTCACTTGTAAATTCGCCACCGGATTGCGAATATCTTAATAATCCGGAGAGACTTGATACAGTAAGGTATGCACCCTGGTAAAGACCGGGGTGTTTTTTTGTCATTACTATTATGATATACTTTCGCCTATATTATTAGTTCGGAGGAAAGATAAATGGCATGTTCTTACAGCGTAATATTTGATATGGACGGAGTTATTTTTGATTCCGAGAGAGCCTGCCTTTCATGCTGGTATGAGCTTGGGGAAAGATTCGGGCTCGGAGATGTGGAGCCTGTATTTAAGAGATGTATAGGTACGAATAACGCTCAGACACACGACATTGTTGAGAATGCATATGCGGACAAGTTAGGAGCGGGCATAGCGGATAAGCTGCTTGCGGAGAGTTCAAAACTGTTTCACGAGAAGTTCGACGGCGGAAGACTTCCCATTAAGAGTGGTGTAAAAGAGATACTTGAATATCTTAAAGATAAAGGCGTAAAAGTGGGTGTCGCTTCATCCACAAGGAAAGCGCTTGTCATAAGCGAGCTTACAGATGCAGGATTCATAGACTATTTCGATATGGTTGTAGGTGGCGATGCCGTTAAGATAAGTAAGCCCAATCCTGAGATATATACGATCGCATGCAGGGAACTTGGCGTAGATCCAAGTGAGACCTTTGCGATAGAAGATTCCTATAACGGCATAAGAGCTGCGAAGGCAGCAGGGATGCGACCTATTATGGTCCCCGATATCATAGGTCCCGATGATGAGATGCGTGAACTGTCGGAAGTGATCTGTGATGATCTGAGCGCGGTTGTTCAGTATTTTGAAAAGATAAAATAATCAGAGTTTATGTTGGTGCAGAACGCGACAACCTGATTTGGCAAAATAAATATTAAGAAAAGAGTTTGTTGTAATGAGTAAAAAGGATTTAATGGTAATATTCCCCGGAATGGGTTACAACTCATCAAGACCCATTCTCTACTATACGAGGAAACTGGCGCAGAAGTACGGTTATGAGATACGCGAAGTAAGTTTTGAACTTCCCGAGAAAGCATCTGCTGTAAAGGGGAATCCGGAAAAGATGCTTGAGGCGTTTAATATCGCTCTTTCCCAGGCAAAAGAGCAGCTTAAGGATATTGATTATGCTGCATATGACAGAATTATTTTTGCGGGAAAGAGTATTGGAACAGCGATAGCGGCCGAGTATGACAGGCAGGAGAATGTAAATGCCGAGCATATTGTCTTTACTCCGGTGGCACAGACCTTTAAATATCTTAGAAAAGAATGCGGGATTGTAATACACGGAACGAGTGATCCGTGGTGCGATACGCCGTTTGCGGATGAGAAGTGCGGGGAACTTGGCATTGAGTGCATAAAAATTGCCAACGCCAATCATTCACTTGAAACTGATTCAGTGCAGACTGACCTTGGCAATTTGGCATGTATAATGAAAAACGTGGAGGATTTCATAAACACTTAATTAGATAGATTTTTTCAAAATAGGTTTTTTCATAATTGATTTAATATCTTTTGGGCATTTTCGCTGCCGTGCTTTGCGGCGTAGGATGCCCATTTTTTTGCTTTTTCCGGATTTGGTTCTCCGAAATCTCCTTTAAAGTAACCCTCTGCAATTGCTTCTGCTGCTTCTATACTTCCGCGGCCGGCTTTATCTATAAGATCCAAAAGTTTCTGTTTTTTATCCATATAAAAATTGTCCTTTCATTAGCATTGATGCGTTATATATTAGCAACTTCCATATCGGTAAGCAAGTGCTTCAGATTTTTTCATGGTGCGGCCTTTGAGTGGTTATTGGTATTTTTGTAGCGTATCATCTCTACAGTCTGGCTTTCGGTCTCAAAATCAAATATCAGATCGAATGAAGGAAAATGATATTCAAAAGAATAGGAAGGGTCGTTTGAGTCCGTGGCGTCCGGAAATCCGTATGCATCAAGCACGTCTTGCTCTGAATTTCCAAGACCGACATTTTTGGATGTCTTTATATCGGGGTTGTAGATGTAGAGAAGTACTGAAGCCTCCTTTCCGTCGATAATTGCTGTATCGAACTGTATTTTTGCGGTAGAAAAGACGTAATTTTTATATTCATCATCTATACAAGAAAGTTTTGGGTCGTAATCACCTAGTTCTGAAAGAACTGTCTCTGCATCACTTAAAACTGATAAGTCTTTTCCGTTGTATTTAACCAAAGAATCGGGATTCTTTGATGAAGAATTTTTTCCGGCTGAAATCTGTATTACATTGTCTGTTTTTGCATCATCTTCGTCTGCCTTTGCATCTGAGCTATCTATGTTAACATTTGTTTTTGAAACCTCGTTGCTTGATGAGTCAGCGGTTTCGGAATTTTTTCCGCTGCATCCTATAAGTAAGAGTATCAGCACAGATGTAATAGCGGCGATACTTTTTCTATTCATATCGTGTCTCCTAAAATAAGCATCGAGTGTATTATTGGTTCTAATACACTTATACTACTAGGAGGGGGCTGGGTCAATAGAATGTTACAGAAAAGTTAAAAAAGTCCTAGGAGGAAAGAAAAATGCTAAAAGTTATCGTTTATATGATATACTTTACGAGAGTAAAGGAGGCATTATTTATGAGCATAAGAATAGGAATTTTAGGATATGGAAATCTCGGAAAAGGAGTTGAACTTGCAGTTAAGGCAGCTCCCGATATGGAGCTTGTGGCAGTGTTCACAAGAAGAGATCCAAAGACACTTCAGATTAAAACACAGGGCGTTCCTGTTGTTTCTACAAATGATATAGAGAGCTGGAAAGATAAAGTTGACGTTATGATCCTTTGCGGAGGAAGTGCAACAGATCTTCCCGTGCAGACTCCTCAGTATGCAAAGATGTTCAACGTTGTTGACAGTTTCGATACACACGCAAGAATTCCCGAGCATTTTGCAAACGTTGATGCGGCTGCAAAAGAGTCAGGAAAAGTTGCCGTTATTTCATGCGGATGGGATCCCGGAATGTTCTCTCTTGCAAGAGTTTATTCAAATGCAATCCTTCCTGAAGGAAATGATTACACATTCTGGGGCAAGGGTGTTTCTCAGGGACATTCGGATGCTATCCGTCGCGTAAAAGGCGTTAAGAATGCAAAGCAGTATACAATCCCTGTTGAGAGCGCACTCGAGGCAGTAAGAAGCGGTCAGAATCCTAAGCTTACAACACGTCAGAAGCATACAAGAGAATGTTTTGTTGTTCTTGAAGAGGGTGCTGATGCAGCAGCTGTAGAAAAAGAGATCAAGGAAATGCCCAACTACTTTGCTGATTATGACACAACAGTTCACTTCATCAGCGAAGAGGAACTTTTGAAGAATCACAGCGGAATGGCTCACGGCGGATTTGTATTCAGAAGCGGTAAGACAGGTGCGGACAAAGAGCACAACCATGTTATTGAGTACAGCTTAAAGCTTGATTCAAACCCTGAATTTACAACCAGCGTTCTTACGGCGGTTGCACGTGCTGCTTTCCGTATGTACAATGAAGGACAGAAGGGATGCAAGACTATGCTTGATATTGCTCCTTCTTATTTATCAGATAAGAGCTGTGAGGAGCTTAGAGCGCACTTACTGTAAGACAGATTGTTTACTTTGCACAGAAAGACATAAGGTATGGTAGGAATTAAGGACATAGCTAGAGAGGCCGGCGTATCCATAGCAACTGTCTCAAATGTTCTGCATGGTAAGCGGAACATGAGTGATAAGACAAGAGAGAAGATTCTTGCGATTGCCAAGGAACTGGGCTACGAACTGCCAAAAATCCGAATAAAGGAAAAAAGTAGCGAAAACAAAACTATAGTAGTTAATTTCAGTGACTTCGATACCAATTTTTATCTGAACATACTCCATGGTATAAGCGATTATGCATATTCCAAGGATTATGACATTATGGTGTGCACAAGCAGAAATGCCGAAAAATATATGTCTGATGCGTACTCCGCGGGATGCATCAACATCGATTACAGATGTGAAGATTCCATGCTGATAAAGGCAGCGGAGAACAACTATCCGATAATAGTTCTTGATAGGGAGATAAATCATTCGGGAATAAAGAGCGTTATAGTAAATAACTATGATGCAGAGAAAGAGATGGTTGAGACACTTATCAAGTCGGGATATGAGCGCTTTGCTTATTTATCCGGTATGGATACGGATGATAACAAGGAGAGATACCGTGCATTTCGCGATGCTCTTTCGGCCCACGGGATAACTTTTCACAGAAGAGATTATTACGAGGGAAACTGGAGGGAAAAGAGCGGAACGCAGGCGGCAAGATTGTTGATGCTTTCGGAGCACATGCCACAGGTTCTTGTGTGTGCAAACGATATGATGGCTATTGGCGCTATGAGAAAGTTTAAGGAAGCGGGACTGCGCGTTCCCGAAGACATTGCGGTCTGCGGTTTCGACGATGCTTTTGTTTCCAAGTACATGGGACTTACTACCGTAGAGGTTCCGAATTACGAGAGAGGATTCCTTGCAGCCCAGTCTCTGGTTGAGCTTATTGAAGGGACGGGAAGCTACGAATCTCTCAAGATCGGTGCGAGGATAAAGTGGAGGAATTCCGCTTTAGTTAAAACAAGTTAAATCGATAATATTTTACTAAAAAAGAGGTGGTTTTTACTAAAATCGCCTCTTTTTATATTAATTTTACATAATAAAACAAGGTTCAAACTGACAATGCCTCTAAAAAACAGATGGGGTATTGTCTTTTTTTAGTAAAAAATAGGATTATGTAGTTAAGAAGATAACCTTTTTACCTTATTTAAGGGGAGTTATGGGAAAGGAGTAGTAATTAACTATGAGGAATAACAGATTGTTTGCAGCACTTTTGGCAACGGCTATGCTTGCAGGTTCCGTACTTACCGGTTGTGGAGCATCGTCTTCACAGGCAGCAGGTGGAGATTCTGCCGGCGGCGCAGGATCAAAAAGTGCCGGCGCAGGGGGTAAATTTACAATTTTCCAGTCAAAGACTGAGATCATGGATCAGCTTAATCAGCTTGCCAAAGATTACAAGGATGAGACCGGTGTTGAAATCGAAGTATGGGAGACAAGTGGTGACAACTACTATAAGGATCTTAAAACGGGTATTTCTACAGAGTCAGGCCCTGTACTGTTTTCACTTGCACCCGGATCTGAGTCTGTTGAGATGAAAGATTATCTCGAAGATGTAAGCGACCTCTCTTTTATGAGCAAGATAAGTGATAATCTCAAAGATTCTGTAGACGGAAAAGTTGTGGGGGTTCCTTATACGATCGAGGGATTTGGACTTGTATATGACGGCAATCTTGTAGATACATCAAAGATAGGTTCAACCGACGCACTTATTGATTTTCTTAAAGAAGCAAAGGGCAAGGGAATAAACGGACTTGGACTTTCACAGGAAGATTATTTCCTTATCGCACATATATTGAATACACCGTTTGCGGTTCAGGACGATCCTGATGCATACCTTCAGCAGGTATTAAACGGCGAAGTAAAAATGAAAGACAACGATGCATTTAAGGAGTTTGCAAAACTTATGGAAGCAATCCGTGAGAATTGCACGAACCCTGTAGATGTAACATACGACAACAACTGCGGTGATTTCGCAACAGGTAAGGCAGCAATGATCCACCAGGGTAACTGGGCATACGGAATGTTCAAAGATTACGATGTGGATTTTGACATGGGTATCGCTCCCGTGCCGATCAAGGGCAATAAGAAAGTAGCAGTTTCTGTTCCCGCAGCGTGGTACATCAATGTTGATGCTTCGGATGAAGAGAAGACTATGGCAAAAGATTTCCTTGAGTGGCTTTACACAAGTGATAAAGGAACAGATTATCTTATGAATCAGTTTGGATTCGTTCCTGTTGTAGACGGAATGACTTCAGACAAACTCGATCCTCTTTCAAAGTCAATCTCAGAGGCATCAAAGGACAGCATTCCGTGGGTAATGAGCAACTGGCCTGCAGGAATCATTACAACAAGTCTTTCACCTATCACACAGGAATTCTTTACAAATCCTTCAATGACGGGTGAGGAACTTATCGACAAGCTTAACGAAGCATTTGTAAATGCAAAATAAGGTTTTTTAACGGTATGAGGGTGCTGTAACAGCATATGTTGCAGCACCTATTATGGAGATAAAGGTATGAAGATTAGAAAAAGATGGTACGCATTGTTTACGGCGCCGCTTATGTTCACATTCTTTGTGGTTGTGATCATTCCGTTCTTTATAGGAATAGGATATTCATTTGTGGAATGGGACGGATTTGCCAAACACGCCGCAAACTTTGTAGGGATGAGTAACTATAAAGCGGTATTCGGAGACAGACAGTTTATAAACGCAGCAGCAAGGACAACGATTTTTACAGTCATAAGTGTAATAACCGTAAATGTCCTGGGATTGTTTTTTGCCCTTCTTGTAACTACGGGGCTCAAGGTAAAGAACTTTGCCAGAACCATGCTTTTTTTACCATATCTTATCGGTGGACTTATCTTGGGATATATCTGGAAGAGCGTGTTCAGTGAGTTCTTCCTGAGCGTGGGTCTTGGTAACTGGCTTACGGATTCAACAAAATCAATAATCGCGATGATCGTTGTAACAACATGGCAGCTTGCAGGTTACGTGATGATCGTGTACATAACGGGAATCATGGCTATTCCGGATGATGTTATGGAGGCTGCGGCAATTGACGGAGCGAACTATTTTCAGACTCTGTTCTCAATCAAGTTCCCGCTCCTTATGCCGTCGTTTACGATATGCCTGTTCCTTGCTCTTTCAAACTGTTTCAAGATTTACGATGTCAACGTATCTCTTACGGGCGAAGGAGCAAATTTCCAGTCTGAGATGTTCTCACTTAATATCTACAACGAGATTTTCAGTCTCAGTAATTTCGGATACGGTCAGGCTAAGGCAATTATCTTTTTCCTGATCATTGCGATAGTTACCTTTGTTCAGGTATCGATAACAAAGAAAAGGGAGGTGGCAATGTAAATGGCTAAAAGTGTAAAAAAGATTATTCCGAACGTACTTGTTGCACTTATGTGTTTACTGTACCTGTTCCCGATTTATCTGATACTTACGAATTCATTTAAGAGCAGAGCCGAGATGTACAAAAACATGGTGGCGCTTCCGGGGAAGTTCTCATTTAAGTACTATACTTCCGCAATAGGAAAGATGAATTTCACAATATCTTTGTTTAACTCGATCGTCATTACGATTGTTTCGATAACTATCATCGTTGTTTTGTCTGCGATGACAGCATGGATGTTTGTAAGAAGTGCAAACAAGCTGAGTATAGCGCTTTTTTCAATTCTTGTGGCAACTATGCTGATTCCTTTCCAGACTATCATGATGCCTCTTATGCAGGAGATGAACAAGATCGGCAAGGTTACAGGCCTTCAAATGACAGACTCCGTCGGTGGACTGATATTTATGTATATTGGCTTTGGCGCAGGAATGGGCGTATTCCTTTATCACGGTTTTATATCGTCGATTCCCGTATCGTTGGAAGAGGCGGCAATCATTGACGGATGCAGCGTTTGGACGTTGTTCTGGAGGATTGTTTTCCCAATTCTCAAACCTACTACGATGACACTTATAATCCTTGATGTTATCTGGATCTGGAATGATTATCTTTTGCCTTCGCTTACTCTTAAGTCTACGGCAAACAGAACAATACCGATCTCGACAGCCAAGTTTTTCGGGCAATATACGATCAGCTGGAATGAAGCTATGGCGGCGCTTGTTATAACAATTATTCCTGTTGCGATTTTCTATCTTGCGGCACAGAAATACATTGTAAAAGGCGTGGCAGCAGGAGCTGTAAAGGGATAAAAAGCAGGGAAAAGGATATGAAGCGTATCATTACAAGACAGGAAAAATTTGAGGAAAAAGAAGTCAATCTTCATGAGGCTCTTTTTTCCAATGCAAACGGATATATAGGCGTGAGGGGTAATGTCGAAGAAGGTGTTCCTTGTGGCTGGAATACCATGCGCGGAACGTACATAAACGGTGTGTACGAGATTATCCCGATGAAACAGGCAGAGAGTCTGTGCAACCTTATAGAGAAGAAACAGACGATGCTCAATGTCGCAGACACTCAGACAATATGCCTTATAGCGGACGGTGACAGGTTCGATTTAACTACAGGAAAAGTGCGTACGAACGAGAGAATCCTTGATATGGAGCAGGGCGTCACGAGGCGCCATGTAATCTGGGCTTCCCCTGACGGAAAAGAAATAGAGCTGTCGGTTACAAGGATGACATCATTTCTGATTCCTTCTCTTTTCACAATTGAGTACAACGTTAAGGCACTAAATTTTGACGGTGAGATAGAGATAGAGTCATATCATATTGCGGATGTAAGGAACTACTCAAACCCTGACGATCCGAGGCTTGCCGATGACAGCGGAGCACTTCTTAATGTTGAGGTTGTGAAGTGGCGAGAGGATATGAGCGTTGCGGTAAGCGCGACAGATGTCAGCGGAATAACTGTGGCGTCAGCAGTTTCGCACAGGTTAAGGCTTCCCGGCAAAGCGGAAATTAGTTACGGCAAAGAAGAGGGAAGGACTCTCTATCATGTAAAGGCTGAAGTTAAGCAGGGAGAGGAACTTTCTCTTATAAAGTATTCGACGTTTTCTGATTCTGTCCGCGAGGACGATCCCGAGGAGTTTGCAAGGGAAACTCTTAAAGAAGCGATGAGAGGAAATCTTGCGGATATTTATGAGAAGCAAAAAGAGTATGTCACAGAGTTCTTTGACAATTCTGAAATGGAAATTGACGGAGACGAAGAACTTGGGCAGGCTGTAAATTTCAACATGTATGAACTTTTTCAGTCGGCGACGCGTGACAAACATTGCAGTATAGCGGCGAAGGGGCTTTCGGGTGAAGGTTACGAAGGTCATTATTTCTGGGACACAGAGATGTATGTGGCACCTTTTTTCATACTGACCAATCCTGAACTTGCAAAAAATATTTTGCAGTATAGGTACGGAATTCTTGATAAAGCAAGGGAAAATGCAGCTCTTTTGGGACATAAGAAGGGAGCTCTTTATCCCTGGAGAACGATCACGGGCGAAGAGTGCTCCGGATATTTTCCGTCAGGAACAGCTGCGTATCACATTAACGGTGCGATAGCTTATACGATCGTGCAGTATTATCTCACGACGGGAGACCTTGATTTCATGCTTGATCAGGGCGAAGAGATGCTTCTTGAGACGGCAAGGCTCTGGTTTGATGCCGGAAATTATGACAGACAGGGGCGCTTTGTGATCAATGAGGTGACGGGTCCCGATGAATATACGTGTATGACCGACAACAATTATTACACCAATTGCTGCGCGGCCTACAACATGAGTATGGCGGTTTCTTTTGCCGAGAAGCACGCGTCAAGCAAGAGGCTAAAGGAGCTTCTTGATAAGCTCGGTGTGACAACCAAGGAACTAAAGGAGATAAAGGCAGCAGCGGAAAAAATGTATTTTCCTTATGATGAGGAACTTGGCATCAATCCGCAGGATGATTCATTTTTGCAAAAGCCTGTGTGGGATCTTAAGAACACACCTAAAGAGGAGTTTCCGCTGCTTCTTCACTATCATCCGCTTCACTTGTACAGATATCAGGTCTGCAAGCAGGCTGACACGGTGCTTTCTTACTTCCTGTTTGAGGACAGGCAGCCTAAGGAAGTTATGAAAAAGAGCTTTGAATATTATGAGAAGATCACGACTCATGATTCATCTCTTTCAACGTGTGTGTTCAGTATTGTTGCATCAAGACTTGGCATGCACAAAAAAGCTGTGGATTATTTCGGAGACTCGATAAAACTCGATCTATTGAATGCGCACAACAACTCCGGAGACGGCGTTCATACGGCAAATATGGGCGGAAGCTACATGGCGATAGTAAACGGTTTTGCGGGGCTACGGATAAACGCGGAAGGAATTTCGGTCAATCCGTTCCTGCCGACGGGCTGGAAGAAGTACAGCTTTAAGATTAAGTACAGAAAGAGCCTTTTGAAATTTACCGTCACCAAGAGTGGAGCAGTCTGCGAAGTATTAAGGGGAGAAAAGATCGAGGTAAAAGGCGTAAAAGAAATGAGGTATGAAAAATGAAAGCAGTAATCTTTGACCTTGACGGAGTGATCTGTTTTACCGATAAGCTCCACTACAAGGCGTGGAAAACCGTTGCCGATGAGCAGGGGATATATTTTGATGAGAAGATAAATGACAGATTACGCGGAGTCAGCAGAATGGATTCGCTTGATATTATCTTGGAGAAGGCAGGCAGAACGTATTCCGCTATTGAGAAAGAAAAAATAGCAGAAGAGAAGAACAATATCTATGTGTCACTTCTTGATACCATGAGTGAAAAAGATCTTGATGACTCGGTCAAGAATGCACTTGATACATTAAGGTCGAGAGGAACACTTCTTGCAATAGGCTCAAGCAGTAAGAATACCAAGAAGATACTTGAAAAGCTTGGGCTTAAAGACTATTTTGATGCTGTTTCCGACGGAACAAATATAACAAAATCAAAGCCCGATCCGGAGGTCTTTTTAAAGGCAGCAGAGATGCTCGGTGTAGAACCTTCGGATGCGATAGTCGTGGAAGACGCTCTTTCGGGCATAGATGCGGCACTTGCGGGAGGTTTTAAATGTATCGGAATAGGTGAGGCATCAACTCATCCACAGGTGACTTATCCGATTAAGGATATGACCGAACTTCCTGATGTAGTGCTGTGTGATACGGCCTGTTTATCGGGTTGAAGTAAAATATGGATTAATCTAATGTAGAAAAATTGTAATGTTTTTTATAGTGATTAATATCGAGAAGATTCAGCCGGTTGCTGAATCTTTTTGTATGTGTTGCATTAGATGCGATATATTTTGTGTATGTATTGAATACCCCAAAGGTTAATGATAAAGTAATTAATGCGACAAAAATATTAAAAATGCATTATCATACTGCTCACGGGGGTATAAAAAAATGAGAAAAAGATTATTATCTACAGGTGCGATGGCCATCACTGCTTTAGTGACAGTTCCGTTAGTTTATTGTTTCGGTTCTTATTTCGCAGGTAAGACTGATACAAATGCTGATGACCTTGAATTGGTATCAGAGTATTCGGATTCTGTTAAAATGGAGTCATCATATTGTGGAGGATTTGATTGGTGGAATTTCCAGACACCGGTAAAGCCGGAATGTACACCTAAACCGGAATGCACACCAAAGCCTGAGTGCACACCTAAGCCGGAATGCACACCAAAGCCTGAGTGCACACCTAAGCCGGAATGTACACCGAAGCCTGAGTGCACACCTAAGCCGGAGTGTACACCAAAGCCTGAGTGCACACCCACACCAGTTTGTACGCCCACACCTACACCGGAGCCTACACCCGCACCGGTATGCGAGCCTACACCTGCACCTACACCAGCTCCTGCGCCGGTTTGTGAACCTACACCTGCGCCTACACCGGAGCCAACACCTGAACCTGAACATCATGAAGACAATGATAATCATGATAATGATTCAGATTCTACACCGGAGCCTACACCCGCACCGGTTGTAACACCACAGCCTCAGCCTGTCAATGACACACCCGAGGTTAAGGGCGCTTCAAAGCCTAATGTGAAGGGTGCATATAAGCCTAATGTAAAAGGTGCATATAAACCAAACGTATCTACATCAAAGTAATACAAAGTATTTTTTAGCATTTTAATATTTAATGAACCCTGTCCGATTTTCGGGCAGGGTTTTTCGATTGTTCTGAATCATGTTGAGACATTGTGCAGGGGTGGTATAAAATGAAATCGGTGTATATGTATCGGCACAAATATAGGTAGTAGGAGACTTGGTATGAGCGAGCGATTTTCCAGAACTGAATTATTACTGGGAAGTGAGGCGGTTGAAAGATTGTCTCAAAAAAGAGTTGCGATTTTCGGCGTCGGAGGCGTAGGCGGATACGTGTGTGAAGCCCTTGTAAGGAGTGGTATCGGCACGTTTGATATATGCGATAAGGATACTGTTTCAGTGTCTAATATAAACAGGCAGATCATTGCCACAACCAAGACTGTAGGAATGCCCAAGGTCGAAGTGATGAAGGAGAGAATGAAGGATATCAATCCAGACGTTATCGTTAATGTCCATGAGTGTTTCTTTCTTCCGGAGAATGCGGATTCATTTCCTTTTGAAGAATATGATTATGTGGTGGATGCGGTAGATACCGTAACTGCGAAGATTGAGATAATAATGCGGGCAAAAGAGAAGGGCGTTCCCGTTATAAGTTCCATGGGAGCGGGGAATAAGATTTCACCGTGTGGATTTAAGGTTGCAGATATTTCTAAGACCAAGATTGATCCTCTTGCACGCGTTATGAGACGTGAACTTAAAAAGCGTGGGATCGACAAGCTTAAGGTGGTTTATTCAGAGGAAGAACCAATGAAGCCTGCGTTTGAAGTAGAGAATGAAGCATCGCGCAGAAGTACGCCCGGAAGCATTGCTTTTGTGCCATCTGTAGCGGGACTTGTGATTGCTTCAGAGGTTGTAAAAGACTTGATAAATAATTAAATCATTGAATGAATATATAAGAGCCATGAGAAGAAATTATTCTTTTTCATGGCTCTTTTTTCCTTATTATGCGCACCACCGGGCGTGTTTAGTTTTACTTATGAAAGTGCATTCTTGATATCTGCGATAAGATCTTCCTTATCCTCAAGACCGCAAGACATACGTACAAGACCTGCAGGAATTCCGGCTGCTTCAAGCTGCTCGTCTGTGAGCTGTCTGTGTGTTGATGTTGCAGGATTAAGGCAACATGTGCGTGCATCGGCAACGTGAGTCTCGATAGCAGCAAGTTTAAGCTTCTTCATGAAACTCTCGGCAGCGGCTCTTCCGCCTTTAAGCTCAAAGGATACGACACCGCATCCGCCGTTTGGAAGATATTTTTTTGCAAGTTCATAATACTTGTCGGATTCAAGTCCGGGATAGCTTACTTTTTCTACCTGAGGCTGCTCCTGAAGGAACTTAGCGACTGCAAGTCCGTTCTCTACGTGCTTAGGCATACGAACATGAAGTGATTCAAGTCCGAGGTTTAAAAGGAATGCATTCTGAGGTGACTGGATGCAACCAAAGTCACGCATAAGCTGTGCTGTACACTTTGTTATGAAAGCACCTTCCTGTCCGAATTTCTCAGCGTATACGATTCCGTGATATGAATCGTCGGGCTGTGTAAGTCCGGGGAATTTGTCGGCATGAGCCATCCAGTCGAACTTACCGGAATCAACGATAGCGCCGCCAACGGCTGCTCCGTGTCCATCCATATATTTTGTTGTTGAATGAGTTACGATATCTGCACCCCACTCAATAGGTCTGCAATTAACAGGAGTAGGGAATGTATTGTCGACAACAAGAGGAACACCGTGTCTGTGTGCTGCGTTTGCAAACTTTTCTATATCAAGAACGGTAAGAGCAGGGTTAGCGATTGTTTCGCCAAATACGGCTCTTGTGTTGTCCTTAAATGCTGCATCAAGTTCTTCATCACTTGCATCGGGAGAAACAAAAGTAACTTCGATTCCCATCTTTGCCATAGTCACAGCAATGAGATTAAATGTTCCACCGTAGATGGAAGATGAGGCAACAATGTGACTTCCATATTCACATATATTAAATAACGCAAAGAAGTTAGCGGCCTGGCCTGATGATGTGAGCATTGCCGCACATCCGCCTTCGAGAGCTGCGATTTTTGCCGCAACATGGTCATTTGTGGGGTTCTGGAGTCTTGTATAGAAGTATCCTGAAGCTTCGAGGTCAAAGAGCTTACCCATGTCCTCACTTGTATCATATTTAAAGGTTGTAGACTGAATAATAGGTATCTGACGGGGTTCTCCGTTGCCCGGGGTATAGCCTGCCTGTACGCATCTGGTTCCGATCTTTTGCTGGTCCATAATATCCTCCTGAAAATGTTCAAAATAAAATCATCATATATATTACCACATTAAAGTGTTGTTTGCGATTTGAACTCATGAAACCTGTTTGTAAATTATGTGAAAATATCTTTAAAATTGAAGCAACCATGCGATTATGGTACCATATTATTGTACGAAGCCAGTGTACATGCGGTTTTTTAAGTGTGCTGTCTTGTTGGGATTTAGAATTTTTATTGATTTATCATTAAAAGTCAACAAGACAGCACACAAGGGGACAAATTGACGATTTCAGATTTGACAGGGATACGAATATGAAAAAAAGAATTTTACCATTAGTAATAGTACTTTCATTATGCCTGACCGGTTGTGGCAGGATCAGTCTTGTTTCAGAAAGAAAAGCACCTGAAAAGCCGAAAAGACTTATTGTTTTGGTAAAAGAGCGTGACAATTCAAATGCTTCCGAGGCAGAGTCAACAATCATTGCCGAGTACGACGATACTGACGATTCCGAAGAATAATAAGGATTTTCTGAAATGAAATAAGGACATTTTATTCTTTTTTCAAAGTCTGTACAGACAATTAGAGAAGAATGAAATGTCCTTATTATTTTCCGCTAAATAAATTATTTTTTGTACATAGGAATAGTCTTAAGTTTGTGAAGGTTTATGTTGTGGAGACGGTCAATCTTTTCTCTGACAGCGTCGTCTTCGCAAACTCCCGTAATTATATATTTATCAAGAGTATCATAGGTAAATCCAAGCTTGTCTTCATCGGAGAGTCCGCATAATCCGTCCGAAGGAGTCTTGTGAATGAGTTCCTTTGGAAGTCCCAATGCATCTCCGATCATGCGCATTTCTGATACAAGAAAATCTGAGCAGGGGCTGAAGTCGCCTGCAGCATCACCGTATTTTGTTGAATATCCGACGTAGTCCTCAGACTTGTTGCATGTATTTGCAACGCGGCCACCGTTTGGAAGTGACTGTGCGATAGCATACAGTGTTGTCATACGGATTCTCGGAGGTGTGTTGATGTTTGCATCATTTGACATGGTTACTCCGGCTTCTTCGAGAGCTTTTTTTTCTCCGTCGACAGCGGGAGCAATATTTACTGTGTATGTCTTGATATCGAGCAGTTCTGCGATTTTCTGTGAATCAGCAATATCTTTCTGTTCACCGTTTGGCATCATAACGCCTACGACTCTATCTTTTCCAAGTGCTTTAACAAGGAGTGCGGCAACGATTGTAGAGTCCTTACCGCCTGAAAGACCGATAACTGCGCTTGCGGTCTTTCCGTTTTCGTCAAACCAGTCGCGTATCCATTTTGTGATTTTTTCAATCTGCTCGTTAGGATCTATCTTAATCAAATTTTCCATAATCATACCTTCTCGTGAGTCATTCTCCAGTCGATACATCTCTGAAGATAATCAACGTAATCGGGGTTCTTGCACATTCCTTTACCTTCTACGTCAGAAATCTTTGCAACGTCCTGTCCGTTACATGCGGTTGTCTTCATAACGATATTGAGTGCGGGAACCTTTGTGTCGTTTGCGATGTATGTTCCGATACCGAAAGCAACTTTTGCTTTTCCTTTGAAGTGAGCGTTGATGTCGTTTGCACGCTTGAAATCAAGGCTGTCACTGAACAGGAGAGTCTTTGTTGTAGGATCGATTCCAAGGCTCTTGTAGTGGTTAATCATCTTTTCACCCCATTCGATCGGGTCTCCGCTGTCGTGACGAACACCTGAGAAAAGAGTTGAATAAGTGAGCTGGAAGTCGCGAAGGAAGCAGTCTGTTGTAATCGCATCGGTAAGAGCTGTTCCGTTTAGGATTCCGTATTCTTTTACCCAGTAGTCAAGAGCATACCAGTTTGAGTATGCGGGATTGTGCTTGTGATTGCCCTGACCTACGCACATGATCCACTCGTGGGCCATTGTTCCGACGGGATTTACGCCGAGTTTTTTTGCTAAAAAGACATTTGAAGATCCAACAAATATTGAATTGCCGAGTTTGGATTCTTTGAGCTTTTTAACAGCAAGCTCCTGTGCTTCGGCTGAAAGCCTTCTTCTTAATCCGAATTCACTGAAAGCGCCGATATTGTATGTGTTATCTGAAAGAAGCTTAATCTTTTCATCAAGTTTCTCTTCGAAAGAAGCCATGAGCTCCTTGTAATCGTAAGCCATTCTGAAATAAACTTCGTTTACGATGGCGAGAGTGGGAATCTCGTACATAGATGTGTTAAGCCATGTGCCGTTTGTCTCGATGGTAAGTCCGCATTCTGCATCGGTGCCTATTGTGAAGTCTTCATATCTGGGGTGCCAGAGACGAAGGAAGTCTACGTAAGATTTTTTTATCCATGTGACTTTGGAAAGGTAAGTGAGTTCGTCTTCCTTGAATGTGAGATTGCAGTAAGCAAGAATCTGATTCTTGATCTCTTCAACCATCTCCTTGGTGAATTTCACGTCCTTATTCCTACACTTGAATGTCCATGTTGTAGTGTAGTCAGGGAAGTTGTGATAAATTGCCTGGCCCATTGAAAACTTGTAAAGGTCTGTTTCCAGAAGGCTTTGAATAATATTTTCCATAATTGGCTCCTTTTTTGTATTCTATTACATTATTTGAGTTTTCCCGCTGATCTTAAGTATTCGAGAAAAACGCTGTTTATTTCGCTTTCATGTACGTCCGGATTGTTTCTTATCTCTGTTCCGGAGGTCTTTATCACTTGCCTGTCAACAAGAGTAAAAGTGTGATGGGGATAAATTTCTCCCAACTTGTCGACGTATGAAGGCTCGCCCGTATACCAGGTAAAGTGTGCGCTGTCAGGACTTATGCCTGCATTGGCAAAAAGTTCGTCGCCCCAGAGAACCCAGTTTTCATGGGTAAAAGTTCCGTCGAGACCGAGTTTTTTGTCATCAATCTTAATTACAATGACGCGGTCTTTCTCGTTTTTGTACATCTTTTCAACAAGTCGTATTCTTGTTTCGAAGTCGATGAAGTCGCGGCCTCTGTCAGTTTGATAACCGCAGACGGCGAGAATGATTTTGTCGTTTTCATCAAGAGCTCTTTTTATCAGGGACTCGTGCCCTTTGTGCATCGGTATGAAACATCCGAACACAATTCCAATATTTATCATTTCATTTCCTCTTGGTATTTCGTTTTGGGTATTATATCACTTTTTTGTCAGGATTCAAAAGAAAGGTAAAAAGTATGTTAATATGTACATAGTTTATTTGATTTAGACTGGCAGAAGGAGATTATGCATGAGTTCAAAAGACAGAGTGCTGGATTTTTTGGAAAAAAATAAAGAGGATTTTATCTCGGGAGAATTCATGGCGGAGAGTCTCGGACTGTCCAGAACCGCTGTGTGGAAGGCGATAAAGGAGCTTAGAAATCAGGGATATGTAATAGAAGCGTCCAGCAAAAAAGGATATATTCTGGGAACATCGAACGATATAATCTCGGAGTCTGGTATACTTGCGGAGCTTTCAACATATTCAGCCAATGTGTCATCTGGAAAAAAAGAAAAGATTTATAGCGCGATCGTTTCATCTCACGGCATGATACATATACATGAAACGCTTGATTCGACCAACAGAACCGCGAAGGAGCTGGCGATAGCGGGAGCGTCCGGCGGAACGGTGGTCATTGCCAAGAGTCAGACCTTGGGAAAAGGAAGGAGAGAGCACGAATTCTTTTCTCCCGAGGGCGGAATTTATATGAGTATAATTCTGACTCCCGAAATGCTTCCAAGTCTTGAACCCGACGTTATTACAGCGCTTGCGGGTGTTTCAGTTTGCGAAGCGGTGCAGGATTTATGCGGGATAGAACCGAAGATAAAGCCTGTGAACGATCTATTCGTCGACGGTAAAAAAATCTGCGGAATCCTCACAGAGTCGGGAACAGAGTTCGATACGGGAACGGTGCAGTGGATCGTTATCGGGATCGGTATAAATTTTGATTCCGATATGAGTCTATTTCCAAAAGACTTGCAAAGCATAGCGGGAGCGCTATTTGAGCCGGGGAAATCTACGGTGACAAAGAACAGACTTATTGCTGCCATTATATGCAATCTTTCGAGGCTGAGCACAGAGAGTACAAAGGGAGTTTTGAAAGCATATAATGACAGAGTTATTAAGTGATCTGCTTTAAGATAAATCAATTATTCTGCGATTTCATATCCGAGCGCGCGGATGTTCTCAAGGTCTTTTTCCAAAGAGACACCCTTTACGGTCAGCATGTCGCCTGAGATTGTGGCATTTGAGCCGGATCTGAAAAATGATATCCCCGCATCCTCGATGATATCTCTTCCTGCCGCAAAGCGGATCTCGGAGTGTGGAAGGATGAATTTGAAAATGGCTATGATTCTTCTTAGTTCATCTTCTGACAGGTAGGGATAGGATTCCAGCGGAGTTCCTTTGATGGGCTTTAACATGTTGATAGGAACGGATTCGGGATTTACTTCTCTTAAAGCAAGTGCCATATCAATCCTGTCTTCCCAGCTTTCTCCGACGCCGAAGATTCCTCCGCTGCAAAGTTCAAGTCCTGCTTCATGGACAAGTTTCATTACTTTTATTTTTTCATCGGTAGTGTGCGTTGTACATAACTTTCCAAAGTACTTCGGGCTTGTTTCGATATTGTTGTGCACGCGCTTAACTCCGGCTTTCTTTAATTCTTCTAAGTCTTCTTTTGATAAAAGTCCCAGAGATACGCATGGGATAAGGTTTGTTTCCGATACGATTCCTCTTACGTTTTCACATATTTGTGAAAGCTCTTTGGAATTAACTTTTCTTCCCGATGAAACCTGGCAGTAGTGGGTTATTCCGGTTTTGTTACGCTTTTTTGCGTCAGCGACAACGTAATCTGTATCCCTGACTTTATATTCGGGGATATCTGCATTTGAACAGCTCGACTGAGCGCAGAATTTGCAGTTCTCTGAGCAACGTCCGCCTTTTACACTCATGATGGCGCACATATCAAAATTGTTTCCGTTATTCTTTTTTCTTATCTCATCTGCGGCAGAAGCGACTTCCTCGAGGTCTGCGTCTACCAGAAAAAGAGCTTCTTCTTTGGAAATTGTTGCATCGTTTAATACTTTCTCTTTCAATTCATTTACAGTCATGTTTTGTCTCCTGTTAATGTTGCGATTAATGTCAAACGGCATGAAAATCGTATGTCGTTGCAGTTATGTTTGCCGATTGCATTTTAGTATAAGCAATAAAATAATATTGTCAACCTGTTTAGTAAACAAGGTTGACAATGCAAACGATAGAATATATACTTCCTAAGGTACATGCAAATAAATTTATTGTTTTCAGATTTTACGTGAGAAAACATAGAAAGATTCAATATCAGACAGACTGAAAGAAGGACAAACCATGACTGAGCAGAGCAATAAGACCAAAAGACTTGTGATCAGTGCACTTTTTGCAGCACTATTATGTATAGGAGCATATATCAGCGTTCCGCTTCCGATTCCCGGAGCACCGCATATAACAATGATAAACTTCGTGCTGTTACTTATCGCGTTGTTATTCAACGTCGGAGAATCATTTCTCATCGTAGCGGTATGGATGCTTTTGGGAATTGTAGGCATTCCTGTATTCATTGGAGGAAAGGGAGGTATAGGCTATCTTATTCAGCCATGGGGAGCTTATACGTGGGCGTTTATTGTTGTGGCGGTACTTATTCCCCTTATCCGCGGAAAGTCCTACAATCGAATCAGATATACCATCAGCGCCGTCATCGGAGTTGTGGTAATAGATATTATAGGAATGCTTTATCTTATGGCAATGTCACACTATAACTTAATTACAGGCTTCACAATGGGATTCTTCCCTTTTATTGTACTCGATCTTATCAAAGCAGTCGTTGCAGCCCAGATAATCCCTGCATTTAAGAAGGTTCTTAAGTAACTAAATAATACATACATCTCGCCCGCCAAGTTAACTGTTTTGGAAATGTACTGATTTCAAAAGACCAAGATGCTTATATCTAATGTAAGAAAATCTTATCAAATAAAAGCATTTTCACAGACAGCCCGGCCACAAAGGTATATATTCGGAAATTCGCTGTCTTCGGACGAGCAGGATGATTTTTAAGACTAAAAAAAGAAGAGAGCTCGACTGCTTCGAACAACGCTGAGAGGAGAGCTCTCTTCTTTTTTGAGTCTTAAAAAATCACCGCGCAGCCGTACACAGCGAATTTCCGAATATACCTTTGCGGCCGGACGTCCGTAAATACACTTATGAAAAGATGATATTCTTGATTTTTCTTGTGAGCGGTCCTGTACCGTAGTCGTAGCGCTGGACCATCATGATGAATGTCGTGTTGGTCTCTGGATCGTTTGAGAAGTGTGCACCGAGCCATCCGTCCCAGCCGTATTCACCTTTGTTGGCAATGAGAGAAGCCTGTCTCGGATCATCCAAAACGCGCATGAGGTTTCCGTAGGTATAGCCTTCAAGTCCCTGCCACTTCTGAAGGTCGAGTTGCTGAGTTACGTTTAGTTTTCCTGAAGTCAGATATTTTACACTGTTAGGAGTAAGGAGCTGCTTGCCTTCATATGTACCGCCGTTTAGGAGCATCTGCCCGAAATGTGCGTAATCATCTATTGTTGAGAAAAGACCTGCTCCGCCTGATTCAAACGGATTGGGATCGCCGTTGTTTCTAATGGCAAGATGGTCACCGGAGTACTTGCAAAGCTTTCCTTTTGTGAATCTGTATGCTTTTACAAGACGGTCTTTCTTGCTTTCGGGAACATAGAAATCAGTGTCTTTCATATCAAGAGGTTCAAGGATTCTTGATCTTACGAAGTCTCCAAATTTCATTCCCGAAGCTTTTTCTATAACGGCACCGAGAACGTCCGCACTTGTGCCATATTGGAAATGACTTCCGGGTATGAAATTAAGAGGGATCTTTCCAAGTTCGTCCGCAAATTCCATTGTAGTCATCATCTTATCCGATCCGAGTTTTTTCTCCATCTTGTTCATGAGACGGCCGACTTCAACTTCGGAAGCGGTATTGAGTCCGGGATAAACGAGTCCTGAAGTCATGTTAAGGAGTTCGCGTATTCTCATTTTATTTTCTTCCGGTACTTTATGAACCTTGTCTTTGGAAAGATAAGTCTGCTTGTTGTAGCTTTCGATATAGTTGCCGACGGGCTCGCCAAGGTCAAGGATTCCGTCTTCTATGAGCATCATGGCGGCAGTTGCTGTTATCGGTTTTGACTGTGAATATAGTCTGAAGATATTGTCGCGACCGATTGGAATATTGTTTTTTATATCGGCATAGCCGCTTTTGGCAAAAAAGATTTCTTTTCCTTCTCTTATCTCAAGTGCGATAACGCCTGCAACTTCCCCGTTCTCAACGGCTCTGTCCATGCATTCCTGAATGAGTTTTAGCTTATCTCTCATAACATCTTCCCTTTCATAAGTAAATTCTGACTTCTGATATCTGTATGATATAAATATTTTTTATATTGTAATATGAAATGCTTATATCTGCCTATAAGATGTCAATATTATACAAAATAAAGTTTGAATAGCATAATGGAATTATCAAAGGAGTACAAAACTATGAAAAACATACTTGCGTTTGGTGATTCAAATACATGGGGACTTATCCCCGGAACAAAGGAAAGATATCCCGATGAGATCAGATGGACGGGCCTTGTTCAGAACAAACTTAATGACACAAAAATAATAGAAGAGGGGCTTTGCGGAAGAACAACCGTATTTGAAGATGAGATAAGACCTTTCAGAAAAGGTGTCGATACACTTCCCCTTATTCTTGAGAGTGCTTCTCCTTTAGACGGAGTAATAATCATGCTCGGAACCAATGACTGCAAAACCTACTATCATGCCAATCCGCATGTGATAGGAAAGGGCCTTGAGCGTTGCATTGAGGAAATTGAAAAATATGTATCGCCCGAGAAGGTTCTGGTCGTATCTCCGATTCATCTTGGCGACGATGTGTGGCAGCCCACAAAGGATCCGGAGTTTGACACGGATTCTGTAAACCGCAGTAAAGAGCTTGCAAACACATACAAGAAGATCGCGGAAAAAAGAGGAAACACTTTCCTTGCAGCTTCTTCCTATGCTTCACCCAGCAAGCGCGACGACGAACATCTTGATGAAAAGGGGCATGAAGCACTGGCAACCGCAATATCAAGAAAGATAGAAGCTATGCAGATCTAAGGAAATACCGAATAAAATAAATGCAAAATGGTGCCAAGTTCAGATAACTGATATATAATTTACCTATCATACATGATGTAGGTGCAAAAAAGAATTTGTATATCATCATAGAAATTATGATCGGAGAACATTATGGAACAACTGGTATCAAATTTGCTGATTTACGGCGATCTGCCTCAAAATTCAATATTAATGCAGCTTGCGTCTGTTTTTAAGGATTTTCACTCAAATGATTATGATAAGACAGACCTGACGACAAGAATATATAAACAGATAAAAAGAATTCTTGAGTTGGGAACAGATTATGCTTTTGATAAAAACTTATGGCATAACTATCTGACATATCTTCTGATCATGCAGGAAAATCCTTTTTCTTTGACATGTGAAAAAGTCGGAAGCAAGGACGGAAGCGTAAATCATTTTGCAAAGAGTGATTTTGGCGTTTTCAAAAAACTTTTTGAATATGATTTCTCAGAAATAGAAGATGCGCTTGAGATAGATTGTTTTTCATGCATAACGGATTATAAGGCAATTGAGAAGCCTGAGCTTATGTACAATCACAACGTAAGCGAAAAGGTGAGAAGCCTTTCTGAAAAGCTTGAAAATGCTAAGGATGAAAATGCTTTTTTTGATACCGTAACGAATTTTTACAAGGAAATCGGTGTTGGCGCATTCGGTCTTAATAAGGCGTTCAGATTAAATGAGGGAAACGACGGAAAGATTCTTTTCTCATCAATAAACAACATGGACAGTGTTGTGCTTGACGACCTTGTGGGATATGAAATCCAGAAGAAGAAACTTGTTGAAAATACCAAGGCATTTGTTGAGGGAAAGAAAGCGAACAACGTACTTCTTTTTGGTGACAGCGGTACGGGAAAATCGACAAGTATAAAAGCTATAGTAAATGAGTTTTACAGCGACGGACTTAGAATGATCGAGATATATAAGTATCAGTTCAGGCTGTTATCCGGACTTATTTCGCAGATCAAGAACAGAAACTATAAGTTTATTATTTATATGGACGATCTTTCTTTTGAAGAAGATGAATCCGATTATAAGTTCCTCAAAGCGGTTATCGAAGGTGGCGTTGAGACAAGACCCGATAATATCCTTATTTATGCGACGTCAAACAGAAGGCATCTCATCCGCGAGACTTGGAGAGACAGGCATGATGTTGAACAGAATGCTGATATCCATCACTCGGATACAATGGAAGAGAAGCTTTCGCTTGCAAACAGATTTGGTGTGACGATCGGCTATTATAAGCCTTCAAGACAGGAATATTATGATATTGTCAAAAAATTGGCAATCAGGAATAAAATAGATATGAAGGAAGAAGAATTGTTTAGAGAGGCAGACAGATGGGAAATGAACCATGGTGGCATTTCCGGTCGTGTAGCACAGCAGTTTATTAACCATTTGCTTGGCATGTGATAAGAAGAGCCTTACGGAACCCATTTTAGATTGGGGCATCCTATTGCACAGCCGCTTAGATAGTTGTTTCTTACTTCACATGCTGCGTTTCTGCAATCACTGCATTTGAAAGTGTAGTGATAGGAGTATCTCTTTTTACAGAACTTGCAGCAAAAGGGCATGTTACTGTTGCGGGCATTAAATGTACGACCGCAGCCTATGCATATTTTTATGGCATTATGTGACATGGCAAACCCTCCTTTAGGTATTAATATTATCTTTTCAAAGCAGGATTTATTCAATTAAAATGCTATAAAATGATAATTAAAATATGATGTACGGTGAATAATATGCATGAAATGAGTTACGTCACGAAGATAGTAGCGATGGCGATGGATTCTGCAAAAGACAGCAAGATAAAAAGTATTCATGTTCTTGTCGGCAAGACAAGCGGAATTTTGCCCTATTATCTAAATAAATATTATACAAAAGTTGTGGAAGGCACACCGCTTGACGGAAGCGAGCTTATATGCGAAGAGGTTCCCGTAAAAGCGCTGTGTGAAGAGTGTGGAAAAGAGTATTTTCCCGATAAGAGCAACAGATATCTATGCCCTAATTGTGGCGGAAAAAGGGCAAAGATAATAGAAGGCAAGGATATAGTGATAAAGAGTATAACAGTTGAAGATTGAGGAAAAGAGGTCTTATGGGCCTCTTTTTTGGAATGGAGAAAGAATGACAAAAGTCGATCTTATTACAGGATTTCTTGGATCGGGAAAGACTACTTTTTTAAAAAAATATGCAAAAAAACTCATGGAAAAAGGTGAGAAAATATGCATTATTGAGAATGATTTCGGAGCCATAAATGTAGATATGGTTCTTTTGCAGGAGCTGCTCGGTGAAAACTGCAATATTGAGATGATAGTCGGCGGAGACGGAGAGGTGGCGCATCAGCGAAGGCTAAAGACAAAGCTTATAGCGATGGGAATGCTTGGATATGACAGGGTAATAATCGAGCCGTCGGGTGTTTTTGATCCGGATGAGTTATTTGACATATTGTATGAGTCACCGATAGATATGTGGTATGAGATGGGGAGCGTAATATGTATATACGATGCGGAGCACGTGGCGGATCTGTCACAGGAATCCCGCTATATGCTGATGTCTGAGATTGCATCGGCAGGAGTCGTTGTTGTAAGTAAGTTGGATGAAGAAAATGAGAAAAAACGAGATGAGATTCTTTCGCATATCGAGTCAGTCATGGATGAATTTGACTGTTCGAGAGTAATAAGACCTGAAGATATAATCGCGAAAAACTGGGATGAATTTTCAGATGCGGATTATAACAAGATGTTTGGTTCGGGATATAAAAAAGCTGATTATCCCAAGCGAATGCACGTAGGAGATTCCGGATATCAGACGCTGTTTTATTTTGATTTTGCAATGGATGAAGAACTGTTGCATGAAACGGTAACTAAGATATTTGAGGATGAGAAATGCGGGAATGTGCACAGGATAAAGGGATTTATCCAAGTAGGCGATACCGAAAAGATTGAACTTAATGTTACAAGGAAAAGGTATGATACAAAGCGCGTAAACACAGACAGGGCGGTACTTATAATAATCGGAGAAAATCTTGACCGCGCGGAATTGGTAAAATATGTGGGGGAGCCATCGGTATAGGTGCAAAGTGTACTGTTTTATAGTATAATTTACGAAAGGAAGTAAATGAATATACTTAATTAAGGAGAATGCAGATGCCGGACAATCAGAATGACGGAAAAATTGGATACTCATCATCTTCTAATTTTGCGCCAAGTGATATTTTGTATATGCTAAAAGATCTGCCGGATGCATATTGTATTTTTAAAGTTATGACAGATCCTTTCGGAACAGTGAAGGATATGCTTTTTTTGTTCGCAAATGAGAAGTATTCTCAGCTTGTCGGAAAGCCTTCGGCTGAGCTTGTTGGCAATACATATTTAAAGACTGTTATGAACAGAGATGAGGACTGGATCAAGTATAGTTATCAGGCTGCGATCTTAAGACAGTCTTCGACAATAAGGACTTATAACACACAACATGACAAGTGGCTTGAATACTGCGCTGTTCCTGTTTATCAGAAGGGCTTTTGTGCATTTATAATCCATGACATAACAATTGCAAAAAAGAGTGAGGATAATCGCGAGCTTGCTTCCAATACCAGTAAGCTTGTTATTGACTGCGCTACAGCCTTGTCATCCGCAGAGTTTGGCAAAGGAATACGTAAAGTACTGAAGCTACTCGGACAGGCGATAAAAGCCGACCGTGTAGGAATCGTTGAGGTAAAAGACAAAAAGGTTGTAGATGTAAGAGAGTGGCTTAATGATGCACATGCTTCTAATCTTCCGAGTCGAAAAGATTTTGAGCGGATGAACATAGTTGATATGTGGGACAGACAGCTCAAGGGCAAGAATACGATAGTTGTAAATGATACTTCGATTATCTTGCAATATGAAGAAGAGGTTTATAACGAGCTTCTTGCGGGAAGTGTTTCAAGATATATAGTGACAACGCTTCATGATAACGATGAGATCATCGGATACCTTGTTGCCGATAATTATGAAAATACGTTGCCGATAAATGTCGCTGAAGTAATGGAGTCAGTAGCGATCTTTATTTCCTATGATATGAGAAACAGAGCTCTGACAAAAGAGATGATGTATCTTGGAAGTCACGACGCACTGACGGGGCTTGGAAACAGAAACTCTCTGAATCAGGCACTGCTTGTTTTGTCAGGAATGTCTTCTGTAGTAGGCGTGTGCTATATAGATATAAACGGACTTAAAGCAATCAATGCAACTGAAGGACATGATGCCGGAGATGAAAAGATAAGAGAGACATCGTCAATCGTCGCTTCGGTATTTAAGAGGAAGTATTGTTACAGGATAGGCGGAGATGAGTTTATAGCCATTATCCCCGAGATAACCGAAGAGAAGTTTACAGAGCTTGTGAAAAAACTTCGCACTAAACTGGAAAAAGTATCCGCTGCGACAGGCTATATATGGCTTGAAGATTCAAGGGAAATCAATAAAGCTGTTAAAAAAGCAGATGAGCGTATGTATGAAGATAAGGCTGCTTATTACAAAGATAAAGAACACGAACGCAGAGGAAAGCACGAACTAAATAAAGATGAGTAAAAAATACCCCCATAAAAGTCAGGATATCTGATTTCTATGGGGTGTTTTATGTTCGTTTATATTTTACAAAGAAACCGCTTTATGCAAGAGAAGCTGTAATGATAGACATTGAGTAAACTTCGATTGCATTACAGCCACGAGAAAGGTCGTTGATCGGAGCGTTAAGACCAAGAAGAATAGGTCCGTATGCTTCGAAGTTGCCCATACGCTGAGCAATCTTGTATCCAAGGTTTCCTGCGTTGATGTCAGGGAATATGAATGTGTTTGCATATCCTGCAACAGGTGAACCGGGAGCCTTCTGCTTTGCAACATTGGGAGCTACCGCAGCGTCAAACTGAAGCTCTCCGTCAATCGGAACATCAGGATATTTTGCCTGAGCTTTCTTTGTTGCGTTCTGCATCTTTGTAACTGTCTCATCTTTTGCAGAGCCCTTTGTAGAGAATGAAAGGAAAGCAACTTTGGGATTAACACCAAATCTCTGAGCACAGTTTACAGTCTCACCACAGATCTCAACAAGCTCGTCTTCGTTGGGGTTGATGTTGATACCGCAGTCTGCCATTGCGATCACTTCGTTCTCCCCTGTAGCTGAAGGACGAACAAGAATAAAGCATGATGAAACAATAGTGTTTTCAGGTTTTGTCTTAATAATCTGGAGTGCAGGTCTTACTGTATCTGCAGTTGAGTATGTTGCACCACCGAGAAGACAGTCACCAAGTCCCATCTTTACAAGCATTGTTCCAAAATAGTTTGTCTGCTTGAGAATCGGTATAGCTTTCTCGGGAGTCATTCCCTTGCTCTTACGAAGTTCGCAGAAAGTCTCTACCATTTCATCAAATCTATCATAGTTCTCGGGATCGATTATCTGAGCGCCTCTGATGTTATATCCGGCATCTTCGGCAGAACGATTGATCTCGTCAACATTTCCAAGCAATATAGGTTTCAAAAAGTTTCCGGCAAGAAGACGTGAAGCAGCCTCCAAGATTCTGGGATCTGATCCTTCGGGAAAAACGATGGTCTTCGGGTTTGCCTTAAGCTTCTGTATCATATCACCAAATCCGTACATTTATTATCCTCCTTTTATATATCAGGTATTTCTTTAATATGTAAGCGCATACATATTCTAGACCTATTGTCGGGAAAATAATTTGATTTCGCTCAAGTTTTACATTAGTATAAAAAGAAAAACAGGAGAAATTTTAAAAATATGAATCCAATGAGTTTAATGCAATTACAACAGCGCTTTCAGATATTCCAGCAGGAACATCCCAAGATCATCGCTTTTTTCAAAGCAATCGGAAATGATTCAATGAAAGAAGGAACAATTATTGCCGTGAAAGTGACTACACCTGACGGAAAAGAGATTGAGTCAAACATAAAGATAACCGCCAATGATATAACAACTTTTCAGCAGATAATGGATATCGCCAAAAACAGGTAATTAAAATCTTTTTTTGTAACAGCTTTCATTTTTCTCAAAGCCAAGCTTTGCAAGATATTTCATGTGATTTCTATCGGGACCGCTATAGGTAAGGGTTTTTATTCCGTCATCGGGAAGTTTTGAATACAAGAACTTACCTATAGAGAAGTCTCTGAATTGAGGAATAGAATAGTCTAAAAGAATGTCTACATTGTCATCGGCTTGTCTTTTTCCAAGAAATACTCCGGCAGGAGTTCCTTCGTGCAGAACCGCATAACCGACATCTGCAGAATCAAAGTCTGTATTGATGCCCGGAAAACACTTGGAAATATCTGACTTATAGTGATCAAGGAAATGCTTTATCACCGAATCATCCTTGGATATTTTTATGCAAGTGTATTCTACGGACGTATTGCTCAGCTTTACAAGATAATATATGTTTATCAAAACGAGGCATATATTCATTATCGCAGTGGGATAAGAGTGAATGATAAACGCATATAATGTGAAGATCGCACTACCTATCGAATTTACGATTCTTAATTTTGCCACAGAGGCCATAAGGAAAGAAACAAGAACCAATGTCGATCCTAAATATCCGATTGCTTCAATAAATGTATTATTCATAATAACGCTCCAATTATATAAAAAAAGTATTTGATATACGTATGATAACAAAAGATTATACGATATTCAAATCATGGTCTGCGTAAGTTGACCTCATATTTGTTTTGGCAATGCCGGAATTTATAAAAAAGACTCGGACATTAAAGTAAATGTCCGAGCTTTTTCGTATAGTGTGAAATTATGCTTTGGCTAATATCAGCTTCTCTAAGTATGCGAGTCTTGCACATACGGTAAAGATATCCGCAGCCTGCTCAAGTTCTTCAAGAGGAGGAAGGGAAGGAGCAAATCTTATTATAGAATCCATAGGATCCATGTGATAAGGGAAAGGTGCTCCTGCAGGAGTTAAGATGACACCTGCTTCTTTTGCAAGTTCAACGATACGTGAAGCGGTTCCCTTTGGTGCTTCATAAGTGATGAAATAACCACCCTTTGGAGAAGTCCATGTTCCGCAACCTGTATCACCGAGATCTCTTTCCATGGTCTTGATGACCATCTCGAATTTAGGTCTTAAGATCTTGGCATGCTTTTTCATGTGCTCATCTACGGATTCAACATCCATGAAGTATCTTGCATGACGAAGCATGTTGATCTTATCGAATCCGATAGTCTGAACAGTAAGAGTTTTCTTAAGTTCCTGTCTGTTTGCATTGTTGCAAGCAATGGCAGCGATTCCGCCACCTGCAAAAGTGATCTTTGAAGTGGAAGCAAATTCAAAGGCAAGGCTTGGATTATCTGCTTCTTCACATTCATGAAGGATATTTAAGATCTTGCATTTTTCTTTATATAAGTGATGTACTGCGTAAGCGTTGTCCCAGAAGATCCTGAAATCTTTTGCTGCAGGCTTAAGGTTAGCCATGCGACGAACAACTTCATCCGAATAAACAATTCCCTGAGGGTTTGAATATTTAGGAACGCACCAGATTCCCTTGATTGAGTCATCCTTTGATACGAGATCTTCAATCATATCCATATCAGGGCCGTCATCATTCATAGGAATGTTGATCATTTCAAATCCGAAATGCTGTGTTATGGCAAAGTGTCTGTCATATCCGGGTACAGGACAGAGCCACTTAACTTTTTCAAGTTTGCACCAAGGTGTGCAACCGCCAAAACCAAACATATATCCGCGTGCAACGGTATCAAACATTATATTTAAGGAAGAGTTACCGCAAACGATAACCTGCTCGGGCTGACAGTCCATTATCTCGGCCATCAGGTGCTGAGCCTCAACGATACCTTCCAAACAACCATAGTTTCTTGTTTCAACACCATTCATGCATCTCATTAAAGACTTACCGTCTAAGATATCAAAAATAGGCATAGAAAGATTGAGCTGCTCAACAGAAGGCTTTCCGCGGCTCATATCGAGCTTGAGGCCTTTGGCTTGCCACTTTTTGTACTCGTTTGAAAGAACTTCTTTCTCTTTAATCAATTCATCTTGTGACAGTTCACTGTATTTTTTCATAAATCAATCCCCTGCAAATTGTATACAAGTATTTTGGTATGTATCTAACATATTATTGCAGTATCGCCCTGACAAGTCAAGTATAAATAAGGCATATCGTAAAAACTGCGCAAACGGCGGTGTCCCGGACCGGCGACTTTTGATATAATAAATCTGACAGATATAAACAATAGCATTATGTAAAGTACATTGCAGGGATAATTCTTGAAATTGCTGTATGGAGGACGGAAATGGAAGGATTATATAGTGTTTCTGAAACAGTACTTAGATATGCCGTAGAATATTCCACACTTCTTTTGGAATTATTTGGAATCTGTATTCTTGTATTTACAGCTGTAAAAAGTTTTATATTCTGGTTAAAAAAGGATGAGTCTATAAGGCTCGAACTGGCACAGGGAATAGCTCTCGCTCTTGAATTTAAGCTTGGAGGAGAGGTGCTTAGGACCGTTGTGGTCAGAGAATGGTCGGAACTAGGTATCCTTGGGGCTATTATTGCGCTTAGGGCAACTCTGACATTTTTAATCCATTGGGAAATTGAAAAAGAAAAAATCGCGCTTCAACCAAAAGAGAGTATTAATAAGGATACTCCTTCGTGACATAGTGCCTGTGACTGCAGGATCATGCGGACAAGTCTCGAAGGAGCCAAAGATAACAGAAAAGAAAAATCATTTCTTTTAAAGACGCTTATTCCTGAAATAGCGAATAAGAATTTTTTTATTTTAGAAAGAAATAAAAAAACACATTGGAATTTGTAGCCGGAACTTAAAGATGATTAGTGTAGAATATATTCTTTCTTAAATATATCATCGAAAACTGGATCGTCGATTCCTGCAAATCGCAATAGCTATTTTCGCTTTTTCGTGTGTTATTTATGTGAAAAAGATGTGTTCATTTTGTGAACATGATTGAAGGTGAAACTTAATTTAAGTTTTCGAAAAAACGAAAATAATAAAATATCACATTTACTTTTGGAAGGATAATTACAAATGGATCATTTTTATTTTGTACGACATGGGGAAACCATCTGGAACGTTGAAAACAAGATCTGTGGAGCAACTGACATCGCACTGACCGAAAGAGGGCATGAACAGGCAATCGAGGTTGGACGCATGATCAAGGAAAAGAATATCAAGGCTGATGAGATACTTACATCCCCATTGATGAGAGCATATGATACTGCTAAACATATCTCGGAAGTCACCGGTATTCCGGTAAGAGTTGAGCAGAGGCTTATAGAACAGAATTTTGGAATATATGAATCAACGGCTCGTGACGGTCTTGAGTTTCATGAAGCCAAGAAGCACATGGCAAGCCGCTTTAAGACCGGAGAATCAATGATGCAACTGGCACAGAGAATATATAACCTTCTTGATGACATTAATAAAGACGACAAAGAGTATATACTTGTTGCACATAACGGAATCGTAAGGATCGTAGAATCTTATTTCAGGGAAATGGATAATGAGGAGTTCTCAAGATTTGGAATAAATAATTGCGAGATCAGAAGATATGAGTATTGATATTACGATAAATTAAGCAAAAACAATCCCCTGCTGATCAATACTGATAAGCAGGGGGATTGAAATTATTATTTCTTCTTACCGTTAACAGCATCCTTAAGAGCCTTACCAGCCTTGAACTTAGGAACAGTAGCTGCAGGAATCTTAATAGCTGCGCCAGTCTGAGGATTCTTACCTGTTCTAGCAGCTCTCTTAGCTGTCTCGAAAGTACCAAATCCAACAAGCTGAACTTTGCCCTTTTTCTTAAGTTCCTTAGAAACTGCCTCTGTGAAAGCCTTTACAGCCTTCTCAGAATCCTTCTTAGAAAGACCGGTCTCTTTTGCAATAGCATCAACGAGTTCTGTCTTATTCATGATAATACCTCCCTCAAAATGAGTATTTTAACTACTAATCAAGATTTTACAATGTTTTTATGCGCCTTACAAGAGTTTTAAATCGAAAAAACGCCAAAAATTATAGTATTTTTTAGTGCATAATTCTGAAAAGACGCATGATTAAATGGTTTAAAATGAGGGTGAGGCCTTAATGCCAGAGTAATTAACGAAATATAATAATGATGTGTTTAAAAGTTGCATTGTATATGTAAGATTACTCGACGCAGATGAACAAATACTTAAAATACGTGTGGTCTGCTTCTTTATTATATATATTTATAAGACTCACGGAAAAAAGATCTGAGCAGGCGGTCAGCTTGTTCCTTTTTATGTATGTGACCATTTTCTTATATGTCTTGTCTATTCCGGAAGTGTTGTGGTCGTGATAGCAGCTTATCGCTTTTCTGCTTGGGAGCGGGAAAGAATCAACATTATCCGCAGGCAAAAATGACAAAGTAATAATGTTGTTATATACGTAATCTCCTTTTATTAGGTCTTTATAATCGATAGTAACTCCCGAAGGGAATGCGGCAAAAGAAGAGTCGGAATTCGCCCTGGCCAGATGTGCGGAGATATCCTTGGCAACATCGGCGGCATGATAGGACGAAGATTTGTCTTTAACTTTTGTTGATGAAAAACTCATGTCCGGAATGATATCAAGAAACGGGACACCGGGTTTACAACCGTCATATTTTTCCAAGATCCAAAGGCCAAGATGAAGAGAACTTATCTTTTTATTGATAAGAAAAAGCTCACGTTGCATATCCAGTATTTTGGTGTTTACCAATTTTGAGATACTTTCTTTACTGGAATTGTGAATGGTAGTGCTGATCTCTTTTATCGAACAACCGGCTTTTCGCATTGTATTTATAAAGAAAAAAGAGCTGATCTGTGATGCGGAATAGTAGTGATAGCCGTTGTTTGGATCAACTCTCGGAGTCAAAATATTTTGTTCGTAATAATATCTGAGAGTATCTCTTGTCGTACCACATAGTTTTGCAAACTGGCTCACGCTCAGTGAATACTCTATATCTTCATCTTCGAAGTCACTAAATCTTGTCATAGAAACCTCCTAAAAAATGATAAAAAAATATCAAAAATGCACTTGACCTGGGGGTTACCCCCACGTTTATTGTAACAGAGAATTAAGTTAATACAATCTTATTTTCAGACAATAGGAAAAATAATTAAGAAAAGGGAGAAAAGAACATGAAAGATGTAAAAGCAACAATTGTACGTATAATCGCAGAGTACCTTGATAAGGAGGAGTCAGAGATCAAGACAACTGATACTTTTACAGAAATCGGACTTGATTCACTTGACATCATGGAACTTGTAATGCAGATGCAGGAAGAACTTGATTGCAAGATCGAACTTTCTCAGGAAATCACAACAATTGACAAACTTGCAGAGCTTATTGAGAAGCAGTAATCAGTGATCCGTTTGGAGGAATAAGAAAATGGAAAAAAATCCTGTTTGCGAAATGCTTGGGATTGAATACCCCGTAATACAGGGCGGAATGGCATGGATTGCAGATGCAAAGCTTGCCGCTGCCGTTTCAAATGCCGGTGGACTTGGACTTATCGCAGCGATGAATTCAAACGGCGAACAGCTCAGAGCCCAGATAAAAGAGGCAAAAAAGCTTACAGATAAGCCTTTTGGAGTAAATCTGATGCTTATGAGCCCTTATATCGACGAGGCTGTGGATGTTGTATGTGAAGAAGGTATTTCGGTTGTTACTACAGGAGCGGGAAATCCTTCGAAATATATGGAAAAGCTTAAAGGTGCAAATATAAAGGTTATCTGTGTTGTTGCCAGCGTTGCACTTGCCGTAATGGTTGAGCGCATGGGCGCAAGCGCTGTTATTGCAGAAGGCTGCGAGTCAGGCGGACATGTCGGAGAGACAACAACTATGGCGCTTGTACCTCAGGTTGTAGATGCAGTAAACATCCCTGTTATCGCTGCAGGCGGAATTGCCGACGGAAGAGGAATGGCTGCAGCATACATGCTTGGAGCAAAGGCAGTGCAGATGGGAACAAGATTCCTTACAGCAAAAGAGTGCGGCGTGCACGAAAACTACAAGGAAAAAGTTCTCAGCGCAAAAGACAGAGACACAATCGTTACCGGAAAGTCTCTCGGACATCCTGTCAGAGCACTTAAGAACAGAATGACCAGAGAATTTCAGGCAAAAGAGCTTGATCCCAATACTACAAGTGAAGAGCTTGAAGCAATGGGCGCAGGCGCATTAAGAAAAGCAGCTATAGACGGAGACGTAAAGTACGGTTCATGTATGTGCGGACAGATCGCGGGACTTGTAAAGAGCGAAGGAACCTGCGAAGAGATCATTAAGAGCATATACAGTGAAGCGATGGCACTTATGGGTGCTTGAAAAGTGGAGAAAATATGAAAAAAATCGCATTTTTATTTGCCGGTCAAGGGAGTCAGTACGCCGGAATGGGAAAAGACCTATATGAGAATATCACTGAAGTGAAGGAGTTTTTTGACACTGCCGAATCTGTAAGACCCGGAACACTTAACCAGATGTTTTCGGGAACGGAAGAAGAGCTGAAAAAAACAGAGAACACACAGCCTTGCCTTTTTCTGGCTGATATTGCAAGTGCAATCGCGCTTGAAAACAGCGGAATAAAAGCTGACGTGGTTGCAGGCTTTTCACTCGGAGAAGTTGTTGCTATGGGAATGTCAGGGGCACTTGCCAAAGATGACGCATTCAGACTGGTATGTAAAAGAGGAAAGCTCATGCAGGCAGCTGCAGATGCCAAGAAAGGCAGCATGATCGCTGTTATGCGAATGGATAAGAGTGAGCTTGAGTCATTATGCGATGAATTCGGAGTATATCCTGTCAATTACAATTGCCCCGGACAGATTGTTGTTTCCGGGGAGGAAGACAGGATTGAGAAGTTGAAAGGCGCTCTTTCCGAAAAAAGTGTGAGATTCGTGCCTCTCGCAGTAGGCGGCCCTTTCCATACACCATATATGAAAGAGGCGTCTTTAGGGTTACAGGAAGAGATAGAAAACGAAGAGTTATATAGCATAAACGGACCTGAGACTCCGGTATATGCCAATATGACAGCAAAGCCGTATCCCGTTGATAAAGAAGGCATAATCGATACTATTTCGAATCAGATATCAAACAGTGTTAAGTGGGAAGAGACACTTAATAACATGGCGGCTGAAGGAATTGACACCTTCATAGAATGCGGCCCCGGAAAGACACTTTCCGGATTTGTAAAAAGAACTGTTCCCGGAGCAAACATTTATAACGTAAGCGATATCGATTCTTTGAACAAAGTTGTAGAGGAGCTGAAAAAATAATGTTAAAGGGAAAAGTTGCTGTAATTACAGGCGGTACAAGAGGAATCGGCAACGCCATTGCGAAGAAATACGCAGAGAACGGTGCGAACCTTGCGATAATCGCTACAAAAGACAATGAAAAGGCGCAGGCCGCCATTGAAGAACTTAAGAAGAACGGTACAGATGTAAAGCTATATCTGTGTGATATAAAAAATGCCGATCAGGTAACTTCCGTATCGGAGGAAATTCTGTCAGACTTCGGCGGAGTTGACATAGTAGTAAATAATGCCGGAATAACAAGAGATAACTTGCTTCCGGGAATGAGCATTGCGGATATAGACGATGTTATTGACATTAACTTAAAAGGAACAATGTATGTAACACGCTCTTTTATCCGTAATTTTATAAAGAGAAAAGGTGGAAATGTTATAAATATCAGTTCTGTAGTAGGACTGATGGGAAATAAAGGTCAGGCAAACTATGCCGCTTCAAAAGCAGGAATAGTTGGTTTTACCAAGACTGTAGCTAAGGAATATGGCAGAAAGAATATAAGATGCAATGCCATCGCGCCCGGATATATAGCTACCGAGATGACAGCCCAGCTGTCCGAAGCTCAGACAGATGAGCTTAAGAAGCAGCTTCCGCTTGCAAGACTCGGAATGCCGGAAGATATTGCGGAACTTGCTTTGTTCCTTGCAAGTGAGAAATCTTCATATATCACAGGCGAAGTTATAAAAGTAGATGGAGGAATGTATGTGTAGAGTAGTTGTTACAGGAATGGGAGTAATCTCACCGGTTGGAAATGATATCGATACTTTTTGGGATAGCTTAAAGTCCGGAAAATGCGGCATTGACAAAATTCAGAGATTTGATGCTTCAGGACTTAAGGTTAGCCTTGATGCAGAAGTAAAAGAATTTGAGCCTAAAAAATATTATGACACCGTTCAGGAAATCCGTAAGTCAGATCTTTTCATGCAGTATGCAATGGCTGCTGCAAGACAGGCTGTTGAGCAGAGTGGAATCTTAGAGAGCGATCTTGATAAAGAGCGCTTTGGTGTATATATAGGATCCGGAATCGGTGGAATAAATACAACAATCCGTGAGACAAGAAAGCTTGATGAAAAGGGACCCGAGATGGTTTCTCCTTTCTTTGTCCCCATGATGATCAGTAATATGGCAGCAGGTGCCGTATCTATCAAATTCGGTGCTAAGGGGCCTACACTTCCTATCGTTACAGCATGTGCTACTTCAACACATACTATCGGTGAAGCATACAGAGTTATCAAGCACGGCTATGCAGATGCGATCATCGCAGGTGGAAGTGAAGCTTCCATAAACGAACTTGCTATGGCCGGATTCATCAATTGCCAGGCTCTCAACCTTTCAGAAAATCCTTCGGAAGGAAGCATTCCTTTTGATAAGAGAAGAGGCGGATTCGTAATGGGCGAAGGTGCAGGAATCCTTATCCTTGAGGAATATGAGCATGCAAAGAAGCGCGGAGCTAAGATCTACGCTGAGGTTGTAGGATACGGAAACACATCAGACGCTTATCACATCACTGCTCCCGATCCTGAAGGAGACGGCGCTGTAAGAGCAATTCAGGCTGCAGTTAAGGAAGCAAAAGTAAGCGATAACGACGAGATTTACTTCAATGCACACGGAACAGGTACACACCTTAACGATGCGATGGAGACAAAGGCAATCAAGAAGGTCTTTGGTAAGAAAGCTTATGACATCCATATCAGTTCAACGAAGTCTATGACCGGACACATGATGGGTGCAACAGGTGCCGTTGAAGCAATTGCGTCAGTTATGGCACTTAACGAAGGAATCATACCTCCTACTATCAATTACAAAGAGAAAGATGAAGAGTGTGATCTTAACTATACGGTAAACAAAGCTGAAAACGTTGATGTTGATTATGCGATCAGCACATCACTCGGATTTGGCGGACACAACGCATGTATAGCATTTAAGAAAGTTAATTGAGAAAGGGCAAATATGAGTTCATTAAAAGAGTACGGTGATCTTTTTTTAAGATTGAATTTAACAGAGCTTTCTGTCGAAGAAGGAGACTTTAAGATTCAAATGAAAAGAGAGAACTCCATCAAGACCGAGAGCGTAAAAGTAGTAGAAGCAGCACCGGTACAGAAGGAGAGTGCTCCGGCCGTTCAAGCTAAGGAAGATGCATCTGAGCAGGTTAGTGGAACACAAGTAAACGCACCACTTCTTGGAATTTTCTATGCTTCTGTAGGAGAAAAAAAGGCGATAAAAGAAGGCGACAAAGTATCCGAAGGAGACGTACTTTGCACCATCGAGGCAATGAAGATGATGAACGAAGTAAAAGCTCCCGTGAGCGGTGTTGTCAAGAAAGTCTGTGTCACAGACGGCGCGCTTGTTGAGTATAAACAGACACTTTTTGTGATTGAATAAGAGGAATTTATGGATAGAGAAGAATTGAAGAAGATATTACCTCACAGAGAGCCGATGCTCCTTGTTGATGAGGCGTATCTTAACGAGGATGGAACTGCGACGGGATATTACAACGTGCGCGGCGATGAGTACTTTTTGCAGGGACATTTTCCCGGAAATCCCATCGTGCCCGGAGTAATACAGTGCGAGATAATGGCACAATCTGCCTGCGTTCTTTTTGCCGATAAGATGGCAAACGGTGGAGTTATCCCTGTTTATACGGGACTTGATAAGGTTCGTTTCAGAAACATGGTTAAGCCCGGAGACAGGATCAGAGTCGACACTAAGGTAATAAGGTCTTTTCATCCCATGTATGTACTTCATGGGGAATTGACTGTAGATGGGAAAAAATGTATGAGCGGAGATTTTTCTTTTGCCATTACGGAAGTTGGAGAAAGAGAGGAAGCGTGACATGTTTTCTAAGATTCTTATAGCAAACCGTGGTGAAGTTGCCGTACGTGTTATCAGAGCATGCAAGGAAATGGGAATAGAGACCGTTGCGGTTTATTCCGATGCAGACAAAGACGCACTTCATGTAGAGATGGCTGATGAGAGCTACTGCATCGGCGGACCTTTAGTAAACGACAGCTATTTGAATATTAACGTCATAATTACGTTAGCTCAGGCAGTCGGAGCTGAAGCAATTCACCCCGGATACGGTATGCTTTCCGAGAATCCTGAGTTTGCAAGGAAGTGTGAAGAAAACGATATCGCGCTTATCGGCCCCGGTTCCGAAGTTATGGAGAAGATGGGGCAAAAAGAGATTGCGAGACAGATTGCTGTCAGCACGGGAGTTCCCGTTACACCCGGAAGCGACATCTTAGAGAGCAACAAGGCTGCGATCAGATGGGCAAAAGAGATAGGATATCCGGTAATACTTAAGGCGAGAGCCGGTGGTGGCGGAAAAGGAATCCGCGTTGTAAGAGAGGAAAGTGAATTAATACCGGCTTTTGAGCAGGTAAAAAAGGAAGCAAAGAGCTCTTTTGCAGATGATGCCATCTTCATGGAGAAGTATCTCGAGAATGTAAAGCATGTTGAGGTTCAGATTCTTGCGGACCAGAGAGGAAAAGTAATTGTCCTTGGCGACAGAGACTGCTCTGTTCAGCGCAAAAACCAGAAGCTCATAGAAGAGTGTCCTGCTCCGGTTTTATCTGACGAAACACGTAAAAAGATGTACAAAGCGGCTTCAGATCTTGCCAAAACGGTTGGCTATGTAACTGTCGGAACCGTGGAGTTTCTTGTGAAAGGGGATTCCTTCTATTTTATGGAAATGAATACCCGTCTTCAGGTTGAGCACTCCGTGACTGAGATGGTATGCGGCATAGACATAGTTGAGTGGCAGATAAGGACCGCGGCAGGAATAGATATTCCTTTTAATCAGGAAGATATCGCGCACAATAAACATGCAATTGAATGCAGGATTTGTGCGGAAAATTCAGTAGACTTTAGACCGTCTACCGGAAAGGTTGAGCTTTTACATATTCCCGGAGGAGTAGACGTGAGATTTGATTCGGCGCTCTATCAGAGCTATGAGGTGACTCCGTTCTATGATTCCATGCTTGGTAAACTCATAGTCTGTGCGGATACAAGGGACGGTGCGATCCGTAAGATGAAAAGTGCACTCTCAGAGTTTGTGCTTGTCGGTGTTGATAACAACAGAGAGATGCATATGAAGTTCATGGACAACGGCAAGTTTGTTGTCGGTAATTATGACACGGGAATATGTCAGAAGGTTTTGTAAACTATGGAATTAAAAAGTTTTTTTCTAAAAGCGAATAATGAGCTTGAATACGGTGATGTTAAACAAAAAAGCAGAAAAGTTACATGTAAGAGATGCCAGAAAGAAACTGCCGTAGCCAAGATAAGAAAAAACAATTTCGTATGTCCGAACTGCGGATATTATTTTCCTGTACGAGCAAGGCGCAGAATACTTATGCTCTCGGATAAAAGAAGTTTTGTGGAATTGTTCGGAGATCTTGAGTCAAAGAATATCCTTGATTTCCCAGAGTATGACAGCAAGTTGCAGTCGGCAAGGGAAAAGAGCCGTGAGAATGAGGGCGTTATCTGCGGTGTTTCAACGATTGGTGGCTACAGAACATGCATTTTTGCAATGGATGCAAATTTCATGATGGGATCCATGGGAGCGGTTGTCGGAGAGCGCATTACAAGTCTTTTTGAATATGCCACCGAAAAGAGCCTTCCCGTTATCGGAGTTACAGTCTCCGGCGGAGCAAGAATGCAGGAAGGAATGCTTTCTCTTATGCAGATGTCTAAGGTTTCCGCGGCGGTTAAAAGACATAACAATGCGGGAAATCTGTATATAAATCTTTTGACCAATCCTACGACAGGAGGCGTGGATGCGAGCTTTGCGATGCTTGCGGACATAACGCTTGCAGAGCCCGGAGCAAGGATAGGATTTGCGGGCCCCCGTGTTATTGAGAAGACTCTTAACAGAGCGCTTCCCAAGGGCTTCCAGAAAGCAGAAAGAGTTCTGGAATGCGGATTTATAGATGACATTGTAACAAGAGATAAGCAAAGGGATTACCTTGAAAAGATACTTAAGATTCACAACTGCTAAAGAAGAATACAAGAGGGCAGATATGAGAGATTATGATATCGTGCTCGGTGCACGAAGTGACAATCGGTACACGGCGGTTGATTATATGAACGCCGTTATCGGTGATTTTATTGAATTTCACGGTGACAGATACTTTGGTGATGACGGAGCCGTTATCGCAGGTATAGGAATGATAAAAGACATGCCTGTGACGGTTATCGGAATTGAAAAAGGTAAGAATACCGAAGACAGGATAGCTCATAACTTTGGAAGCGCTCATCCCGAAGGCTACAGAAAAGCCTTGAGACTCATGAAGCAGGCGGAAAAGTTTCACAGACCGATAGTGTGCTTTATAGATACAGCAGGTGCTTTCTGCGGTGTAGATGCGGAGGAACGCGGTCAGGGAAGAGCCATTGCCGAGAATCTGTATGAGATGTCAGATCTTCGAACACCCATATTATCAATAGTGATCGGTGAAGGTGGAAGCGGAGGCGCACTTGCTCTTTCACATGCGGACAGAATATGGATGCTGGAGGATGCGTATTTTAGCGTGGTATCACCTGAGAGTTGCGCGAATATCTTATGGAAAAGTACGGAAAAAGCAGATGTGGTCGCGGATGCTCTTTATCTTACGGCTGAGAAGCTGTACAAACTGGGGCTTATAGATAAGATTTGTAGCAATGATTCTTTTGAGAACTTAGAAAACGATATATATTCGGAGCTTAAGAAATTGTTGGCTACGGATATTGATACACTTACCGATGAAAGATATGAAAAATTCAGAAGAGTCGGATATTAGAGGCAAAGATGATTAACATATATCAAAAATACTATAAGGAAAAATGCGATAAAGACGGAAATATAGTAAGTATTGAAACGAGTTTTGATGATAATTTCAATTTCGCTTATGATGTGATAGACAAATTTGCCGAAGAATGTCCCGATAAGCTTGCTATGGTGCACAGAAGCATGGATGGCAGGGATACGAGATTTACTTTCGGTGATCTTAAAAGACTTACCAATAAAGCTGCAAATGCTCTTAAATCGCTTGGAATAAAGCGAGGGGATCCTGTAATGCTCCTTCTAAAAAGAAGATATGAGTTCTGGATCAGCATTCTTGCGATTCATAAGCTTGGAGCAATAGCTATACCTACGTCACATATGGTATCTTCCGAGGATATTAAAGAGAGAATTAATATCTCTGGAGCAAAGGCCGTAATCTGTGTTAATTCAGAGCAGATCTGTGATAAAGTGGAACGCGCCGTTTCAGGGCATGATGTCATTCAGATTGTAGTTGGAGACAGCTATAAGGATACAATCTCTTTTGCGGGAATCATGGAAGAAGCTTCTGAGGAACTTGACAGAATAAGTACCGATGTAAATGACAATATGCTTTACTATTTTACGTCAGGTACAAGCGGTGCGCCAAAGGCGGTAATACATGACTTTTCATATCCGATAGCACATATCTACACGGCTAAATGCTGGCACGGTGTGGAATATGACGGACTGCACCTTACGGTTGCCGATTCAGGGTGGGCTAAGTCTGCATGGGGCAAGCTGTATGGCCAGTGGTTTATAGGAACAGCCATAATGGTCTATGACTATGAGCAGTTCTATGCCGCAGATCTGCTGAAGCTTATCGCTGAGGAAAAGATATGCACGTTCTGTGCTCCGCCTACTATTTATAAGTATCTTATTCTGGAAGATATTTCCAAGTACGATCTTAGCAATTTAAAAAATGCGACAACTGCCGGCGAGCCGATGCCTGAAGAAGTAGCGGAAAAGTTTTTTGACATGACGGGAATCCGCATTCGCGAAGGGTTCGGCCAGACTGAAACCGCGCTACAGATATGCACACCTGTAGGCAAAGAGCAGATAAAGGGCTCCATTGGTGTATCGTCTCCTTTATATAAGGTGACTTTGGTCGATGAGGATAATAAACCTGTTGCTGTAGGTGAAGAGGGCGAGATAGTCATAATTCCCGAAGGGGACAAAAGACCTATAGGTATATTCAAGGGATACCTCGGTGATGAGGCATTATATAAGGAAGTTTGGCGCGGCGGCGTTTATCATACAAAAGATAAAGCTATCATGGATGAAAGCGGACATTTCTTTTTCCTGGGAAGAAATGACGATGTCATTAAATCGAGCGGCTACCGTATAGGACCTTCCGAAGTAGAGGACGTTATAATGTGCCACCCTGCGGTATTTGAGTGCGCTGTTACGGGATTTCCTTCAAAGAACAGAGGCGCCGTTGTAAAAGCGAGCATTATCCTCAAAGATGGCGTTGAAGATACAGGCAAGCTCGGAACTGAGATTCAGGAATTCGTAAAAAAGCGTGTTGCGATATACAAGTATCCCAGGATAATCAAATTCGTAGACGAATTACCAAGAACAAGCAGCGGAAAGATAAGCAGAGCCCGCATAAGGCAGGCGGATATAGCCAGACTAAACAAAAAGTGACCTTCATTTTTTATCAATATTTTATTTGAAATATATGTGCTTTTGTAGACATAATATATATATGGAAACTCTGATTAAATAAGTATTTTCTTAGACGGTTGTATTTCAGATAAGGAGACAAACTCATGAAAAAGAAGGTTCTTATAGCAGATGATACATCATTATTCAGAGAGATGATAAAAAATGCGCTTAGCGTAGATGAATATCAGATTGTTGGTGAAGCTGTTACCGGGGGCGAGGCAGTTGATATGTATAAAGAAAAGAAGCCCGATCTTATGGTTCTTGATATAAATATGCCTAAGATGAACGGGATAGATGCTTTGACTTCCGTGATGGAGTTTGATCCCAAAGCGCGTGTGATCATGTGTTCCGATCAGAAATATGAAGGAATGATAGTCATGGCGATAAAAAAGGGAGCCAAAGACTTCATTGTTAAGCCATTTAGCGCTTCAGATGTTTTGAAAGCGGTAAATAAGGCGTTTGAAGAGGAAGAAGAGTAATATAATTATAATAAGCGAGGCTATATAAAGCATGTAGCCTCGCTGTTTATTTGATTTTGACAGTTCTTTTACACTGGACAATAATAAAGTGCAATGTTAGAATACATGCATAAATCAACTGGAAGAGGGGCAATTATATGTTAAAGCAAATATCTATTTATGCAGAAAATAAAAAAGGATGCTTACAGAATGTTACAGGGATTCTTTGCCAAAACGGAATCAATATCCTTGGATCTGTAACTAATGATTCTGCAGAATATGGAATAATAAGAATGGTTGTTTCAGATCCTGAAAAGAGCATCGAAGTACTCAGCAGCGCAGGCTACATTTGCAAGACAACTCCTGTTCTTGCCGTTGAGTGTCAGGATGAAGTCGGATCTTTGGATAAAATCTTAAAGACCTTATTTGACAGCAATATAAATGTAAATTACACATATCTTTCTTTTAACCGTGATTCAGGTCTTCCTATTATGGTGATACATACAGATGACATTGCACAGGTTGAAAACATCCTTATTAATAGAGGCTATAATTGCATCTGATATAAGATATAAATTATAATGGTATTGTAAGTAAATATGGTAATAAGATTTAGGTTGTTTTGTTGTTTGCCGATGGGCTCATAGGAGGGTACACATGCAAGGATACAAAAAACTTGAATACACCGGAAATACTGACGTAATTCTTCGTTATACAAAGGGACATTTCATAACCCCTAATTCCCATGTTAATTACTATATTGATCTGTGTGATACCAAAGCAAGAATGAAAGAGGCTCGTGCGGCCGGTGAATCGCTTGCTGAGATGTACATGTCTTCCGATGTTATCGATACGATCCTGTGTCTTGACGGAATGGAAGTGGTTGGCTCATACATGGCCAATAAGCTTACCGAGGCAGGAATATTATCCATGAATTCCCATAAGTCCATGTACATTACGGCACCCGAATACAATGTCAACGGTCAGATGATGTTTCGTGAGAACAATCAGCACATGATAAATGAAAAGAAGGTGCTTATCCTTATCGATTCAGCAACGACCGGAAAGACCTTAAAGAGCGCTCTTGAGTCTATTAGATTTTATAAAGGGGAAATTGTTGGAATATCCGCGATCTTCTCTTTAGCTACTCAGATCGAAAACATTCCGATCCGTGCGTTGTTCACGGTGCGTGATCTTCCGGATTACTCAACTGCTTCGCAGGACTCGTGCCCTCTGTGCAAAAGCGGAGTTCCTGTTGATGCAATCTGCAATGGATTTGGATATTCAACATTATAGAAAAAATAAGGCTCGTCATAGCGACGAGCCTTATATTATGCGTTATTCTCTTTTTCTTCTTCGAGTTTTTTAATAAGCTTATCTATTTCTTCTTGTGATAACATAGTAGAACTATTACTTACTTCTGCCATTCCAATCCCTCTTTTCTCAAATTTAAAACCAAAAAACCAATCGATATATTTATATCACACGATTAATCATAAAGAAATCGATTTAATAAAACTTTCAATTTTTCCACAAATGAACTAATTAGTTAATGGGATTTGTGATTTCTTTTTGGACAATTTGCTGATTGGAATGAAATAATATTTCTTCCAGATAGTAGTGACATCTGCTATTATTCTGAATATGACAAAGCTTGCTCATATCTTTGACCTTTTTTCATTTACATCATATTATTAATTTATAGATGTTTTAAAGATGTAAAAACGTTTAATGAGGGGCGTATATGAGAATTCTGATCGCAGAGGATGAGGTTGCAACGGCGAAAGCGCTTAAACTCCTGATGGAGAAAGCGATGTACTCCGTGGATATTGTGCATAACGGAGATGATGCGTGGGATTACATACAAGAGGGTTCGTATGAAGTAATCGTGCTTGATATTATGATGCCGGGAAAAAGCGGGCTTGAAGTTCTGTCGCTCATAAGGCAGAACGGAATCAGGACGCCTGTCCTGCTCCTTACATCCAAGGCTGAGATAGAAGACAGAGTGGCAGGGCTTGAAGCGGGAGCCGATGACTATCTTCCGAAACCTTTTGCCACAAGTGAACTGATTGCAAGGGTTAAGGCACTCGGACGAAGAAGCGACAACTACAACGATTCTGTTCAGAGTATCGGTAATATAGTTCTTGACAGTAACAAGTATGAAATGAGCGTTGGTAAAAAGAGTGTCAAACTTACCAACAAGGAGTTTCAACTTATCGAACTGTTTGTCCTTCATCCGGGACAGGTCTTTTCAACAGAGCATTTGATGGAAAAGATATGGGGCTATGATACGGAATCTGATGTAGATGTGGTATGGACTACCATAGGGTATGTTCGAAAGAAGTTAAGGCAGATCAAAGCCAATGTGGAAATAAAGACAATGCGTGGCATCGGATATGCACTGGAGGTGACCTCATGCTGAAAAGAATGCGTTACCGTGTGATAATCGCAGCAATGGCAGCTTTTTTGGCAGTAATACTTATGGTTGCCTTTCTTGTGAATCTGATAAATTATACCGTTGTCACAAAGCGGCTTGATGAAACTATTTATTACATTCAGGAATTTGAGGCGGGAAATCCGCAGATGCCACCCGGAATGATACCGGGGCAGCCGGGGCCGGAAGGAAATCCACCAAGCCCGGACGGAACTCCGCCGGGACCGCCGCCTGATGGCCCTTTTCAGAATTCTCCCGATGCGGAAGCGGGCTATATGACGCGATTTTTTATTGCACGACTAGATAGTAGTGGTATTGTCATGTCAACATCGCTTGATTTTGTCGCATCAGTCGATGCTTCCGGAGCAAAGCAGCTTGCCGAACAGGTTTACTCGGGCAAAAAAGAACGTGGATATATAAAAGAATTCAGATTTGGAAAAGCTAAACTGGGAGATTCCACGGTGATAGTTTTTCTTAATTCCATGAGAGAGCTGCAATTTATGCACACACTAAGGTCGCTGACGATTGCGGTTTCGATTGTAAGTCTTTTACTTGTATTTATATTGGTAGTTCTTTTTTCAAACAGGGCGATACGCCCTATAGCCAAAAATATCAGCAGGCAGAAGCAGTTTATCACGGATGCAAGCCATGAACTTAAAACTCCGCTCACATCAATAAGTACAAGTCTGGATGTTCTTAGTATGGAACATGAGAATGACGAGTGGATAGATAATATCAGAAAGCAGACGGGAAGAATGAGTAAGCTTGTAAGCGAACTTGTTCAGCTATCGAGGCTTGATGAAGATATTCCGCTTCCCGACAAGGAACATTTCTCCTTGAGTTCGGCTGCCTGGGAAATATTCGAGGTGTTTGAAGTTCAGGCCAAGGCAAGTGAAAAGAATTTTTCCGCGGATATTCAGGACAATGTGAATATTTACGGTGACAAATCGGCAATTCATCAGATGCTGTCGGTGCTTATTGATAATGCGATAAGATACTCCGATGAAAACGCAGAGATCAGATTAAGTGTATATAAAAAGAAAAACAAGGCGATAATTGAGGTATTTAATACATGCGAATTAAGTGCGATACCTGATACGGATAAGTTGTTTGACCGTTTTTACAGACCCGATTCATCAAGAAGTACGGAGACGGGCGGTACCGGTGTCGGACTTGCAATCGCTAAGGCTGCGGCAGAAGCCCATGGCGGCACGATAAGTGCGGAGTGCCCAAGCGGTAAGACAATGACGATAAAAGTTATAATTTAAGCAGGTTAAGAGAAGTCGAAAAGGGGCTTCTCTTTTTTTACGATTTTTTAAATTGTTTTTCAGGTTCATTTCAGGTTGGGAATATATTATGGCTTCAAGATGATAAAGAAGGGAGAAAAAGAGGATAGTGGAAAAGCATTACAGACATGAACTCAAATACAGTATTTCTTATTCCGAGTACATAGCAATGCGAAACCGGCTCAGAAATATAATGATCTCCGATCCACATACAAATTCGGAAGGTCTTTATCAGATCAGGAGCATATATTTTGATAACAGTGATGACAAAGCACTTCGAGAGAAGATTGACGGCATACAGAAACGTGAGAAGTTTCGTATCAGGTATTACAATGATGATTTTTCTTTTATAACACTTGAAAAGAAAATGAAGATCAACGACCTGTGTCTTAAATATGATGCAAGGATAACCGAAAGCGAGTGCAGAATGATTCTTGACGGCAATCTTGAATTTATGAAAGACAGTCCGCATGAACTGGTAAAAGAGCTGTATGCAAAGATGAGATATCAAAGACTTGTTCCGAGGGTTTTGGTTTCGTATGTACGCGAGCCTTATATATATAAAGCAGGTAATGTCAGGGTTACATTCGATTCGAGGATAAGAACAACGCTATATAGCAGGGAGTTTCTGACAAGGGAGGTCAGGGACATAAGTGCGACGGATAACCCTGAGGATATGATACTTGAAGTGAAATACGATGCATTTTTGCCATCGGTGATACAGGACCTGATACAGGTTAATAACATAACCAGACAGGCATTTTCAAAATACGGCGCATGCCGTAGATTCGGATAAAAAAATTTAGATACACAAATCTGTTCATTTGAAGGAGGAAATAATAATGTCATTTAACGATATTTTTAAATCAAGTTTTTTGGAAAGCGTAACACAGTTTTCTGTTGTTGATACATTGATAGGAATGGCCTTTGCGCTGGCTATAGGATTGTTTATTTATCTGATCTATAAAAAGACATTTAGCGGAGTTATGTATTCTACAGGCTTTGCAATGACTCTTGTAGGACTTGCTCTTGTAACCAATCTTGTGATCATGGCGGTTACATCAAATGTTGTACTGTCACTCGGTATGGTCGGAGCACTTTCTATTGTGCGTTTCCGTACAGCCATAAAAGAGCCTATGGAAATAGTATTTTTGTTCTGGGCACTTGCTTCCGGAATTGTAGTTGGGGCAGGAATGATCCCTCTTGCTGTGATCGGCTCTGTGATAATTGGAATTATACTTGTTTTGTTTGCCAACAAGAAGGTCTCAAATATTCCGTATATCCTTATTGTCGACTGCTTTGACGAGAGAGCGGAGGAGAAGGTATACAGCATTATTAAAAAAGAAGTGGATAAGTTTATCGTAAAATCTAAGACTGTTACCGACGACGGAATTGAATTTACTGTTGAGGTACGTACAAAAAATGCGGCAACAAGTTTTGTAAATCGTGTGAATGATGTTAACGGCGTATCAAGCGCTACGCTTGTTGCTTTTAACGGCGAGTACATGAGTTGAAGTTATATAGGAGGGCCTTGTTATGGCTACGAACAAGCATATTGATAAAATTGTGATGGTCATCATGGCCGTAGCTGTAGTGATATGTCTGCTTGCCGGATTGATCGTTGGAAAAAGTAATAAATATGCGGAAAACGCGAACATTTTAATGGAATATCCAAGCAAGCTTTTTAATACAGATGAAGCAATAACTATAAACATCAAAATGGATGAAGAAGAATGGAATAAGATGCTGGAAAATGCGATGTCCGAGGAATACTACACCTGCGATGTCGAGATATGTGGCGAAACATTTAAAAATGTTGCGATTCGTCCCAAGGGAAACACATCCCTTTCGTCAATAGCGATGAACCCGGATACCGACAGGTACAGCTTTAAGCTGGAGTTCGGTCATTTCATAGAAGGCCAGACTTGCTTTGGACTTGATAAGCTTATTCTAAACAATAACTACGCTGACGCCACCAATATGAAAGAGGCGATCATATATGACATGTTTAACTTTATCGGAGCAGATTCGTCATTGTACAATTATGCATCTGTATCACTAAACGGTGAGTATAAGGGTGTATATCTTGCATTGGAAGCTGTTGAAGAGAGCTTCTTGCTCCGAAACTACGGAACCCAGAACGGAGAGCTTTATAAGCCCGAAAGTATGGGAATGGGCGGCGGAAGCGATAATAAACCCAAATCCGAACAGGGAGCAAAATCGCAACAAGGTCCGGGAGGCGGAATGCCACCGTTTGGTGAAGACGGCAAACCGGATTTTGGCGATTTTAATCCGCAGGAGATGCCTGACATGGAGGGCGATACCCCCGGAGAACCTCCACAAATGCCTGACATGGAAGGCTTTGATCCTGCTAATATGCCATCACCTCCCGGCATGGAAGGTGATGATTCAAACAATCCTCCAACACCGCCGGATGGTATGAATGGTGCTGGTTCTGCTAATTCTCCAACACCGCCGGATGGTATGGAAGATTTTGATCCCGACAATCCTCCGTCACCTCCCGAAGGAATGGAAGGTGGTGGCCCTATGATGGGCAAAGGAGGCGCGAATCTTAATTATATAGATGACGACCTTGACAGCTATTCGACTATATGGGACGGCGAGATAACAGAGACTGCAGACGGCGATCATAAAAGAGTGGTTAAGGCGCTTAAGAATATAAGTGAAGGAACTGACATAGAGAAATATCTTGATGTCGATAATATTCTTAAGTACATGGCTGTACATACTTTTGCGGTAAATCTGGACAGCCTGTCCGGAAATATGGCACATAACTATTATCTTTATGAGCATGATGGACAGTTGAATATTTTACCTTGGGATTATAATCTTTCGTTTGGCGGAATGTCAGCCATGGGAAGAGGCGGAGAAGACAGCGATAAAGGAACCGAGATGATAAACGATGCGATAGATACTCCGTTCTCGGCAACAGATTTCTTTGATGCATTATTGGAAAATGATGAATATCTGGAAAAATACCATGAGTATCTGAGACAGCTTGTAGAAGAGTATATCGATGGCGGAAGATTCGAGGAAACTTATAACAGGATCAGAAGTCAGATAGATACACTGGTTAAAGAAGATCCGACTGCATTCTACAGCTATGAAGAATATGAAACGGCATGTGAAATGCTGTATAAAACAGTGGAGCTCAGAGCTGAAAGCATTAAAGGACAGCTTGACGGTACAATACCTTCAACCGACGAAGGTCAGAAACAGGATTCATCTGCTCTCATCGACGGTTCGGAAATTGATGTCAGTGCAATGGGACAATTCGATATGGGCGGTCCCGGCGGTGATAAAAAAGAAGGAGAATCAGAGTCGCAAGACTCACAAGATAACAATGCCGTAAAACGTCCTAAGCGGGAACGCGGCAATGGGCAGCAGGGGCAGATGCAACCACCTAATGGATTCGGACCTATGGAAGACAGGAACAATTCAAAGGCAGATGTAAAAAAATATGCTCTGTTTGGACTGTATGTTGCGATTATGGCAGGAGCACTTGTATTTATAATTAAATATAAAAGACGAAAGTTCTAAAAATATAAGAGGGAAACGCATTAAACGGCGTTTCCCTTTTGAATACACTTTTTTAATAATAATCGTCTCTGTTAAGATGATATCCGATGATGGCACCGATGACACCACCTATGATATGTGACAGGTTTGATATATCGTCCTGAAGGAATAATCCGTCATGAATCTGTTGTCCCAGGAAAACGACAGTAACCAGTATAAATGTCAGCGGAATGTCTCCTTGTCTGAAATTTGTAAATGACGTAAGGAGGATAAAGGCAAATACAACTCCGCTGGCGCCGCACAAAGCTACATTTTCAAACAGTATGTAGTTTACAATTCCTGTAAAAAGTGCGGTGATAACAATTATCTGAATGATCGGCTTAGATCCATATTTTTCTTCAAGTAAGGGACCGAGCAATAATAGATAGGATGCGTTACTGATGTAATGTTCCCAACCGCTGTGTCCAAGTACGTGCGTAAAAAATCTGATGTAAGTAAGCGGATCGGTAAGTGGTGACCTGTAGGTCATAAACAGGAGCTGGTCGGAAAAGCCGTTTGTAAAGGCGCTCAGCTCCAATACGCCAAAACTTAGCAACATAAATCCCAAAACTACCGGGGAATTAAATGTAATTCTTAATCTTCGCATAGAAACCTCACTTTTCTTAATGTTTCTATAATAGCACATTTCTTCAATAACTTTGACCTTTTTAATTTCACATCATATTATGGATATAGATATTTTTTACTGATCGATCGATGGAGGGTAAAAATGGCAGAACTTAAGTGCCCGCACTGCGGACAGGCTTTTACGGTTGACGATACGGAACTGGGTTCCATTATGAAGCAGATAAGAGATAAAGAATTTGAAAAAGATCTTTCGAGCCGAGTTTCCGAGCTTGAAAGACACTATAGAGAAAAGCATGAGCTTGAGCTTGCGGCAAAAGAGAACGAGATTATCTTAAAGAGCAAAGCTCAGTATGAGAAGGAAAAAGAGGATCATCAAAAGGAACTAGATGACCTTAGAGCGCAGCTTAATAAGGCTCTTGAAGAGAAGAGTCTTCTTTCCATGGAAGTAAAAGGTGCTGAGGACAAGACAAAACTTGCCGTTCTTGAAGCCGTAAGAAAAGTGGAAACAGAGAAGAACGAGCTTGCCAATGCTCTTAACGATGAGAAACATGAACTTGAAAACGCCCTAAATCAGGAAAAAGAAAAGGGAAAGATCCTTCTTGAACAGAAAGAGAAGGAAGTCGAGTTCTATAAAGACTTAAAAACCAAGATGTCGACAAAGATGGTCGGTGAGACTCTTGAGCAACACTGCGAGATACAGTTTAACCAGCTTCGTGCGACCGCTTTCAGAAATGCATATTTTGAAAAAGATAATGATGCAAGAAGCGGAAGTAAGGGCGATTATATCTACAGAGAGTGTGATGAGAACGGCGTTGAGATAATCTCTATAATGTTCGAGATGAAGAACGAGATGGATGAGACTGCGACGAAGCACAAGAATGAGGACTTTTTTAAAGAACTTGATAAGGACCGCAAGGAGAAAAACTGCGAGTATGCTGTTTTGGTATCTCTTCTTGAGAGTGACAGTGAGCTCTACAATGCCGGAATCGTTGATGTTTCATACAAATATGACAAGATGTACGTTGTAAGACCGCAGTGCTTTATTCCCATCATTACGCTTCTTAGGAACGCCGCGTTTACAGCGCTTGAATACAAGCAGGAGCTTCAGCTTGTGCGTAATCAGGATATTGATATTTCAAACTTTGAAGACAGTCTGATGAAGTTCAAAAATGATTTTTCAAGAAATTACGAGATAGCACACAATCATTTTGACAAGGCTATAGATGAAATAGATAAGACTATTCAGCACCTTGAGAAGGTGAAAAAAGAACTTCTCGGTTCCGACAATCAGCTCAGGATCGCAAACAGCAAGGTTGATGATGTCAGCGTAAAGAAGCTTACGCGTGGTAATCCGACCATGAAGGCGAAGTTCGAAGAAGCAAAAGGTGTGCTATAATGTTTTTTGCTGCATTTATTGCAGGAAATAATTTATATCGGAGCTAATCTAAATGTCTACTCAAAACAGAAGAGAATACTTTACTACAACACCAATACCGAAGCTTATTATGACATTATCTTTTCCAACCATAATAAGTATGCTGGTTACGGGAATTTATAACACGGCTGATACTTTCTTTGTATCGAGAGTTTCAAGTAATCCGGAAGTAAATACCGCAGCTACCGCGTCTGTAGGACTTGTTTTTACCGTGATGGCGATCATTCAGGCAGCAGGATTCTTTTGCGGACACGGATCGGGAAACTATCTGTCAAGAATGCTTGGTGCCGAGAAGTATGAAGAAGCAGATGAGATGGCATCTACAGGTTTTGCACTGTCGATTATTCTCGGAATTGCTTTTGCGCTGATCGGAAATATTTTTCTGACAGATATAGCAGGTGCGCTTGGTGCAAAGAGTGCGCAGACTTTGACATTTACAAAGCAGTACATGAGGATCATATTGCTTGGCGCTCCGTTTATGATGGCGCAGTTTGTTATAAATAATCAGCTCAGATTCCAGGGGAGCGCATATTACGCAATGATCGGTCTTATGAGCGGTGCTGCGATGAATATGATACTCGATCCGCTTCTTATCATGGTATTTCACATGGAAGTTACGGGAGCTGCAATCGCAACGGTTATGGGACAGATCACAAGCTTTTTTGTCCTTCTTATCGGAACGACCAAGGGTGAAAATATAAAGCTTAGTATTAAGAAGGTCAGACTTAACGGGCATTACCTCTTTGAGATAGCAAACGGAGGGGGACCTTCACTTGCAAGACAGGGACTTGCGGCTATAGCAACTCTCGTTCTTAACAGAACTGCGGGAAGCATAGGTGCCGATGCGGCAATTGCCGGAATGTCTGTTGCAACAAGAATCCTTATGCTTATGGTTTCGGCACTTATAGGATTTGGCCAGGGATATCAGCCCGTATGCTCGTTTAACTACGGCGCAGGACTTACGGCAAGGGTAAAAGAGGGATTCTTTTTCTGCCTTAAATATGCATCAATCTTCCTTTTGGGACTCGGAGCGGTATGTTTCTATTTTGCACCGAATCTGATAGCTCTTTTCTCCAAGGACGCAGCTGCCGTGGAGGTTGGTGTAAAGGCGCTCAGATTCCAGTGCGCGACGCTGTTCTTATCAGGCCCTATTGTAATGAGTAATATGATGCTTCAGTCTATAGGAAAGGGAGTTAAGGCTTCAATTACGGCATCTGCGAGAAACGGTATCTGTTTCCTTCCAATGATACTGCTTCTTCCAAGGTTCTTTGGAATTACAGGAGTAGAGATTGCGCAGCCATGTGCCGATGTACTTTCTACGCTTATTGCGGTTCCGTTTGCATATTCGGAACTTAGAAAGTTTAAGTGATATAATATAAGGGTATAGTTTAAAATTTAAAACGTTTAGCATGCAAGCATGTATGCGTTTTAAGCTTTTGACCTTATATCATAACAATTTCATAGAAGGAGGTATTTTCATGGGTAAACTGTTACTTACAGGTGTTGATGGAAATCTTGGCGCTGAGGCAGCGAGAGTGCTGCTGACATTGGAAGATAAGAGTAATCTTATATTCTGCGGCTACAGTGAAGATTCACTTAAGGGATTTGCAGCTCAGGGAGTTGAGACACATGTGACGGACTTCAACTATCCGGACGGGCTTGCGGAAGCATTTAAGGGTGCAGATGTTCTTGCTCTTATCTCTATGCCTTTTGTCGGTGAGAAGAGGCAGAGCGCTCATAAAAATGCTGTCGATGCGGCGAAAAAAGCGGGTGTAAAAAAGATTATCTACACATCCCTTGTAAATGCCGGTGATGAGACCAATCCTTCGATTGAAAAGCTTGATCATATCTACACTGAGAACTACATTAAGGGCGAAGGCCTTGATTATATCTTCCTTCGTAATTCCCAGTATGCAGAAGCTATGATCACCAATTACTTTACATATGTACATGCGAATGCACCTCTTACAAACAGCCAGGGCGACGGGCTTATGGCATACATTTCAAGAAAAGACTGTGCAAAAGCTGTTGCATACGCTCTTCACCGCGCATCCGAATATGATCATGCAACTCTAAATATCAATGGAAAAGAGCTGATGACGATCACTAAGTTTGTCGAGATTGGAAACAAAGAAACCGGCAACAACATAAGCTACAAGGCTGTTACAGATGAAGAGAATTACAAGATCTTTGATGCTATGGGAGTTCCGAGAACGACAGACGGTCTTTTCAAAAAAGGAAGCGAAGCGCCGTTCTCAAGTGACGGTATGGTAACTTTCGCACAGGCGATAAGAGAAGGCAAGATGGCCGTTCATACCGATGACTTCAAGAAACTTACAGGCGACGATCCCATCACCGTAGATTTCATGTTCGCTCACAGTGATGACTTCCAGATCGGTGAGAGACATTCGAAAGATAAGAAATAATTGAAAAAAGAGAGTACTTCTTGATTATGTGATATTTCCAAGAAGTACTCTTTGTTTTTGGGAAACTTAGTTTTCTACAGTCTGATAAACATCTTTCATCTTACTGTCTCTGATAAGGTAAAGTCCCAGCAATACCGATACAATCAGAATCAGAATGGACTTAAGGATGATTCCGTTACCAAGCCATTCTCCGATGAGCACATCCATATCTTCTCTGTTAGCGTAGATCATAGGGTATACCATTAAACTGATGTCGAAGAGGTAGTGCAATACTATATTTCCCCATAGATTTCCTGTTCTTAAATAAAGTGCCGCTAAATAGAAACCGATTCCCACAGCATAAATGATCTGAGCGTATATAGGTGTCGGATTTGTTGCACCGTTAAGATTTGATAAGTGCATTGCACCAAAAATAAGTGATGATAATGTCATTGCAAACAGATAGGAAGCTTTGCTTTTTCCAAAGGCTTTTTTGAAGAATGTAAGTAAGAAACCTCTGGTGAGTAATTCTTCACGAATACCGGCACCTAAAAAAACAGTTATTAAGAACGAAATAACAGATTTTGTATCCATGAGCGGAGTGCCGTATTCTTTTATTGATCTATACATGTTTGTTATAAGATAGAATAATGTAACAGCAGTCATGACACTGCCAATAGTGAAAGTATCTTTAAAGCTTTTGAAAGAAAAATGGAAAACACTTTTTTCTCCGAACCCGATTATCACTGCTGAGAGAATAGCAATGATCGAAAGCAGATAAACAATTTCCATTAATGATTTGTTAGTAATATTTGCTCGCTGAACAATTATTCCGGGAAGAGTAAATATCAGTATGAGTGCTAAAACGATGCCACCTAAATACTTTGTCAATCTTAAACTTGTTTTCATATTATTTGTCCTTTACTTTTTTTCTAAAAATATTGATGAGTGCGTCAATTATCAAAAAGCTCAAAACACCGCTCAAAGTGCCTGTAAGGATTCCACCGATAACGTCCGTCGGCCAGTGAGCAAATAAGTATAAACGGCTGAAGGCAACTATGGATGCAACCGCAAGGGTAGGTATTCCGAATCTCTTATTACTTAAGAACACTGCCGTTGCCATTGCAAAAAATGTACTTGAATGACCTGATGGGAAAGAGTGGCTATGAGGGAGCTCTATTAGCATTTTCACACCGGGTTCCAGCCAACAAGGTCTGCATCTCATGATAAAAGGCTTCATGCCGCAGTTTACTATGAGTATGGAAATGAATAATGCAAGATATATCTGAATCCCTATCCTTCTTGTTTTGGGAAAGATAATCGATACAAATATCAAAATCGAAATTATGGGAGCTGAATTAGTGAAAAATAACATAATCGAATCTAATATCGGATTATGAATGCTTTGCAAAAAGTGTAGGAATCTAAGTTCCCAATCAAAATAAAAAACTGTACCTAAATCCTGTGGCATATTCTGTCTCCTTTAAATGCTATGATTGTCATACTATTATTATCGTACTACGTTTGACGTGGTATTCGATCTGAACAGTAATATACTACGACAGACAAGGTATGTCAACATCTTTTTAAAATATTGCATAACATATAAAAAAGCAAAGGCGCATATTTGCTACCTTTGCTTCTATGGATGCGGTAATTGTTTAATTATCTTCTTCTTCGTTTTTTCTTTTTGAATAATCCTGAGAAAGGATTGGTGATTTTATAGCTGATCTTGCCGCTTACAAAACCTGTGATGATTCCTCCTACTACATCCGTCGGCCAGTGAACAAATAAGTACATACGACTGAACGCTACTATTGAAGCAAGTGCAAGAGCGGGGATTCCGAGTTTCTTGTCTTTCAGATACAGTGCCGTTGCCATTGCAAAAAATGCATTTGTATGTCCCGACGGGAAGGAATAATCGTGCGGAACAGGAATGAGCAGTGGTATGTTCGGTTCCAGCCAACAAGGTCTGCATCTCTTGACAAAAGGTTTTATACCTACGTTTACGATCAGTACAGAGATAACTACGGCAATTGCCATTTGAATGCCATATTTCCTGGTCTTTGGAATAATAATAAGAGCAAGTAAAAACAATGCGATAAGTATAGTTTTATCACCCAAACCGGTGAAAAAAAGCATTTTTTTGTCCAATTCCGGGGTGTGTATAGTTTGTAAGTGGTGCAGGAATTCTAATTCCCAATTCATATAAAAAATATTGCCAATGTTTTCCGGCATAGTTCATGTTCCTTTCTTAACAGTTTCTTAACTATTATATTATTACGATAATACAAAAGTATTTCAACAGTCTTTGGTAAGTTATAGTATTGAGGTTGTAAATAATTATGTAATAGCAGATAGAATATGTTATTATATAAAAGAAAGCAAAGGCGCTTACAATTTCGTAGGTGCCTTTGCTTTCTTTGTAGGAGGATGGGGAAATGATCACATTAAATGATTACTTATATTCAGGGGATACGGTACTAAAGATCTTGCAGCGATACTATGTGGATCTGAAAGAGGATGCGAAACATACTCAGAACAATATGGATAAGATTCATTGCAATTTTCTTTTGCGTCAGCTTGAACTTTTGCAGCATAACGATTTCCTGACATCGCAGTCACAGAGGCTGAGAGAGTTCTATAAATATATGTCTGTTGAATATCCTTATCTTGCGTTTACGTTTAAGGGCAGGATCAAGTCCATAATAAGGGCCGAGCAGAAATTCAACGGAAATATTGTTGAGACAGTATGTGACTATTACAACAAGAACGGAAAATTTCCAAATGTATGCGAGGTTAAGCAGCATATGGGGGCAATAAGGGATCTTATCGCGTACCGCATAGTTATATCCATGCCTTCATGTCATTTGGATGAAGGCGAAGACAGGGAAGAGGTAGAGTTAAAGTATCTGTATAAGATTGCAAATGAGCTTCCCGGCTTTTTGGAAGAAAATGGATTTACGGCAGAGATATACGGAATACCGGGATGTGAGCCGTCAGAGCTTATTGAGGAATCGCTCAGGCCGTATTATAGGGACTATATCAAGAATCCAAGCCCCTATGGTTACAAGTCTTTGCACATTACTTTTTACGATAATCAGTCGAGGTCGTATCTTGAAGTTCAGCTTCGCACAAAGCAGATGGACGATTACGCTGAGATAGGACCCGCGCATCATCTTGGATATGAAAAGAGGCAGGATAAGGAGCGAAGCAGAAGATACAAGATTCCTATGGGAGAGTGTGTATATTTTGATGAAGCCTATGAAAGGGGAATGAAACTGCAGGAGCTGGATCTTTCAAAAGTTGATGTGAATATGTTCGGAGCAGTTAATAATCAGCTTGTAAACGACGGTTGCGGCTTGTACAGAGGAAGACTCATCTTGCCGTTTGAGCATCTTTCGAGGTTTCAGAATGACATAATCGATTGAAAAAAATATTTGGCAAATGTCATTATAGTATTTTTAAGGCGACAGGTTTTTTTGTAAAAATTGACAGTTGCTAAAAAGAAAATAATCTGTATACTTGTATACAAACAAGGGCGTTTTGATTCACTTAGTGTTTCAGAGCGCCTTTCTTCATAACAATTTTTCTGCAAAGATATAAGAGACAACGGCGTTTCGGATTTTTTTCGGAGCGCCGTTCTTTTATATCTTTCCCTAAAAGGGGATCCGAAAACGCTCAGAGATGAGCTTAGAAAGGTAACAAGCAATGGCAATGATCAAACTGGAAAATGTAAATAAAAATTTTGGCGATCTTCATGTTCTTAAGAATGTGAATCTCGAAGTTGCGGAGGGCGAAAAGCTGGTAATCATCGGACCTTCCGGTTCGGGAAAATCGACAACGGTGCGTTGCATGAATTTTCTTGAGGTTCCAAGCAGCGGACATGTTTACATAAACGGAACGGAGCTTACGACCAAGAATAAGACAAAGGTTGTAAGGGACAATACTTCGATGGTGTTTCAGCAGTTCAATCTTTATCCGCATATAACGGTGCTGAAGAATCTGACACTTGCTCCCATAAAGCTACAGCATAAGTCAAAGAAAGATGCCGAGGAACTAGCATATCATTACCTTGATATAGTCGGACTTAAAGACAAGGCAGATGTGTATCCGACAACACTTTCCGGTGGACAGCAGCAGAGAATAGCAATCGCAAGGGCGCTGTGTTCGCAGAGTAAGATCATTCTTTTTGACGAACCCACATCGGCACTTGACCCTGAAACAATTCAGGAAGTTCTGGATGTAATGATAAAGCTTGCAAAAGAAAACATAACAATGGTAGTTGTGACTCATGAGATGGGATTTGCAAGACAGGTAGCTGACAGAGTGATATTCATGGAAGACGGACAGATCATAGAGTCCGGAACTCCGGAGCACTTTTTCAATAATCCCGAAAGCGACAGAGTAAAGCAGTTTTTGGGAAAGATAATCAGGTAATATCAGGTAATACGAGGAGGAAGCAGTTATGAAAAGAAAGATTTTAAGCATGGTATTTGCAGGTGTAATGAGCTTATTGCTCGTTGCATGCGGAGGCGAAGGTACAGGTGAAGCATCAAGTGATACTACGGCGTCTCCTGCATCGGAAAGTACATCGGCCGAGGTAGCCGGAGAAGATGTGCAGGCAATTATCGATAGAGGAGTTTTGAAAGTTGGTGTAAAGAACGCTGTAATGGGATTTGGCTATGAAGATCCGCTTACAGGTGAGTATTCGGGACTTGAGATAGAACTTGCCAAAGCGCTCGCCGAGAAGCTTGGCGTAGAGGCTGAGTTTACGGCGGTTACGGCAGCTACAAGAACAGAGCTTCTTGATTCGGGAGATATTGATTGCGTACTTGCCACATTCACTATTACCGATGAGAGAAAAGAAAGCTGGGATTTCACAACACCGTATTATACGGATCATGTAAGCGTACTTGTTGAGGACGCAAAGGGAATCAAGACACTTGAAGATCTTATGGATAAAAAAGTCGGTGTATCATCCGGTTCAACATCAGCTAAATCACTTGTAAAAGCAATGATCGAAAAAGGTCTTATAAGCGGCGACGGATTTGATGAAGAGAGTTTTGATCCCGCAACATGGACAACCGGAGTTAAGTTCCAGCAGTATGATGACTATCCGACAATCTCAACGGCATTAAGTGCAGGTGAAATTGATGCGTTCTGCGTAGATAAGTCTATTCTTGCCATCTACAAGACAGAAGGAAGATCATATATCGATGCGGAATTCGCACCTCAGGAATATGGTATTGCTACAACAAAAGGTTCGGGACTTTCAAAGACAGCAGAGGAACTTATTGCAGAGAAATTGGCTGATGGAACGATCGATAAGCTCGTTTCCGAGAACGGACTTGATTAAGACAGAACTGATTTAAAGAAGAAACATTGGAGGACCGGTATGTCAGGATTATTTTCTCCGAGAGCATGGAACAAAATATGGCTTTATAAAGATACATTCCTGCTTGGATTTTTAAATACTATAAAAACAGCATTTGTTGCACTTTTGATTGCGCTTGCACTTGGTATCATTTTTGGACTTATGGCAACTAGCGGAAAGAAGATACTAAAGGCAATAAGCAGGATGTATGTGGAGGTAATCCAGAACACACCGGTTCTGTTACAGATGTGCTTTTTGTACTACGCGCTTGCGTTTGCGGGACACAGCCCCGGAATAATAGTGACAGGTTTTCTGGCACTTGGCATATATACAGGTGCTTACATGGCAGAGGTAATAAGGACGGGAATCGAATCTGTACCCAAAGGACAGTTCGAAGCCGCGCAGGCACAGGGATTCGGATATGCCGCTCAGATGTTTTACATCATAATCCCTCAGAGTATAAAGGTAATTTTGCCGCCAATGACAAACGTTGTTGTGAATATGATAAAGAATACGTCTTGCCTTTACATAGTAGGTGGTGCGGATCTTCTTTCTCTTACATACAGCTTTGTGACGGGAGAAAATACAGGCGGATCCTATGCTCCCGCATATATTGTATGCGGTGCGATCTTCTTTTTGATCTGTTTCCCATTGTCATCTTTTGCATCAATGTGGGAAACATCGCTTAAAAAGAGAGACAGCAAAGTATTCCAAAACGGCAGACCGAAGGAGGCATGATATGGGTACATTAGGAAACAGTTTTTCAATGCTAAAAAATCCTGCAATATTAAAGTTCATAATGCAAGGTGTGCTCTTTACCATGATCATCTCGGTCGCTGCGGTTCTTTTCAGCATAGTTATCGGAACCGGACTGGCACTACTTAGAAACTATTGCACAAATAAAAAGACAGGAATACTGAAGGTGCTTTCTGTCATATACATTGAGCTTTTCAGAAATACTCCGCTACTGTTCTGGATATTTATATGCGTTGTTTTTTGCCCTGTTCCCGGATTTGCAAATAAGCAGATGTTCGGGCTCTCATCGGTAAATAACAAGCTTTTGTTCAAAGCAACCGTTGCACTTATTTTGTATACGTCGGGTGTTATTGCGGAGATTGTAAGAGGCGGCCTTAACTCGGTTGCAAGCGGACAGGTTGAAGCAGGATATTCACAGGGCTTTTCGATGCTTCAGATATTGTGGTATATAGTGCTTCCCCAGACTTTCAGATCGATAATTCCGACACTGCTCAGTCAGGTCATAACAACGATTAAAGACAGTTCATTCCTTGCAAATGTGGCGGTAATCGAACTTATGGCAAGGACAAAACAGGTGCTGTCATCGGCAAACAGATACAACGGTCTTAATGCCATCAATGTCTCAGATGTATTTGTTTTGTTCGGAGTTGCGGCAGCAATTTATTTCGTTATAAATTTCAGTATCTCCATGACGGTAAGGAATATGCAGAAAGCAAGGTAGGATGATTATGGATAAATATGTTATTACTATTTCAAGGCAGTTTGGGGCACTTGGAAGAACGATAGCCCAGCATATGGCGATGGAACTGGGAATAGATTATTTTGACAGGGACATTGTCGAGGAGACAGCGATGCGCATGGGACTTCCCGTTTCGGAGATAAGCAAAGAAGAGGAGCGTGCGGGAGGTTTTTTTGCAGAAAAAAGATATCCTCTCGGTATGGGACCTGTTAGCATGCAGGAAGAGCTTTTTCTTATCCAGAGCAATATAATCAAAGACTTTGCGGCGATGCAATCATGTATTATTGTCGGAAGATGCGGAGATTATTGCCTCAGAAATGCAGACAGGGCGCTACATGTATATGTTTATGCTCCCTATGAAAAGAGACTTGAAAATTGTACATCGATTCTGGGTATGGATGAAAAGACCGCACGAGATATGATAAAGGATGTAGATAAGGCACGTGATAATTACAGGAAAAAATACTGTAAAGATATGGCGGGTGTCTTTGACAACAGAGATATATGTATAGATTCGAGTAAATTCGGAGCTGAAGCTACGGCCAAGATTCTATGCGGCATAGCAAGGAGTGTTTTTAATTAAAAAATGAAAAATGAGAGAGTACATCTTCCGCATATAGGGATGAGGATAATAAAATCGGCGATTGGAGTTCTTATCTGCTTTGTGATATATTTTTTGCGCGGAAAGCAGGGAACGCCGTTTTATTCTGCACTCGCGGTACTTTGGTGTATACAGAACCAGACAAAGAATACTGTAAATAATGCAATCCAGCGCACTATAGGCACATTTATAGGAGCGGTGTACGGACTCATCTATATATTGTTAAAGCAGAATATCTTCAATTTCGGAGACAGTTTTTTACACTACTGTATCATCTCATTGGCGCTGATACCTATTATCTACACCACTGTTGTGATAAAGCAAAAGAAGGCGTCGTACTTTTCCTGCGTAGTATTCTTGAGTATAGTTGTGAATCATTTGCTGGATGAAAATCCTTATATTTTTGTACTGAACAGATCACTTGATACGCTGATCGGAATATTCGTAGGTTTAATCCTTAATTCAATCTCTTTTCACGGAAAACTTGATAAGGAAACGCTGTTCGTTGTAAATATGGATAACTCAATGGACGGATTGTCGGGCGGAGTAACGCCTTACAGTAAGGTTATTATGAATGGCATGCTGGAAAAAGGTATGAAGCTGTCGTTTATGACACTCAGAACTCCTGCGGGATTTCTTGAGGGAATGCCTGAGATAAAGCCGTCGCTTCCCATAATCGCGATGGACGGAGCAATATTATATGATGTAAAAGAGAACAGATATCCCAAGGTATACATTATCTCAGCCGAGCATGCAGGCGAGATTGAGAAGTTTATCACTGAGCGTGGGTTTAATATTTTTACGACAGTTATACTCGAAGATGTCCTTATTATCTATTATAACGAGCTTGTAAATGATGCGGAAAAAGATATTTACGAGAAGATGCACAAGTCGCCTTACCGAAACTATCTTAACAAGAAGCGTCCCTGTGATCATGCGGTTGTTTATATGATGAGTATAGACAAGACGGAGAAGATAGAGAAGCTTGTCGGTGAGATAAAAGAGAGCGACGTATATGATGAACTTAAGATTTTGTCATATCCTTCGCGCGAATATAAAGGCTACTCTTATATAAAGATTTACAGCAAAAATGCTTCCGTAAAGAATATGACGGATTATCTGATGAATGCGGAAGAAATTAAGACGGTCGTGACGCTTAGCGACAATGATAGAAATAAAGCGGATTATAGATGCTCGTCCTGCGATGAGATGGTGCGGAAGATGCACCGGTTGTTTTACAACAGCAAAACGTGTATTATTAATTCATAGAGGCAAAGGCGCCAAAGAAATTGGTGGTCTTTGCCTTTTTCTTTTGATTACTACTCAACAAGGCTTTATCGGGCTTAGTTGAGCTTGTTGGTTTATCTTTGAGCGGAGGTACTATCTATGGCAGCATTTGACAGAGTATTGTCCGGTATACCCGAGATGGACGAAGCGCTTGATAATATCAGGCTTGGCGACAACGTTGTTTTCAGAGTTTCCGAACTATCGGAGTTTAAACTTTTTGTGGATCCCTATGTTGAGCAGGCGAAAAAAGATAAGCGGAACATTATTTATTTTCGCTTTGCAACGCATGAGCCGCTTGTGGAGGACTGCCCTGAAGTTAAGACTGTGCAGGTCCCTCTTTCGCACAGGTTTGAGACATTTACGGTTGAGATTCACAATATTATAGAAAAAGAGGGTAAGGATGCCTTCTATGTTTTTGATTGCCTGTCGGAGCTTCAGATAGCGTGGGCGACTGACCTTATGATGGGCAATTTTTTCAGGGTGACATGCCCGTTTCTTTTTATTCTTGATACAGTAGCTTTTTTCCCCATAATCAGAGGAAAACATTCATTTTATTCCATAAACAAGATTCTTAATACAACACAGCTTTTTCTTGATGTGTATTCCGATTCAAAAAATGTATATGTACGTCCCGAGAAGGTATGGAACCGTGATTCCGATACCATGTTTCTTCCGCATATTTACAGGAAAGAGGACGGATATTTCAGACCGATTCTCGACGGTGTGCAGAGTAGTCGTTTTTATCAGCTGCTTGATAATTTCCAGCGTCCCGGCGAGGACCAGTATATTGATTTCTGGGATAAGTTTTTTAACACGGCGAAGTTCCAATATGAGAGCCGGATGAACATGGATGAGTCCTGCGATATAATGTGCAAGGTAATGATGACGCGTGATGACAAGATGAGACTTATGGTAAAAAAGCACTTTAAGCCTGAGGATTATTTCAACGTGCGAAGTCATATGATAGGCACGGGGCTTATCGGAGGAAAAGCGTGCGGAATGTTGCTTGCGCGTGCCATTATAAGGAATATGGCGCCTGATGTTGACGAAGTGCTTGAGCCGCATGATTCATTCTTTATAGGATCGGATATTTATTATACCTACATAGTTGACAATGATTTCTGGGATATAAGAGTTCGACAGAGGACTGATGAAGAGTACTTCTCGCTTGCGGATGAGTTTGCGGAGAAGCTACGGACAGGCACATTTGCCGAGGACTTACGTACGCAGCTTAGACATATCTTGGAATACTACGGACAGGATCCCTTTATCGTGCGTTCAAGCAGTATTCTTGAAGATGGATTCGGCAATGCTTTTGCGGGTAAGTATGAATCAGTTTTTTGTGCTAACAGAGGAACGCTTGAGGAGCGACTTGAAGAATTTGAAAATGCGATCAGGACGGTTTATGCAAGTACCATGAGCTTGTCGGCGCTTGACTACCGTAAGAGGCGAGGACTTGATAAAAGAGATGAGCAGATGGCTCTTCTCGTGCAGAGAGTTTCGGGCTCATATTACGGACAGTACTATATGCCATGCGCTGCGGGAGTTGGGTATTCCTACAGTCCGTACAAGTTTCTTGCGGATATCGATCCTCAGGCCGGAATGCTCAGGCTTGTAATGGGGCTTGGAACATCCGCTGTCGACAGGACAATGGGTTCGTACCCACGCCTTGTAAGTCTTGATATGCCTGAGGCGACATCTTGTGTGACGGTTGCGGAAAGGCATCAGTTCTCACAGAGAGCGGTGGAAGTTGTTGATGTAACAGAGCATGAGCTCAAGAGATTGGAGCTTAGGGATATTGAGAAGAAACTTCCGATGTATCTGATCAATACTTTGCTTGAGCATGATTATGAAGTTGAGGGCTCTCTTAAAGAAAGAGGAATCCTTCGCGATGTAAGATTTATTTCCTGCAGAGGACTTGTCAGAAAAGAAGAGATAATGGCGCGGATGCAGAAGCTCATGAAGTGTATTCAGGATGAATACGAGCATCCCGTGGATATTGAGTTTACGATAAATCTGTCGGATACGGGAGAGTATTCGATAAACCTTCTGCAGTGCAGACCGCTGCAGGTTTCAAAGGATACGGGAAGTGTGACGATTCCGAAAGATGTGGATAAAGATGAAATTTTGCTTGAAAATGTGGATTCATCAATGGGACTTTCAAGGAGCGTTCCGATCGATCTTATCGTATATGTCGATCCCAAGGCTTATTACAATATGCCATACGCGGATAAACCAAACATTGCAAGCATTATCGGAAAAGTCAACTGGACATACAGAGACAAGGGAAAACATATGATGCTGATAGTCCCCGGACGTATAGGTACATCGTCACCCGAACTTGGCGTTCCGACTACCTTTGCGGACATTAGTGAATTTGAAGCAGTGTGCGAAGTCGAGGAAAAAGAAGCCGGCTACAATCCCGAGTTATCCTATGGAAGCCATATTTTCCAGGATCTTGTTGAGGCGGATATTCTCTACACTGCTGTGTTTAGCGGTGAGAAGACAGTGGTTTTTGCACCTGATAAGTTTGCGAGGTTTAAGGATATTACGGGAGAGTTCTGTGATGATTCGGGAATTACAGGCGATTCAAATGTTGTGAGTGTCTATGATCTGAGCGATTCAGGATGCACACTTTACTATGACCTTGAGGCGAATCACCTGATGCTTAGGGCGAATTGAGCAGGATGATAAAGAAACAGTACAGCTTTTTCCTTGTATAATAAAAATCCATATGCATATCATAAAGTTAATATATTCTTGCTTTTCCGTCATTTTAAGGACTATCGAATGTTAGGAAAAGAATATTACTAGATGATGAGAGGTATGATCAGGCATTATGGGTATGGCAGTAAGAAGCAAGGAAATTATTTACGACACAAGAATTGATGGAAAGGAGATTCAGACCGACAGCGGAAACAAAGTGACGTTTACCGGCAATTATTTCTGGTTGAAGACCGAGGGCTTTTTTGAAGAGTTAAATGTGTATTTCTTTGTGGATATTGACGGAGAAAAACAGGTAATCGAGTGGAATAAAGGCGACAGTGGCGAAGGCTGGTATTTGCGCCGCTGGAAGGAAAGAGAAGATGAAAAGTATTCATCACTTGATTCATATATTTATAAGATGATCTATTCCAAAATTCCTGAAAGGGAAGGCCAGATCTCAAAACCCGAATGGTTATTCTTTGACAGCGGATCTGAAGAAAGCAGAACTTTCATTAACATGTTGGAAAATTTAAAATAAGTAATATATAAAAAGAGGGACCGACGTATTCACATATGTCGGTCCTTCTTGTAAGGAAACATTGTCAGCGAGTCAGCGTATAATCAAGCTTCTTCCAATCTGCTGTTTTGCCGTTTTTGATTTCATCAGTAAGGCCTTCAGCTTTTTCTTTATCTGTAATCATTTTATCAACTTCACTTAAGGGAAGTGTAGTGAAATTACTATCCTTGAATTCATCACGATATTTTTCAAACACAGCATCAGATTCATCACGTGGAAATTTATCATAGATATAATCCGGATATCCATTTTCAAAATCAATGTCAGATGTATCATAGTTGTCTTTTGCTAATGTTAATATAGTATCTTTTGAATATTCATCGGAGTTTTTATTAAATTGGATTAAAGCAGAACAACTGTTATCGCTATTACAATAATTTGCATAATCTGAATATTCAATTTTATAAAGGAAATGCCATTTTGAATCGCCACCAACAAAGCTTTTTTCATATACTGCACATGTGCCTGAACCACCGCGGAAACAAATATATCCAAATTCATTAATGAGGAATAAGCGTCTACACCATGCAACATCAGAATAAATAGCTTTCAAAGATCCATTAAAATTTTTGATAATCAATACTTCTTCATTATCGGTAACAGGATTAGTTATTCTGATTTTTAACACCAATTCTTTTTCGCCATCGCTACCGCAGTCTATTGATGCATATTGGATTGAGTCAAATTTTGAATCGCTACACCTAAGCTCTAAGCGTTTATCTATTATAGTGTTTACAAGCTCATCTATTGTAAAATCTTTTTTCTTTCCTATAATCTTAAACTCGTCATTTAAAGGATCTGTGAAGTCATTTTCCGAATCTATATGAACTTTCGTCTCACCTCGAAGAAAGCTCGCATAAATTGGGTCAAGTTCCTGACCGGTATACAAAACTTCTGTTGAAGCACTTGCTGCAGAATCTTCTTCATTATCTTCCGTAGTCTCTACTACAGATTCAGTTGTAACTTCATCATTATTTTCGGAAGTAGTTGTCACACTCACATCATTTTGTTTGTTATCATTTTTAGCGCACGCTGTAATAGTCACTAAGCATAAAAGTATTGTAAAAAGTCTGGTTTTCATATATTTCCAATCTTACTTGCATTTATTACTTCCTCAATGCTGTTATAAACAGGTTCGGAAAATAAATTGTTTATTTCTTGTATCAGTCCTAGTTCCATGGTAAGTTTTATAAAAGATTCAAGTGAAATCTTTCCGGTTTTCTCAAACTTTCGCAAAGTGGCATAACTTACATTGCTTCTTCCGGCAAGTTGTTTTTGGGTAATCTTTTTCCTTTTTCTAACGCTTTTGATCTTATTGGCCAATCTAAGGGCAACATCAGACGGCGTATCCCACAAGTAATTTGTATAATCCATAGTGGTATCCTCGCTTTATATGATCACACTTCTTTATTGCTATTATTATAGCATTTTGTGGCTAAAATCTCAATAAATTGATATTATAGTAGCAATTATTTATCACACCCTTATCGAGCCTTGATCAATAAAATCCCAGATGATAAATATTATCAATTCAGGAGATTGCCTACAATACTGCGTTAGCATATACTAACACGAGTTATTTATATATTCTAAGGGGAACGTGATGAAGAAAGTAAGAGATGTTGGAAGAAAAATTTTGATCATGACATTGGCCGGTATATTTAGCTTTATGCTAAGTCCCGGATATGTTGCAAATGCTGCTGATAAGGGAGAAGTTAAGGCAGGAGAAAAAACGGAACTGACTGTTGATGACACTGTTACGCTTATATGCTCAAGTAACTACGCATATAATGGCAGAGAAGTAGAATGGAACTGCAGTAAAGACGGTGTTGTTGAGATTGTCGATACAGATGACGGAAACTCATACAGTTCCGTAACCAAAGCACAGGTTAAGGCAATTGCACCCGGAAGCGTTACTGTTACCATGCACGCAGAGGATTTCTGGGGATGGTACAAAGACGATGAGACTTTTGAGATAGAAGTTGCGGGAAACGAGCAGGTTACAGAGACACCGGATCAATCTTCCGAAAACACAAAAGAGAGTGCTGATGAGAAGGATAAGCCTGCAGAGGCACAGCAGCCTGAAAATACTACAGGGCCTAAAGATAACGGAGATAAGTCTAAGCAAGATTTACCGAAAGATGGCAGTGCTACAGAAGTAAAAGATATTGAAGCAGCAAAAGAACAAAAAGAGAACGTAGAACCTGTAAAAAAGAATCTTTTCATCAGACTTGTCGGAGCATTTGAATCAAAGATGGTCGGAGAGGAAGAGTTTGATGCGATTTCAAGCGCAACAACAGTATCGTACATTCCTGAACAGAGCAATTCCGTAAAGCTTCAGGCTGCGCTCTCAGAAAAGGAAACTGCAGAAGAAGTTGAAGAAGGTTCATGGCATGAACTTAGCTTTTTTAACAAAGAAGAAGGCGCCATAAAAGTTAATGAAGATCCTACAAAAACCAAGATTGTTGTAGAACCCGAATGTGAGGGAATCATTGCTGAATATAATATTTTCACAGGTGATGTGATTTTGTCGGGAACTCCGAAGAAGGAAGGAACCTATAAAATATATGTTGTATTTACAGATACTGAAGGAAGAACTGCTACAAGTAATGCAGTGGAATTCAAGGTGAATTCTCAGCATGAAAAGCTTTCTGAAAGACTTAATATCAAGAATTGCACGCAGACAGCCGACGGTAAATATATTTTTGACCAGGATCCATGGTATATCGAGGAATTTGGAGAAGATACGGTTGTCGTTCCAAAAGAAATAAAGGCATGGTTTGGTTCACATACATTGGGAACATATTCCGAAATTGGTAAGATCATTTCATTGTCTAATGGAGATGAACCTAAGCAGACACTTGTCATTCCTGACGGTTGCAATCTTACTATGGTAAATGTAAGAGTCCACAGCGGAGTAAAGATTGTTGTCCAAAAGGGCGGAAAGTTTTCGATAAGACAGTCTACCTTGGAAGGTATTGTTGAAGTAGAAAACGGCGGTAGTTTCTCATGTGATTATGTTGATTATGGTGCGGATGCCGGATTTATATACGGATCAACCATAAATGGACAGATCAGGTTAAAAGACGGAGCTACAATAGAAAACTCCAGAATAATATCAAAGACAAATTATTCTGCAAGGGATGATATTAACAGAAAGAATCAGAATCCTGTAGTTGTAGTTGATGGAAACGTTAATGTAAAGGGTGATGTATATATTCTTGCCGATGAAGCTCCAAACGGTTCATATGGACAGACAGGACTTGCGGTAAACGGAACTCTTAATATTCCGAGTGGCTCTACCGTCGCTGTATACGGAGGCGGAAGATCACATCTTACAGCAAAAGGCGGAGATGCGGTAGTCCTTAACGGAGGACTTATACAGGGAAGCGGAAACCTAATTGCTATAGGTGGTTTTGGAATGAACATCACCGGTGACAGATCACTTCTTGGAGGCGGTGCGGCAATATCGGGTGACGGTTCTTTGGATGTTAAGAATATATATGCCGAAGGCGGTTCAAGCTTTGATACTTTGGTAAAGCCTGTACAGGGAAAAATCCTTGTTTCTACAAGATCTGATGTTACTGCCGTATATGGAAAAGTAGATGGTTCAACCAGTGATAATTACTGGCATGGAACAGGAGACAGCAACAAAGTTCCCGTTGTAAAAAAGTACTTTGATGAATCCAAGCTTACCGTAGCAGAAGAAAAAAAGGATAAGGAAACATCAAAAGAAGAGAAAGCTGCAGCTTCGGTAAAGAATGATAGTAACAATAACAATTCGTCACAATCAGGAGCTGCAACAAATGCCGAAAAAAACAATGCGGCAAACGGTTCAGTAAACAGCTCAAATACAAAGAGTGAAACCAAGAAAACGGAAGATAAGAAAAAATCAAAAACTGACAAAAACAAGACAACATCTAAGAAAGATAATGGTACAACTAAAAAAACAGATAGTACCTCTAAAGTAAAAGATAGTACAGCTAAGGCAAACACAACTCCATCAACACCGGCAGTTACAACAGCTGTAAACAAGACTACTTCTGCAACACCGGTTACAACAGGAACTACCGAAAAGAAGAAAAGTAGTAACGGTACAAGAAATACTTCCGTTTCCAATAAGGCAAATTCAAGCGTAAAAAAGAATACCAACGGAGATGCCGGTAATAAACCGGAAGTTCTTGGAGAGAGCAGGAAGAATACTGATAGTAAAGATGATGCTGTAAGTAACGATGATGTTAAAGATAACAGTGAGACTGAGCAGTTAGTGGCATCTGCCGATTCATCTGTCAATGAAGTATCCGAACCAGAGGAACATATTGAAGATTCTATTGTAGAATCCATGAATGAATCTAAGCATAAGCCCGGAGTCGGTTCATTTATTGTTGCATGTGTCGGTATACTGGTAACACTTACAGGTTGCGGTATATATACAATAAAGAAAGTAAGAGAATAAAATTAAAGCCGGAAATCGTGATGATTTCCGGCTTTATAAGCATTATTCGTTAACAATATCCTTCAGAGCTTTACCTGCTTTGAATTTAGGTGCTGTAGAAGCAGGAATCTCAATCTTCTCACCTGTCTGGGGGTTCTGTCCAACTCTTGCAGCTCTTTCTGTTGTCTCAAATGTTCCAAATCCAACGATCTGAACTTTACCTTTGTTTGCAAGCTCATTTGAAACTACTTCGATAAAAGCTTTAACTGCCTTCTCTGATGCTACTTTTGTAAGATCGGCCTCCGTAGAGATTGCCTCAATAAGTTCTTCTCTGTTCATACTTTTGAACCTCCTTAATGCTTTTTCCATCACATAAATTACTTAAATCACTTAAGATACGGTGTGACTAAGGAATAATAATACAATTGACGGGTGTTGTCAATTTTTTTATAACGAGAAACGGCGTAAATACTGGGCTTTGAACTATTTAATCGAGATATGTTAATGGAAAAATAAACATGTATACAAATAGACAAAATGCGCACATCAGTATCCATGCGTATCTTGGCTGATTTTGATTGGATTATATATTGTAATAAGCAAAGTTTATACTCCGCTATAAGTATTCCTTAATTTTCACCTCGGTACCCTTATGCTATGATTCAATCATCAAAACAAACACGAACAAAAAATAAAAATGAAATATAAAGGAGAAATGAATCATGGCAGACATCAAAGAAAGCGCATTGGAACTTATCGGAGGAACACCTCTTCTTAAACTTAACGGATATAGCAAAAAGGTTGGAGCAACAAATGCAAACATCCTTGCAAAGCTTGAGTACTTAAATCCCGCAGGATCTGTAAAAGACAGAGTAGCACTTAGCATGATTGAAGATGCTGAGAAGAGCGGAAAGATCAAACCCGGAGCAACAATCATCGAGCCTACAAGTGGAAATACAGGTATCGGACTTGCAGCAGTTGCAGCAGCTAAGGGATACAAAGCAATCCTTACACTTCCCGATACAATGAGTGTAGAAAGAAGAAATCTTCTTAAGGCATACGGTGCTGAGATCGTTCTTACAGAGGGCGCTAAGGGAATGAAGGGAGCAATCGCCAAGGCAGAAGAACTTGAGAAAGAAATCGAAGGAGCAGTAATCCTCGGACAGTTCGTTAACCCTGCAAACCCTGCAATCCACAAAGCTACAACAGGTCCTGAGATCTGGGAGCAGACAGACGGAAAAGTTGATATCTTTATTGCAGGTATCGGTACAGGTGGAACAATTACAGGTGTAGGTGAATATCTCAAGGAGCAGAATCCTAACGTTAAGGTTATCGCAGTTGAGCCCGCTACAAGCCCTGTTCTTTCAAAGGGAGAAGCAGGACCTCACAAGATTCAGGGAATCGGTGCAGGCTTCGTTCCTGAGACACTTAACACAAAGATTTATGATGAAGTTATTGCAATTGAGAACGATGACGCATTTGCAGAGGGCAAGAACTTTGCAGTATCAGAAGGTATCCTTGTAGGTATCTCATCAGGTGCAGCTCTTAAGGCAGCTACAATCGTTGCAGCAAGAGAAGAGAATAAGGGCAAGAACATTGTTGTACTTCTTCCCGACTCAGGTGACAGATATCTTTCAACACCTCTTTTTGCAAACTAAGAACCCTGTATAATTGCGAGAGTGGTCATTTTCACGAAGTAATTCGCATACAATTATATATTATTGAACTGACTAATATGAGACCGCTTGTCATCATACATGATGAGCGGTCTCAATTTTAAAAAGAGGTACTTATCGTGAGCAGATATGATTTTGACAAGGTGACGGACAGGCACGGAACAAGCAGCCTTAAATATGATTTTGGAATAGAAAGAAGAAGGCGCGACGATCTTCTTCCGCTTTGGGTTGCGGATATGGATTTTAAGCTCCCCGAAGAGATACTTGATGACATCAGAGATAGAGTCGATCACGGCATATTCGGATATACAGATCCCAAGGAAGATTATCAAAAAGCAGTCGCAAACTGGTATGGCAAAAGACATGGCTTTGAGATTAAAAAAGACTGGAACACTGTAGTTCCGGGAATAGTTTATGCAATTGCGGTTACTGTAAGGGCTTTTACGAAGCCCGGCGAGAGCGTCATTATTCAGGAACCTGTTTATTATCCGTTTAGAGAAACAATAGAACTTAACAAAAGAAAAGCCGTAAACAATCAGCTTGTATATAGAGACGGGCATTATGAGATTGATTTTGAAGATTTTGAGAAAAAAATTGAAGAAGAAAATGTAAAATTGTTTCTTCTTTGCAGTCCTCATAATCCTGCGGGACGAGTGTGGACAAAAGAGGAACTTATAAAACTTGGCGATATCTGCGTAAAGCATAACGTTACGATATTTGCGGATGAGATTCATTCGGACTTTGTGTTTAGTGGATATAAGCATACTCCTTTTATTACACTTGGAGAAAAATATACAGAGAATCTTATCCTCGGAACTTCACCGAGTAAGACATTTAATATTGCGGGACTTCAGATTGCAAACATAATCATTCCGGATGAAGTGGTAAGGGCTAAATTCAAAACCGAGAATGCTGCAGCGGGCTACAGCCAGTGTAATGTGATAGGTCTATCAGCAACTAAATCCTGCTATGAAAAAGGCGGACAGTGGGTTGATGAGCTGCTTACATATCTTGAAGGAAATCTTGATTACATCAGGTCTTTTATAAAAGAAAAACTTCCAAAGATAAAACTTATAGAACCGGAAGGAACATATCTTATCTGGCTTGACTTTGCAGATGCTTTTGACAATTATCGGGAACTTAGGAAGTTTATAGAAGATGAGGCTAAGCTATGGCTTGACGGCGGAGTTATCTTCGGAAGAGAAACGGCTCTTTTTGAAAGAATCAATATAGCGAGCCCCCGAAGCATCATTGAACAGGCAATGGAGCAATTATACGCTGCATACATAAAAAGATTTGGCAATTAAGGAGGAGTGAATTTGAGTACGGAGATTGACTGTAGACAACAAGAAAAGTACAGCGTGGATACAAAGTGTCAGCTGAATGATCAGAGCCTTAAGGATGCATGGGGAGCGGTTAGTTATCCGATTTATCAGACGGCTACATTTGCGCATAAGGGGCTTGGCGAGAGCACGGGATTTGACTATACGAGAATGCAGAATCCCACAAGGCAGCAGCTTGAGGCGGTTGTAGCTCTTTTGGAAAACGGAAAGGATGCGATAGCTTTTGCAAGCGGAATGGCAGCAGTTGCGGCTGTGATGGAGCTTTTTTCACCGGGAGATCATTTCATAATTGATTCGGATCTCTACGGCGGAAGTGTAAGACTCTTTAACGAGATCAGCAAGAAGAACGGGCTGACTTACACGACGGCTGACTTAAGCAGCGAGGATGTGATTCCTCTTATAAAAGAAAATACGAAGGCTGTGTATCTTGAGACGCCGACTAATCCGATGATGAATGTGACGGATATAGAGGAGCTGGCGAAAAAAGTTCATGAGAGAGGACTTATTCTGATCGTGGATAATACTTTTTTGTCCCCTTATTATCAGAATCCGCTTGATCTTGGAGCAGATATAGTGCTTCATTCGGGAACAAAGTTCCTCGGAGGACACCACGATACTATAGGCGGTTTCGCAATCGTCAAGGATGATGAGATCGATGAGAGACTTCGTTTTATTTACAAGACGACAGGCGCGGGGCTCAGCCCTTTTGACAGCTGGCTTATCCTTCGCGGAATAAGGACGTTGTCGGTAAGGCTTAACAAGGCGCAGGAGAATGCTTTTGCGATTGCGGAGTATCTTAAGAAAAACAAGCATGTCACGAAAGTTATATATCCCGGACTTAAAGAGCATCCCGGTTATGAAATCATGAAAAAGCAGGCAAGAGGCTTTGGCGCGATGCTGACTTTCGAAGTTGATTCCGCTGAGTTTGCAAAAGAGATACTTGCCAATGTGGAACTTATCTATTTTGCGGAGAGTCTTGGCGGAACGGAGACACTTATAACTTATCCGATAACGCAAACTCATGCTGATGTTCCTGCGGACGTACTTGAGAAGAACGGTATAAACGATCGTATTCTCAGACTTTCTGTCGGAATAGAAGGAACGGAAGATCTTATAAGCGAATTTGAAAGAGTGTTTGAAGTGGCAGAAAAGAATACTCAAAAATAAAGGGTTAAGAATTTTTTATACCCTGCTATAAATTTTTAGCGTTTTACAACGTCGCCATGCTAAAGCATAATGCTATTAACACAAATGTGTAAGGCAAAGCACATGATAGAGGAGATAATCTTATGGCAAAGGTAGAAGAACCCCTGACAAAAGAAGTTGATGCAGCTGTTCTGGATGGGATAGTTGAGAGCATCAAAAGTTTGCAGTACGGAACGGTCACGATTACGGTTCACGATGGCAAAGTAACTCAGATTGAGACCAGCCGTAAACAGAGATTCAGCTAGTAGGAGATTAAAATGGCTAGAACATATGAAGAACTTGAGAAAAACCATCCGTGCTTTGGTGGTTGCAAGTTCAACGCAGGCAGAATCCATCTTCCGGTAAGTCCCGGTTGCAACATAGCTTGCAGATTCTGCGACAGGACAATGAACGACGTTGAACAGCGCCCCGGAGTAACGTCTAAAATAATATCACCGGATGAAGCAAATACATTTATAGATAAAGCGCTTGAATTTGTGCCAAATATTAAGGTTGCCGGAATTGCGGGACCGGGAGATACACTGGCTACAGATTATGCATTTGAAACGTTTAAAAAGATCGGTGAGAGTCATCCTGAGCTTCTAAAGTGCATGAGCACTAACGGACTTCTTCTTTATGAGAAGGCTGACGAGCTCATAAAGATCGGAATAGATACTCTAACAGTTACGGTCAATGCGGTAGATCCCAAAATTGAAGCTAAACTGAACGAGTATATAATCTGGCACGGCGAGAAGATATACGGAGAAGAGGGAGCAAAGATTCTCATTGAGAACCAGCTTAAGGGAATCAAAAAGGTTGCCGATGCAGGTGTTACGGTCAAGATAAACACGGTTCTCGTGCCCGGAATAAACGATGAGCACATAGCTACTGTAGCAAAAACGGTCAGAGAATTGGGTGCAATAATCTATAATATAATACCGCTCATTCCTCAGCATCAGCTTAAAGATATACCAAAGCCCACTTGTGAGCAGATTGAAAAAGCAAGAAGTGATGCGGAGCAGTATATCAAGGTATTTAGACACTGCGCACACTGCAGAGCCGATGCGGTCGGAGTACCCGGAATATCAGAGTACAGTAAGCTCGTATATCAGAGCAGATTAAATATAAGGAATACTTTTTCACATGGATAAAGCAGTTTACAGAGTCGCACTCGCATCTACGGACAACAGGTTTGTGGATCAGCACTTTGGAAGAGCTGAGAGCTTCCTTATAGTGGATGTGGATGATAACGGCGATTACGAAGAGATTGAACAGCGATTTGTGAATCCCGTCTGTAACGGAGGACATCACGACGCTGCTAAATTAAAAAGAGGAGTAGACGGAGTTTCCGATTGTAATTTTGTTCTGGCAGCCAGAATTGGAGACGGAGCAAGAGGAGAGCTTGAAGAACGCGGTATTGCGGCATTTGAGATGCCGGGGCCTGTTTCGGAAGCGATAAGGAAACTTGACGGATATCTAAAGCTACTTCAGGAAATGAATAATATAAAAGGACAGTAATGAAGCTGACCGGACAACCGGAGGTTTTGTGAATTTGATCGATTGGATCATTTTTCGCATGCCTTTTTTTATTTGATAGGAAAATCCTATCAAATAAAAGCGCTCCGCTATGGATGCGCACCTCGCGGAAAGGAAGATAATTGCTTCGCAATTCCGCTCGGGCACGCAATAGTCTCAAGAGACTATTGATTATTAGCAATTATAAATTTAAAGGAGAAAGAAAAAATGGCAGAACTTAGGCAGATCGCAATTTATGGAAAAGGAGGAATCGGAAAGTCAACAACAACCCAGAACCTTACGGCAGGACTTGTTGAGCACGGCAAGAAAGTAATGGTTGTTGGTTGTGATCCCAAGGCGGATTCAACAAGACTTCTTCTTGGCGGACTTGCTCAGAAGACGGTTCTTGACACTATAAGAGAAGAAGGTGAGGATATCTCACTTGACCGAATCATGAAGGAAGGTTTTGGCGGTACAAGGTGCGTTGAGTCAGGCGGACCTGAGCCCGGTGTAGGATGTGCCGGAAGAGGTATCATCACTTCAATCAACATGCTTGAGAATCTCGGTGCTTATACAGAGGACCTTGATTATGTATTCTATGACGTACTTGGTGACGTTGTCTGCGGTGGTTTCGCAATGCCTATTCGTGAAGGTAAGGCGAAAGAAATCTATATCGTAGCAAGTGGTGAGATGATGGCTCTTTATGCCGCAAACAATATCTCAAAGGGTATCCAGAGATATGCAAGAACAGGTGGAGTAAGACTTGGCGGTATCATCTGTAATTCAAGAAACGTTGACAGAGAGCTTGACCTCTTAAGAGCATTTTCAAAAGAGCTCGGAACAAAGCTTCTTTACTTCGTTCCCAGAGATAACGTTGTTCAGCACGCTGAGATCAATAAGAAGACAGTTATCGAGTACAAGCCCGATTCAAATCAGGCGCAGGAGTACAGAAATCTTGCACAGGCAGTTATCGAGAACACAGACTTTGTTATCCCGACACCCATGACTCAGGAAAGACTTGAAGAGATCCTCATGGAGTACGGAATGATGGAACTTTCAGATGATTACAAGATCTGATCGCTATTAAGAAAATGCACAATTAAGGAGGACTATGTATGTCAAACGTATATAAATCAATCACAGAATTGGTAGGAAAAACACCGCTTCTTGAACTTTCAGGATTTGAAAAACATCACGATCTCAAGGCAACCGTTATCGGAAAGCTTGAGTATTTTAACCCCAACCAGAGCGTAAAGGACAGAATTGCCCTTGCAATGATAGAAGATGCCGAGAAGAGCGGAAGGCTTAAACCCGGCGATACGGTTGTTGAAACAACAAGCGGAAACACAGGTATCGGACTTGCTGCAATAGCTGCAGCAAAGGGATATCCTTTCAGAGTTTATATTCAGGATCAGGTTAGTAAAGAGAGATTCCAGGTAATTCAGGCATTTGGCGGAAAGACAATTAAGCTTGGTGATGAGCCTGTTATCGCAAAAGTTCTTGAAGAGACAGGCGGTGACTTCGTTGCTGCTATCAAGGCACTCAAGGAAGATGTTCTTGATAAGGAAGAGAATGTCGTATTCCTTGATCAGTGTTCGAATCCCGCAAACCCTGCGGTACATAAGAGAACAACAGGTCCCGAGATCTGGGAAGATACAGACGGTGAAGTTGATATCCTCGTTGCCTGCGTAGGAACAGGCGGAACAATCTCCGGAACAGGTGCTTACCTCAAGGAAAAGAATCCGAACATCAAGGTAGTCGGAGTTCAGCCAGGTCCTAATTCACTTCCCGATAAAGATAAGAATCAGCCTGAAGAAGAAATTACAGGTGTACATCCTTTTGAAGGAGTTCCTGACAATCTTGTTCCTTCAACACTTGATAGAAAGATATATGACGAATATATCGAAGTTGAAGCACTTGAAGCTTTTGAGGCTGCAAGAGAGGTTGCGGCAAACGACGGTATCCTTATAGGAACATCTTCGGGTGCGGCTCTTTATGCGGCAAAGTTACTTGCTCAGAGGCCTGAAAATGCAGGAAAGAAGATAGTTGCGGTATTCCCTGACACAGGACTCAGATATCTTTCAACCAACCTTTTTGCAACACAAGACTAAGAAAAAAGCAGGAGATAAAAGATAACATGGCAACTAATTTAAATAATTCCAATGTAGCTACCAGAGAGAACCGAATCGGATCTATCACCGGCTACATCGGTTCACTCAAAGATCTTGCAAGCCAGAGTGAATGCGGTACTTTGAAAGGCTGTTCAAGATGTTTTTCGCAGTCAAGTTCATGTCTTTCAAGCTGTGCGCTCGGTCAGCTTTCAGCTATAAGAGATATTGCTATTATTCATCACGGCCCTGCGGGATGTTCCGTTGCGGCAGCAGGTACATATTACCTTGATAAGGTTATGGCCAAAAAACGTGGTGTAACAAATAACACTGTTTATGTCGGAACCGATATGAACGAGAATGATACAATCTTTGGCTCAACGTCTACACTTCGTAACATCATCGTTGAAGTAAACAAAAGATACAGCCCCAAGGCAATCTTTGTTTCAAGTTCCTGTGCAACAGGTATCATCGGTGAGGATATCGACAGTATCGTCGATGAGTTAAAAGAAGAGATTGATGTGCCTATAGTTGCGGTTCACTGTGAAGGATTCAAGTCAAGAATCTGGGCAACAGGTTTTGATATCGCAGACCACGCGGTGCTTCAGTCAATAGTTCAGCCTCCGAGAGAAGGAGTTAAGAGTAACAAGATCAACTTTAAGAACTTCTATGAGAGTGCAAGACCTGAGATCATCGAGATGTTCAAGAACTTTGATCTCGAGCCTACATTCCTTTACTGTAACTCAACGGTTGAAGAACTTTCACATATTTCGGAAGCCGTTGCCACAACATGTATCTGCGGAACACTTGGAAACTACTTAGGAAACGTTCTTGAAGAGAAGTACGGCGTTCCTTACGTAAGAAGTATCAACCAGTGCGGTATCGTAGGATTTGAAGCATGGCTTCGCGAGATCGGTAAAGTTACCGGAAGAAGCGAAAAGATTGAGAAGTACATTGAAGAACAGCGTGCAATCTATCTTCCCAAGATTGAAGAAGTTAAAAAGGAGCTCAAAGGACTCAGAGCAGTACTCGGCATGGGCCCCGGTTATACTTTTGAAGTATCCCGTGTTCTTAATGAACTTGGAATTGAGGTTGTATGGGCACTTGCATGGCACTATGACAAGAAGTATGAGAACGGAGATGTTCCGCCTTCAATGAAATATCTTTTGGATAACAATATTGATTTCGAGGCCAGTGTTGCCGACCAGCAGAATTTCGAGGTTATGAATATCCTCAACAAATATCAGCCCGATCTGTATCTATCAAGACATCCGGGTTCAACCGTATGGGCTATCAAGAACGGAACACCTTCTGTGTATGTTGCCGATGAGTATATGATCTTCGGTTACAAGCACACATTGGAATTTGCATATTCCATACTCGATAGCATCAGGAACAGAAGCTTTGAGAAGAACCTCGCAAAGAGGACAAAGCTTCCTTACACGGATTGGTGGTACAAGCAGAACGTAGGAGCTTTCCTTGTGCAGGAAAAGGACAAAAAATGATTCACGGAGGCTGATATAAATGGCAAAGTTACTTGATAAACAAAGATATAAGTGTGCACTTGGCGCGATGCAGACAGTGCAGGCAATAGAGAGAGCCATTCCGATCCTTCATTCGGGTCCGGGATGTGCGCAGAAGCTTTCCGACGGAAACGGAAGCAGCGGATATTTTTCACCGAATATTTTTCCCTGTACCAGTATTAATGAAAAAGACGTTGTATTCGGCGGTGTAAAAAAGCTTCATTCAACAATCGAGAATTCGCTCAAGGTCATCGATGCAGACCTCTATGTGGTTCTTACAGGTTGTATTCCTGAAATCGTAGGTGATGATTCGGGTGAAGTCGTATCTGAATTTGCAGATGCGGAGAAGCCTGTAATCTATGCTCCCACAGCGGGATTTAAGGGGAACAACTATAGAGGTCATGAGCAGATAATTGATGCGATCATAGATCAGTATGTAAAAAAGACTGACAAGAAGGAGAAAGGACTTGTAAATATCTGGGCCGACGTTCCTTATCAGGATCTTTACTGGCTCGGAAACTTAAGAGAGCTTGAGAAGCTGTTAAAAGAGATTGGGCTTACTCCCAACACTATCTTCGGATATCAAAGAGGAATCAAGAATATAGACAAGATTGCTTCGGCTGAGTTTAACCTTCTTATTTCTCCTTGGGTTTCTGTTAAGAACGTAAAGAAGATGGAGAAAAAGCTCGGCATTCCTTATCTTCACTACAGCACACTTCCAATTGGAGCTTTCGAGACAAGTAAGTTCTTAAGGGAAGTCGGAAAGTTTGCGGGAGTGGATGAAAAGAAGGTCGAGGACGTAATAACAGAGCATGAAAATTATTACTACTACCTCATCGAGAGATTTGCGGATCTTTTCCTTGAGAACCGAGTAATCAACAAGCAGTTCTCTGTTGTAGCGGATGCTCAGTATGCTCTTGGAATTACCAAGTTCCTTACAAACGATCTCGGACTTGTTCCCGCAAAGCAGTTCATTACCGATGATACGCCGAAGGAATACAGGGAAGCGATTACCGAAGAATTCAAGAAGCTCAACTACGGACTTGAAGCTGAGGTTGTATTTGAGACAGACAGCTACAAGGTTCATGAGCAGATAAAGAGTCATGACTATCACGGATATCCGCTGGTTCTCGGTGGTTACTATGACAAAGAAGTGACGGAAGACTTAAAGGGTAACTTCCTTAATATCTCATGGCCCGTTAAGGACAAGATTGTTCTTAATGATGCAATTGTTGGATACGAGGGCGGTATCAGACTTATTGAGGATATCTACACGGTAGCATCACAGAGATTCAACTAAAGAAATATTGATTCAGTCAGTGTTTCACTAATAGATAAACACAGCGACAACACAGCTTTTTGATTCAACAATCTGCCTAAAGTTCGTGTTTAATATAAGAGGAAAAAGCGATGTCATATTTGATTGCTGTCGCAACATCAGATGCCAAGGCCGTTGACCTTGGCTTTGGTGCTGCTAAGGGGTTCCATATCTACGAGGTGGAAGGAACCGATTATAAAGAAAAAGAATACAGAGAGTTTACGGAAGAAGAGATAAGTTCCGGCGCAGGTGCAAGGAATGAAAAAGGAGGTGAAGATACTGCATCGCAGATAAGTAAATGCGCAGAATCGCAAGAAGTTTGCGGCGGACAGACTTCCGGTTGCGGCGCCGGATTGCAAGGTGGCTGTGGCGGAAACGGCGGTGGACACGGCGGCTGCGGAGGAAGCGACGGAGCGCTCAAGAAAGTTGAGCTCATTGCAGATTGTCGAAGCCTTGTCTGCAAGAAAATCGGTTTCCAAGCCCAGAAACAGCTCGAAAAGAAAGCTATCGCAGGCTTTGATGTAGAGTGCAGCGTCGATGAAGCTCTCACCAAGATCGCAACTTATTTTGATAAGATTGATAATCACGTAAGCCTTAGAAGAGGATGATTGACTCGAAGTGAAGATTACTTATTTTTCATTCGATTTGCGATATCGTGAACATATTCAGAAAATTCCTCGGATCTTGATTCAAGAAGTCCGTGTGTAGCATTTTTCATGACGTACATTTTCTTATCGGGAGCATTTACCTTTTCAAAATACTCACAAGCCATATCGTAATTGGTCTGGTAATCCATGTCGCCGTTTATATTGTAATACGGCACTTTGTAGTCATATTTTCCGCTAAGCGAGCACTCATAAAGACCATGAGCAAAAAAAGACATATATGGATCCATCGAGATTGCAATATTTTTTACATAGCCGATATAGTCTTTTACCATGTAATTTGGATTAAAAAGAATCGTCGCAATCATATTGTAATCTCGACCATCTTTCATCATCCCATAACCGTACCTTTCCATTACTTTGTTTCTGGCGGCCATGGCCTCAAGGCTATCCGCGTTATCGGGCGACCATTTTTCAAGAAGTGCCTCTCCTTGAGCATCGCCATTTGTCCATTCTTTTGCCGCAGCATAGAGTCTTACTTCATTTTCATAGATGTCTATACATTGTCCCGTTCCGATAAAAGCGTCGTAGTACTGCGGATATTCCAATGCCAGATTTGCGCCAAACATAGATCCCCATGAATGTCCAAGCAAAGTTATTTTTTCTTTTCCCATATAAGATAAAAGAAACTCAGTCATTGCCTTGCCGTCGGCCATCATAATATCCTTGGTTATCTTATCCGAAATATTTTTCTTATCAAAGCTCTTTCCGACATTCCTCTGATCCCATGTAACAACAGTATATACGTCGCTCCACTTTCGGGTAAAAGAATAATCTACGGGACTTGTTGCAGATCCCGGCCCTCCGTGCAGATACAAAAGAACGGGATTGTCTCTGTCTTGTCCATAAATGTTTATCCATTGTCTGTTTCCGTTTATATCAACGTAAAAAGATTCATTTATCCCGCCTTTCGGTGTTATCTTATTTATTCCCATTCCGACAGATCTGACAACAGCTAAGATTATTATCATCGTTGCCAAAACCATCAAAACTGTCTTTACAGTCTTTAGTGCTGTTTTCATTATGCTTTCTCCCAACAATCGATTATTTTATTATGTGTTTTTTTATCGACACCGGCCATTTTTACAATCTGTTTGCTAAGTACCGTGCTTATTCCGGAAACTGCCTTTTCTCCAATGCTATCGATGGTATAAAAATGCTCTTTGTCCGCATGATAGAATTTAAGGTGCCTTGCTACGTCATTTGAGCCATTCTTGTCAAATTCCATCGCAAGCTTTTTTCCCTTGGAAATAAACTTTGTCATTCCGTATTCATCTTTGATACATGCACAAAAATACGCTTTTATCACATAATAAAAAGCCACATACTTACTAAAACATCCAATCTCATCTTTGGAGAATTTTTTGATCACATCAATCATCGTATCCGTCAGACATATTGATTCTTCGAGGTTTTTCTTTTTGCCCGTACCTGCAAGGGCCATTATCATGTACATCGATGAGTCTATTAATTCTCCGAGATGATTTATTATGCCTGATGTGCTATAGTTAAGCGCCTGATCCGGCTCTTCATTCTGCAGATATATAAGTGCCAGGACAGTATCGTTTATTCCTCCGAAGTTTATCTCCTTAAGACGTTCAAGCGCCGCCTTTTCATCAATGATCAGGTAATTGTATGCAATATTGCTCCTTATCACATAATCATTTATGTCCGGGTTCTTGTTCTGCGAAAGGTATTCAAGTGATTTGGTAAAAAGATCTATTGCCATCCTTGCATCATTCTTATCTTGATTCTCAAGGGCCTTCACATGATAGATCATCGCTGATGAAAATATTACAGAAAAATCATGGGGATATCTGTTAATGGCATCACGTGATATAACTTCCGCTTCCTCAAATTTGTGCTTGGAAACAAGTGAGTCAATGTTGGCAACAATGTCTTCCACTTTCTTGGATACCATGTCGTATCCAAGAAGAACATCAACCGAAACATCAAAAAAGCCTGCAAGTGTTGTAAGCATCATGATATCAGGAGTATTGTTACCGTTTTCCCACTTGGACACCGCGCCGACCGTAACGCCGAGCATCTCTGCCAATTTTTCCTGTGTCAGGTTCTTCTCTTTTCTGAATTTCTTTATATTTTCATGCAGTTTTAATTTCATCTGTCGTTCCTTTCTGCATTGGTTATATTTTATTGGGAATCCAAAAGAATTATAATATATCATTTGTACAATCCGGACACTTTATTTTTTTCATATTGGAAAATTCATGAAATATCACATAATAAAGACCTTATGGGACAGCGGTGCTTGGGAATAAGCAAAGTTTATAATCCACTATAAGTGTTTCTTAATTTTCATCTCAATTCGCGTGTGTTATTATTCAATCAAAATAAAATTACCTATTGACCCAGTGGGTGAAAAGACATTATAGTGGAGGATGGTTATTATGAAAAAACATTTATTATTGACATTACTGATCGGAACAGTGCTTACGCTGTCAGGATGCGGAAATTCCAATGTCGGAAGCGCAAGTGCCAAAGCAGCAGGTGGCGCAAAGGCCGAAGAAACAGTGAAGATTGCATATCTTCCCATAACACATTCACTCGCTGTATTGGAGGAAGCAGAGGAGCTTGCCAATAATGAAAAAGTAAATGTTGAGCTTGTTAAGTACGGTTCCTGGCCGGAACTTCTGGATGCTCTTAATTCCGGAAATGTTGACGGAGCATCGGTTCTTATAGAGCTTGCAATGAAGTCGAAAGCTGAGGGCGTGGGAATAAAAGCTGTCGCGCTCGGACATAAGGACGGAAATGTTCTCATCGTTTCAAATGATGTTAAAGACGGCGCCGATCTTAAAGGAAGAACAATAGCTATTCCTCATCGTCAGTCTTCACATAACATCCTGGTAAATGATGCGCTTGCAAAGAACGGACTTACGATTGATGACATAAATGTTGTGGAACTTGCACCAACAGAGATGCCTTCGGCACTTGTTACAGGAACAATAGACGGTTACTGCGTCGCGGAACCTTTTGGTGCGGTAGGTGTTTCGACAGGAAAAGGAAAAGTACTGTATACCTCCGAAGAATTGTGGGAGGATTCGGTTTGCTGCGCACTTGTTTTAACGGATGATTTTATAGACAAGCATGCTGATACAGCCAAGGCATTTGTTGAAGGATACAAGACAGCGGGAAATAATCTTAATTCCGAAACAGCCCAAACTGTTGCAGAGAAATATCTTAAGCAGAAAAAAGATGTACTTGAAACATCTTTGAAATGGATTTCTTATGATGACCTTGAGATTACAGAGGAACAATATAACAAGCTTACCGAAAAGGTGAAGGAATACGGACTTTCAGATAACCCGCCCGCATATTCCGAATTTGTAAAGAATGACTTTTAAATAAGGCAAGGGGACATGATGAAAAAAATACTCTCTCTTAAATACGTTGTTGTATCAATACTTATCTTACTTGGAATCTGGCAGCTGGCATTTTGGATAAGCGACTACAGTTCGGCTTTATTTCCGTCGCCCTTAATGGCGATTGAAGCTCTGTTTGAAATGATAGCAGACGGTACGCTACTTGCATCCATAGCTGCGAGTATGTACAGATTTGTAATAGGTTATGGATTATCGGTTATTATAGCAGTCTTTCTGGGACTTATTTTAGGAAGTCTTCCCAAGGTGTTTAAATATGTGAATCCTTCACTTCAGCTTTTGAGACCGATATCACCGACAGCGTGGATGCCTTTTGTGGTACTTCTGTTTGGAATAGGTGATCTTCCTGCGATCGTTATTATTTTTATAGCAGCTTTTTTCCCCGTATTACTGTCTACGGTATCGGCTGTAAATAAGATTGATGATATGTATTTCAGAGTAGCTGATAATTTTGGAATAAAGCAGCCGCAGCTTATGTGGAAAGTTATCCTTCCTGCGGCGTTCCCTCAGATTGCCAATGCCGTTCATCTTGCTCTTGGAAGCGCATGGATATTCCTTGTTGCGGGTGAGATGGTAGGAGCGCAGTCGGGACTAGGTTTCCAGATTATTGATGCGAGAAACAATATCAGAGCGGACATCCTTTTGGCAACAATTCTTGTGATAGGCCTTATTGGACTGTTACTTGATTTCCTTATCGGATTGTTGGAAAAAAGAATTCTTAAGGCCTGGGGAGGAGAGCAGTAATGTCATATATTCATATAGAAAATGCAGGAAAAACCTTCATACAGAATGGCACGCAGTTCACAGCTTTGTCGGATGTAAATCTTGATATTGAAAAAGGTGAGTTTATCTGCCTCCTTGGTCCTTCGGGCTGTGGAAAAAGTACTCTTTTAAATGCTATTGCAGGCTTTGATCCGGTGAACCTTGGAAGCGTTAAGATTGATGGCAACGAAGTGATGGCGCCAAGCACAAAGAATGTAACTATCTTCCAGAACTATGGCTTGCTTCCGTGGCGTACTGTCATAAAAAACGTAGAACTAGGGCTGGAATCAAAAGGTATTGAAAAAGAAAAGAGAAAAGAAATTGCAAAAGAGTACCTTAAACTTGTAAAGCTTGAGAACTTTGCGGATAGTTTTCCAAGGCAGCTCTCCGGCGGAATGAAACAGAGAGTTGCGATAGCCAGGGCACTTGCCGTGGAGCCCGATATCATCTTTATGGATGAGCCTTTCGGAGCATTGGATGCGATTACCAGAATGAAGCTTCAGGATGATATTTTGGATATCTGCAAGAGCCAAAAGAAAACAATCATTTTTGTAACACATGACATTGAAGAAGCTGTTTATCTGGCGGACAGGATTGTTGTAATGACACCCAACCCCGGCAAAGTAAAAGGTGTTATAACAGTTCCGATTCACCATTTCAGAGACAGAACAAGCGGAGACTTTTTGCTGATAAGAGACAAAATCTTTGATCTATTGCAAATGAAGATAGAAGAAGATATTGAATATACGATTTAAGGTAGGGAAAAAATGAGCCACACACATTCACATGAACACGAACATCACCACCATCATGGCAAAAACGGATTAGAGCACATTCATTCACACAGAAATCTGATCGGTTTTGATGAGCATGGTATTCCGACAGTGACACTTAAGGCAAGTGACCACGGCGGAGAGAGTAGTCCCGAGGATTTTACCAAGGACTATATGAACGCTGTGGCGGAATATAGAAAGACATTTCCGTCAAAGCAGGACGTAATCGATAATACACCCGATCCGGCCGTAAGGGAGATGATCCTTAGGATGGAGCAGATCGGAATAGATACGGCTTTTGACAGGTTTGATGCTCAGAAGCCGCAGTGTGCGTTCGGACTTAGCGGAACATGTTGTAAGATCTGCAACATGGGACCTTGTCATATCACTGCGAAAGCACAGAGAGGTGTTTGCGGTGCGGATGCGGATCTGATAGTTGCGAGAAATCTTTTGCGTTCAGCGGCTTCAGGTGCGGCTCAGCATGGTATGCATGCAAGGGAAGTCATGCTTACTTTGAAAAAAGTTGCTGAGGGAGAACTTGATATTCCTATCCTTGGCGAGCAAAAGATAAGGAGCACTGCGGAAGCATTTGGAATAAAGCAAAAGAACAGACAGCTTAAAAATGTCGCAAAAGATCTAGCGGATGCTTTGCTTGAGGATATGTCCAGAAGTGTTCCCGATGATTATAAGACAATAAAGGCCTGCGCACTTCCCGAGAGACAGAAGGTTTGGGAAGATCTGGATATTCTTCCAATCAGTGCTTACCATGAAGTTTTTGAAGCATATCATAAGTCGGGATGTGCTACGGACGGTGACTGGAAGAGCATCATGCAGCAGTTCCTTCGCTGCGGACTTGCATTTACTTTTTCAGGTGTTGTCGGAGCAGGCATTGCGACCGATGCATTGTTTGGTGTCGGTGACAGAGTTACGTCCAAGGTCAATATCGGTGCGCTCAAAAAAGGCTATGTAAATATTGCGGTGCACGGACATCTTCCAACACTTGTAAGCCAGATTGTTGCCGCAGGAAAAAGAGAAGACCTGATTGAACTTGCCAAATCTAAAGGTGCAAAGGGCATTCGTTTCTACGGTATCTGCTGTTCCGGACTTTCTGCGATGTACAGAGACAGTGGTGTTATTCCGCTTTCAAATGCGGTTTCGGCGGAACTTGTACTTGCTACCGGAGCGCTCGATCTGTGGGTTGCGGATGTTCAGGATGTATTTCCTTCAATCATGGATGTTGCTAAGTGCTTTAAGACTGTTGTGGTTACAACAAGTGATTCTGCAAGACTTCCGGGGGCTGAGAGATATGAATACGATCATCACCACAGCAATATAGGTCAGACTAAGGAACTTGCAGAGAAGATAGTAAGACGTGCGATCGAAAGCTTTGAGATCAGAAAAGGAATGCCAGTATATATTCCACCATACGAGGTAGAGGCAGAAGTCGGATTCTCTGTTGAGTATGTTCACAAGAGATTCGGAAGCATGAAGCCTCTTGCCGAAGCAATTAAATCGGGACAGATCCTTGGTGTTGTAAATATGGTCGGATGTAATAATCCTAAGGTCCTTTATGAGAAGTGCATTATTGATGTGGCCGATGAACTTCTTAAGAACAACGTTCTTATTATCACCAACGGATGTGCATCTTTCCCTCTTATGAAGCTTGGATATTGCGCAGTTTCGGGAAAAGAGAAGGCAGGAGAATCCTTAAGAGAATTTCTTGAGCCCGACCTTCCGCCCGTATGGCATGTCGGAGAGTGTATTGATAATACACGTTCTACAGGTATATTTGCGGGAATTGCAGGCGTGCTTGGAAAGAATCTCTACGAGCTTCCTTTTGCATTCTCATCTCCCGAGTGGGGAAATGAAAAGGGAATCGATGCGGCACTTGGATTCAGACTTAACGGAATCAGTTCTTATCACTGCGTTGAAGCTCCGATCTTTGGCTCAAAGAATGTAATCGAGTTCCTTAAACACGGCACAAAGGAGCTTCTTGGTTCAACAATGAATGTAAACACGGATCCTGTAGCACTTGCAAAACAGATTGTACAGGATATGAAAGATAAGAGAGCAGCCCTTGGTTGGGATAAATAAGTATTATCATAACGATGTAAAATATGGGCGTAATGCGAAAAATAGGCATTACGCCCATATTATATTTTATTATATTATTTTATATTACTTTATATCATATTATATCGTTTTATATCGTATTATATTGTTTTATATCGAATTATATCGTATTATATTTTTGTAATGGAATTATATAGTAGACGATAGAGTAATCAGGTGTATATTTTCAGATAGGGAAACACCGATGATCGAGAGGCGAGAGTATGAGTGAAAGAAATCCGTATGCGATAAGTTTTGGAAGGATTCCAAATCAATATATCAGAAGAAGCTTATTGATAGATGATATTATAGATACCTTAGATAGTGATATTGTGCAGGAACAGGCATTCAAACTGACAGGCGTAAGGGGATGTGGCAAAACTGTTACACTTACCGCCATAGCAAATCAGTTAAAAGAAGAAAAGGAATGGATTGTAGTTAACATCAGGTCTAATGCGGATATTACAAATGAATTGGTTGCCTATCTTTATGCAAATGTCCCTTTTATGACGAAATACATAGATGCTAATCTTAATCTGTCTGCGTTTGGCATAGGAGTCAGCATATCCAAAGACCAAGCGCCTGTGAGTAGTCTCAGTGTTATCTTGGGGAGACTTTTAAAAGAGGTAAAGGCAAAGAAAAAGAAAATACTTGTGGTTATAGATGAAGCTCGAAAAACAGATGCTTTGATTGATTTTATTCAGGAATTTCAAATACTTATAAGAGAAGAATATCCCATATATCTATTGGTGGCCGGACTATATGACGACATTGAGGATTTGGAAACAACCAAAGGATTGACATTCTTTTTGAGAGCGGAAAAGTGTGAGATTGCTCCTCTTAATATCGGAATAATCAAGGAAGATTACAAAGAGACGCTTGGACTTACAGATGATGTTGCATATGAATTGGCTGTTATGACGAAGGGATATGCGTTTGCATATCAGGCTTTTGGTAAGTATATGTGGGAAGAAAAGGCAAAGAAAATAACACCAAGAGTTATAGCTATGGTGGATGAAGCACTCGCCGCAAAAGCATATGATGAGATCTGGCGTGAACTTAGACCACAAGACAGATGGTTTTTGGAATTCATTGCGCAAAAAGAGACAATGAGTGCCACAGAACTTCTTGAGATGACCAAGAAGAAACATAATGAATGGAGTGAACCAAGAAAAAGACTGATTGGAAAAGGCGTGATAGATGGAGCGGTGAGAGGTGTTATATCACTGAAGCTTCCCAGATTTAAGGAATATATTGAAAATCAATTGCAATAATTAAACAATAACTTTTAGTTATAGCCTCCCTAAAGTTTAGCGTAATTGCGGCTTTGGGGAGGCTATAGTATATTAAGCTCAACAAAAGCAACAAGGAGCAAACTCATATGTTTACTTACCGGACAACCGGAGGTTAATGGTTCGCCATCATTAGGCGGGGCAGTAATCTCCGGCATTTTTTATTTATCCGGGCTTTTGGGAATTATTTGTAGGAGGAACATGATTATGAAAAAGAAAACACTTAAAAATATTATTGTAATAGGAACATTGGTTGGAACAATGATGATGTCGGTTGTTGGATGCGGAAGTGCCGCAGAAGCAAGCGCAGCGGGGAATATCAAGGGAGATAATTCAAATAGCGCTGAAAGCGAAGAAAAGTCCGGCTCGAGTGACGGCAAAGTACAGAAAGTAGTGATAGGTTCGGGAATAAATTATAACCCGTATTGCTATATAGATGAGAATGGAGATGCAGTCGGGTATGAGTATGATGTGTTAAAAGAAATTGATGAGCTTCTTCCTCAGTACGAGTTTGAATATCAGTCAATGGCATTTGATCAGCTGGTTCTTTCGCTTGAAGCGGGAAAAATCGATGTTGCGGCTCACCAGTATGAGTTCACACCTGAAAGGGAACAGAAATATCTTTTCTCGGGTGAGTCATATACATCATATATAACATATCTTGCAGTTCTCGCTGATGATAATGCAACTAAGCTCGAAGATCTTGCTGGTGAGAAGATAAGGACCGGTGGATCGACAAGTGCAACAACTCAGATTATTACAAAATGGAATGAAGAGCATCCGGGACAGGAAGTTGTTATTGTAAATTCCGAGAGCAGTTCTGATGAAGAAGGCGCTGCTGCACTTAAGTCAGGAGCGGTAAGAGCGACTGTTCTTAAAAAGAGTGATGCTGCCAAGATGAACAAGAATTTTAGTGACGACGGAAAAGAATGGCTTAAATTGGTTGGAGATCCCATCAATGATTCAAAGACATATTATCTGTATCGTAAGGATGAAACAGAACTTAGAGATGCGATTGACGGCGCGCTCAAAACACTTAAAGATAACGGAAAACTTTCCGAACTTGCCATTAAGTGGGTTGGATATGATGTGACGGAAGAGGAATAAGTAGTATGGGAAATTATTTTAGCTCGGAAAGATTTGTAAATATTTTTCCTAAAGTAATTTCATGTCTGTCTGTCAATTTACATATTGTTTTTTGGTCAATGTTTTTTGGCACTGTGCTTGCAATATTCGTAGCAGTGCTTAGGATACGCAAAGTGCCTGTAATAAGCGGCTTCTTGGGAGTGTATATATCCTTTATGAGGGGGACGCCGCTTCTGGTACAGATGATGATAGCTTTTTATGGAATACCATTGGTACTCGGCAATCTTTTCTTAAATGTGTTTGGAATAAATCTTAACAGGCTTGATCCTGTGATATTTGTGGAAATCGCAATAATACTGAATGAAGGAGCTTTCTTGGGCGAAATCTTCAGAGGAGCTATAACATCTGTACCTGCTGTGCAGGCAGAGGCGGGATATTCTATAGGAATGACAGGAGCACAAACTTTTTACAGGATTGTGCTCCCTCAAGCGTTTAAAGTGGCACTTCCGCATTATGGTGTGGATTTTATCGGCGTTTTTCAAAATACATCGCTTGTTTTTTTGCTTGGTGTTGTCGATGTTCTTGGAAAAGCAAAAACACTCGGAGCGGCTACGGGGCATTCTATCGAAGGATATCTTTCCGCAGCTTTAATATATGTGGCGTTCAGCCTGTTTTTAAAAGCGGTATTTCTTTTGGCTGAATACAAAATGAATAACGGAACGGCAAAGGTGATATAAGGAGAAATGCTATGAGTTTTAGTATGCAAAATTTTTATGATTCTTTTAAATCGGCTCTCCTATATGCACCGGTTACGATAAAGCTTACGGCTATAACATTTATAGTCAGTCTGATTTTTGGAGCGGTGATCGCAACGATAAGAAATTATAGGATACCTGTGTTGTCACAGTTTTTTGCTTTCTTTGTGACGGTATATCTTGGACTTCCAACGATGGTTGCGCTTCTTATTTACAATCTTTTGTTTATGACTTTATATGCAGATGTGGCGAATGCGTTTCATATATCGGTACCTATAAGTGATGTGAATCCGATAATAATCGGATATTTTACTTTGATAATAGGAACGACGTGTTCAATAAGCGAAAGCATAAGAGGAGCATTTAGAGGAATCGAAAAGGTGCAGTATGAAGCCGGATACAGTATAGGAATGGGAAGATTTAAGACACTTACAAGAATAATCTTTCCGCAGATGATTCCGATTCTTTTACCCGGAATGCAAAATTCGCTCATAGGTCTTTTGAAGGCTTCAAATCTGGTAAGTGCGATATCTGTGGTTGAGATCATGACGGGAGCTCTTTTACCCAGTCTGTTGTATTACAGCTATCTTGAAGGGTATGTTGCGGCGGCACTTGTTTATTGGATCATAGGAGCTGCTATAGAGATACTTGCTCATTTCGCGGAAAAGAGATGCGGTAAGTATTTGAAGATAGCAACAGAAAGTTGATATAGAAGGCAGATTGGAAGCAGGAAGGAATAGTAGAGTTGATAGAACTTACGGGAGTAAAAAAGGCTTTTGGTAAACAGGAAGTGCTAAAAGATGTATCTATAAAAGTTAATGACGGCGAAGTGGTTGTAATTTTGGGACCAAGTGGGTCCGGAAAAACAACTCTTCTTAGGAGTATAAATTTTCTTGAGAAAGCCGATAGCGGAATAATGAAATTTGGAGATAAGGAAATAAATTTCAAGAAGGCCGGAAAAAAAGATATTCTTTATATGAGAAGACATACAGGTTTTGTATTCCAGAACTATGGGCTGTTTGCACATAAAACGGTTCTCCAAAACGTAATGGAGGGACTTGTTCAGGTTCAGAAAAAGAGTAAGGCTGAGGCACAGAAAATTGCGGAAGATGTTCTTGAAAAAGTCGGAATGCTTGAAAAGAAGGATTCCTATCCTTCGCAGCTTTCGGGAGGACAGCAGCAGAGAGTCGGAATTGCAAGAGCGGTTGCGCTAAGCCCTGAGCTTATCTTGTTTGATGAGCCAACTTCTGCACTTGATCCTGAGCTTGTTGGAGAGACACTTGAAGTAATTAAAAAAGTGGCACAGACCGGAATAACCATGATAGTTGTGACCCATGAGATGTCTTTTGCTGAAGATGTTGCAGACAGAGTAATATTCATGGACGGCGGAGTTGTCGTGGAGGAGGGAAAACCCGGCGAGATTTTTTATAAGCCAAAAGAAGAGCGAACAAGACAATTCTTATCAAGAATTATTCCTCAGGATGCATATGTGATTTAAATGTGCGTGTATTATAGCTGAAAAAATTTTGGCACTTATATTGTCAAAAATGTGTTATTATGTATAAAAATTCAGTTCGGAGATTATACATATGACAATTTTGCAGCTTAAATATGTAATTGCGATTGATGAGGAATGCTCAATGAGAAAAGCGGCTGACAGACTTTACGTGTCACAGCCGGGACTTTCGAGTGCGGTAAGAGATCTTGAGAACGAGCTCGGAATCCAGATATTCCAGAGAGTACATAACGGCGTTGTGACAACTGTTGCGGGCGGCGCGTTTATTGCTTATGCAAGAAGCGCGGTTGAGCAGTTTGAGAAGATTGAAGACAAGTACATCAATGCCAAGGTTGATAAGCCCACATTCTCAGTTTCAATGCAGCATTACACAGTGGCTGTAAATGCATTTATTGATACGGTAAAAGAATATGATCTTGAAGAGTACCAGTTCTCAATAAGAGAGACTCAGACAAGTGAAGTAATAGACGACCTCAAGAGCCTTAGAAGTGAGGTCGGAGTTATCGCGCTCAGCGAGTTTAACAGAAACATGTTCAAAAAGATTTTTGCGGACGCTTCTCTTGAATTCCATGAGCTCTTTACAAGAGATACTTATGTATACCTTAGAAAAGATCATCCGCTTGCTGACAGAGATGAGATATCACTTGAAGAACTTCAGGATTATCCATGCATGGTATTCGATCAGGGCGATAACACATCTTTTTATTACAGAGAAGAGGCGCTTGCAACCTATGATTACAAGAAAGTCATAAGCACCAACGAAAGAGCAACTTCTGTAGAGCTTATGCTGGGACTTAACGGCTATGCCGTAGGTGCGGCAATGCTTGGTGAAAGTCTTAATACTTCCGAGATTCATCATGTTAAGCTCAAGGAAGAAGAGACACTTACTCTCGGATACATCATCCGTAAAGGCAGTGAACTCAGCGATATGGCAAAGACATTTATCGAGAAACTTCAGCAGTACAATTAAACATTTCAGAGAATACAAAGAGGTTGTGAAATTATTTTCGCAACCTCTTTTAGCATTAATGATTATTATGTACGCCCGTTTACTCCGTGAGACATATCGTAGCTTACTCCTTTGAAGGAAGAAGGAGAACTGCCGAAGTGTCGTTTGAAGGCTTTGGAAAAGGTAAAAGTGTCACTGTATCCCACAGCTGCCGCAATCTCTGAAACACTTAGTCTGTTCTCTGAAAGCATTTTGAATGCCATCTTCATTCTGTAGGTCAAAAGATATTCCTGAAGGGAATAGCCTGTTACTTCTTTAAACAATCTTGTAAGATAGCTTCTGTTAAGACCAAGAGCTGACGCAATCTGTTCTACTTTCACGGGTTCTGAATATTTGAGCTGAATGTAAGATATTACATTCTTTACATATACACGGGCATGATCAACCGCACCGCCATGCTTTGTGATCGAATTCTCAATCATGTAATCACATATCTTGTATAAATTTCCGACGCAATAATATTGCCGCGTGTAATTATTTACAATATCTTTTGCGAGAGCTTCTATCTTATCGGCGCATGCCATGGGAACATAGACGGGATTGGACGGAGTAAGTCCGGCTTCTTCCAATATCAGAGGAATCTTTGGGCCTCCTATATGAAGCCATATATATTCCCAAGGATCGTCTTTGTCCGCCTGATAGAAAGTTTTCGTGTCCTGCGGAATGAGAAAAATCTGATGAGGCCCTACTTCATATTTCTTGCCGTTTAGGTGAAGTATTCCCTTGCCGTTTAAAACGAAATGTATAATAATGCGATTCTTTACAAGATGTTCGTATGAATACAGCGGCTCACATTTGTAGGTGCCGACTTCATAGAGATAGAAATCGTCTGAATCTTCGTAGTTTACAAATTTACAAAAATCACAACCGACCAAATCTGTTTCTTTTGGCATAATTATTCCTCTTTTGCGTAGCGATGTGTTAATGCGGTGTTTTTATTGTAGCATGTCTTGAAATTACTTATAGATTTTTTTGCTTTTATGTCACATTTTGACATAATGATATCAAAATCTACCATTAGCCTTTGAGGTGAAGAATAATATACTAAATAAAGTGCACGACTTAACAAAAAGGGAGTACAACAATGAACATTGTATATAATAAGACGTCAAATCACTTCCACCTTTACAACGACAGGATCAGCTATATTATCGGAATAACCGTCGGTGGGGATATTATAAATTTATATTACGGGAAAAGAATTCACGATAGAGATGATTTTTCACATGTAATCTTTCGTATGGGATTACCTAATGTGGCTGTCGATGCTGATACGGAAAGCTATTCGAAGGAACTTAACAGGCAGGAGTACTCGTCATTCGGTACAACTGATTTTGGGGTGCAAGCCTTTGAAATCGAGATGGAGAACGGCTCAAGGATCAGCTCTTTTTCATATAAGAGCCATAAGATCTACGCCGGCAAGCCGGTAATTACAGGACTTCCTGCGACATATGCCGATGAAAGCGAAGCTATGACTTTGGATATTACATTGAAGGATGAACTTGCAGGAGTGGGGCTTGTACTTTCATATACTATCTTTGATAAATATCCTGTTGTGGCAAGGCATACCGTATTTAAAAATATCGGAGAAGCAAAAGTTAAGATTACCAGAGCGCTTTCATGTTGTCTTGATCTTCCGGATCAAAACTATGAATGGATGCAGTTTTCGGGGGCGTGGGCGAGAGAGAGAATCCCCGAGATAAAAAAACTGTCGACAGGTGTAACCTATATTGAATCAAGGCGCGGAGTATCCAGTGCCAATCAGAATCCGTTTGTGATTTTGAAAAGACCTAATACTGATGAGTTCATGGGAGAGGCGATTGCTTTTTCTTTTGTCTACAGCGGAAATTTCATTGCGCTTGCAGACGGAAGTACGCACGGAAGGCTAAGAATGCTTATGGGTATCAACCCGGACAGATTCGCATGGCCGCTTGAAAGCGGAGAAAGCTTTGAGACTCCGGAAGTTGTGATTGCAATGACGGACAGCGGACTTAACGATCTTAGCCATACTTATCACAGACTGTACAACAATAATCTCGTGAGAGGAAAGTGGAAGAATAAGCCCAGGCCCATTCTTATCAACAACTGGGAAGCAACTTTCATGGATTTTACCGAGGATAGCATACTTAAGATTGCATCAAAGGCAAAGGACGCGGGGGTAGAGCTCTTTGTACTTGATGACGGATGGTTTGGAGATAGAGACGATGATTTTGCCGGACTGGGAGATTGGGTGGAAAATCCCAAGAAGCTTCCGCAGGGAATGGCCGGATTGTCGAAGAAAATAAATGACCTCGGACTCAAATTCGGTTTTTGGATAGAGCCTGAGATGGTAAATCCTGACAGTAATCTTTTCAGAAGACATCCTGACTGGATACTGGCTGCTCCCGGTAGAAAATCGTCACTGGGAAGGCACCAACTTGTTCTTGATTATTCGAGAAAAGAAGTAGTGGATCATATTTTTGATATGCTATATGCGGTCATCAGTTCATCTAAGATTGATTACATAAAGTGGGATATGAACAGACCGCTCACAGAGGTTTACAGCGTAGCAGCGTCTTCGGAAGAGCAGGGAATGATAGCGCACAAATATGTACTTGGAGTATACAGCTTGTATTCAAGACTTACGGAAGCGTTTCCGGATATTCTCTTTGAGTCGTGCTCATCGGGTGGAAACAGGTTTGACGCCGGAATGTTGTACTATGCTCCGCAGGCATGGTGCTCGGACAATACGGATGCGATTGACAGAATACGCATACAGTATGGGTCATCGTATGGATATCCGTTGGTTTCTATGGGAGCACATGTATCTGCGGTTCCCAATCAACAGACGGGAAGAAGCACTTCAATTGATACCAGAGCAAATGTAGCATACTTTGGAACTTTTGGATATGAACTTGATCTGAATGAGATTTCCGATGAGGAATTTGAACTGGTAAAAAAACAGATCGAATTTATGAAAGAGAACAGAGAGCTTATTCAGTTTGGTGATTTCTACAGGCTTAGATCGCCGTTTGAAAAAGACCAGTGTGCCTGGATGGTCGTATCGGAAGATAAAAGTAAGGCGATTGTCGGATTTTATTGCATGAGATCCAATGTAAATGTGCTTCCGGGTTTTTTAAAACTTGCGGGGCTTGATGAAAATAAAAAATATAAGATGGAAGGAAAGATATATTTTGGCGATGAACTTATGAATATGGGATTATCTGTCTTAGAGTTCCAAAAAAAGGGATTTGCCTTAGCCAGAGATTTTGATTCTTTTGTTACCGTTATTGAAGCAGTTTGAGGTGCGTTTATGACAAGCTTGGGAGGTCGCTATTCTATGAGAAAAAAGGTAATTACTGTTTTGTTGAGTGTTGCTACGGCAATTGCGGCAGTTGGCTGTGGCGCAGCCTCATCATCGGCTAAAGATGTGACGGTGCAGTCGTATGACGATATTTTGCCGGAGGGAGATGCTTTTGAAAACAGCATAGGAAGTAAAGAAGGAGAGTTGATGGTCGCAATCTGGGATGAAGGTCAAAGACCGGGACTGCAGCAGATCATTGATGAGTGGAGTAAAGAACTTGGGATAAAAGCAACGATTCAGGTTGTTGATTGGAGCAATTACTGGACACTTCTTGAAGCGGGAGCGACAGGCGGAGAACTTCCCGATGTATTTTGGATGCACTCAAACGTGGCTCAGAAATATATGGAAAACGATCTTTTGCTTGACCTTACGGATTATATAGATGGAAGTGTAAAGATTGATATGGAAAACTATTATGATGGTATAGTTAAGCTTTATCAGTCAAACGGCAAGCAATACTGCGTGCCTAAAGATATTGATACGATAGCATTATGGTATAACAAGACAATTTTTGACGAGATGGGAGTTCCCTATCCCGATGATACCTGGACATGGGCCGATCTTAAAGAAAATGCGAAGAAGCTCACAAATGACGAGCATTGGGGATTTGCCATTGCCCCCGGTAACAACCAGGAAGGTTATTACAACGCTATCTATTCAATGGGCGGATATGTAATAAGCGACGACAAGAAAAAATCGGGAATGGATGATCCTAAGTCAATCGAGGCAATTAAGATGTTTACAGATATGATTGCTGAGGGTTCGTGCCCCGATCTTGCTACTGTTTCAGAAACGGCTCCCAATGAACTTTTGTGTGCGGGAAAGACTGCAATGTGTATCAGCGGTTCATGGAATCTTTCAGGTTATCGTGACAACGAATATGCGGTAGCCAACTGTGATGTTGCAGTTTTGCCTTATACAAGCAGTCCTTCCGACAGAGTGTCTATATACAACGGACTTGGATGGGCGGCTTCGGCAAACGGCAAGAACATTGACGCGGCATGGTCACTTATAGAATATCTTGGATCAAAAGAGGCTCAGATTGAGCAGGCGAAACTTGGAATTACAATGTCAGCGTATATTGGAACATCGGATGCATGGGTTGAGAGTGTTCCTGCGTTTAATTTGAATGGACATATCAATATGCTTGATGCTAAGCTTGTTTTCAGACCTTATTCAAGAGATACCACTGTCTGGGAAGATATGTTGATTGAGAAACTTCAGGATGCGTGGACAGGAGATACACCTGTTGATGTGGTCTGCAAAGAAATTGCATATGAGATGAACGCTGCGCTTGCAGAAGAATATTGACGTAATGACAGGGTGGAGATAGGAGACTTAAGTGAAAAAGAAAGCTTCGTCAAGACAAATTAGCGAATTTATATGGGGATGGTTGTTTATCATTCCAACGATGACAGGACTTATTATATTAAATATCTATCCCATGATTGATACAATAAGACAAAGCTTTTATAAAACAGGTGACTTCGGAAAGGGAAATGTTTTTGTTGGGCTGAGCAATTATAAGAAGGTTCTGGGGGATGCGGAAGTATGGCAGGCATTGTGGAATACTGTGAAATATGCATTGGTAGAGGTACCTTTTTCAATTGTTATTGCTCTTGTGCTTGCGGTTCTTTTGAACAAAAAACTTAAAGGCAGAAGTGTATTCCGAACTATCTTTTTTCTTCCGATGGTTGTTGCACCGGCAGCGGTGGCAATGATATGGAAGTGGTTGTATAATTCGAACTTTGGACTTATCAATAATGTACTCGGGATAAAAGTGAATTGGATATCAGATCCAAACATTGCTATTTATTCTATAGCTGTCATCGGCATATGGTCCGGTATAGGATATAACCTGGTGTTGTTTCTTGCAGGACTACAGGAGGTGCCGAGAGACTATTATGAAGCGGCGTCTCTTGACGGAGCAAACAGTTTTCAGTTGATGATCAATATAACTGTTCCGCTTATTTCTCCGACTATTTTCTTTGTGCTTGTCACGAGGATTATTGGTGCGCTGCAGGTATTTGATCTTATATATATGATGATAGATCTTAATAATCCTGCTTGGAAAAAGACGGAATCGATGGTTTATCTTTTTTATAAGTATTCTTTTCAACAGAGCAAGAAGGGATACGGTGCGACGGTTGTGGTAGTTCTTTTGGCGGTGATCATGGTAATAACCGCAATCCAACTCGTAGGTCAGAAAAAATGGGTTCATTACGAGTAGGAGGAACATATCATGAATAATACTATTTCGAAGATACTTGTTTATTTCTTTTTGGTCGCAGTATCTGTGATAATGCTTGTGCCGTTTGTCTGGATGATACTAACTGCATTTAAGACGGTCGGAGAAACAACTCAGGTAGAGCCGTTTGTGATCGTTCCAAAAGTATGGCAGACGCAGAATTTCACAAATGTGGTTAAAACAATGGATTTTATGAGGCTTTATGCCAATACGCTGGTTATGATCGGATTTAGGATATTGTGTGCCGTGATCACGGCATCACTCAGCGGATATGCATTTGCAAGACTTGAATTCAAGGGAAAGAATATTATGTTTGCGATAGTTCTTTTCCAGATGATGATACCGGTGCAGATATTCATTATTCCTCAGTATGTTATGGCCAGCAAATTGCACCTTACAAATACGGCATTAGGACTCTTATTTCCGGGATTTGTGACAGCATTCGGAACATTTCTTTTAAGACAGACATTTATGCAGTTTCCAAAAGATCTGGAGGAGGCGGCAAGACTTGACGGATGTAATATTCCGGAGACATTTCTGTTTGTGATGGCTCCGCTTACCAGATCATCTATGGTTGCGCTTGGAATATTCACGGCGGTATTTGCTTACAAAGATCTCATGTGGCCGATGATCGTATGTCCCGATAACAAGGCTACGACGCTTGCAAGTGCGCTTGCCAAGATGAACGGACAGTATTCGCAAAAGTATCCGGAACTTATGATGGCGGCACTTATTTCATGCGTGCCTATGATAATTATTTATATATTTTTCCAGAAGCAGTTTATCGAAGGTGTTACAACATCGGGCGGAAAACTGTAGTGACATGAAAAAAGAGGGGAAAGAACCCCTCTTTTTCGTCTATAGATAATTAATTCAACTCATTTTTTTGTACATGTAGTTTCCAAGCATCTGTATAAACTGAACAAATGCAATCAGAATAACGGAGCATACGATAAGGTATTCCGTTTTGTACTGCTGGTAGCCGTAACGGATTGCGATGTCACCGATACCGCCGCCTCCGACAGTTCCTGCCATTGCTGAGTATCCGATAAGTGAGATTACAAGAAGGATCACGCCGTTTAGCATTCTTGGAATAGATTCTTTTACATAAACACGCATAAGAATCTGGAAGTTTGATGCTCCAAACGATCTTGCGGCTTCGATGACTCCGGGATTGGTCTCTCGAAGACTTGTTTCAAATACCCTTGCGATATAAGGAATCGCTGATACCGTAAGAGGTACTATAGAAGCAGTTGTTCCGATTGATTTACCTACAACCATTCTTGTAAAAGGAATAAGTATTACAAGAAGGATGATGAACGGAAAGCTTCTGAATACGTTTACCAAAAAGCTTAAGATCTCATAAACAATCTTGTTTGGCTTAAGTCCGTCAGGAGCTGTAAGTGTCAGTATAATGGCGGGAATAAATCCTATTATCACCGAAAAAAGAGTGGACCAGAATACCATATATAAAGTTTGTTTAAAGGCAGTCATTATAACAGAACTCATGCCTGCATCAGATAAAATTCCGGACATTACTTAATTACCTCCCATGTGACATTTTTGCTGTCAAGAAAAGCACATGCTTTTTCAAGATCTTTTTCTTCCATATTGAGGACGAGACTTCCGTAGACATCTTCCCTGAAATCTTCAAGCTTAGCCCAGCAGATGTTGAAGTTTGTCTGAAGTTCTCTCGACATCTCGGTTACGATAGGGCGCTGATTGCCTTCGCCAAAGAAAAAGAGCTTTAAATTGATTCCCGTTGTCGGAAGCTTGTCGCTTTCTTCGCGAAGGAATTCACGTATCTCGCGTTCTTTTGGCCAAACGAAGAGCTGTTCAGGTTTTCCGACTGCAAGAACTTTACCTCCGCTAAGAAATGCAACCTTCTGGCAGACCTGTTTAACAACTTCCATCTGATGGGTAACGATGATGATCGTAATGCCCATTTCTTTATTGATCTTTTGTAAAAGAGCTAAGATACCCTTTGTGATCTCAGGATCGAGTGCGCTTGTAGCTTCGTCGCACAAAAGAAAATCGGGATCGAGTGCGAGTGCTCTTGCTATGGCAACACGCTGCTTCTGACCGCCTGAGAGTTCTCTTGGCTTTGAATGTACTTTTTCTTCAAGTCCCACGAGCTTTATGAGATTTAAGATCTTCTCTTTTGCTTCGGGAGTATTTGTAGGTATTCCCCAGAACTTCATGGGGAGAGCGACATTTTGGTATACATCGAGTCTTTCAAGGAGGTTAAATCCCTGAAATATCATTCCCATTCTTTTTTGGAGATTTCGAAGAACCTTTTTGTTCTTGATGTCGACGGTTACATCGTCAACGACGATAGCACCTTCATCATAAGATTCGAGACCGTTGATACAACGAAGGAGAGTGGATTTTCCCGCACCACTCTGGCCGATAATGCCGAATATCTCACCCTTTTCGATGTCGATATTGACTCCCTTTAATACTTCGGTTTTATTAAAGGTCTTTTTGACGTTTTTAATCTGTATCATGGATAATCAGACCACCTTTTTGTTTTGTTTCTATATGCTGCCTTCACATTATTACATTACTTTCCATAAATATCAAATATGACACGTCACTGGCAAGGAGACGTGTCATATTTTTAGTATGTAATATGAAAGGTAGGATTTTTATGATATAGAAGCACTTCGTATATCATATACGTTATTGGCTTTTAAAATGGTTTACTGTGGGTCAATAAATGAAGGAATTACTGCACCCTTATATGTCTCTTCAATATATTTCTTAACTTCGTCTGACTTAAGTGCTGCAACAAGAGCTTTGATCTTCTCTGACTCCTGATTGCCGTCCTTAACTACAAGGAAGTTAGTTCTCTTAACTGTTGTCTCATCATCGAATTCCTCGATATCAAGTGCAGGATGCTTAGCGGGAAGCTCTGCTTCAAGAGCGTAGTTTCCGTTGATGGCTGCTGCATCAAGATCGGGAAGTGAAAGAGGAAGGTTAGCTGCCTCAAGAGGTGTGATCTTGTATCCATGAGGGTTAGCGTCCTTATCTTTTGAAAGAGAATCCTCTGTGTAGCTTGCATCTTCTCCGAAAGAACCCTTTGATGTAAGAAGTCCCTTCTGAACAAGAAGGTCAAGTGCTCTTGCACCGTTGTCGGGATCGTTAGGAATACCGATCTCTGCACCGTCGGGAATCTCATCGATCTTAGTGTATTTCTCTGAGTAGATACCCATTGGCTCGATGTGGATGCCTGCTACTGCTGAAAGATGAAGACCTGCGTCTTTGTTCTGCTGGTCAAGATATCCAAGTGTCTGGAAGTAGTTGGCGTCAATCTCGCCTGATTCAAGTGATGTGTTGGGAAGTACGTAGTCCTGGAAGACAACTGTTTCAAGTGTCCATCCGTCTTTTGCAAGAACTTCCTTTACGATATTATCAAGAATCTCTGCGTGAGGAACGGGTGTTGCTCCTACAGTGATCTTCTTGTCTGCGTCAGATGCTGAATCTGCTTCAGCCTGTGTAGCTTCTTCTGTTGCTGTAGTATCTGCAGGCTGTGACTCTTCTTTTGCTCCGCAACCTGTAAGTGCTCCGAAAGCAAGGGCTGCTGACAATACCAAACTTGTAATTACTCTCTTTTTCATAATGTTTCATATCCTCCTCGATACCATTGTTTATGTTTTTCTCCTCAACTGGTATGAATGCATTATACAAGATTGAAACACGATTTGGGAAATAAATAAAATTTATCAGTAGTGAAAAGTTGAAATTATCAATTCTTTTATTAATCGTTCTGACAGTTTATAGTAAGAATATCAGGAACGGACTTTGAAAGAGAGTAAAGAGAAATACTATATGAATAGAAAGAAAAAAGTTTTAGCGATAATATGCGCCTTTACACTGCTGGCAACAGGGTGCGGTGCAAAGAATAAAGAAAATACATCGACGATCTTTGCGATGGATACCGTGATGCAGCTTGAGATAGAGGGAGACGACAAGCTCCTTGCGGAAGCGGAGAAAAAAATCAGAGATATAGAAGGTACACTTTCCGTGACAGATGAGGACAGTGAAATAGGGAAGCTCAATAATGATAAAAGCGGAAAGCTGTCTGAAGACGGAACAAAAATCCTTCAGGAAGCGCTTAAAATATGTGAAGCTACAGAAGGAAGTCTTGATATATCGGTTTATCCGGTACTTAAGACATGGGGCTTTACAACGGGCGATTTCAGGGTACCTTCGGATGATGAGTTAAAAGAACTTGTTTCAAATGTGGGCTATGACAGAATCAATGTGGATTATTCAGGCGATAAAGAGTGCAGCGTAAACATAGAAGACAACATGCAAATTGACTTGGGAAGCGTGGTTAAGGGCTATACTGGATCATATCTTGCGGATTTTTTCAGGGAAAAAGGAGTGACATCGGGACTTATAAATCTTGGCGGAAATGTTGAATGCATAGGAACAAAGCCTGACGGAAGTCTTTGGAGAGTTGCGATAAAAAGTCCGTTTGAAGACAGTAAGAGCGGAGTGCTTGGTGTTATAGAGACAAGCGATATGGCTGTTATAACTTCCGGAGGATATGAGAGATTTTTTGAAGAAAACGGTGAGAAGTACTGGCATATTCTTGATCCTAAGACAGGGAAGCCTGCAAAGAGCGGTCTTGTTTCGGTCACGGTTGTGGGAAGAAACGGAACAGTCTGTGACGGTCTTTCAACAGCTCTTTTTGTTATGGGAAAAGAAAAAGCCGAGAAGTTTTATAAAGAATATTCTACAGGCGATAAGGGAATCGCGGCATTTGATCTTATCATGGTTACGGATGACAGAGAGGTGATTGTCACGGAAGGCGTGAATACTATCTTTTCTTTGAGTCAGGAGTATGAGGATCTGGATATAACCGTTATAAGGTAAAATCTTCCTGTTGACGTGCCACTTCTATCATATTATGTTTATTTGGATGAAGAAAACAAAAAAATGGAGGGGGCAACATGGAGAAGTTTAAGGAACTTTTTTACAAGATTCATAATGACTACTACAGGTGGTATGATTTTCTGATTATTCTGCCGGTGGTGTTCTTTGCGCTTTTGCTTGCGGGGGAGATTGCAGGTCAGTTATTGTTCAATTTATTGATCATTCCGAATATGGGACTTGAAGATCTGGCGTTTAATACAGCGGTTACGAGATATGGCCAGACTATAGGATCATGGATCGTGCTTATTGTTTTTCTTTTGATAATAAAACCCGACAGACCGATTCTCAAAACGTTTTGGAAAAAATATAAAGGAAATACGGTACTGTTTTTCCTTCTGGGACTTCTTGTTGGCGGCGGAATGAATGTCTTTTGCGCTATCATTGCAATGCTCAACAAGGATATAGCCGTTTATTTTAACAGATTTCAGTTTTTCAAAGTGTTCGTTGTTTTTATAATGGTATTTTTCCAATCGGGAAGCGAAGAAATCCTGTGCAGAGGATTTCTGTATCAAAGGCTTAGAAGGTCGTTCAGATCACCGTGGGTTGCAATAATAGGAAATGCGTTGGTTTTCGGAGCCTTGCATCTTCTTAATCCGGACGTATCGTTCCTTGGATTTTTGAATATTGTTTTGTTCGGTGTATTTATGGCTCTTATGATCTATTATTACGAGAGCATGTGGATGGCGATTGCGGTTCATACCGGCTGGAACTACATGCAGAGTATAGTTCTGGGACTTCCCAACAGCGGACTTGTCTTTGATTTTTCTATCTTTAAACTGGACGTAGCTTCTGCGACAAACAGCTTTGCATATAATGTCGGATTTGGAATTGAAGGAACAGTTCTTTCATCGGTGGTTCTTGCTATCGGAATAGTTGTGATCGTTTTACTTGGGAAAAAGAGAAAAGGCGATAACCTCTGGGTTGTCGGAGAGACTGTTTTTCTTAAAGAGAAAAAACAGATTGCGGAATAATTTATATAATGTAAGATGCAGTGCCATAGCTTTTTTGCGGGTTATGGCACTTTTTATTTGAAATTATGCAAGCTAAAGTTTGCGCGCATCGGCGCGCAAAGAGTTGCCATGCAACTCTTTGATCAGCGCATCTATGAGCGCAATGTTCTCATCGTGATTTCTGACTGCTATGCGGAAATAGGAGTTATCGAGTCCGTTAAAGTTTGCGCAGTTACGAAGGAGGATCCCGTGTTCTCTTGCGAGGCGGTCTGTAAGGGAGCTTCCTTCGAGATGAGAGTGTGACGTGGTGAGCAAGGATAACGGAAGCCTTGCCAGGATAAAGTTTGTATCGCTGTCAAAGACGGTAAAGCCAAGAGCAGAGAGTTCTTTTATAAGAAAACTCTTTTCGGTCTCTATGAATGAGATGGATTTTTTTACATAGTCAATTTCTGATATTGATTCTTCCCCTGCAAGCAGTGCAAGGCTTGAGATGTTCCATTCGGGTTTAAGAGCGTTAAGTTCTGACAATATGCGCTGATTCGAGCATATGCAGTAGCCGAGCCTTAGTCCGGGGAGGCAATAAAGCTTGGTGAAAGCGTCGATTATTATAAGATGAGGGTGATCTTTTATAAGTGAGACCGCGCTTGTCTTTTTTTCATCGGGAACAAATCCCATAAAGCATTCGTCGATTATGAGGTATATTCCGAAGTTCTCGCAGAAATCCGCAAGTTTTTTTACGAGTTCACGGGATATAAGTGCTCCCGTTGGATTATTTGGATTGCAGATAAAGATTGCATCCACGGTACTTGCTCTTTTTACAGATATTAAAAAATCTTCTGTGAGCCTGAAGTTATCTTCGCTTTTGAGGACGTATTCATTTACGCGGCAGTTTCTTGATGCCAGGGCTTTCCTGTATCCTGAAAAAGTCGGGACGGGGATCATGGCACCACGCGGAATGATCGCCTGGGATAAAAGAGTTATTATCTCCGATGCGCCGTTTCCCAGAACAAAATACTCTTCGGGAAGGTTGTGATATGCGGACAGCTTGGCAAGAAGCGCGCAGTCGCTCATGTTTGGATATTTTTCCAAAAGAGAAATGTTTTCAGTGATGTCGCGTCTTACTTTCTCGGGCATTCCGAGTGGATTGACGTTTACGCTGAAATCATATTTTATCTTAAAATTCTTATCATAAATTCCGCCGTGTTCATATGTGGTGTAGGTCATTTTCATTCCTCCAAGATTAAGTATAAAGGTTTTTTTGATACTTTTACAACATTACTTATGTGTGTAAAATAAACGTATGACAGGGAATACAGAGAAAATAATAAAAAATTACATAGAAGGTGTCGGAAGTGCAGACGTAGGTGCGAAGAACAGAGCAAAAGAGTATGACGATGCGCTTATAAAGCCGCCTCGCAGTCTTGGAAAGCTTGAAGATATCGCGGTTAAGCTTTCGGGAATATCGGGACGGGTTAAGAACTGGATCGGAAGCAAAAAGATTCTGGTTTTTTGTGCTGACAACGGTGTGACGGCTGAAGGAGTCGCTTCTGCGCCCGTTTCCGTGACGGCTAGCCAGGCAGTCAACATGACTTTAGGAATAACGGGAATGTCCGCGCTTGCAAAGAATTTCGGTGCGGAAGTTGTGGTTGTTGACGTTGGGGTTGCAACTGAGTTTCCGCTTACATTTGATGGGAAAAAGGCGCCTATTATAGATAAAAAGATCAGAAAAGGTACCGGAAATATCGTATGCGAGCCTGCTATGAGCATTGATGAGTGTTTGTGTGCCATATTGACGGGAATTGAGATTGCGGTTGGAAAAGATGATGGCGCGGAGCCCGGATATATCGATCTTGTTGGGATCGGCGAGATGGGAATAGGAAATACCACGACTTCGGCAGCAGTTCTTTCAGCGATCACGGGTGTTTGCAGCGACGACCTTACGGGGCGCGGAGCGGGAATCTCCGATGATGCATATGACAATAAAAAGAAAGTTATAAATAAGGCTCTTTCTTTGCATGGACTTACAGATGCGTGTGGCAAGTATGTCGATGACTTTGAAGCGGTTACGGATATTTTGTCCAAAGTAGGAGGACTTGATATTGCGGCTATGTGCGGGGCGTTTATCGGAGCTGCGTACTCCGGAAAAGGAGCCGTGATAGACGGATATATTTCGGCAGTGGCGGCTCTTCTTGCGGTAAAGCTTTGTCCTGCGGTGTCGGATTATCTTTTTCCCTCACATGTATCTACGGAGCCCGGATATATGCTTGCGATTAAAGAGCTGGGACTTAGCCCGTATCTTGACCTAAATATGGGGCTTGGAGAGGGAAGCGGATGCGTTCTTGCGTTTGGGGTAATCGAAGGCGCGTGCGCGATGATGAATGATATGGCTACATTTGAAGGTGGCGGAATTGACGATTCGTATCTGGAAGGAATCAGGTAAAGATGATAGTTCTCTTGACGGGAGGCTGTAAAAACGGCAAATCGAATACTGCTCAGGACATTGCCTGCAGTCTCAGGGATAAGTCGGGCGGAGGGCTTTACTACGTTGCGACCATGGAGTCCACCGGTAAAGAGGACGACTATCGCATCAGGAAGCATGTGGAAAACAGAGCAGGGCTTGGCTTTGAGACGATAGAGATTGCAAGAGATATAAAGAGACTTAGTACGGAAAAAGAGAAGTTTTTTAAAGCGGCGGATGAATGCAAAACAAATACATTTCTTGTGGACAGTCTGACAGCGCTTCTTGCAAATGAGATGTTTCGTGTGGATAAAGACGGAAATTTCACGGAGGATTCCTTTGCGACAAAGAGAGTGTGCGATGATCTAAGAATCTTGTGCAAGGAGAAGGATTACAATCTCATTTTTGTGAGCGATGGAATCTACAGCGATGCAGCGGTTTACGATATGAGCACAGAGGCATATCGTGAGGGACTGGCTCTTATCGAGAGGAAAGTTTCGGAAATTGCGGATGAAGTCATAGAGATGTGTGCCGGAAAAGCTGTTTTGCACAAGAAGGGAAATGGTGAAATGAGCGACGGGGAAAATCGCGGAATTCTTATAGTTGGCGGCGCGGGTCAGGGAAAGCTTGAATTTGCAAAGCAGTTTATCAGAGAAGTCAGAGAAATCGACGATGTCGGAGAAGGTTTCGATATCAGTGATAAAGATATTTATACCTTTGAACATAAAGAAGATTGTAATGATATAGCCGAGGCTGTTCCCGGTGGTTACAAGATCTATTACCATGTAGAGCGCCTTGTTCGCGGAACAGATGTAAGCATAGATGAGCTTTCGGAGCTCTTTTCCAAAGATGCGATAGTTATATGTGAAGATATCACCTGCGGAATTGTTCCTGTGGATGCCCCAGACAGGAAATGGCGTGAAGATGCGGGAAGATTTATGCAGGCACTTGCAACGAACAGGACAGTTTACAGAGTAATCTGCGGAATAGGGGAAAAAATAGGATGAAAAGTTTATTCAGGTCTTTTGCCATAGCGTTTTCAATGTATTCCAAGATTCCGATGCCTCAGTTTACCTGGGAGAAAGAGGATATGAAGTACAGCATTGTCTTCTTTCCGCTTATCGGAGCTGTTTTGTTTGCAGTTTTAGGCGGGATAAGGTGTCTTGGGGCGATTCTTGAAATGGGAAGTATTCCCACGGGGCTTTTTATGATGGCTGCGATTGTTCTTATTACCGGCGGAATTCACGTTGACGGGTACATGGATTGCAGCGATGCTTTCTCTTCATATGCGGACAGGGAGAAGAAACTTGAGATTTTAAAGGATCCGCATATAGGTGCGTTTGCGGTCATCAGAGTGCTTGCGCTTTCGGCGGTTTACCTTGCAAGCATTACTATTGTTCTGGATAAAGAGATTCTTTCGGATGTGTCATTGTTTTTTTCGGGAGAAGCTTCGATTATCCTTGGGCTTGGATTTATCTTATCGAGGGCACTCAGCGGAATATCTGTTGTGAGTTTCCCATGTGCAAAGAGTGAAGGAACGCTCTACAGCTTTGCTGAAGGCGCGGACAAGAAGAGATGTCTTTCCATATTGATAAAGGAAGCACTGGTGGTTTCGATAGCGATGATACTGATCGGGGGTATTTGCGGAGTTTGTGCGGTCTGTGCGGCGCTTTTGGTATTTGCATATTACAAATACAGGACGGGCAGAGAACTTGGCGGAATTACCGGTGATGCGGCAGGTTGGTTTTTGTGTCTTGCCGAGACTGCGATTGCGGTAGCGATATGTGCATACGTGCTTTTGGGAGGATTTTTAGGAGTTTAGTGTTATATTTGTATTTAATAAACGCAATTTTGTGAAAATATTTAATCTTTTTTTATAAAAAACAGCAGAATTATTGCTTATAATATAGGCATACACTGAATATAAGCATCGGTTTGTAAGTCGTGGAAATTAAAGCCTTCGAAGAGGGCTTTGGAGGAGTGAGGCAGAATGATCAGATTGGTATTTATCTTTATATTTGTCTTACTTATTGCCATATTATTGCTATGTGGTATTGCTTCGCTACGCTCTGAAAAGGCTATAGGCAGATCTGTATGCCTGTTTTGTTTTTCTCTTATTCCTCCGGTTCTCGGAAACATGATAATTGTCGGTGCAACCACTGAAAATATAGCTTCTGTCGGTTGCTATATCTACTACATCGGCATGAATCTTGTGATGTACGCTTTGATAAATTTTACAAACAAATATTGCATCAGGCAGAATGATTCGGACAAAAAAAGAGGAATTGTACCGGAGTGGATTAAATATCTGCTTGTAATTGATGCGGCGCAGCTCATTATGAACATAGTGTTCAAACACGCTTTTGTTTTACAGGAAATTGAAGCGTACGGAAAGCCTTATTTCATTATGAAACCTCTACTTGGCCAGATTGTTCACAGAGTTGTTTGCTATGGTGCTATGGCTATGATAATGATGGTTTTTATAATCAGGAGTTTTCAGGTTCCGAGGCTCTATAGGGAGCGTTATATTGTTATTTTCTTCAGTATGATAGTCGGTACTTTGTGGCAAACATACTATATTTTTTCCCGTACTCCGATTGACAGATCGATGATAGGATTTGCGGTGTTCGGATTTTTGATATTCTATTTTTCAATTCATTACAGACCGCTTCGCTTGCTGGACAGCATGCTTGCTGATATTGTCAATGATACTGCGGTGGCAGTGTTCTTGTACGCGCCTGAGGGAAGATGCATATGGGTAAATGAATTTGCCAGAAAATTTACCGGTATAAAAGGCAATGATTTTGACGGCGCTTCAAATGCGCTCAGAGATCTTATTGGTGATATAGGCCAAATTCCGGAATCACAGGAGACAGAGATAATCAGGCAAGCGGGTGAAGATGAGCAGAGTTTTATGGTAGCCAGAGGCAGTTTTTTTGACGGAAGCGGAAAAAATCTGGGATCATATGTCAGAGTCAGGGATATAACAGAAGAAAAACGGCGCATAGAAGAGGAAATGTTTGCGTCCAATCATGATGAATTGACAGGTTTATATAACAAAGAATATACGTACAAGAAGATTTCGGATCAGCTTAAGCAGCATGCGCTTAAAGATTATTATATTACACGAATTAATGTCTGCGATTTTAAGGTGTTTAACGATGTTTTTGGAAAAACGTTCGGTGATGCGGCTCTTAAACAGGTTGCTGACTGGATAAGGAAATATTCTGATGAGAGATGCATATACGGTCGTTTAAGCGGAGACAGTTTTGGCTCATGTCTTCCTAAGAGCGAGTTCTCACAGGAAATTCTTGAGAGTGATCTGGCACATTTTACGGTGCGAATGGGTGGCATTGAGCAGAACCTCATGGTACATTTGGGATTTTGCGAGATAGGTGATGAAGATCAGGATGTATCTGTTTTGTTTGACAGGGCGAGTGTGGCTCTTGATTCAATCAAGGATGATTATAAGAGGCATGTTGTATTCTTTGACAGGAAAATCAGGGACAAGATGGTCTGGAATCAGGAAATTTCTGCCCAGCTTGATAACGCTATAGCTCAGAACCAGGTGGTTCCTTATTTGCAGCCTATAGCAGACAACACCGGAAAGATTGTCGGAGCAGAGGCACTTGCCAGATGGATTCATCCTGTGCATGGATTCATGTCTCCCGGAGATTTTATTCCTTTGTTTGAAGAAAACGGTATGATTGTTGATCTGGACAAGCATATCTGGAAATCTGCCTGTCGTATACTGGCGGACTGGAAAGTAAAACATCCGGAACTTTTTATTTCCGTTAATGTGTCTCCGAAAGATTTTTATTTAACGGATGTTCTTTCGGATATAGTCAGTTTTGTCAAAGAATATGAAATAGATACAAAGAGTCTTCGTATTGAAGTCACAGAGAGCAGTATGATGAGGGATACTGACGACAGGATGAGGACTCTGGAAGAATTCAGAAAACAGGGATTTATTGTAGAGATGGATGATTTCGGAAGCGGCTATTCATCACTTAATATGCTCAAAGACATGCCTGTGGATGTACTTAAAATTGATATGAAGTTCCTTGGAAAATCAAGCGATGAACAACGTGCAGACATAGTTATAAAGAATGTTATCAGACTTTCGGAAGATCTTAGTATTGTTTCGCTTGCCGAAGGCGTGGAAACCAAGGAAGTATTTAATCAACTGAACAAGCTTGGATGCAATCTTTTTCAGGGATATTATTTCTCCAAACCTGTGCCGCTTAATGAATTTGAGGCTATGCTGGAAGAATAGAAGATGATATGATGCAAATATGATGGGATTTTGGGCGGAGTATTATAAGTACATAGCTATTGCAATTTTGGCAGGGGTCATAATCGACATTGTTGTCGGTGACCCTGCTTTTTTGCTGCATCCTGTGCAGATCATAGGAAAGCTGATAGAGATCTTGGAGATGTTTTTGCGCAGGAAAAAAGTGACCGAATCAGGCGGAGATACTAAGGAAAACGCCAAAGTGGGCAGCAATTCAAAAGACTTTGTGCTTGGCTTAATAGAAGTAATAGTTGTTGTAGCGGTTACGGGAGGTGTTTCTTTTGGAATCTGCTATCTTGCATACAGGATAAATACATATCTTTTGCTTGCGGTAATGAGTGTGATGTGCTGGCAGTGCATCGCGGCGAGGAGCCTTCGAGATGCAGCAATTGCGGTGTATGTTCCGCTTTCAAAAGGGGATATTGAAGGGGCAAGAAAAGCGGTGTCTATGATCGTGGGAAGAGATACGCAGAGCCTTGATGATAAAGGGATTGCAAAGGCTGCGGTTGAAACGGTTGCGGAGAATACGAATGACGGCGTTATCTGCCCGCTTTTTTACCAGATGCTTGGAGGGCCTGTACTTTCGTATGTGTATAAAGCGGTCAGTACGATGGATTCAATGATCGGATATAAGAATGACAGGTACATGTATTTCGGAAGATTTGCGGCTAAGACGGATGACGTGTTTGCTTATATCCCCGCAAGACTCAGTGCTGTCTTTATGATCGCGGGAACGGCTCTTTTGGAAGTGTGCGGAGCATTATTTGGAAAAAAGAATGCATTTAATTACAGCACAAAGAATGCAGCCGGGATTTTTGTAAGAGACAGGTATAATCATGCAAGCCCAAATTCGGCGCAGTGCGAGAGCGTATGCGCAGGTGCTCTGGGACTTAAGCTTGCGGGACCGGCGAGCTACTTTGGTAAGCTTCATGACAAGAAGTTTATAGGGGATGAGCATAGACCGATAGAGCCTGAAGACATAAAACGCAGTATACTTCTTATGAATATGACGACAGCTCTTTTTGTGATAATTTATTTTGTCATATATATTTTCGTGAAGCAGCGATAATGGTATACTCCAATACGGATGATAATTTACGAAAATAAAAAACGGATGTAGGTGAAATGGATAAAAAATCAATCTTAAACAACAAAATGTTTTTGTACATGACAGAGTTTTTTGCGGGAATGTCTGTTATGGCAGTTGAGCTTGGGGCAAGCAGACTTCTTGCTCCTTATTTTAGTTCTTCACAGATTGTGTGGACGATTATTATCGGAACGATAATGATAGCCATGGCGCTTGGAAATATCTACGGTGGCAAGGCTGCAGACAAGGATCCCAATCCCGGCAAACTTTATAAGAGAATTCTTATCGCTGCCATTTGGATTGCAGCAATTCCTGTTCTTGGTAAATACATAATAATTGCCATCTCTGCGGCGGTTATATTTGCGGTTAACAGCAATTTCCTTGTTATAGCTGCATTTGCGACATGCATGATCGTGTTTGTGTTCCCTCTTTTTCTTCTCGGAACAGTAACACCTTCGCTTGCCAAGTACACAACGGAGTCACTTGATGACAATGGCAAGATAATCGGAACACTTGGGGCTTTTAACACAGTCGGAAGTATCATAGGTACTTTTGTGCCGACATTTGTTACGATTCCTGCGGTGGGAACGACAATAACATTTCTTATTTTTGCGGGAATACTGATAGCGCTTTGCATCGCTTTTTTTGTCAGCACGGGTAAAAAAGTCACTGTGAAAGCGGCATCAGGACTTATTATTTTTATAGTATGCTGTTTTTTCGGACACAGCACCTCGTTTGCTTTTTGGGAAAATGACCTGACTTATGAGGGTGAGTCTGTTTATAACTATCTTCAGGTAAAAGAAGATCCGTACAGCGTGATACTTTCGACAAACGTTCTTTTCGGAGTTCAGTCAATTCGCATCAAGAGCGGTGAACTTACCGGAATGTACTATGACTACGCAATGGCTGCGCCCTATATGAGCGGGGTAAAAGAAAAGGCTCAAGCGGGAGAAAATACTGAAGTTCTGATACTCGGAATGGGAACGGGAACATATGCGACCCAGATACTTAAATACTTTGACAACGTAAATGTAGAAGGCGTTGAGATCGATGATAAGATCACGGATCTTGCGCATAAATACTTTGAACTTCCCGAAAAAGCCAAGGTTACGACATATGACGGAAGAGCTTATCTTGCGGCAGTAGACAAGAAGTACGATGTCATAATGGTAGATGCATATCAGGACATTACGATTCCTTTTCAGATGTCATCGACGGAGTTTTTTGACATGGTAAAAGAACACCTTAATCCGGGTGGGGTTATGGTTGTTAATATGAACATGTATAGCGATGATAACGAGTCTACAATTAACAGATATCTCGCAGATACCATTTCATCGGTGTTTGACAATGTTGTTACGGTAAAGGTCCCTAATTCTACAAATAAAGAGCTCTTTGCTACGGATAATGGGGAGTTTATGAATAGATTATCCGAAAACAGTAAGCTTGAAGGTGATGAGAAGCTTCGTGAGATGATGGAGATTGTTGAAGCAAACTGTGTTCCTTACGATGCGGGTAACAACATAATGACAGACGACAAGGCGCCTGTTGAGCTTCTTGGAATGAGGCAGATTGACTCGATAATCAAGGACGAAGTTAAGTATTATAAGGAAATATATAAGACTCAGGGACTCGAAGGTTTGTTCTGAAAATTAATATGGCAAAAAATATAAATTATCGCTATAATGATTCTAGTAATTCGAAAGGGCGATAACTTATATGCCGGTTTACACGAAATTATTTGTCGCTTTTTTTCTGGCGATATTCTTTATTAACTTTATAAAACACTTGTCGATAAGGCTTACCAATGTATTTTTACTACTGGCGAGCCTTATTTTTTATGCATGGGGCGGAGTGATATTTGTCCCTGTGATAATAGTCTTTGGACTTGTTACATACGCTTCGGGATTCATAATAGAAAGGTTTGGAGCGGATGGCTCCCAAAAGGATCAAACCCTCAGAAAAGCGGTTATGATTCTTTTTGTGGTTGTGGAAGTGTTACCAATCTGCGTTGTAAGGGCGCTGGGGGTAATATTTCGATATTCACATCACGGTGATATGCTGATCCCTCTTGGACTTTCATTCTTTTCTTTGCAGATTGTGACCTATACAGTGGGAGTCTATAAAAAGAAAATTCCCGCAGAAAAAGATCTGTTAAATGTTCTCTTGTTTGTCTGTTTCTTTCCTTGTGTTTCCAGCGGCCCTATTCAGAGGGCAGAGAATTTACTTCCTCAGATAAAAAAAGAAAAATTTTTTGATTACGAAAGAGCGGTTGAAGGCCTGATACTGATGGCATGGGGCTTTATGAAAAAGCTGGTGCTTGCCGATAACCTTGCGCTATACATTGATTCTGTGAGGAGCGCCGAGGGAGAGCGGTATGGAATGGCTCTTTTCCTTACGGTAATTCTGTATTCGTTCAGGCTTTACTTTGATTTTTCGGGGTATTCGGATATTGTTACGGGCTGCGCAAGGGCTTTGGGATATGATCTTGGCAAGAATTTCGATCATCCGTATCTTTCACATTCTGTAGGAGAGTTTTGGAGAAGGTGGCATATATCGCTTAGCAGTTGGCTCAGAGATTATGTCTATATACCGCTTGGCGGCAGCAGGACACGGGAGTGGAAGGTTTACAGAAATCTAATTATAACTTTTGCGATAAGCGGAATCTGGCACGGAGCGGGAATTACATGGATTCTGTGGGGGCTGTTTCACGGAATATGTCTTTGCATCGAGCGTGCGTTTGGAAATAAGAACAGGGAAAAGTCGGCATTTTCGGTAGTTATAACGTTTATGATCGTAACTTTCGGATGGATTATCTTTTCTGTGGATAGTCTTAGTGAAGCGGTGGGAATCATAGCATCTTTTAAACGGATTCCGGGTGAGTTATTTATAGTAATGCCGGAGCTTATAGGAAGCGGACTTACTGTAAGTGAAGCGCTAAGGACGTTGTTTATGGTACCGACAAATGCCAGCTTGTCGCTTATGATCATCGGAATCGTGGCATACATGGTTATAAGCGTGGTTACATATAAGAAATCGGGAATAGAGATGCTTAGGGAAAAAAAATCGATGGTAAGGTGGAGTGCATATTTTGCGCTTGTTCTTATAATACTTTTCCTTGGACAGTCCGGTGTTGAAGAGTTTGTATATAACAGGTTTTAGGTGAGGATGATGAAAAAACTGATAACACGTCTTTGTCTTTTTATAATTCCGGTGCTTATCTATGCCGGCGCATGCATTTTTATTGATGCATATAACGTTTTTCATGTGAATAATGTGAGACTTACGGATGTTACGCCTAATCAGAATTTTATTAAGACAAAATATCTTTTACAAAACAAAAGTAAATTCAATGCGATATTACTTGGCTCATCAAGGGTGGCGAATCTTCCGAGAGAAGGACTTCCTACCGAGACGGACGATGGCAGAGAGCTTAACTGGTACAATATGACCTATGCCATGGGGAATCCCGCTGAAAACTACGATACGGTTAAGACGTTGACGGATGGCGGAGTGAAACTTGATGAAGTGATAATGCTGATAGATGAGATATCTATGTGGAAGGGGGCTACCATAGGACTGGATAATCCGATATTTACAACCTATCAGACATATGAGAAGTCACCTTTAAGATTTTATTATTCGTATCTTAAGCTAAAACCGGTATGGAGAATCATTCCGCAGATATTTACTGAGTATAAGCTTGGAGATAACAATGAGAATAAAAAGCTTTTTTATAGTTATGGTGTGGATATTGAGAATACTAAAATGGAAATAGGAGGTTCGGGAGATATGCCTGAGCCGGAGAGTTCTCTGATATATGACGGCGGATCCGGAGTAATTGAGGCGATACAGAATCTTTCCAAGTTGTGTGATGAGCAGGGGATTAAGCTTATTGTCGTTACTTCTCCGATTCTTGAATCTACATATGAGATGGCAATCTCTAACGATTATCTGGACTTTCTCTATGATGTGGCGCAGGTTACGGATTTTTATCTTTTTTCCGGAATCAATACATATACTGTCGGAACCGAGTACTATTTTGATGCTTCACATTTTAGGCCGTTAGTTGGACTTGAGATGGAAAAGGTCATGTTTGGCGATGAGGAGATAAAAAATATAGCGGTGAAAAAAGCCAAGACAGATATGAGCCTTGTGGAGTTTGGATGTCTTGTAAATAAGGAAAATGCTGTGGAAGTGATCGATAATCTGGAGCAGGAAATAAACGCTTATAATAGAAAATGATAAATGTTACATTTGCATTTACTGTTTAAAAGTTAAATAAAAATCGAAAAAACGAGTTGTGCAGTATTGACAGCACTTTATGATAAATAACCAGCAATTTTTGTATACCTCTTTGTGAAATAATATGTTACAATATGTTTACTCGATGGGGAAGAGTTTAACATATTATTAACGGGAGGATGCTATGAAGGTAAAAAGTATTAAAAGCGTTGTTGCCAAAGTTATGGCGTTTATGTGTGCCTTTTCAATGTGCGTAGGCGGATCTACGGTAGATGCACAGGCTGCGGACGCAACACTTCTGAATACATATGGCAGTACATATGGTCGTTCAGGAACATGTATTAATTTATATCAGTTAAAGGATTCAAATCAGTTAAACATTCTGAAGAAACATTTCAATTCTATCACACTTGAGAACGAGATGAAGCCGGATGCTTTGCTTGGAAGTTCACCCAAGCTGATCTCAGTATCAGAGGCAAAGAACAGAGGATACTATATCCCTGACGGTTATCGTGAATCAAATGTACCCCAGATTAATTTCGGAACAATAGATGAAGTAATGAAAATCTGTAGCCAGAACGGTCTTGGCATGAGAGCACACACACTTGTATGGCATTCTCAGACACCGTCATGGTTCTTTAGAAGCAATTACGCAGGAAATAACGGATTCGTAAATCAGCAGACAATGGATGCTCGTCTTGAGATGTATGTAAAGACAGTTATGAATCACGTATATTCAAACCAGTATGGTGGATGCGTTTATGCATGGGACGTTGCAAACGAAGTAATCCATGCAAACAACTCAGGTTGGGAAGCAGTTTACGGAAATAACAGAACCAATGCTTCTTATGTAAAGAAGGCATTTAACTATGCTTATGAAACACTTGAAAAGTATAAGCTTACAAATTCAGTTAAGCTTTTCTACAACGATTTCAACACATATCAGGAAGTACAGAAGGTTACTACTCTTGTTAATTATATAAATCAGGGCAAAAAAGTTTGCGCAGGTGTTGGTATGCAGTCTCACCTCGGAACAAATTACCCTTCGGTTGATACATATATCAATGCTATGAATTCATTCCTTAAGTCAGGATTTGAAGTACAGGTAACAGAGCTTGATATCACAAATAAGGGCGATGGCGATATGGCCAACTACTCTTACGATCTCTTTAAGAAGATCAACCAGATCAAGAAGAACGGCGGAAACGTTACAGGTATTACATGGTGGGGATTGTCAGATCAGACAACATGGATCAACAATTCAAAGCCTTTGTTGTTCTCTTCACCCGGACAGCCTAAGCAGGCTTACAACAAGGTTATTCAGGCGTATACAGATGTTATCGGTCAGCCCGGCAGCGGACAGACCAATCCTCAGCCACAGCCTCAGCCTCAGCCGAGCGACGGACAGTCAGACAAAAAGGATAATAAAGAAAACAAAGATAACAAGGAAAATAAAGACAACAAAGATAATAATAACGGACAGTCAAGCAGTGGAAAGGTAAACAACAATGCAACAGCGAACATTCCCGATGGCTGGTATTTCATTAAGAACACTCTTTCACAGAAGTATCTTACAGTAAAGGGTGACAGAGCAAAGAAGGTAACTTCTGTCGTTATCGGAAAAGGTAGCGGAGCAAAGGGACAGATGTGGTATGTAAAGAACAAGGGAGACGGTTACATCACACTTAAGTCTGCTCTCGGAGAGTTCATGCTTGACGTTGCCAATGGCGAAGATAAGGATGGAGCAAATGTTCAGATTTATGATGCTGTAGGTCACGATGCTCAGCAGTTTATCGTAAAGACAACCAAGAAGGACGGAGTTTATACAATCGGAACAAAGTCATCTAAGGGAACAAAGACTCTTGATGTATACGAGCACAAGACAGCTGACGGCACAAATGTATGCCAGTGGTCATTCTACGGCAATCCTAATCAGGAATGGATCTTTGAGCCTGCAAAAGAGGAAGCAACTAAGCAGGAGCAGCCTAAGTCAGGAAATGACGATTCAAAGGCTCTTGATGTCAGCTACGCTGTAAACAGCTGGGGAACAGGATATACAATGGGTATTAAGATTAAGAATACTTCAAACAACACTGTAAAGAACTGGACCCTTAAAGTTAAGAAGAGCGATGTTAATATCAGCAATTACTGGAACATGAATGTTAAGACCAGTGGAGATTACTACGTTATCACTCCTGTTGATTGGAATAAGTCTATCGGTAAAGGTCAGAGCATAGAGATCGGTTTCGTAGGAAACGGAAGCGTTGGAAGCTCAGTAACTTTTAGCGTAGAGTAATATAAACAATAACAAAACGAGTGGCAATATCTATATTTTGTCACTCGTTTTTTTCAAACATAGATGAGAGGTTTTTATGGTAAAGTCGATAAAAAGAATGCTTGGCGTAGCAATGGCGTGCACGCTGGTAGTGGGCTCTGTTGTAACGACAGAAGCCGCAGGCGTTGAGAAAGGAAGCTATGTCAAAGGCGATAATGAAAATAACCCGCTTGTAACTCAGAGTTACGGCGCGGATCCGGGCGTACTCGTTTATAACGATACGGTATATATATATACAACCAATGACTCACAGGAGTTTGCGGGAAACAACAAAAATACATATCAGAAGATAAATCAGCTCAACTGCTATTCTTCTAAGGATCTCGTAAACTGGACTGATCACGGCGCATATAATATTGCGGGTGGAAACGGAGCGGCTAAATGGGCAAGTAACTCATGGGCTCCTACAATCTGTACCAAGAAGATTAACGGAAAAGACAAGTTCTTTTTATATTTTGCAAATAATGCCAGCAGTATCGGCGTTTTGACATCGGATAGTCCGACAGGACCTTGGACAGATCCGATCGGTCATGCACTTATAACAAAATCCACTCCGAATTGTAATGTTGAGTGGTTGTTCGATCCTGCCGTACTTGTAGACAGCGACGGAACAGGATATCTGTATTTCGGAGGCGGTGTACCTTCGGGACAGGATGCACATCCCAAGACTGCAAGAGTAATTAAGCTCGGCGCAGATATGGTAAGTACATCAGGAACTGCAGCTACTATTGATGCACCTTATCTTTTTGAAGATTCGGGAATCAATAAGATCGGTAATACATATTATTATTCATATTGCTCTAACTGGAATTGCGGAAACGGATTTAGAAACGCAACAATTCAGGTTATGACAAGCCAGAATCCTATGGGACCTTTCAGTCACCAGGGCGAGATCATGGCAAATCCCGGATCTACATTCAAGGGATCTGACGGAAACAACCATCACCAGATCTTTGAGTTCAGAGGCAGCTACTACATGGCATATCATACTCACACAGTAGAATCCAAAGTGGTAGGTAATAACCTTGGATACAGAACAACTCACATCGATAAGGTGAATGTGACAAATGGCAAGATCAATACTGTACAGCAGTCGCTTAACGGTGTTCCCATGAAGCCAAGCGTTGATCCTTATAACTGGGTAGAAGCAGAGACAATGTTCACTCAGGCAGGCATTTCTGTAAAGGGTAACTCTAACGGAACAGCTTTTGTAGCTAATATAGATAACGGTGATTATACAAAGATTAAGGGAGTAAACTTCTCTAATGGAGCATCTTCAATAACTGCAACGGTTCAGAGTAACGGAAACGGAAGCATTGAAGTAAGAGAAGGATCTCCTTCGGGAAATCTTCTCGGTACTATCAATGTATCAAGTACCGGCGGCTCTTTCAAAGATTTCTCAGGTGATGTAAAGGGCGTTTCAGGTTCAAAAGACATCTGTCTTGTATTTAAAGGCTCATTCTCTTTTGACCGTTGGAAAGCTAATAGCGGTAACGCAGCCGGAAATACCAATAATGGATCACAGACCGGCAACGGAGAGTCTAATAAGAAGGACAATAAGGAAAACAAGGATACAAAAAATAATAACAATAATAATAGCAACAATAATAACAGCAATAATAACGGTCAGACTAATCCTCAGCCTCAGCCTACACCTCAGCCTCAGCCGAGTAACGATCAGACAAAAAATAATACTGTATCGGGAGAGGTTCAGGATGGATGGTATTATCTGAAGGATGTTAATTCACAGAAGTACCTTACCGTAAAGGATGATAACGCAAAGAAGGTTACCAATGTTATTATCAGCAAGGGTACAGGCGTAAAGGGACAGAAGTGGTATGTTGAGAATAAGGGAGACGGTTATGTCACTCTTAAGTCAGCTCTCGGAGAGTTTATGCTTGATGTAGCATACGGAGAGAACAAGGACGGCACAAATGTCCAGATTTATGATGCGGTAGGTCATGACGCACAGCAGTTTGTTATAAAGCCTACTAAGACCAGCGGTGTTTATACTGTAGGAACAAAGTCATCAGGTGGCGCAAAAGTTCTTGATGTATATCAGCATAAGACAGCTGACGGCTCAAATGTATGCCAGTGGAAGGCTAACGGAAAGAAGAACCAGCAGTGGAAGTTTGAACCTGTTAAGTCTTCAGATCAGCCGGACACTCAGAAGAAGACAGACAATCAGAAGCAGAACGATAACCAGAAGCAGACAGATAACAATAATAAGCAGAATGATAACCAGAAGCAGGCAGATAACAATAACAAGCAGAATAATCAGACAAGCAATAAGAATGCAAATGCTACAGCAACAATAGCGAACAGCATTCCTTCAAAGTATTCTGCAGTTAGAAACGGTGAAGGTGCTGGTACTATCAAGAATATTTCTTATACTGCCCACGATGCTTCAGACGGACATACATATACAAAGAAGGCAAATATCTACCTTCCCGCTAATTACAGCTCTGACAAGAAGTATAGCGTACTTTATCTTCTTCACGGAATCGGCGGAAATGAAAACGAGTGGGGAATGACAGGAAATAATTCCCAGGTAAAGGCTATTATGGATAACCTTTCATACTATGGTGACATTGATTCATTCATCGTAGTAACTCCTAACGGAAAAGCTTCACAGAGTGGCTCAACAGATTCTTTCTATTCTTTCGGAAAAGAGCTTAGAAACGATCTGATTCCGTATATTGATTCTAACTACAGCACATACGCTGACAGAGATCACAGAGCTATCGCCGGTCTTTCAATGGGTGGTATGCAGACAATTAACATTGGTCTTGGAGAGTGTGTTGATTTATTTGGATATTTCGGAGCATTCTCAGCTGCACCGACAAGTAACACAGCAGATAAGACAGCTTCAATCCTGAAGGATAATAAGTATCCTATCCACTATTTCTACAACATTTGTGGCCTTCAGGATGGAACAGCTTATTCAAGTGCATCTGCAGCAGCAAAGAATCTTCCGGCAGCATGCAACCAGTTTGTGGCAGGAAAGAACTTTACATGGCAGGAACTCAACGGTTCTCATGATTTCAATATCTGGTACCTTGGATTCTACAATTTTGCACAGATTGCTTTTAAGTAATAACTTTAAGTGAAAAATAAAAAAATTCTAATAATTTATGAAATTTTGTCTAAAATATGATATTATTTAGTAGAAAGTGTACTTAGCGTATTCAACCGTGTTTTTTGACGAGAAAGGAGCGACTTCCTATGGAAAACAGCCAGCTTCAATATTCTCCGTTCAAACCGAATTTGAAGACAGCCGAAGTATTTGCGTGGGGCGATCCGGAGTATAATCTTTTTGACCAGCTCAATGAGAAGTATGAGAAAAGCCATCCGGAGTTTCATAATCTTTCTGCTTATGAGAAAATGGTCATAAGAGAGCAGATTCATCACGAGGCAATCGGGCTTACACCTTTGAACCTCATTATGGATTTTGTGGAAGACCCACAGTTTGATGAATTCAGAATCATATCGACTTGATAAAGAAGACAAAATATTAGACCTAAGCACTATGAGTAGCTTAGGTCTTTCTTTTTACTTTATTTATAGATTAAATTAATCAGGTCTTTAATAACTGTGCTTCACGGATCTGTTCATTTACGTCCGATAAGAACTCGTGATTTGTAGGATCTGTGATGAAAGTGAGAAAATCGGTTGCTTCTTTTACAGAGAGATTCTGTATTCCTATAAGATAATCGAGAATTTCCTCGTTTGTCTTACCTTCGTTCATATAATGATCGACTATATCAAACAAAAGCATGAAACGGCGCATTTTTGCCCGAGTGCTTATTTGATGGAGTTCAACTATAAGCGTTACAAATATAAATACTGATATTCCGGAAAACAGAAAGAATAAAAGCCCATAGATATATTTGGCTGATTGAATGTGTATGAATCCCGAAGAAAAACAGGACACTGCGAAAACAAGCAGTGATGTGAGTATTATCCCAAGCCTTGCTTTGTTCTGTTCATAAACAGTCAGAGTCATGAATTTTACAGTAATACCGAAGATTAAGTAGAACACAAATGCAAAAGCAATCCCCAAGTAAGACAACTGAAGCATAATTTTATTCCCCCTTTAGCTAATTGTAACAAGCATAAGTGATTAATGCAACGTAAATAGCGCACTTAAAAGATAAAAATTGTTATAAACCCATGATTTATAAAGATTTGCATTTTGATACCTTAAAAGTGTTGACTTTTTTCCTATGATAATTTAACCTATTAAAAATAAAAACAAGATTGTATACAAATATACATTTTGGTTTTGGTTTGTGATTAGGAGGAAAAAAATTATGAAGAAGTTTAGCAAAGCAGTTAGTGCGCTTATGGCTTCCGTAATGGCAGCATCAATGCTTGCAGGCTGCACAGATGCAGCAAGCACAGAGACACCTGATACTCAGGCGCAGGCACAGGGAACAGAGAGCTCAGCAAATGGCGGAGCTACATTCAAGATTGGTGCTATCGGACCTCTTACAGGTGCAGCAGCAGTATATGGTAATGCTGTATGTAACGCAGCGGAGCTTGCAGTTGAGGAAATCAACGAGGCAGGCGGTATCAACGGATATCAGGTAGAGTATAGCAAGGAAGATGACGAGCTCAATGCAGAGAAGTCAGTAAATGCTTACAATACTCTTAAAGACTGGGGCATGCAGATCCTTGTAGGTTCAACAACAAGTGCATGTTCAATCGCAGTTTCAGAGAATACAAAAGCTGACAATATGTTCCAGCTTACACCTTCAGGATCGGCTGAAGAATGCGTTAAGTATGACAACGTATTCCGCGTATGCTTCTCAGATCCTAACCAGGGTATTGCTTCAGCGCAGTACATTGCAGATCACAATCTTGCAACTAAGGTTGGTATAATCTACGACAACTCAGACGTATATTCAAACGGTATTTATCAGAAGTTCAAGGAAGAGGCAGCAGGAAAGAACTTTGAGATCGTTTCAGAGGAAGCTTTCACAGCTGATAATGCTACTGATTTCTCAGTTCAGCTTCAGAAGGCAAAGGATGCGGGTGCAGATCTTGTATTCCTTCCCATCTACTATCAGGCAGCATCACTTATCCTTACACAGGCTAACACAATGGGATATTCACCTGTATTCTTCGGTGTTGACGGTATGGACGGAATTCTTTCTGTTGAGAACTTCGATACAAAGCTTGCTGAGGGCGTAATGCTTCTTACACCTTTCGCAGCAGATGCTAAGGATGATCTTACAGTTAACTTCGTTAAGAAGTATCAGGAAAAATATGGTGAAGTTCCTAACCAGTTCGCAGCTGATGCTTATGATGCAGTATATATCATTAAGCAGGCACTCGAAGCTAAGAGTGTAACTCCCGATATGAGTACATCAGATATCTGCGAAGCTGTTAAGGCAGCTATGACAGAGATTGAGGCAGCAGGCCTTACATCTGCAAAGATGACTTGGGATGCTTCAGGTGAGCCTAACAAAGAGCCTAAGGCTGTTGTTATCAAGGAAGGCGCTTATGTTTCAGCAGAGTAATCTGCAAGGAAACACAGATTAAAGTGTTTAACGCGCGTAATCCGCGTAACTGCACAGTGAAGTGCTACGCAGGATACCCTCAAAAGGTGTCCTGCGTTTTCATATCACGGAATAGGATAAAAGTCCTGTTTGTGTGGTATTATTTATATCATAAGAAATATTAGGAATTTTTTTGGAGGTATACGATGAGCTTTCTTACTTATCTCATCAACGGACTTAGTCTTGGTAGTATTTATGCCATCATTGCACTTGGATATACCATGGTTTACGGAATAGCCAAGATGCTCAATTTTGCTCACGGCGATTTCATCATGGTAGGATGTTACGTAATATTCTCTGTGATTGGAGCAATGGGCGGCAATTCTACAACGGGAGTTATCATTGCTGTGGTGGTTTCCATAATCTTGTGTTCACTTCTCGGAATCACAACTGAATTTATTGCGTACAGACCGCTCAGAGGGGCAGCTTCTCCGCTGGCAGTTCTTATTACCGCTATAGGTGTCAGCTATTTCCTCGAGAATCTTGCGCTTATTATTTTCGGTGCTGACGTTAAGTCTTTTTCATCTGTAATAACATGGAAAGGAATTTCTTTTGCAAACGGAGAACTCAAGATTCAGGGTGTTACTATCGTTACTATTGCGGTTAGTATCATTATTCTTGTATGCCTTCAGCTTTTTATAAATAAGACTAAGCAGGGACAGGCAATGCTTGCTGTTGCAGAGGATAAGGGCGCTGCAACTTTAATGGGAATAAATGTCAATAAGACTATAATGCTTACATTTGCGATTGGTTCTGCTCTTGCAGCTGTAGCCGGTGCACTTTTGTGTTCGGCTTATCCGAATCTGTCTCCTTATGTCGGAGCTATGCCCGGTATTAAGGCATTCGTTGCGGCAGTTCTTGGAGGAATAGGTTCTATACCCGGAGCGATGATCGGTGGAATTGTTCTCGGAATCGTAGAGATTCTCAGTAAGACATATATTTCTTCACAGCTGTCTGATGCCATAGTTTTCGGAATACTTGTAATCGTGCTTATTGTTAAGCCTACAGGAATTCTCGGTAAAGTCATTCAGGAAAAGGTTTAAAGAGGTGACGACTATGCGTATAGACAAAAAGACAAAAGACAATCTGATAACTTACGGAATCGTTGTTGCAACTTTCCTTATTGTACAGGCACTTGCTTCAACGGGACATCTTACAAATCATATCAAGGGACTTCTTGTTCCGATGACATATTATGCGATAATCGCGGTTGCACTTAATCTCTGCGTAGGTATTCTCGGAGAACTCAGTATCGGACACTGCGGCTTTATGTGTATCGGTGCTTTTACAAGTGCAGCGTTTTCCAAGATCACTGCGGAAAAGATACCTTCAGGTCCGAGATTTCTTATCGCATTTGTTATAGGAATAGCATTTGCGGCATTGTTCGGATTTCTTATCGGTATTCCCGTACTCAGACTTAAAGGCGACTATCTTGCAATCGTTACACTTGCTTTCGGTGAGATCATAAAGAACGTAATCAATGCTTTTTATATCGGAGTAGACAGCAAGGGAATGCATTTTTCCATGGAAAACCAGATGGCTCTCGGACTTGAACCGGATGGGCTGATGGTTGTAAACGGAGCGATGGGAATTACGGGAACTCCACATGATGCAAGCTTTACCATAGGAATAGTAATGCTTCTTGTTTCACTTGTGGTAGTGCTTAATCTCATCAATTCAAGAGACGGCCGTGCAATCATGGCAATCAGGGATAATTATATTGCTGCAGAGGCATCGGGTATTAATGTGACAAGATATAAGATGCTCGCATTTACCATTTCAGCTGCGATCGCAGGTGCTGCAGGAGTTCTTTATTCACATAACATTACGACACTTACTGCTTCATCACAGTACTTCGGATACAATGCATCTATCATGATCCTTGTATATGTGGTTCTCGGAGGAATAGGAAACATCAGAGGAAGCGTTGTTGCTGCCTGCATATTGTACCTTCTTCCCGAGCTGCTCAGAGGCCTTAACAAGTACAGAATGCTTATTTATTCAATCGTTCTCATTGTAATGATGATCGTGAACTGGTCACCGAAGGTAATAGAGTGGAGAAAGAAAACATTTGCAAATTTTGGGATTAAGAAAAAGGTTTAAGGTGGTGAAATAATGGCACTTTTAGATGTAACCAATCTGAGCATTTCCTTCGGTGGATTGCGCGCGGTTGACGATTTTAATATGACAATCGAAAAGGGTGAGCTCTACGGACTTATCGGGCCAAACGGTGCCGGTAAAACTACGGTGTTCAACCTTCTTACAGGCGTGTATAAGCCAAATGAAGGCAAGATAAAGCTTGACGGCGAAGACATAACAAGAAAAAACACAATAGAAATTAATCATGCGGGAATAGCCAGAACATTCCAGAACATCAGACTTTTTAAGCAGATGTCTGTTATCGACAATGTTAAGGTCGGACTTTCCGAGAGATTCAAATACAGCACACTTGAGGGAATCCTTCATGTGGGAAGATACAAAAAAGTCGAGAAGCAGATTGATGATGAAGCTATGCGACTTCTGAAAGTATTTGACCTTGACGGAGAAAGAGATACTCTTGCATCGAACCTTCCTTACGGAAAGCAGAGAAAGCTCGAGATCGTAAGAGCTATGGCGACAGATCCCAAGCTTCTTCTTCTGGATGAGCCTGCTGCGGGAATGAATCCCAACGAGACAAAAGAACTCATGGAAACTATCGCGCTTGTCAGAAAAGAATTTGAGATGACGATTCTTCTTATCGAGCATGATATGAAGCTTGTTTCAGGAATCTGTGAGAAGCTTACGGTTCTGAACTTCGGTAAGGTTCTCTGCCAGGGCGAGACAAAAGAAGTTCTTTCCAATCCGGAAGTAATTAAAGCTTATTTAGGTGAGTAGGCTGAGAGCACTTGCCGAGGTATTATCGAGGCTAGTGCGAACGTGTCATGGCGAGCGAAGCGAGAGCATGACTTCCTTGTTTATATCAATATTAAGTCTACATTAGTTTTTGAGGTATATTTATGGAATCAATTTTAGAAGTAAACGATCTAAGCGTATATTACGGAGTTATCCAGGCTCTCAAGGGTATCTCCTTCAAAGTAAATAAGGGTGAAGTTGTAGCGCTTATCGGTGCAAACGGTGCGGGAAAAACTACAATACTTCATACGTTGTCAGGGCTTATCAAAGCGGATGCAGGTCTGATAAAATATAAGGGAGAGGAGATAACCAAAGTTCCCGGACATAAAATCGTGTCTATGGGAATGGCTCAGGTTCCCGAGGGAAGACGAGTATTTGCGGAGATGACGGTTCTCCAGAACCTTAAGATGGGTGCTTATACCAGAGATAATAGTGCAGAGTTTCAGGAGACACTTGAGAAAATCTACACACGTTTCCCAAGACTTAAGGAGAGATCCGGACAGCTTGCAGGAACACTTTCAGGCGGTGAGCAGCAGATGCTTGCTATGGGAAGAGCACTTATGTCTCATCCCGACATTATCCTGATGGATGAGCCTTCAATGGGACTTTCTCCTATATTTGTAAATGAGATTTTCAATATCATCAGAGATGTTAATAAAGACGGTGTGACAGTTCTTTTGGTTGAGCAGAATGCAAAAAAAGCTCTTTCAATCGCTAACAGAGCATATGTCCTTGAGACAGGCAAGATCGTAAAAGAAGGAAATGCAGCCGATCTTTTGAATGATGAGTCGATTAAAAAGGCATATCTGGGTGAGTAGGCTGAGAGCACTTGCTGAGGTTTTATCGAAGCTAGTGCGAACGTGTCATGGCGAGCGAAACGAGAGCATGACTTCATTCAGCTTAGTGTATATCCCAGAGTAGGGGGATACAATGAAGAATATTACTATCACGATTGCAAGACAGTATGGAAGCGGTGGAAGGACAGTCGGCAAGATGCTGGCAAAAGAACTTGGGATCAATTACTATAACAAAGAACTTTTGCGCCTTGCTTCCGAAGAGAGCGGAATAAACGAGGATCTCTTTTTGGATGCCGATGAACGTTGCAGGACCATAGGTTTTTTTAAGATGCCTGCAAATGTTTATACGGGCGAAATACTTGGGCCTGACAGCAAAGATTTTACTTCGTTTGATAATCTCTTTAATTTTCAGGCAGCTACTATCAAAAAGATTGCTGAAACTACAGGCGGTGTCATAATCGGAAGAGCTGCCAATTTCGTGCTCAAGGATTATGATAATGTCATAAGCGTATTCGTCCATGCTCCGCAGGATTTTCTTATGGAGCAGGCAGGAAAGGTTCAGAGCCTTGAAGGTGAAGAACTTGAGAAGTTCATTGCCAGAGAAGATAAGTACAGGGCTGACTACTACGAACATCACACAGGATGCAAGTGGACAGATGCCATGAACTACGATCTTTGTCTTGATAGCAGTAAGCTTGGCTTTGAGAAATGCGTTGAGGCAATAAAGGCTTATGCAAAAGTAAGATTTGGGGATGATCTATAACTTGAATACAGAAGTTATTTCTCTTAAAATAGGGCGAGGAACGAAATTTGTTCCTCGCTATGTTTTTGCTGATAAAAAAGCTTGAGTAAGATAGCTAGTTCAAAGAAAGGATGTTTAAATAAACTTTCGGATAGTATTTATGAAAAAACTTTTTGCTGATAAGAAGAACATTATAATAACTATAGTCCTTGCAGAACTGATCTTGCTTGTTTTAAATGCATTCAGATTCAACAGAACTGAGAGCTATTCTTTTTCTCAGGATGATTTTTTTGTTGATTATTTGAATCGCGAAACAAATGAATATGAACGTGAAAGCGGAGCTTATGCGGATCACACCGACAAGGAGCAGTCATATGTTGTAACTAAGCCGCTGCACCTGGGGAAAGGTATATATAACATTTATGTAAATTATAGTTCGAACGCAGGAGAAAACTGGCATTTTTGTTATACGACACTTCAGGCATGCCTTGATGTATCAAAGGATAAGGCTGCACATCTTGCTTATTGCGATCATATAGCACTTCCTATGGAAATGAATGAAGTCAGCTATGATTCATGGGTCAGATACAAAACAGATTTTGAAGTGAGAATGGGACCCGAGAGGGATGAAACGGGAGACGGCTTTTTTGTTCTTGCAAATGAAGTACGCATCACGTATTTAAGGGGCAAAACAATAATCTATGAGACGGCTAAGCTCTTATTACTGTTCATGGCTCTTGATATTGTATTGTATCTTTTTGGTATAAAAAAAGAAGAGACAAAGCGTTTCTTTGAAGACAAAGCGTTTATTGTCGGAGTGCTTCTTTTTACTGTTCTTTATGCAAGCTATCCGCTTCTTAGCGATAAGCTTTATTTTGGTGATGATATTTTTTATCATCTTAGACGAATCGTGTATCTTGGTGAAGGGCTTAAGTGTGGTCAGTTCCCTGTGCACATATATCCCGGATGGGATAGGGGCTACGGTTATGCTGCAGGTGTTGGCTACGGAGATCTGCTTCTTTATCCTTCGGCAATATTGGTGAATCTTGGTTTTACGTTGCAGGCGGGCTATAAGTTCTATATTTTTCTGACAAATGTGTTGACTGCACTTGTTTCATATTATTCGTTTGGAAAAATAGCCGATGATAAGAATGTGGGACTTGCTTCATCGGTTCTTTTCACGCTTATTGGATTTAGACTTCACAGCGTTTACACGGGGGCAACGGTTGGCGAGTTTGGTGCGTTTATTTTCTTGCCGCTTGTCATACTTGGCTTGTGGGAAATATATTCAAAAAAGAGCAAGAACGCTTATATCTATCTTGCATTAGGAGTTACGCTTACATTGTCGTGTCACGTGCTTTCGACATTTATACTTGCACTTGTGATACCGATTTTTTGTCTGGTTCTTGTGGAAAAGACAGTACAAAAAGATATTCTGATCCCTCTGTTAAAGGCAGTTGCAGCTATCCTACTTTTAAATCTGCATTTTGTGGTTCCGCTCGTGGATTATATGGTATCTAAAAATGTGAGTGGAAACAGTATAACGGATATGATCTGGGCAAGAGGCAGAGATCTTGTTACGTTCTTTGGCTATTCGCAGGCGAAAGAGCTTGATACGAGCGGGTTTTTGGGGCTTGGAATATTTTCGATAGCAGTACTTACAATTGCGTTCGGTTTTATTATTGCAGGAAAGTTTGAAGGGAAAAGCCTGATATATGCAAGAGTATTTGCTTTGAGCATTGTTTTTGTGCTTCTTAGTACCAACTCGATGTTTTATTTTACGCTTTATCAGGATGTGCCGATCCTATACAAACTTCTTGCCAATATGCAGTTTCCATGGCACTTTTTGGATGTTTCCTGCGGCATGGTTGTTTTCTGGTTTGCGGTTACTGCGAAGAATGCAGTATGTAAACTTAATAAAAAGAATGCGACGTATGTTGCGATGACAGTCATATGCTTTGCATGCGTTATTCAGGGCAACACACTTCTTGAAGATGTTGTGAAAACAGCGCATCCCATTACAATGTATGATGATGCTGAGATAAGTAATGTGGCAATTGCTGAGTTCAGTATTCCGGACATTGAAGAATCAGTTCCGTATACTGACACAGATATGATAATAAGGGAAGATTCCGGCGCAACGGCGAAGATACTTAAGAAAAACGGAACGACCATTTATGCGCAGGTAGATAACCCTACGGAAAATACGGTTGTGACGGAAGCACCTCTCTGGGGATACAGATACTATGCCGCAAAAGCGGGCGGAAAAAAGCTCAAAGCATTCATGGGAGATAACAAGAAGCTTTGGGTAGAAATTCCTGCAGGATACAGCGGAAAGATAAAGATATGGTTCAGGGAACCGGTCTTGTGGAGATTGTCGGAACTCATCACACTTGCAACATTAGTCTTTATCGTGCGAGAATATATGAAGACTAAAAAGGATTAAGTGGGGAAAAAGATAGTATGAGTGATAACCAAAAATTTATTCTTATAGACGGAAGTTCAATGCTGGTTACAAACTATTACGGCAACCTTCCGAAGGCTCTTTTATTTGAAAAAGATCCTGTGAAAAAGGAAAAGCTCTTTTCACAGATAATGCATAATGACGCGGGACAGTACACAAACGCTATGTACGGAATGATGCGTGCAATCCTTAAGATAATCAAGGAGCAGAAACCGACGCATATGATGTTTGCCTTTGATATGACGAGGGATACGTTCAGAAGGGAAAAGTATCCGGATTATAAAGGAAATCGCGGTGAGACGCCGGAGCCACTTAAGGAGCAGTTTGTGAATATGGAAAAGCTGCTTGAAGATATGGGATTCCAGGTTATGTATGACATGCAGTATGAGGCCGATGACATCGTTGGTAGCGTTGCCGCAAAGTTTGAGAAGGAGATACCTTCATATATCATCACCAAGGATCACGATTATCTTCAGCTCGTAAATGACTACACAAGAGTGTGGCTTATTCAGACCAAGCAGGAAACAGCTGATGAGCTCCATAATAAGTACGGCGCGGAATATGGATTTAACAGTAAGATGGTGTCTATCCCCGATAAGGCGTTTGAAGTGACACCGCCTCTTTGCCTTTCGGAATATGGAGTTCGTCCTGAGCAGATTCCCGATCTTAAGGGCATTCAGGGTGATACAAGTGACAACATTCCGGGAGTTAAGGGCGTCAGCAGCGCGGCAATGCCGCTCCTTGCAAGATACGGAACGATGGAAAAAATCTATGAAGCGATCGAGGAGTGCAAGGATGCCAAGGAACAGAAGGCGCTTAATGCAATGTGGAAAGAAGAGCTCGGAATCACAAGGAGTCCTCTGAAAGCAATGATTCAGTACAAAGAGATGGCTCTTTTGTCCAAGGATCTTGCCACAATCAGAAGAGACTATGAGTTTGGAAAGTCTCTTGATGATTTCAAGATAAATATAGATGCAGACAAAGCGAAGAGTGAGTTTGAAAAGTATGGCTTTAAGTCTTTAATAGATAAGATTATATTTTGAAATGTGAGTTAGATTTGGAGATATAAAATGATACGCACTGCTGATAATGAAAGTTCGATAAAATATGGTGAATTATTCATAGTAATATTCTTTTCACTTATGTTTGGAATGCGAATGTGGGGGATATATGAAGGAAAGCCTATGTATGGCCCATTGCTTGTTGTTGGATTTGTGCTTTGGGGAATCGGCGTAGCTTTTACTGATCATAATGTCTATGAATATCTTTTGATTGCGTTTGCCATTGGATTTTCTCTGCTGGTTTATTGCATGAGCGGTGAAAAAGGAATATTGCTGTATTTTGCTTTGATGATGGGGATGAAGGGAATAAATATCCGGAGATTGTTTAAGTGGGGGGCATTTACCGGCGCTTGTGGTATGGCAATAAGATCTTTTTTGGCAGCTTTCGGATTATTGGAAGATGTTGCATATATTCAGTATAGAAGAGGTTTTGGAGAAGTTTTTAGAAGATCGCTTGGAGGTTCTCATCCCAACGTATTGAGTTCGTCTTATACTATTCTTTCAATAATGGTAATGTATCTGGTTGGTAGAGATGACAAGCGCAGAGTATGGAAAAGCTCTGCATGGATTTTGTTTTTTGCATTATATCCGTTTATATATTCTGGAAGTCAGACGGGGATACTAGTAATAGTTGGCTTTATTTGTCTTAACTTGTTTTATTTATACAGAAATAAGATAGGTTTACCTGAAAAAATTGTCTTGGTTATATTATTTCCAATCTTATGGTTTTTGAGCATAATCGGGCCCATGATAGCTACAGATGAAACAGTAGCATTGGTAAGAAAATATGATGACACGCTGGGATCAAGGTGGGAAATTGCAAGGTATTATTTGTACAATAATGGATTTACTTTATTTGGACAACGTCTCAGTAATCCCGAATCAAGTCCATATGTTTCGGTAGATATGTCTCAGTTATATCTTTTATTACAGCTTGGATTAGTTGCTTTTGTTGTAGTTACAATTTTATGGTTTGTTCTTATATGCGATGAGGTAAAGAATAATAACATTGGAGAATTATTGATCACTTTTACCATGTTGATAATGGGAATCACGGATCCTTTTTTGTATAATTTAGGATTTAAGAATCTGGCTTTTGTTTTTATGGGCAGAAAGCTATGGGAAATAATTGAAAAGAAATCTTGCAGAGTTCCGGGGGCGCTTGCTTTTAGAAGGGGGGATACTTTGGCTTTACAAAAAAAGCTGAGCATTCCAACTTCAATTTTTCGAAAAAAAAGAATATTTTGTAACATACAGGGTAAGAATGCAAAGCTTGTTAGTATTGCGATAGTTCTTTTTTCTTTTGTAACTTCTGTCATGGTATATGTAGAAAGACCTGACGCAAGATACATTCTTGCAGATCATGGCCCCGGCGAGCATGCTGTGGAACAATATGAGGATCTAATTGCCGGTACGTACACCGAGCAAGAGATAGATAATATAGAAAAACAAGGAAACATAGTATTAAATTATACTGACGAAAATGAACCGATGTATATATATTATACTTCTGAAGAATCTCCTGTTAGAGGAGGATATTATGCACCTAATGCGGCCAAAGTGGAGAAAGCGCGTTTTAGTGCCAGTATTTTCTTTTTGGGAATAGTGGTTGCATTGCTTTTTAGAAGGCTTTTATGATAATCTACTACAGAATAGCACGGTTGAGGCGGATATAACGCTAGGAGATCAACAAAAAATGAATAATTATAAAAAACAGAGATTTCCTGTAAAAAGAATATTTATAATTGATGAGCTGGCGCTTGTTTTTACAATGGCTACTGAACTGATCATAAAATTTGGTGCTGCAATAATGGTGTGGGATAATTCCTATACGATATTGTATTTTTCAATTACAGTCACTGCATGTGTAATTCAGGTAATTGTATTTTTGCTTTACGATTGTAGAAGAAAACACATTTTTTTAATGGATCCGTTTGAAAACTTTATGATGGTAGTCAAGGGGAAGTTTATTGTATATGCTTTTTCTTTGATGTATCTATATGCTATTCAGCGTGGTGGTGCTTCATCAAGAACTGTAATGGGCTTGTTCTTTCCTATAAGTATTCTATATTCGTATGTTTTCAGAATGCTTTACAGGAAGAAAAATAAGGACAAGTTTCTTTCTATGGGAGATAACAAGACGTACAAGGTGCTACTTCCTGTTACGAATATTGCTGATATAATTGAAAAGTTTTATATATCAGGTTGTGATGATATGCTTCTTATAGGTGCGAACGATCATCAGGCATCGGCAAAAGAACTGTTGGAGGAAACGGAGAAACGTGGAATACGTACATATCTTACTCTTGGAGCAAATGGGTATAATGTCAGATCCGGAATTGTGACAGATATTGAGAACTACGCGGCAATACCTGCGGCTGTTCGCAGCGAACGTTTTGATGTCTTTGGCATAAAATATGCGGTTGCAAGAACGGAAGAAGCGGTATTTCATGTTCTTAAGCATTTAAAAGAGTTATCAGGAAAATATATTTGTTTTTCTAATGTGCATACTTCTGTTATGGGAAGAGAGAATCCTGAGTATAGAGATGTACTTAATAATTCGGCTTTTATTTTTGCTGATGGAAGTCCTATAGCAAAGCTTCAGCAAAAGGAAGGGTATATAGGTGCTGAGAGAGTTGCGGGACCTGACTTTATGGAGCACATGTTTAGAAACACAACTGATGGAAAGGTAGCACACTTTTTCTACGGATCTTCGGAAGAAACTATTGAGAAACTTCGAAAAAATCTTCTTGATAAATATCCCGGTATAAATATTGTTGGAATGTATTCGCCTCCGTTCAGACCTCTTTCTGAAGAAGAAGATGCTGCGGATGTTGAGATGATAAATTCGTCGGGTGCCGATATAGTATGGATCGGACTTGGAGCACCCAAGCAGGAAAAATGGATGCTTGCCCATAAAGATAAGATTAATGGTGTTATGATGGGCGTTGGAGCCGGTTTTGATTTCCATGGCGGAACAATTAAAAGAGCGCCCGAATGGATCAGAAAGATAGGACTTGAGTGGTTATACAGATTATTTCAAGATCCTGAACGATTATTTAAGCGTTACTATGTCACAAATACAAAGTTTTTATGTTATCTGATATGTGATTTTATAAGGAAAAACAGAAAGATATAGAACTGTAGAATGACTATCCGTAAATCATGATATAATGGTTCAGTATGAGTAATAAAAATAAAACATTTCAAACGTACATGCTTTGGCTGATAGATATGGCATGTATCATAATTTCATATGCATTTGCCACATGGCTTAGATACAGTGATTATATGTTACATGTATTTTGGAGCAGATTCCCAAATATAGAGGGGTACGGAGATGAGACAGAACATCGTCTTGTATGTGTTGTCTTTCTCCTGTTTTGTGTTGTCTATTCTTTTCTTGCTGACTGGAACAGGGATTTTGCAGTAAGAGGATATATCAGGGAGTTCTTTTCCATTGTAAGATTTATAACTGTAATGTTGGTGGCATCTTCTGTTGTTATATTCTTATTTAACTGGGGAAAGAGTGTATCGAGACTTTTTGTTGTCATATTTGTATTTTTGGATATTCTTCTGACTTATTTTTCGCGAATAATATTCAAGGATGCTTTTAGGAAATATATTTCAAGCGATAATAATGCAGTTCGTGTGGTAGTCGTAGCCGAGAGAAATCTTATGGAAGATACTATCCGCAAATTGATCGGTAATGCCGGCAATCTTGGTTATAAGATCGTAAGAGCTTATGCAGCGGATGCAAAAGAGAAAAGCACGGGCGGTATAAGTAAAGAGAGTTCAGATACGCAGAAAACATCAAGTGAGCCGTGGTACATAGACGGTATACATGTCCATGACGGAATAAACAATCTGACATCGCGTCTTATAACGGATCCTTTCGATGAAGTATTTATAAATACTCCCAATATTCCTCAAAAAGATATGAAAGATATCATTCAGGGATTTGAGGAGATGGGAATCACGACTCACTATAATCTGGAGCTTCCCGGATTTGGCAAGGCAAATACGCAGTTTGATGATTTCTTGGATTACTCGGTTCTTACTTATTCGATGAACAGAACAAGTTATAAGCGTCTCTTTATAAAGAGAGGACTTGATATACTCGGCGGAATCGTAGGACTTATCATCACAGGCATTGTGACACTTTTCCTTGCACCTGCGATAATGATCGATTCAAAGGGACCTGTTTTTTTTTCCCAGACAAGAATAGGAAAGAACGGAAGGCGTTTCAAAATATACAAGTTCAGATCGATGTATATAGATGCCGAGGAGCGCAAGAAGGAACTTGAAGATAAGAACGAGATGAGCGGACTTATGTTCAAGATGAAGGACGACCCCAGAATTACCAAGGTGGGTGCCTTTATCAGAAAGACAAGCCTTGATGAGCTTCCGCAGTTCCTTAATATCTTAAAGGGTGAGATGAGTCTTGTGGGAACAAGACCGCCAACGGAAGAAGAGTTCAAGAATTATAACGAGCATTACAGAAGAAGGCTTTCCATGACTCCGGGTCTTACTGGACTTTGGCAGATAAGCGGAAGAAGTGATATCACTGACTTCGATGAAGTGGTTAAGCTTGATCTTGAGTATATTGATAATTGGAGCCTTACTGAGGATATCAGGATAATTTTGAAGACTGTTTATGTCGTGCTCTTTGGAAGAGGAGCCGAATAAGAGGTTAAAAATGTTAGCAAGTAATATAGATCTTAGCGGAAAAAGAGTTTTTGTAACGGGAGCAGCCGGTTTTATCGGATCGAATCTCGTGCTTGAACTTATAAGAAAATATAAAGATACAGGTATTTCTATTCTTGGAATAGACAATATGAACGATTACTACGATGTAGGGATCAAAGAGGACAGACTTAAGGAAATTGATAAACTTACAGGAGGGGATTCTAAGCTTTTTACACTTGTAAGAGGCAGTATTTCCGACAGAAGTGTTATCGATAAGATTTTTAAAGAGTTTAAACCTGAAGTTGTCGTAAATCTTGCGGCTCAGGCGGGTGTCAGATATTCGATTGAAAATCCCGATGCGTATATAGATTCCAATATTATCGGATTTTACAATATTCTTGAAGCATGCAGACATTCTTACGATGAGGATGTAGCTGACGATTCATATAAGGGCGTTCTTCATCTTGTATATGCTTCAAGTTCAAGCGTTTACGGAAGCAACAAGAAGATTCCTTACAGTGTGGAAGATCAGGTTGATAATCCGGTATCTCTTTATGCTGCGACAAAGAAATCAAATGAGCTTCTTGCGCACGCTTATTCAAAGCTGTACGGTATTCCTTCAACCGGACTTAGATTCTTTACGGTTTACGGACCTGCCGGAAGACCGGACATGGCTTATTTTGGATTTACCAACAAGCTTGTTAAGGGCGAGACCATCAAGATCTTTAACTTTGGTAATTGTAAAAGAGATTTCACGTTTGTTGACGATATTGTTGAAGGTATCGTGAATGTTATGAAGAAGTCTCCCGATGAGAATGAAAACGGTGTGAAGTATAAAGTTTATAACATTGGAAACAACGATCCCGTCAATCTTTTGGACTTCGTCGATATTCTTCAAAAAGAACTTATATCTGCCGGAGTTCTTCCAAGTGATTATGATTTCGAGGCACACAAAGAGCTTGTACCTATGCAGCCCGGTGACGTCGAGATCACTTATGCCGATGTGACGGCTCTTGAAAATGATTTTGGATTTAAGCCTTCTACTTCGCTTACAGACGGACTAAGAAAATTCGCAAAGTGGTATAAAGAATATTACGGTTAAGGATAAACAATACTTATGTTTAGTTACAAACTTCCTTTTTTGAAAAAAGAAATAACGATAAAAGAACTAAGCGTTTTTTTTACGGCTTTGTATGTGATCGGAATAGTTCCGATGCTGATCATGGGCCTTTTTGATTATCCAAGCGCCGATGATTTTTCGATGATGCTTCAGCCGCATCAAAAGTTTGTTCAGACCGGAAATATTTTTGCTGTTATATGGGCTGCAGTGGAGAAGGCAGTAGATCTTACTCTTCATTATGAGGGATATTTCTTTTCTAGCTTTTTGACTGCATTGGGACCCAATGCGTACGGAGCGCAGTTTTATTTTCTTGTTCCGTTTATAGTCCTTGGAATGCTTACGTTTGGTATTTGTTATTTTTTCAATGCTCTTTTCGTTAAAGTTTTTAAGGCTGATAAGTATCTTTCGAATACCGTTGCGATGATAACGCTGATCATGATGACTCAGTTTATAAGTGTGTCAGCGGTCAGAGCCGAAGCATTTTATTGGTACTGCGGTGCTGTAAATTACACTTTTACTTTCGCAATGGCATTTTTCTGGTTGGGACTTTTGATCGGATGCGTGTACGAAGATAATGACAAAAAGAAAAAGCAGAGATTCGTATGGGCGTGCATCTGGGGATTTTGTCTGGGCGGAGCTAATTACATGACATCTCTCGAACTTGCTATATGCTCGTTCTTACTGATAGTTATCAGAGTTTTGTCAAAGAAGAATATTGTTACTTTGTATGACGCTGATGAAAAGATGATGGGTAGATTTAAGTTGTTGATCGTTCCGGCTGTTTTTAATCTTGTCGGATTTATGTGCTCTTGCTTTGCTCCCGGCAATAAGAACAGAGAGGCTGAAATAACAGCGCATTACGGTGCGGTTAAATCGGTGCTTTTATCGCTATATTCTACTTTTGATGTTATTATAGATAAAATGATGAGATGGGAAACTATAGTGTTCCTGCTTATTCTTGTTCCGATTTTTTGGAAAATGGGACAGAACATAAAATACAGATTCAGACATCCGTTTGTATTTACGGTTTTTGCTTACGGAATGATTTCGGCAAATCTTACGGCACCATTGTACGGGGTCGGAAATTTTGATTCGGGAAGAATGCGTGGTCTTGCATGGATGGATTTTGTGGCTTTCGCGGTTCTTACGATTTTTTATGTGACATTGTGGGCAAAACAGTACCTTGAGGGAAATAAAGGACTTAAGATCGGTGATGCAGGTGACAGATTTTCGAATGCATCTTCATCATTGATTTTGACTTTGCTTGCTCTTTTGGCTTTTGGCTCGGCACTTTGTGTTATTCCGAGTCCGCATTATTATTCGGTAACGTCATGTATTTATGAACTTGCAAATGGTAATGCTGCGCGATATGCGGCTGAAAATAAAGAACGATTCAGAATATTAAATGATGCATCTGTGGATGCCCCGGTATTGAAAGAGTATACAGCTAAACCGGAGATATTATTTTTTGCAGATATAGATGAACCCGGTAAAGGCAATTATTGGATAAATGAAAAAATGGCAGAGTATTACAACAAGAAAGAGATAATACTTGAGAGGAAATAATATGAGAAGTGACTTTGACGAGAACTATAAAGTTCTTGAATTTAAAGAGTTTGGAGACGAGAAGGGAAATCTTGTGGTTGCTGAAGGATCGGGATTTGACATTCCTTTTGACATCAGAAGGGTTTTCTATATATACGGATCTGAGAGGGATATCAAGAGAGGCAATCACGCCAACAGATATACAAGGTTTGTGCTTATAAATGTAAGCGGAAGCAGTAAGGTTCTTATCGATGACGGCAAGAAGAGAGAAGTTGTGGCTCTCGATAAGCCCAGAATGGGACTTTATCTCGGACCTATGGTGTGGAAGGAAATGTATGATTTTTCACCCGATTCGGTTCTTCTTTGCCTTGCAAGCGAACATTACATCGAGAGCGAGTACATTCGTGACTACGATGAATTTATAAAAGAAATTAATGGGTAAAAGATATTATGAGTAAACTTTCTATTGTTATTCCTGTTTATTACAACTCGGATACACTGGAGCTTTTATATGACGACCTCAAGGAAAAAGTTCTCGGTAAGCTTGAAGAATATGAGATAGTTTTTGTTGACGACGGATCGGGCGACAATTCCTGGGAAATCATAAACAAGATTGCCGCTATGGATAAAAACGTTGTAGCTACCAAGCTTTCAAGAAACTTTGGTGAGCACGCGGCGCTTCTTGCGGGACTTTCCGTATGTACAGGTGACTGCGCCGTTACCAAGCAGGCCGATCTTCAGGAAGATTCAACACTTATCCTTGAGATGTACGAGAGCTGGAAACGCGGCAATAAGGTGGTTCTGGCTATCAGAGGCTCAAGAGATGAGAATGCCGTTAAGAAGTTTTTTGCCGGCTGCTATTACTGGCTTGTAAGAAAGACTATAAATAAAGACATGCCTCAGGGCGGATGCGACTGCTATCTTGTAGACAGACAGGTAATCAAGGTACTTGAGATGATGGATGAAAAGAATTCATCTCTTACACTTCAGGTTATGTGGGTAGGTTTTAAGACAGAAAAAATCTACTTCCACAGAAAAGACAGAGAAGTCGGAAAATCCCGCTGGACTCTCGGAAAGAAAATCAAGCTCGTTGTGGATTCAATGATGAGCTTCTCCTATTTCCCAATCAGATGCATGGCGACGATAGGATCGGTTTTTGCATTATTATCGCTTGTGGGTATTATATTAACAATAAAAGAGAAACTTACAACAGGAACTCCAATCCTTGGATATGCATCTCTTATGAGCGTTGTTCTTTTCGGATTCGGACTCATTTTTATCATGCTTTCAATGCTCGGCGAATATATATGGCGTGCACTTGAGGAATCACGTAAGCGTCCTCCTTTCATTATCGATGAAGTAAAACGTTCACAAGATGATAAGGATGTTAAATAACTTATAGCTTGAATAATTAAGTATAAGTGAAATGAGAGTTACTAAGTGAATATGTTGAAACCATATCTATGTAAATATTTGCACGAGTTGATGATTTCCAAGATGAAATATCAGAAAAAAGTCGAATGTTTTGAATGACCATGAAATGAGACTTTTTTTCTGATATGAATCTATGGAAATCACAACGAGGAAACATTTACATAGATATGGTTTCAACATTGGAACTCAGTAACAGAAAGGCGCCACCAACGTATGGAAAAAATCATGCAGGGCCGTATGGACCGCGGATATTTCAGATATCAGAAAGAATATGAGGAGAAGGCTCTCGAGGTACTTCGCTCGGGATGGTACATCCTTGGAAAAGAAGTTGAGAAGTTCGAGGAAGAGTTTGCTTCTTATGTAGGAACGAAGCATTCGGTCGGAGTTGCAAACGGACTTGATGCTCTTTGGCTTGCTTTCAGAGTACTTGGAATCGGCAAGGGCGATGAAGTCATTGTTCAGGGCAACACCTACATCGCAAGCGTAATGGGAATAACCATAAATGACGCGACACCTGTATTTGTTGAGCCTGATGAATACTATCAAATAGATGCAGATAAGATTGAAGAGAAGATAACGGACAAGACTAAGGCAATCCTTGTTGTCCACCTCTACGGTCATGCCGCAAACATGGATAAGATCTGTGCTGTCTGCAAGAAACACAATCTTAAGCTCGTCGAAGACTGTGCACAGTCTCACGGAGCAAAATATAACGGCAAGATGACGGGAGCGTTTGGTGACATCGGATGTTTCTCTTTTTACCCGTCCAAAAACATGGGAGCTTACGGAGATGCAGGCGCTATAACTACTGACGATCCGGAGCTTGCAAGACTTGTTAAGATATACAGAAACTACGGAAGTGAGAAGCGCTACTATAACATGGTGGTCGGTGCAAATTCAAGGCTTGATGAGCTTCAGGCAGGACTTCTTAGGGTTAAGCTTACTCACATGGATGAGATAACAAAAGAGAGAGAAGAGCTTGCGAACTACTACACGGCAGGAATTGACAATAAAAAGGTGATAAAGCCGTCTGTTGCGAATAATGCAACCTGTGTATGGCATCAGTTTGTACTTAGAGTTCCGACGGAAGGTGCCGGAGAAAACGGTAAGGAAGCATCTTCGGAGCGCGACAGATTAAGACAATATCTTGAAGATAACGGCATCATGACTTTGATCCATTATCCGATCCCGCCTCACATGGCACAGGCGTATGAATATCTGGGTGTGCCCGCGGGAAGTCTTCCAATCACTGAGCGCTTTGCTTCGGAGGTAATATCTCTTCCGATGTACACGGGACTTACAAGAGATGAGCAGGACAGAGTTATAGCCTGCGTGAATTCTTTTAAATGACGGAGAATAATATACATGAAGAAAGAACTTGCATTGGACAAACTCATAAGAAACCTTATAGATAAGTATTTATTCGAGATAGCTATCGGATTACTTATTCTTATTTCTGTATTCATAAGGTTTAAACTTGCGCCCAATACAGAGCTTTCTCCGGACTATAATTTTTATTATAAAGAATGGGTTGAGTTCTACAGACAAAACGGAATCATCAAGGGACTTTCAAACGCTCCCGGGGATTACTATGTTCCGTTTAACGTGATCTATGCACTGTCTTCGCTTTTTCCTTGCGAAGCATGGGTGCCGCTCAGCATCGTTCCAGCAATATGTGAATTTATATCAGCGTTTTTTATCTACAAGATTTTTTATCTTCTTACGGAAAAAAAGCGCTGCTCTGTTTTTATCGGTGTTATGACGCTTTACCTGCCTTTCGTTATTTTTGACGGAGCACTTTGGAAGCAGGTTGATGCGGTATATACATGCTTTTTGATGATCGCGATGTACAAGCTTTTAAAGCAGCAATACAGGACTTCAATGATCTGGTACTCTGTTGCTTTTGCGTTTAAGCTTCAGGCGATACTTTTCCTTCCTCTTTACCTGATAATTTACATTACAGGCGGATTTAACGGTGCTGAGAATGAGGGAAAAGAGCTTTCTAAAAAGACGGCTTTCAGTATTCTTGAGTTTCTGTGGATTCCGTTTGTCTATCTTGTTGCCGGACTTCCGGAAGTTCTTGCAAAGCACGGACTAAGAGCAACTTATTTTGCTTATCTGGAACAGACGGGGGAGCTTGATTCGGAAGGATACGGAATGGTGTCTTATTGCCCCAATATTTATAACTGGGGGTTCGACGATCATTACAAGCTTCTTTCGACGGCGGCTGTGATGGTACTTGCTGCTGTGCTTGTTGTTATCGCGTTTTTTTGTTACAGATTCAGGGAAAAGATAGACAGAAATCTTGTTCTTTACCTTGCGATATGGACATCCTGGACTTGCGTGATCCTTCTTCCTGGAATGCATGAGAGATATGATTATGCGATGCTTATCCTTCTTACTCCTTTTGCGATGATGGTGAGAAAGAAGATAATGCTTTTTATGATAGTTGCAAATATATGCTCGTTGATAGTTTACGGCATTACGCTGTTTGGGGCGGAAATAATTGATATTGCTTTCATTTCGGTATTTTATGTCGCTTCATATTTGTTTGTTACCGCTGATATCATTGGTCTTTTGAACGGAGGTAATGAGAAAAGTGAAGCTTAAAAAAGCTTTTAATATGGCAATTTGCGCATGTCTTCTTCTCGGTGCGGTGCTGATCCTTGGGTGCAGTTTTTTTACAACAATTTATTACAAGATGCATCAGGAGAATGATAAGCTGTACTTTAAAATGGAAAATATCCCGCTTCTTGTTATATCTGTCGGGCTTAGTCTGTTTATCTTTTACATTCTCAAGAAAAAAGAGATTTTTGCAAAGAACAAAAAGCTTGTGGTAATAGGGCTTGTGTTCTGCGTTTTGTATTGCCTGACGCTGATCTTTTCGATAAGACCGATGCCGGTCAATGATTCTGATATGCTGGATATGTACATAAACAGCTTTGTAAGAGGTGATTATTCGCAGCTTACGGAAAAAGGCGGCTATCTTTATACCTGGCCTTTCCAGCTGGGATATGTCTTTTTCGGCGAGTTTATGACTAAGGTTTTTGGCTCCGGAAATTATCTTGCGTGGGATATTGCGCAGCTGATATCGATTCTTTTTACAATGTATTTTCTGGATAAAATATGCATGGAGTGTTTTGAAGATGCGGAAATATGCGGCATTATGTCGCTTTTATCTATGGGAGCATTGTTTTTTTACAATTATGTGACTTATATTTACGGCGATATTCTCAGCATGGGACCGCAGACGTTGGCGCTGTATCTGATGATCAGGTACATGAAGACCGGAGAGCAGAGATACGGGCTTGGATCGGGCTTGGCCATTGCTATCGGTGTCATGTTGAAAACCAATTGTGAAATTACTGTAATTGCGCTTATAATGATACTGTTTATTAATGGTATCGGATCCAAAGATGATGATGTAAAAGTTAAGCTAAAAAACAGAGTGATCATAGCAATATGTATGCTGATTTTTGTGTTCGGCCAAAAGGCGTATATAAACAATCACTACACGAAGGTTACGGGACTTGAGGAAATACCCAAAGGTAATCCTTCCGTGGCACATATAGCAATGGGACTTCAGGAAGACGGAGGCCTGGAACCCGGGTGGTTTAATGGTTATAATTATGCCGTTTTTGGAGAAAATAATTACGATACGGAACTTACGAAGAAAGCGGCTATCGCAAATATCAAAGAGAGGATCGATCTTTTTGCACATCATCCATTTTATGCCGCAAGATTTTTTACAAGGAAATATATAACCCAGTGGGCCGATCCTGTTTGCATATCAACGCAAAATCTTGATTATGTAAGCAGACACCATGAAATATCGGCGCTGGGAAATAGTATTGTATTTGGATTTGGAAGTACTGTTTTAGCTTGGATTATGAATGTTTTTATGACGCTCTGTTATTTGGGCGTAGTGGTATATCTTATAGAAGTTCTGAGGAAAAGGCATGTTTCGGATTACGAGATGCTGATGTTACTGTTAATCTTTGGTGGAATGGTTTTCCACGAATTTTGGGAAGGGTCCTCACGCTATGCAATGAGATATTACATTTATCAGCTTCCTTTTGCTGCGTGCGGATTAAAGGTGCTACTTGGACTTATTCATGAACATAAACTCAAAAAAATATGATACTCCCGATGAAAGGAGAGACGGGCTGTTTTCATTTGTCTGGTGCCTTATAACAGGTGCGGTGATAATGACAATATGCTCAAGATCTTCTTTCCTGTACGCATTTAATATATGGGATGATTCTAACAGTTATTTTACTGTCGGAAAGAGTATGCTGAGCGGTATGGTGCCGTACAGGGATCTTTTCGATCAGAAGGGAATCTTTCAGTACAGTATATATATGTTGGCTTCTCTTATCTCTAGAACAACGTTTCTGGGTGTGTACATAATTGAGATATTGGCATGTACAATGGCTCTCAAAGCGGCATTCAGGATTATGCAGGTGTACTTAAGATCTGTTTCCATGCCATACATCCTAACGCCGGTTGTGGGAATGATCGTATATACATCAAGATGCTTTTACTGGGGCGGAAGTGCTGAGGAGTTTCTTTTCCCGTTTATCATGTGGGAAATGTATATTTCGATAAGGCACTTTAAAGAGAACTATCCGGAACCCATGAGATACAAAAGAGTTCTTGTTGGCGGAATTCTTGCGGGATGCGTTTTTCATATCAAGTTCAATTCACTGGGATTTTTCTTTGCATGGATGGCGATGGTATTCTTTGCGGATATCATAGGGGCTAAGGCTGTAAAAAAAGCTTTTGTCAGCTGCGTTGTATTTCTTGGCGGAATGGCGATCACATTTATACCGGGACTTGTATATTTCGGAATGAATAATGCAATCGTCGACTGGGGACGTGTGTACATCTACGAAAATGTTTTCGGGTATTCGAAAAAACTGTCTTTTGTCGAGAGAATGGCCGTTATCTACGATAAGATGACCGATCATATTTACGATAATAAATTAGTGTATTTGACTATTTTTATCGGTGCGTTATACTTTACTGTGGCTCTTGTATTTTCTTTTATTCCTGAAGATAAATACAAGCTTATAAAAAGAGATATAGTTGTAATTCCGCTTAAAGTCGTGGAATATGTCAATATAGCAATGCTTTTGGGATTCCTTACGCTGATCATTTTCATCGGAGGAGTCAGCATAACATATTATCCGTTCCCGATAAACGGATTTACGGTGTTTGGAGTTACCGTGATAGGTTATTTGCTCGAAGGATTGTACCTTAAGCTAAATCGTGACGGCTTCAAGGACGAACTTACCAAGCTTACAAGTGCGGTTATGATATTGATGCTGCTTGTAGCGGGAATTACTGCGTATAATATCTCACCAAATGTTTCGTATATGAAAATTGCGAAAAATGACCTTTGGCTCTATCATTTCCGTGATCATGTGCTTTCAAGCGGAATAGAGAATCCGAAGATCATAAATGAGAACGGCTTTGATGCGGGACTTTACACCGTGACAGATACATTGCCCGTATGCTATTACTTCCAGACACAGACTGTGAACGCAGAGCATATGGAAAAAGTTCTTGAGGAACAAAAAAGATTCACTCATGAAAAAATTGTTGATTTTGTGATATCTGTCAATAAGCCTGCGGAGGGTGTTGATGATTACGACCTTGTTCTGCAGGAAGACTTCATCGATCCATGGGATCCGAATCAGACCGCTACATACTATTTGTATCAGAAAAAGGCTGAGTGATCGGCTGAGTGGTAAGGAGATTTTTTAATGCCTATAAGAGTAAACAGTTTCATGGGAAAATTTGGCTGGTTTGCAAGAAAACATTTTCCTATGCTTGCAAGTAACGCATACCTTAAATTACAGTTTTTTACAAGAAGTAAGTCTCAGAAGGCTTATTGTGATTACTTCCTTAATTCCAAGGAAGTTCCGATGCCCAATGTGGTAAATATCGAGACTATAAACAGATGTAATTCCACATGTGCATTCTGTACAGCTAATGTTCATGCGGAGTGCAGACCTCTTGCAAAGATTGACGACGATGTTTATAAGAATATCATCGATCAGCTTGCAGACTGGGGATATAAGGGACATCTTACACTTTACGGAAATAATGAGCCCCTTCTTGATACCAAGATTGTTGAGAGACACAAGTATGCGAGGGAGAAACTTCCGGACAGCTTTATTTTCATGTCTACCAACGGACTTATTCTTACAATCGATAAGGTAAAAGAGGTTGCTCCATATATCAATCAGCTTATCATCAACAACTATTCGATGGAGATGAAGCTTCATAAGAATATTCAGGAACTCTATGATTATGTAAAGGCTCATCCCGATGAGTTTAAGGACCTTGATATCCAGATTCAGATGAGATATCTTCAGGAAGTTCTTACAAACAGAGCGGGAAGTGCGCCCAATAAGAAGGCAACCGAGAAGGTTATTAAGGAGACTTGTCTTCTTCCTTTCACAGATATGTGGATCATGCCCAACGGCAAGATGGGACTTTGCTGCTGCGATAACTTTGAGACTACCGATTTTGGCGATCTTACCAAGATGAGTCTTAAGGAAGCATGGGGAAGTCCTCAGTTCCAGGCAGTAAGAAAGAAGATTGCAGAGGGAAGACAGAACTATCCGTTCTGTAAGCACTGTGACTTTATTGATGCGGGCTTCCGTATGCAGATTGTCAATGCAATTTTAAGAGGTGACCAGGACGCTGCAAACAAGCTCGGCGGTCATGAGAGAATGAAGATTGGCAATAAGAATAACGAGGATGACAACATTAAATGATCGTCGGCGTTGAGGGGAATTTGACAAAATGAAACTCTTGAAAAGGCGTTTTGTTATATTTGCAGTTCTTTTGTTTATTCTGATTATTTCAGTATTTTATTGTGCCATTGGTGAGAACAGCTATATAGGGGTTCATGACAACATGGACCTCTTTATCGCTCAGTTTGCGATGCTGAGAAACACCGGCACTTTTTTTTCGCACGGAGTCAGCGCACCTTTTCTTGGCGGAGTGTCAAGAGATGTGCTTCCGGGTGAAGCTTCTTTGTATACAGTTCTGTATATGATCTTTTCACCGTTTACGGCTTATATAGTTGGATATGTATTAAAGCTTGGCATTGCTGTCTTTTCCTGCGTGCTGTTATTTGTTGATTGCACGATTCTTTCGGGTGAAAAAATAGATTCATTCTTTGAGCGTGCAAGATTTTGCCTTAAGGAAGAATACGCGTCGGAATTAAATCTTGCTGTCGGTGCGGGATTTCTGTACGGAGTCTTAAATCTTTTTCCGGCGTTTGGGATTTCTTTTGCCTCAATCCCGCTTATAGTCTATCTTCTCAGAAGAATATATTTGACGGAGAAAAGTGACGATCCAAAGAGGGTTCGGAAAATGGCAGAGTATGTTGTGCTTATTTTCTGTTATCCGTTTGTTTCGTATTTTTCATACTTTGGATTCTTTATTCTGGGATATCTTTTCATAGGAATCATATGGATGTGGATTCGGGACAAAAAGCCGAGCTTTGGGCTTATCGCGGGGCTTGTGGCGCTTTCGGTGGGATTCGTCGTCTTCGAATACAGATTATTCGGAATGATGCTCTTTTCCGATGTTATTACTATAAGGGATACGATGGTGCAGAGCTTTGTTCCGGCATCTGAGGTGCCCGGGCTTATCCTTGATGTGTTTGTAAACGGCATGATGCATGCGGAGGATTGTCACAAGTATTTCGTAATGCCTGTGTGTCTTTTATATCTGATCTTTTTGAACGGAAGATTTGTTTATAAAAAGAATTTCAGGGGAATATTTACGGATGTATATAATCTTTGTGCGTTGATCCTTGTATTTAATGCGGTTGTTTACGGTATTTATTTTATCAGGGAAGTTAACGATGTTTTTGCGACAGTGGTTCCGCCTTTAAAAGGATTTCAGTTTAACAGGACGGTCTTTTTCAGCCCGTTTATCTGGTGCGCAATGCTGTTTATTATCGCATACAGAATGAGCAAGAAAGAAATTCTTAAGGGCGTTTTGTCATATGTGGTTATTGCGATGGCGGTGGTGATCGTCATCATTACGCCGACAAGATACAATGATCTTAGGGGCACGCTTTATCATGTAGTAAAAGAAAATATCCAGGGAAATAAGCTCGATGATCTCAATTATAGAGAGTTCTATTCAGAGGAACTTTTTTCGGATGTGAAAAAGGGGATTGGCTACAAAGAAGGTGAATGGAGTGTTGCCTACGGAATGCATCCGGCAATCCTTGAATATAACGGAATTGCAACGCTTGACGGCTATCTGGGTTTTTATCCTCAGAGCTATAAAGAAGAATTTAGAAAAGTAATCGCGCCGGCACTTTCAAAAAATCCAAGCTCCGCAGCATACTTCGATGAATGGGGAGCAAGATGTTATCTCTATTCCGGAACCGATGCGACGATAGTAATGGCGACAAAGAGTATGTACGGTGTTACCGATAACAATATTTATATTGATGCGGGAGAACTTAAGAAACTTGGGTGCAAATATCTTTTTTCACGAATTGATATAGCCAATGCGCGTGAAGAAGGACTTACGCCAATCGGTGAATACAGCGGATACAATTCTCCTTACAATATCTATGTTTACGGATTAGAGTGAGGATTGGTTCGAAACAAAGGAAATGCTGAATAATGATGTGAATTATGTTATAATGCTATGGATTTATTAATTGTTAAGTGGTTTACCTTTTGGGTGTTTTGACAAAGGGAGATTTATACAATGTCAAAAAAAATAGAATTTGTTGCAGCATTATGCATGACAATCGGTCTTATGAGCGGTTGCACTTCTTATAGTGAGGGATCATCTGCCGCTATCGAAGGATTCTCGGATGGAGCATCTGTGGGCTCCTCAGAAGTGGCATCAAATGAAGCATCGGATGCTTCTGTTAAAGCATCGACGGCGTCGTCATTAGAAGCGTCGACATCTGCATCAACAGGAAATTCAATTGATGCGTCAAAAGAAAAATCGTCAGCATCAGCATCTACGGCATCATCAAAGTTATCTTCGGATGATGTTACTTCAAAAATCAGTGATGTAAGTAAGGATGTGAAGAAAGGCTCGGAAAGCAGCGCGGCGGCAAGTAGCGCATCAACAGGTTCGTCGGTGAGCAAGTCTGCAAGTGACAGCGCTTCTAAAGGAAAGTCTGCGGACGATAAAGCAAAAGATACGTCAAAGGATAAGACAAAAGATAAGTCGGATGATAAAAAGACTGATGATAAGAAAGCCGATGATAAATCAAATGTAAAGAAGAAATCCAAGAATGGAATAATAATTCCCGAGATTGAAGACGGAGTTACCAAGATCGGTGACAGAGGAGTAGAAGTAACTTTCGAATGGGAACCTGATGAGAACATAGACAGGTATGAAATATCTGTCGAAGGAAAGCCTCATGAAAGCACAGCATATTCTCATATTGAGGATGTGTATTCGGATGAGCCCACTTATACATACAAAGATAAGATCAATTATGACATCAGGATCAAAGTAAGGGCATATAAAGGCGATGCAAAGAAAGCCATTTGCGGAGATTGGAGTGAATTTGCTCTCGGAAATACCTGCGAAGATGCTCTTACAGCTCCAAAAGTAAAAGACGGAGTTACCCGCAAAGGCGCGACCGGCACGGAAGTTTATTTTGCCTGGGAGCCTGTTGATGGTGCCGAGCACTATGAAGTGGTAGTTGAACACAAAAAAAGTGCAGAGTCCGAGTATGATATAAAGGAAGTTACATATACTAACGCACCTAACTATACATATACTGCGCAGGGTGACTATGATGTCAGAATAACGGTTAAGGCGCAGACAAATGCCTGGATAAATGGCAAAAAGAAAACCTTTAACAGCCAGGTGAGCTCCTATGCAAAAGGAAAGACATACTAAGATTACTTTATAATGATTACTTGAAGAGGATATTTATGGATAAGATTGCAGTACTGATACCTTGTTACAATGAGGAAAAGACTATAGCGAAGGTTATAAGAGATGCCAAAGCGGCACTTCCCGAGGCGGTTATTTATGTATATAACAATAATTCGAAAGACCGCACTGCAGAAATTGCAGCAGCTGAAGGCGCTGTTGTGCGCAATGAATTTATGCAGGGAAAAGGTAATGTTATAAGACGTATGTTCCGCGAGATCGATGCTCTTGTATATGTGATGGTTGATGGAGACGATACATATCCCATGGATTCGGCTCCCGAGATGGTTGACCTTGTTCTTAATCATAATTCTGATATGGTAGTCGGAGACAGACTTTCATCAACATATTATCAGGAGAACAAAAGACCTTTCCATAACTTTGGAAATAATCTCGTAAGAGGAAGTATCAACAAGCTGTTCGGATGCAATATCAGAGATATCATGACAGGTTTCAGAGCTTTCAGCTATGAGTTTGTAAAGACATTCCCCGTTCTTTCAAAGGGATTTGAGATAGAGACAGAGATGACTATTCATGCTGTTTACAACAACATGCAGATTGACAATGTCGTTATCGAATACAGAGACAGACCCGAAGGATCTGAGAGTAAGCTCAATACTTATGAAGACGGTATGAAAGTTCTTAAGACCATTGCAAAGCTTTACAGAAACTACAAGCCTTTTGGGTTCTTCCTTATAATTTCGGCAGTGCTTGCACTTATTGCGGTATTCTTCTTTGTGCCTATCCTCACAGAGTATTGGCGCACCGGCCTTGTGCCCAGATTCCCTACATTGATAGTTTGCTGCTTTATCATGCTTTCTGCGGTTCAGAGCTTTTTTGCGGGAGTTATACTGTCAACACTTGCGGTAAATAACAGACGTGAGTTTGAAATGCAGCTCAACATGCTTCAGCGTCACAAAGAAACAGACATGATGAAATAAGGATTAGCGGTCAAATGGAAGATAGTAATAAAAAAAATAAGTCGGGGCTTGTAAAAAAAGCCTCCAAAGACTTTATATTCAGTGTTCTTGCACTGGTCATCTATAACGGTGTTCTGCAGCTTCTTGTTTATTCCAAGATTGAAAAAAGCATTGGAAGGAGCGGATTTGACACCGTTCTTTATTTAATTTCCATTATTTCTGTAATGGGTGCGGGATTTGGAACTGCAGCCAGTTATTCGAGAATGATGGCAAAAAAAGACAGAGAGGAAACAAACGGAGATTACAATGTATTTCTTTTGATGATCGCCGTTCTTTCTATTCCGGTTACTTTCGGAGCCATTTATCTGGCGGAGGGAATATCGCTAAAACTCTTTGTTCCCGTACTTGTTCTCATGATAGTTACGGTTTTCAGGTACTATTCGGATGTTCAGTACAGGATGAACATAAGATTTAAAGAATATTTCTTTTTCTTCTTATCTGTATCTGTGGGATATGTGCTGGGACTTATGTTGTACCCGGTTACCAAGAACTGGGTTCTCGTGATGTTCCTCGGAGAGATTTTCGGTATCATTTTTACTGTTGCGACCGGAAAAATATTTAGGGCGCCGTTTTTTAATTTGTCGGGTGCGTTTAAAGAGAATATGAAGTCTGCATGGTACATAGCCATGGGAAACGTGCTGGCAAATCTGATACTTAATTCAGACAGGATTCTCTTAAAGCATTTTGCCGAGTCAGGTCAGGTTACAGATTTTTATACCGCCAGCCTTATCGGTAAGATTGTAGCAATGCTCACGACTCCGCTAAATGGTGTAGTCATAAGCTATCTTACAAATTATAAGATTAAGATGAATAAAAAGATATTTGCCACGATCGGATCGGCTTTTTTGGCACTTACGTTCCTCGGAGCGCTTGTGTGTAGCGGCTTTTCAATGATATATGTAAAGCTGTTTTTTACTCCCGATGTATATGATGGGGCTTCGAAATTTTTCTTTTTGGCAAACCTCGGACAGCTCCTTTATTTTATCTCGGGTTCATTGATGGTCGTGCTTCTTGCGTTTACGGAAGAAAAACTTCAGTTTATTATCAATCTCATTTATGGAATTGTTTTCGTGACCATAGTGATCCCGGTTACGTATAAGTGGGGAATGGTAGGATTTGCCTATGGTCTCGTTGCGGTGAACATCGTGAGATTCGTTACTGTAATAATACTTGGAGTTGTAAAACTCGGAAAAAAGAAAGAGACGGAACAGTAATAGTTATTGCCAATATTGCGCACATGCGTTATCGAGTGAAAGGTAACTTCTTAAGACTTTCTTAAGATTGATTGTAGATTTCATTAATTTTTGTACTCCTGTCGAAATGTTTTGACAGATTGGTGTTAAAATAGGGCTTGGTGAAGTATCAGCGAGGAGGAAAAATGAAGAAGAGAAAAATAATTAGTTTTATTGTGGGTGTAACAACAGTAGCTATGCTGACTTGCGGATGTACTGCAATTGATAAAAATGCAGACACTGCACTGGAATTTATAAATGACGATCTTGCCGCTAGTATGAGCGGTAAAAGTGATCAGGCTTCAGAGGCCGGAACATTGGTTTTGGCAAAAGATATTTATCAGCCGACACTTGAAGAAGCTGAGGCTTCAGAGTCTGCTTCGGTTGAAGAAACTAAAGTGGAAGAAGAGCAGCCGCAGGAAGGCGATGATAAAGTAGTCATGGTATTTATCGGCGACAGCCAGATTGAGAACGGAAGAGACAGCAGTAACGATATTGCTTCTCTTGTATCTGAAAGAGTTCCCAATTCTGTTGCATATAATCTTGGAATCGGCGGAACAACAGCTGCGCTTGAACATTCAACATCTGATACATCTTTGTCTAAGTGGGATTCTATTTCGTTTAACGGAATAACCTACGGTCTTGCAGGAAAGATTGACAGAGACAGAGTTTTTCAGAATTATCCCGAAGTTCTGGATAATATGAATAGTATTAATCCTGAGAAGGTTGATTATTATTTTATAGAGTATGGTGCAAACGACTTCTTTGATAAGATGCCGCTTGATAAAACACAGTTTGAAGGCAATCCGCTTCATTCATATTATGAAGCACTTGAGGAAGGTGTAAAAACTCTCCAGGAGATAAGCCCTAATGCAAGAATTATTCTTATGACTCCTTTCTATGGAATTTATAAGGATTCACAGGGTAAGTTCCTTGGTGACTCTTACGTAGTAAGTTACGGAATTGATACTCTTGCAAATTATGCAAGAAAAGCACTTAACGTAGCAGAGGATCTCGATGTTATCGATTTTGATGCGATGAACGATGATAAGAAGTGCGATCTCTATCTTGATACCGCAGAAGAGTATCTTTTGGACGGAACTCACCTTACATTGAAGGGAAGACAGGTATTTTCAAGGCTTCTTGCTCACATTCCGAATTACTATGAGGAAAATGAGCCATTCGCATACCTTGAAAATGACATTATAAAGATTGGACAATTCGATCCCGATGAGTATTTCATGATCTCAGATGACAAGCTCAAGGACGATTATCCCGAGGCCTATGAGAAGCTCAAGGCCGGAGCATATCCACTCGCCAGAGAGCACGGCGCAGGAGCTGAGTGACGCCGAGGGATATTGTAAACGGACGACCTATATAGCTATTTATCACAGCCTGCAGCGACGGTATCAGTTTTGAAATGCTTGTGTTCGGCTGCGCAGTGATTTTCATAATTTCATAAAACCCGAAAATGCCTCCTTTCGACGTTGCTCAGGGAAGTCGGCATTTTCGGGTTTTATTTAATTTGAAAATTATCTTGCTCGTCCGAGAACTGCACATTTCAAAACTGAACCCGTAGCTGCAGGCTGTGATAAATAGCCATATAGGTCTGTTTTTTTACTATATGCCGCACGGCACATACTTAGGTGAATGTTTGCGCTATAGATTCTATAAATATTGTAATTGATATGCAGGGGATATTGTGATAAAATGTTAATACTTTGTTAATGTAACGTATACCAAGTGTGGTGAACAGTGGGGCTATTTGCCACTGTGTAGTTCCATAAGTCAGGTTTTCACAGTATTTATGTGAGTTGTAACATTCAAGAGCTTAAGCGGTCGGGAATCTTTATTCTGCTCTCGCTCCGTCTGTCTGAGCCCATTTATGGGCGAGTTTAGGAGCGAAGAATAAAGATTACCGATTGCTTATGCCTTGAATGTCAACGAACATAACCCCTGTGCAAACCTGACTTATGGAACGCATATCGCCAATAACCCCAATGCCGCGTGGGGAGTAGCGTGGAGTGCTATCTTGAAGAATGTTATGGGGTGGGGTATACTACTATTATTGTTCGTGCTCAAGATAATGAACGAACGATTATTTAGAAAATGAGGATAAATGTGATGAAGAAGGCCTTAATTATTGGTGCAGGTCCTGCGGGACTTACTGCTGCTTATGAGCTTTTGACCAAGTCAAAGGATTATCAGGTAGTAATCTTTGAGGAAACCGACCAGTTTGGAGGAATATCAAGAACAGTTGAGTACAAAGGGAACCGCATGGATATGGGTGGTCACAGATTTTTTACCAAGGTTCCCGAAGTTAATGCATGGTGGGATAAGATGCTTCCCGGACAGGGAAAACCTACTTATGATGATATAGTTCTCGACAGACCGATGAAGATGACAGAGGGTGGTCCTGATCCTGAGAAAACAGACAGAGTAATGCTTAAGAGACATCGTGTCTCACGTATTCTTTTTGATTCCAAGTTTTATGATTACCCGATTTCACTCAAGGGTGAGACTTTTAAGAACTTCGGCTTTTTGACTACGATGCAGGTTGGATTCTCATATATGGCTTCTGTTTTCCACAAGAGACCTGAGGACAATCTTGAGAATCTCTATATCAATAACTTTGGTAAGAAGCTTTATTCAATGTTCTTCGAGTATTATACCGAGAATCTCTGGGGCAGACATCCAAGCGAGATCGATGCTTCATGGGGCAAGCAGAGAACTAAGGGCTTATCTATTTTCGGAATAATCAAGGACTATCTTGGAAGACTTTTTAAAGTTAAGAACCGTAAGGTTAACACTTCACTTATAGAAGAGTTCAAGTATCCCAAGCTCGGACCCGGTCAGCTCTGGGACGTGACTGCTGAGGAGATTAAGAAGCTCGGTGGTACAATTATTGTAAATGCCAAGGTTACCGGAATCAGGAAAGACGGCAATCATATCAAAGGCGTATCTTATCTTGTTGATGGAAAAGAGATTGAGATTGACGGCGATGTAGTTATCAGCTCAATGCCGATAAAGGATCTTGTTGCAGGAATGAATGATGTTCCCGCAGACCCCGCAAGAATTGCAGCAGGACTTCCTTACCGTGATTATATGACTCTCGGTGTACTTGTTCCCAAGCTTAATCTTGAGAATAAGACCAAGATCAAGACTATCGGAAATATTGTGCCTGATAACTGGGTATATGTTCAGGATAGAAATGTTAAGATGGGAAGATTCCAGATTTACAACAACTGGTCTCCTTATCTTGTAAAAGATCTTGAGAATACTGTATGGGTCGGACTTGAATATTTCTGCTTTGAAGGCGATAACATGTGGAATATGACCGAGGATGAGTTTGCCAAGATGGCAATCGATGAGATGGTCAAGCTTAAACTTATCGACAAAGCGGATGAAGTTATTGACTATCACATGGAGAAAGTTAAAAAGGCTTATCCTGCTTACTTTGATACATATGATGAGATGGACAAGCTCATCGAGTATCTTGATACTATCGACAATCTCTATTGCGTAGGCAGAAATGGTCAGCATAGATATAACAATATCGATCATTCAATGTGTACATCCTTTGAGGCTGTTAAGAATATCATAAGTGGAGAGACAGACCGCAGCAACATATGGAACGTTAACACTGAGGAGGAATACCATGAAACATCTACTTCCGAAGATGAAGCAGATGAGGTGGAAATAGATTGACGATACATTAAATTTTAATGCGGTGCTTTAGGATGATATAGCACCGCATTTTTTAGGAGTATTATGAAAAAAATAAGTGTTTTGATCCCCTGTTTTAATGAGGTGGAGAACGTGGAGGGAATTTCCTCCGCAATTGAAGAAGTTATAAAAAAAGATCTTTCAAACTATGATTATGAGATCGTTTTCATAGACAATGCGTCTACAGACGGAACAAGAGATAAGATTGAAAAGATCTGTGAGGGAAATAATAAGATAAAGGCGATATTTAATGTCACAAATTTCGGACAGTTCAATTCGCCTTTCCATGGCATGTGCTCTCTTGACGGAGACTGTGTTATTCCCGTGTGCGCCGATTTCCAGGATCCGGTTGAGCTTATTCCCGTATTTGTAAAAAAGTGGGAAGAGGGTCACAAGATCGTAAGCGGTGTAAAAGCTTCGAGTAAGGAAAACGGATTCATTTATTTCCTCAGAACTGTCTACTATAAGACAATAAAGAATATTTCCAGTGTTCAGATGATTGAGCACTTTACAGGTTTTGGCCTTTATGACAAGACCTTTATAACTCTTCTAAGGCAGCTTAACGATCCGATTCCGTTCATAAGAGGAATTGTTGCCGAGTACGGAGCCGGTTTCAATATGACAACGGTTGAGTATGAACAGCCTAAGAGAAGAGCAGGCAAGACACATAACAATTTCTATACCCTGTATGATGCGGCAATGCTTAGTATTACATCATATACCAAGGTAGGACTGCGTCTTTGCACTTTAGCGGGATTTGCTTGTGCGATCATAGATATGATCGTTGCATTTGTATATCTTATACTCAAGCTTACTCACTGGTACAGCTTCCACGCAGGTTATGCGCCGATGATCATCGGAATGTTCCTTATGGGAGCGATACAGCTCTTTTTCATCGGATTTACAGGTGAGTATATCCTCAACATCAATACAAGAGTTATCGGACGTCCCATAGTTGTTGAGGAAAAACGCATTAATTTTGATAATGATAAATAATGTGACAGTTCACTAGATTTATAGACCACAGGGAGAAACAATGACCTTTATATCATTTGCATTTATGGTATTTCTGCCATGCGCCGTTTTGATCAATTTCATAGTTCCGATAAAGTATCGCTATATCTGGCTTCTTATAGCAAGTATGGTATTTTATTCAACTGCAGGCATAGGGGCGATGATCGTTCTCGTACTTTCTATGCTTTCGGTGTATGCAACAGGTATTTATCTGGGAAAAAAGAAGAAGGCAAAGCTCGTATTTCTTTTGTGCCTGCTTTTTAATCTCGGAATTCTTTTTGTGTTCAAATATTTCAATTTCTTTATGCAGATTCTGGGTATCGCCACAGACGGAGCCTATGGAAATATACAGCTGAATAATATGATCATTCCTCTCGGACTATCTTTTTACATACTTAAGTCCGTAGGATATCTGATTGACGTTTACAGGGGAGATATTGCCCCTGAAAAGAATTATCTTAAATTTGCTCTTTTCGTTTCATTCTTTTCGCAGATTCTTGCCGGCCCTATCGAAAGAGCGGGGAATATGCTAAAACAGTTCGATAATCCCAAGCCTATTGATTTTGACAGATTCAGAAACGGTTTTCTTCAGGTGCTTTGGGGATATTTCCTTAAGCTTGTTGTTGCGGACAGACTTGCTATTTTTGTCAAAGCTGTATTTGATGCCGAAGACGGTATAAGGGGTACGGTATCTTTTGTTGCAATCCTGTTCTATACATTTGAGATTTACGCGGATTTTGCGGGCTATTCACATATTTCAATCGGAATAGCAAGAATTCTTGGAATTGATGTAATGAATAACTTTGACAGTCCTTATCTGGCAAGGTCGATTGCGGAGTTCTGGAGAAGGTGGCATGTTTCACTTTCGTCATGGTTTAGAGATTATCTGTATATTCCGCTTGGTGGAAACAGAAAAGGAACAATCAGAAAGTTTATCAATATACTTATTGTATTTACTGTGAGCGGTCTTTGGCACGGCGCGGATTTCACTTTCCTCGCATGGGGACTTCTTCACGGTGTATATCAAGTGATTGGAAGCATAGTTACTCCTGTAAGAGATAAGATTACAAAGACATTCAATATAGGTAGAGCGAGCTTTTCTCACAGAATCGTAAAGACAGTGGGAACTTTTATTCTGGTAGCATATGCCTGGGTGTTCTTTAGAGCGGACGATATAATGCAGGCTGTAAGGATTATAAGAAATTCTTTTGCATTTACTCCTTGGAAAATTGTTGACGGAAGTATGTATCAGTTCGGGCTTACAAGAGGAAACTTTCTTCTTGGCGTATTTGGCATATTGCTTATGATCATTGTTGATCTTGTGAACAGTAGGGGAATTATTATAAGGGAAAAGATACTGTGCCAGGGATTGTGGCTTAGATGGATCATTATGATAGTGGGAATCGTGGTTACCGTAGTGTGCGGTATCTGGGGACCCGGCTATGATGTGTCTGATTTCATCTATAAGCAGTTTTAATCTATTTAGAAAAGAGTTTTGAAAGTGGAATTTTAAGGAGTAGTTTTCGGTTGATCGGTGGAAGAAAAGTAAAGAGCATATGGCTCATACTGACGCTGCTCATTGTAGCATTGTCGGTAACGGTTTTTCTTATAACGGATAAAAAAAGAAGTGCAGAGAAGTACATAGATTCCGATTTCGCAATATGGGAGAGCGTGGGATTTGTGGCTTGCGGCAATCCTGTTGAAACGGCGAGCGGAATAAATGCGCATTTTGACAGTGACGGTAAGCTGTGCTATGACGTATATCTTCCTGTGGATGAGGGAGAAGAAATCGAACTTGTTTGCGATGAAGGTATTGAAGTTACTGTCGGTAATGAAACTTATACAGGCGGAGATGTTTTAAATGTACCTTTATTTGAAAGATTGAACGGTGAGATAGATGTTCCCGGAGTAGGCACCGAAACGGCTGATTTCAGATTTATAGCGGCAAGTGGGATTCCTTCGGTATATCTGGGAACATATAATGATACAAAAGATTTTTTGAAGGAAGTAAAGGGAAATACCGCTGCAGGTTTTTGCACAGTTTTAAATGGAGATGATTCCAAAGATTATAGCGGAAACTGCAATATTCGTGTTCACGGAAATTCATCCTTTTTCTTCGATAAGAGTTCGTATCAGTTCAATCTTGAATCTGATGTGGGAATACTTGGGATGCCTGCGCAGCGAAAGTGGGTCCTTATATCGGAGTTTATTGACGGATCATTTATGAAAGATGCCATAATGTACAGGCTTTCTAAGAATACGGGAGATAAGTATTCTCCTGAATTTCGCTATGTGAATGTCTATCTGAACGGGCAGTATGAGGGACTTTATCTGCTTTTACAAAAGGTTGATATCGATGGCGGAAATATTGATCTCAATAATCTTGAGGTCGTTAATAATGTTGCCGGCGATAGGAAGATGAACCAAAATAACACCGGAGGATATCTCGTTGAGCTTGGAGCGGCCGATGCTTTTCAGGATACTCCGGAAAATCTTATTGTAGAGACACCTAACAGATGGATGGAAGTGAAGTCGCCGTCCAATCTTACAGAAGATCAGCATAAGTATTTGACAGATCTTGTTAATGAGGCGGAACAGGCTCTTTATCTTTCTGACGGTGAAAAGACCGGATCTGGGAAAATATGGTCTGACTATTATGATCCCGAATCATGGATGCGCCAGTATGTGTTTCAGGAGATATCGATAAATTATGATACGGAGTATAACAGCGAGTTTTTCCATATTAAAGAAAACGATAGGAAGTTATACGGTGGTCCGGCCTGGGACTTTGATAAGTCAATAAACGATTATGTTTCCTTTATTCAGAATGAAAGATTGAATTATATGATCAGATCGATTCACAATAATTCAATAGCAGTAAAGGATAAAGACAATTCGGGGATAATGTGGCTTAAGCAGTTTGATTCCCACAAAGATTTTCATGACGGAATGAAGAAATTTTTCTTTGAAAAGGCTGAGCCGCAGCTTAAAAAGATTCTTTCGGAAGATGTGCCTGTATGGGAAAAAGAAATTGAAAAATCAGCAATTGCAGATGCTTACAGGTGGTCCGGTGAAGATATTGATGAGCCGAATGATCCGGCGGATTCTTTTGCAAATTCGGTAAAGAAAATTACCGGAGTTTTTGCTGACAGGACTAAGTTCCTTGATGCATATTATAAGAATGAAGATGCTTATTATATTGTGACTTTTGTTTTGGATGAAGCCAGAATTGATCTGATGGTTCCGGTTAAAAAGGGATATACGATAGGTGAGGATGTGCTCCCGATTTACAATGACAGCAATGATTGGTACTATGGCAAGGAGTTATTTACTCCCGAAACCGTGGTCACAAAAGACATGGTACTTACGCAGAAACAGCATTAGGAAGGACAGAGCAGAGTTTTATGGGTAACAGATACAGAAACGAACAGAAGTATCTTATGAATAAAGCTGACGTCGCTATCCTTAAGATGAGGCTTGATGCCATGATGGAAAAAGATCCGCATGTGCGTGACGGCACGTCTTATCTGATTCGCAGTGTGTATTTTGACGATCCGTACAATTCCTGCCTTCATGAGAAGGAAGACGGAGTTAATTTCCGAAGAAAATGGAGAATCAGAATATATAATTGCAGCGACAAAGTGATACATCTTGAATGTAAAGAAAAACTGGGCAATATGACACATAAAGACAGCATAACGATTTCAAGAGCGGATGTTGAAGCGGCAATTGCCGGAAATATCGAGCCGGATAAGAACAGAGAACCCTTATGGAATGATTTTGCATTGCAGGTTATGACGAAAGGCTTCAGACCGGCAACAATTGTTCAATACGAGAGGATTCCGTATATCTGGAGACCTTCAAATGTTCGTATCACGATCGACAGATGTCTTTCTTCGAGCGAGATGTTTGACCGGTTCTTTGATGAAGACCTGCCGATAAGACCTATTATGGCAAGAGACCTTGATCTTCTCGAGGTGAAGTTCGATACGCTTTTGCCCGATCATTTGAGACAGGTGATGATTCTTGAGAATATGAGATATACATCTTTTTCTAAATACGAATTGTGCCGTCGAATGCCGATGCGGGCATTTTGATAGGATGACATATCAAGCACAGCATTATAACGGAGGATGAGAAATGAGTTTTAAAGATATTTTAAAGAAATCTTTTTTGGAGAATTATGCTCAGACGGAGATGAGCATTAGGACAATAATAATAGCAATCGCGCTTACATGTGTATTTGCAATATACATTTATCTTTTTTACAGAGTTGTTACCAAAAAGAGTTTTTATTCAAAGAGTTTTAATATCTCTCTTGCATCAATCGCGATAATAACTGCGGCAATCATACTGACTATCCAGTCAAGCGTTGTTGTTTCTCTGGGTATGGTAGGTGCGCTTTCTATTGTAAGATTTCGTACCGCGATAAAGGATCCCATGGATCTTGTGTTCCTGTTCTGGTCAATAGCTGTCGGAATCATCTGCGGCGCCGGATTGTTTGGGATTGCGCTGGTGCTTTCCGCATCGATCACGATACTCATTCTTGTTCTTGAGCTTGTTCCTCAGGCAAAAGCTCCTCAGATTCTTCTGATAAGCTTCAGAGACAGCGACGAGACTAATGACGGTGTTGAGAAGATACTTACAGAGAGTAAGAGTTATTACAGTGAGAAGAGCAGAACAATAACAAACGGACAGATTAGTCTGGCTTTCGAGATCAGAACATCTGACGGAAGAAAACTTTGCAGCAGCCTTTCGGGACTTGACGGAGTAAACAGTGTATCACTCCTTAAGCATGACGGCGAAGTAACATATTAAGCGTAGTGCTGAAGGCACTGACAAGGGCATGAATTTATGAAAAGAAAGATAAACATAGCTTTAAAGTGCATATTTTTTACTATAACCGTGGGTATTATTTTATATGCAACGACGATAGTTTTGGAGAGAAAAGACAGCTTGTATAAGTATGCCGATTTCTTTGAAATGGCTAAAAAAGATCAGATAGACGTTCTTTTTATCGGCTCGTCACACGTAATAAATGCTATAAACCCTACGGTTCTTTATAATGAGTACGGTTATACTTCTTACAATATGGGAGGACACGGTTCGCTCCTTCAATCGACATATTGGGAACTTAGAGAGGCACTTCAGTATACAACTCCGAAGTGGGTTGTTGTTGATGCCTATATGCTTGAGAAGAACTATCGTTATCTTGATGACAGGGAGACTAATCCCGATGAGGATGAAGTAAATACTTCTATTGAGCAGCTTCACCTAAATATGGACGTGTGGCCGTTTAACGACCTCAAAGTTGAGGCGGTAAACGATTTAATACAGGATAAATCGATCAGAAGGGAATTTCTTTTTAATTTCCTTGTTTATCACAACAGGTGGGAATATATTTCCGAGGATGATTTTAAGTCGGTATTCGGAGATGAGTCCAAGAACGAATTGTTCGGCGCAGAGATGAGATATGATGTTGAGACTTCTTTTACTTTCTGTAAGGAACCTGAAAAGGGAGAAGTTCTTCCCGAGGAAACGGTTGGAGAGCGCTATCTTGAGGCTATCATTGAAGAGTGTAAGAAGAGAAACATCGGAGTGCTTGTGACTTTCGATCCATTTAATCCTGAGTATAAAGATATTATTGCCGCAAATTCAGCGGGAGCGATAGCAAAAGCCTACAATGTGCCTTATCTTAATATGCTTAACTCGGATGTTATCGATATATATTCAGACTTAAACGATCACGGCCATCTGAACGCTGTCGGATCTACAAAGACGACCAAAGCGATAGGAAAGTGGCTTAAGAGCAATTCAAAGCTTGTAGATCACAGGGGCGACGAGGCATATGCGTACTGGGATGAGAAGAGCGATAATTTCTATGATTCGATAAGAGATGATACGATTGATGAGAGCAATCTTATTTCCAAGTTAAGCCTTTTGTCTCTTGAAGAGTATGGCTTTGTTTTCTACTGTAATGAAGGTTCACAGGTCTTTACGGATAAATCAATGGAACATGTCATCAGTGGATTGGCGGATTCAAATATGATAAAGACTACGTCGGGACCGTATATACTTATCAAGGATCCAAAGACGGGCAAGACATATGAGGCTTCAGGCGACGGGAATCTTGAGAATGTTGAGACAGCGATGGGACATATGTATTATCAGCCTGTTGAGCAGGATTTCAGACTTTTCTATGAGGCGGACGACCAGGATACAAACTATCTGTATGACGACGCTCATGCGAGTGCCGATATTCAGATAATAATATATGATAAAGAGACCGGAGAAGTGGTGGAACAGGAGTATTACACTTCAAAAGGAGGAAGATATGCAAGGTAAGATCTGTATTGTCGGAATTGCGGGTGGTACCGCTTCGGGCAAGACGACAATAGTAAGAAAGATAAAAGAGAATTTTGGAGATGATATTGTTGTCATCAACCATGATTCATATTATAAAGCGCACAACGACCTTTCGTATGAGGACAGGTCCAAGCTTAACTACGATCATCCGGATTCATTTGATACACAGATGATGATCGAGGATGTAAAAAAACTTAAGAATAACGAGGAAGTTGATATTCCCGTTTATGATTTTTCTGTTCATAACAGGGCAGATGCCACAGTACACATTGTTCCCAAGAATGTTATAATTCTTGAGGGAATCCTGGTTCTTGAAAATAAAGAATTAAGAGACCTTATGGATATCAAGGTTTTCGTTGATACGGATGCTGATGAAAGACTTATGCGAAGAATAAGGCGTGATATGGTCGAGCGTGCAAGGAGTATAGAGTCGATACTTAATCAGTACGCAGATACGGTTAAGCCTATGCATGAGCAGTTCATCGAACCCAGTAAAAAATATGCAGATATTATTATTCCCAGAGGTGGCGAAAACCTCACGGGAATCAATATTTTGCAGCAGCACATAAAGAGCATGCTTGTCATATGATAAGCATGGTTTGCTGTGATGCGGCTTTAAGTATAAGAAAATTGCTTTAGGAGAATGACATATGTTAATGGTTGCATGGTCCGTAGTGCGCCTGATCTATTGGATGTTAATAGTGCCATATCTTATCGGACAGCTTTTTAACTTTATATTACCTGAGGAAAAAAAGACGGTAGGGATAACCTTTGTTCTTGGATTTCTTATTTACATTGCTATATTTGAAGTAATCGCGATTCCCTGCATAATCAATTATGTTTATGAGTCATTTACGCATTGCAGGCAACTCTATGTAGTGATAGTTTCACTTCTTGCGATCGGAGGTGCTTTCAGATTTAACAAGGCAATGTTTACACGTAAGATTGCTTGTGATCTTAAGACGGAGACCAAGATTTATTATGGAATCTTTATAGCACTTGTACTTTTTCAGCTGGTAATGAACTTTGCGTATGCTCCGTTTAATGGGGACGATGCCGAATATGTGACAAATTCTCTTATAGCGCAGCAATGGGGATCTATGAACAGGGTTGATCCCAATGTCGGAGGACCTATAGATCTTAAAGTTCGAAATGTACTTGCTGCCATTACGATGTGGATAGCTTTTATAGCCAAGAGCTCATCCGTACATGCTACGATAGTGTCACATGCAGTAATGCCGCTCTTTGTGTTACCGCTTGTTTATTACGTGTATTATCGGATAGGAAAGATTCTTTTTAAGGAGAAAAAAGAAATCCTTCCCGTGTTTATGATATTTATAAATGTTCTTTTTATGTTTGGAAATGTATCACTCAGTACTCCTGCGACATTTCTTTTGATGAGAAGCTGGCAGGGTAAGGCTGTTTTTTCCAATCTTGTTCTTCCGATGATTGCTTGGATGTTTCTGCTTATGTTTGAAGATGCATCAAAAGTAAGCGAGACGACAGGAACTAAAGAAAAGCTTAAGCATACTGCGACATGGTGGATAATGCTTGCTCTTGTAAATGTGCTTTCATGTATCTGTACAGAACTTGGAGTTGCGTTTGGGTGCGGACTTATTGCAATCCTTACACTTGTTTTGTTATATGTATCAAAGAGATGGACTGTGCTTATAGGAGCATTTTTGTCGGTTGTTCCAAATCTCATCTATATAGCGATATATTTTTTGATGGGAGGTGGGGCATAATATGTTCGGAATATTTATGGAGTGTTTTGTCGCGCTCAGGCGGTATTTTGGCGGAGAATCGGCAACTGATATAAGAGCTTATCTGAACATGGCCGTTTTCCTTGCTTCTGTTATCTTTATTATAGTCAAGGAAAAAGATAAAGTTAAAAAGATACTCTTCGGAATAATGCCACTGGTTATGATCGTGGGATTTCTTTTACCGATCACAAGGAAAATATATGTCGGCCATATTGATCCGGACAGTCCTGAAACATATTACAGGATATTATGGCTGATACCTATGTATATCGTTATTGCATATGCTGCATGTTTGGTCATGATGAAAATGAAGAGCGACGCGATAAGAAGAGCTGTAATGGTCGCTGTGGTTATTGTGATAATGCTTACCGGTAAGCTTGTATATACTAACGAATTCATGTACAAGGCGGAGAATATTTATCATATTAAGCAGGACGTTATTGATATATGTGAGCTGATCAAGCCGGCTGAGGGAGAAGACAATCCCAGAGCGGCGTTTCCCGAAGAACTTACATGGTTTGTGAGACAGTATGATACGCATATCCTTATGCCTTACGGAGCGGATATTATTGAAGGCGAAGCCAAAGGTATGTATTGGGATCCTGTGTATGATGCAATGAAAAATGTTGAGGTAACACCGGAAGGCGTTGAAATAGTGGATGCCAAAGCACTTGTCGATGCTACAAGAAATGATGAGTGCCGATATGTCATTATGCCCGAGGATACCGAGAAAAGGAAGCTGAGTAAGGATCTTACGACATTCGGGCTGAAGGTTGTTGATAAAGTCGGTAAGTTTTATGTTTATGAAGATCCTGTTGTAGTTAAAGCGCTTGAGGAAAAGAAAGCAGCAGAGAAGAACTAAGGAAATATATTAAATGGATAAAGAAGTACAACAATACCTCGACAGGGTGCATGAGTCGGATTTTGCAATGCTATCGGAGGTTGACAGAATATGTAAAAAACATAATATACAGTATTATCTTCACGGAGGCACGTTCCTTGGTGCTGTAAGACATCAGGATTTTATTCCGTGGGATGACGATGTGGACATTCTCTTTTTGCGTGAAGATTACGAGAGATTTCTTGACGTATATGAAAAAGAGGCGGATAAGAGATTTAAACTTCTTAGATTTGAGAGATATCCTCAGTTTTTTGATTTTATAACCAAGATTGCGGATTACGATCTTACTTATGAGGAGACAGCTTTTGGAGCGGAAGATTTCTACGATCACAGGTATTCTCATCCTACGCTCGACCTTTTTGTATTTGATAAAGAGGCGGATAATCACAAGTGGCAGCTTATCAGGATGAAGCTTCTCTATGCACTTGCCATGGGGCACAGACCTTATGTCGATTATTCGAAGTTTAAGGGCGTGATGAAGATTGTTTCCTATCTTCTTACAACTGTCGGAAAGTGCATACCATTTAAGGTTATAGCATATAAATATATTAAGCTTCAGACACTCGGAGGACTTGCAAAGAGAGCGCCGGGTAATGAGAAGGGCTCGGGAGATGAGACAACTCTTTTCATCTCAAATGAGCAGCCCGATCCAAGATACTGGGGACTTGATTTTGATGCGGATCACCTTATATACGGACCTGATACAGCCATGATAAGGGGCAAGGAATTCCCTATTCCGAAGAACCACGACAAGTGGCTTAAGAAGACTTACAAGGACTACATGAGTCTTCCGCCTGAGGATAAAAGAGTTCCAATGCACGTTAATGTTATAAAGAAAAACGAGGACCTATAATTATGAAAACAATAGCACTTATAATTGCCGGCGGTACGGGAGCCAGAATGAAGCAGGACATTCCCAAGCAGTTTCTTACGGTAAATGAGAAGCCTGTTATTGTATATACGCTTGAGGCGTTTCAGAATCATCCCGAGATTGATTCTATCGCCGTAGTGTGTGTTGAAGGTTGGGAGCAGATGCTTATGGCTTATGCCCGCCAGTTCAATATTTCAAAACTTGAGCACGTCGTTCCGGGCGGAGAGAACGGACAGGGTTCCATACGAAACGGTGTGTATGAACTTGAGAAAAACTTTGAAGCCGATTCGATAGTGCTTATCCACGACGCGATAAGACCTATGGTTTCTGCGGAGATCATATCCGACTGCATCATGAAGACAAAGCAGTACGGAAATGCCATCACGGCTATTCCCTGTGCGGAAGCTATGCTTACCACAACGGATGGCGAAATGTCTGATAAGACATACCCAAGAGACAACCTTAAGAGAACTCAGACTCCGCAGGGATTCAGGCTCGGAGAGATCTGTGATCTTCACAGAGAAGCTCTTTCAAAAGGGATAACAAATTCTGTCGCATCTTGTACGCTTATGACAGAACTTGGCAGGAAAGTATATTTTTCACAGGGCTCTGAGAAAAATATAAAACTCACGACAGTAGACGATATTGACATCTTTAAGGCGCTCCTCATGAGCAAAAGGAGTGAATGGTTGAAGTAAAATGCTTTTTAATTCATATGAGTTCATGCTTTTATTTCTGCCGATATTTCTTGCGGCGTATTTTCTGATAAGGACAAAAATCAAAGATTATAAGAAAAAAGAAAGCCTTTTGAATATATTGATGATTCTGGGCTCTCTTATTTTCTATAGTCTTTTTGAGATTAAAAACACAGTTATTTTATGTATGAGTATCTTCCTCAACATAAATGTCATAAATTGCATCAGGTTAAAGAAGAACACGAAGATCTGGATGATCGCAGGCGTAGCGGTAAATATTGCGATATTGTTTTTCTTTAAGTACAGCGTTGTTTACGCTGGAATGTTCTTTCCTGTTGCAATCAGTTTCTACACATTCAATCAGATTTCCTATATTGTTGATTTTTATCGCGGTGAGATCAAAGAACATGATCTGATGGACTATCTCATCTATATTTTGTTTTTCCCAAAGATTCTGCAAGGGCCTTTGATGGGCTTTGCGGCATTTAACGATGGGCTAAAAAAAGCTTATAAAGATGATATGGATTGGGAAAAACTGATGCGTGGATTGCTTCTTTTATCCATGGGATTGTTTAAGAAGGTAATCCTTGCGGATACTTTTGCAAAGGCTGTCGAGTACGGATTTTCTGCGATTCCCAATCTTGGAAGGATGGAGGCGATACTTACCGCTGTGTTTTTTTCTTTCCAGTTGTATTTTGATTTTAGCGGTTACTGCGATATTGCGGCATCTGTCTGTATGATGATGGGATTTGAGCTTTCGCTTAATTTCAATTCACCTTATAAGGCTGTTGATATAGGTGATTTCTGGGACAGATGGCATATCACACTCACTAAGTTTTTTACCAAATACGTATATATACCTCTCGGAGGTAGCAGAAAAGGGCAGCTTAGGACGTATCTGAATATCTTTTTCATATTTTTGCTCAGCGGAATCTGGCATGGAAACGGAAGCACATTTGTTGTCTGGGGAATCATGCATGGCGTTCTGAGTATCATTACAAGGATGGTGAAAAGAGCGAAAAAGATATCGGAAAAGAGTGAGGAAAACCGGATTATCGCAGCAGGTAAGAAAATTTGTGGAACTCTTTTTACCTTTGTTTATGTAACTGCTGCATGGGTGTTCTTTAGGGCGGGTAGCATATCTGATGCTATTCTTCTTTTTGAGAGGATGGTTGTCGGCGGAATAAGGCCTTTTTACAGCACGTTTGCCGATGGATTTAATCTCGATGAGATATGGTATGTGATAAAGATGACTCCGCTTATGAAGTTAAGCATTGCGTGGGATCTTTGTCTTTGGCTTTTTCTTATTGCGGGCAGTGTGATTATCTTTTTTGGAAAAAACGCTGTCTCATATTCTAAGGAGTGCAAGATAAATTTTGGCACGACGGTACTTACTGCGGTGCTTTTGGTCTGGAGCATAATCAGTTTTTCGGGTGTAAGTACATTTCTTTATATGAATTTTTAATGTATTTTCAATTTGATAATACATTTGTGCCGGCCGGATGAACAGGCGGCACGGGGGCGGAGAAAATTATGAAAAGCTATAAAAAGTACTTTTTCATCTTAATAAGTATGGTTATTGCTGTGTTTATCATCTGTGGGGCAATCGTGGTGTATGTGGATCCTTTTTTTCATTTCCATACTCCTGTTGCGGGATTTCCGTATATTGTTGACAATCAGCTTAGTCAGAATCCCGGAATGGCGAGGAATATGGCATATGACGGATGTATCATAGGATCGTCCATGACAGTTAATTTTGACACGGATGATTTTAAAGATATCCTTGGAACCGATACCGTAAAACTTAGTTACAGCGGGGCGTATCCTAGGGACGACTACAATATCCTTTCTTTCGTGTTTGATAAAAATACCTATGCGAGGAAGAAAAAGCCTGTAAAGCAGGTGTACTTTGCCGTAGATATTCCGACTATGACGGCAGATCCGGATGAAACAAAGTATCCGCTTCCGATGTATTTATATGACAAGAGTGTCATTAATGATGTAAAATATCTCATAAACAAGGATGTATTATTTGAATATATTTTTCGTCCCGCTATCCAGGGAAAAGGTTCGGATTTTTCGGAAATCTATTTTAGCTGGTGGACACCTGAGTATTACAATATTCAGTGGGTTATGCACAATTACGAGCAGCCTGAGATAAATCCTGTGGAAACTGAAAAAGATGGGCTTATCGAGAGAACGGAAGTAAATCTTTCAAGGAATATTCTTCCTTTTGTGGAGGCAAATCCCGATACGGAGTTTTATTTCTTTTTCCCCCCTTACAGTATCCTGTATTGGAACAATGTGAAGCGCGAGAATACATTTGAGGCGACGATGGAGCAATACAGATATGTCGCCGAGAGGCTTCTTGGGTATAAAAATGCGAGGGTGTTTTATTTCCAGACTATGGAGGAGACCCTGAATCTTAGTAATTATGCGGATTATTCACATTATAAACCCGCAATTAACAAATTTATGGTAGAATGCTTTAAGGATGGAAAATATGAAATTAAATCCGTTGAGGAAATGGATAAGGGGTTGTTAACTGTTAGAAAAATGGTTGCAGACTTTGATTATGCAGACCTTTTTTCGAGGAAATGGTAAGAAAGATCGCGGGTATATGAAACACGAGAGAACGCAAAGAGTATTAAATTGGGGAATGGTGATCGTATCGGTTCCGATTATCGCGTTTTTGGTAGGGACAATCGTAAGAGTAGCCATGTTTGTTGTGCCGGTGTCGGATGATTATTGGTACGCGGGATCGGGAATCGGAGTCGATGGATTCTTTAATCGTATAGTTTCTGCGTGTAAGTTTACGCATGAGGCATACGGACATGAACAGGGCGCATATTTTACTTCATTTATCGGTTCGTTTTTTAATCCCATAATCTACGGCGGCTTTTCCGCAATGAGGGGCACTATGGTGATCAATGCGGTGCTTGTATTTGCGGCGGTTATATTTTTGACTTGTGTCATAATGAAGAAAACTGCGGATGTTGGCGTGCATGTTGTATTATTTGTGATCGTGATCGTTGTGTTTCCGCTTACGGCGTATGATTCGTTCAGGGAAGTGTTTTACTGGTTTTCCGGAGCCTGTGCGTATGGGGTTCCTATTTCATTTGGACTTACGTCGATCGGTCTTTTTATCATTTATAACCTTAACAAGGAAGTTGCGCTGACAGGAAGAGAGCCACTTTTTTTTGCGGCAATACTCGGAGCGGCGACGGTCGGAGCATCCCTTGCAATAACGGGGATATTTGTGTATTTTCTTTTGTGTACTATTATCTATTTTGCGATTAAGAGAAGAAGACTTGAAAAAGATAATATGATAGTATTTATTACATGTCTTGCAGGAGCGGTTATAAATATGATCGCGCCGGGGAATTTGACGGGACATGGAATTGAAAACAGCGGCGCAGTTGATGTAAAAGCCGGAATTGGTTATGCGGCAGAGCATTATAAGTATGTGGTAAGGTGGCTTTTTTTTAACAGGAATTATCTTGTTCTTGTTATCAGCCTTATGGTTGTCGGATATCTTATCTATGACAGGATAAAGCTTTGTAAGGCAGCTTGGATAGTGGTCGGAGTTATGTTTTTTGCTTCTCCGGTGGTAACGGCTTTTGCGCAGGTAATGGGATATGGCATGGAGCAGATTCCGAACGGATGCTTTTTTATCACAGTGATGGCTACGACTGCCGCATTTGATAATCTGGCATTGTTTATCGGATGGTTAATGGGAAGAGCTTTGAAAGGACATAAGAAGATGTCCGTTCTTGCGGTTCTTTATGCAATTATTTTCGTGTGCTTTATAGCGACACCTTTTTCACCCGGAAAGTATAGCGTTGTTATGCTTAACAAGAAGCTTTATAGTGGTGAACTTCAAAAAAATTATGTTGAGACAAAGAAACTTACAGACAGCTTTGCTAATATGAAAGGCAAGGATGTTAAAGTTGATGCCCCGACAAATCCTGAAACTATCGGGGATTTTTATTCCTTCTTTTTGCTTGACGATCCGGACAGCAGGATCAACAGTGATGTGGCAAAGGTATACGGATTGAGCTCTATATCCAATATAAGAGAGGAATGATGCAGTAATGAGAAATAAGAGAAATAAAAGAGAAGATTTTGATATATACAGCGATGATGATTTTGATATCCTCGCAGGAGACAGTATGGAAGAATTTGAAAACGATGATGACTTCAGAGACGCCGACGACTATGAAGATGAAGCCGGATATGATGGCGATTACAGAGATGATTATGAAGACGACGGCTATAGGGATGACTATGAGGATGATTACTCAGAGGGCTTTGAAGAAGGCTATGAAGACGACTTCAAGGATGACTTCTATGATTTTGATAAAGAGAATGTAAGATCGTCGGGAAAAAGAGGTCGTTCCGACGATTATGAAGAATATGAAGACGATTATCCTGCAGACTACGAAGATGAAGATCATGATGATGAGTTTTTTGAAGACTACGAGGATGACGGGCAGGAGGACGAGTATATGAGAGATTACAAAGGCAGCAGACGTAAGGGTAATCGATCCGGACGTTACAGGGATGATTATGACGATGAAGAGTATTATGAGGATAGCAGGAGCGCAAGGAGAAGCGGCAAGAGAGGATACTCCGAGGATGATGACGACGGAGACTACGAGAAAAAAGGCAAGATTCCGCGTTGGGCTCACTTTATTGTATTAGGTGTAATTGTAGCTATTGTCTTGTATTTTGTTTTGCAGATCGTGAAATGGGATCACAGCAGTATGGAACTGAAGGAGTCGGATGAGAAAAATATTGCGGCCGAGGTTCAGGATTTTATTACCTATTTGTCTGAAGAGCAGAAGGCAGCACATAAGAACGACGGTGAAGAGACAATTCTTATGGTCGGAAACGATGCTATAACTCACGATTTGGGCGATACAGGAATTGCCGCTCAGATTGAAAAGGCTTCAGGCGCAAAATGCATAGCTGCGGGATTTCCTGAGACTACTGTTGCTCGTTCGGCAAACGGTAGCGACCCACTTGATGCTTTCTGTTTCCCGAACGTAATAGATGCGATCACAAGCGGAGATTATTCCAAGCTTCACGAGGCGACAAGTTCTGTTGATAATTCTTCAATGTTTGAAGACAGTATAAAAACACTTGAAGATGTTGATATGGATAAGGTTGATACTCTGGTTATCTACTACAATGCGCAGGATCTTCTTAAGGGAAGGATAGGTAGAAACCCGGACAATCAGTTTGATGAAGTTACATATAATGGAGCGCTTGCTACCGGAATCAAGAAGATTCAGGAAAAGTTTCCTTATATGAGGATCATCGGTATGACCGTTACTTTCTGTTACGGCTTTGACAAGGACGGAAATGTAGTTGCGGGAGATAAGCTGGAACTTGGAAACGGCGATCTTTTCCAGTACTATCTCGGAATGATGACGGTATGTTCAGAGGCTGAGAATCCAGGTGTAAGTGTTGTCGACAATTATAACGGAGATATATCAGAGGAGAACAGTAAGGATCTTCTCGTTGACAATATTCATGTAAATGTCGAATGCAACAAACATATAGCGGAGCATTTTGCGGAAGTCTATAAGAATATTGTGGATACGGAAAGCGGATCGGGAGAAGAAGGGAAATCGGAAGAATGAAAAAGAACAGTATAGCCGCTATTTTGCAGTTGCAGGGAGCAGTTATTGTCTATTCGCTTTCAACTGTTGCAGCAAAATGCGCTTCCGAATATCCGACATTATCTCTCGGATGGATCGGCTTTTTTGCACTTGAATTTGTTGTTTTGGCAATTTATGCCGTTATATGGCAGCAGGTCATTAAGAAATTTCAGCTTTCTATAGCTTATTCCAATAAGGCTGTAACATTGATGTGGTCAATGCTCTGGAATTTTGTTATTTTCTCAGAGAATATTACACCGGGGATGGTAATCGGCGTTCTTATTGTTATTGCCGGAGTTATAGTTATGAACAGTTCATCGGAGGAGGAAGCGGAAAGTGTATAAGTATTTTTTAATGATGCTTTTGGCTGAGCTTATAGCATCCTCTTCACAGATCTTTTTGAAAATGAGTTCGAAAAAGAGCTATCCGTCGGCCATAAGGGAGTATCTTAACTGCCTTGTTATAGGCGGATATTCGCTACTTATGGTGTCAATGGTCATTACGGTAGTCTTTGGCTATAATAAAGAAAAACTTGGATATATGGGAACCGTAGTTATGGAGCCCATAAGCTATGTTTTTGTATTGATCTTGTCGAGGATTGTTTTTAAGGAGAAGATATCAAAGAGAAAGATTGTGGGGATGAGTCTCATTATATGTGGGATAGCAGTCTTTTTTCTAAATAAACCTATGTAAAATGAATATGCAGATTGGGGGCGTGAATCTGCGATATACGATATATAGAAATAAAAAATCCGAATGATAACAAAAAGTTGTTATTGTATTTCGAAAATGTTAAAATGCTATATATGGTATAGGGGGTTATCGAGGGAGGATATATTTAGTTACGTTAATTGATCAATCGTACGAGGAGTGTATATGAAAAAGATAACTAAGCGCGGATTATTTGTCGGCCGCAAGACTTCTAAAGGCAGAAAAAAACGAGACAACAGGGAATATAGAGAAGAATACGACAGAGATGTTCGTGACGATCGTGAGTACGACGGATATGATGATTATGTAGATGATCGTGGGTATGATGATCGTCGCTATGACAGGGAGTATGAGGTTTTTGATGATAATCGCGATTACAAAGTTGGACGCGATTATGATGATTACGATTACGACCGTGATTATGAAGATAATAAAGATTACGTAGATAGCCGCAAATATAGTGATGCAGGCTATGACTACGACAGAAGATGTGAAAAAGAAGATTATGATAGGGATTACGCCGATGATGATCGTGACTACGAAAACGGAGATGATTACGGCCACGGATATGCGGATGATGATCGCTATTATTCAAATAATGCCCGTAGTTATGACGATGAAGTTCGCGGGTATGAGCGCATGATCGATGAAAAGTATGATGATTCCGATTATGACAGAGATTATGCGGATGACGATCGCGACTATGCGGAAGATGATCGCCAGTTTAAGAGTGCAGATCTTGCAAGCGCATTTAATGGCGATAATGAGTATGACACAAGATATTGCGACAGTGATTATGAGTATGACGGCGGATATGACGACAGATATGACAACGAAGAATACAGCCGTGGACATAAAGCATCTAAAAAGGGTGCACGTAGATCCGGAAAGACAAGAAAGAGTCCGAGTGCGGTAGAAAGAACTGCAGCAGTTGTTGCTGTTGTGATTCTTGGTGGTGCGATCGCGACAGGAGTTTTCTATACAAAAGCACTTGGCAGAAGTCATGAAATCAGTGCTTTTGCAGATGTCGGATCGACTATGAGCGATGTTCAGATTGTTGGACAGAGCGGACTTGTTGCGGTTGCCGATGCTGAAAAAGCAAAGCAGATGACCGCAAATATCATTGATGAAGCAAAAGAAGAAAAGGTTGAAGAAGTAGTAGAAGAGAAGGTAGAGGAAGAAGTTACAGGCGGAAAAGTTAGCTTCAGTGTTTCTTCTATCAAGAGCGACCTTAAGATAAAGTTTATCGGAAGCAATAAAAAGCTCGTTGCAAAAGTTCCCTTTAAGGTAACTGTCGAAAATCCCGACGGATCTAAAGTTGATTACGAGGATGACGACAAAGACGGTATCATCTATAAAAAGGAAATGAAAGCCGGAACTTATAAGGTTACACCGAATGCACTTCCTGCCGAGTATTCACAGTACAGCCTTGATACATCTACAAAGTCTGTAACTGTAAAAGATAAGGTAGAGATGAAGCCGGTTGATGTCAGCAACGAGGTTAAGAAAGAATCACAGATCAACGTTGCAAAAGAAGATACAGCCGTAAAGAACGTTGTGGAATCAACACTCAAAGATACTGTTGAGTATGTTGAGAGTGAGAAGATTCCCGCAGACGGATCGGCTGCCGATAAAAACGGTACATATAAGGAAATTGATAAAAACAGCATTGCTGATCCTATGTCACAGTCATCGATAATTGACTTCACTAACTTTAGGACGGTTGCGCGTGCTAGAGAGAATAACGCCACTGGAGACCTTAAGACAAACGGTGAAGCGGAAACAAACAATACTTCCCAAAAGGACGATGAATCAAACAAAGATGATACATTAAAGTCTGGGGAAGATTTGAATAATCCGAACGAAGATTCAAAGAAGAAAAGCGAAGATGAAGAAGCTGCAAAAAAGGCAGCAGAGGAAGCAAAAAAGAAAGCTGATGAAGAAGCGGCTGCGAAAAAAAAGGCAGATGAAGAGGCTGCGGCAGCAGAAGCGTCAAGACTTAAGAAAGAGAAAGAAGAAGCAGCGGCAGCAGAAGCATCAAGACTTAAGAAAGAGCAAGAGGAAGCAGCGGCAGCAGAGGCTTCAAGGCTTAAGCAGGAAGCCGATAAGAAGGCACTTCTTGAGAAAAACGGCAAGGTTCCTGTAAAAGAGACAGCGATAACACTTACTGAAGGTGATAAAAAGGCTATAGAAACAAAAGTATCCGGATTGGCGATTCAGATTACTTCTGACAATACAGGATGCGTATCATGCAGCGGCAATACAATTTCAGCTATAGCTAAAGGAACAGCCAAGCTGACTGTTACAGCAGAGAATTATCAGACCGAATATATCACTGTAACTGTTAATGCAAAGAAAGCAGGAGATCTTCCTATCAAGTTCAAGAAGATTACACTTGTGCAGGACGAGAAGACAAATATCGGAATAAATGCAAATGATTATCCGGGATTCTCAGGAAAAGCTAAAGACGCTTCTATCGTAGGCGTTTCAGGAACAGAACTTCAGGGTAAGAAAGCCGGAAAGACAACTGTTACATATACAGCAACAGGTTATAATGCATTTGATATTGAGGTAACGGTAGTAGATAAGAAGGCGCTTCTTAAGACTCGTGATGGTGAGCAGGTTTATGTAAAGAGCTCAGAAGGTGGTTTCAGAGAGGCAACATATGCCGATTACTATAACAAAGAGAATTTCTTCCTTAAGGACAAGGGAGAGGGCAACTTCAAATACAAAGGCTGGCAGACAATAAACGGAAAGACCTATTACTACAACAAGAACTGTGAGTACGTAACAGGTAAGCAGGTTATTCAGGGCGTTGAGTACGTATTTGGAAGCGACGGCGTCCTTACAACTTCTGCGGGAGCAAGAGGAATCGATGTAAGTAAGTGGAACGGATCTATAGACTGGAAGGCTGTAAGAAACGAAGGAATCGAATTCGCTATCATCAGATGCGGTTACAGAGGTTCATCTCAGGGTGCACTTATCGAGGATCCTACTTTCAGAACTAATATTAAGGGTGCTCAGGCAGCAGGACTTAAGGTTGGTGTTTATTTCTTTACACAGGCTGTAAACGAAGCGGAAGCTGTTGAAGAAGCTTCAATGGTAATAGAGCTTTGTAAGGGATATGGACTTTCGTTCCCTGTATATCTTGATGTAGAGGGAAGTAACGGTCGAGGCGATACTATCAGTGCTGAGCAGAGAACTGCCAACATCAAGGCATTTTGCGGAACAATCCAGAATGCGGGATACAAGGCCGGTGTATACGCAAACAAGACATGGTTTACAAGCAAGATCAATACCAATCAGATTACAAACTACAAGATCTGGCTTGCGCAGTATGCTGCAAATCCTACATATAACGCTACAAGATTTGATATGTGGCAGCATACATCAAAGGGTAAAGTGTCCGGTATTTCCGGAAATGTTGACCTTAACATTTTGTACAGATAATAAATGTGAATATAGGTACAATATATGAGTAACATCAACAAGGACAAAGGATTGGAATCTTTTAAGATTCTGTCCTTTGTTTTGCCTTTAATTTTTTATATCGGAATTGCGGTTTTGGACGGCCCTGTATGGTGCGTTGATTCCCAGAGCTATGTAAGCATGGATTTCTCAAGAGAGCCTGTTTACCCGCTTTTTTTGGCGCTTATCAGAAAGATATTTGAAACCTTTAAATTCTCAGGCGAATATAAGGGGCAACCTTCATATCTTTTCTGTGCCGTGATAATTCAAAGCCTATTGTGGGTATATGCGTCGTGGCGGCTTGGAAATAAAGTCTACAATGTTGCAAGCCATTATCTGAAGACAGGCGGGGCGTTGCTTCTTGGATACGCAGGTGTCTTTTCGCAGATGGCGGTTGCGTCGCTCAACAGATTTGCGGCCAAAAGAGGTTCGATGTATTCCGAGAGCATTATGACCGAATCGCTTGCGATACCTCTCTTTGTTGTTTTTACAATAGAGCTGTGGAATTTGCACAGAGTATATCTTCAGCGAAATCTTGTGAGAGTATTTGTGCTTGCGATACTTATTGCAAGTATCAGAAAACAGATGCTTATCTGCCTTATTTTATGGGGTTTTTCTGCATTTGTGATCTATCTTTTTATAAACAGGCAGGAAGGCATTCATAAGTTTTTTATAACCATACTTATGATAGTTGCGGCTGTTGCAAGTATAAAAGGAATTGACAGAATGTATAATTCGGCTCTTCGCGGAAGATTTGTTGAGCATATCGGAAACAGCAAGGGCGGTCTTGATACGGTTATGTACACGGCAAGAAGCGAAGATGCGGAACTTTTTAAAGATTATGAAGGGTATCCGGATCTCGATGCGTTATATACGGATATTTTTAACACCTGTAATGAGCAGCAGCTTAATATAGAATATGCTCCGGGTTATGAAAAGAGAGATCAGGCAAATGTATTTAATTCGGACTGGCCCGCAATGGCATCGCATTACGCGGAGAGCTATGATGTCATAGGATTTGATATCGTGCAGGTTAAGTGTGATGAATATGTTGCGAGTCATTTTCCGGGACTTGAGCTGTGTGATGCTCAGCTAAAAGAAGATGAGATAGAAGGAATTCTTTTTAAAACTCTGTTAAAACATGCTTTTGAGAGAATAAAAAAAGGCGACGGCAAAGCAATAATATATGTATTTACCGCAAATGTACTTAAAGCGTTTGTTATATCGGTTGCAAATATCAGTCCTAAGATTCTTATCCCGATATCATTCTTTATGTATCTGCTGTTTTTGACTTCGTTTGTGCTCTTGTTCCTGAGCAGCGTTTTTGGAAATCGTGGAAATGAAAAGGATGTGAAGGTTGATTTTCTGTTATTTGCATTTCTTACGCTTTCGGGAATTGCGATAAATTCTGTGGTTACGGGATCGATGATATTCCCGCAGCCCAGATATATGTGCTACGGTATGGGACTCTTCTACTTGGCACTGACTTGTGATATAATAGCCACGAAAAAATGAAAAGGAAAGGTATACTTTGATGAAAACTTATCTTGTAACCGGAGGGGCCGGATTTATCGGTTCTAACTATATTCACTACATGTTCAAAAAATATGGCGACGACATTCGCATCATAAATGTTGATGCACTTACATATGCTGGAAATCTTGAGAATCTTAAGGATGTTGAGAATCGCGACAATTATACTTTTGTCAAAGCAAATATTTGCGACAGAGATGCCATCAACAAGATTTTTAAAGAGAATGACATAGACAGAGTTGTTCACTTTGCGGCAGAGAGCCATGTTGACAGATCTATTGTCAATCCCGAGATTTTCGTTGAGACTAACGTTCTCGGAACAGCTACTATGCTCAATGCAGCTAAGAAAGCATGGGAACTTCCCGACGGAACATTCAAAGAGGGCAAGAAATTCCTTCATGTTTCAACTGATGAAGTTTACGGTTCACTCGATGATGATCCGAATGCTTATTTCTATGAGACAACACCTTACGATCCGCACAGCCCTTACTCAGCAAGTAAGGCAAGTTCAGATATGCTTGTAAAGGCTTATATGGATACATATAAGTTCCCCGCAAACATTACTAACTGTTCTAATAACTACGGACCTTATCAGTTCCCTGAGAAGCTTATTCCTCTTGTGATCAATAATGCACTTGCAGGAAAAGATCTTCCTGTATACGGAGACGGTAAGAACGTACGTGACTGGCTCTTTGTTGAGGATCATGCAAAGGCAATCGACATGGTACAGGAGAAGGGAAGACTCTTTGAGACATACAATGTCGGCGGACACAATGAGAAGCAGAATATCGAGATCGTTAAGACAATCATCGATGTTCTCAGAGAAGAGCTTGATGACAGCGACCCCAGAAAGGCTAAGCTCAGCTATGACCTTATCAAGTATGTAACAGACAGAAAGGGTCATGACAGAAGATATGCCATCGCTCCCGATAAGATCAAGAAGGAAATCGGCTGGGAGCCTGAGACCATGTTCAAAGAAGGTATCAGAAAGACCATTAAGTGGTACTTTGATCACAATGACTGGATGGAGCATGTTACAAGCGGCGATTACGAAAAATACTACACAAAGATGTATTCAGGAAGATAAAAGAGGAGATTTACGATGAAAGGTATAATTTTGGCGGGGGGATCAGGAACAAGACTTTATCCACTTACAAGAGCTATTTCAAAGCAGATAATGCCGGTATATGACAAGCCGATGATCTACTATCCACTTTCAACTCTTATGCTTGCGGGTATAAGGGATGTACTTATAATTTCAACTCCGAGAGACCTTCCTATATTTGAGGATCTTTTTGGAACAGGAGAGCAGCTCGGAATGAATTTCAGCTATGCTGTTCAGGATCAGCCAAGAGGCCTTGCCGATGCATTTATCATCGGTGCGGACTTTATCGGTGATGATTCGGTTGCACTTGTTCTTGGAGACAATATTTTCTACGGACAGAGTTTTTCAAAACTTCTTCGAGATGTTGCGGCAAGAGAAAAGGGTGCCACAATCTTCGGATACTATGTAAGAGATCCCAGAGCATACGGAGTAGTTGAGTTTGATGAGAACGGAAAGGCTATCAGCATTGAAGAAAAGCCTGAGAATCCCAAGAGTAACTATGCGGTTCCGGGACTTTACTTCTACGACAACGATGTTGTTGATATAGCGAGAAATGTTAAGCCTTCAGCCCGTGGTGAGATTGAGATCACGAGCATAAACAATGAGTATTTGAGAAGAGGAACTCTTCACGTTGAGACAATGGGAAGAGGATTTGCATGGCTTGATACAGGTAATCATGATTCTCTTCTTGATGCCGCTGATTTTGTATGCGCATTCCAGAAGAGACAGGGACTTTATGTTTCATGTATCGAAGAGATTGCTTATAAGCGTGGCTTCATTAACAAAGAGCAGCTTCTTAAGCTTGCTGAGCCTCTTATGAAGACCGACTACGGTAAATATCTGGTTGAGGTTGCTAACGGACTTTGATCGGGCTTATAAGATAAGAATCTGAGGTTGCAGATGGACTATAAGGTATTCAGGACGGCGGTGCTTGCTATTGTCAGTGCGCTAATTTTGGTGCTGGTCATAGTCTATGCTACAAATGCCGACAAAATAAATGAGATTTTCGGTAAGAAAGGAGCTTCCGGCGAGGGGGCTTCTGCCGCGACCTCTTCAAGCAGTGATATCGGTATGTACGGAGAGCAGATAGGTGATAATACGCAAGCCTTTTTGTTTGAAGAAGGTTTTTTTGATGCAAATGAGGAAATACCTTCTGTAGTGGTTACAAAAAAGGATGAGGCGGGATCTTCTGCTTCCGAAGCGTCTACCGATGACACGGATGACGAAGAATATAATGATTATATAGAACCCGCAGCTGTTGTGGGGACAAATTGAATTGGAGATAAGAAATGGGTAAGATTAGCGTTGAAACATGTGAAATAGAGGGACTTAAGGTTATAACTCCCACAGTATTCGGAGATGCCAGAGGTTATTTTGTTGAGACTTATAACAAGAATGACTTTGTGGAAGCAGGCATTGATGTTGAATTCGTTCAGGACAATCAGTCTGCAAGCAAGCAGGGCGTTTTAAGAGGACTTCATTTCCAGAAAAATTATCCTCAGGATAAACTTGTTCGTTGCATTAACGGAGAAGTATTTGATGTTGCGGTTGATCTTAGAAGAAATTCTGCTACATTTGGAAAATGGTTCGGTGTTGTTTTATCAGCTGAGAACAAAAAGCAGTTCTTTATTCCAAAGGGATTTGCTCATGGATTTTATGTTCTTTCAGAGTATGCCGAATTTGCTTATAAATGCTCTGATTTCTATCATCCCAATGATGAGGGCGGACTTAAGTGGAACGATCCCGATATTGGAGTAGAATGGCCGCTTATAGATGGTGTAGAACTCAACCTTTCCGATAAGGACAAAAAATGGGGAGGAATTAAAGAGTTTTGAAAAAAAGAATGAAAATCAGAAAACCCCCCAAGAAAAAATTCTTGGGCGTTTTCTATGTATTGGCGTTTATGGTTGCGCTGATAATTTTTTTGCATAACAACCCTCTTGCAGACCAACATACAGAGATGCTTAAAAAAATATGCGGATGTATTTTGTTAGGTGTCGGATGTATTCTGGTCTATTTTTGGTATGACAAACTTACGGTTCTTCCTGTTGAACTTTGGAACAGCAGAAAACTTATCGTGAGACTTTCCGTCAATGATTTCAAAAAAAGATATGCCGGATCTTCATGGGGCGCTTTATGGGCCGCAGTTCAGCCTGTTGTTACGGTTATTCTTTACAGCATTATTTTTGGAAAAGTCTTTCCGACTGATCCTCATGTTCTTCCTAACGGGGAGATAGTTCCTCATTTGCTTTACCTCACAGCAGGTCTTGTACCGTGGTTCTTTTTTGTGGAAGCACTTAATAACGGAACAACAGCACTTCTTGAATATAACTATCTTGTAAAAAAAGTTCTTTTTAAAATAAGCATTCTTCCTATTATCAAAATAATTGCAGCAATGTTTATTCATATATTCTTTTTGGGTGTGCTCCTTGCGATGGCATGGATTATGGGATATGAACCCAGTATTTACTGGATTCAGCTCATATATTACATTGGTTGTGAATTTATACTGGTTTTGTCTATCAGCTATGCAACCTGTGCGCTCGTTGTCTTTTTCAGAGATCTCCTTCAGATCATAAGTATTATAATTCAGCTTTTACAGTGGTATACTCCGATTCTCTGGGATCTTAACAGCAATATTATAGAGCCTGTCAGGAAACATTTTACTGATGATTTACAGATGCCAATAGAGCAAATAAGAATGTATGAAGATCTTATAAAGGTGTTTGTAAAGCTTAATCCCATGGCATATATCGTGGAAGGTTACAGAAGCTCAATTTACGGTGAAACCTGGTTTTATGAACATTTTTATTCATCGACATATTTTTGGCTGTGTGTTGTAGTTCTTTTCTGTATAGGAACAGTTTTATTCAAGCGCCTTAAGCCGCACTTTGCGGATGTGCTTTGATACATAATTTTGAAACAATCCATAGATCATGGAGAAATTTACATGAAGAATGATATAGCTATTGAGGTAAAAAACCTCACTAAATCATATACGCTTTACGAAAAGCCGGGGGACAGGATTAAAGATTCACTCGGCCTTGCCAAGAGGAAAAAGTTTAAGGAAAAGATTGCCCTGAACAACGTAAATCTTACGGTAAAAAAGGGTGAGACTGTAGGTATCATCGGAACAAACGGTTCCGGAAAATCTACAATCCTTAAGATAATTACGGGAGTTCTTACTCCGACATCTGGTGAAGTAAACGTAAACGGCCATATTTCAGCTCTTTTGGAGCTTGGAGCCGGATTTAACATGGAATATAACGGAATCGACAACATCTACTTAAACGGTATGATGATCGGCTTTTCCGAAGATGAGATAAAAAAGAGAATGGACGCAATCCTTGAGTTCGCGGACATCGGAGATTATGTATATCAGCCGGTTAAGACTTATTCAAGCGGTATGTTTGTAAGACTTGCTTTTGCGGTTGCGATAAACATCGATCCCGAAATTCTTATAGTAGATGAGGCACTTTCTGTAGGAGACGTATTTTTCCAGGCAAAGTGCTATCATAAGTTTGAGGAATTTAAGAAAAAAGGTAAGACAATCCTCTTTGTGTCACACGATCTTTCAAGTATCAGTAAGTACTGTGACAGAGCGGTTCTTTTGAATCAGGGAGTGCTCATCGGAGAGGGAACTCCTAAGAAGATGATAGATATCTACAAGCAGGTTCTTGTGGGACAGTATCCTCTTCCGAGCAGCGACGGAGAGAATCTTCTCTACGATGACGATATCAGGGAAGCTGCCGCCAAAGCAGACAAAAAAGCTGATTCCAAGATAAAGAAGAGTAGTTCCGAAGGCTCCGCAAATGCCGGTAAAAAAGGAAAAAGAAAAGACGGAAAGGAAACCTTTAGTGAATGGGCTTCCGAGGAAGATGCGGGTGCAAATCCCGATACTCTTGAGTACGGCGACGGATCGGCTAAGATTTATGAGTACTTTGCTACCGATTCAAACGGAGTGAGGTCGAACTCAATAATCAAGGGTACTGAATTTACGGTGCACATGAAGGTCAGGTTCGAAAAGGATGTTGCGGCACCTATTTTTGCACTTACCTTCAAGAATATCATGGGAATTGAGATCACAGGTACCAATTCCATGGTTGAGAAAGCTTTTTTGGAACCTGTAAAAGCAGGTGATGAGAAGGAGATAACCTTCACACAGAATATGTCTTTACAGGGCGGAGAATATCTTTTAAGCTTTGGGGTTACAGGATTTGAGCAGAATGATTTTACTGTATACCACAGGCTGTATGATGCCCTTAATATCACGGTCGTATCCGATAAGAATACGGTTGGATATTATGACATGAACACAACATGTAAAGTGAGAGATATAGATGCAGGAACAGATTAAGATTGGCAATGTCACACTTAATTTCAAACATTATTCCGGGGTCGATCTGTACAGTGACGGTGCTGTAGAGAACGATCTTCTTGAGATTGTAAAAAATCATAAAAAAGAAGAGTTTCAGGAAATTATAGAGAAAAAAGCAAGCTGGCCTATCCTCTACCATCTTTCTGAGCAGAGAGCGAATATTGTCGAGTGGATTCCTATGGATCCAAACGCAAAGGTACTTGAGGTCGGATCCGGATGCGGAGCGATAACGGGAATGCTTTCAAAGAAAGCAGCGAGTGTTGTTTCGTGCGATCTTTCGAGAAGAAGATCAGAGATCAATGCCTACAGGAACAAAGAATGCGGAAACGTGACCATTCACGTGGGAAACTTCAGGGATATTGAGCCGGATCTTGACAGAGATTTTGATTATATATTCCTTATCGGCGTGTTTGAGTACGGACAGGGATATATCGGAACGGACAATCCGTACGAGAAGTTCCTCAGAATGCTTAACAGACACCTTAAAAAGGGCGGAAGAATTGTAATTGCCATAGAGAACCGTCTTGGACTTAAGTATTTTGCCGGATGTTCGGAAGATCATCTCGGAACATACTTTAAGGGAATCGAAGGTTATACGGCTGACAGCGTTGCCAAGACTTTTACAAGAAACGGACTTATCAATATATTTAAAAAGTGTGGAATGAATGATTATCATTTCTACTATCCGTACCCTGATTACAAGCTCATGACAATGATCCATTCCGATTCTTATTTCCCTAAGTTCGGAGAGCTTCAGGACAATGTCAGAAACTTTGACAGGGACAGAATGATCCTCTTTAACGAGAAACATGCATATGAGGATCTTGTCAAAGACGGAATGTATCCGGATTTTGCCAACTCTTTTGAAGTAATACTGGGACCCGGGTTTGATACCGTATACAGTAAGTACAGCAACGACAGAGTTGATGAATTCAAGATAAGAACAGATATCGCCATAAGCAGAACGGGAAGAAAAGTTATTAAGAAATTCCCGCTGACTGAGGCTGCACGAGAGCATGTTTTCGGTCTAAGGGATGCTTATCTCGGACTTCAGGAGAAGTTCAGGGGCGGCGATTTTGAGATAAATGATTGCCAGATAGATGAGACGGAAGGATGTGCTGTTTTTTCTTTTGTAAACGGTGTTCCTCTTGCGTCACTTCTTGATCAGTGCATAGACAGGGATGATATGGAAGCCTTCGATGCACTTATAAATGAGTATATTAAGAGACTTAATTATAAGCCGGATTATCCTGTGTCCGACTACGACCTTATCTTTTCCAACATAATGGTAAACGGACCTATCTGGACTATAATTGATTATGAGTGGACTTACGGAAAATGTATTCCGCCCAAGGAGCAGGTGTGGAGAGCACTCTATTGCTACAGACTCGAAGACAGGAAGAGAGAGAAGTTTGATCCGAAGCCTGTATATGAGAGACTTGGGTTAAAAGAAAAAGAGATGAAGGTTCTTCTTGATGAAGAATATGCATTCCAGAAATATGTTACGGGAAACAGAAAGTCTCTCGTTGAGATCTGGAAAGATATAGGAAGAAAAGTTATTGTTCCAAAGGAACTCTCAAAGTCGGCGGATGCGGCAAGAGCTGCAGACTGCGTTCAGGTTTACTTTGACGAGGGATTTGGATATTCGGAGGATGATTCGATATTCCCCGAGGAGCAATACGATGACAAGAACGAGATAAGTCTCGATATTCCGGTAGATTCAAGGTGCAAGGTGCTGAGGCTTGATCCTGCATTTGCTCCCTGCATGGTTACAGTGATAGAGGCTGCATGGAACGGATTGTCTATCGAGGACGGCTCGGCGGATATTACACTTAAGCCTGTAAACGGCGAGTGGATCACAGATGATTCCTTCATGTTTAATACAGACGACCCGAATATTGAGTTCGATCTTACGGCAAGCGGACTCAGTGTAAAGGAGAATAATCATCTCACGGTGAGACTTCTTACTACGATGGTTCCTAAAAACGCCGCAGATGCTATTATCAATTCCGTTGATCTTCAGCCTAGTGCTGAGCAAAAGGAAAAAGTGGGGATAATAAAGAAAATCGGAAGAAAGATTGTTGAAAAGCGTGAGGCACGTTATTACAGAGACGAGGAGTAAAAACGGGGAATGCTTAAGGGGTTAGTTAAAAGTACTCTTGCAACAAAAAGAACAGCTAAATACAACAGGATGGTCAATGCCAAGGCATCAGCTTATGACAAATGGCAAAAGAACATCGAGAAGAGCCCTGTTATCCAGGCGGAAGCGCCCGTTCAGTATGAGACGGGAGAGAACGGAGAACTTATACCGCATAAGCTTCCGGAACCTAAGGTAAAGGTTGTTCCATATGCAAAAGTATGGGAGATGACTGACGCCAAAAACGATGAAAACACGGTATACATTTTTGTAAGTCCAAAGGGAAAACTTACGAAAAGAGCCGGAGAAGTAATAAAACAGTATTTTATAGCGCATCCGGAGCATAACGTTGTTTATGCGGACGAGGATGAGATCGGAAGCGGCGGAAAGTATATCCATCCTTTCTTTAAGCCCGACTGGTCACCGGATTCATATCTAAATGCGTTTTATATAGGCAGTGTTTTTGCTTGCAGATCAAAGACTGTACACGATGCAATACCTGAATATGACAATGCTGTCAAGATGCTCGGAGGAACGGCGAATAAGAAAAATTCTCCCGAGCAGATCGGACTTGAAGCATCACTTCTTTCAGCCGACGTTCTCTTTTGCATGCTCGCTATTCATGAGAGGGCGTTTGCGAAGAGGACGGGAACGGAGCTTCCGATCGGTCATATAAGAGAGGTTTTGTTTCACAGAAACGCAGGGCAGGATGTCTTTTACGGAAGAGGTTTTCATAACTCAAGACATATGCTGCTTAAGCCAGTGACGGTGAGTATTATTATTCCGTCAAAGGATCATCCGGAGGTTTTTCAGCAGTGTCTTAATTCGATAATCGAGACAACTAAGGATGCCGGAATAACATATGACATTGTTGTCATAGACAACGGAAGTTCTGCGTCAAACAGGGTTAAGTACGGTGTGTATGCATCGAGAGCACCAAGAAAAAACGGACTTACCAAGATAAATTATATATACAAGCTTCAGGACTTTAATTTCTCGGCTATGTGTAATCAGGGAGCGAGAAGCTGTACGGGAGAGTATCTTCTTTTCCTCAATGATGATATTGAGGCGGTTAAAGACGGATGGTTGACGGAGCTTATTTCACAGGCCCAGCTTAAACATGTGGGAGCTGTCGGAGCAAAGCTTATCTATCCTAAGACCGATCTTATACAGCATGCGGGAATTGCAAATGTAAGAAGAGGCCCTGTTCACAAGCTTCAGAAGATGCATGACAATAAGAGCCATTATTTTGGCTATAACAGAGGAATACACAACATGATAGGCGTGACTGCGGCCTGCCTTCTCATAAGCAGACGCAAGTTCAACGATGTGGGAGGTTTCCCCGAAGACCTTAAGGTTGCTTTCAATGACGTGGATTTCTGCTATAGTGTTTTTGAAAAGGGTTATTACAACGTTTGTTGCAATCATACATATCTTTTGCATCATGAGTCTCTTACAAGGGGACTTGATAACCTTGATCCGAAGAAGATGGAGAGACTGGCATCCGAGGGTGAGGTGCTCATGAAGAGACACGCACACCTGTATAACAAGGATCCTTTTTACAGCCCGCATCTTACGGAAGATGAGACGATATCGGCGATCATTCCGAGAGAAGACTATACGCCTGTTGAGGATATTCCCTACATGTCGCCCGTTCTTCACGAGAAGGGTATCAAGGGCGCGAGAGAAGACCAGTGCCTGAGAGTAGGTTGCGAGTACAATGCGTCTATGGACAACTGGCTTTATGGATTTAACACCGCCGATAACATGGAGGGATATTATCTCAAGGGATACAGTTTTGTTATCGGATCTGATAATGCGATTTATGATAAAAAGCTCCTTTTGAGACTTGTTGAGAGATACGAGGACGGAGCGGGACCTGTGGGACCTGAAGTTTACAGCTTTACGCCTTATATCTGGTACAGACCTGACATAAGGGTCAGACTCCAGGATCAGGTCAATGTGGACCTTACGGGATATAAGCTTAAGATTAAAAAGGGTGAGTTAAAACCCGGATTTTATCAGATCGGAATGCTTGCAATAGACAGAACGAGCAGGCTTAAGCTCATTAACTGGGTACCGAACATATTACATGTTAAGAATTGAATGTAAGGAATTGATTGGAAGTTTTTATGTCAGAAAAAGATTTTGATTTTAAAGCAGCATATGAAAAAGAAAAGTTAAAGAGCGCAGATCTTGCATCAAGGATTGCGGAACTTGAAGATAAGAACAGCGAGCTTGAATTTAAGCTTTCAAGGATCAAGAACAATCCTATCTGGAAGGCAAGTACACCTGCGAGAAATGCCATGCACTTTACGATAAGGCAGATCGACAGGGTGAGAAATCAGGGCTCTGTAAAGGGAGTTATCGCCAAGATAAAGTACAAGCAGGTAGAAAAAAAGGCCATGACTCATTACGGAACGGAGAGTTTTCCCACTCCTGAAGTAAGAAAAGAGCAGGAAGAGACTGTTTTCGAGAAAGCGCCTTTGATATCAATACTGGTGCCTCTTTACAACACACCTGAGAAATTCCTTAGAGATATGATCGAGTCTGTTCTTGTTCAGACATATTCAAACTGGCAACTTTGCCTTGCTGACGGTTCCGATGATGAGCATGTCGGACTTGTATCGCAGATTGTAAGCGAATATATGAAAGAAGGCAGAGCTTTGGACAAAGAGGGAAATTGCAAGATTTCCTACGAAAAGCTTGAGAAGAACGAGGGTATCTCGGGAAATACAAATCACTGTCTTGAGCTTGCAAAGGGCGAGTATATAGGTCTTTTTGACCATGATGATATTCTTCATCCGGAAGTACTTTACTGGTATGTTAAGGCTATAAATGAGGAGAATGCGGATTACATCTATTGCGATGAGACGACCTTTAAGGGCGATGACATCAACAAGATGATAACAATGCACTTTAAGCCTGATTATGCTATTGATAACTTAAGGGCAAACAATTATATCTGTCATTTCAGTGTATTTAAAAGAACTCTCCTTGACGGAACAGAGCTCTTTAGAACTAAATTTGACGGAAGCCAGGATCATGACATGATATTGAGGCTTACAGATAAAGCAGAGCATATCGTGCATATTCCAAAGCTTTTATACTACTGGAGATCTCATGCGGGAAGCGTTGCGTCGGATATAAGCGCTAAACCCTATGCGATAGAGGCTGCAAAGGGAGCCGTGGCAGACCACTTAAGGCGCCACGGATACGATCACTTTAAGATTACAAGCACCAGAGCTTTTGAGACAATTTTTAAGATAAGCTATGAGGTTGTGGGAACACCTAAGGTAAGTATTGTGATTCCCAATTGCGAACATGCAGAGGATCTTAGAAGGTGCATAGATTCAATATATGAGAAATCTGTTTACGACAACTATGAAATCATAGTTGTTGAGAACGGAAGTAAGGGCTCTGAGATAAAGGGCTACTATGATGAACTTAAGTCAGGATCGTTAAAAGATATTGTGAAGGTCGTAGACTTCTACGAAGATAAGAGCAATCTTAATCCTGACGGTTCAAAACCTAAGTTTAATTATTCTAAGGTTGTAAATTACGGTGTGAAGGCATCTGATGGTGAGTACATCATCCTTCTTAACAACGACACAAAGGTTATAACCGTAAACTGGATAGAGGAACTTTTGATGTACGCTCAGAGAGCGGATGTCGGAGCGGTCGGAGCAAAGCTTTATTTCCCCGACAGAAAGATTCAGCACGCAGGTGTTGTTCTTAAGCTCGGCGCCCACAGAACAGCAGGACATTCCCATTACGGACAGGCAGGTATGAATCTGGGATATATGGGCAGACTTTGCTATGCTCAGAATGTAAGTGCCGTTACGGGAGCGTGTCTCATGGTTTCACGAAAGAAGTACGATGAGGTCGGAGGACTTGACGAGACTTTTGAAGTGAGCCTAAACGATGTTGATTTTTGCCTTAAACTCAGAGAAAAAGGGTATCTAAACGTGTTTACTCCTTTTGCTGAGATGTTTCATTACGAATCTCTTTCAAGAGGTCTTGACCTTGAGGGAGAGAATGCGAAACGCTATGAAGATGAGTCGGAACACTTTAGAACAAAGTGGAAGGAAATCCTTGATAAGGGAGATCCGTATTACAATCCGAATTTTTCTCTGGACAGAAGCGATTACAGTCTGAATGTTGAGGGGTATTCGAGTTTAAGGGATCAATAAAGCGTGATGAAATATAAATCATGCTATAATAAATCAGTAGTTTTATCCTAAGGAGGGAAGAAAAAATGAGTGAAGCATCAAAACAGCTTGAATATTGGCTTAACGATCCATATTTTGATGACGAGACTAAACAGGAATTAATGGCTATCAGAAATGATGAGGCTGAAGTTGAGGATAGATTTTACAGAGAGCTTGAGTTTGGTACCGGCGGACTTAGAGGCGTTATAGGTGCCGGAACAAACAGAATGAACAAGTACGTTGTAAGAAAAGCAACACAGGGACTTGCAAATTATATCAAGAAAAACGGCGGCCCCGATGCAGCTAAGAAGGGTGTTGCAATCTCTTTTGACTGCAGAAGATTCTCACCCGAGTTTGCCGATGAGACTGCTCTTTGCCTTGCTGCAAACGGAATCAAGGCTTATGTAAGTGATATCTTACGTCCCACACCCGAGCTTTCTTTTGCGCTCAGAGAGTTTGGATGTATCGCAGGTGTAATGGTAACGGCTTCTCACAATCCCCCGGAATACAACGGATACAAGGTATATTGGGAAGATGGCGCACAGGTAACACCTCCTCATGATACCGGAATAATTGCTGAGGTTGTGGCTATAAAGGACTATCATGAAGTTAAGACAATGTCCAAAGAGGATGCAATCGCACAGGGACTTTATGTTTCTTTTGGAACAGAGATAGATGACAAGTACATGGCTGAGCTTAAGAAGCAGATCATCCATCAGGATGTTATCGATGAGATGGCTGATAAGTTCAGCATTGTATATACACCTTTCCACGGAACAGGTAACCTTCCGGTTAGAAGAGTTTTGAAAGAGCTTGGATTTAAGAATGTGTATGTGGTTCCCGAGCAGGAAGCTCCCGACCCTGATTTCACAACTTTGGAATATCCCAATCCCGAGGATCCCAAGGCATTTAAGCTTGCGCTTGAACTTGCAAAAGAAAAGGATGCAGACATCGTTCTTGCAACCGATCCCGATGCAGACCGTCTCGGAATCTACGCTAAGGATCTTAAGACAGGCGAATATGTCGGATTTACAGGTAATATGTCCGGTATGCTTATCGGTGAGTATATCTTAAGAGAGCGTACAAATACAAAAACAATGCCTGCAAACCCTGCTTTTGTAACAACTATCGTTACCACAAATATGGCAAAACGTGTTGCTGAAAAGTACGGACTTTATTATACTGAGGTTCTTACAGGATTTAAGTATATCGGTGAGCAGATCAAGATTTATGAAGAGAACAATCAGTCTCATAACTATGTATTCGGTCTGGAGGAGTCTTACGGATGCCTTGCCGGAACACATGCAAGAGATAAGGATGCTATCGTTGCCGTTATGTGCCTCTGCGAGCTTGCAGCTTTCTATAAGAAGCAGGGCAAGAGCGTTTGGGATGCAATGATCGATATGTACGAAGAGTACGGCTATTACAAAGAAGGTCAGTATTCTATCACAATGAAGGGTAAGGAAGGCGCTGAGCAGATCGCAGCTATCATGGAGAAGCTCAGAAATAATCCTCCCAAGACATTCGGAAACTGGAAAGTTGAAGAGTTCAGAGATTATAAGACAGATAAAGTTATAAACATGGAGACAGGTGCAGAGTCCAAGACAGGACTTCCTTCTTCAAACGTTCTGTATTTTGCACTTAATGATGATTCATGGTGCTGTGCAAGACCTTCAGGAACAGAGCCCAAGATCAAGTTCTACATGGGCGTAAAAGGTAAGAACTTGGAAGATGCCGAAAAGCTTCAGAATGAACTTACCGAAGCTGTTAAGAATGCGGTAGGCTAAGCTGAGAGAACCTGCTGAGGTTCTTTCGAAGCTGGTTCGAACGTCTTACGTCGAGCGTAGCGAGAGGTAAGTTCCTTATATATGAAATAATAAATAGTTAGGATATAAATAATTATGGGAATCAAAAATGCGGTCATAAAAACAATAACATATGCTAAGCGCAATGGTGTTGAGGCCGCATTTTTTGCTGCCCTTGAAAAAACTTCATTACGTGCTTCTGAGAATTACGAATTTCATTCTCTTTCCGAAGATGTCCTTAAGGAACAGAACCTTGAGTACAGGCGATTCGCAGAGGAAGGGGAGACGGTGAACTTCAGCATTGTTGTTCCCATATACAACACTCCTTCGGAGTACCTTAAGGAGATGATCGAATCTGTTATAGCGCAGAGCTATGCAAATTGGGAGCTCGTGCTCGCAGATGCTTCGCCTGAAGCTCTTACTCTTGCGGAAGAATATGCGAAGAACGATCCGAGGATCAAGTATCATCGCCTTGAGGAAAATGCAGGGATTTCCGAGAATACAAACAGGGCAATTGAATTTGCGAGGGGAGATTATATAGGTCTTTTGGACCACGACGATCTTCTTACTCCTGATGCTCTTTATGAGGTCTTTAGAGTCATTAAAAAGAGCATGAAGCAAAATCATCTGTCCGGATATAAAAACTGCCCTATAAGGCTTATATATTCAGATGAGGATAAGTTTGAAGACAGCAATGGCGAGAGGCGCTTTTACGAGCATCATGCAAAGCCCTCTTTTAACATGGACTATCTTTTTTCAAATAATTATATCTGCCACTTTACGGTTATAAGAGGGGATATAATAAAGAGATTAAAACTAAGGTCAAAGTTTGACGGTGCGCAGGATTTTGACTTATTTTTGAGAACAAGTTGCGAAGCGGCTCTTTCTATGGACATGGCTTCGGGACAGATGGCGCATATAAGTAAGGTTCTCTATCACTGGAGATGCCACAGCGAATCTACCGCTGCCAACCCTGCAAGTAAGATGTATGCTTACGAGGCGGGGCTTCGTGCGATTGAATCGGCATTTAATGATGCAAAGATAGAAGCAGAAGTTTCAAATCTTCCGCATCTTGGTTTCTACAGGGTAGATTACAAGCCCGATATCCTGACATGCAGAAAAGATATAGGATGTGTGGGCGGTAAGCTCGTAGATGATAAAAAGAAGATCGCGGGCGGAATATATGAAAAGGACAAAACAGCTCTTTATAAAGGGCTTTTAGTAGGATATAGCGGAGGGCTTCAGCACAGAGCTGTAGTTCAGCAGGATTGCTATGCGGTTGATATAAGATGCATGGCGATAAGACCTGAGTTTATCGGCGCCTATGAAGAGATTACGGGCCGGAAATATTTAGATACATTTAATGATAATACTGCAGATGACAGATTTGCAGGGCTCTCTGAGGAAGAAATCATAGAGTTCAGCTTCCGCGTGTGCGATGAAGTTAGAAAACGCGGACTTAGAATTATGTGGGATCCGCAGGTTGTTAAGAGGATATGATCGCTATGGAAACAGTTACGGTGGTAATACCCAATTATAACGGAAAAAAATATCTTGATGACTGCCTTAGAAGTCTTAAAAAGCAGACGTATAGCGACTTTCGCGTTATCATTGTCGATAACGGTTCAACGGACGGAAGCGCTGAATATATCATGGGTAAGTACACCGATGTCGAAGTTATTGCTCTTGACGAGAATACCGGATTTGCAAATGCCGTGAACGTTGGAATAAAGGCAGCAGATTCCGAGTATGTTTTTTTACTTAATGATGATACGGTATGCGATGAGAGGGCAGTCGAGTCTTTGGTCAGAACCATGAACAGAGGAAAAAAACTCTTCAGTGTTCAGGCAAAGCTTCTTCAGCTCAAAAATCCCGAGTTTATTGACGATTGCGGTGACTATTATTGTGCTCTGGGATGGGCATTTTCACCGGGAAGAGATAAAAAGAGCAGCTTTCTTACGAAACAGACAGCCGTAACATCTGCTTGCGCAGGTGCTGCGATATACAGGCGTGCTTTGTTTGATGAAATCGGATATTTTGACGAGAAACATTTTTGCTATCTTGAGGACGTTGATATAGGATACAGGGCAAGAATAAAGGGATATATAAATGCCTGTGACCCGGATGCCCTTGTTTATCACGCGGGAAGCGGAACTTCGGGCTCAAGATACAACTCTTTTAAGGTTGAATTAACAGCAGGTAATAACTTATACTTTATTTATAAGAATATGCCGGTTTTGCAGATAATTATAAATTTACCTTTTATTATCGCCGGGATTATTATTAAGCATGTCTTCTATGTGCGTAAAGGATTGGGAATGAGCCATGTCAGGGGAATCATGGCCGGCTTTTCCAAGATCTTGAAAAATGCGGACAGGAGGCAGAAGTTTGGAAAGAAGGAGTTTCTTGCATGCGCAGGCCTTCAGCTTGAACTGTGGATTAATATTGCAAGAAGATTTGGGGCAACAAGAGTATGATCAAGGACAATCAGGTACATTTAAATAGAGCGCATGTCATTGTGGACGGGCTGATCATAGCCGGTTCATATATTGCGTCTTATTTTATAATCAAGGATCCCACTATAGGACAGTATTCGCAGGAAGAATATTTTAGATATCTGATATATGTTGTTCCGGCGTATTTGTTTCTTTATTATCTTATGCAGCTGTATACATCAAGGCGCGCACTTAAACTCTGGGATGAGTTTATTGATATATTCGAGGCCAATGTGCTTGGAGTGCTGGGATTGTATGTACTTTTGTTTGTAATTAACAAGGGCGACTATTCCCGAAAACTTACGGTTATCTTTTTTGCGATAAACGTTGTTGCGACGACGATAGCTCACGGGCTTCTGAGAAAATTCCTGCAATTTATCAGGAAAAAAGGCTATAACATAAAGCACATTTTGCTGGTCGGTTATTCAAGAGCAGCAGAAGGGTATATCAACAGAATTCTTGATAATCCCCAGTGGGGATATGTGATCGCAGGTGTTTTGGATGATTTTGTACCGATCGGAACAAGCTATCACGGAATAGAAGTTATCGGAAACATTGATAAACTTGCAGATTATCTTCAGGGCAACAATTATGATGAGATAACTATCACGCTTCCTCTTAATGACTACGACAGACTTGAGGAACTTGTGGCAAAGTGTGAGAATTCGGGAGTACATACCAAGTTTATTCCGGATTATTCATCTCTTTTCCCGAGTAATCCGTTTACAGAGGATGTACAGGGAATTCCTGTTATTAATATCAGATATGTGCCGCTTACAAATTCGTTTAACAGGCTTGCAAAGAGAATGGTGGATATAATCGGCTCTCTGATAGGAATTATATTGTGTTCGCCGCTGATGTTTGTTGTGGCTTTTCTTATAAAGAGTACGGACAACGGGCCAATACTTTTTAAGCAGGAAAGAGTGGGACTTAACGGCAAAACATTCAATATGTATAAATTCAGGAGCATGAGAGTCCAGACCGAATCTGAAGAGAAAAAGGGCTGGACCACGAAGGACGATCCGAGAGTTACAACGATAGGTAAATTCATCAGAAAAACAAGTATAGATGAACTTCCGCAGCTTTTTAACATATTGATCGGACAGATGAGTATTGTCGGACCAAGACCTGAGAGACCCCAGTTTGTTGAAAAGTTTAAGGAAGAGATTCCGAGATACATGGTTAAGCATCAGGTAAGACCCGGGCTCACAGGTTGGGCTCAGATAAACGGCTACAGAGGAGATACTTCTATCAGAAAAAGAATTGAATATGACCTCTATTACATCGAAAATTGGTCGATGATGTTTGATTTCAGAATAATAATCGGGACGATAAGATACGGAATTGTCAATAAAAATGCATATTGAGCGTATAGACTTGTATATTTTTCACTTTTGTGGCAAAATGTATTGGGTATACGCTAACTTTTTTACGCAAATGTTAAAAAGTGTTGCATGGAAGTTTTAATAATCAATGACCAATTTGTTGGGACAACATGGAGAAGTGGAGAGGTAATATGGCTAATCGTGATGATGAATATTATGACAGAGGCGGTCGCAGACCTTCTCAGAGAGATGATAGATACAGAGACGATATGAGAGCCTCAGGAAGAGGCAGAGACTCTAGATCTAGACGTGATTATGATGATTATGATGAGCGTCCTGTCAGAAGAAGAGAACCTGACGGAAGAGGCTCCAGATACGATGACCCCAGAAGAGGTGGATCGTCTTCAAGACCCGGTGCACCCAGAAATGGTAAGAAAAATAATAAAGCATTAATACTCCTTATAAGTGAGATCGCAGTTGCGTTGTTACTTTTGGTTGCTGCTTATAACATATTCTTTAAGATGGGAGCTACAAAGGTCGGAAGAGTCGATCTTGATGAGTCTGAGATTAATGAAAGTATCAGTGATGCAGCTGCAGACAGTGAGCACATGAAGGGATATACAAATATTGCTCTTTTTGGTGTTGACTCAAGAAAGGGTCAGCTTGATAAGAAGACAAGAACAGACTCGATCATAATCTGCTCTATCAACAATGATACAGGTGAGATCAGACTTTGTTCCGTATATCGTGATACATGGCTTAATCTTAGTGATGACTCTTATGATAAGTGTAATGCTGCATATGTATACGGCGGTCCTGAGCAGGCAATCAAGATGCTCAATATGAACCTTGATATGGATATTAAGCATTGTTATACAATCGGTTTCAGAGGATTGACAGATGTTGTTGATGCTTTGGGCGGTGTAGAGATCGATGTTCCCGAGAACGTTGTTAAGCACCTTAATAACTACGAGAACACAATGGCTCAGGAGCTTAAGATGGAATATAAGCCTGTAGAGAAAGCAGGACTTCAGAGACTTACAGGTCTTCAGGCTACAGCTTACTGCCGAGTAAGATATACGGCAAACGGTGATATCGACCGTGCGGCAAGACAGAGAGAAGTAATTCAGGCTTGTCTTGTAGAGGCTAAAAAGAAGAGTCCTTCAGAACTTGAAGATGTTGCAAGTAAGATTTTGAAGGAATCATATACAACACTTAAGTCTGATGCAATATTTAAACTGATCAAGAACGTACCTAAGTATGAAATCGTAGATCAGGCCGGATTCCCCAGCGAAGGCATGATTAATCCTAATGCCAGAGTTGGAAAGAAGAGTGTTGTAGCACCTGTGGATCTTGAGAGCAATGTTAAGTGGCTTCACGGATTCCTCTTCAATGATACTGAGTATGCTGTATCTGAAGATGTTAAGAAGTACAGTCAGAAGATCAGTACAGATACCGGCGCAGGCAAATAATTAACCTACGGGTATTAAGAAATATAGTAAAGTAAGAAGACTAGCGCAGTTACAGGAAAGTAAGGCGATTTTTAGCAGAATATAAATAGAAGGGCCGGGTTCTGTATGAGCTCAGCCCTTTTTGTTCATTATAAATATCAGTTACTCTTTGATTGGGACTGATTATTTAATATAATTGAGGTAGAGATGTATAAAGTTGATGTGATAATACCAACGTATAAGCCGGATAAATCTCTTTTCGAACTGATCGATGATCTTGAAAAGCAATCGATAAGACCTGAGCATATTATCATCATGAATACGGAAGAAAAGTATTGGAATGATTTTATAGATAAAGCAGGTGCGAATCCGACAGATAAATACGAAAATATTATCGTTGAACATGTCAGCAAAAAAGAATTTGATCACGGAGAGACTAGAAACCGTGGTGTGAAGCTTTCTTCCGCAGATTATTTCCTTATGATGACACAGGATGCTTTTCCGAGAGATAAGGCGCTGATAGCTTCTCTTGCGAAGGCACTTGATGAAGATGTTGCCGCTGCATATGCAAGGCAGTATCCGAAGCCTGATTGCAATCTTGCGGAGAGATATTCGAGAAAATTCAACTATCCTAACGAGTTTATCAGAAAGACTCAGGCGGATGTTTGCAGATTGGGAATAAAAACTTATTTTTGTTCAAATGTATGTGCCATGTACAGGCGCGATATATACGATAAAATAGGTGGATTCACGCATAAGACAATCTTTAATGAAGATATGGTATATGCGGGAAATGCATGCCAGAAGGGATATGCTATATGCTATGTTCCGGAGGCGGGAGTGGTTCATTCACATAACTACACCTGCATGCAGCAGTTCCACAGAAATTTTGACCTTGGAGTATCACAGACAGATCATCCTGAGATATTCGGTAATATAAGTTCCGAGTCAGAGGGAAAGAAGATGGTCGGACAGACCGTTAAGCATTTCAGACATATAGGAAAGGGTTACCTTATACCGCATTATATAATTATGTGCGGCTTCAGATGGCTGGGTTACAAGCTTGGCAGAAATTACAAAAAACTGCCGCAGAGCTTGATAACGGCGTTTTCGATGAACAAGGAATATTGGGTGTAGATAATGGAATTAGATCTTTCAGGAAGCAATATTAAAATATCCGATGACATGCACACATGGGAGGAAGTCAACCTCCTTTATAATGCTGCGCTCAAGCAGATACAGACCAAGATTGAGATCCTTAACGAGGAATTTCAGGAGGTTCACAGATATAATCCTATTGAGCACGTCAAGGCCAGAGTTAAAGGCCCTGAAAGTATCGTAAAAAAGCTTAAGAGAAACGGATACGAGTCCACGATTGAGAACATGGTGCGCTATGTGAATGATATTGCCGGAATTCGTATAATATGCTCTTTTACATCCGATATATACAGAATAGCAGAGATGATCAGCAGCCAGAAGGATATTCAGGTGCTGACCATCAAAGACTACATAATGAATCCCAAGGACAGCGGATACAGAAGCTATCATATGATTGTTTCGCTGCCTGTTTACCTTTCTGACAGAATAGTAAATGTAAAAGTTGAGATTCAGATAAGAACTGTTGCAATGGATTTTTGGGCTTCGCTGGAGCACAAGATTCAATATAAATTTGAAGGGAAGGCACCGGTACATATCAATACCGAGCTCTATGAATGCGCCAAGATGGTGGCGGATCTGGATGCGAGAATGTTGTCCCTTAATGACGAAATTCAGGCAATTGAAAATACTACCGCCGATTGACGGTAGTAACAGGTATATGGGGAAATGCCTTAAAAAACCGTATTAATGAGGAGTGGCCAGACACATCGCTGCGCCCGGCCTATTATGAAAAAATCTATCTAAATTTTAAATTAAGTTCGTCGTTTTTTTGCTCTGAAATTACTATACAAGTTAAATATGAATAAAATATGAACGACCAATGAACAAATAGTAAAAGTACACAATAATAAACTTTTTGATAATACAATCTTGTCTAATTTGCATAATGGATGATAAGCTATATTGTATGCAGATTAGGGGAGTAATGCATATATGAGGAGGGATAGTTATGGAAAACTTTATGGACAAACTTGCTGAAAAGTTTAGCCCACAGGACATAATAAAAGCCAATTCCCAAGCGGAGATGGCCGAAGCCCAGAGAATCAAGAAGGAAGCCGAGCATTACAGAAGAGAAATCGAAGAATTGCGCAAGCATGCTGCAGAGTACAGCCAGCAACTTGAACAGCTTGAGGAATTGATGGAAGCTTCAAGGGACTATACTGAAGAGTTTGAAAAAGTTATCAATAGAATACATGAGAGTGATTCAAAGACTCATGATGTCGGTGTACAGATATACAGAAATGTTCAGGCAATTGTTGATAAAAACCGTGAGAAGATCGAGGAAGAGATAGCAGAGATCAATAAGAAGATGGAAACGGTACTTGATATTGTTGAATATAAGAATAATGCGGTTGGACCGTTGTTGATAATTATAGTGCTTATGGTTTTTGCAGATCTTTTATTTAATGTTCTAAAGATATTCGGAGTACTTTAACCAGCTTATAGAAAGACTTTAATGCGATGAATTTAAGAGATACGGTATTTAAAAAGAAGATTAAAATATGGTTTTTGGAATCGGCTGTGGTAATTATCTTTTTGTGGATATTGTTCATGCCAAACATGACCAATTACGAAAAGAATGAGAATAACTACTTTACGATAAAGATAAATGGAACTGTTGTGGGTAACGTGGGTTCTCGAAATGATGCTTACGAAGCTTACAGATATGCCAGAAGAGCAATTGCAAAGGGCAATGAGGGATTGACTCTTACAATGGCAGATCTTTCTATCGAAGGTGAGAGCAGGATGTGGGGTGTTGTAGAATCCCCTGAGAGAATAGCAGCCAAGATGGCAAGTATTCTCAATCAGAGTAAGTTTGATACGGTTCAGAAGACATATTCTGTAAAAATAAATAAGTTTTCCTTAAATCTGGCAAGTATTGATGAAGTACAGAATCTTTTGGAACGAGTTATTTCAATGTACGATGAAAAGGATATGTTTGATGTAAGTCTCGAACTTGATCCTACCAGAGAAGTAAATGTACTGATGCCAAAGGTTCAGAGTAAGGAGGAAATTCAGGAAGAAGAAGGAACGCTCAAGCCCCTTCTTTCAAATATCGGTGTTAATAAGACTATAAGAGAAGCAGCGGATGCTGCGGACTTAAAGGGCGATTATAAAGAGTTTGATGATTTCAAATACGGACTTGTAAAAATTGATTTCAAAGATAAGATTGAGATCGTTGAAAGTTACCTTCCTGCAGATAAATTAGCAAATCCCGATACGGCTTTCACCGATCTTACAGGAGATAAAAATAAAGAAGAAACATATGAAGTTCAGACGGGTGACAGCTTATACAGTATAGCTGTTCATCATAATCTGACTGTCGATCAGCTTGTTGAGATGAACCGTGATAAACTTCAGGATGCAGCTTCAACCATAAGAGATCACGATAACTTAACTGTTGTGGTTCCGAGACATGAGCTTTCTGTAAGATATGTCATGGAAGAGTTTCGTAAACATGAGAGCTATCAGGCTCCCATATCAGAGATCAAAAATAAGAAATGGTTTACTACTGAAACCCAGGTTATTCAGGAAGCGGTTCCGGGAATCCGTGATGCCGTTCTTCTTACGACTTATGTGGATAATCGTGCTGAAGGTACTCCTGAGATTGAAAAGATTGTAAAAATAAAGGAAGCTGTTCCAAAGGTTATCGAGCGTGGAACAATCGAGCCGCCTTCATACATCAAGCCTATATCCGGAGGAAGATTGTCCTCAGGATTCGGTAAGAGAGCAAGACCTACCAAAGGTGCCAGTACATTCCATAAGGGTGTTGACTGGGCAACTCCTGTAGGAACTACTGTTGTGGCATCTTCATCAGGAACCGTAACAAGAGCAGGTTGGGGTAGTGGATACGGTTACTGCGTATACATTAAGCATAATGACGGAAGAGAGACAAGATACGGACATCTTTCTAAGATCACGTGTCAGGTAGGACAGAAAGTAAATCAGGGAGATAAGATCGCATTGTCAGGAAATACCGGTGTTTCATCGGGACCTCATGTACATTTTGAAATTCGTGTCAATGATAATCCGGTTAACCCGTTGGAATATCTTAATCAATGATAATTTGATTAAACCATTGGAATATATTAATTAAAATGATATAATCATTAATAAAATATTAGCAAAATGCATGTAAAACCTGCTCATTTTGCAGAAAAAACACGGTACCATGGGGGCTCTGCTTGTTTTGACACAGTGTTGGTATTGTGCTATTAATATTAGATGCCGAGTGTAATTAGGTTGGTGCTACATATGTGGTGAGATTGCCCGGCAGGGAAAGGTTATATATGGAAAAGTATATTATTAAAGGCGGAAATCCGCTTGTAGGTGAGGTGGAGATTGGAGGAGCTAAAAACGCTGCACTTGCGATTTTAGCAGCTTCAACTATGACGGATGAAGTTGTTCATATAGAGAATATGCCTGATGAGTCGGATACCAATGTGATGTTGCAGGCTATTGAGAGTATCGGAGCAATTGTTAAGAGAACCGGAAGACATTCAGTTAAGATATGTGCTTCGCAGATTCATGACTATGTTATAGAGAACGATTACATCAAAAAAATAAGAGCATCATATTACCTTTTGGGAGCCCTTCTCGGTAAATACAATAAGGCGGGAGTTGCACTTCCCGGAGGGTGTAATATCGGTCTCAGACCTATAGACCAGCATATAAAAGGATTTAACGCTCTCGGAGCATCAGTAAATATTGAACATGGCATTATCGCAGCACATGCCGATAAACTTGTTGGAAATCATATTTATCTCGACGTTGTCAGCGTAGGTGCTACCATTAACATCATGATGGCGGCTGTTATGGCAGAGGGACAGACTGTTGTCGAGAATGCAGCCAAGGAGCCTCACGTAGTTGATTTTGCAAACTTCCTTAACAGTATGGGTGCCAATATAAAAGGTGCCGGTACAGATGTTATCAGAATTCAGGGCGTTGAGAAGCTTCATGGCACTGAGTATGCTATTATTCCCGATCAGATTGAAGCTGGAACATTCATGCTTGCCGCTGCCGCAACAAGAGGCGACATTACTATAAAAAATGTAATTCCCAAACATCTTGAATCAATAAGTGCCAAGCTTATTGAGATGGGATGCCAGGTTCATGAATCAGATGATGCGGTAAGAGTAGTTGCAACAAAGAGACTTCAGAATACACATGTTAAGACTCTTCCTTATCCGGGATTTCCTACGGATATGCAACCTCAGATGACAGTTGCGCTTGGACTTGCAAGTGGAATCAGTGTTGTTACGGAGAGTATTTTTGAGAATAGATTCAAGTATGTAGACGAACTCACCAGAATGGGCGCCAGCATTAAAGTTGAAGGCAGCTCAGCAATAGTAGAGGGAGTCAGCAAATATACGGGAGCAACAGTTTCGGCTCCTGACTTAAGAGCAGGTGCGGCACTTGTAATAGCGGCACTTACTGCAGACGGTATCTCTACGATAGAAGATATTAAGTATATCGAGCGAGGATATGAAGATTTCGACCAGAAACTTCGCGAACTCGGAGCTCACATCGAGAAAGTTGAGAGCGACAGAGATATGCAGAAATTCAAACTTAGAAATGCATAAAGAATAATAATCTTTTTGATAATAAATAAGACGGTCAATCAGGTGATCAATGTCATTAAGTTAACATTGGGATAATGCTTTGGATGAGAGAAACGGGAATGAAGATGATAACCTTCATTCCCGTTTCTTCCTTTTTAGGCATAACAAACAGGCGGATCTAAAATCCACCTACTAATCATGTTTTATTTTGATTATTTATGCTACTCTATATAAGAAACTATGAAATACTTTTCCTGTCAGTATTCGTTTACGATGCCTATTAGGTCTAACTGGAATTATATTTCTAGCTATTATAGTTTCTAAATTAGGTGATGTCGTTTTTTCACGCAAGAATAGTCTGCAGACATGAGCAGCAACGGTAAAGTTCGCTTTGTATGTATATTTTCTTTGCTTTTTTTCAATGACTACGTGCGAGGTAATCATTTCCGCAAAGTTATACATTATCAGATGTGCGTATATTTCTTGCTGAATACACATCACCTTTTTTGAATGAAAATCTAGCATTCCAATAGTATATTTTAAATCTCTAAATGAAGTTTCTATCCCCCATCTGGCTGCATATAACTTTTTTAAATTTGTTGGCGTATATTCCTTAGCGTCCAAGTTAGTAATTACGGTTTCATATGTGTCTTCAGTAATCTTGAATCGTACGATTCTAAATTTAAGCTCATAAAAGGCTACTGAATCCTTTTTCCTTAGCTTTGTTGGGAGATAATCAAACGGATGTGAATGTGCAATCAATTTGTAGTGATTCTTGTCCTTCAAAAATAATTCCTTCATTTCCTTTGTTTGTTTACGCGTAAGTTTTAAATCAATATTTACATCAAATTCTTCTTCATCAGGTAGGTCTAATCCATTCTTAATTCCTCGTGTACCATCCTTAATCCTTATGAGATAATACCAACCTTTTTCTTGGATATGTGCCATACTGTGATAAGATTCGTATCCTCTATCAGCAATTACTAATGCTTTGGGAATAGGCGATCTATCTACCATCTCTTGCAATGCAGAGTGCTCATTTGCATCATGCTTTCCTTGAAGTACTACATCAGTATATAAATGATTTTCTAGATTATAGAGTGCATTTAAATGCAACAAATTGTAGGGCTTTTGTCCATTAACACTGGGATAATAAGATTTTTTATCTTCAGAATTAGTTGGAATTTGAATATCAGAACCATCAACTGCAAGAATAGTTAAATCAGAATGCGAATGATTTTGTAGTTTATTTGTAAACCCTTTAAAGATGTCTCTAAAAAATTCGGGCTTAATCTTTTGTCTTTGCTGAACAAAAGCCGAGGCAGATGGCAATGAACTGACATCATGGAAGATATCAATCATCTCATTGGTTATACTCTTGCTTTCCATCTCGATGATAGCTCTGACTATTTTTTCGAATGGAAGCTTACGATTCCTAGTGAAATCTACTTTGGGATTAACAACATAATCCAACATGTTTTGAGTAGTGGTAGTGATTTCAGATAATAAAAGCTTTTTAATGTGTTTTGGTTTCATATGTGACCTCCTTGCAATCAAGTTTTCCTTAATTACAAGGGCCGCTTTCGCTACCTTTAAAACATCAGTAGCGAAAGCGGCCACACATTTACGATAATCTGTCAATACCTTTTAAGAAAAAAAGACCCCTATGTCATTTCTGACATAGAGATCTTTTGGGCTGTCATCTTAACTTAATGACATTGAT
>NZ_FPCD01000020.1 GCF_900116865.1 Butyrivibrio sp. M55
GACTGAGATTTGCCAGAACGCTACATTGGAGTTTGTATCTCAGATTGATGTAACAATAGAAAGGCTCCGAGAAATGATCTGCGAATATGAAAGCGAGATCGACCGTCTTGAAGAAGAACTTCGATCAAGAGAATTAAGCCAAAATAGAGAGTAGAGGTAATAATGTAATGGGAAAAACATGGGATACAGAAAAAATAGAAAAATTCATTGATTCTTTCGCTGGGGCGTATGATAGATATACAGATGATCTTCATTCACTCGAAGATGGAATGTCAAAGTATTACTTTAATGATACATACAGAGGACAAGCGGCTGAAGCTTCTAAAAATTTCATCGGTGAAGGTCAGAATAAACTTCACATGAAGCAGATCAATATTCAGAGGCGTCTGGTTCTTAAATACTATGAGATGCTTGATGCGTTTAAGGATAAGGTGGATCCCTCTCCTACTGCAAGGATAGATACGGACCTACTCATGGATATCAAAAAGAGATTTTTGGTATGCGACAATGTAATTGATGTTGAAGGATATAACATAGAATGTAAGACGAAGTATATAGCAGATAAGTTTGGACATATTAATGGGAATCTGACACCATCAAGTTATCGCATGGTAGGCGAGATGTACGAAGATTTCTGCGGCTCTGGTGGATTATTTGATTATTGCGTTAATAAGGTTGAAGAGTTTGATGCAGAAATGTGCAGTAATGTAGACAATAGTGGTATTGAAGAAGATGTGGACGAGCTTCAAGAGAAAATAATTACTACGACGTCTGCATTAGATATGATACATGTGCAGGTCGAGAATGTTTTGAATAAGTCGGTAGGTCTTGTTAGTGCAAGTATTGTAAATCCCAACAATCCTTTTGCTGTGTTTAAAAACCCAAATCTACCAAATTATTTGAATATATATGGTTTTAAATTGTTTTTGCCTAACGGAAAAAGTGATGAAAATCATATTTACGTTGATGATTCAAAAAGGGTTAGAATTGGTACAGTAAGCGACGATTTTATTACAGTTACTGGTGTCCCTGATTCAAATGGAAAAGCAACAACATACGGCGGAGCTCAAGCTTGGCTTAAAGATTTTCCTGAAGATGGGCAATTATATAGTGATTTAGGATGTGGAATAATTGCTTCAGTGAATCAATATCTGTATCTAACAGGACAGACGACAATATCTTATGAGGAATACAGAAATTTGGTATACAAATTTATTATTGCAGAAGATCAACCTGCAGCTAGACGTGATACACATATAGAAGTGCGAAAACAGGGGTTGAAGGGACCTATTGGTGGAGCATTACCTGGTCAGATGTCAGCTTATATTACTTCAATGTGCGAAGATAAAGGGGTTAAAGTTTCCTCAAGTTGGGACTATATAAGGGGATATGAAGCTGATTATGAAAATATGAAAGAGCAATTGAATAAAGGCGTGCCGGTTATATGGGCTGTACATAATTTTGACGGAGATAAAGTTCATTTCTACGAATATGATTCTTCAAAAGGAGCATATTTGTTCGAGACTGATGAGAAAACTGGTAAAATAAAAAAAGGTGGTGCTGCATCTAGCCACTATGTTACTGTGACCGGGATATACGAAGATTATGATGATAATGGAAAAAGAAGAAGAATGGTAGAAGTTTCTTCTTGGGGGAAAAAGCTTTATGTCGATTACGATGAGGCTGTTAGTGTAGTATCAAAGAATCCTCTTGACCAGCCCTTTTCAAGTGTTATGAATACTGAGATTAATTGAAGGAATAATGTATGAATAAGAGAAAAAAATATGTTGCATATATTTTGATGATTATGATTGTTTTGCTTTCAACTGCATGCGGTCCAAGAGTTTATAAAAATAGGTTTAATATAGGAACGTCATACAAAAAATGGATTAAGGAAATAGGAGTCTTTTCCAACAAAAACATAAATGTTTGGGGATATGAAGAAGATGAGAACTTGATAAGATTGTATATAATGTGTGACAATGGCTTAGATGGATATAAAGAATTATGTGACATAATCAATGCTCATAATAAATTTGTCGAAGAAAATCCGGATTATTTTCCTGAAGATATGCGTTTTAATATTTTAAATGTTGCCGGGAGTCAACAGATCATTTCATCTTTTTACAATTTACCAAGTGGTGATCCTGAATTGGGGAGAGAAGGAAGTACTAAAATACAATGTACAGCAATAGATTTGAATGTAGCATACTATGTAACTTACTATAAGGATATTGAAGATGACAATATTGCTTTAGATATTCCGGTCATATCATTGGAAGGTGTAGGACCAGAAGCGCCTACTGCCGATACGTATGAGTTTTTGTCAGAATTTAAAAATGCTGAACAGGTTATACTTGAATATCGCGATCAAGATGATAACTTACTTGATTTTGATGAAGCGCAAACATGTGAGTATATAAAGAGAATCCTACCGAATGTTGAAATTTACAGCGAAGTTTTTGATGCTCAAGAGAATGAGTATCATTTAAAACGTATAGACGGTTAAGTATCTCATTATGATTTCTAAAGGTTTATGAGTATTTAGGGCATTGTACTTTTTCTCATAAGAATATAAAAGTATTAAGATATATGGATAGTTTGAAAAATATAATAAAATTTATTGGCTTTTTCTTGTTGCTGTTTTTGATGGTACTTCTGATTAAGATTATCCCAGAGCCTAAGCACAATATTCATACATCATACAAAGAGTGGGCAAAACAGATTGGCTTATATTCCACCGAGAATGTCAAAGTAGGTTGTTATGAGGGTGATAATGAAATATGTTTGGGCTTAGAATATGAAAATGGTCTGAGCGGGTATATGGAATTATGTGAATTAATCAATAAACATAATAAGTTTGTGGATGACAATTTGAATTATTTTCCTAATGATTTAAAAATCACGTTTTGTAATATGGCAGGTCCTAATCAGCCGGATATATCTGTTTTTTCTAATTCTGATTACAAGAGATTGGACATTGAGGAGTATATAGATGAATTAAATTACCAAAAGACTGCAAAAATACAATATATGTGCATTGACATGAAACGTGCAGATATAGAATTGGAAGAGAATCAGATACCGATAGATGTTCCAGTTATAATAATGAAATCACATGATGAATCCTATATTCCTAGTGGGCGTGTATTTGCATTTTTAAAGGATTATAAAAATGCAAAACAAGTCATAATGGATTTTTGGAGTGAGCATGATAAGGATGACCTTAGTAAAGAAATTCATGAGTATTTACCAGATGTTGAAATTTATGATGTAATACATGTTACAGGGCAAGATTATTTAGAGAAATGCCAATAAAGTAAACGGCTTCGCGGAAAAATCCGCGAAGTCGTTTTATCTTTTCAGTTCAAAAGTCATTACTGATCCTCTCTTTTTGCCTTAAACTGATGTTAGCCAACGCATCAGAAGGAGGACAATGTATAAAAAAGACATCAGTAATGACCTACAAGAAATCTTATCACAAGCAGTAGATAAGATAAAACAGGAAATGGGGGAATCTTTTTCTTTTGATAAAGTTAACCTTGCCGAATTAGAACGTATAACCGGGATAAGCCGTTCTAAACTCAGACGATATAAGAAGGAAGGATTTATCATCAAGCCGCATGGAAACACGGGCAGAAAATCTGATAGTACTGTTCTGAGCGGATATACAGGCGTTCTTGATGATCTGCTCAGAAATAACGTTACCAACGCAGTTGTTTGTTATGACAGAATCACAGCTCTTGGATATCAAGGCGGACAGACTCAAGTACGTGTATATATCGAAAATCATAATGATCTTATTCCACCTAAACGCAAGCTGGTATCTTCGCAAGGCAATAGAGGACGCAGATACGAAACAGGTCCTGGGGAAGCTTATCAGATGGACTGGGGCTTTGTTAATATCGAATCCAATGATGGAGTCACATACAAAGTAGCTTGTTTTGCTATGATATGCCATCATTGCGGACAACGATATATAGAGTTCTTCCCAAATGCAAAACAGGAAAATCTCTTTATAGGCATGATACACGCATTTTACTACATGGGTGTACCTGATTATGTTCTGACAGATAACATGAAGAGTGTTGTTATAAGCAGAGATCCGGATGGCAAACCTATCTGGCAACATGATTACGAGGCTTTTATGAACCTTATCGGTTTTAAGACAAAGCTCTGTAAGCCGAGGCATCCATTTACCAAGGGTAAGGTAGAACGCCTTGTTCGTTTTGTGAAAGAAAATTTTGTTGTAGGCAGGCTTTTTAGTAATGTTACAGAACTGAATATTCAGGCTCTTAGATGGTGCAATGATCAAAACACCAAATATCATAAGGCAGTTGATTGTGTCCCTGATGAAAAGCATCAGAGAAGTTGTTGGAAAGTTGCAAGAGTATTGGAAACGAGCCATGAGCTCTCGTTTTATCTATGTCCAATAAGACTTATTAGCTTTGACGGCTTTGTAAACTATGAGGGAAGACGCTTTGGTGTTCCTTATTGGTATCATAAAAAGACATGCCGCATAAATCGTAAAGATTTCGAGATAACCATTTATGACGATGAATTAACGAAAGTTCTTGTAAAGCATGATGTTACGTGGAGCCGAAAAGATCGCTTCTGCAGGGATCAATACGCTATAGAGCAACCTGAAGAATATCCTTCCATACCGGTAAAGGCAAAAATGTTTGAGCTGGAAACAAAGGAACCTGAACCGGATCCAAGATTTTCTAGATTTAATTTTGAGGAGGGACTTTGGGATGAGTGAATCAGTTATTGAAAGTATACGCGCTTATACGGATGAACTCAAAATAGGCACTTATGCTACAGGGCTTCCAAGTTTCATCGATGAAGAAAACATGAGTCCTGAACAGCTTGACGCAGTGAACAAGATACTCGGGCATCTATGTGAGCAAAAGAATGCAACTATAATCGAGACTCTCTTAAAAATGAGCCGCCTTCCTTTGAAAGAGCCAAAAACTTTTGAGGGATTTGATTATACGATTATTCACGGCAAAAACACAGAGGCTCTTAAGAACTTGAAATCACTTAGTGCAGTTTATGCAAGAAAAAATCTCGCCTTTATTGGACCGCAAGGTGTCGGGAAGACTCATCTTGCTATGGCGTATGGCAGAGAATGCTGTAAAAATCGCTTAAAAGCTTACTTCATAAAGGCTACCGAGCTTAATCAAAAGTTTGTTGATGCAGTAAAGTTCGGACATGAAGGCTCGACGATCAACGGTCTTGTTAAGCCTTCCTGCCTTATTATTGATGAGATAGGAAGATGTGTGTTTAATAAAGAAAGTACAAGGATGTTCTTTGATATGGTTGACCGCAGATATAACAAGGAAGGTCCGAACACCATGATCTTTACAAGCAACAAGAGCCCTGATAAATGGAGCGAATTTTTCAGTGAGGATTCTTCTCTTCTGTGTGCTCTCGATCGCATCTTTGATGATGCTACAGTTTTTATGATTAAGGGTGATAGTTATCGAGGCAGAAAGCTCGAAACTATAGCCATCGAAACTGGCAGAAGCAGACAGGCAATCAAAATGAAATAATTTTTTCGTATGATGCGTTGGCTAAAATCATCCGATGATTATTGGTCAAAATAACCCGATGCTGAATGGTTAAAGTCTCCCGATGCTAACATTATTACCCCTGCTTCTTCAATGGCCTTCTTTTTACTCTGGCCATAAGGTACAAAAATCATATTCTCATTAGGAATATTGATTCCCATCTCCTTAAGCCAGTACTTTTTGTCTTCAACAGCGAAGTCCATGGATACAATTGCAGAGCATATGTATACATTGATCTTTTCCCCGTTAAAATATTTTTCTTTAAGGAGCTTTTTACACGCCCCTACCACGTTATTAAGTTTTTCTAATGTACGTGCATAGCCAGGAGCTGACCACACATCTGGGCCAGCCTCTTTATCAAATACAGATAATGTTCCATTTTTCTTACTTACCTCTAAACAAATTTTCTCTGGTTTTTGAAAAGATGAGCCTGCCTGTTATAAGTTTATAGATTTGTCTTGCTACTATTACATATATTGGTTTTGTTTCTTTTCAATAATTTCGTAGATACAGTCAATTCCCTCATTATTAAGAGCTCCACTGATAATTTGTTCTAAATCTGACGTTAATGTATCGTCATTGACTTCAAATCTAATAGCTATTTCCTTCATCTGATTCCTCCTTCACCAAAAAGTCTCTAGGGCTATTTTCCTTTATATAAATATTTATTTAATCGCCTATAAGGCGGTATTTTAATGGGAATTAATAAACAGAAAAAGAGCTGCTGTATAGCAACTCTTTCAATTTGACGTTTATATAAATAACTTTAAAATAATTATACTATCTGTATAATATCATTGCAAGTGCAACTTTTTATCGATGATAATGGCCCACCGGTATGTTTATACAACAACTTTGTATCCACTTTTTCATCTAAAAAGACCTGCAAGCCAGTACCTTAGCAGGCCTTTTTAGAATTAGGAGGTTTAATGCTATGGGAAAACTGTGCGTCAGGGGGACACAGTTAAAAGCAATATTACTCTCTCATCTTTCTTAACTCATATTCATAATTAGCCATAAATAAGGCTTTTTCATCAATCCCAAGCTTATCAGCAATTTCTTCTGCATCTCCTTTGTTTACCTTAAGAGCAGTGACCATTGTTGCCATATAAAGCATCTCGGCAGCTCTCGGAGCGTCCTCAATAAGTATACCAAATACTTTCATCATCTCTTCTGATGATGTCTTCTGATCTTTTGCAATCTGTCTGCAAAGTGGCGATTCCTTCTTAAGATCAATCTCTGCAAGGGACTGTTCCGGGCTCCCATTCACTTCACTAAGTGCATAAAAAGCATTTGGCTCTCCCTTTTCATTCTCAAGTGTTGTAAGTTCTACTTCATTTGGTGCTTCTGTTTTTTCCATCTTGTATAAATCTTTTACTCCAGCCATTGGCTGAATTTCTTTTTCAAATTCGACAAATTTTTCTTCTTTAAGGTGAATCTCTTCCTTCTCGTCGTGGGTAGGTTCTGACTCAGCCCCCTGTTCCGCTGTCTGATATATAGGAATCTTATTTTCAGAATCCTCTTCCTTCATCTCTTCACGTGCGGGCATAGCAGCTTCTTCTTTTGCCGGTTCTGCTACCGGTTCTTTTATTTCTATTTTCTCGTTGGCAAGGTGCTCAAAACTATTTTTATTTTCAGAATCATTATAACCAGGTCTTCTTTTGATAAAGTTTCCAACCTTGTTAGGGTGGAAGTTGGGCTTTTCTGTATCAAGCTCCTTGTTTTGCAGAGTTGATGCATTATCAAGAGCTTTTATGATTCTGTCCATGACAATATCAATCTGTAGTGGAATTGGCATCTTAGGAAGTTTTACTGAAGTATCTTTCTTTCCATTAAACTCTACAAATACATAACATTTCCTGAACTTTCTGACGATTCCTACAACGCCCTGATCTCCATTATAGACTCCAAACTGCGATTCGGCGTAACCGTCGTTGATGGGCTTCATAAGCGCCATGGCGATGATTTTCGCCTGTTCTTCTGTAATCTGCATCTGTTCCTCCTTCTGTTATTATACAAATGGTGTATTATTATGTATAATATACACTTTATGTGGATTAATTGCAATAAGTAATTCAGTTATTTGTAAGCGCGTTATTTTTCATAGTAAATGCAATTTTAAATGCATTTACTATGACAGGTATCAGGTGTTGCATTTAGTCTGGAGAATATGGATATAAAAATAGTTCAACCAAATCGTATGATCTGGCTGAACCATAATACTATGATAATGTTTTCGAACAGTTTTCATAATTTCAAAGATTTCCTGATAACACAGCTGTTCTTTATCGGATTTTCCATAGTGTATTTCAATTACAGTCTTTTGTCATGGTCTGCAACATGGACAAGGCCACGCTCCTCTTTTTGCACATTCTTTCTTTGATGTATACTTTCCGACTATCTGAAGAGAATTAACTTTTTCGCATTCCTTCTGGTGATAAGTGTATGTACCATCGTCTTCTCTCATGATCACATATTCTATTCCTTCCTCAAGTTCATATCCTGAAAATGAATAGATATTAAGGTCTTCAAAGTTTGAGTAATCAGATACTTGCGGTCCCTGCAAAAATCCAAGTACAGATGGCTTATCCATAAGGTTAGCCCAGTTTGCTCTGTCAACAGTCGGGAGTGTAAAGTCATAATGAAATGATTTCTCTGAATCTGCGCTTTTCCCGTTTGCGATATAATTATACTGGTCAATGTAGATATCCATCACTTTAGTAGTGTCGTTAATTACAAGGTCAAGACGGGCATCCATATACTTTGTCTTTGATGAGAGCATATCAAGGCTACTTGGAGATCCAAAATATTTGTAGGCATGTTCGTAAGTACCGGTATAGGACTTTCCGGTTGTTCTGTCCGTGACTGTCACATTGCAGTCGGGGCCAAGATAATACTGGATGATATATCTCTCATCAGCATCCTCTGATAGATCCGTCCATGTATTTATGTTAGTTGCAACAAAGTGGCCGTTTCTTTCTGCTTCTGCTAAATTATAGCCGATGTAATATCCGTCATAATCCATAAGACATAACATAGGGATACGGTATTGCATCTCCGACTGTCCTATAGAATCATACTGAAGATTGAGCGACTGATAAAGTGTCGTAAAAAAAGCATTTGTTGCATCTTTCCTTGCTCTTTCTGTACCGAAAAGACGCATAGTAACATCATTATTTCCTTCTGTGGCATTCATTTTTGCAGCTTCAAGTGCTGCGTTTGTAGCGCTTCTTAGGTCTGCTACATACCTTGTTGTCTGCGTCTTATATTGAGTTTTAATATCAACCCTGTAACCAAAGAAAAGAATCATCACAGAGAGCATTACAAGGAAGAAAATCCCTAAGATATTGCGTAAGTTCATAGATTCAGTTCACCTTTTCATTTACTCTTGATACAAATGCCGAATACTTGGCAATGATCTTATTATCCTCGCCTGAGAAACTAAGAAGTGTGAGCATTTTAGAACCAAGCGTAGGAGTCTTATTTATAGCCGTACAATAAAATGAGTCACCATAACTCATGTAATACGGCTTATCTTCTAAGCCCTTGTTATAGATGTTATAAAGAATCTCATCTGTTCCTGTGGCATAATAGTATGATACAAATCCATCTTCATAACTATTTGAGACTGCTGTTTTTGATGAATTAACTGTAGGCTCATAAACAAGGTGCTCATGGGTAAACTCTACATCATAAACTACGCCTGTTGCGTCCAGTTTTGATATGAATTCCATATAACTTGCCTGATCGATCTGTCCTGTTGCAGCTGCTTTTGTGACAAATTCTTCGACTACTTCCTGTGCATTTGATTGTATTATCTGGTCACACTTTATTCCAACGAGAAGTATCGGCACAAATATTGCAAGAATGATACCGATCATCCATTCAAGTATTTTTCCTATCGCTCCATACATAAAATACTCCTCTTAATTCATAACATATTCGACAGATGAGAGGTTTCCCTCAGAGTCATAAGCATATGTCTTTGTGTATTTTCTTGATACATTTATTCGGGCTAAAACAGGAGCCGTATCTCCTTTATTTCTCATAGCTTTTCTCTCATCTTCTGTAAGAGTATTGGGAAGTCCTGCGGCGTTATTAATGACAACTTTAACGTTTTCAGCAGTATTTAGGACATCACTTATAATACTTGAACCGTCAATAAGGATATCCCTTTTTTGATATCCATATGTTCCAAGGTCTGATACCTCCTGGTAAACATGAGTCTTTGCATTAGTTTCTGCCCCCACGGTATCTGCAATGGCATTACCCTCCATAAAAAGAGCCCGCATAAAAAAGACTACTATGATAAAAGTTATGGCTGTAAGCGGCCAGTAGATCATTTCACTTATATGCATATATGAACCTCATACGCCCCGAGGAAATCATCCCTCGGGGACTTTTAATCTCTTGAATCAAGATTTTGCGTTTGAGATAAGCGTGAATTTGATACCAATGATAGTATTGGTCTTTTCTTCCCTTACGACCACTCCGGAAAAATTGGCTGAAGGATTGATAAATGCAGACATGTCTGACTTATCGTTATAGATCTTCATGTTGGTCGATGCGTTTGTTGATTCTATCTTTGTCTTTAAATCTGAATCATAGCAGTAACTTGTCTCGCCTGAGCCATTATTTACTACTACGTTGATCTGTGTATCCTGTGATTCAAAGTTTCTTATAGCATTGATCACCTGACTGCCTTTTATCTGCACCCCATCATATACGGTAAACTGTGATTCAAGGAGCGCGTTGTTCATCTGTGCTACCTGCGCAAGAGCTGCATCTCCTGCTTCTTTCTCTTCTCTTACTGAGTTGTAGATCCAAAGAGCAAGGATAGCTGCTACTACAACTCCTACTACAATGACTATCGCGGTTGATACTGTGTCTTTGTTATCTTTCATGCGTTTTTTCCTCCTTAATGCTATTCATTTTTTATTGTTATCCTGTAAACGATTGATTGAGCTGACGGAGCATGTTTGTGGACATTGCCATCATCGGATATACAAGATATCCTCCTATCTCTATTGCAAGCGGTATCAGAGCTATAAGTTTTGCACGATCGGCCTTTTTCTCAGCACGCATCTGGTTATCTATCTTTCTCTCTTCGTTGGAGTTTGCCTTTTCTGATGCTATATCTTCAAAGGCAGCTACAATACCTTGAGAGTTTACATTCAGCATGTTGTTGACAAATCTTCTGAATGGTTCAAAAGGCTCAAGCCTTAACTCTTTAAGCGCTCCCTCTTCATCGAGCGGAAGCTCCATGATGCACTTTGAGATAGGTTCTTTGAAGCAATAGGCAAATCTCTCCATCCATTCAAGTATTGTCGCAACAGACATGTTATCTACATTCATTAGTATGATCACTATTGTCTGGAACTGATTTACTTCATCTTCCATTCCCTTTCGCATCTCAGATGCCCTATACAAGAGGAATGCGTATGGAAGCATATACCCTGCGATTCCGGCGGCAAATATTATAAAAAGATAGAACCATTTATAATAGTTCACTGACAGCGCATGTGACCTTGTTAGAAGTTCTGCTGCTATCATCTGTGCCTGGTCTCGTCTTGCTATTTTCTGTTCTTCCTGTACTTTATCGGTAAGCTCGTCGATATTAAGGCTTTGTATTCCAGCTTCTTTCCTCTCAGCAAGATAGCTTTTAGTGATATATTCCATAGTCTCAACATCTGCATCTGTGAACTGATAAGATGTTTTAAATGCATTTGAAAAGTCATTCATCAGCCTCTTTGTCTGCTCAAGCTGAGCTCCTATTATAAGTACCTGTGCTGCTATCATAAGGACTGCCGCCCAGATGATCCTTTTTAAAAGGAACTGTTTATAACCTATCCTCTCGCCATTCAATTTAAGCTTTTCAGTGGTCTTTTCTGCCTTTGAAAAGTTCTTGTTAGCAAGGCTTGTAAGGAATACCGATATAAACCCCCAGTTTGATATCTTTGTAAGAAGTGGCTGCTCCTCCGGTTCTTTTTTCATGATATCCTTGGAACTCATGATCAGGTTGTAGCATATAAGGGATGCTGCAAACACAATGACCATCATTATCGTTCCAAATGAACCCGTATAGTAATCTGAAAGCTCTGTGATACCTCTTGTTCCGAAAAGTTGGATCGGTTTTAGGAAAAATATCGGACCTATTGCAACCCATACAAGATTTGCAAAGAGGTACATGTTCCGCTTTATCCTCTGAAGCTCGATGTCAACCTCGTTTTTAAGCTCGTTCATTGAGTGGATAAAATTTGATGTTGTTGTTCCTTCTACTCCTGCAATCGCCTTATCACCGTACTGCCATGTGGTTGTAGCTATGGCAAGGAACGTAGTGAAATATGAATTTGGTGAGATATCATTGTACTTGGCAGCCTCTAGCTGCATGTCATCGCTGTTTAATACGTCATAAAACTTCTGTGCATGAAGACTCATCTCATAAGGGGATTCATCCACTGTCATGTATATGGCTGTATCTAGCTGACGGTTTGCTGAGTAGTAGTTACTTTTTACATCTGATAAAAATACTTTGAACTGCTGCAAAAGCTTTATGTATAGGTTTTCATACCTTGTATTGATGATATGCGAATAGGTAACATACGTTGCCACAAGGCCCATGCATATATAAAATATTGAACCGCCACTTGATATGATCACGAATATTGCAGCAGCAAGCGCTATTCCAAGACCAAAGGTCATATCTTTTGTAACCTTGTTATTTACCACCGTCACGTCAGCCGGATATAAAAGTGCTATTCTTGCGTACTGCTTTTTAAATATCCTTCTAAGAGGCGGGATCTTCTGATAGAGCAGATAGAACGTATAAAGGTAGTTCTTTTTGTTTTTGGTCTTTACGATAACTCTCTCAAGTTTCATACGTCTGTTTCTTGCATAGTTGTAAATAAGGAGAGCCGTGATGAGTACCATTCCGCCTATGGTTATTATTAAAAGCTGCTGGTTCATAAAAGTTTTCCCTTTCCTGCAACCTTAAGGATTGCGTTCATGTCCTGTACGAAGAGTTTTTCTTCGTCAGCAGGGATATTTGCGAGGATCCTCTTGATAAATTCATCTGAAAACATCGATACAAACTCATAAGTTTTTGTCTTTCTGTCGAATTCACAAAGGTTATGGTATGAAAATGTTGCCCTGTCAGTTACTCTTTTGTAGTATTCCTGTTCATTTACAAGTGCTGCCTTTTCAGGCTCTACAACTGCATTTTCGAACTTTGCTCTTGTAATATCAGGAAATGGATAAGCTTCCTGCTTGATCGCACTTATCTCCGTGATCCTTTCACAGAATCTGTCACCCCTATCTCTTGCCATATGGATATCCACATCTATCGCGTCTGCTACCATTACTTCCACGGATTTTTCATTGTTATAACCGGCAACACTCATCATGTTCATTGCAAATGCCGTTATAAGATCCGGTACTGTCTTTGCGTGGTGCGTTCCTGCTCCGGAGCGTGATGCTACCTTACAAGTCTGTGAATACCACGAAGCTGCAGGAGCTGTTGCAATCTCTCCTATGATGTTGACTGTACCTGATGTTTTCTTCTGAAAATCAAGTCCGTCCTGTACTGATACTGAACCTGTCTCTGCAAAAGCCAGGATATTACGGTTAGGATATGCAAATCGCAGGTTAAGCTCAGGCTGAAGCTCTGAAACCCTAAGTGCCGCTGATGGAGGATAAAACCTTGCTATAGACTTCAGATATGTGCTCTTTCCGCATCCTTGGTCTCCAGTTACAAGGAATGAAAGAAATCCATATACCGTCCACTTAGAAAAGAGAATAGGGATTATGTTATTATTTGTATTTATGTAACACTCCTCCGGCGAAATAAGCGGTACAGGTTTTTTATATATCCCTGAGTAATGTCTTTCTTCTGCCATCTTATTTTCCGCTGCAATTCTTTCATGTCTTTCATCCATTTAGACTTATCCCTCCTCTTTTCTTAAAGTAAGAAGCTTTTCAGGCAAGATGGAAGGTGTTGAGTCAAATTTACGGCAAAGGAATGCGAATGAATCTGAAAAATCAGGGCACATTACTGCTACTCGGCTTCCATCCTTCATTGTTGCTATTATCTTGGGATCTTTCTGAGTAAGGATTGTAGGTGCGTTGTACCGGTAGATATTTCTTGTTACTCTTTGAAGCTCTTTCTGAGTTTCAAATGTAGTACACGATAGGTGTATATTGAGACCATGAAATACTATCCATACAGCCTCAAATGAATATCTTGGTTCATCAAGTGATTTCTCATAATCCGATACTCCTTCAGGATAATCACCTGTTTGATTGTGCAGTGTGATATCGTATCTTCCTGACGGGATACCTGATGTGCCCCCCTGATACTCATCTACTTCTATCTCATGAAGAAGGTCTACTGGTCCAAGTCCAAACCTCTTTTCGTACACGAGCTGTGTAAGGAAATCAATCTTTTCAGCATAATCTATTCCGCCGCGCTCCTTGATATACTCCTCATATACCCTTGCTATGTCTTCTTTGGTTACGTCATATACATCGCCATATCTTGTTTTCTTAGGCTTATCAAGACCGAATCTTGTGAAGTTATTGGAAAAACCTCTTTCGCCTTCTTCCATCCAGAGCATTACAAGGATCTCGAACTTATATCTAGGCTTTAACTTATCAGGATCGTTAAAAGGAATGATAGAGTCAATGTTTGTAGGTGAAACCTTACCTATTCTCTCATCTGTTATAACATCCTGTGTATACTGCTTAACGAATGCCCTAGCCGCAGAGTCGCCGTCTGCACATTTGTGTATTGCACTCTTAAGTTCTTCCTTATTGGCCATCTTTTTCTTATACTGCTCAGAATTAAGATTCATATCATTGACTGAACGTTTGATGGTCGCAGCAAAAGTCTCATTTACTTTCTGCATCAAGGATTCTACTGTTATAAGCTCTTTTTCCTCGATATCATCACTGTTTTCTGTGGTCTTCTTAACAAAGTAGATAAGCCCTCCAAGAGCCACGATAAGTATAAGGATTATCATAATTGTATTGTTAAGCATCTTTACCTCTTTTTGCTCCGCATTCTTGACAAAACTTTCCGGTGTTTATTGTTCCGCAGTCAGGACAAGTCCATTTAAGCGTTTTCCTTATGCCGCATTCACTACAAAATTTTCCTGTGTTCTTTGCTCCGCATTCGGGACATATCCATGTATCTGTTGCACCTATTGTTCTTATTGCCTTGAACTTTATAGGTTCATCCTTTATGACTTCTGCATCTACATGTTCGTAGTTTTCATAAGAAAAATCTTCCGTTTTTTCCTTTAAGTTATCTATTTCCTTGAAGCTGTCATTTTCATCTGTATCCATTTTTTCTGTTTCATCAAGTATAAGGGAATCATACTCTGCTGCATCTATTCTTTTTTTCTTTCTCCCAAAAAGACCTTTCTTTTCTTTTTTCTTCTTCCCCGGCTTTTCAGGTTCTTTTTTAGCTTTGTACTCTTCCTCGACCTTTTCTTTAAGTTTTATCTGATGATCCAAAGCTGAAAAATCTTCATCAAATTTTACCTCATCTTCGAGATTATCTTCATTCTCCTGTCTTATCTGTTCATCAAGTTCATCTTTCCTTTTAAACAAAGGTCTTTTCTTACTTATTTTCTTTGGAGCAGCATCATCAATATGGAGGATTTCCTCCTCAACCGATTTTTTGAGAAAATGACCTCTTGTTGTTACTACTGTCTCTGCACCAAAGTTTGATATTTCTGTAAGCTCGTTATCTTCTGCCTCGTCATCTCTTACAAAATTCTCATCCTCAAACTTTTCAAGAGCCTTCTGATCTTCTTTCTCCTTATCATTTATGACTGCTTCTGTAAGATCAATGATTGCTTCGCGGAGTTTTGAGTTATCATCCCCTTTTTCCGGTGTGTTGTTCTTAAGCATGAACCTAAGAAGTGTACCCGATATCACAGCATCGTGATATTCTGAATTGTATGGGATCGCATAAAGGTTATTTGAGTTATAGATTTTCTTAAGATACTGGAGGTTGTATCTTGAATTTGAATCAAAGTCTGCTATTGCAAAATAACTCTTTTTTCCGTCAATTGTGTTAAGTGCGTGTGGGGCAGGTGCCTGCCGAATGCAGGTCACATATGCATCACACAACTCAAGCATCTCTGCCATTATCTGTTCATTCTTTCCATCAAGTATGACGATTATCAGACCGTACACATCATTTGCATACTTTAAGATGTTCTTCATTCCATTAACTGAAAGTGTCTTAATGAAGTCGTTTTTCTTTGTGATATCTGCAACATCAAGATAGTTCTCGTATGAGAGCATTGGCTCTGTTGAGGAATCGAATGTCTCCTTTACGAGCTTTATTGAATTAGCTCTTCTAAGAAGGGCATCAATACCCTTATCTTCGATCTGATATGTGCCAAGCTCTGTGATAGTATTTTCTGTTATCTCCTTGCCCTTCAATATAGTAAGGGCAGATACTGATTTATTGTCTGTAAGCTGCATTACAAGTGTCTTATGACTGTTGTTGATAGCTGCTGTTACTGCTATGGAAGCTGCTATTGCAGTTGCTTCATTTTCACTTACATATGAGCCCTGTACCATTAATACCATTTGCTGTCCTCCCTTTATTCGATCTTGCCTGATAAGGCACGTCTAAAGAGTTTTTTAGATTCTTTTTTATCTATCTCCGGCATGAACTCTTCGTAGAGAGTCATGAGAAATGATCTTATGTCACCAGAGAGCGGTGAAAGCTTCTGATGACCATTTCTTATAAAGTTGATGTAACATGCGTAATCCTGCATATCATATGAGAAGATGAACGACTCCTTTACTGCCTCGGGTATGAATCCAAGCTCATCAATGATGATACTTTCAGATACTTTTCCTGATGGCTTGTCGCGGAATATGATCTCATAATCACCTTCAATGTCATCTGACAATAGTTTTGATATATCTTCTACCTGATATGGGTTGTATGATGTCTGCACATAGATAATATCTGACTTGTTCATTATCTCTGTTGCATCCTTACCCTTTGAACAGCCGTTATAGCAGATGACGATATCGAATTCATAGAAGAAGTCGTAGCTCATTTTTCTATCTGCTACACATGTGATTTTTCCTACTTTTGCATACGGCTCTTTCTCAGGCTTTGGGATAGACCTGAAGAAATCATGTAAACATGAATTATCTATTACAAGTACGTTTTTCTTTGCTGATGCAAATACCGCTGCCGCGTAATAAACGATGTCACATCTTTCCATTCCAAGGAAAGTAATAAGCTTTACGTTCTTGTCATCATAACTAAGCATTGCTTTACCCTCCTTTTAGTTTCCTGTACTTGCTGATGTAGATGCACTGTTTGAAGCTGTATTTGTCGTGCGTTCTTTTAATGCCTGTGATGTCAGATCAGATAATGCTTCTTCTTTTTCTGTCTGTACAGATTCCTGCTCCTCATCATTTGAATATGTATCAAGGTTTTCTGTATCAGCAGTAAATTCTGTATCAACAGGAGCATCCATGAGCTTAACGTTACCTTTTGTAAGAACTGACTGTTTTGCGGTATCTGTAAGGCCATGACCGTCATTTACTGCTTTAAGCTGTTCTTCTGTAAGTGAAGCAAGCCTGCTTTCAAGACTCATCCTTGCCTGAAGATTCATTGTATTCTGAGCAAGTGTAAGTACGTTAGGATCTTTTGCAAGCCTATCTAGCGTTTCCTGTTTTACAAGATAATCAGGTGTCCCTGCCTGTTGAATATTTCCTTCGACGTATCTGGTTACATAGATCTTTGTTCCGGTTATGGTATATGCATCGATTGTTGCTGATGCAAGTCTTAATATCTCTTCTTCTGACATATGTGTATAAAAGAGGGATGAATTAAGCACAAGATTCTTTACCTGCTTTTTTGAAAGGACCAGGTAATCATCTCCTGTAGGGAACATGATACGTATATCGATATAATCGTTTGGCTTCTGATCCACCATAAGATCTGCGACTGATATCTCATACTCTCTCATATCCTGTGTGATCTCAAGCTTTGTTACCATGTTCGTCATTACAGGCTCTTCGGGTTCTATATCGATAAGTGCTGTATCTCCGATGTTTTCCGCTGTGATATATGCCCCGGCATCAAGACCGGTGTAGATCGTCTGAAGCATTACATTTGCATTGTCTCCAATATCGGTTATGATATCTCCTGCTTTTATACCGATCATATTACCGTCTGCATCGAATCTGTCATTTCTTACAACGTAAACAGTCTGTGTATTAGCTGCTATCTCTGATTGGAGTTTATTAGCTTGCTTTTTGTATTCATCAATCTTATTCTTCATAAGAAAAATGGCACAGATTGCTACGACAATAAGAAGTCCTGCCGCGATTAGAAATCTTATGAGCATCTTTACTCTTTTTCTGGTCATGATCTTTTCATTCTCCTTTTTATAAGCGCCAACACCTTTCAGTACTGGCGCTTTTCTTGGCTACGTATCAGATGGGCGTTTTATAAACCCTTGCTATTCTTCCCCAGAATAAGAATCCGTCTTTTTCCTTTAAAGTGATAGAGACATCGCATCTGTCTCCAATGTCGGGGTTTTCTTCTCTTCCTGGCAGTGAGCAGAGGACTGAGATCTTATTGGCAAAGATCACAAATACGCCTTTATCTGTTATCTGTGTCACCTCTGCGATCCCGTGCTGTCCTTCCTGGTATTTATTAAAATAAAGCTCGTTAGGGTTATCCTGCATCTGTTTGATAGAAGCTTTAAGCTTGATCACGTTTGTGATCTTACCATCCTGTGTAATCTGATGAGGATGTACTTCCATGATGTGGATGAATACTTTTTGGCCTTTCTGATACTGCGTTGAGATATCTGCCCTTCTTAGCCAGTCAATCTCATCTGTTTTGATAAACGCCTCTGCTCCAAAGCATTCTACCCATACACCTATACGGTTTGTCTGCACGATCTGTGCTTCAACATTCATACCCGGACGTAGTGTAGGTGAGTTTCCGTGACGGGATGTGTAATACTCTCTACACTCACGGCTCATTGCCATTAAATGATCTCCTAATACAAGTCCTGTTCTTTCATCTGCATATCTTACGATAAATGAAACCTCTGAATCGAATCTGTTCTGAATGATCATCTTAAGGCGATACGCCTTTGTCTCTGATGTTCCACGCTCAATGTCGTATACAACTTCAGGTGGCTGCTGTGAAAGATCACAAAATCTCTCGACCGGAATATCAACGATAAAATATTTACCAAAGTTGATACATGCAAGTATCTGTCCGTTTTCTGTTTCTCTATAGTTCTTGCATACACCGGTAAGGATTTTCCCTGATTTTGCTGATGCAGCGATTTCAAGGTATTCTTTTCTTCTTTCTGAATTTGAGATGTTCTGGCGTACAAGACCTTCTTCCTTGGTATAGACCATACCGTTGTTATAAAGCTTTCTTTTTGCCTTCTTGCCGGCAGATACGATTCCTCGAAGTTCTTTGTTGGAAGCGCTATTTCTTATGTTTCTTATCTTTTCTTCTTCGCTCTCCTGTTCGGCAACCTCTTCCTCTTCGCCTGTATCAGGCACAACAAACTCTTCACTGTCATCCAACTCCTGCGCGATTATCGTATCAGGGACTTCTTCGAGCTGCTCTTCGCTTGTTACGTTTACTTCCTCTGTTGTCTGTTTCTTTCTTGACATTTTTCTCTCCTTTCGTAAGAGATTTTATTTTTTGCCGTTACTGTAAATAAAATGCGTGTTCATTAACGGCTGTGAACCATGTGTGTTCCCCCCAATCTACCTGTGCGGTTGCAGGGATGTTATTTGTGATCTTGGGATTTCTGAAATATAGAACGTTCAGATTGTTAAGTAATGAGATCCTCCCAAGAAATACATCTTTTGCTACTGATAATATTTCTTCTGACGGGGTTATCGTCTTAAGCTCTGATGTTCCGGTGAATTGCCCCTCTTGATAGATAACTTCTTCATACGATGATGGGAACATTTTTGATAAAACTCTGTTCCTTACTACTTCACCTACAGCTACCCATCCGTTGTAACCTTGATTAAGAGCTTCGTGTGTCATAAGCTGTGCAAGAAGATAAATACTTTTATTATCTTCAGAAGAAAGGTCTATATCTGAAATGTATTCAGATGAAATACTCTCTTCCTCGGCTAAAAATTCTTCTTCTGATATTGGTTTAATTGCATTATCTTCGCTAATGGTGTAATAGTCATTATCATAATAAGCCTCCTCTGAATTATTGTCAATAGTAAAATACACTCTTGGTGTAATGGATTTGTAATATTTAAAAGGAAACCTAGAAAGCGTAACTGTTCCTTTTTTTGATGAACAGTGGATGAAATAGCCTGCACCTACGTAAATGCCGCAGTGATTTATGCCTTCCCCTTGCCCGTTATAAAGCAGCCCTATGTCACCAGGCTGAAGCTGACTCTCTGGTATATCGTAAAGATTATCTGCCATGCTTGATGTGGATATAAGCTTTGAAGTTATATCAGGTGAATATCCTGCGGTCATATATATCCACTGGACAAAGCCTGAACAGTCGAGCCCTCTTTGTTCTCCGTTTTCATCATATGTCCACCACGAATTGTTATATCCCCCCATCTCAGCTTTTCCACCCCACTGATAAGGTATCTGCCCTATAAACGTCTTGGCAAGAAGGATTATCTTTCTCTGTTCCTCTGTCATATTCTTTATATAGCTGTTGAGTTCATCAACGCTCATCTCTGATATAAAGTCAAAGTTACGTCGAAGCTCGATAAAGGTATTTTGAGTAAGTGTTTTGGGATTGAGGATTGAATTTATGGCATCATAATACTCTTTATATTTGTCTTCTATCGCCGAAAAAGTCAGTCCGAAATATTCTGCTATGGTATCAAAGGATGACCTTTCAAGCGTGGCCTTAAGATACGGTGTCGTCTTTTCTTCGGGGGCTACTTTTGTAGTCCCTGTTATCTCATAGCTGCCTTTTAAACCTTCTATTTCCGTGTACACAGGAACAGTTGTTTCCTCCTTGATGATCTCATTTCCTACCTTGTGGAAGTATCCATCGTTCTTAACCTCATACTTTGGGATAAGCGCCGGGATATCTTCCGTGATGGATTCTTTTGTTACTTCCATACTGATAAACGGTATTCCTGCAAATCCTGTCTTTATTTCCTTGCCGTTAAGCTGGCAGTGTTTTTTTATAGCTGAATAAAGAGCTATGATCTCGATGTAATTAGTTCCTACAAGAGGATTTTTTTGGTTATCGAAGCTCATAAGAGACAGTGTTTCATCAAGCTTTTCATCCCTTACTTTATCTACAAGCCGCTGTCTTACCGCTTCATACTCTCCGATAAAAACCTTCTCAATCTCCTTTGTGGCATTATAGAGATTCTTCCACATTTCTTCCTGCGCATCTGTATAGGCGTTTACTATCATCTTAGTATTAAAAAATGATGATACTGCCATGATAAGAGAAAGGCTACCGCCTAAGACTCTTTGCTTTAACAACCTTACGTCCATTTACATTCTCCTCATATGGTCTTCTTTCAGGTCTTACACTTCCTGAGTTTTCTTGGGATAGTGATATTTTTTTTATCCCGTTTTTGTGTTCTTGTGGCTGAGTAAGATCAGATAGAGATGTGTTGGCAGTATCTCCGGAAATTCCTCCATACATCCTCTTACTCCATTCAGGAGTTCTATGTTTCGTAAATCTCTTAGTCTTGATATTATCAAGGTGGAGAAGCTTATAGTATGGATGTAGCCACCACATAAACATATCAAGCCTTGTTACTCCTGCTCCGTTTATGATCACAAGGAGTTCTTCATCTTTTAATCCTTTTGTTCCATTCCCTTGAAGCTCTTGTGGAGTCATTAATGCACGTTGTCCTCTTCCACCTCTTACGCCATAGCTTTCATGAAGATGTATAGGATCTGCCACATTTTCATTATATGACTCGTTCTCTTCGTAATAGGTAAAGCCGCCAAGTCTTCTTGAGATGTATTCTGCAAAGTCATTATCGTTACCTATCCTGAGTACTATCATCGTCGTACAATCTGATATGACTGTTCGCCATTCGTCATTTGGATATAGCTGTTTGACTTGAGAAAGATCCTGAAATACTGTTTTGATATTTATACCTCTTGATCTTACTGAGGAAAGTTTTTCTACAAACATGGAGAGCTTACCAACCTGCTTTGCCTCATCAATCTCAAAGTTTACAGTTACAGGAAGTCTCATCTCTCCTGCTTCTTCCATTGAATCAGCTGCTGATGTAAGTGCCCTAAAGAGCTGTTCGATAAACAGCGTTGATAAAACTTTGTTGGTGTTATCATTGTCTGGAATAACTATGTAGTAGATACACTTTTCAAATCCCGGTGCCGAGAACGAGATTTCCTCATTTGAAAGAATCTCTCTTACATCTTCGGATGACATAAAATAAAGCGATGTCATAAGTCCTCCATAAACAGATTCTTTTACGATCGGAGTTGAACCTGAGAATGTCTGCCAAGCCTCGTATGCTGGATGTCCTTTCTGTGAAGCGATATCACCATATGTAGCCTCGATACTTGTATAGTTTTTCTGTTCTACAAGTATCTCGTAAACTTTTCCAAGTGTCCTTTTATTTTCCGGGATTGTCTGATCCCATTTAACGATAAGGATAAGCGCTGTTAAAAGGTTCTGTGCTCCTGTATACCAGATGGAACCTTTATCTCTCTCGTTATGTGTCTGTTCCATGATTATGTTTACTATAGAGGCTGCAATGCCTTTGGCCTTATTTATTCCCTGGCGCGTATTGTCATATTTGATGTTGGCGAGTATATCACATGCATCCGAATACTGTACTTCATCAGGTTTGGTATTGAAAATCTTTACGTTATAACCTGCTTTTTCTCCTACATACGCTGTATCTTTATATACCGCTCCCTTTGTATCTACTACGATGATCGATTGTCCAGCCTTTACAGCTTGAAGTACATCGTTATTGATAATGCAGACTGATTTACCCGATCCGGGAGGTCCGAAGATAATAACGTTGGAGTTGGTAAATCGTACTGTATCATCTCTAGCGCATACTCTTTTTTTCTCGTCTATCCCGAGGATGGGTTTTGCTATCTTGTTCACATCTTTGTCCATCTCAAGGTATTTTTGTTTTTCTTTTTCATCCATGAAGTGAGCTGAACCATACGTGTTATCATTTACTGATATCTTAGTTCCGGTACGTTCATCGATTATGTAATCTTTGTGCAGCATCCTTGACCAGCGCATTATACACATGGCAGATGAACCGCATATTACTAGCCACAATATTAGTGATAAAGGATAAAAAAATGTTTCGATGATACAATCCCCTGGAGCAAAGCTTATTTCATCTTCCATGACAAATTGGACAAACGCCCCTGTTACCCACCAGGCTAAAAAGATTACTACCAGGGTTATAAAGATGGTTCTTTTTTTATGGTCTTTTAAAGACTCCTTAAATTTTGCAAAGCTAATCTTAAAAGCTTTAACAAAACCCTGTTCATTATCTGATGCATCTTTAGCGCCAACTATTCTTAATTTCATAACTTTCGTACCTCTTCCTTATAGTCATCTAACTCTATCTCTCCAATAGTCACGTAATCTCCTACAAGTCGCTTGATGAGTGGTGTCTGGAATGAGAAACAATAGACTATAAACTTCTCCGGCGCTTCTGCCATACGTGCCCTTTTTATAAAAGACTTCAATCGAGAGATATCGCAGGATGTAAACATCAGAATGTACTTATCATCCTCTAATGCATCGCATACTACCTGCGTGCCTATAGGTGGGGGAGTATGATTTCCAAGTAGTATATGTCTCATATCTTTAAGCCAGTCTTTCTTTTTCATTTCTTCAAGCAATGCTATTCCATTCTTGTCTGTCGGCAAAGCATACATATGGTTATATGCAAAATCGATGTTAAGCAAGATCTTTGTGTTATATGCCGGATATGTTGAAAGCTCGTTTAGAATCACTCTCTCAAATAACTTATAGTCGTCCGCAAAGATGATACAGTCGATTGGATTTTGTTCTATGATTTTTGGGTTCCATTCCCCAAGGGTTCTCTTAACAAGCTCTTTCATTCGCACTTCCCCATAGCGGTTCCATTCAATAAGCTTATTTCCAAGAGAATAGGTTGCATATATCCCACCTTTAGATATTTCAAGCCCCGCTAATCTCGATATGGTAGTCTGTTTCTTTCCATCTTCTTCTTTAACGTCATCAAGGTAACATATAGCATCCTTTACTTCATCTGCGTTATAGTAAAAAGCATCAAGGGTTTTATGTGAGATATCATTCATTTCGGGCTTCTCATCGGGATATGCTCCTACCCCGGCAAGGTGCATCATGAGATTTAACTCTGCTCTTTTTGAAAACCTATTAAGTCTCGTACCGCCTTCACTTAAGCACTTACACATCTCTTCCTGTAACATTTCCCTTCGAACTATAAATGCATTATCCTTCCAATGAAGTGTGCCTTCTTTCCAACCATTCTTTAATGTGATCACGCTATCTTTTCCCGTCCCGTATCTTACTATCTCACCATCTTTCTCCATTTCCTTTACTTTTCGCTGTGTAAGTCCCGTCTCTCCGTTATATAGCTTTAGTGATTTATAAGGTAGAACTCCATTAGCATAAAGTGTCTTTAAAATCTCAATCCTCTTTCCGCTTTTGATGATTCGTGTTGATTTCTTTTTCATAGTATCGATTCCCTTTTTCGCAACTGTTTTCTAAACTCTTACCCGCCCATTTCAAACACATTTGTGTTTTGTAGGATTATTTTGTACCGCTCATTCCAAAAACTTAAAACCTGTATTCGTTATCCCACTATCTTTATCAATTTCTGTCCTGTTTCTTCTCTCTTTGCATCCCAATGGTTACTTTACTCTCTTTCTTTAGTTTGTCATGGTATACTGTCTGCCTGCGAGCAGATGATTATCCAAGGCGTGTCTGCTCTTACTGTTGCGGCGGCGCAGGAATGGTTTGGCTTAAGCGGGGTTTTTATTCCCTAGCACTTCCCAAGGCAGGATTATTTTTTGTGTAGACCATAGATAAAATCTATACTGATAAAGGTTGTATATGGTGTGATTTTCAATAGTTATCGTTATTAGTTTTTACACCACTAACTATTTTCTATTACACTGTTAACTATCACTTGTATTACACCTTTTATAAGTGCTCTTTAATCCTCAAAAATGTCATATTCTATACTGATCTGATTGTTGTCTCTAGAAATGAAAGCTCCAAGAAACGGTGCTTTGATACTTGTATTAAGTACGATATCTCTTGCTGCTTTCGATGTGGTTACAAAGATAAATGCACTATTTTCGTCCGGTTGCGTATTATGGTTAAAGTACTGTTCGTTCATAGCATTGATGATGGGTGCACCATTTTCATCAATGTATACCACTGTATATACCTTGCCACCCGACATGAAATATATCTGCGCAGGGTGCGCTGCCTTGAAGTATTCCTTTGTGTCCGGCTCCATATTAACGTCGTTCTTAAGAAGTACCCAACCTGCCATTTCATTCTTCTCAAGGAATGGCACTTTACCTGATAGCGCGACATATCTTCCGCTTCCTCTTGAAGTCTCCTTAATATATGTTCCATTGAGTGCATTGATATAATACTTTTTTGCTCTAGAGTCAGCTTTTGGGAAAAGAGCATCAATCTGTTCATTTGTAATACCACCTATCTCTTTGATAAACTGTAGTATCATTTTTGATTCATTGCATAATATCATATTAACTCTCCTTTTAGTGTATTTTGAATGTGTTTGTCCTGGCCAAATCTTCTTTTGTCCCGTGCATTTTACTGTTTGTCCGAGATATTTACATATTTGTCCCCGACAATTTTAAAAATATCCATAATTGTTTTTAAATTTGTCCAAGACAATATTTGCTTTGTCTTGGACATTTATCTATTTGTCCGAGACATCTTTATCTTTCTTTCGAGCTCTTTAGCTTTTAGTTTTTCGTTTATTGTCCGTTTTACATTTAGGTCTGTAGTGTAAAGAGCTTCTTCCTCAACTGATGTGTCGAGCTGAAACATAATTTTCGAACCGTTGCTTATAAATAATCCACAACCTCTTGTCTTAGCAAATGTCTCTGTAAGGATAATTTTATCTCTGTCTGTAAGTTCAAGTACTTCAGAAACAACTTTGAACTGGCTGGGTTTCAAGGAAAGGACTATCACAGATTCTGAGCATGCTATGATTGCTTCACCGGCAGGGTTTTTAAACTCCTGTATATTCTGAGTAGCAAAGCAACACGCCCCACCATAACCTCTTATAAGCCTTGCTTCTTTCTGCATCTGTTGTGCTGCTGAAGGACTCTGCATAAGTCTCCAAGCCTCATCTGTTACACTTACTCCAAATGTGTTCATGTCTGCTCTTATAACTTCATTCACAAATCCTTGGCAAAGATACATAATTGATGGTAAAAGATCTTCTCCAATATCTTCGGCCTCAACATCAAAGGCAATCACTTTTTTATCGATATCTATATCTGTCTGACCATTGAAATTTGAGAATGTTCCCGAAACAAATGGATCAAGAAGCTCAGCGTATATCGAAAGTCTTGGATCTCCTTTAATCCTTTTCTGCCAATCCTCAAACTGCGGTGATCGTCTTTTTCTTCCGGTTTCTTTATCCCTCCAAATTGAATTATCATCTTCTGTGATATTAAAGTCAGCATAAAGCTCTTTTAGAAGTGAGTTCATTCTGTTAAGATCTGCAACTGAAAGAGTAATGCTTGAATTGCCTTCTGAATCAGCTAGAAGTTTGAAGAATGAACAAAGATATGTAATCTTTTTTACAAGAAGTGGTGTTTTATTATCTTTTTCTTTTTCCTCTTCATTATCTTTATCTACTTCTAAAATGCTACTCTTTTGAGGATATATCTCCATAGGATTAAATGTAAACTTTGCCCCCGGAGCAACTTTTAAATATATTCCACCCCATTTTTCAACAGCTCCCTGATATTCATAACCTTTAGTAGGTAATATAAAGTATACCTTTACTCCATTTACAAGCCACCTAGCAGCTAGGGCAAGTGTCAAATATGTCTTTCCAGAACCCGGGGGACCGATGATGAGTATATTTCCATTTTTAAACAGACCTGTATTAAAGTTATCGAAGGCAAATATCGTATTATTTTCAAGGTTTGGCCCCATAATAAGCCCTTTGGGATCTGATAAAGTGTAAGTAGTAAAACAGTAAAGATCCCTCAATGTCGATGTGAGCATATTCCTGCTGTTCCTTCTGAATATCTTATTTTGGAAATGGCAAAGAGGTCTTGTCATGTCGTAGAAATCTTCTGTGTCGTAAAAACTCTCTTCGCACTTAATTCCGTTTCCTGATAAGTGCTTAATGAAAAGTCCTTTTCCAGCAAGCAGCTTTTTAAGGTCAGGACCATAAAGTGTGAATACTGTGCAACAATCAAAAAGATCCTCTTTATATTTTCTCATACGGTCAATTATGTAATTGGAATTTGTAAGCTTATTGGCAAGTGAATTCTTTTGTCCTTCCCTATTTGTTTGTTTATATGATACGGACTGCCATGTTTTCTTTCTTTCGATTGCGTTGAGGGTTATATCGTAGTTAAGCTTGTGATAGAAAAAGTCTATATCAACATTAAAACCGACCATGATCTTTCTTGATCTTACCAAATTGAGCCAGTCGGGAATAACCGCGCCAGGATATCCATTATCTTTAATAACAAGGTATGTGGTATAAAGACCATCTATAAGAGCTGTCTCAGGATGGTAGCTAAAAGCCATTCCTTTTGGAGAGAAGTAATCCGCCTTGTCTATTAACTGCTCAGAATATTCTATGCCACGTGAAGCACAAAACTTTCTATAGTCACTTTGTATCCTTATAACTCTGTTTACAATCGACTCAGTTTCACTAGATTTCTTACAAAATAGCTTATACAGCGTCTCTATCGTATGAAGCGTTGGATTTTCAGATTCTGCTACTAGGTTTCCGTAAGTCTCAAGAATGCTTTTAATTGAATACCTCTGCACCATCATTGCCTGATATATTTCATTGATATCACTTGAGAATTGCCCATTAGTATTGCCCTCATATTTAAAAATGAAATAGTATCTATAATTGATTGTATCTGTAGTACCGAGCTCCTGCACTTTTTCTATAAGCTGATCTCTGATATCTAATCTAGCTTCATCCATACAATCATCTGGGCAAACTTCTCTAAGATGATTTATAAAAGTCTTTACGTTGGTCTTCTCCATAGTCATCTTGAAGTGTCCATCTATAGGACATTCTATGAATAAAGACTTAAAGTTTTCTATTATAGCAAGTTTGTTGGCTTCATCTCGCTGATAATAATTGATAGGAAATATCTCCATTATCATGTGATATTTATTATCATTTGTGATTATCATATTGCCTATAACATCTTTAATACCGGTCTTTGTCTGAGTAAATCCACTTGCGTCAATCTGTGAAAAAAACTTTACTTTCCCTTTTCTCTTAGGCGGTATCGTATTGATTTTCTCGGTGCTTTTAAGATCCTCTTTAAGCGTTTCCGGACTTTCTACTTTTGCGTTTATTGGCTCAGGTTCAGCTATTTGCTCTGTTTTGGTCAAAACTCTAATCTTATATTCTTCCTGCTTTTTTGCTTTTTTTTCATTAACCGAGATTATCTGCGATGTTTCTGATAAATTGTTTTGTGAATCTTGCAAGCTGTTTACTGATAGTGTCTTCAGTTTCATCGGATGCTGCAAGGTTCTTGTCGTCCCAGAAATCTCTGATCTTTCTATATGCTTCACTTGTTTGCTTAAACTTACTGTTTTTAATTTCATCGTTCACGCTCCCTAATCGTAATCCTCTTCTTATTACAAGATGCCGTATCCATAGCATGATGACCTGACATATAGATTTATTTCGTATGCCTATAAGGTTGAATATAATCGCCAATCCGCAAAAGACCAAAGTAAAGATTATCTTTGCTTTAATAATGAATGGAAGCGCCCAAATAATTGCTCCGATGACTCCTGCGGTAGCGCTTGCTTCGATAATGTTTCTTATGAAAAATGGCCCGATTTTTTTTTGCATGGACCTATTGTTTGGTACAAAATCCTGAATCTGATTAACTTGATTTGCCATAATAGCTGGTCTCCTTTATAAGATATCTAGGAATTTGCAGTCATAATAATCAAATATCTGCATTTTCTCTGCTTTATGTGAATCCATAGAATTGAGGATCTCCATCTCATAGACAAAGGTATTATCTTCTCCAACTTTAAGTGTCGTTGGGAAATATTTGCTAACCTTTTCGATATCCTTGCAAGACCATATATAAACTGTAAGGATTCCTCTAACGTACATTGGCATTCCGTTCTGATAAATCATGAACTTGCTCGTCTTATAGTCGGCTGTCATCTGAAGTTCTACATCAGAAAAATCTGCGATCATTTCTGAAAGAACAACATCCTGATCTGTATCGTCGTCATATACGACATCTCTGAACATAGATGAAAGAGTGTTGTAATAGGTGTCATAATCTGTCCTAACTTTCCTATAATCAAATGAGAATAATTCTGTCCCAATCGCATCTGCCCTATCGCTGATAGCCCGCATCTTATAATCGCCAAGTTCTTCATAAAGCTTTTTATTATTTGTGTAACCTTCAGATTCAGACGGATAAGCATATTCAAAAAGCCTATTGTCTACTTCTTCTGAACCATCAAAAGCTGTCTCTCCAATATAGTTTGGCTTATTGGTCTCGGATTCAGGCTCGGTACTACCTGAAGACTGTTCTTTTGTTTCGTTTGCAAATTTATGGTTGTAAAGATAGTAACCACCTGAACCACCAGCGATAAAACTGACAGCAAGTGCGATTGCTACTACTGTTTTATTGAATGGACTTTTCTTCTTTATGTTGCTTTTAAATGTGTATATTTTACTCATAAATCCCTCCTGTTTACCCTTCTAATATTACACCTTTTGTGTATTTTATGCAAATAAAAAGCCCATAAAAACGTTATGGGCCCAAATATCGATATCCAAAATCATCTGCACGTATCGTCGTCCACATCTAGTGTTATCTCTGTGCTTAGTGAAGTAGCTGCCTCTCTATAATTTTCTTCTAATCCCTTTATATAAGACTCAGTTTCTTTTTGATAATCATCCCTGCTACTTGCGACTACAACATCTCCTTTTAAGAGAACAAAGGAAAATGCGTCGATAGTATTATACGATTCTATGTACAATGTTATATCGTCATATCCATCTACACTTGCAGTAAAATGAGACACACTTCCTTCAGAACCTGCACTCTCAGGTATTATTATTATCCGCTCTGAAGGATAACCCGAATTATTTAGAAAATTTGTCAGCGCTTCCGTAAAAAGTATGTGATTTCTTGTGCTCATCATATCTTTTGACATTAATACATCCTGGTCATCGATATATCCTGTTATCTGCCCTCTTTCATTTTCAAGTAGCCTGTCGCCTTCATAAAATTCATCAGGTACAGATGCTTCCATTGAACCTTGTACGGAAATATTGATATCGGATTCCTCTCCTGCAACTTCTTCATCTTTGCCTGAAAGAACCGTATATATGGAAAAGCCTAACACTACTACCACTCCTGCAATGGTCACTATAATGGCTGTTCTGACTTCTTTCTTCATCAAAGTACTCCTTATTTACTTCTTGGATATGATATCGCTATAAGATTTCCGGCATTTTCATTGTATTTGCATATGTCGGCTGCAACTGGCGCATATCCACCAAATTCTATACCTATACTACGATATACGGCTGACACAAATGAAGAACAGTCATAATATCCCTCTGAAGTTCTATTTTCTTGTGAATATTCCTTTCCACACTGGGATAATGCAAAATCAAGTAGCTGCTGTCTTGCTCCATCATCATCATCTGATAGTGGACGGCATATAGAAACAATACGCTTAGGATTAAGACCTGAATATACGCTTCTATACACAACAACTCCCTTTCCGCTTGAAGCGTCTACCATCATATCATTGCCCGCATATATAGCTACGTGCGTTATATTCTTGTGTCTGCCGTTATAACCAGTTGAATAGAACATGATATCACCAACTTTGAGCTCTTCATCGGGATTTATGTCTCCTATAATTATTCTCTCAAATTCCCGCAAAAGTGCTCCGCTGTAAACATATTCCGATTCGTCAAAGCCATAATCCCATTCAGTTCTTTTATACGGCCCAAATTCATAATAATCAGCATAACATCTTAAATTTTCTTCCGATTCATCTAGTAGATTTATATTTATCATATTGTCTACTTGTAAATTAAAGTCAAAAGCATCAACTTCAATAAATCTATATAACGATTTAAGATCGTAATGCCTTAAGGTTACTTTGCCATATAAAACCATTACCGTTGTGGTATCTATGACATGTCCTTCAAGATCATAGTGTTCTATTGTCTTTTCTGCCCAGTCCGGTTCAACCTTCATCCTATATAGAAGCTGTAATTTCCACGGCTTTAAGACAGGATTAAAGAGTTTCTTAAATTCCTTATAGGTAAGATTCTCTGAATTAAGTTCTTTTTTTTGCTGAATTACTTCAATTATCTCTGCGTAGTTCACATCATCGTAAAAGTGTTCTTCCTCATTTTCAAATGATGACATCGTCAGTTCGTAATCATACCCTTCTTTACTGATTATCCAGGGAAGCTCAGATTTTTTTGCGATATCAAGGGCTCTTTCAAAACCTTTATTAATATATTTCTTTGCTCTGTCACACCCTTCAGTAAATTCTTTCTCACTATCATATTCACCGATCTCATCCTCTTCATTATCAAACATATTGAAGAACCAGTTAAACCCCCAGTCAGTATCCTTGATATCGAACTTATCAGAGTATTGCCCCTCAGCATAGTTTTCATCCATTGAGCCAAACGTTGTTTTATAAGTGTAATTCATATTTCCATTAAACATCACTAATAAAAGTATGATCCACATTATCCAGCCAAAACCGCTTTTCCGTGTTTCGCCTGTGATTATCTTTCCCCATGAAGTAGCAACTTTACACGTTGCTTTTGCCGCCTCATATATCGCTACTGCAACAGCTCCTACACCGGTTGAAGATGCTCCTGCTTCAACTCCAGCGGTAGTTACTCCTTCTGCTGCTCCTGCGGCTGCGGCTTCAGCCCCTGCGCTTGCGGCGGCTTCCGCTCCTTTTTCAGCCCCTCTTTCGGCTACCTGCACTGCAACATCTTTTGCAGCCCCTTCAGCCATGCCTTCTGCTGTTTCTGTTGCAATACCACCTATTTCAGATGCCTCAGCAGATGTTTCTTGTGCTTGCGCCGCATTCTCGGTTAAACGATCTACGTTCCTTTCGCTATTCCTTATAGCAGAATAATCTACTTCAGGCGTATTTTCACTACCTGATAAAAGTTCTGATTGTCCTGGAGAAATATCTTCTATTTTTGGAGACTGTACATCTTGAGAGCTTGCGTCACTCTTAGGACCTGTATGATCTTTAAATTTTTCATACAAGTCCTTCGCATCATCTATTAGTTGCCCAGTGTCTATTTCAGAGCCTTGCTCTTGTTGATTTTCTTCATCGTAATCGTAATAATTTGCCATTCGTTTTCTTTACCCTTTTTGCTTCTTAAATTTATCGTATACGGTAGAGAACTTACGAGTATTTAATTTCTTTTCGCTTCTGTCATAGTTAGTTATTACATTTACATATTTTTCAATACTATTTTTATTTCTTTCATTCCATTCTTTGTTTGCTTTATCCTGAGCTTCATTTCCCGTATTAGTGTTCCTTGTTAGTACTTTCTCAGGCGTAATGTCATATACTTTATAGAATCCTGCCGCTTCGTCATTATATCCACCGATATCACCAATATATCTACCTACAGGAGGCTTAAAATCGTTTCCAGTATATGCCATGTTATAGCATGCCCTGTCATGATATGTTCCTTCTGAATCTTTTCCGATAATATGAACAACTGCATCTGACATATTATCAAATTTGCCTGGTTCTATGATAAATCTTACGCCTTCAAGATCTCTAAATTCTGGCAACTGCTCGAACTGACCATCAGTATTATCAAAAGCATTTCCGTTATCATAAACCATACCGTCTTTGTATGACCTCGCCATAAGATCACCATCTCCATCATACAAAGATGCACTTCCATCTGAATTTATTGTTATGTGATCAAGATTGTCTCTAATATCCTGGTCTTCAATTCCATTAATATCTACGCCACTCAGGATGCTTGCTCTTTCAAAGTCTTTTTCACCATCAACGCCGATGACTGTTCCAGCCATCTCAACACCATTAGAATGAATATCAAATACTTCACCCTTAAGATCCGGTGTCTGCCCTGTCAGACTTCCAACAACATTACCCTTTGAACCACCGATTGTGACCGCAGCTTTATTACCATTCTCATCAACATAAATGCCACTCTGCGTACCATCCTGATTGAAACTGATATTCTTAAGTTTAGGAGTTTTCGGACCGTACATGTTATCGAGAAGTGTCTGCTTTGTTGCAGGTGCCATCGAGCTAAGAGCTCTTGCGTCTGTACCACCAGCAAATGCCATCTTAGCCATTGAAGCGTCCATCATTTCAGGCGTAAGTTTAGATATTGTATCTTGCATCGTACCAAGTTTCTTAGCACTCTGCAAAAGTCCTCCTGTACCACCGATAGATATTTCGCCAGAAGAAAGAGTCTTTAAAGGATGTGATGCATCTTTTAGCTTTTTTCCAATTTGTACCATCCCAGGATTCAATCCGTTAACTCCTGCTCTGACAAGCGCACCGCCTGCGGCATCCGTTCCTGCCTGCCCGTATCTAAGAAGTCCTCCAAACTGGCGAAGAGATGAACCGATTGAATCAAATACATTGCCACCGGTAACTGCAACGGAAAGTCCCATAGTAAACATATACCTGTCAACTCTCTGTGCCGCGCGCAAGTATGCATACATGAATATCCAACCCGTCAGAGAGTTATCTTCTAAAAGTCCACCTTCCGTTATCATTTTTAATACCCCTATCATGAACACTGCATTCATAAGAAGTAAAAATAGCTGTGATACAAACATCTGAAGGTATTTGCCAAAGATACTTCTTGATACTTTAGATGGAATTGTCCCCGCTGCTACTGGCATAAACACAGCAAGAAGGCAAGACACAATGTATCTTTCTGCTATTTCCACCATGAAATTAAGTACCTCTTTGGCGAATATTAAGCCTATAATAAGATTAAAAATCGCAATGATGGGCTTATACTTTTGCTCAACCATCATGGAACCAAATCTTACTAAAGCTTGCCCTATATTTTCACTTGATTTTACATCACTAAGACTCGTGCCCCAAAATACGGATGAAAGAGTAACTGGATAAAGCACAAAGTACAGCACTGTCCATGCATCGAGACCATTTAAGTGCTCTGGTGCTTTCATCTGTTCCCATAAAAGCATTGTTATGTCAAAGAAAAAATTAGCAAATTGTTCTGATATGAAAATTATAGAGAGCGCTAAAAAAAGTCCACCAACAAGCTGAAGTGGTGTTTCTTTTACATCTGCTATTTTTAAGGCTCCCAGCGCAATCATCCAAAACATAAATATAGTGATAAGGATTGCAATAATAGTTCCTAATACCCTAAATACAGCATACGCATTCCAATCAGTAGCTGTCATTTCAAAGAATGTGGTAATATCAGGTGCAAACTTCTCAAAGAACGTCTGAGAGGTTGCAGATGTCAAGTACTGATATTGCTTGTCCACCCATGCTACCATTCCATTCATTGATTTTGTTGTCACTGCATTTTCCAGGCCATCACAAATTGCTCCTATAGTGATCTTTGTCAAAAGCCCTGGGAAAATAAACGCACTCGATTCAACCTTTTGATTTTGGGTATTTATCATTCCAATCATTAACGAAGCCGCAATTAGTAATGCTGCAATTGCCGAACGCCTTAATTCTTTACTCTTTCTAAATATTTCCATATATTCTCCTTATAACGCTCCTGCCATCCATAATCCTAAATGTATTATTGGTGAAAGCAGATTCATCACGATAATTGATGAAATAAGAATTTCCAGTGCCCTTTTCGCTATTTTGGTTTTTTGTTCATCCATAGCTGCAATTCCTAAAAACGTAAATAGCACTGCAAGGATTATAGTTGCAAAGATTGTATAGCTGTTAACAGCCTGTATAATATATCCTTTTATCTTTATAGGAATTATTTCATTAGGAATCTTGCTAAGCCAATAACTTTGAGAAAAGACGCTGTTACTTAAGGGCGGAGCACTAGGTGCATCTGAGATTACTTCATTGGGCACCTTGTTTTCTATTATAGTAGTGCTCTTTTCGCTGCCAGATATTTTTGTATTATCGTCTGGATAGTTTATCGATTGCCCCGGTATTTTTGAATGCCCCTTTTTTTCTGAAGCATATGATGGAATTTTAAATAAAGCGATTCCAATAAGCAAAAAGAGTAATAAAATAAGTGAATGTGTTTTTTTCATATGTTTTACTCCAAAAAAAGGGAGCTAAAAGCTCCCTTCGATTCTGACGTTGCTTGGTTAGGCAGCTCCGCCAAGTGTATTTGCCACCCAGATTATAAAGTTGGCGAAACCATTCGTCAGATTGACACCAACGAAAGCAATTAATATTACCTTTGCTGCCGATCTGAGTGCACCAACTACCTTCTCGTTTGTACCTGCAAATCCAAGCGAAAGGAAATATCCAAGTACAACCCACGGGAGGATTGTCTTATCAGCAAATCCTACTACCTCGTCAAGTACTGTTTGGTTATTTGCATTTATTGTAGAGAATAATGTATCATCAGCCGCAAGTACTGATACTGTAGTCCCCAATGTCGTTGCAATCATTCCTGCAAGAAGTATTGCTTTCTGAGATGCTGCTTTAAAAGCTCTCTTTGTTAATATATTGATCTTCATTTCCGAATCCTCCTTGTGAAAATCTTATTACACCTATGTTGTATTAAGTATAATACACCCTCGGTGTATTTGCAAGAGTCACTTATTATTGGCCCCCCATGAAAGAGGCCAGTCCTGTGAGCCATGAGTTATCAATATTTTCGTTATCTTGCGGGGTATCTTCTTCAATCTCACCTTCTGGCTCTAAGCTGATTTTTTCTTTTTCGAAAGAAATAGCTTTAGGTTCTCCTACAGTCCTTATTCTTTCTTGTGTTGGTTCATACGCTGATTTTGATTCCTGAGTCATCAGACTTTTTAGCATGTTTAAAAGTCCTGCCGCATCCTCATTATTTTGCTTTTTTTTCTCAATAAGCTCCGAAATACATGGAAGCCTTTTAATATCCTCGTATTTGATAGATGTTGGATCTTTATAACCACAAAGTCTTAAGTACTCAGAAAATAGCTTTGTTATAAATGCCGTTGCTTTTCTTCTTTGAGTCAATTGCTTTAAAAAAAAATATAGTGATACTTCTTCCTTTTTTGATGATGAAAAATAAAGTGTCATTTCGTAGTAGTTCTCTTTTTTTCTGTTATAGCTATTTCCCTTTGCCATGCTTTATCACCTCTTTAAAGAAGCTTGATACATTTGCTTAATTAAAACCGCATAACCTTTTGCATTTGCTCTTGCCGGATCTTTTAGGTAATGTTGATTCGTTATTACCTTGTTTTTATTTATGAATGGCCTAAGTAATTTTGAGCCACCCCCAAGGAATACCACAGGCGTAGATTCAAAGCTGACATTACATTGCGAAAGTTCATTTATAATATTTTCATCTACCCACTTCTGCACTCCGGACAGAATTAAGTTTTTTGCTTCTTCAGGAAGAACAGTTCTATCTTTTTTGATAACGCATTCAATATCTTTGTTTTCGATAGATATTCCAAGAGCACGCTTACAATCAAGAATAATATTCTGATACATGTATAAAATCCCAGATTTTACCGAACTACATGATGCCGTATCGGGCATATGATCAACACAAGAAATTACATCCATTGTTCCGCCACCAATATCTACCGCAACAAATTTGGGATAATTCTTTATGATATCGTCATCTGTATTTGCTACGATTGCAGCATAATCCTGTGGAAATACCTTGCAAAATATCATCTTAAATGAATATTTAAGTCCGTAACACTCAAATTCGATTCCATTTTTCATGTAATCTTCAAGGTATCTGATTTTTTTCTGTGCAGCTCCTTTAGCCATCATATGTGATGGGGGAAGTCCAACGCCCAATGCTATTTCTGTATACTTTGAAATCTCTGCCTGTATATTTCCGTCCTTTCCTACTTTTTTTTCTGCAAGGTTTTTAAGTTCCTTTGCAATTCCAAAAAGCACTAAGATAAGTGAACGCTCATTGACGGTTTTGTCTTCAAGATATTTAAACCTTTTTTGACTAGGCACATAATATACGCCATTATAAAAAAGATATTCATCTACCATTGGTGGCAGAATCTCTGAACTTGTATATCCAGCAGGCATGGTTTCATGAGGGCTCTTGATATCATAGTTGCCTTCGTCAATTCCGGTATATAACAACATATAAATTCAATCCTCCTTTTCATTTTACTATTAGTGTATTTATCGTTAGTGTAATATCATTAGTGTTGAATGTCAATATTTTGTCCCCTATAAATTTGATTTTGGTAGCGGACATTTGAATTCTAGTCGGGGACATTTCCTTTGCCGTACAATTTTGAACTTTAAAACACATTTGTGTATGTTTATATTGACTATCATACTTGAGGTTTTGTATACTTGATTTTGGAGGTCGTTGTATGGAAAAATTATTAATTTTTAACCAAAAGGGCGGAGTCGGCAAATCAACTTCCGTTGTCAATATTGCTGGCTGTCTTTCCCAGAAAAAGAAAAAAGTACTTGTCATCGATATTGATGCACAGTGTACAGCCACTTCTTATTTAAGAACTATTGAAGGAGATTGCGAAAATACTTTATTTGATTACATAATCGAAGAAGCCGCCAAAGAAGACGTAATCTATAATATTTCTTTTAAAAAGTGGTCTCACAGAGCTCACGGTTATATTCCTCAGGAAACAAATATCAGTCTTGTTCCGTCGGATAAAAGATTCAATGCAGAAGTATTCAGAAAAGAATGGAATGATTATGACTTCTTTAAGAGGTTCTTTACTCCTGATCTTGAAGAACAATTTGATTATTGTATCTTTGATTGTCCTGGATATATCAGTAGTCTCACAGAAAGTGCCTTGAGAGTTTGCGACTATATTATAGTACCGGCATTTGCTGATATGGACTCTCTTGTAGGATATAGTGATCTTATTGATACAAAAAACAGGATAAGAACAGAGACAGATAATACTGGTCTTGAGCTATTAGGCGTTGTATTTACTTCTGTACAAGGCTCAGTCAACAGACAGATTATTGCCTATTGTAAAGACCAGATGGGTGTTGAGACTATCTTTAAATCAACAATCAGAAGAAAAACTATAGCTTTGGATGCCAGGATAGTAGGAAAGCCAATTTCCTATTATAAACCAAAAGACACATTATCTCTTGACTACATAGACCTTACAAATGAATTTTTAGACAAAATCAAAGCCGCAAAGAAAGGAAAGAAATAATGGCTATAAATATATCAAGAACGGAATCTTTACAAAAACTTGGAAGAATTACAAAAAAAAGCGTAGAGGAATCTAATTCAAAACTTGTTAAGGATATTCCTCTTGACGAGATAGTGCCAAACCCTGATAACATAAAGCTCTTTACTATGGAAAATGTTGAAGGCTTGGTGGAAAGTATTAAGAGCATCGGCTTTAACGGTGCAATAGACGTATATCGTCTTCCTGGTGGCAAGTATCAGATATCATCTGGTCACAGAAGATATGCTGCTGTAAAAAGACTTGGCTGGAGAACTATCCCATGTATAATCATGGAACCTGAAGATGATATCCTTGTAAGAAAAAAGCTCGTTGAAAGTAATATCAATACCCGTGTTCTTTCTCCAATAGAACTTGCAAGATCAATCCAATATTATGAAACAATACTGAGAGAAGAGAACTTTAAGGGCGATATCAATACCCGCCTTGGTGAAATATTCAGCATATCAAGAACAAAAGTATCAAAACTTAAATCGCTGTTAAAGCTTGCTGATGATATTCAGGAACTTGCAAAAGCTAAAAATTTCCCATATGAGGCTTTTGAAGATGCTGTGAATTTCCCTGCTGAAAAGCAGAAACAGTTAGCGGATAGACTTAGAAAACATCTTGAAAAAAATCCTACCGCAGAGATTGATACTCCTGTAGTAAATATGTATGTTGGCGAAATTAAGAATGAACTTCAAATTGAAAAAGATCGCAAAGAAAGAGAAAAACTCGAACAAGCTGTTCAGGAACACCAGGAAATGATAGAAGAAAAGCTTGCTGAGAAATTAAAGCAGGCAGAAGAGGACAAAAAGGAACTTGAGCTTGAAAATGTGGATCTCTTAGATTCGCCCAGCATAGTAGATAGCCTTCCTAAGTTTGAAGGACATGATCGACTTCCATCAGATGTTGCAGTAGAAGAAGATAGTTATGGAGAGGTTCAAGATATACCTATTGCTATGAGTAATCCAAAAGAATCTGAATCTCAGCTTTATGCGTATACTGATAGGATGGAAGAGGAGATTAAAAGAATCAAAATAAATAAGGCTACGAAAGAAGCTCTTATAAAGAAATTGAACAAACTCATCAAGATACTTGAAAGTATGTAAAATTAAAGCCTCGCTATTTTTCGATAGCGGGGCTTTTGATAATCGGCGTATATTTCACTTTACATTTTCTACATACAAAATTCGGCTTATAAAGATTGAACCGTCAGATTTTTGAATAATTGCATCTTCCGGTACATACAATACCACATTTACATCTTTTTTCTTAATCTTAGTGCCGGTCTTTATAACACTCACTTCTTGACCTTCAACATCAAGTGTAAAAGTATATCTTACAAGCTCTCTTGCAAATATACCTGACAAACCTTTTTCAGTCTTTTCATTGCTCTCAATTTCTTTAATTCTTCCTTCTATTATCCGAATTTTATTGGAGAAAAAAGGCAGGCTCCATGATATACAAAATATTGCAAAAGCTATAAGGATCATGAGCAATATGAGCAGCATGTCTAACGACTGCATTCCTATTGCAACGGACAGTCCAAAAATCATCAATCCTATCCCTAATATTACAAAAGAAACCAGCTGACCTCTGATACATACAGGAAGTTCTTTATACGTCAAAAAATCTTTTTTTTTCATACAAACCTCTTTAGATAAAGTTAATCATGCCTACAACAATTACGGTAACAATGGCGGTAAATGAAACAGTCTTGATGACCATTTCTGTAGTCACATGCTCTGTCCTGGCATCTATCTCAGCTGTTACATAATCATAATAACCATCTGCATTTGCATTATATGTTTTTTTCTGAGGATCATTATTTATGTTCTTAGTGCGCTCTCTTGTAAAGGAAGTTATTAGCGGATTATTCTCAGGTTCTTCAAATGCTTCCTCATCAACATCCTTGCCTTTGCCAATGATGGATTTTGAATTATTCACAATGTTAGACGCGAAATTTCCTACAAATTCAGAGATTCTCTTACCACTAGACACATCATCAGAAACCTTTTCATTTTTCTTTTTGTCTGTTTTATCCTGTCTCATTGAAGCATAAAAAGCTTCCATTTCTTTATCCGTGGAAATCTGTTCTTCAGGAGTCTCATTTTCTTCTAGCTCGTGTTCTATTTTAGGTTCTAAGCAGGTAGCCTCTTTAGGCTTATCAACTTCTATATCATCAAGCTGATCTATTTCAGACTGAGGTTCCAAGTCATAGGGCTTATATACAGCCCCTTTGCTTTCAATATCTTTACCTACAAACTCAGACTCTTTTATTTTCTGCACAGACTCATGCTTTAGCGCGGCATTTTGAACTATAGGCTGCTCCTGCATGGTTTTATTATCTATAAGAGGCTGTGAACATTTGGGGCATATTTTTGAATTTTTATCAATAAATTTGTTGCAATGTGGGCATCTGATAAGCTGCGCCATGGACATCCTCCTTTGGGTTACAATAATCTTTATACAGTGATATTACACCATTAGTGTACTTTTTACAACATAAAAATTCAATAAAAAAATCACCCACTCTAAAAAGAGAGAATGATAATTTTACCCACATTCACTTGTGGGGAGGCCCTTAATTCGGGTTAACTGGCATAGCAAAACCTTGTTTTACTACAACCAACAACAGGAAAAATAAGGAATTGGATTAATTGTAGTTTACACTATTAGCGTATCATTTACAAGAGATTTTTAAAACTCACAAAAAAATATGTCAGCCGAAACTGACATATTACAAATCTTTTTTATTTAATACGTTTGGGTTGTGGAAATGAATCTGGAGTACAAGCGTAATACTTAAAGAACGGTGCGTGTCTTACGGACTGTTCAGAGCATCTAAAAACATCTTTACGTTTATTATATATTCCCCATTCTCCATAATTTTTCTGGCCATCATTATAAGTGATAAATACCGGCTTGTTATCATAGAGTATCAAATCTTTTTCTTCAATCTCTACAAGGAAATCATCAAGGAATAGGAATCCATTAGATCCGACATTCTCATTTTCAGCCGAGCTTCTTCCTATAAGAAAATCTACGGTTATTCCAAAATAATCAGCCAATTGTATCAATGTCTCATAGTTTGGTCTCTTTGCCCCTATTTCCCACGATGAGAGTGTGGAAACTGGAAGTATTTTATCCATTCCACAAAAAATAGAGAAACTTTCGCAGAACTCTGACTGCTTTAATTTCCTGCTTATTCTAATGGACTTTAACCTGTTTGCGAACAAATTACTCCTTGGTTTAGTTGCCATTATTATTCCCCTTTCATTTTGTGATCAAATACATCACAATTTACCTAAAACACCTCAACAGGTGTTTTATGTTTTTAATATACCATAACGAAAAAATCTTTGCAAAACTCGCTATTGTAATATTACACCTTCTGACGTATACTAATAGCGTATTAAATGTGATACACTAAAAAGACATTATCACACTTAGTGCATAGAAAGGAAACTACCATGAGTAAAAAATTATTATCACTAATATTATTTGCTATGTTTTTATCTTTCCCTGTTGCATCAAAGGCTGAAGAAAAAATAACCGAGAAGAATGGAGAGCAGATAATCAAGGATGTTTCTGTTAAAATCCCCGACAATTACACTGAATGCACATTTACATTACAGTACGAGAATGATAAATATGCTCCAGATAATGTAGAGCTGCTTTCTCCAAATAGAACCTCATATACTTTCACGACTGATCCTGTATCAGGAGATATAAGCTGTACAGTTCAGAATGTAGTAGCAGGAGAGTGGATGGTAAAAGCCACAAAAATGTTTTCTGAAAGTGCGGAAACTAAAGAAATCTGCAAAATCACAGTAAATGTCAAATCATCGAACTCAGCTGCTAAGGATGTGACAGGAGAAATCTCTTTATCAAAAGAAATATCAGGACTTACATATTACTGGAAGGATGACAATATCGTAGTAACATGGACCGATGAGAGTGTTGGCAACGTGGATATTACCGTCACGGATTCTAAGACATTAAAGATTCTTGGCAATGAAAAAGTAAAGCAGATGTACTATGAGTGTTATGTACCAGATAGTGTAGATGAGATCATTCTAAGTGTTGTCCCTGCAACATCATCAGGTATATCCGGCGCAGAAGTAACATATGTCATAAAGAATGACTATAACCCCAATGCAAGCATTGTATTTGATTCATCAGAATATATAAATACAGTTACAAGACATGGTGTTGCATCAGTAGGAGAGCAGTACGCATTAAAGTATGTTGATAATGGTAATATCGTTGGTGCCTCCGGCAAGCTAGAAATAGGAGATAATGATTTTGAAGTTCCTGTTACAGAAGGCGATAACGATCTTATTGTTTATGTAGTTGATAAAAATGGCAACATGAAGTCATTTACAAACTCTGTTATCGTTGATACTGTACCTCCTGTACTTAAGATAGAAGATGATATGACGGGCACAAGTACCTATAATAATTCAATCTCTATTAGCGGCAATGTATCAGATTTTGAGACTTTGTATAATGGGACACAGGAAGTAGAAGTAGATGAAAGAGGTTTCTTTGATGCAACAGCCACCTTGAGAGCAGGTAATAACGAGATAACTCTTGTAGCTACTGATAAAGCAGGTAATGAGACTACATACACAGCATACATTGAAATGCTCGTAAAGTCCCCCAAAAAATTCAATCCTTTACAGATAACAGGAATTATAATTTTTGTTATCGTATCAATTTTTTTAGTTGCTTATATTATCAAAAAAAGAAACCACAAAGTCAGTTCAAAGAAAAATGATAAAATGCCACGTTTTGAAAAAAATGGAACTACAGAAACAGAAGAGAAGAGTGATGCCATGCAACCTGAACCATTAATCGACAAAGGAATTCTTTTCTGTTCAATAATAATTCTGACTGGCTGTCTGTTTTTGAGCCTATTTGTAGTACAGGTTACCTATGTTAAAAGCGGATCAATGGAACCTACCATCATGACCGGCGAGTTTACTATAGTAAACAAGCTCTCTTACTTAAATAAAACACCTCAAAGAGGTGATGTAATTGCGTTTAAGTCAGAAGAATACAATAGATTTCTTTTAAAGAGGATCGTAGGTATTCCTGGTGATGAGATTGAGTTTCATGATGGGTATGTTTATATAAACGGTATCATCTGTGATGAGTCAGCATATCTTGATAAAGACATTGAGACAAACTGCGATAAATGCTTTACTGTTCCAAACAACTCATACTTTGTCATGGGTGATAACAGAGAGCATAGTACAGACTCAAGGTTTTTCGAATTACCTTACATACTAGAGGATGACATCATGGGTAGAGTCTTTTATCACTTTAGCTTTAACTAAAAAACACCCCTTTAGCTTATAACTGCTAAAGGGGTAAATTTTACTTAAAATGCAATAAATTTCAAATATTGATTTTCTTCCTCCGCTGAGATGGTGAACTCTGCGAATGGATGAGAATTTAGGTGATTAAGAAACTGATTCCAAGTGCTACCTGTCTTCTCTATAGCCTTGGGCCCGAATGCCACGGTCCTTTCTCTGCCGCTTGCATCCAACACCTTTAAGGTCTTCCATCCGCCCTTATCATCTGTGAGAGGAGCTTCAGCTTTTACTTTGAACTTTGCCTTGACTTTATTGATCCCGACTACGTTTGAGGGCTGCTTTGTCTCAGCCTGAGTGGATTGCGCATTCTTTTGCTCTATAGAAGTATTAGCTTCATTATTGTTATGGTTATTTCTCCAGTTTGACTGCTCTTTTGCTGCCTTTTCTCTCATCTGCTCAAGCTCATCCTTACGCTTCTGATATGATATAGTATATCTTTCTGCGATACGACGAAGGTCATGTTCTGATATAGGAATGTTGCAGAAGAGCTTTTTATTGCCATCACCCGGAACAGAACCATTGATGCAGTAACCACCATTTCTAGAATTCATTATGCCAATTGATTTTTCAGCATTTTCTCCGGTTGTATACTTAAATGCTTTAGGATATTCCTCGCCGTTCTGCTTCTCATCTGCAAGGATTCTCTGCATTCTTCCATGAAGAATATCATAAGCCCAGTTATCAAAGCACTGCGTTCCATCCCTAAGACAATCCATGTATATATCAAAGCTCTTTCCTTTTCCATTCGCACCTTTTTCGATAAAACTGAATCTCAGCTTATCAATGGGATAAACGGTGTAGACTTTGAGCCCCCATATATTAGTCCAAACATCAAGTATCGCATTATCCTTCATCTGTTCCTCTATACGACTAATATCCTTATTGGCCTTTGCCATGTTATGCCACCTCCTCGTTTGAATGCTTTTTTTCTGAATATATCTTTAAGTATTCTGAGAGCATTGTTGTTCTAAGGCATGATGCCTCTGTTTCTATTGCTTTTTTTACAGCATCCGGTTCACATATAAGAAAACATTCCTTTTTAGCTCTTGTGATTGCTGTATATAAAAGATTCCTTTGAAGCATGGTCTCATGTTCGTTGAGCATCAGTGTTATAACAATCTTTGCCTCAGATCCTTGGCTCTTGTGTATGCTCATCGCATAAGCCAGCGTGATCTTTTCTGCAAGAGCGTACTTATCAAGCATAATACTTTTCCCATTAACCAAGATAGAAACAAACATGTTATCTATAATGTCTTTAATAACACCTATCTCACCGTTTGAAACAATATCATCGTTCTGTAAAAACATTACCATATCACCTGTCCTATAAAATTCTCTCCCGACTTTTATCTGAGCCTTTGGGTGAGAATTTACAATCTGCTGGATTTTTTTGTTTACTTCTATAGAACAAGTGTCTCCGTGTTGTCTGTATGGAGTTAAAATCATTACATTTTGCACTCCATACTTTTCAATTTCCTGTTTGTAGAATAGCAGGATCTGATCCAATGCATTGCATCCCTCAACCGGCTTTGAAAGATGAAAATCTTCCCCAGCATGAAGATGCCAGTCACCATTCTTGATAAGCTGTATATTATCGGCAAGAACTGATTCTCCCTTTTGTCTAAAAGTCTTAGTAAGCCTTGCTACAGGAACAGTCTCAGAAGAGATAACGTCTCTTAGTACTGCACCCGGCCCAACAGAAGGAAGTTGATCAACATCTCCAACCCATATAACACGCTGTCCTGTCTGTACCGCCTTAAAAAGCGCTTCTGCAAGAAAAACATCAACCATTGATACTTCATCACAGATGATAGTGTCTATACTCTTACTAAATGGTTTTGGTTCCATCTTATCAGGAGTAGTTTCAAGAAGTTTGCAAATCGTTTTAGCATCAAATCCAGTACTATCTGTTATTCTTCTTGCAGCATTACCAGTTGGAGCACAGTATGAAATATTCTTGTCTCCAAGCGCGAGAAGAACATAATTTATTACGTTGAGCACGCAAGTTTTTCCGGTTCCAGGGCCTCCTGTAATGACAAGAAAAAGGTTGTTGCATGCCATTTTAACAGCATTTCTTTGTCCTATGTGAAGTTTAAGTCCCAGTGCCTTTTCCGCCTCATCAATTTTTTCATCAAGTAACTTATCAGGATAAATTCTGTGTGGAGCATCCATAACCCTTAAAATGCCCAGAGCTATTTTTGCTTCCGCGGACGCGTAGAGTGGAAGAGTAATGTATACCTTTCCACCAACTTTTCTTGCCATGATATTTCCGCTATTAATGTCCGTATTTAAAAAGCTTAAAGAAGCATTGCCTTTAAGCTTTTCTGCTACTTGATGCAAATAGTCTTCACTTAGCCACGTGTTACCTGACTGAGATAAAAGTTCATTGATAAAGGCAGTATTGCTTTTAATTTTAGGCATTAATACCACCTTTCCCCTTATTCATTAAGGTTTCTGTACGTCGCCTCATATGTTTTTGTGTTCCCTGTGGGCTTTGCCTCAGTGCGAACTCTTGCATAGACCGTAGGATTTTCTATCTTAAACTGTCTTACATCGAATACCTTTGCCATATACTTGTCTTTGAGACCAGGATAGTCTTTTTCAAGTAAATTAAGGTCGATATGAGCTTTTTCTACAAGCGAGGCTATATTTATGCACTCGACCTTTTCTCGTGGCGTCTTAACCTTAATTTTGATTGTTTCCTTATCTCTGCGACAAACAATATAGTCCGCATCTCCAACAACAGGTGAAAGGATAGAAATAAGTTCTTCATCCTTTTCATCCATTTCTTCGATCTGTTTCTGAAGCTGTGCTCTTTTTTCTTTCCTGTCGTAAAGTCCTTTTAGGAGCGAAAAATAAGCAGAAGGTAAAATTGCATCCTTATTCCCAGTAGCAGAAGTCCCGTAAAGTCTTGTGTAGTAATTGGCAAGAAGAGCAGGATCGCAATTTGATGTATCCCATTCCTTTCCATCTACAACATCCTTCGCAAATTTCTTCTCTGCTTCAAGCATCTTGTCCTCAAACTCAAGATTTCTTTCAAGAGGAATACATGCAAATTTCTGAAGACCAAACCCCCATGCACAGCAGATAAACGCATAATCCAGATTTAAAACCGCCATATAGTGATTAGGCTGATAAAAATAATATTCTGGTATAATCCCGTTTAACCATTTAGCCACTGTCTTTCTGCCAGTTTCACCATCAGGATTAGTCGTCTTGTATTCCAAAATGCCAATCCTTCCATTGACTTTGACAAGCCCGTCAACATCTGCTACAGCTTGGGGATACTTAAGCGTGCCATCTTCATTCTTGATTCCGCATTGATACCAGCGTCTGTCATTATAAATACCATTTTGACAGGCATTGAACTCTGCAATTGTTTTACATACAGCGAGCTCTATGCCGTAGTTTTTTTTGAACCATAAGATAAACATCTCCTGTACATAAGGCTCAAAGATATGCCCCATCAGCTTGTTTTCCTCATTGAATTCTTTTTGAATAATAGGTTTGATACCTCTTTTCCTATCTGCAAGTTCTTTAGAGCATACCCAGGGAGATTCATCCTTGCTTGCAGCAACTTCACTCCCTCCGATAGTACATGGTATGTTGTGAAGCTTGCCGGTTCTCATTAGTAGCCACTGTTCATTTGTCATGTTGGATGTATCACAAAGAGCGACAGGCTGCGAGTTTTCTCTCGGCATATGTATGCCTCCTTTCGTTAATAATATTTATTTGATCGCCCGTTAGGACGTTATTTTGGGAAAATATATTTGAAAACGTCAAAAAAAGCCGCTTAGAATAAGCGACTTTCATGGATTTAACGATATATTATTTAACGTTACAAATATTATACTATGAGTGTAAATAAAAGTAAAGTTCAAACATAGCTTTCTCCGAAGAGAAAGCCATGTTTGAAATAATATTCCTAAGATCTAATCCGAAAGAAGATAAGACTATCAGGATGCTTTCTTAGAATTTTTCTCATAGATTGTTCTGGCTAACTCATTTGCCATTACAAGCTGTTTTACAGTCTCGTAATAAGCTTCTGAAGCTGACTGTTTCCCGCAATCAAGCTGATTAAGCATCCATGCAAGATACTTTGGTGTCATCTTTGCAAGAGGCTTTTCTTTCTGAGGCCCAAAATTTACAATTGTAAGATCCTCTTCATCCTCATCTACATTTTCATTGAGTTTCCTATCATTCTCAAGAATGGCATTCTTTAATTCAGTTGGCACATCTGATAGGTCTGTTACGCCACCATCATCCTTGAGATTTGTTTTACCAGCTTTTTCAGCCTCAAGTGCAGCATTTAAAGCTTTTGCAACATCCTCGGAAACAGTCTCTTCAGGAAGCTTGTCGTTTCCGGGAGTAGGAGAGGGCTCTTCGATGTCTCCTGTGAAATCCATACATATTCCTGCGTTGTACAGAGCAATCTTCTCTGCCTTTGCAAGTGCATAGTCGATCATGCGGCTGTTCCTAACATCATCAGAAAGTCCACCAAAAGGTTCTGTTGAAGTAAAAGCCTGAGTAGCTTCTGCCTTGTATTCATAATTTACACCGTCAAGCGTACCCGAAAGAGTACATACTGCTTTGGCCCACTCACCTTTTCTAAATTCAACGACCGTCCTTGTATTTCTTGCCGATCCATACAGAGCATAAAAGAGCATCCTTTTATACTTAAGAGGAATCCATGCGATTGTTTCAACAGCACCACTTCCATCAACTATCTCTGAAGATTCTGCAAGAAATGACATACCCTTAAGTACAGTGGCAATATCATCTGCCTTTGCAGTGCCTACTTTTTTTCCATTGATTAAATCTGCGAGAACTCCCGCATAATAACTTTGCAACACATTCATATGCTTTTTCCTCCTAAAATCAAAGAACCTCAAGGCGTGATTCCCTCAAGGCTCTTTACGTTTAATATTCAGTTACAGGACAGAGCTCCAATTAGTTAAAAGGAAGTTCCTCATCAAGTCCGTCAGGAATATTAAAGAATCCATCCTCATCACCAGTGGCTGATGCCTGTGTAGCAGCACTATTTCCACTGTTTTCATTATTTTCACTATTGGAATTTCCCTTAGAGCCAACTCCAAAACCGATATCTTCAGCTACAACGTCGGTTGTGTAGATCTTAACGCCATCCTTATTTGTGTAAGAACCTGTCTGGATACGACCTGTTAACTCAATAGCAGATCCTTTCTTGAAGTACTTTCCAAGAAATTCTGCACTCTTGCCAAAAGCTACTACCGGAATAAAGTCTGCTGTCTGCACTCCGTCGTTCTGTCTCTGTTCTCTAGAAAGTTTTCTATCTACAGCAACAGTGACTCTAGCAACTGAACTCTGATTAGTTGTTTTAACATCGACATCTCTTGTAAGTCTTCCTGTAATTTCTACTTTATTCATATTTTTACCTTTCTGCGGTGCCCGTGTGCCGTTTTCCGCCAAAAATTATACGATGATGAATCATGATAACAATACCCTAACCATTTCATCATCATCTTCGTTAAAGTCTTCCCCTTTAGGCCCGTCATCCTTCGGGGAAGATTTTTCATCGGTGGAAGTTTTTTCAGTAAACTCCCATCCTTTATCTGTATGTCTTTTAAATAATGTAAGCCTTTGCCGGCCTTTTTTTGTTTCGACATACACTATAACAACATTCCTGAGATAATTGCCTAACACTTTAATGTCAGTGACATCCTCAATGTTGTTAATAACATATTTGTTTACCGCCCTGATAAATTCAGTGTTTCGGTTTTCACTGGGCGATGGTTTGCGATATGAAACATTAATATGTTCCGCATGCCATTTTCTTTTTCTTGCTGCGGCCTTTGCCTTTGATAACATTGCAATCACCAGGATGATTGGCATAAATGCAATAAATACAGCTAATGATAGAATCATCCTTGCACTCCTTTCATCTACTATGTAATACTGTCCAAAACCGCGCTTTCAGGAAGGGCAGTAGTAGTAGATATTTCTTTTTTTTCGGGGCTTTTCATTACCTGAAAGCTTGTCATTTTGATAAAGATTTCATCATGACCTTCCTTGTTGGTATATCCGTGCTCTTCACCAATTATCATCAGATAGTCATTTATCTTGATACTATCCTTGATCTCATTTGCGATTCTTCCCTCGGCTATTACAAGTCGATATATAGGTTTTGCTCCCTCGCAGTATTCTTGGACTCTGAGACGTATGAATTCACCCTTTTTGTTTTTGCCTTCTGCAAACGCCGCCAGACTACCTTTAGATGCCGGTTCGACCTTTGCAGGAGCAATCATTATGGTATTCACGCTACCTCCTTCCTTACGCAAAAAAAGAGCCACAGCTATCCGCTATGACTCTTAATTATTTTGACTATATTCTTTAACGTTATAAATAGTTTAGCACTTAATACACTTAATGTAAAGTGAAATATAATCTTTGCCTTCACCTTACCAAAGACCTAAAATACAATAACCATCTTTAAGACCATATTCCGAAGCATTTCTTAAGATGTATGTAATGGGTATATTCTCTATGATTTTTCCGGTATATCTGCCTTTATCAAATTCTTTTAGCGTTACCAAGTCACCCACCTGAAATTCACGATCATCTTTGCGTATCTCAAATCTTTTTAGATTATTTTTGACATCATCAAAATATTTTGGACTTATTTTGAGCACATGCTTTGTCATTTTTTCACCTCACTCATTCTTGTTCCACATACTTTCCTTCCTTTCAAATGGCACAATCAAATAAGTTTATTTGCCCTTTTATCTGTCCTTTTCTTTTAAGACGATAGCCAAGCCTTCTATACTCTTTATATACAGGCTCCCAAATTAGTTCGCATTGCTTTCTCTCATTAGGAAAAAATTGTCCTAAAGTATCAAGCGTCTGCTGTAAGTCTATATTGTAAGGACATCCCTTACATCCAGTCCTTTTAAAGTTATAAGGCGGATAATATAGCTTACAAAGCTTAATGTTTTCATGCTTTATGAAGTATTCTTCCCATTGAGAATCACATGCTGTAAGAGGCTGAAAATGTTTTCCAAAAGCAGCATCTACAAAACACTTGGCATTATTTCTTCCACCTTTTTCATCCCCAAGAATCCCAATAAAACATATTGGTCTGTCACTTCTTCTTGCATAGTCTTCCATGGGTTTTTCTTTCATGTTATAACAGCATTTCTTGCTACATTTGAGCTTAAATTCAGGAGTAAACTGATACTTTAAAATATCAGGACATCCAAAAGTCTTGCGGTTTTCTTCGGGATTTAGATATCTATCAACGGTCTTACACATACCATTTCGCTGATAGATATCAACGTACATAGAATGTTCCTTTGACTTAAAGGGATAACCATCTCTTTCTAAAGCTGCTTTAACATTTACAGAAGGCTTTATTATCTCTATCCTTGGATCATTCTTTTGCAGCTCAAGAACAAAGTCTCTTACTGCGTTAAGTTCTATTCCGGTATTAGCATATATCCTTGGGATTTTATTTCCAGGAATAGCAAGATCTACAAGATAGGAGAGGACAGAAGAATCTTTTCCTCCAGAAAAAGATATATAGCACTTATCTTCTCCATACATTTCTATAATACTCTTTATTTTTATGATGCGGTCAAATGTAAGAAATTCATTATCTGCATCACATCTTATAAAGTTCATAAACACCACTAACGATTTCTCGTTTCGTGGATAAAGCTACAACCGCCGTGGTCATATTCTTGTTATTAGTTAGTAACGCTCGCAACAAGTTCTTACGGCATGAGTGCCGATTTAACTTGTCCGTTACAACCGACACTCCGTAGCTTTTTATTTAAAATTGCCAGCCTAAAGTTTTTTTCCTGAGGACTTGATACCTCCTGACAATTCCCTCTCTTCACCATGCTAGTCTCAAGGGAACCTCGGTCTACCGAGGCTTCGTTTATTCCTTTCTTGTTGAATTTATTGATAGTTTCTTCATATACAGCTCCTTTATACTGCAATGCAGTGTTTAGTAGCTATCACTTTAACCATTCTGCTGTACCTTGCATTAAGATTGAATGTCTCCTCCTTGGAACGAACAACAATCTTTCCACGGGCGTCTGTGATAAAAAACAATACATTCTGAGTTCCATCACCGTTGTTGTAGATAGACTGAAATGTTATCCCATAACCATTTGGTAACTTAACGGGATTATCCTCTCTGCATGAAAGATTGTAGTGCCTGTCTCTTTCCATGCGGTTTTTCTGAATCTTAAAGACTTCTTCCCACTTTTTTTCTCTTTCTTTTTCTTCAAGGTCGTATTTTGCTTTTGCAAGATCAAGATCCTCTTTGATTGAAGAAGCAACGGCCTTGATCCTGTCATATATTGTTATATCCTCTTCGCCAATAGTCCCAAGCTCTATGTCTAAGATAGGAGTGTTAAGTTTTGTATCAGTAACAAGAAAGCCAACATTATTGACAATGACTCTATCCTCGATACTGAATAAATCTTCACAGTCCCTTACTCCGTAAACAAAATAGCCTTTTTTTCTGAGCGCATCGATAAGTACCTGCTCCCAGCAAAAGAAATCTGTATAGTAATATTTCATATTTATGTCTCCTTATACCGCTTTGCGGTTAATCTGTTTACTTCTTCCTACACGATCTGCAAGATTGGGATAGAACTCCACGTATCTTTTGTGAAACTGTAAGCCGTCTATAACTTCGCCCTTCATTATAAGAAGCTTTTGCCAACAACGGCCTCCATCGCTTACATAAACAATCTCGATGTCATATCTTTGATTAGCTTCATCGCTCCATGTGTTGTCTTCTACGGAAAGAAGCCTGACATCGTGATAATCGTGTTTATCTGCATATTCCTTTATAAGACCAGTAATCTCACATACCTTTTCAAGGCTCCAACGGTTTAAAGAATCGTTGAGATTTATAAATTTTAGTCCGGTCATGGTCTTCATCCTCCTTTACATTGCCTTATCTTCTTCATTTTTTCTTACCTCCTAGTATGAAATTTTTGATAGTGATATATTTAAACGCCTTGAAACAGGCGAAACTTTAGAAAAATCTATTCGAAACGTCAAAAAAAAGAGCCACGGCTATAAAGCCATGACTCTTATAGATTTTTTACGTATAGTATTTGACGTTATAGATATTCTACCATAAGCGTAATATCGTTTCAACTTCATTTTACAGCAAAAACCCGCCTATTGTTCCGTGAAAGGGTAGGAGAGTAGTAGTATTGATGTTTCATACTGCTTTTGTAATCTTGGAACAGAGATGTCAACTACCCATCACCTAAAGGTAATAGGCTTGCGACGGGGGTGTTGCACTTCCTTTGCAAATTCAGCCTCTTAATAATATTCATAATTTATTATTTCTCTTTTTTAGACAATATCCCTTTTATCATCAACTTCTTCGACAATTATAGGAATCTCTATTTTCCCTGCAACTTCTTTGTAAAAGAGCTTAAAAATCTCACCTTCTACAATCTTATAAGGGTATTCACACATATCGTTTCTATTTGACATTCGCCATACATCATCACCAACTGCAATTCTTCCCCTTGATAGTGTGATTGCTGTAGTTCTTCTTCCGGTCTCAATTTCCTCGACATAAAATTTTCTGTATAGACCGGGAGTTGATGTCCTAAACTCTCTTTTGCGCTTCATTCTTGCTTCATACATACATGAATTGCCGTAAGAAGTAGAAACAATGATGTTTCTCTTCATTGATCCTCCTTTCTCAAAACTGCTCCTATATAGAGAGCTGTTACCTATCGACTCATATTTATTTTTTTACAAGAGCCAAACTCATTGAGATACGTTTAGATGAGACTTATCCAATCGAAAAAAGCCCATATTTTCGGCAAAATACACTGAAAATACGGGCTTCTTTTAACTCTGTTTTTTTTACTTTAAAAATAGTATACTATAAGTGTATTTATAATACAAGAGGTGGCTATGATAAAAATAAAGACTATAGTTCCAGCTATAAATGAACAGTTAAAGTACGAAGCTCCTGACGTGATATTTGTCAATGAGATGATCAAAGAAAAAAATAAGATTGATAAAAAAGTCAGCAGAGTAGTTCTTGCTATAGAAGATAACGACATGAAAACAGCCCGAAACGAATCCAGCAAGGCAATTTTTAGCTGTCAAAAACTTGAACAACATCTTAGATCATTTCCAAAGTTTTTTGGGTTTCCCGAAGCTTTAAATGAGATAAAAAACGAATTAGCAAAAGCTGCCAATATATCATTCGATATATTGGATGATGATGTTCTCCGCATAACCCTCCCTGAGCTGTTCCCGGTGCGCTTCAGGGGCGGAGTAATGACGGAGCAGTATGATAATGTCAGAAGCAGATATGTAGCCGCGTTTGATGAATTCTTTACAAAAAACTCCTTTAAAAGATATAAAGATAGGGTAGTGGTACTTTATAAGAGCATTTATAAATCTATAAATGATGTTCTTGATTATGATAATTTTGATCTTAAGCAGATAACAGACTTTATCTCAACTTATTGCCTGATAGACGATAATCCAAGCCGCATGATAGCAGTATCAGACTATGATATAGGAGAGGAGGAACACTCTGAAGTACATATAATCCCCTTATCAAAGTTTGATTTCTACTCCAAAGATATCTTTAGGCAAAAGGATTGATATCTTTTCCTTCTGCATTGAGATTTCTGCTATTTTTAATCTCATCTTTGGCTGCTTTAGCGTAGATATTGGTTGTCGTGATATTTTTATGCGACAACCTTTTTTGCACTAATAAAAGATTATTATCTGATTTTCTATATAAAGTCATGGCAAAACTTGAACGCATCTTATGTGGCGATATCTTATCTGCCTTTTTGGGTACGGAGAGCATAGCATATTTTTTTGTCATGACTTCTACCATCCTTACCGATATACGTTCGCCGCTACTTGATACAAATAAAGGATCTTTTTCTAAAGCCCCTTCAGCTTTCCTTTTAGATACCAGCATATCAAGTAGCTCCGCAACAAGATCGCTGTAATAGACCGTTTCTACCTTTCCACCTTTTCTAAGCACGCATACACTAAATTCTTCTATATCTACATCCTTGATACTTATTCCGGTAAGCTCTGAAACTCTAAGTCCTGTATCTAACAGAAGAGAGTATAAGACATAATCTCTGAGCTTATAATGTTCGTGATGCTTAAGCTGTCTATTTGTCATGCCTGTTCCGTGATATACGCAATCAAGAAATGCTTTCTGTTCATCATCTGTAAGATATACAAGTTCCTTTTCTTCTAATTTTACCTTTGAAGATCCTGCGATTGGATTCTTTTTAAGACCTTTTTTTTCACATAGATAGGAGAAGAGTACTGAGAGAGTTGCTTTTTTACGGGCCAGTGTCTTTTTCTCTAAATTTTTTCCAAGAGTAACAAGAAAGTTGTTTATATCATCGGATGTTATGTTATCTAAATCACTGATGGAAATATTTTCCTTCTTAAGCTCATCAAAATCCTTGTGGTTTAAAATAATCCAATCGAGAAAGTAGCTAATATCCTTGGAATACTCATACATGGTAGAATATGCTGTTTCAGTGCCTTTTCCATAAATAAAATCCTGGCAATACTCAGGTAGAGTCTCCAGAATCTTATTTGTCTTTTCTGCATAGGTATTCTTATCCATTTTTACCTCGTTTCCTTGCTCTGTATTCCCTATCATATGCAGATGTTGTTTTTCTGCGGTTTTCCTCGTACTTGATAAATTCGTCTACCGTCATAAGCCACTGGCATATCTTTGTAGATATCATGTCAGATGTTGGTTTGCATAAACATTTCTTTTTTTCAACATCATCTGCTGATAAAAACACTTTCTTTGATTGGCAATAATAAACCGGGTTAATACACTCAGAATTATTAAGACCTATATATTTAATTGTTGAATTATTTTTGTTTAAATATTTATCATCCATGAAACTATTATAGCAGGGCACCGTTTGACTGTCCAAACAATTATGCGGAAAATATATGTTTTTCGCATAATTGTTATATAATTTTTGAAATCCCCTGATATGTGTGTATATTGTTTGGCTCTAAATTATTAAGATATTCTCTGTAACCATCAGGATTTAGTTCAATTGCACGATCTGACCATCCAGGTTTCTTTCCCGCTGCAAAATATGATGAGATTTTTACCACTGAAAAAGCAAGATATCCGGTAATAGCTGCCATTAATGAACATACGATCGCATATATCGTAGAATACTTCATAAATACAATGCAAAAAAACACGTATACGGCTCCAAGTAATGCTGATGATAAAACATATCCTTTAAGACTTCCATAAATCCCTGCCTTTGATATAGAAACAAGATCCGCGTTGGTATATGGAGCGTATTCATTGGAGAAATATACTCGACCAAGTGCACCTTTCATTTCAAATTTTTTCCATAATTTTATAGGAATCAACCTTATAATCACTTTATTATCTTTCCAGTAAAACTCGCGTTTTCCACTAATAAATAGTGTACTTAATAAAATGATTGCATCACACTTGTCTCGTTTATAAGCCTCTTTATAGTGGTTTATTTCATGAACAAAGGTTGCAAATCTAGCTGCAAGGTATTCAAATACAGCTATAAATAGGATAACACTGATAAATATCTGAAAAAAATAGATAAAATCCATAAATACTTCCTCCTGTATAACCATTATACGCTTATTGTGTATTTTGAAATCCATTTATGCCGTTATTGGCCTTCTCTGCCGTTTTACAAAGCTTATCATTGCAATATCAACACATCACTTTAATGACAGATATTTTTTTAAGAAAAAAAGCAATACCTTTGTATCACTTTTTTAAGATTAACTATCTATATAACACACTTCCTCGCAGTGATCATCTCTGGAGTTAAACTGTTTTAACAATATGCTATTACTACTGCCTATAGCATTTTCTCAAGATTATCCAATTTCAAATACTTCTACACAAAAATGGCCTTTACGATACCCTTGTCCACGACAATAAAAATTAATTGTGGATGCTATCCCATTTGTTGCGACTACAGTATAACCATTGCTGTTTCTAAGCACTCTCATACCTGACGGAACATTGACATCAATAGAATAATGCGATCTTTATCCTTCACGATCTGCTGCTGGTTCAAAATTTTAAATTTATATACTGTAAGACATACGAAAGAGTCGTAGTTGCAGTAACATAGCGATCTCCATAACTGCAACCATCCATATTAACAGAAACATGTGCATTTGAATTAAAAGTAATCGAATCAGCTCCATCTAATCCTGTAATTCCAAACAGATTGTATGTATCTGTAGAAGAACCTGAGAAAGACCTCGAAATAACTGTATTACCGCGATTTGTAGTAACTGAATAGTTAAGCGATGCTTCTGATTTAGGTTTATTATATCCACCATAATATGCAGCTGATGAAATTCCTACTGTTACAATGATATTATTCAAAATTGCATAAGGAACGCCATTTCCATCTTTCAGGGTAAGTGGAATCACATCACTTATTGAGCTGTTTTTTTCATCTCTTGCCCATATTCCCTCGTTATTTCCTTTCGATGCATTAATATTTATATTTGACCTCCCACCTTGGGAGAACATATTGTTGCAATAAAATGCATGCGCCACTTCATTTACAAGCACTCCTTTATCCTTGACACCATTATCTATAACAATATCATTGCTGTAATATCCTGCCGGTATCGTAAGAGACTGATTCATACCCAGCTTTAAGACGGATGAAGCCAGATTGGGATTTGCATTACCAATATTCTGATCGATTGTCTGCTTATTAGGCATCTGTGAAACTCTTCCCGTTGGATTATATTTAACCCCGGTAATCAGTTTAGTTGCATCAGTATAATAGCCTGTATATGGAACTGTAACCGATAGGTAATTAGCACCATTCTTAGGTAGATAGCCAGTTTTGGAATTTTTGTTTGTTACATCTTCAGAGTGATTTGCCATGCTGCCTTCTGTGCGGATTCCCGCTGAAGAAGTAAAGAATTTTCCAACAAGAACGTTTGCTGCCACCGCATCACCAAGTTTTGGAAGCGCATAGTTTAACATAGTCGTACTTGCACCAAGTGCATTACCTGATGCGGTGTAGTATCCTGTAAATGGTACTTCAAGCGAAAG
>NZ_FPCD01000006.1 GCF_900116865.1 Butyrivibrio sp. M55
TGATATGTACCCTCTTTACTGGACAAACCAGTAAGGAGGGTATTTTTTATGCGTTATGATTATGATTTTAAGAGAAAATGTGTTGATTTGTTTAGAACAGGTGTCTATCCCAATACTCCCGATGGAATTTCACAAGCCTGCTTCAGGAACAAAGTTCGCGAGTGGGCTAGAATTGAAGATGCTCTAGGGCCAGAGGCATTAAAACCTAGACATATTCAAAAGAAATGGTCGACAGAAGAAAAATATGAATTGGTATGCCAAGTTTTAGCTGGAAGTTCATATCTAGCAGTTGCTCTTTCTAATGGAGTTAAGGATTCAATATTAAGAAATTGGGTTCGCAAATATAAGATTTATGGTTACAATGGTCTTATCCCAAAACAGAAAGGGCGTAAATCAAAGAATTCCAACATGAAAAAAGTAGGAACAAGAAAGCCACCAAAACCTAATGAGTCTGAATATGAAGAACTAATCCGATTAAGAGCTGAAAATGCATACATGAAAGCTGAAATCGAAGTAATAAAAAAAGAGATCGCCTTGAGAGAAGAAAAGGAAGCTGCGCGACTCAAGGCGAAAAAGCAGCAATCATCAAGGAACTCCGAGAAAACGGATTCCAATTAAAATATCTCCTTAAGGCTATGAATATGGCCAAATCAACTTACTATTTTGAGATTAATAAGAAAGATGTTGTTGCTGAACGTAATCAAGAAATACTGAAAGAAATACAAAGTATTTTTGAGTCAAACAAGAACAGGTATGGGGTCAGACGAGTCCATCATGAATTGATAAACCGTGGATATAAGATAAATCATAAGCGAGTTCAGCGTCTTATGCATGAAGCTGGATTAGTTGGGAAACGACCAAAAGAAAAATATCATTCTTATAAGGGTGAAGTGGGAAAAATTGCTGATAACGTGATAGATAGAGATTTCAGTACAACTGCGCCTTTACAAAAATGGACAACGGATGTATCTCAGTTTAATTTTTCATGGGGTAAGTGTTATCTATCGCCAATTTTAGATATGAATACAAATGAAATCATTTCCTATGACTTATCTAAGAGCCCTAATCTTGAGCAGATATCCAGAATGTTAAATAGAGCATTTGATAAATTTCCTAATCTCAGCGGCCTTATATTCCATTCTGATCAAGGCTGGCAGTATCAACATATTTATTATAGAACTGCTTTACAAGAACATGGAATTATTCAATCCATGTCTCGAAAAGGTAACTGTTATGACAATTGTATTATGGAGACTTTTTTTGGTAGATTAAAAAACGAGATGTATTATGGTTTCGAAAAAGACTATTCTTCTTTTGAAGAATTCTCAAAAGCACTTGAAGAATATATAGATTACTACAATAACAAAAGAATTCAGGTCAAAACAAAATGGATGCCACCTGTGCAATACAGGATAGCATCCATGTGTTTGGCTTAGTTCATAAATATGTGTCCAGGATTCTGGGTACATATCATGGAGACTACATCCTCTATTTTTATCTGTTGTTTTCGAGTTCTTCTTGATATCCTGCAATAATTATTCCTGCGGGGAGTGCAACAATTGCAATTCCCAAGATTGCGGATATCATTGTGATTAATTTGCCGATAGGACTTGTAGCATATACATCACCGTAGCCAACGGTAGTTAGTGAAATGGTTGCCCAGTATATTGCATCGTACATGGTTGGGAATGTTTCGGGCTCTGCATTGAATATGACAAGGGCTGAAATGAGGATATAAGCAATAGCAAAGCCACAAACAACAATTAAGCTGTCTTTTTGCTTTTTAAACACATTTATAATCATGATTATGCTTTTTGAATATCTAAAGGCTTTGAAAATTCTGAGAACTTTAAATGTACGCATGAGTCTGAAAATTTTTAGAAGACGAAAACCCTTCTGTAAGACTGTTATAGAGGGGAGTATAGATAACAGATCAATGATTGCCATTGCAGAAAATGGATATAGTACAAAAGAAAGAAATCCCTTTTTTAGCTTTAAATCTGCGGTCGAAAGCCTGAGAATATAGTCGATAATGAAAATGGCGACAGTAACCATATCTATGACAGAGAATAGGTGTGATTCATTATGAGACCATAGCGGAATGATACTTACTATTATAGTGATCATCATAAAGAAATCATATGCTCTGCTAAGTTTATCATCTTCCTTGCCGATTTCGACAATTTGAAAAATGCGTTTTTTCATTGAAGGACTCCTCATTATGTATTTACATAGCGTTCCAGTTGATTCTAAAATGTTCATCCATGATAAATGCTATTACCATTCCAATACAAAAAACCGAGAATGAAACAAATGCGTATATTGCCACATGCTTGACATCCTTTTTCTTCGCTTCCCTAAGCATGACGATCATACAGAGTAGTGTGATTGCCTCAGATATCAACGCCGGAATATATAGTAAAAAGTTATTACCGGTCATTTGGCAAAGTAATTGTCCTGTTTCATATTCGTCTTCTATATGAGGTTTGCCTGTAAAGACAGGTGTAAGTAATACACATGTGCAAGGGATAAAACGTAATAAGCTGTTTACTGCCGCAAGTGCAGCTCCTATGTATTGAACGAGCTTGTTCTTATTCTTTTTAAAAAGCAATGTACCAAGCACGCATAAAAGCAACGTACACGGAACACCGAAATCTAACAAGACTGCCTGTGTAGTGGAATAGTATGATCTGAAATCACTATCCGACGGATATTTGTATATATCACCCACCTTATTGAAACCTGTACTACAAGGTATTCCTGCTATACTGTTAGCAATTCCATGACCGCATTCATGCAGGAAAATACTTACCAAGAAAACTGATAAACTCAAGCCAAACCATTTGATGTACTTCTTCGTAATAATCCCTTCTTTCCGCAAAAATTATCTCCGTTTCAGTTTTTCAATAAGAAAAGCAGCTATCATTATGATAACTGCTTTAGTGCCGTTTGGCTATTCAAAGATTACTATGCAATCTGTTTTATTAGTAAGTAGCTCCTTTAGCTTCGTTGCTCCACTCACCGAAAGTTCTGTTTGCGCCTTCGCCCTTATAAGCTCTTACCTTAATAAGGAAATCGAAATCATCCTGCGCTCCAACAGTATAGAAGTTATCTGTGGTCTCATAGGTTGAAGCATCTTCGGTGTATTCCTGCTCTTCACAGTACTTTGACTTTACAGAAACTTCGTATCCATCGGCTCCGTCAACGGAATTCCACTCAAAATATGCATCCTGTCCTTCAGGTCCGGCTTTCTTCACACCATCCTTTACTGTAGGTGCGGCAAGAGCAGAATCTTTTGCCTCATCCTTAGTTGAATCTTCAGCCTTTTCAGTAGCTGTTTCTGTATTGTCTACAGGTGCGTTGTCTTCAGCGCTTTCTACAACTTCGGGTGTTTCTGCTTCAGGCTCATCAGCCTCCAGGCTACACGCCATAATTGAAGCTGCCATAATTGAAGCAGCTAAAAGTGCATTGATTTTTTTCATACTATACTCCTTTCCTTCACAAAGCGTTTTTTGTGATTTACCCTGTTGTTCTTTGTTTATTTATTTTTAGCATTCTTGATGCTTTTTTTATTATATCAGTTCCGCAAAACAGTAACATTGCAATAGTTGCTAAAACTAGAATTAATATTTTAATTCTGTTGATGCCTATATATTTCGGCTTTTGTCTGTGAGATTCTCAATACAACTGTTACTTATCGCCTGCGATGTGGTATACTTTTAAAATATATTTAAGATAATGAGGTAAATTCATTGGAAAATAAAAACGGAAAAGAATTATGGAAACCTGGGAACATGCTGTATCCCATTCCTGCAGTTATGGTAAGTTGCCAAAGAGAAGGCGAGAAGCCCAATATCATTACTGTTGCATGGGCCGGAAATGTTTGCAGTTCACCTGCAATGTTATCCATATCTGTTCGTAAGGAGCGCTACTCCTATGATATTTTGAAGGAGACGGGCGAGTTTGTGGTTAATCTCACGAACAGAAAACTTGCTTACGCAACCGATTGGTGCGGAGTAAGATCGGGAAAAGACTATGACAAGTTCAAAGAAATGCATCTGACACCGTTAGAATCAAGATTCGTGTCAGCTCCCGGAATCGCAGAGAGCCCCGTAAATATTGAATGTAAGGTAAGAAACGTTCTGGAACTTGGAAGCCATGATATGTTTGTGGCTGAAGTGATGGGCGTTACCGTTGATGAGAAACTATTAGACAACAAAGGAAAATTTGACCTGCGCGCCGCAGATCTGATCTCTTATTCACACGGAGAGTATTTTACGCTTGGTGAAAAGATCGGAAAATTCGGATACAGCGTAGTGAAAAAGAAGACATCGAAAAGGAAAAAATGAAATATTTTTTATTATACATAAAAGAAACACTTAGATTCGTATTAAAACCAATGTCCTTTCTGCCTGCAATAATGATGATGTGCATTATCTTTATGCTTTCATCGCAGGAAGGTACGACCAGCAGCCAGTTAAGTTACAAAGTGGGTGTAAAGATCTTTACTGTTACAAACAAGGTGCTCGATAAAGGCTGGAGCGAAGAACGTATCGATCAGCTTTCCACAAAATATCAGTATTATGTAAGAAAGACAGCACACTTTACGGAATACTTCCTTTTGGGAGTATCTGTTGCTTTTCCGCTGTATGTATATGGCGTAAGAGGAATGAAGCTGATCTTTTTTGCAGGACTATTCTGTGTCGGATACGCAAGTCTTGATGAATTCCATCAGTCTTTTGTCCACGGTAGAGGACCGTCGCCAAAAGATGTAATGATAGACTCCAGCGGAGCGATTACGGGAATAATACTTACAAGAATTGTAGGATGGACGGGAAGAATGACTATTTTCAAACCATTGTCCAATCATAAAGATGAAGATCGCGGCAAAAAACGGAGATAAACTCTTTTATTTTTATTCTTTACAAGCCTAATTTGCTATGATATAATTTCATTCGTTGGTGCGACATGTGCCGACAAACCGTATAAATAGGGGAATCATACAATGGCTAGTATGCCGGTCTCCAAAACCGCTCATGGGGGTTCGAATCCCTCTTCCCCTGTTGCTAAAAGCGCTTAACTCATTGAGTTAAGCGTTTTTTTGTTGATTAGAGAATTCCATGATATATGAAACTAATTCTTTTTCTTAAGTAACATCAAAACAATGGCGTATACAAGCGTTGCAAAGGCTCCGCCCAAGATAAGCACCATATACTTATTGGACATAAGTTGCTCGCCGCCGTAAGTATACAGGAAAATATGCGGGAATCTTGCAATAAATGTGAGCGAAATCCACATAATAAGCGGTTCTTCCGAGTAATAGCCAAGCCAGGCATATGTATCCTTGGGAAGGGGCAGTAGCATGAATAAAATATGAATGATCTTTGGTTTTCCTTTTTTTATGATGTTTTCAACATGCACAAGCTTATCTTCAGGGAAAAGATATAGTAAAAAATCTCTTCCGAATTTCTTACCGATAAGAAAAGCGGCTGTGTTTCCGAGCGTTGCAAACGTATCGCACAGAAGAGCTCCTTTAAATCCGCCGAGAAGATAGCCTGAAGCCAGATAGAAAGGCAGTCCGGGAATGCAACTTGACATTGTCTGTATCAGGACAAAAAAGCCAAAAACTAACAGACCTGCGGTTCCTTTGCTTTGCACAAAAGCATCCAGAGCCTCGGGATCTTTGACAAATCCAATCATGGGTCTGCCGACGAATACATATAAAAGCAGCATGAATATCGCTATTAGGAATAAAGTAACAGTTGTCCTTACAGTTCCTTTTTTCATAAATACATTATACTATTTGTGAGCAGCGACAATAATTGTTTATATTGTTTTTATTTTTACTCCACAAATTAGAAACATTACTCCTGTACTATAGATATATCTACTATTTAAACCACAGAGGGGAGGTACAGGAATCATGGGTGGATTTGAAGCAGAGATCGCAGAATATGTTGGTAATTATACAAGACGTCGTGGTTATCCGCCGACAGTTGAAGAACTTATCAGTGTTTTTGGTCTGATAACCGTATTTTGTGCGATGTTTTATATATTGAATCTTTATAAGATCGGTATGATAAGAAACAGTCTGTTCTTTGGAACAAACGATCTGTTGCTTATTCCGGTAAAGACAAAATAATAATTGAAATAAAAAGTTGACAGAGACTTTTTACTATGATATATTACTTTAGTATTTGATAACAAAGCAGAGTATCCACTCTCACCCTGCGGCACAGCCAGCAGGCGTTAATATCTTTTCAAAAATAATACCTTTAGGTTTTTATTGTGACTAGACAAAGTGGATACATTGCGTATTCACTTTTTTTTATTTTGCGGAGGATAAAGCCATTAGCGAGTTATTTATCAATGAACAGATTAGAGCTAAGGAAGTTCGTGTAATCGGAGTTGAGGGCGAACAGCTCGGTGTTATGTCAATTCAGGATGCCAGAAAGACAGCCGATGATGCAGGTGTTGATCTTGTTATGATCGCTCCAAACGCCAAACCACCTGTTTGCAGAGTTGTTGATTATGGTAAGTTTAAGTATGAACAGCTTCGCAAAGAAAAAGAGGCAAGAAAGAAGCAGAAGACAGTTGAGATCAAGGAGATCAGACTTTCTCCCAATATCGACAAGAACGATCTTAACACAAAGGTCAATGCGGCTAAGAAATTCCTTGAAAAAGGAAATCGTGTAAAGGTAACACTTCGTTTCCGTGGTCGTGAGATGGCTCACATGGGCGCAAGCGTACACATTCTTACAGATTTCGCCGAGGCGCTCAGCGATATCGCTGTTATCGAGAAGCAGCCTAAGGTTGAGGGACGTAGCATGGCAATGTTCCTTACAGAGAAGAAAAACTAAGGTTTTTACCAGTATTTTTGGTTGAACACTATAGAATAAACTTAAGATTCACAGGAGGATTTAGTTATGCAGCAAAAGATGAAAACAAAGAGAGCTGCTGCCAAGAGATTTAAGGTAACTGGCACAGGCAAGCTTATGAGAAACAAAGCGTATAAGCGCCACATCTTGACAAAGAAGTCCACAAAGAGAAAGAGAAACTTGAGACATGCAGGACTTGTTGATGCTACAAATGTAAAGGCAATGAAGAGCATTCTTCCTTACGCTTAAGCAGAGCACGAACAGTTTTAAAATGTTTTTGAAAAATTTTAGGAGGATATTTTAAATGGCAAGAGTTAAAGGCGCATTGAATGCCAAGAAAAAGCACAATAGAGTATTAAAACTTGCAAAAGGATACAGAGGAGCAAGATCAAAGCAGTATAGAGTTGCAAAGCAGTCAGTTATGAGAGCACTTACTTCTGCATTCGCAGGACGTAAGCAGAAGAAGAGAGATATGAGATCTCTTTGGATTACACGTATCAATGCTGCAGCTAGAATCAACGGTCTTTCATACAGCAACATGATGCACGGTCTTAAGCTTGCAGGCGTTGACATCAACAGAAAGATGCTTGCAGATCTCGCAGTTAACGATCCTGAAGGATTCAAGACACTTGCAGAGCTTGCAAAGACAAAGATTGCATAAGTTAAAACATGAGTTGATAAAACAATATTGTTGCGATAGAATAAAGAAGTCTCGACAGAGACTTCTTTTTTTAGTGCAATTCGGAGGTAACACAAATGTCAGTATTAGAGAACTTAGAACCCAAAGAGGTTTTTCATTTTTTTGAGGAGATATGTAAGATTCCGCACGGTTCCAGAAATTTGGAGCAGATAAGTGCTTTCCTTGTAAATTTTGCAAAGGAGAGGAATCTTGAAGTTGTATCTGACGATGCGCTTAATGTCATCATCAAGGCGCCTGCTTCTAAGGGATATGAAGATAGAGAAACGATTATTCTTCAGGGCCACATGGATATGGTTGCTGTAAAAGAAGATGACTGTGATATAGATATGGCAAAAGACAGCCTTAGGGTGAAGACTGATGGAGAATATATCTGGGCAGAGGGTACAAGCCTTGGAGGAGATGACGGAATAGCAGTTGCGTATATTCTTGCGCTCCTTGATTCTAAAGATATACCGCATCCTCCGCTTGAAATTATCATCACAACCAATGAGGAGATAGGAATGCTTGGTGCATCTGCGCTTGATCTGTCTTCACTCAAAGGTAAGAAGATGATCAATATAGACAACGAGATTGAAGGCGAATTTATTACAAGCTGCGCAGGCGGTGCAACATTTATTTCTGAACTCACAGTAAAGAGAGAGAGCGTTTCCGGTGTTGAATGCAAGATAGAAGTGTTTGGTCTTAAGGGCGGACACTCAGGAGAGATGATCAAGTATGAGCGAGGAAATGCCAATATCATATGCGCAAGGACTATGCTTGAGGCAATGGATGTTGCAGAACTTCATGTAAAGGACTTCTGCGGCGGAATGGCCGATAATGCGATTCCTTTTGCGTCAGCTGCAAATATTGTTGTTCCTGAAGGCGATATTGCCAAGATAAAAGAAAGTGTTGAAAAGACGCTTGCAGATGTCAAAGGTGAGCTTGATATCAAGGATCCGGACGTAGCGATAACATTTACTGAGGTCGGTAAGACAACCACAGAATGCATTGATAAAAAGGATGCAGAGAGATTCCTTAAGATGATCATTACATTACCAAACGGCCCTCTTGCAATGAGCGCCGCTGTAGAAGGGCTTGTAGAGACTTCTGTTAATCTTGGTATTGTGGAAACAAGCGGTGATAAGGCAAAGACTGTTCAGCTGCTTAGAAGTAGTGTTGAATCATCCAAGGCATTCCTTGTAAAGAAGCTTAAAACTGTAGCGGAAGCTTTTGGCGGCGAGACATCTATGGAAGGTATCTATCCCGGATGGAAGTATGTATGTGATTCTCAGCTCAGAGACCATATGGTTGACGTTTATAAGAAAATGTATGGAAAAGAGCCTGTTCTTCATGCAATTCATGCAGGACTTGAGTGTGGTATCATCAGCAATAAGATAAAAGATCTTGATTGCATATCGATCGGCCCCGATATGGCAGATATTCATTCCACAAAGGAAAGACTGTCTGTTAAGTCTGCAAAGAACGTGTGGGAGTACTTAAAGGCTGTACTCGCATAAGCGGGGGATGATCACATGGATGATTTAAAGGAAAGAATCATTGACGAGACAATAATGCGCTTTAACAAGGTAGGGCTTAAGTTTACTCTCGATGAACTTGTAGATGGAATGCATATAAGCAAGAAGACGGTCTATAAGCAATTTGGCAATAAGGCCGATCTTTTAAAGGCTGTAATTGATTACGTGTTCGAAGGAATCAGGGAAAAAGAAATTGAGATAATCGACGATGATTCCATCGATCTTGTGCAAAAGATCAGGCTTTCAATAGTATGTCTTCCTGATAAGTACAAAGACATCGATTTCAGAAAGGTTTATCAGCTTAAGACCAAATATCCTGACGTTTACGAGTATTTGATCTATAGGATAGAGAATAGCTGGGATAACGTCGACAGGCTTCTTATCAAGGCTATGGAAAAGAAATTGATCAAGGATATGCCCCTTACTTTCGTCAGACTTATATTTATAGGATCTATTAAACAGCTTATTGCGTCCAGGGAGATGCTTAAGGTGGGACTTAGTTTCAGCGAGATCATGGAAACATCGATAGACGTTATAATGGCCGGAATTCTTATATAAGTATAAAGAGTTCAAAATGATACTTGCTATAAATGAATGTGTGCGCTAAAATGATTTTGCACAATTTATTGAATTATTATCAGCTTTATTAAGTAGGGCGTTTAACGAGATATTGTGTTTGGAACGGAGAATATATGAGTAAGTTAAAAGATCTGTTCTTTGGTAGCGATGAAGAACGTAGCAATAGTGAAAGTGAGGAGATTAAATTGGCAAACGAAGAAGTAAAGAACGAGTCAGGTGCAGAGGCACTTGTTACAGCAGATATGCTTGTCGGAGATCTTTTGGTTAAGCATCCGCTCGCATCACAGTTTTTGATGGAGTGCGGAATGGGATGTATCTATTGTCCCGCATCACAGATGGAGACACTTGCTGAGGCATGTGCAGTACATGGTATTGACGGTGAGGAGATTGTAGATGCGCTCAATGATTATCTTATTGAGCATAACGCATAAGATATTAGCGTAACATCCGTGTGAGCAGAATATGTAAAAAAATAAGGATAAAAACTTTCGGCATATCACCGATAAGTTTTTATCCTTTTTATTTTATTAAAGCGGAAGATTAAAGATCGTCAATATTGTCGAAATCTACAATCTTCATGTCATCATCGTCGGAAGCTTTGACAGGTTTACGTTCCGCTTTGGGCGCTTCTGTTTTGGTAGCTTTTTTTGCTTTTGCTTCCTTCTTGGAAGACGCTTCAGCAGCATTTGTCTTATCTGCAGGAACCTGAATCTTGAAGTACTTAACATTGGCTGTAAGCTCTTCAGCGATCTGTTGGAGGTCTTTTGCCTGATTTACAACAGATTCCATATTGGTGTCAAGTTCCATGAGAGATGCGCTTGTTTCCTGAGTGGAAGCGGCGTTCTCTTCGGAGATACTTGAAAGGGACTCGATAGAGTTAAGGATGTTCTCCTTATCGGAGTTCATTGTCTCTACGAGAGTAGCAATCTGCTTGTTTCCTTCCTCGGTTTCCTGAAGGAGTCTCAGCATTTCATCAAAGGAAATACTCATCTCTTCAAGGGCTGTAGCTTCATTTGTTGTAGCGGCCTTGATGCTCTCTGTAAGTTCTTTGTTAGTGTTTGAGTAGTCGGTGATTGTTGAGAGCATGTTGGTAATCTCACCTGCAAGAGCGTTTGTATCGCCTGCAAGGTTCTTGATATTATCGGCAACGACTGCAAATCCTTTTCCTGCTTCGCCGGCTCTTGCTGCCTCAATTGAAGCATTGAGTGCAAGGAGGTTTGTCTGGCTTGCGATTGAAATGATGGATTCTGCGGCTGTCGAGATCTGTTCAACTACATTTGCAGTTTCGTTAACTGACTCTGCAACACGTCCGGCCATTTCGTCTGTCTTCTGGTCCTGAATCTTAATCTGTTCAAGCTGTTCTTTTACTTTGACAGATTCATTGTAAACAAGGCGACCTTTTTCAAGGTTGGAGTTTGCTGAATCAAGCACGCTGTCAACAGAAGAACCGATGTTGATCGTGATGGTAGAAGTGCTCTGAACATCTTCAGCCATAGCTGTTGCTCCCGATGCAAGATCGTTTACTGCGGAGCTGATATCGGTTGTGGTTTTCTGCGAGCTTGTGATTGAATCTTTTGCAATCTCAGCTTTGCTGTTTACGGTATCGGCATGAGTAATGACTTTAAGGAGTGCGTGTCTGAGTTCGTGTCTCATTCCCTCGAGGGAAGCAGCAATATTGTTAAAGTCTTTTATAATGCTGTTGGGTCTTATCTTGGTAACAAAGTCTCCGGTAGCAACGTTCTTAACCGCAAGAGAGATGCACTTAAGGTTGTTTACGATGTTAAGGAGCATGATGATAGTAAAGATAAAGAGTGCAGCTGCGATCGCACCGAATATTGTTGAGCTTACGATGATGCTTCTGTTTATTGAAGCGTTATTCATCTCTTTTTCATCATTGGCCCATTTCTCGGCAATCTGAGTCATCTCTGTGAGATATCCTCTGGCAACCGCGTAGTCATCCGTGAGCTTCTTGATCTCGCCGGATCCTGCATTGTACTCATCTGAGCCGGATCCGATTGTCTGTCTGTAATCTTCCTGCCATTCTGCGAGAGCGGCAACAAATGAATCATGAGTTGCTGTAAAAGTTGCTCCGGAATCTGAAGTTATAGTGTTATACAAATATGAATTGGTCTGGGCGAGCCCGTTTGCGTTTTCAACTCTGCTTGATGTCTGGTCGATGCAGTTCTGAGTGTTTTCCATATATCCTGTAAGGACACTCATATTTGCATACTTAAATTCTGAAAGGTAGCGACTGATTGAAAGCATTGCCTCGTTCAAGTCTTTGTCTGCATTTACAAGCTCAAAATTTATTGTATATAGCATGTCATAATAAATCTTCTCGTCGGTCTTCTCAATGTTCTTCATCTGCACATTACTGAAAATGATGCTACCGATCAACGCAATTATAAGCGGGATAGTGACCATTAACAGCACAGCAGCCATGCTGGCGTGGAACTTAGGTGTTCGTTTTTCCTTCATAGAAACAATTACCTCCGTGTCAGTCTATTATACAAATATATCGGCAATTTCGTTAAAAAAGTTTATACTTTTTTCCTAATCTTTATGCTTTTTTTCCAAAATCTTATCCAGTATAGATCGACGTGTCACCTCAATTTCTTCCCAGAATTCCGATGCAGACATCCTTATCGCACCGGCACTGAATACTATGATTTGTTCGATTGCGTCTGAAGTGGCAACAGTCACCCTGTATTTCTTACTGAATTCATGAGCAGCCTTTTCAATGTACTGATCGGCTGTCTCAGCTTCTTTTGTGTATATCACTGTAAGGTTATTTAGTTTTTCAATGTGCTCTTTTCCTCCGGGTACCTTATAGGCGTCAAATATAAGCAGGACTTCTTCACGCCTGTATCCTTGGAAATTGGACAGCGTATCTATGAGTGAGTCTCTCGCGGCCTTGAGATCGTGTTTTGCAAGATCTTTTAATTCTTTTGATGCGTGGATCACGTTGTAGCCATCGACCAGAAGATAGTGCTTTGATGCTTCGATTGCTGCCTTTTCTGCTGCGGTGGCGTTTCTGTGCTTATCGCGTTTTTCTTGTTCGATATCAAGGTCTCTGTTATTTTCGGTTATTATGCTGTCTGCTGAAGCAAGTACGGATCGGTCCTCAGTGTAGCGAGGCTTTATGGTTCCGTAGGTTCTTTCAAATATGGACTTTAGTTCGTCTTCAGCGGCGAAATAGTCTTTTTGTTTTTCTGCAAAAGAGCGTGTATCTTCAGCGCTTCTGCGCGTATTCATCTTCTTCAGGGCTTCAGGGTCGATGCCGTTTGTAAGATCTGTTACTGTATCGCTTTTTGCTAAGTCGGGTTTTTTTGCATCCAAATGCATATAACCCGGAACTTCTTCCCATGAGATCAAGGTTGCCGCACCATGCATACAAAATACGGAAGAAGAGGGATTGTCCGGATCAAGGTCGGGATCGTAACCTGATGAAGCAATAACTTCTTCTGCGTTGTGGCATGGGCCGTAGCCGCTAAGCGTGGTGAAGATATGTCCTTCGCCTTTCGTATATGCAGATAGTTCCTGCGCGTAATTACCGAGACATGCTGCGGGGACAGTTCCCGTAAGAATTGATTTGCCGTCTTCAATATCGGGCAGTCCCACGGTTCCGTTCATCATCTGTATGTCCGTGAGAGCCCTTCCTACAGTTTCTTGCGGAAGTTCCATTCTGTAATCGAGTATCGGTTCTAAAAGAACTGAATCTGCCTGCATCAGTCCCTGTCTTATTGCACGATAGGTGGCCTGTCTGAAATCACCGCCCTCTGTGTGCTTTTCGTGAGCCTTTCCTGCTATGAGCGTGATTTTCATGTCGGTTATTTCAGAGCCTGTAAGGACTCCGCGATGCTTCTTTTCACCAAGGTGCGTAAGGACCAGTCTCTGCCAGTTGAGTGCAAGGTCATCGGTCGGACAGTCTGACGAAAAGACAAGACCGCTTCCCGGTTCTCCGGGTTCAAGGAGAAGATGCACTTCGGCGTAGTGGCGAAGCGGCTCAAAATGTCCGACGCCTTCAACGGTATTTGCTATCGTTTCCTTATATACGGTGTGTCCGGGGCCAAACTCCGCGTCGATGTCAAATCGGGTTTTTAGCATGTGGCGAAGGATCTCTTTTTGTACTTCACCCATTATCTGAATCTCAATCTGGCCTGTTTCTTCAAGAGAAGTCACCTGAAGCATAGGTTCTTCCTCTTCGAGAACTTTAAGCTGCTTAAAGACGGGAACGGGATTCACATCTTCGGGAAGAAGGAGAGTGCAGGATAAAATGGGTTGCAGGATTTCTGAGACATTACTGCCTTCCAAAATGCCAAGTCCTTCGCCGGCTCTTGTCCCTGTAAGGCCTGTTACGACGCATATCATTCCGGCATAGGCACTTTTTGTAGGCTCAAACTTTTCGCCCGAATAAAGTCGTATCTGATCGACTTTTTCGCCGCGAATACTGTCTCTGACGTTCAGGACGCCGCTTGTGATCTTGATGTGAGTCAAACGGTTTCCTGAATTATCTCTGCTTATCTTATATATCCTGGCTCCGAATTCTTTTGGCGTACCGTCAGGGTTTTCAGCTTCGCAGGTCATACTCGGAGCTGCCTTGCAGATAAGGTCAAGGAGCTGTTGTACGCCGTCCGCTTTAAGGGCTGAGCCAAAGAGAATCGGGAAGCACTTCCTTTTATGAATGAGATTGTTAATGTTTTCCTGAGTTATCTTTTTACCATCAAGGAAACTTGATAAAAGCTCTTCGTCACACATGGCGAGTTCTTCAAGGAACTCATCTTCAGGCACATTCTTGTCAAAAGAGATGCATGAGGATGAAAGAGTTTCCCTGATCTCAGATGTCACCGCATCTACATCGGTTCCGGGTTGGTCCATTTTGTTTACGAAGATCACAGTCGGGACACGGTAATGCTCAAGGAGCTTAAAAAGCATCCTGGCCTGTGAAGTTACGCCGTCCGGTGCGCTTATTATGAGCGTAGCAATGTCAAGAACCTGAAGAGTTCTCTCCATTTCCGGAGAAAAATCTGCGTGGCCCGGAGTGTCAAGCAGATTAAAGCGTATGTCATTGTAATCAAAAATGGCTTGTTTGGAAAAGATTGTAATTCCGCGTGATCTTTCGAGTTCGTATGTATCAAGAAAAGTATCTTTATGATCGACTCTTCCCGGCTTTTTTATCCGGCCGGCAAGATACAAGAGACTCTCAGAAAGGGTAGTCTTACCCGCGTCAACATGGGCAAGTATGCCAAGGGTCACGTTTCTTTTCATATATCACATCCTTAATTGTTTCTTATGTTAATGTTACTATTTTTTGTTCAAGATAAGCAATGGATTACATTATTAAATTGTGTGCAACTTGCAAATGTTTTTCACAGAATGTACAATAATTTGAAAGTAAATAGCAGTTTTGGGGTAGGAGGTAATTGCAATGAAAATTTGTCCAAATTGTGGGAAAGAGTTAGCAGATGACGTAAAATTCTGCGAGAAATGTGGCTGCTCTTTAGAGTCATATAACCAGAATCAGGGAGTTGATCCGAATGCTTTTCAGGATGGCGTTGCACCACAGATGCAGCCGGGATTTAATCCGAACGGGCAGAGCTTTAACCAGTTTGCTCCTCAGTATACAGCATTTGATCCAAAGGATCACACTTCTGATTATGATAAAAGGGATATTGCAGATAACAAGATATTCGCAGCCCTTGCATATACAGGTTTTATGGGCATGATCATAGCTCTTTTAGTGAATAATTCACCGTTTGCAAGATTCCATGCAAGAAACGCCGCTATGATCGAAGTTGCAAATCTTATTGCAGCAGTTATCTTCATCGTTCCGTTTATCGGATGGATCGCAGCACCTATTATGCTGATCGTACTTTTTATAGTAAGGATCGTGGCATTTGTGAGAGTGCTCAAAGGAAAGGCTATGGAGCTTCCGATAGTATCCGATATAGGTTTTCTTGCATAATTTGAATCGGTAAAAAATCAGACGAGCAGGTGTTTTTTGATAAGGCACCTGCTCGTAGTGGTAGGAGAGAAAATGGATAAAAGAGAATTGGCAGTTCAGTACAAACACAGCGGATGCAATTGCTGTCAGGCTGTTCTTAAAGCGTATAAGGATGAACTTAAGGTTCCGGAGGAGCTTCTTATGAAGATGGGCTCGGGATTCGGAACGGGAATGGGATGCCTTGAAGCCACATGCGGTGCTCTTTGCGCGGCAACAATGGTTGCGGGGCTTAAAAATGATGCTACAACTCCGACTGTAATGATGTCCAAAAAGATGCTTGCAAGCTTTAAGGAAAAGTCCGGAGCCACTATCTGCAAAGAACTCAAGGGAGTGGAGACCGGAAAGGTACTGTGCGACTGCGATGATTGTGTAAGACACGCGGTTGAGTGCATAGAGGAAACAAAGGAGCAGATGTGCTAAGCCATGCCTCGAAAGCTTTCAACTTATTTAAAAGAAACATACGGTGAAAAGATATACAGACTTTCTCTTTCATCAGGCTGTACCTGTCCTAACAGGGACGGCTCAATAATCACTCCTGACGGAAAAAAGCTGACAAAGGGATGTACTTTTTGTTCTGAGCAGGGCTCTGGTGAGTTTGCGGCAAAGATCGCACCGATCGCTGTCCAGATAGAAGATGCCAAGGCAAGGATAAGGCAAAAGACTGATGCAAAGAGCTTTATAGCGTATTTTCAGTCTTATACGAATACATACGGAGATATTGGGCGTCTCTCAAAGCTTTATAACGAGACTGTTGACAGGGATGATATTAAGATCCTTTCTCTTGGAACAAGACCCGACTGTCTCGGAGATGATGTAATGGAGATGCTTGTAGCCCTTAACCGAAAGAAGCCTGTGTGGGTGGAGCTTGGACTTCAGACAATCCACGAGGAGACCGCGCGAAAGGTTGACAGGGGATATGAGCTTAAAGTCTTTGAAGATGCGTACAAGAGGCTTAAAGAAGCCGGCATAACGGTCATAGTGCATGCTATTCTGGGACTTCCGGGTGAAACAAAAGACGATATGCTTTCGACGGTTAAGTATCTTGCGGAGCTTGACCCCGTACTTGACGGCATCAAGATTCAGAACCTTCAGATATTGAAGGGAACTTCGGTATATGATGATTATATGCGCGAGCCGTTTCCTGTGATGTCAATGGAGGAGTATACGGATCTTGTGCGTGATTGTATAGCTCTTTTGCCCAAAGAAACCGTAGTACACAGAATGACGGGAGACGGGCCGAGGCGCCTTCTTGAGGCACCGTTGTGGAGCCTTGATAAAAAGAGAGTTCTCAATATGCTGAACAAAAAGTGTATTGAGATTATTTCTTAAGCATGATGAAATTTAGGTTTATTTAAGGTACGGGATATAAACTTTAAAATGGCATTTTTTGTGGACAATATAAATGTGAAAGGTTAAAGGGGGACATATGAAAAAAAGACTGGTAGCGGCTTTAACTTTGATGGCAACAATTTTTGCAACTTCTTCCTGCAATAATAATTCCAAGGTTTTTCAGCCGGGCGATGATACGGCTGAGGAAGTTTATGCGGACGAAGCGAGCAAAAATCTTACACCCGATCCCGATTCAGAGATCACTATCACTGCGTTTAAGTGCGGAAAGGCTGATGCTTTTCTTTTAAGAACGGCGAATCACACTGTTGTAATAGACACGGCGACAGATAAAAAGGGCGATAATTTCCTTGAACTTATCGATGAGCAGGGGATAGATACCATAGATGAGATGATAATCACTCACTTCGATCAGGATCATGTCGGCGGAGCTGATCAGATAATAAAAGCCAAGAATATAGGAAAAATTTACACAACATATCTTTCAAAGGATTCCGATGATATAACTGAATATTACAAGGCACTCAAGGAAAAAGGGTACAAAGATCTTATTGTAAAAGATGTTATTTCTTTTAAAGAAGACGGAGTTGTGTACACTATCTATCCGCCTGAATCAATGAATTATAAGAGCAGCGTCAGCAATAATTCATCCCTTGCAATCAAGGTGCAGTGCGCCGATAAGACTATGCTGTTCACCGGAGATGCAGAAGAGGAGCGTATCAACGAACTCATCTCAATCGACGGCCTTGAATGTGATGTCCTCAAAATGCCGCATCACGGCCGCTTTAAAAAGAATCTTGATGAATTTATAAAGCGCGTCACTCCTAAGTACGCAATCATCACAGCAAGTAAGAAGGAACATGAGGATGCTGAGACGATTAATGTTTTGGAAGCTGAAGGTGTGGAAACCTATATCACCAGAGGCGGAGACATAACAATTAAGATGAACGCCGACGGCGTAACAATAGAGCAGAGCAGTGAGTGAGGGCATTATATAGCGCTTGGGGCGTGCGGGCATAGGCTCTGTAGTGCGTAGTTCTCGGACGAGCAATTTTTTTATTGAATAGGAAATTCCTATTCAATAAAAAAACGCTCCGCTATGGATGCGACCGATGCGCAGAAGAATTTTGCAAGCTAAAGCTTGCACGCATCGACGCGCAAAGAGTTGCAAAGCAACTCTTTGTTTTTGTTATGATAATCACTGCGCAGCCGAACACAAGCATTACAGAGCCTATGCCCGCACGCCCCAAACGCTATATAAGGCCCGGATTTACTTTATTTTCACGGCAGTTCCGTATGCAACGATCTCTGCTGCACCCTGCATGACTGCGGATGAGCCGTAGCGAACACCTACGATTGCATCGGCGCCAAGACTCATAGCCTCATCAACCATACGCTTTGTGGCAATTTGCCTTGCTTCCGTGAGCATCTCAGTGTATCCCTTGATCTCACCTCCGACAAGTGTCTTCATGCCGGCCATAAAATCTCTTCCCAAATTCTTAGACTGCACAACAGTTCCTTTTACAAGGCCGAGAGCCTCAATTTCTGCTCCGGGAATGGTATCAATACTTACTAGCTTCATCTTCTTCTCCTCCTTCGATTTCCTTAAGTCTTTGCCTTAAAGCAAGAATACAACCAACTATTACAGCAATGCCTACAAACATGATCACAATGAACAGAGGCATCGGAGTTCCGTCGCTTACACTTACTGTAAGGAAGAAGATTATGTAAGCGACCATCATAGCAAGGAATACTGCAGCTGCCAATAAAGCTCCCATTTTCTTTTTCTTGACATCTGTTTTGGAAACGTTCATGAACTTTCCACCCCTTTCTTCGATCTTATGCATTTCTTCGAGATATTCTTCTGCTTTGAAATCAGAATAATCAGGATTCTTGTCTTTTACGGAATCACACAGTTCAATTGCACTTTCTAAGGATGTAATCTCGCTTTTTAAGTTACTGCTCTGTTTTTCAAGACACATGCTAAGTGAAAGTTCTTTTTCCTGAACTCTTCGAATGTCCTCCAGAGGAACGGAGAGCTTTCTGAGGAATTTGATCTTCATAAGCTCATCAACATCCTTAAGAGAATATTCTCTGTATCCGTTTTCGGGATCCCTCTCCGGAGAAAGAAGACCTTGGTCTTCATAAAAACGGATATTCTTTTTGGTGATACCAACAAGTTCTTCTACCTGACTAATCTTCATTGATGTCTCTCCAATCGCATTGAATTCTCTGCTGATATAAGGAAAATACACCTTCCATAAGGTGGAAGGTCAATACCTTTTGTGATTTTTTATAAAATCTATTATACAATGCAGCGAAAGCGTACCTTTATTTTTTTTACCAAAAATAGTAAAATCTAAAATGTTATGGATTTATTTGACTATATGCGTGAAAACAATATGGATAAAGAATCTCCGCTTGCCGCAAGAATGCGCCCGAGGACCTTGGATGAGGTGGTGGGACAGCAGCATATCATTGCAAAAGACAAGCTTCTTTATCGTGCAATTCAGGCAGATAAGCTAAGTTCCATAATATTGTACGGACCACCCGGAACAGGAAAGACCACGCTTGCTAAGGTTATAGCCGGTACGACTAAGGCTGAGTTTACTCAGATAAATGCTACCATAGCGGGCAAAAAAGATATGGAAGAGGTCGTTAACAAGGCTAAGGATAACCTTGGAATGTACGGCAAGAAGACCATTCTTTTTATAGACGAGATTCACAGGTTTAATAAGGGGCAGCAGGACTACCTCCTTCCGTTTGTTGAGGACGGGACTGTGATACTTATCGGTGCAACGACGGAGAATCCCTATTTTGAGGTAAACGGGGCTCTTATATCAAGATCGGTCGTTTTCGAACTCAAACCGCTTACGGCTGATAATATAAAAGTGCTTCTAAACCGCGCCGTTACCGATAAAGAGAGAGGAATGGGCGGTTATAACGCCGTTCTTGAAGATGATGCTGCAGATTTTCTTGCAGATTTTTCCGACGGAGATGCAAGGCATGCGTTAAATGCCATTGAACTTGGCGTTATGACAACGGAGCGCAGCAGTGACGGTCTGATACATATAACAAAAGAAGTGGCAGAGGAGTGTATTCAGCGTAAAGTTGCCAGATATGACAAGGACGGCGACAATCACTACGACACTATATCTGCTTTTATAAAGAGTATGCGAGGCTCGGATCCGGACGCTGCGGTTTACTATCTTGCAAGAATGCTGGATGCCGGAGAAGACCCTAAATTCATAGTAAGGCGAATGATGGTTTGTGCTTCCGAAGATGTAGGAAACGCAGATCCGCAAGCTTTACAGGTGGCGGTTGCAGCTTCACTTGCAGTTGAGAGACTTGGCATGCCGGAAGCGCGTATAACGCTGGCTCAGGCGGCAAGCTACATCGCTACGGCGCCTAAGAGTAATGCGGCATATCTTGCTATTGAGAATGCACAGCATACGATCAGGGAAACGGGAAATCTTCCGATTCCGCCGCATCTTCAGGATGCACACTACAAATCGGCCGCAAAGCTTGGGCACGGCCTTGGATACAAATATGCCCACGATTACCCGGACCATTACGTTGAGCAGCAGTATCTGCCGTATGAGCTTAATGGCAAGGAATTCTATAACCCGACAGGAAACGGATACGAACTTAAGATAAAGGATCATATGAAGAAACTAAAAAATAGAAATAAAAAGGGAGACTGATGAAAAAAAGAAAGCGCAGAATGCGAACCGGTAAAGGAAGTACAAGAAACCAAAGAATCCGGCGAAACAGAAGACTGCTTGCCTTAACAGGAATAGTTACAGCCGTTGCGCTTGTTTTTGTTACTGTATTAGTTGTAACTTTGCTTAAAAAAGTATATAACGGAGATTTCGATTCTGAACCGGACTCTTTTCTTGAGACTATTGAAGTAGCACATGATACTACCAATAACGGAAAGCACGAGTATTTAAATCAGGATATTATAAATTTCATAACGGGATCGGGTATGACGGTTACGGAAGCCCTTATGCAGAGACCGGAAACAATTGAACTTACGCCCGAGAACACTGCCGAATTTGCCAGCATCAACAACTGCGCTATCGTGGATGATGACAAAATCCAGATAGAAGCTACTTCTGCGGGGATACCGGCAAGTGATGACAAATACTATTATATTTTTGAACAGGCAACATATGAGGACGGCCTTGCAGAAGGCGCAGAGCCTATTGACAGGATATATAAGGGCGAAGAAGCACAGTTTAAGCTTAATCTGAAAAAAGATACTGCGGATTCAAGGCTTTTTTCCAAGTTTACACTTGCTGTCAGAAAAGACGGCGGCTTTGTCGGCATAAGCCATCCCAAGTACATAACAAATCCCGGAGCTTGCGCAAGACATAGCTACGGCGGGATGGAGCACAAGTCGATAAAGGGAATTCTTCCGCATCCGCTGAAACTTTCCGAACTTCCGGATCTTGGAGTGAATTATTGTTCTTACAATATTCCTCTTTCGCATATACTTACGACTTCCGGTGGGATTGAGTATGATTATGGCGGTAAGGTCTATCATTTTAACTCGCAGATAATGAATGATTATGATAATCTGTTCCAGAAGCTCAATGGAATGGGGATAGACATAGCTGCTATCATATTAAATGATGCCAGCCCTTCAACATATCCCGAGATTACTCATCCGGATGCCCGAAGCGGCTCAACTGCACCGTATTACATGTTTAACGCTGCAGATGAAGGCGGTGTAAAAGCACTTGCCGCTATCGGAAGTTTTTTGGCGGGAAGATATTCGGGAACCGGCCATGGCAATGTAAGTATGTGGATTATTGCCAATGAGGTCAACGCCAGAAAAGAATATAATTATATGGCAAAGACCGATGTAAATACATATACAGCGGCATTTACAAGAGCATTCAGAGTCTTTTACAATGCCATAATGAGCGAAAATTCAAGCGCTAAGGTATACATTCCGATTGACCAGCGCTGGACATATAATACGGAAAAGACAGGTGATTATGACGCAAAAGACGTTATAGATATATTTGCGTCGTCCATATCAAATTACGGAAATATAGACTGGGGACTTGCGGCTCATCCGTATTCTTTCCCCAACGGAAATACAGCGTTCTGGAATGCATCCAAGTACGTAAATCACACGGAAACAACACCTACGATAACAATGGATAACATCGAGGTGCTTACTAATTATATGCAGAAAGATTCCATGAGGGATACTTCGGGAAATGTTCGCTCCATAATTTTGAGTGAGCTGGGATATTCGTCCACGTCCGGAGAAGATGTTCAGGCAGCGGCATTTGCCTATGCTTATACAAAAATGGAAAAAAATGGCCATATTGACGCACTCATGCTGTCCAGGCAGGTTGATGCGCAGGAGGAGATATCGGCACTGGGGCTTGCGCTCGGCCTTGAAAATACGGGCGGAGGACACAAGAAGCTATATGATGTCTTCAAATACATTGATACGGACAAACGAAACGAAGTCGTGTCGTTTGCTTACAGTATAGTTGGAAAAGAGTTTTGACAAGAGAGGAGTAGTACTATTATGACTAACGCTGAGAAGGCACTTAAAATGCACGAGGAATGGCAGGGAAAGCTTGAGACACTTTCAAAAGCTGAGGTGAAATCAAAAGAGGACCTTGCTATTGCATATACACCCGGAGTTGCAGAACCATGTAAGCTTATAGCTGAAGATAAAGAGCTTGCTTATAAGTACACTATCAAGTCCAATACCATCGCCGTAGTTTCTGACGGTAGCGCGGTTCTTGGCCTTGGAAACATCGGACCCTACGCAGCAATGCCGGTTATGGAGGGAAAAGCAGTTCTTTTCAAGGAGTTTGGAGGCGTAAACGCAGTGCCTATCTGCCTTGATACTCAGGACACAGAAGAGATAATCAAAGCTGTTACATATCTTGCACCGGGATTTGGCGGAATTAACCTTGAGGACATTTCTGCTCCCAGATGCTTTGAGATAGAAGAGAGATTAAAAGAGACACTTGATATCCCCGTATTCCACGATGATCAGCACGGAACAGCCATCGTTGTTCTTGCAGGTGTTATCAACGGACTTAAGGTTGTAGGAAAGAAAAAGGAAGACTGCAAGGTAGTAGTAAACGGTGCGGGAAGTGCCGGAATAGCTATCACAAAGCTTCTTCTTCGCTATGGATTCAAGAAGGTTATCATGTGCGATAAGTCCGGAATTCTTAGCAAGACATCACCCGATCTTAACTGGATGCAGGAGAAGATGATGGATGTGACCAACCCCGATCAGGAGAACGGAACACTTGCCGATGCACTTAAGGGTGCAGACGTATTTGTCGGTGTTTCAGCTCCCGGAATCGTTACAAAAGAGATGGCGCAGGGAATGAACAAAGATGCGATCATGTTCGCTATGGCAAATCCTGTTCCCGAGATTATGCCCGATGTTGCAAAGGAAGCAGGAGTAAGGGTTATCGGAACGGGAAGAAGTGATTTCCCCAACCAGGTAAACAACGTTCTTGTTTTCCCCGGAATCTTCCGCGGTGCGCTTGAAGGAAGAGCAAAGCAGATCACAGAGGAGATGAAACTTGCGGCTGCAACTGCACTTGCAGGACTTATCCCTGATGAAGAGCTTAATGATGAGAATATCCTTCCTGCAGCTTTTGATGAGAGAGTAGCAGATGTTATTTCAGCAGCTGTAAAAGCTCACATTTGAGTAGTGTAGTGCTTTGCCGGCAACTGCCGGAGAGGCACGCCGGCTCGTTTACTATAGTACTTAAGATGGAGGCATTACTGTGAGCTCACGGTATCTTACTTTATACAAAATGATCGTTCTGTACATGCTAAAGCGCTGCGAGGTACCTCTTAGCAAGTCGCAGATCTATGACTTTATATTGGAAAAAGAATATACGACGTTCCTGACTCTTCAGGAAGTATTTGCGGAGCTTGTTTCATCGGAGCTTATCGTAGAAAAAACTATGGCAAACAGGACGTTTCTGGAGATAACAGCCGAAGGTGAAGAGACGCTCAAGTTTTTTGGCAACAGAATTAATCCGTCTATCAGGCAGCAGGCCGATGAATTTCTCACAGCTAACAGCCTGAAACTCAGAAATGAAGCCTCCATACTTAGTGACTACAGGAAAACAGGCGACAATGAGTACACTGCTCAGCTTGTAGCTATGGAGAACGGAAAGTGTATCCTTAACATCTCAATTCCCGTTCCCACCGAAGAGATTGCACAGTCAATCTGCGACAAGTGGCAAAAAAAGAACGAAGAGATCTACCACTACCTTATCGAAGAACTGATGATGTGAATACTGACGGTATCACCATATGGCTGTAAGGTGGATTTTCTTACCAATTAAATATGTTGATATTCAAGGCAATAAAAAATGAACTTTTCATTCTTCGCTCCAAAACTCGCCCATAAATGGGCTCAAACAGTTGGAGCGAGAACAGAATGAAAGGTTCATTTTTTATCACTCTTGAATATTGCAACATCTGTAAATGTTGCGAAAATCCACCTTATAGCTATATGGTGACGCAGACAGTCCATTGTTGCTGCGATTGAAAAATGCGAATCGCTTTTTTCTGCTCATATCTGCGGGAATAAAGAAAAAAGCAGAGGTCAAAAAGCTATTTTTACTGACTATATTGTAAGATATAGTAATATGGGCAGATATCAGATGGAAGAGTGAGCTGACTAAAACTTAGAAAAACAGTTTATGGTCAGTTGATTTGGAAGAAGTGTAGAGAAAAATAAGAGGAATTAAGGATTTTCTTACTGACTATTATGAGAAAAGTATAAATATGAGCAGGGGCGGGCAGAAAAAATACACTGCTTATAATTGAGATAAAATATAAGTGAGCAGACATGTATAAGAAAAAGGTACTGCCTATTTTCAAGATAATTCACGCATGAGCAGGAGATATACTCTTTCACTATATTCTGATTGACACCGTTATTTAGGATTGCTATAATAAACATCGTGCTTTAGGGCATGCGCTGTTGTAGCACAGTCGGTAGTGCGTCGCATTGGTAGTGCGGAGGTCACGGGTTCGATTCCCGTCAGCAGCTTAGAGAAAGTCGCTTTTGGCGGCTTTTTTTGTTTAGGTAGATTTATTCATAGACAGCCCAGCTACAATTTCAGACCTGATGCCCTTGGGGCTGGGCGTTAATTGGGGACAAAAAGGGCTGCCACACAAAAGTGCGACAGCCTAAAAATTAAGCGTCAATTACTGACATATAGTAAGAGTAAAGACTCTTGTATGTTGAGTTGTTGTAATGAAGCCCGTCACCGGTTGAGAAACCGTTCTGCTTTAAGTAAGAGTAACCGTCTATCCAAGTGACTCTCGGGTCAAGCTGTGACTTGAGCTTTGCGTTGAATTTTTCTATCTGCTCGTTAGAAACTGTCTTGCAGTTCTTTACGGGAGTTACTGCTGCGTAGTAAACCTTGATTCCGGCAGCTTCCCATGAATCGATGTTGCTGTTTACAAGTTTGATATATTTCGATGCGTTTGCAAGATCGTTTACACCAAAGTTGATTACCATTACGGTTCCGTTTCCGGCGTAATTGGGAATCTGGGGAAGAGCAGTGTTCTTGAACCAGCTGTAACCTTCTCCGACCTTGGCAACATATGCCTTATCTGTTGAACCTACAGCAGTTTTAAGCTGAACTGTTCTTGAGTCTCCTACAAAAAGAAAAGGCACGCCGGGGATTCCGGTAGATACATAATCCTTGCTGACATATCCTATTCCGTCTTTGTATGCTATCTCATACCAACCGCTGCCTGTTTCGCCTGTTACTGTGATCTGTGCGCCCCATGAGAGCTTACCGATCTTATCACACTGAATTCCCGCTCCGTTTCTTACGTTTACGGTAGCTGATGCGAACATGTTCGCAGGAACTTCATAGTGTACAACCACATTAGGGTCGATAGGTTCTACTGAGGAAGATGCTGCAGCTGAACTTTCGTCTGCTATAGCTGAGCTTCCTTCGATGGAAGCAATTTCAGGCTGAACCGAAACGTCTTCCGTTGAAGCGATAATTGCTTCCGTTGCCGAGACCTTGATCTCGTCCGTTGCAAATGCTGCGCCGCATACAGCTAATGATGCGACCATAAGTGCACCGGATACCAGTATTAAGTTTTTGTTTTTTAGATTTTTTAATTTCATATCTTCACCACTCATAATTCTATGAAATTTTACATGAGGTTTAACAAGATGTCAAATTTGACTAAAAAGCAACAAACTTTTATAATAAAGCATTAGTTGGTTTTGCGCTTGAAACAGGCGCTTTTGGTATGATATAAACATACTATATTATATAGGAAAATTTATATATATAGTTGATTGGAGAGGTTATGTGCGGAATTATTGGATATATCGGAAAAAAGAGCACAAAAGACATTTTATTGGACTCACTTGAACTTTTGGAATATAGAGGATATGACAGTGCGGGAATAGCTCTTTTCCCTGACGGAGCGAAGGGACCTACTGTAAATAAGGTTGCGGGAAGAGTTTCTAAATTAAGAGAAGTATGTGTTGGTCTTACAGATGAGGCGTGCGCAGGAATCGGACATACACGTTGGGCTACACACGGTGGCGTCAGCGATGAGAATGCCCATCCTCATCAGAATGGAAGAGTGACACTTGTACATAATGGAATTATTGAGAATTATAAGGAACTTGTAAAAGAGTACGATCTTAAGGGCAAGCTTATCTCAGAGACAGATACTGAGGTTGCTGCCGCAGTTTTGAATTGCCTGTATGACGGAGATCCTGAAAAGGCTTTAAGAGATCTCGTTTCACAGCTTAAGGGAACATTTGCTTTTGCGGTTATTTTTGCTGATCAGCCCGGTAAAATATATGCGATCAGAAACGTAAGTCCTATCGTAGTTGCAATGACTGAGCATGGCGCAATGCTTGCTTCTGATGTTGCGGCTCTTGGCGTACATGCAAAGGAATACGCATTCCTTCCCGAGTATCAGGTTGCATGTCTTTCAGCTAAGGGAATAGTGGTTCATGACGAGAAGAGACATGAGATTCCTCTTCAGCTCATGACTATTGACTGGGATACAAGTCGCGGTGGTAAGGGCGGCTATGCTTTCTATATGGAAAAAGAGATCCATGAACAGCCCGACGCCGTAAAGGATACTTACACACCTCACATCGTAAATGGTAACACTTCATTTGAAGCAGAAGGCATTCCGAATTCTCTTTTCAGAGATAATCAGAATATAGTGGTTATTGCCTGCGGAACAGCTATGCATGCGGGACTTATAGGTCAGCAGCTCTTCCATACACTTGCCAATATCCACACTGATGTAGCGGTGGCTTCTGAGTTTACATACACTAATCCCGTTATTAAGCCCGGAACTCTTGTTATCGCGGTTTCACAGTCAGGTGAGACGGTAGATACTATCGAGGCTATTAAGTATGCGAGAAAGAAAGGTGCAAAGGTACTGTCCATTGTAAACGTAAAAGGTTCAACAATTTCAGATATCAGTGATTACTGCATTTATACACATGCAGGCCCTGAGATTGCTGTTGCAAGTACCAAGGCTTTCACCAGCCAGCTTACTGTTTTCTATCTTCTTGCAATCCATGCGGCAAGACTTAACGGACTTGTTTCAGAGGGAGAGAGCAGCAAGTTTTTGAAGGAACTTCAGAGAGTACCTGAAGTTATCGGTCAGATTTTGGAGAAAAAAGAATTTGTAAAGAAGATGACAAGTAAGTTCCTCCTTTCAGAGAACGCATTCATGATCGGAAGAGGACTTGATTACTCACTTCTTCTTGAAGGTTCGCTGAAACTTAAAGAAATATCATATGTTCATTCGGAAGCATACGCATCCGGTGAGCTTAAACACGGAACAATTGCTCTTATTACGGACGGGATACCTGTAGTTGCGCTTGTTACACAGAGTGCAATCGCATCTAAGGAATACTCCAATATCAGAGAGGTTCAGTCTCGTGGAGCCAGCATGATCCTTATTACCAGAGAATCTCTTTATAAGGACATGAATATCCCCGAGGATGATACATTTATCCTTCCTGAGATGGATGATATGTTCATGCCGTTCCCTGCAGCCGTTGTTATGCAGCTCATAGCTTATTACACATCATATACAAAGGGATTTGATGTTGATAAGCCAAGGAACCTTGCTAAGGTTGTTACGGTTGAGTAATTGATATATACCATGTTTTTTGAATCTAGAGAGTTTTGGCGATTTATACACTAAACTTGTATTATAATTGCCAGAACTCTTTTATTTGACGGAAATTTTTGTTCTTATTGAGTGGACGAGGTTGAATTATTATGAACGGAATATTTAAGGAGAAAAGAAGCTTATTTGGAGAAGCCTCTTTTTATAAAAATGCATTAAAGATCGCGGTACCCATCATGCTCCAGCAGCTTATCCAGAACATGGTATCGCTTATCGACAACTTCATGGTATCGGGACTTGGAGACGTGTCCATGTCCGGAGTTAACGTTGCAGGCCAGATACTGTTTATTTTCATGGTGTTTCTTAATACCATCTGCATGTCGGGAGGAATATTCCTCACACAGTTCTTCGGGGCAAAAGACAAGGCAGGAATGCAGCAGGCATTCATCTTTAAAGTTTTTATGGGACTTTCTGCGTTTATACCTTATTTTCTGGTGTGCAGAGTCTTCCCCAGGCAGTTCCTGTCGCTTATGCTTTTAGGAAATACGCAGGCGCCTTTTATTCTTGATGAGGCGGTAAAGTACATCCACATCATGTTCTGGATGGGACTTCCTATGACTTTTTCTGTCTGTATAGCGACATCTTTGAGAGACATGGGAAGAGTAAAGGCACCGCTTATTGTAACTATAATCGCTACGCTGACCAATACTACGTTTAACTACCTTCTTATCTACGGGAACTTCGGTTTCCCGGCACTTGGCGTAAGAGGAGCGGCTGTTGCGACCGTTATAGCAAGAACACTGGAATTTGTTATCTTCGCAGGCATATATATCAAGGTGAAGCCTGATTTTGCTATCGCATTAAAGAGCGGCATTAAAGTTGATTTCCGTCTCTTTGGCGAGATATTGAGAAAAGGAGCGCTTATGCTCTTCTGTGAGATGACATGGGTGCTTTCTGAGACTGTAAATACAGCTATTTTTAACAGCAGAGGCGGAGCGGAAGTAGTATCGGGAATGGCAGCGGGCTTTGCCATCGCAAATCTCTTCTTCGTTGCATTTGGCGGTATCTATTCGGCTACAAGCGTGATAATGGGTAAGACACTTGGAGAAGGCAAACTTGAAGAAGCACGTAAGCAAAAGAGCTGGCTCTTGTCGGGGGCATTTGCCTTTGGATGCGTAATGACGCTGGTGGGCTTTGTGACTACGCTTATAGTACCTGTCGTATACGGAAGATTGAGCGACGGCGCGATAGACATATGCAGAAGAATGGTTATTGTTCTGTCAGTGTTCATGCCTATATGGGTATACATCAACGCTCAGCAGGCGGTTGCAAGATCCGGAGGCGATACCAAGATGGGCGCATACGGAGATGCGGTAATAACTTTGGTCGTACTTCTTCCTATGATCCTTATCCTTGGTAAATACACTGATATAGGCCCTATAGAGCTCTTTATATGTGTAAAGCTTGTTGATTTTATCAAGATCACTATTTTCCATTTCTGGTTAAAGAAAGAGAACTGGCTCAACAACCTTGCGGTAGGGCATGCTGAGTAAATTACGTTAAAAGAGGAATTAGACATCATGGATCTTATCAAGAAATTTATACCTTATTACAAACCCTATATCGGAGTGTTCTTGTTCGACCTGTTCTGCGCAACGGTGCTGTCTGTGATAGATCTCGTTTTCCCGCAGTTCATAAGAATACTCAGAGAGACACTGTTTCTTGAAGAACCTGAGATTATAATGAAAAGAATCTGGATTATCGGACTTTTGTTGCTTGTCTTGTACTTTATCAGATTCCTGTGCAGGTGGTACGTGACCTACTGGGGACACATGATGGGCGCTAAGATGGAGTCCGGCATGCGAAAAGAGCTCTTTGAAAGGTTTGAAGCATTCTCTTTTTCATATTATGACACACACAATACGGGCGAGATGATGAGTAAGCTGGTATCGGACCTCTTTGATATATCCGAGCTTGCGCACCACGGTCCCGAGAATATATTTATCTCTTTTGTGAAAATAGTCGGTTCCTTTATTCTTCTGATGCGTATAAACGTGCCAATGACGCTGTGCCTTGTGTCTGTTGTGCTTGTCATGGCGGTATTTTCTGTAAGCCGTAACAGGAAGATGAGAGCGACGTTTTCCGATAATAGGAAGAAGGTTGCGGGAATTAACTCATCCCTTCAGGATACGCTCGGCGGTATCAAGGTCGTGAAGTCCTTTACGGGAGAGGAGATTGAGGAAAAGAAATTTGATAAAAGTAACCTCGCTTTCCTTGAATCAAAGAAGGACAATTACAAGCAGATGGCGCTTTTCCATTCGGGAAATAACTTCTTCGAGGGACTATTGTTTGTGACTGTTATCGTGGCAGGAGGCGTATTTATTGCCAAAGGGCAGATGACGGTTGAAGATATGGCTATTTATGCGCTATACATCAACATATTTATCAATCCGGTCAATGTGCTTGTTGAATTTACGGAACAGCTTCAGAAAGGCCTTGCGGGCTTTGGAAGATTCTGCGAGGTCATGGAGACGGAGCCTGAGATTGTTGATAAGGATGGGGCAAAAGAGCTTACACACGTTGAGGGCGTTATCGATTATGAGGACGTTTCTTTTGCTTACGGCGAGGAAGAAAGCGTCCTTGACCACATCAGTCTACATGTTGAAAAAGGCAAGAATATAGCTATTGTAGGTCCGTCGGGCGGCGGAAAGACAACGCTTTGTTCACTCCTTCCAAGATTCTATGATGTTACGGGCGGAAGTGTTAAAATAGACGGAGTTGACATTCGTGACGTAACTCAGAGATCTCTTAGATCATTTATCGGAATTGTGCAACAGGACGTGTATCTCTTTAACGGTACGGTTCGCGAGAATATCGCTTACGGAAAGCCTGATGCCACAATGGATGAGATAAGAGAAGCTGCTGAAAAAGCAGACCTGACGGGCTTTATAAACACTCTGTCAGATGGATTTGACACACTTGTCGGTGAAAGGGGAGCAAGACTGTCAGGTGGCCAGAAACAGCGAATTGCCATCGCAAGAGTGTTCCTTAAGAACCCTCCGATCCTTATTCTCGATGAGGCGACGAGCGCACTCGATAACGAGAGCGAGAGATATGTTCAGGACAGCCTTGAAAAACTCTCGGTCGGAAGAACAACCATCACGATTGCACACAGACTTTCTACAATCCTTGGTGCAGACGAAATCATCGTCCTTGGAAGCAACGGCATAGAAGAACGCGGAACCCACAAGGAACTTTTAAGGACAGGCGGATTGTACGAGAAGTATTACAGAATGCAGTTTGAGTAGATTGAATAAATAATCAATGTAGTGGTCATTCGTTTGAGGGATGTCACTTGAAAAACAGACTTTGGCGATTTATAAGCATTTTTAAGCGTATAAATCGCCAAAGTTTTATTATTTTGACCGCTTTTGGCGACTTATAGATGGGAAATGACTATTAAGGATTGCCGCTTCCGAAAATAAGTTCAAGTATATCATATTGATACATGAATACATTCCTCCTTTTGTTTTGAGATGACAGATTGCATTATATTACAATTCGATTAGCAGAGAGTATATCATTGAGTAAACTGCGGCTATCTTGAGTGTATGGAAATGCGATTATGGATAAATGATTTTAAAACCATAATAAAGCAAAAGTGTTATATAGGAATTTTTATGATATAATCTTTTAAAAATGTAGCTATTTACTTGATTATAGGGGGCATATGTAATGGATATAGGTACATTCAATATTGCAATATGTGATGATGATAGAGAGTTGCACAACGAAATAATCGGGTTATGCAACTCATTTTTTATTGATAAAAAAGTAAATTATAAGGTTTACTCATATTATTCGGGAGAAGAGATTATAAAGGAGACTGACAGGCATATTGATCTCGTTTTTTTGGATATAGAGATGGGTGGAATCGACGGATTGTCTGTAATGGAAAGACTTGAAAAGATGCCTAATGTTTTAAATATAGTATTTGTATCCAGTCATCATGAATTTGCCGGAGATGCATATGGATATAAGACATTGGGGTTTATCCAAAAGCCGATAAAGGAAACTGATTTCAATGCAAGGATTCAAAAGGTTTATAAGAGAGTGATATCTGATGCATTGGTAGTTTTTTCGGATAATTGTGGCGACTATCATATTCGCAAATCGGATATTATATATCTTAAAGCGGATTCGAATTATTGTGATATACATACTATACAAAAGACAATAGTTACTTCTTATACATTGAAAAAGTGCGAAAATATCCTCGGAGGGATGCCGTTTCTTCGCGTGCATAGATCATATCTTATTAATGTAAATAAAATATCTAATTTATCCGGCGCTTATATTAACTTGATAACAAAAGAAAGCATACCGATTGGGAAAAGTTATAAAGACACTGCTTTAAGAAGTTATAGACAATATTTGTATGAGGGGATGAGTGTATGAAGGATCTTTTATGGGCCGCAGAATATAGTTTGTTGGATTTATTGAAATATTTTTCTTTTTTTCTTATTGCATTTAATTTTCCAATTTACAAGAAGAAAATATCTGTTCCTATCTATTTTGCTTTTTCGATGTTATGTTGTCTTTTATATTTTGAAATCCGTGGAGGAGATAGATGGCTTAGTGGTATTCCGAATCTTTGCTCCATTTTTTTTGTGGTGTTAATAGAGAAAGGAAAAAGGGTTAAGGGGATTATATACATGGCGGTATCCTGGATAATTATGGATTTACTATCAACATTATCTAAAATGCTCTTTTATGCCATGTTTGAAGATGATTGTTATTTATACGGAGCACTTGTCGGAAGACCTCTTTGGGATAAGGTATTGGTTTTAATTGCTCCTATGATATATCATTTTTTGATGAATATTATTATAAAAAAGAAGGTAGACTATTATCTTTCAACTTCACAACTAGGAGTGATTTTTTCAAGTTTTATTGGAGGGCTTTTTATAATTCCTGCATTGGGGAAAATGGTGAGAAGAAATGAGTATGATCCAAAGGCTTACGTTATTATATCTTTTGCTATGCTGGGACTATTGTTTCTATTTATTGCTGTTATGGTATGGCAAAGCTTTGTTGTAAATAGAAATAATAAGATGAAGCAAGACGAAATCAAGTATCAATATATGCTTAAAGCTCAATCAGATTATTTTGACGGTTTAAAGAATGATCAAGAAAAAGTGCGAAGATTTAGGCATGATGTTCGTGCACATATTACAGCACTACAAAAATATCTTGACGAAGGCAATACTGAAAAAATGCAGGAGTATCTGGCTTGTATGCAAAAACAAGTTGATATCGACCAAACTAAAAAGTATACGTGCAATATGGCTGCTGATGCAGTGATTAATGATCAAACAAAATTGATGAAGGATAAAAATATAAAGTTCCAATACGAGGGGTGCCCTAAAATTAGAGAGGAAATAAGCGATTATGATCTCTGCACAATTTTTTACAATCTTCTTAAAAATGCTGTAGAAGGTTGCGAAAAAGTAGAAAATGATGGAAGAAGTATAGATGTCAAGGTTGTAAATAGTGGAGAGCAACTTCTGATTAAGGTGGAAAATGATACGGTAATGAAAGATAAAGTCATTGATGGCGATGTGCTTACCACAAAGAAAGACATTAAGAATCACGGCTTTGGCATTAAGAGTGTAAGAACTGTGGTTAATAAGTACAATGGATTTTATAGTAACAAAATTGAAAATGGAAAATTCATAGCTTTTATAGCTTTATGAATGATTTTGTGAAAGCTTCGGTAGTAAATATACCGGAGTTTTTTTGTTTGCTCAAAATACCCTGCGTTCACTCAAGATGTATTGAGAGAGAAGAAATATACAATTATCATTAATTATTGTGGAAGTCCAAATGAAAAAGAAACATGGAATAAATTATAAAAAAATTCAAAGGATAGAATTGTGGAATGAGATATACATTTGTAAATCAGCATGATTATACGGATTGTGCTGCGGCTTGCATGGCGATGGTATGTTTGCATTATAAAAAAGAGACGACCATTACAAGGCTTCGCGATATGATGGGAACTGATCTCAAAGGAACAAATCTTGTCGGATTATCAAAATGTGCGGAAAAACTGGGGTTCATGACGCAAGCTGTAAAGGTTGACAAAGAAGGCTTTCTAAGTGAATTTACGTTACCGTGCATTGCAAATATTATTACTAAAGAAGGTTTATCACATTTTGTGGTTATCTTTAAAAAAGATAAGAAGCATATAATTGTGGGCGATCCTGCAAGGGACTTAGAGCGTATTGAGATTGATACCTTCTACGAAAAGTTCACAGGAACGTTGCTACTATTAAAACCTAACAGTGAATTTGAGTCCGGGAAGGTAAAAGGCGTCAATATATTTGAACGGTATATCAAGCTTATGCTTCCTCAAAAGAAGATATTTATATATGCCTTTTTGGCATCTGCGCTTACAACACTTTTAGGTATAGTATCATCATTGTTTAATAATGTTATATATGATGAGATTCTAACCTACCAGCAGAAAGATGCGCTAAAGATCATGTTGGTTGTTTTTCTTGGAATATCTTTTACGTCGACTGCACTTGGATTTATAAGACAGTGGATACTATTGCATCTATCTATAAAGATAGACATACCTCTCATGTTGGGGTATTTTGAACACATATATAAGCTTCCGATGAAATTCTTTTCTACAAGAAAAACGGGAGATATAACGACGCGATTTTCTGATGCGTTTACTATAAAAAATATTTTTACCGGAATAGCGTTATCGCTGATCATGGATATATCAATGGCACTTATGTCCGGTGTCATCCTGTTCCGAATGAATTCGCAACTTTTTTCCATAATTTTATTTATGACAGTTGTTAGTATTATATTGGTTTTTATTTTTAAGCAGCCCTACAAGAAGATTAATGAAGAGCAAATGCAACAGGCATCGGTTCTTAATTCAGAGATTATCGAGGGACTTCGTGCTGTAGAAACAATAAAGGGGAATGCGAATGAGGATACCGAACTTGAGAGCATAGAAAAGGAGTATATAAAGTCTCTTAGGATTGGCTACAAAGAATCCATGCTTTCAAATGTGCAGGGGACAATTTCAAGCATTATATCGGGAATGGGAAATATTGTTCTATTGTATGTTGGAATCAGCTCAGTAATTAATAACGAACTTACACTTGGAAGCTATATGGCGTTTATGACTCTCTCAGGATATTTCATGAATCCTATAAGTAATCTAGTGGGACTTCAGTTGCAGATTCAGGAAGCCAATATCTCTATGAAGAGACTGTCGGAAATTATGGATTACGAGAGAGAAGAAAAAGAAGATGAACAGCAAGAAATAACAAGTGTAGACGGAGATATTGAAATAAAAAATCTTACGTTCAGGTATGGTAATAGAAAACCGGCTTTGGACAATATCAGCTTTACGATTCCTAAAGGACAGAAGGTTGCATTGGTTGGGGCAAGCGGTAGCGGGAAGTCGACTATAGCTAAGCTGTTACTGCGCTATTATGAACCTGAGAACGGTGAAATAACAATAGATGGTGCTGATATCAGAGAATATTCAAATTCATCGCTTAGGAAGGTTATTTCCTATGTTCCGCAGAATATTGAGCTATTCTCAAAAAGCATATATGACAATATCCGTGTCAGCAGAATGAACGCAACTCTTGAAGAGGTGAAAGAAGCTGCTAAAAAGGCGGATGCTCATGAATTTATAAAAAAACTTCCGATGCAATATCATACATATCTTGAAGAAGCGGGAAACGGACTCAGCGGAGGTGAAAAGCAGAGAATTGCATTAGCCAGAGCGTTCCTTAAGGATAATAAGTTTTATATCATGGACGAATCTACAAGTAACCTGGATTTTGCCACTGAAAACATTATCTTTGACATGATCTATAACAAGTTCAGGAAAAAGACAATGCTTATCATAGCTCACAGACTGGCTACAGTTAAGAATTGCGACAAGATAATTGTTATGGATAAAGGGCAGATAATCGAACAGGGAAGCCATGAAGAATTATTAAAACTAAGGGGGAAATACTGGAAGCTTTGGGAGATGCAACAGGGCAACTTTAGTGTAAACAGCGAAGAAAATGTTATTGACGAAGCAGATGTGGATGAGAATTTGGATGAACTTGTTTATACGTGATTTTATATAGTGGGGGATATCAACATACATTTAGTATCATCTTCACAGTGAAGTAAATAGGCCTAAGTTATGCTGAGTGTGTGTTTTGATATATGACAGGTGAATTCAGTCGCGAATGAATGAGCCAAAACAAAAGAGAGAAAAATGGAGGATAAAAAGAATGGGAAACTGTTTATGTGCAGCAATTGATATGCCGCTTAGCTATTCTTTGATGGATGAAGAAGAGATGACTTATGTAGAGGGTGGAGAGACAATAGATTATAATTTCTCTTTAGCTACAAAAGTTGGAGCTTCGGTATATGCAGCTTCATACAGAGCTAATAAGGGATGGAATAACATTTCAACATATGACTTGGCGGCAGAAATATATTTTCATGCATACCTTTACTATTATGGAGTAAATGCTGTTGCAAACCTTCTTTCAGGTGTTGGTGGAAAAATAGGGGAAGTGGCTAGCAGTATTGCTAATTCTTTAGGAGATGGTATTAATGTCGAGAATAAACGCGATACGAAGACAGTAGCCGGAATTGAAAGATGGGTAATATATGATGCGTTTTATCTGATTTAATGCTTTTATTGTGTGTAATTACTTTCTGGCATAGTAATATTTTGCTATGCCAGAAAGAATAATTATAAGTGATAAGGGAGAATAAAAAATATGATACATAGGCAATAAAAAATGAGAAAGGAAAATGCGTAATATGGGTGATAAAGAGAAAAATAATGTGAATGTAGAAGAGAGCGTTATTGGACATATGATTGAAAAAAAAACAAATAATAAGGGAACCAGATATTTAGTCTTTGCATTGGCATTGCTTGGGGTGCTATATATTATAAAGCTGATTGCTTCTTTTTTTATTATAGGGATTAGTGCTATTGGTGGATCACAAGATAATATTTCAGATATAGATAATTATGATAAGGCGAAGATTATTGAAAATAATTATGCTGATATGAATTCTTTATTTTTGATATTTCCAGATGATACTAGAGATATCAAAAAAGGAGAATATAGCTTAGATACAAAAACAGATGCGATAACTACACGTGGGCATATCATCTTAGATGCATATTATGATGAAGATAAATATTTGTCAGAAGTGAATCGTATTTCTGAGATTAGTTATGACTTAAAGGACGTTTGGGAAGGAGAAGAAGAACACAAGGTTCAGAAAATCAGGTATGATGAAACTATGTATAATTATCCTGCATATATAGCATGTGATGGATATCGTGGTGGCTATGAATATGCGTTGATTGATAATGATAATAATAGGATTATTTATGTTCATTTTAGTTATCCGAATTTAGAAGAAATGAAGAATTATAGTGATTACCTTAAGGTTGATAAAGAAAGTTATAAGCAATTAGAAAAATCTTCGAAAGAAAACTTTACTATATATGCTTATAAGTTTCATGAAAACTCTACCACGGAGTGTAGTTATTAGTTTTTAGATGGCTCAAATGCTTCTATTGTGGGAGATTTAAATAAGTGAAGGAGCAAGCATGAACACTATAAAAGTAGAAGAAAACAAAACCCTAAAACTACAAAATGTCTTATCTTGTAAAATGGATCTTTCAAAGATAAATACAGGAACTTTTGATAATGAGATCAACAAGATGAATGTTTTTATCTCTACACACGGTGCAAAACAGATTGGTCCTTTAATCCAGTATTCAAATGTAGAGATGAATCAGAATGGAGCGGCTGATATTAATTTGCAATTCATGCTTCAGAGTGACAATTTTATAAATAATGTACAGTCACCTTACAGGATGGATTCAATGCTTCGAGTAAAGAATTGTCTTTTTGCCAGATATACAGGTAAAGAGAATACGCTTAAGTTTGCCTATGATAAGCTCGGAGTGTATGCTTTTGAAAATGAAATTGAATTAGAAGGCGGAAGTTATACTGTATTTGTAAACAGAGATGACGAAGTGATTAGCGCGGATATTTTTATGCCGACAAAGACAGAAGAATAAGGCTTGATATTCATATGAAAAATAAAATAAAAACAATTGATGAACTCAGAGATTCACGGATAATGTATGATAAGGAGCCACCGGCCTTTGGATATGCGATTATTATTCTAATTGCGCTTATATGTACGGCTGCAGTCATATGGAGTATGCGTACCCCGAAGACATATGTTATACAGGCTTCAGGCACGGTGACAAGTGAAAAGTCAAATTATGTCATGTGCACATATACCGGAGAGATAACGGATTGTACTTTATCAGAAGGTATGCTTGTAAAGGATGGCGATGAGCTTTTTAAGGTAAAAAGCACCGATTATAATATTCAGGCGCAGCAACTGGAACTAAGCAAAGAATCTTATCAAGATAAGATAGAGAAAAATCAATTGCTGGTAAAATCTATAAAGGATGATACGAATTATTTTAGCGACAGTGATCCTGATGATGTGCTTTTTTACAGCGCTTTTGAGTCGTATAAGTCACAAGTAAAGCAAAACACAATGGATACAAGTGTTTATGAAAAATATGATTATTCAGATGAACAGATAGAAGCTGAGCTTGAAAAGAATGAAGGTAAGATCTCTCAGATTTATTATGATACGATTTCATCTGCTGAGAAAACAATTTCTGAAGCAAAACAACAGATAGAAGCAATAGATGCGCAGATTTCTGCAATAGGCTCCGGACAAAGTGAGTACACTGTCAAGGCAAATGCTACAGGAAGAATTCATCTGCTTGCAGATTATAAGGATGGAATGGTAGTTCAAACAACGCAAACAGTTGCAAGCATTACTCCTGCAAATACGGCCAGCATTTTGGAAGCATTTGTATCTACATCAGATATGGCAAGGATGCATGTGGGAGATGAGGTACAGATTGTAATTGATGGTCTTGCACAGAATGTATATGGAACAATAAGCGGAGTTGTTAAACAGATTGATAGCAACGTATCAAGTAGAGAAGGTAAAGAAGGTAGTGTAAATCAGGTGTTTAAGATTCTTGTCGAAATGGATAGTGACTATGTGGTCAGCAGAAGTGGGGATAAGGTGGATGTTGTTAATGGAATGACAGGGATATGCAGAGTGACCTATGATAAAGTGACATATTTCAATTATGCATTAGAAAAACTAGGGGTGAAAATCAGAAAATAAGATGAAAAGACAACTTTGTAAGTATTGTATGACTATTGTAGTTACAGGTATTTTTCTTAGTATTATGTTTAATGTTTGTACACCGTTAGTATATGCAGTAGAAGAGACGGAGTTGATAAAAGAGGATGAGAATAATTCACAAGAAAATAGAGTGGAGGATGAAATAGAAGAATCAACAGATAATGTTGAAAAAGTGACAGAGCCAGCGAATCAATATCCTGAGCAAAAAGATGTCCTTACAGAGAAAAAGAAGCAAGAAACAGCAATAGAACCGGTGAAAGAAAATCAGAACGAGGAAAAGAAAGCGCAAGAGCGACCGGAAAAAGTAGTTAAGAAAGATGAGCCCCAAACTCAGGTAAAAGTAACAGAGATTGATTTGGGAAATTATAATACCCAGATGTTCGTTGGCGAGAAACAACTTCTGATGGTTGGGATATTACCCTTAAATGCATCGGATCAACCGGTTGAGTATAGCTCTGATAATCAGTCGGTAGCTTCAGTAAATGGATTCGGTAGGATAATTGCTATTTCAGAGGGAACAGCAACAATTACTGCGACTTGTGGAGATATAAGTAGTTCATTCCGGTTGACGGTAAAGAATGTTGAAAAAGAAGAAGTTGCTGAAGCTGAGGTAAGGGAAATTGATCTTGGTGAATATAAAACAGAAATGACTGAAGGCGAAAAGCAATTATTATCGGTTAGCATTTTGCCTGCAGGTGCAATGGGAAGAAAAATTTCTTACAGTTCAAGTGACCAGGCGGTTGCTTCAGTAAACGGATTTGGTAGGATTCATGCTTTATCGGAAGGTGTTACAACTATTACAGTAAAATGCGGAGAAAAAGAGAATTCTTTTCAATTGACAGTAAAGAAGAAAAAATCTGTCACCATTGAAATTTCGGATTATGAAGAAAAGCTAAAGGTTGGCGATGTGATGAGGATATCTGCAAAAGTCTATCCGATTGATACCGTTGGAGCGGAGATTGAATATGAATCTTCTGATGAGGCGATTGCGACTGTTAATTCATCCGGAGAAGTGAAAGGAATTTCTAAAGGACAAGTAACTATAAAGGTGTCTGCATGCGGAGTTACTGAAAATGTAAAGCTGGACGTTGTTGTTGCAACAAAAAAGATTGAGCTGGAAAACGATTATTATATATTAAAACCGGGACAGAGCGGAAAAATAAAAGCTACAGTTTTTCCGGCTGATGCAGCGCAAGAACTAACTTTTAAGGCCTCGGATTCATCAATTGTAAGTGTCTCTGATGATGGAACTATTAAGGCAAAAAAGATAGGAAATACATCTGTGATAGTATCTAATGGAGATGTCTCTATTTCTGCAACTATAATTGTCAACACATCAGGGAAACAAGCTTCGGAGGAAAACATAATTGATTCCGATTGTGCAGAGAGCAATGCGTTTGCGGATATAAGATACAGTAAAATTATAAAACAGTCTGAGTGTTCTAAAATTACCGGTGAACTTCTCAGATATATATATGAAAATGAAAAAAGCATATGTGTATTGGGAAACGGATATACTATCAGAATCGATGGAGATAAGATTCTTAATTATGAAAATGAGCTGTCTACAAGCATTGTAATGAATTCCAATAAATACGGTGACTGTGAGTTTTTGGTAAACGATGGAAATAATCTTTGCGGAGAAATAGTTATCTCATTTGATTCTGAAATGGTTGATAAGTATAGCTTAAATGAAAAGAAACTTTTTCTTTATAATGAAGCAAAGAATAAATATGAGAAAATCTATTTTGACAGTTTAGATAGTATTTCTATTACAAAAGCCGGTAAATACATGTTTTCGGATGGAAAGAAACGAACAAAGAATAATTATTTAGCCATGGGATTTGGCGGAACAAGCTTCATTTTTGTCTTGTTGGGAATTTATGTTGGTGTGAAGAAGCAATATTGGTTTTGGTAGATGTTTTAAAAACATGTATTTTTCTGAACTGATATGTATATTATTACGGTGATAATAGATCTATTCACATAGAAGGTATATGGTTGCAAACATGTACTCTAAAAATTAATTTAAGGAGGAGTTGTAAATGAATTACAATGGAATACTTGAATTACCTATTAGTTGTGCGTCAATGTCCGAAGATGAAATGACATTTACTAATGGAGGAATAAACATTGGTATGTCAAGGGGATATCTTGACAAGAATATCTGCAATGAGCAGGCTAAGGGCATCATTAGAACTTATGGATGGACAAATGTAACTGCTCAGCAACTTGCAAAAGAAATTTATGGACATGCATATGTGTATTATAATTTTTCATGGTTGTCAAACGTTCCAGGATTGAACAAAAAAGTATATGATCATGCAGCTGATGGTGTTGACTTGGTAAATGGAGTTGATGATCATCAGGCTGTTTGGGAGTTCCTTTGGAACTTTTGAAAATAATTGTTGATTTCTGCGATTATGTGGAATGATTTTTTCTGATTGTAAATTGTAGTTAGTAGAATATTTGGTAAGTTGAATTGACAATGTCAATTCAGCTTACCTGCATATTATATGAATTATTTTTAATAATGAGATTGGAGAATTGCTGATGACAAATAAGAATACTACTAAAGGAAATAAAAAGATAAGAATTGTTATTATTTGTATAATTGCAGTTCTTGTATTGGCTGGTTGTGGTTATGCTGGTATTGTTGCGTTTATTTCCTATAAACAGGAAAGTACTGTTATGATTTCTAAAGACGTTTCTGAGTATGAATTATATAAGAGTGGTCCGAGTGCGGTTGATCACTTTAATGACAATCTTAATGAAGGAATCTGGCCTGATAGAATCAACAGCTCATATAATGTCAAAGACTTTTTTATGATGTATTACTGTCCGTTTGATCCCAATTATCTGGGGTATATGAATATAGAATTTACTGATGAGGATTTCAAAAAAGAAGTTGAGAGATTATCGTTAATTTCTTCAGATGATTATATAGGTGTATATAATGCGGAAGGTTTTAACGATTACGATGTCCTTGCGATAAAAGCTGATAATAATGGTTTTGTGTATGCGATTTCAAAAGAGGCTAACAATATTGTATATGTAGAAATAAAATTCCCAGGATATGCTATGGATATTAATTATGAAAAATATATTCCTCTTGAATATTTGCCAAATAATATTCAGATTAAAAAAGGAAATCCCACACAAAAGAAGTATATGGATAGTTATGAGAAGTGATGATAACGTGTTGAACATAAGGTGGAATTTTTAATTTGCAGAATACGAGTAATGCTGAGGAACTATAAATGAAAATAAAAACCGCAAGGGATTCACAATTGTATCCAATTGCGGTTTTTTATTCTTCACACAAGATATCCTACGTTTACTCATATAAATTTCATGAAGGTTCTACCACAGAATGTAACTATCAGCTTTGAGATAACCAAAAGGCTTCTGCTTTGGGAGATTGACACATAGACAGCATTGGCAATTGCGACCAAATTATGATTGCAATAGTGATGGGGAGGATAGGTGTATATGTCCGAGAATAAAGTAAAAAAAGATGTACAAAGTGGAAAAATAAACCTTTCAAGGAAAAGAATACTAAAAAGTACTTTAGTTGCTTTATTTGTTGGAGTGATAATATATTTTGTTGTTCTTCCTATGATCCCTATTTTTATCTTTTGGGTACAGTTTAAATTTGCCAAGCCTGAAGTTAATACTGATATTACGAAATATGAGGAATACATCGGGCAAAATGCAAAGGAAAGATTTATTAGCAAGTATAGCGTGGATGAGGCGATTTTTCCCAAAAATATAACCTCGGATATGAATACCCTCGAATACCAGATGACGTATTACAATCCATGGGAAGAACAGTTTTTGTCATATCTGACGGTTCGATATTCTGAAGATGAGTACAAATTGGAAAAAGAGCGGCTTCAGGAACAGGGAATTGATGAATATAAAGGATTTTATTGTGCGGAGAATGAGCCGGATAATTATGATCTTCTTGCCTTGGAGGCGGATTCTAATGGCGGATTTGTTTATGCTTTGACTCCGGAAGCACAGGATAATACGGTTACATATGTTGAGATAATATTTGCTCCGTACTTTCTTGATCTGAATGTGGAAGATTATATTCCGAAGAAGTACCTTTTAGAAGGTTTGGATGTGTCTGAAAATAATGAGTATCGTAAAGCTCATATAAACTGAAAAATGAGGGTAAAAGATGTGTAAGCATGATAAACCCGCAATGGGATTCACAATCGAATCTTATTGCGGGTATTGTTTTAGTTCTCAATCACTTTACGCATTTGCAAGTCGCAGTCTTTCAATTACCGTTTCTTTCATTGCACGCTTGTACACGATATAAGGAATGAGGATCATAACAAGTATCAGGAACGGAAGGACAACAACAATCGGAAGGAGCGTGAACTTATAGGTAAAGAAAAACAGGCCATTCTCCAGGGGCTTTATCATTAGTATAGAGATGATGCTGCTTAGTATCGCGCCAAAGAGTAGTGATAAAGCACCGTAGATTACTCCTTCGATACATAAGCTCTTTTTCTGAATGTTCTTGGTCATTCCGACTGCTTCGAGCATGGCAAGTTCGAGTCTTCTGGAGATTACGGAAGTGACGATGGTATTGATGAAGTTAAGTATTCCTATTAGAGCAAGGATTGTTGTAAGAAGTCCGCCGACCATCTTGAACATTTCTGTCATGGATGAAAACTCTTTTCTAAATACAGATCTTGAGGTATAGGTGAGCGATGGCTCAATGTTCCTTGTATAATCTGCAAACCAACTCTCTATTGCGGGTTCGGCATCGTCTGTTGTATCTATCAGAGTTCTCATGGGAGCTCTTTCTCCAAGGAAATCATGGAATTCATCCGTAGGGAGAACATAATTTACGTCCATGTCGGTATAAGCCTGAATTCTTACGGCAAAAGGAATGTTTATTGTTGCCATTACTTCATATTCTCTGATGTCTCCGTTTGCATTGTTTACGGCAATTGTTTCACCCGGGAGAAAATAGCTTACGAAATTACTCTCATTACCATCGTAATCATATTCGTTTACCAAAATATATTTTCCTGTCTTAAATTTCTCAGCATCAAAATTTCCGTGAAGAATCTTAAGAGTGCTTAATGCATAATCATCCATTCCATATATGTTGGCTATAGTATAAGTATCATCGTTTGTTTGCTCTCCGGATTCATCATAATATATAGCGGAAAGATGCCGTGCAGAATTTTCATATGCTTTTTCATTATCAAGCAGTCTTTCTTTGAAACGTGCATAATCACGGTCATTTAAGTCCTGGATGGAAGGTTCTGCATAAACGTTTCCAAGCTCCGAAATGCCTGCAAGTTTTTTTGCCTCATCAAGGAAAGATGGTGTAATTCCGTCATAGACGTGATTTGAAACAGCAAGGTTATCGGTAGTTGCATCGGCAACAGAAAAGTCGGTCATTAAAAAATTGGCTATATATTTATTCTCATCAAATCCAATCAGCAGGGTGTACACGGTGCTGAGCACAGTCATTGAAAGAGCCAGAGAGAGCACCACGAAAAAGCACTTTTTCTTTTCCTTAAATACATTTCTGAAAGCAAAGCGTGTAGCAGTGAAAGCAGCCGATTGCTTGCGACGCTTCCCGCGGAAACTGTTATTTTCCGTGTAGTGAAGCGCTTCTATGGGAGATACTCCCGAAGCCAGCTTTGTTGCTTTTCTGACCGAGATGCGAACGGTGACATAGGAAAAGAGCGCAGAGAATAAAAGAATCCATATATTTATAACGGCTTTGGAATCTATGGATTCGGAAATGGCCATCTCATCCATAAACATCGGAAGCAGGAGGCTTCCGGCTATTATTCCGCCTGTGATTCCTATGATGATTCCGGGAACTGAATGATATAATGCCTGCCGGTTTACGATTCTTTTAAGCTGCTTACTGCTTGTCCCGACTGTTTTTAGCAGTCCGTAGGAGCGGATATCCGTGTAAACATTGATGCGGTAGATGTTGTTTATGATAAGGTATCCGGACAGGAATATGGTAAACAGCATCAGTACTACGAATGCGATAGTGCCGAAATCTGCGGATGAACCGACACTTCCCCAGTTAATACCGTATTGAGTATCTTCGGGTAGCCCGTTTCTTTCGATTGCTTTTTCAATCTGGTATTTGAAAAAGAGAGGGAAGAAGAAATCCACTTCTGCATCGATTCTTCCGAAGCAATCATTAAAGCTCATGGATGCGGCGTTATCATAGTAGGATGATGTGGGAGTCGGAGAAAACTTCTCCTGAAACTCTTTTGATACCACGATTATCTGTGCCATTGCGACCGGATCTCCCGTGTGTATTCCGACTATGACGAAATCTTTGGTCTGTTCTTTGTCTTTTCCTGAGAGCTTGAGAGAAAGCTTTTTTCCCAAGAGGCTCTCATAGTCTTCCTTGGAATCGGCTTTCATGCCAAAAGCCTGTAAGATCAGACTGCTTACGGATATTTCGTTTTCCTTTTCGGGAAGTCTTCCTACTTCGGGATAGCAGAAGCTTTTTTTGGCACTTGCCTCGTCGTGGTAATCCGCTTGCGCAAATATTTTATTTAGCTCGTCATTTACTGCGGTTCCCACATGTATTGATCCGGTTACGTTTTTGAGTCTTTTGTCGGAAGCAAGACGGTTGTATTCTTCTTCGTTGAGATACTTTACGCCTGCGTTACATGACGTGCCAATCCGTCTGTTGGTATCATCTTGGAATTTGGCGATAAGGCTTCCGCTTATGGTGAAAAGAGCTGAAAACATAAATGTACACAGCGCAATGGAAAGAACTACCACAAGGCTCTTTCCGGGATTTGCCATTACGGTTTTGGCGGCGATACTGCGGATTACTTTTTTGTTATTGACCATAGGTCCGTTTATGCGTTTTTCTTTTGCCATGTCAGCACCTCTTTGTTTGCGATAAGTCCGTCTTCAATCCTGATAATCCTGTCCGCTGTCTGTGCAATTTCTTCGTTGTGGGTGATAACAATGATAGTCTGTGCAAAGCGCTCACCCATAACCTTTAGAAGCCCCATAACGTCCTGACTTGTCTTGGAGTCGAGATTGCCTGTGGGCTCATCTGCCAAGATGACTTGTGGCGCGGATGAGAGCGCTCTTGCGATTGCAACACGTTGCTGCTGGCCGCCGGAAAGCTGATTTGGATAGGAATCTCTTTTGTCCGAAAGTCCGAGAGTGTCGATGATGGTGTCCACAAACTCTTTATCGGGCGTGTTTCCGTCGAGTTCTATGGGAAGCACGATGTTCTCGTAGACTGAGAGAACAGGGACGAGGTTAAAAGACTGAAATACAAAGCCGATCTTTCTTCTTCTGAAAATTGTGAGTTCTTCGTCTTTTAATGTAAAAATATCTTTTCCGTCAATCGAGACCGTTCCCGAAGTAGGGCGGTCCAGACCTCCGAGCATATGCAAAAGAGTAGATTTGCCACTTCCGGATGTTCCGACGATTGCGATAAATTCTCCTTTCTCGACGGAGAGGTTTACACCCTTTAAGGCTTCAACCGCCGTATCGCCGGTTCCGTAGGTTTTCTTTAAATCTGTAACGCGTAGGATTTCCATTTTTTTCTCCTTATATGTGATTTGGAAACAAAAACATGTTAATGCTAATTGTGAGTTATTTTCTGTTTGTGTAGATAAAATAACCGCTTGCAATCAGGGCGATTGATAGCACTATGTACAGGATTGGAGCAAATTGCAGCGCCGTAAGGTAATGACCGCTTACTCCGATCAGCCTATATTCGCACAGCGCCGATCCTGAGGTCATGTACATGGGCGATAGCAGGCAAAAAAGCTGTGAGAGCATTCGACTGCTGTAAGGGATGCGATTCGAGCTTATGTAAACTATAAGAAAACTTCCGAATACGCCGCTCATTACTGCTACGGGGCTTTTTAGGATTTCCGATAAAAAACATGTGACTGCGGTCATGAGCAGACAGGTTGCTGTGATCATAATAAGCTGCGCACGGATAAATTGTCCTATTGTCATAGAGTACGAGGTAAGTGGCATAAAGAGCTGTATAGGGATGCTCCATGTGTCTTTTCCCCATAGAAAAATGCTTGTTAGTACCGAAATAGCCTCTATAACAATATTTAGGAAAAGAGTGCAGATAAAGGCGGCTGTGACCTTAGCCAGGTAGGTGGCGCTCCAGCCTCCGACAGTACATTTGATGAGCGAATCTGTTTTGTCTTTTATCTCTCCTGAAAAAATCTGACTAAGTAGCAAAGTAGTCGCAAAGAGCATTATAAGCGGGAGAGAGATTAAAGTGGAAATGAGACCGTTTATTTCTTCGGTGTAATGCCAGATGATCGGCGTACTTAATTTTTTTTCCTGTACCTGCCAGTATTCTTTTTCGCTTTCTGTCAGTTTCATTGAGTTCATTGATTCGCTGATGGAACTGTCTCTTTTTTGATAAACGGATTCGACATTGTAGTCGGTGAGTTTGGAATTGTCATCAATGATTTGCTTTAGCCAGGATGATGGCTTCATGTAAGTACAATTTAACTCGTTCCAACATTCATACGGCATGCCAAGTTTATATGCGGCTTCTGCCGTCTCTGCGATCAGTGCATCGTCGATGGGCCTTTCGTCGATTGAACGTTGCAGATTGCTTGTTCGTATTTCAAAATCATCAAGTTGATTTATCTGTGATATCCCTTGTATGACCGAATATGCTGCAATGAAAATTAATAAGATAAGTGTGACGCGAGCGGTCAGAATTTTTTTTAGTTCGAAAAAAAGAAGTGTGCCAAACTGCCTGTTTCTCCCCATTGTATGTGGCCTCCCTCATAATGTAGTGCTGCTGTTATCAAGTAATAAACCGGTGACAGCAGTAACTTATAATGAATGATTATTACATAAAAATCTTTCCGGAATCTTTCTGATGGAGGGGAGATTCTTACAGTTTTGACATAATCAAAGACTTTCCTGTCTGTTTTCAGCAGATGAGATTTTTAGACAGGGAAAATAGCGGTTTTATCCCTGTCTGTTTTCAGATGAAGTAACAGACGGTATTTCGGCGACACAGGGCAGCGGATGATTGTTTATTTAGATTATTACCGTGGCAGGAATACTGAGAATGTCGATCCTTCGCCTGGAGTGGAGGATAGCTTGATGTAGCCGCCTTCGCCGGAAATTATCTCGCGGGCGAGGTGAAGTCCGATTCCTACGCCTTCTTTTTGCTTTACGTCGCTTCCGCGATAGAAACGCTTGAATATCTTGGCGTGTTCTTCTTCGGAAATGCCGATGCCGGTGTCTGAGATATCTACGCGCACGAACATTTCGTAGGGGATGACATTTATTTTGATGCCGCCTTTTTCTGTGTATTTTATGGCGTTGTCAACGATATTGGCGAGGGCTTCGTGTGTCCATTTTTCATCGAGGGCTGCGCTTGCGGAAGTTTCTGAAAGTTCCAGTTTTAGATTCTTGGCTGCGGCTTTTTCTTTAAACTGATGAAGAATTTCGTTAAGCATAGGTGCCAGAGGCGTCTCTTGTGGCTCCAGTGCAAGTATTCTGTTTTCGAGTCTTGAAAGCTTGACGAGACTGTCTATGAGGAATCTTAGTTTCTCAGCCTGAGCATGGATTGCTTCGGCATTTGCCCGGTCAACGCCGGAAAGCTCGCTGTTTTCCAAGAGCTCACTGTATAATATGAGATTTGAGATAGGAGTCTTGGTCTGGTGAGAGATATCTGAGATCAGTGACTTTATCTTGTCACGCTCATTTTTTATGTTTTTTGCGGAGATAGAAGAGGAACTTAAAAAAGCTGCAAGCTCCGATTCAAGCTTGGAGAGCCTTCCTTCATCGAAAGTTTCTGTAGAGAATTCTCCGTTCATTGCCATATGAAGCATTTTTTCTATAGAATCAAGTATTCTCTTGGAGCGAAGTCTTTCGGTGACTGCGATAATGCAGGCTGCGAGAATCAAAAAGATGCCGATCGTAAGAATTATATTATCCATTCTGTTTCACCCAACTGTAGCCGATTCCGTATATTGTTTTGATCTTATCCTGTGCAGAGAGCTTGTCTCTGAGCCTTTTTACCGTGACGGAGAGTGCGTTTTCATCGACGTATTCCGCATCGCCTGTCCAGAGTCTGTCTATCAGAGTATCTCTTTTAACGGTCATGCCTGCGTTGTCGGTGAGGATTCGCAGGAGTCGCTGCTCTGTTTTGGAAAGCTCCACGGTTTGTCCGTTATTTGAAAAAATCATGTTTTTATAATCAAAAACATAAGGTGTTTCTGCATATTTTTCGGTGTCTTTTCCTGTATTAGCCTTTCGAAGCTGCGTATTTACTCTCGCGCGGAGTACGGCAAGGGAGAATGGCTTTGTTATGTAATCGTCCGCACCCTGTTCGAGGCCTGACACAATGTCTTTGTCCGTGTCATTTGCGGTAAGCATGATTACGGGAATGTTCGTAGTGCTGTCCTTGATCTCTTTTAACAGATCAAGTCCGTTCCCGTCCGGAAGATTTATATCAAGAATTGCAAGAGTAACCATGCCAAGTGCCAGTTGCTCTTTTGCTTCGCTGATGCATTCACATGAAACAAGCTGCCTGCCTGCATCCTTCAATGCCTGGCAAAGGCCATTGTTAAGCGTAGAATCGTCTTCGACTATCAGAATCTGTTCCAAAATGTGCTCTCCTTATGATGTATAAGTTGTAGTGGTAATGCATTTGACAGGCAGAGGGGGCAGCTGTCTTTTGATTTATTTACGAATAAGTGAATAAAAGATTGAATGCTAACTAAACTTAGAAATATGTTGTTTTTATTCAAGTATAAGATTAGCACATCTATGTCGTGCATTTCTATGCCATTCACTAAGGAAACTTGCAATTTGCTAAGACGGTGTTTCATATGAATAAGATCAGATGCTTTTTTTGAGACATGCATATGTTCATCAACTTTTATGTAGATGGTTACTATAAGGGGGAGATTTCGGAATAGAGCGGATTTAAAATTTCACTTTACGTATTTCGGAATAGAGCGGATTTTAGGAAAAACGCACTGCCTATAATAAAAATATACTATATGTGAGCAGATGACGGCGGAGATAGTGATACGATGACATGAAAAACGCACTGGCTATTATTGAACAAATTCCAATATAAGCAGAACAAGCAAGATAAAACCTTCAAAAATCATAAACATTCTCTGAACAAATCATAAACTTTCAATCATCCATCTTAAATCATTCTAAAGAATCTATCCAAAGAATTGAAAAAAGTTTTAATGAGAGTAGCATCTAAAATACAAGCATTTCTATTTTGATTTTCGTAAATTAAGGAGGAATATAAAATGGAATTTAGAAAGCTTATGAAGTACGTTGTAGTTGCAGGTTTGATGGGTACTATCTTTATGACACCGGTTACTGAGGCGATAGCTGCAGTTTCTGGCGAAGAGAAAAAAGATGATGGACCGACTGAAGAAGAACGTGCTGAGGAGGCAAGACAGAAGAAAGTTCAGGAAGAAGTTGAGAATATGATTAAGGAGGCAACGGCTCCCGCAAATAAAACTGTTGCAGGCGTTAAGTCAGCAGTTGACGGTTACTATTTTGCAAAGAAAGTTCAGGGTGTGGCACTTACACCTTCTACTCCCGGAACAGGATCTTTTGTAAAGGTTGCAGATACTGATGCAACAAAGAGTTCAGCAGCAGTTGCGGTTGCAAACAATGTTGCAGCTTCATTTAGCGGAACTGTTGGTCCTTGTATAAATGTTTATTACGGAAAGATGGCCGGTGGCAAGTTTACAAGCAGTACAGAGGGAACGGCAGGTACGATCAGTATCGGAATTCCTGCAGAATTCCAGACAGCAGGCATGGATTATTCTATAGTTGCCGTTTATGCAGGCGGAGCATACAAGGTATTTAATAATACCAGCACTACTGCAAGTGTGGTTACTGCCAATGTTGAGCAGGCTGCATCTTCAAACGTAATGTACGCGGTTGTAAAGAGCCCTGCAGGAACTGCTCCTGTACAGACTGCTAACAACGCTGCTGAAAATGCAACAAACAATAAGACAGACAGAACTGCAAATAACAGCGCAGATAAGGATAAGAAGAAATCTGAGAGCGCTTCTGCAGGTTCATCAACAGGTGCTTCAGATAAGACAACTGAGAAGGCATCTGAGAGTGCATCAACAGGTGCATCAGATAAGACATCAAACAAGACTTCTGATACAGCATCAGACAGCGCATCAACAGGAGCATCTGATAAGACTTCCAAGACATCAGAGAAGGCTTCTGACAGTGCATCAACAGAGTCTTCAAGATAAATTGGGACTTTGCAGTATGTCTTTTTCCCGAATATCACATGGGAAAAGATTTTGCGATATGTGGATAGCAACAGATGCGCAAATTTTTATTTTTCGTAGTTTATATACTGTTGAACGTTAATAAATGGTTGTAAACCACGGATAGTTGTGTAATATTATATACTAGCTAAAATGTTAGGTCTCGCCTCATAACATGAAGCGGGACCTATTTACGTTCAACAGAAGGGGTCGTTGAATATATAGCAAACGGGAAGCGGCATATTCCGTTTTTTATGATGGGGAAAAATATGAGTAATTGGGGTTGATTATGAAAAAATATAAGAACTACGTCGCACTTTTTTACGTGCTCTCGGTGTTTTTTGTAATACCGATCTACAACAAGGGTACCTACGAAAATATAAGTGTACACAAGACAGATGCTTATTTATTTTTGTGCGGGATTACTCTTATTCTTTATGTCATTACATCTGTAATAGATGACTTGCAAAAGATAAATGACGAAAGTTTACGAAAAAGGACATTTTCGAAGGTTGATGTTGCAATGGCTATCTTTGGAGGAGTGGTCCTGATATCAACATTGTTGTCGGATTCTATAAAAGAATCTGTCTACGGTGTGCCCGGATTTGGCATGGGTGCACTTACCATAATCCTTATGATCTTGTCGTTTTTCTTTATTTCCAGATACTATTTTTATAACACATGGGTGGTGCATGTTATCGTTGCTTCATCTGTGCTTCCGACAATTCTGGCAATTTTGAACAAAACGGGTTTCGATCCGCTTTCTATGTTTTCAAGCAGTGAAGATGCGCAGAACAGCCTGTATGTTTCGACATTTGGAAACTACGGCTGGTACAGCGAGTATATGGCGATTATCGTTCCGATAGCTGTATACATGCTCTTTACGACAAAAGATAAGATTGAAAGAATTCTTTACGGAGCATATGTTGCACTTGTTGTTTTTGCGATTATTTCTTGCGGAACCACTATGATGCTGGTATCAGCTCTTATTGCCGTTTTGTTTGCATTTAAAAGAAAATTTTTACCGGATCGCAAGATAATTGATGCAAAGCTCGCACCTTGGATTGTGGCAGGTGTAATGCTGGTTTATTTGGTGTGCGTTCTATTTATCAGCAGAAACGGAGATCTTGCAAACGGAAGAGGATATATATGGAAGCTTTCTTTTGACCTGTACGGAAGTCTTCCTTTTGATAAGAAGATTATAGGTGTCGGTCCCAACAGATATATGTATGCGCTTAATGATTATCTTGCTGCCAAGCCTGAAGCCGCAGCTGAGTTTACTTCGCGCTTTAACGGCCTTGCACTTACTTCCGCGCACAGTGAGTATCTCGACTATCTTGTTTGTACGGGATTCCATGGGCTTTTGGCATACTTATATCTGATTTTCCGCGTAGTAGAGCGCTTTTTAGAGACCGGACTTGGTAAAAAAGATAGAGAAATAGCTTTCATAGCTGCTGTTTCATACATGGCATATTCTTTTGCGAATTTTTCAATGGTGTGTGCAACACCTATGTTCTTTATATTGCTTGCAATGGTAGCTAAAGAAAGACGATAAAAAGTCAAGACTTGTTCTTTTTACGGTTCTGAGGCTATCATTAATGATAACTATATTAATGTTGGGAGGGAACCATGAATAACGTCATAATCGGACAATCCGGCGGGCCTACGGCAGCGATCAACGCTTCTGTTGCAGGGGCTTACGTCAGGGCAAAAGAACTTGGAGCACAAAAAGTTTTTGGAATGTTACACGGTATCGAGGGACTCGTAAATGGCAACATTATCGATCTAGACAAGTATCTGTCGGATCCGACCAATGTTGAACTTCTTAAGAGAACACCTGCTTCTGTACTTGGCACATGCAGATACAAGTTATCAGATGCTTCAAAAGACGATACGGATTACAAGAAGATCTTTGATGTTCTTGAAAAGAACAATATTGATAAATTGTTCTATGTTGGTGGAAATGATTCAATGGATACTATAATGCAGCTGTCTGATTATGCCAAAGATCACGGCAAAACCCAGCGCTTTATAGGTATTCCAAAGACAATAGACAACGATCTTCCCGTTACCGACCATTGTCCGGGATTCGGATCGGCAGCTAAGTATATCGCAACAAGTGTAAAAGAGCTTATTCGCGATAACCAGGCAGCAGATACAAGAAATCCTGCTACCGTGATCGTTGAGATAATGGGAAGAAATGCCGGATGGCTTGCTGCATCGGCAGCTCTTTCAAAAGCAGATGACTGTACGGGACCGGATGCGATATATCTTCCCGAAAAGCCTTTTGATATGGATGCTTTCATGAAGCATATGAAAGAACTTTCTGATAAGAAGAAACCCATTCTTATCGCGATTTCAGAAGGAATCAAGCTCGCTGACGGAACCTATGTATGTGAGCTTGGCGGAGATGTAGCAACTGATGCTTTCGGACATAAGCAGATGAGTGCTGCGTGCAAAGTTCTTTCTGATAAACTTTCTTCAGAACTGGGACTCAGAACGAGAACCGTTGAGCTTAGCACACTTCAGAGAGCGGCTTCACATATGGCATCACTTACCGATGTAAGAGAAGCTTATCAGTGCGGTTTTGAAGCTGTTAACGCGGCAAATGCGGGCGAGACCGGTAAGATGATCATCATGAAGAGAATGGTGTATCAGACAGGCGGAACCGATAACAACTGGAGCAGTGAATGTCCTTACATGTGCTCTTACGGAACATACGACATTCATTCTATAGCAAATTACGAGAAGATGGTTCCCGATGAGTGGATCACTCCCGACGGATGCGGCCTTACAGAGCAGTTTGAGAAATATGCCCGTCCGCTTATCTTTGGCGAAGTAACTCCTATTATGGCAGGAGGACTTCCGAGACATCTTGTTATAAAAGAAGCTTTATAAACATGAATAATTGAATACCGAGGGCCGAAAAAGCCCATAAAACAAGACATTAACGTTTTAACATTGATTTCTATGGCGGTTCATGTTAGAATGTTAATGTTTTGTTGTTGTACTATTAATATCCGTGTAATATGCTGGTATGGGGAAGATTTTACACAAAATGTTTCTAATAATGAATACGCGATAAGCAAGAATTTATAGAAAATTTACTGTAAAATCTAACAGAAATAAATGATAATATATTTAAACGGGGTAAAATATCGTTTGATATATGACGCTCGAAAGGAGACGAGACATGGACGGCATGAGAAATAAGGACTATTTGAATGAACAGGATATGTCAACTGTTTTTGTTGACGGCCTTCTTGCAAACAACATGGAGGATGAAGATGATTTTGAACCGGAGACGTTCTCATCATCACAGAGGGATTCAGAAATAAAGAATAATAAAGAAGCTTCCAAAGGAGGGACTCAAATGAAATCAGACAGAGCAGAGAACCGCTCGGAGGGGGCAGAAATTGTAAATATAAGTAAAGCAATGCCAAATATGTCAGGTGGTGATTATATGAGAGATTCGTCTTTGAAAAAATCGAACACAACATTTGATACACCCGTAGAGGATGTCAACTTATCCGATATTGATGCCATGATGGCAGCAATAAAAGCAGAGATGCCTGAAAATGTATTTGATATTCCTATCGATAGCAAAGATGTAGAAGTAGAGGAAGAGAATAAAACTGAAGAAATTCCTGATTATATAGGTGAGTTTCTTGCAAAGGAAAAAGAAATGGCCACTCAGAATGCAGCTAAGGAAGAAAAGCCCAAGGATACGGTTAAGTTCTCTGATGAAATAAATAATTCCGCAAGGAATAATGTTAAGAGCGAGAGGGCTGACATTCCTGTTAAGCCTTCGGTTCAGCGTATGGAAGAGCCTGCGCTTGATGAAGATATAATAGATGAGGATGATTTCGATTTTGATGAGAATCCAAGCTATGATGATGAGATTAAGATCGAAGAGTTCGACAGATCGGCAGCAAAGCCTTCAGAGCCCAGAGTAGGAAGAAGATTTGATGATGAGATAAGAGTCGAAGAGTTCGACAGAACATCTTCCGAGAAGTCTTCCGGAGTAAGAATCGACAGAAGATTCGACGATCAGATTAAGATGGAAGAGTTTGGAAAGACAACAGATCCTTCCGCTACAAGAATTGACAGAAGATTTGACGACCAGATACAGGTTGAAGAATTTGATTATACGGTTAAGCCTTCACCGGCAAGGCCTGACAGAGTATATGAGGACGCTATAAAAGCTGAAGAGTCTGATTATACCGTTAAGCCTTTTGCTGAGAAGAAGACTGAGAAATTCAGCGATTCTCTCAAGAACGATGATTTTGGATTTGATGTTAAGCCTGCCGATTCAGGTGCCGGCAGAAGATTCAGTGATGAGATAAAGGTAGATGATTCAAATCGTGAGCCCAGAGCTTACACAACACGTGCAAGAGCAAATATGGATGCAATGAGAGCTGAGGGAGAAGACCTTGGATTTGATTCCGATTATCCGATCAAGGTTTCTGCTGCTCATACAGATTCACTTGGCATGGATACATTGGGCTCAGAGATGCGTAGCGATTCATTTGAGCCTCTTTCTGTAAGTAGCGACGCAGACGGAAGAGATGCATTCAGATCGGACAGACGCGATGATAAGTTTGAATCAGATAGATTTGGTTCAGACAGACGCGATAACAAGTTTGGATCGGACGGATTTGGATCAGACAGACGTGAGGATAGATTTAGTTCAGACAGACGCGACGACAAGTTTGGTTCGGACAAGTTTGGATCAGACAGACGCGAAGATAAGTTTGGCTCTGACAGATATGAAGATAAGTTCAGCTCAGACAGATTCGGTGCAGACAGACGTGAAGATAAGTTTAGTTCTGAGATGCGTGATGATGTATTTAAGTCTGAGAATCGCAGAGATGCGTTTGAGTCTCTTTCTGTAAGCAGCGAGCCTGTAGACAGAGATGCTGATAAAGTTAGAAAGTTTAGTGATACATATAAGGCTTCACCTGAGAAGACAGATACATTGGATATGGATGCAATGATCTCGGCAGCTGCTGAAGAAGACAGACTTGCATTTGACGATGTTCCTGTATTTAAAGAGGAGAAGAGCATAAAGAGCGAGCCCGTAGCCGAGCCTGTAATTGCTCCCGTGGCTAAGCCCGTAATTACTCCTGTAGCTAAGGCTTCTGAAGATAAGCTTGATTCTATTCTTGATAAAGAGGTTGATGCTCTTACAGCATCTTCTGAGGAGGAAGAGGTTTCACCTGCAATCATGAGCTTTGACGATGCCATTGACGGAATCACAAAGGATATGCAGAACTTCCTTGACAGTGAAGATTATGATTATACATATGTATGGGCAGGAACAACAGAAACAATCATCATGAAGACTGTCCAGGGCAAAGCGGTTGCTCTTGTTTACGAAGACGAGGAGTTTGCGTCATTCGAAGATGATTATACAAGAGATAACAGATCCGGTTATATTGCCATCGTAAACTCTTTTGTAAAAGAGACAATCAAGGGCGGAAGCGGTATCAGAATTAAGAGACACAAGGGTACAAAGGCTATCGACCGCTGATAAGGAGAAAAACAATATGTCCAAGCATACCAATATGCAACGAGATGTACTGATTCTTAATCTTGAGGAACAGCTTGAAGGGATTGCAAAAGATCAGTTCGGCAAGACGTTGAAAGAGTGCACAGATCGTGAAGCTTATTATGTGCTTTTAGAGATGACAAGTCGCCTGATGGACGTAACGGAACTTTGTAACGGCGAGAAAAAAATATATTATATTTCAATGGAATTTCTTATTGGAAAGCTTCTTTCCAATAATATGATCAATTTGCGCGTTTATGACAGGATAAAAGACATAATGGTCAAAAACGGCAAAGATCTTGCCAAAATAGAAGAGTACGAACCTGAGCCGTCTCTTGGAAACGGCGGTCTTGGTAGACTTGCCGCTTGTTTCCTTGATTCTATAGCAACTCTCGGACTTGCAGGTGAGGGAATCGGACTCAACTATCATTTTGGCCTTTTTAAGCAGGTGTTCAAGGATAATCTCCAGGTTGAAGAGAAGAACGACTGGATAGAGAAGAACAGCTGGCTTGAGAAGACTGATACGACTTTTGATATATTTTTTGGAAAAAAGAAAGTTGTATCACGCCTTTATAACATGAATATTGTCGGATACAGATCCGGTGTCAACAAGCTTCGTCTGTTTGACATCGAGTCTGTTGATGAAGGTCTTGTAAAAGAAGGCATTACTTTCGATAAAACAAAGACCAAGAATAATCTTACTCTTTTCTTATATCCGGATGATTCGGATGAGGCCGGAAACCTCCTTAGGATATATCAGGAGTACTTCCTCGTATCTAACGCTGCGCATCTGATTCTTAGAGAGCAGAAGGAGCGTCAGTACGATCTGCACGAGCTTCACAATCATGCTGTAATTCAGATCAATGATACGCATCCCACAATGATAATTCCTGAGCTTGTCAGGATACTTGTTGAGGAGAAGGCGTTTAATATCGATGAGGCGATAAGTGTTGTGAGCAAGACATGTGCTTATACAAATCACACTATTCTTGCAGAGGCGCTTGAAACATGGCCTCTTGAGTATCTTGAAAAAGTAGTTCCACAGCTTGTTCCGTATATCAAGGAACTCGATAAGAGAATCAGAGCTAAGTATAAGAGCTCTAAGGTTCAGATCATTGATAAAGAAAAGAAAGTTCACATGGCGTTTATCGACATCCATTACGGATTCTCGGTGAACGGTGTTGCGGCTATACATACAGAGATACTTAAAAACAGCGAACTTAAAGATTTCTATAAGATTTATCCCGATAAATTTAATAACAAGACAAACGGAATAACTTTCAGAAGATGGCTATTTTCATGTAACAGCCGGCTGACCGATCTTATTTCGGATGTTGTGGGAGACGGCTTTAAAAAGGATGCGACAAAACTTGAGAAGCTCCTTGAATATAAGGATGACCAGACGACTCTCGAAAAGCTTGATGAGATAAAGATGCTCAAGAAAAAAGAACTTGTTGCATATATCAAAGAGCACGAAAACATCGAGATCGATCCGGAATCGATTTTTGACATTCAGGTAAAGAGGCTGCATGAGTACAAGAGGCAGCAGATGAATGCTCTTTATATAATTCACAAGTATCTTGAGATAAAGGGCGGAAAAAAGCCTAAGAGACCAATCACATTTATATTCGGTGCAAAGGCAGCTCCTGCTTATGTTATTGCAAAAGATATTATTCATCTCATTCTTGTGCTTCAGGAAATAATAAATAACGACAAAGATGTAAATAAATACATGAAAGTCGTTATGGCTCAGAACTACAATGTGTCATATGCCGAGAAGCTTATTCCCGCCTGTGACGTTTCTGAGCAGATATCGCTTGCTTCAAAAGAAGCTTCGGGAACCGGCAATATGAAATTTATGCTAAACGGAGCCGTGACACTTGGAACGGATGACGGAGCAAATGTCGAGATTCACGAGCTTGTCGGAGATGATAACATATTTATATTTGGCGCGAGCGCTGACGAAGTCATCAAACATTACAAGAAAGCCGATTATGTATCAAAGGATTATTACAAGAAGAGTCCCGTGATAAAAGAGGCGGTTGATTTTATTGTCAGCAGGAAATGTTTGAAAGTGGGACATAAAGAGAATCTTGAGAGGCTCTATAATGAGCTCTTAAATAAAGACTGGTTCATGACTCTTCTCGACCTTGAAAGCTATATCAAGAAGAAGGACGAGATATTTGAGGCATATGAAGACAGAGACAGATGGAGACAGATGATGCTTGTAAATATTGCAAAAGCGGGATTCTTCTCATCTGACAGAACAATAGAAGAGTATAACAGAGACATCTGGAAATGTCGGTTTAACAAGTGATTACATTCAAAAAGGTCTGCGTATTGAAACGCAGACCTTTTTAATCCCCATAATCCTCCAAAAAGCGCTACTTTTGGAGTGACTTAATTAGCTACCATATATTCAATGACTGACGAGATGTGAGATAGTTTGTCGTCATCCAGATGACACAGGTTATCTACCGCACTGCTTAACTTTTTGGGAAAAGAAGTTTGGTAATTAAAATAATCATTTGGTGTGATACCAAGATAATCGCAGATCAAGAAGAAATTTTTCATTGAAGGAAGCGATCTGCCATTTTCTATACAATTGATGTAACCGGCGTTCTGTCCTATAGAAAGGCTCATGTCTCGAGCCGAAACTCCCTTTTGCATTCTTAATTTTGAAAGACGGATTCCAAAATTATTATTATATACTTCACATACTGATTTCATTGCAACCCCTCCTTTTATGGCGTTTTCTCTTAATTATATCGAAGTATAAACGTAACAAACATGTAACATTATATATACATCATAACAGATACGACAAAAAATTGCACCATATTTGAGTAAAAACAATATAAATTTTTTTTCCTTAAACGATATAGGTGTGAATAAAACGCGATAACTGTGCGGAAAGCAAACATTAATAATACACAAAAAAATATGAAAATATTTGTTAAAGTGATTGTTGCATTTAGGAGCGTAGTCTTATATAATTCATTGGTATGAAGCATTAAAACATATGTTATGTTGGGAAATCACACATAGTTGTTTAGATAAACATGGTTTATTAAGAAAGTTACACAGACATTAATTGTGGTTCTTTAGATGAATGACTGTGCGGAAAGAACAAAAAAGGGGATGATTATGATTAAGAGTAAGACTAGACTAATGAGTTTGATTCTGACATTCGGTATGGTAATCGGTACTATCGGTGCAGGATCGTTAGACGTTAAAGCTGAATCACTTGGATCAACAATCCGCCTCGAGGATACAGGGGCAGAACTTGCCGATAACATCGAAAGAGGCAGATGCCCTTATACATGGGTTAAGGTTGACAGTTCTTCATGTCCTGTACTTAATCCCAAGGGTGGAATGTACAGTATCATGTATGATCTCAGATACTTCTCAAGTGGAAACAGTTTCTCAAAGGATGGATATAACAGTTCAAACGGATGTGGCGGAAATAAGAATCTGACTGAACATCCGAATTTCCTTAAAGCATTTGAGAGCACACTTTCAAATGCAAGAAAGAACGGAACATCACTTGTACTTAGATTCTCTTATGCAAGTGACAAGACGGTAGGAAATGAGCCCGGTTTGACAAAAGACGGTGACTCAACGGTGTATCACAACACAGAGCTTATCCGTCAGCACATTAAGCAGCTCAGCGAAGTCATCAACAGAAACAAAGATGTAGTTCTTGCTGTTGAGTGCGGAATGTTCGGACCTTGGGGTGAGATGCATTCATCAATGTATGATATTGATAAATGTAACAACTATGATCCTCAGTTCTCAAATGCGATCATAGACAGATGGCTTAATAAGCTCGATCCCAGTATCAAGGTACTTGTAAGAGCACCCAAGCATCTTATGGGATATTACGGATATGCAAATGACGCAGCAGGATTTAATGCAGCGGTTGCAAACGGAAGCCTTAAGCTCAATCAAAGGCTTGGAATGTATAACGACGGATATCTCGGAACATCTACCGATTACGGAACATTCGGTGAAGAAAACGAATGGCCTTATATCACTCGTGATAAGGGCATAGATATGCTTGAAAAGCTCACAGAGGTTCCTTACGGCGGTGAGTGCGCATATGTTGACCGCGATACATTAAAGTCACATGGCTCACCTATCTATGACGGTTCCAAGTTTATGTCAGAGCTTTACAGAACACACCTTTCATACCTCCACAATATCAACAGTGAGGATGAGGTACTTATAAGTGAACTTAACCATGTTGATGTATCCAAGTCAGATCTTGTTAAGGGACTTGATGCATCAGATGTTGCACCATACATTGACCACTCATACAGAAAATTCATGCGTGATCACATGGGATACAGAATTCTTGTAAAAGAGTCAAAGCTTTCTTCTGAGGTAAGCAAGGACGGCACATTTACAATGAGCGGTTCAATGAAGAACCTTGGCTTTGGTAACTTCCTTACAAAGAAGTATACGGAAGTAATCATTAAGAACGGTGACAAGACATATGTGGCAAGCGTTGATTCATTTAACGCAAACGACCTTACATCTCTTGCTACCAAGAACTATAAGTGGACTTTCTCTGTTCCTTCAGACATCGCTTCCGGAAATTGGGATGTTTACATTAGGATCAGAAATAACAGAAATACACAAGAGGCTTCCGCAAAGACAGGTATTCGCTTTGCTAACCCTGACTGCTTCAATGACGGTATCCGTGCCAATAAGATCGGTACTATCAAGGTTTCAGGCGGAAATAGCAAGGGTGGTTCTGAATTCAAAGAGGTCCGTTAACAATTAGTTTTTCATAGAATTCCGGGGAAGCATGCGCTACCTCGGAATTTTTTTGGAAAAAATCTCAAAGAAATGTTCATAAACGTTAAAACAAATGTTGCAAATGTGAAGCAAATTGTATATAATTTAATTATAGAAAAAGCCAACAATCCAGTAAAACTGAATAATTGCATATATTTGCTCACAGGTGTACGAATTTTGTAAAAAGTTACACAAACATTAAGAATAACAGCTTATAAAAGAAAGAGTATCAGAGTGCTTCACAGAAGGAAAGAGAGAAAAAATTTTTGCACTTGTAATGTGGTATTTCAAATATAGAGTGAAAAAACTTGGGGGGAACGAGTTTTTTATACCTCGACGGACACGACTGGGCAAGCAGAAGTGTTTCGCACCGTAAGAAATTATTTGGACGATCCATTAACCTTATGGTTATTAAAACAATGAAGCCTGTGAAAGCAAAACATTTGAGAACTAACTAATTGTATAAGCTCAATACCACATGTACAGCTTACGGTGCGGATCTTGCCAAGTCATAATTTTACTTAACATTTTTCGTGATGAAAGATGATAAATATAAAACAATCTGAAAAGGTGATATATAGATGAAAGTTGGAATAGATGCACATATGCTCGGATGCGCGAGCGAGGATGAGAGCTTTTATAGGGGAATATTGGATGCTCTCAAGCCTGACAAGGGGGACGTGTATTATCTTTTTGTCGAAAAAGATGCCGATATATCAAGGTACATGAAGAAGTTTAAAGTTGTACCTTTTAGAAGTAATAACGCTTTTACAAGAAATTTTTTTGAATTAACAAGTTTTTGTTATAAATACGATCTGGATGTTCTTCACACTCTGCACTACGTGCCTTTTAACAGTCCGTGTCCTGTGGTGTGTACCATAAATGACATTTCTTTTGAACATGAAAAGAATAAGAACAATGTTAATAAGGTTGAGTATCTGAAGAACAAGCTTATGATCCCGTTTTGCGCAAAGCATGCGGATAAAGTGGTAACCGTCTCGAATATCAGCAGACGTGACATTGCGAATACATATGATGTTTCGCAGAAAAAGATTGAAGTTGTAGGCAATGCGGTTTCATCCGAGTTCAGGATTATGGACGACGATGAACTCGATGAGCTTGATGTAAGGGGAAAGTATGACATCGGATATTCACCGTTTTTGTTGTGTGTCGGTGATACCCAGTCAGAAAAAAACATCTTAAGACTCATAGACGCTTATATTATGTATAAAGACAGGTGGGATACGAATATCCGCCTTGTGATCGTCGGTAAGAATGATCTTTATGACGATCTTTACGAAGAATTTGAGGAGTATGAAGACGAGATTATTTTCGCAGGATGCAAAAACAGACTTGATCTTGCGGCTCTTATAAACGAGTCGGAAGGTTATATTTGTCCGGCATTTGTAGAAGGTGCGGGGGTATCGCCTATTGAGGCGCTTAATTGCGGAAGACCGATAGCTGTGGCTGATATGCCTCATGCGCATGAAGAACTCGGCAACAGAGCAATTTATTTTGACCCTTATGATGAAGAGGATATCTATGAGGGTATTTGCAGACTTGTCGATGATCCGATCGAAGCTGAGATTCCCGAAAGTTCATGGGAGGACAGCAGCAGACGCATGAAAAAGATATATCGTGACGCAGCAACGGAGATGTGAAACTAACGATTTTAACTTACAAAGGAAGAACCAATGCTTAATATAGTAATACCCATGGTCGGTGGCAGTAACAGATATGCGGAGTCTTTTTACGAAACTCCCAAGCCACTTGCCGATATATTCGGTCATCCGGTGATCGAATATGTGACTCAGAATATCAGACCTAAGTGTGAGCATAGATTTATTTATGTTTGCCAGGAAGATCACATCGAACGATTCGAGCTTGACAGGATTCTAAGAGAAATAACACCCGACTGCGAGATTATATCTACCGATGCAACTACCGAAGGAGATGCCTGCACGGTGCTCCTTGCGGAGGAATTTATAGATAATGATGATGAACTTATGATTGCAGGCTGTGCGCAGGTTATTGATACGAATATAGATGCGTATCTCGATGAAATGAGAGACTATGACGGTCTTATCATGACAACGCCGGCCAATCAACCCAAGTGGAGCTATGTCAAATATGATGAAAACGGACAGGTGACACTCGTCAGGGAAAAAGAGGATATGTCAAACGAAGCAATCGTTGGAATCTTTAATTTTAAGAAGGGTTCTGACTTTGTGAAATATGCATACAGGATGATAGTCAATGATGTGAGAGAGAACAATGAATTTGGCGTTGCTCCTGTATATAACGAAATGATAAATGACGGAAAGAGGATCAGTTTCTGCAACGTTGGGGCAGATATGCATGGATTCGGGGGGAATGAAGGCATGAGTGCCTGCATGCAGCTTGATCTGTGTACAGATTTCTTTTGAGTTAACCAATGATTGGTAGGGGACATGGGATTAGTTGATAATAAAGAGATTACAGTTATTGTACAGGGAGACGTAGATGGGGAAAAAACGCCGATATGCCTGCAGAGCATAAGGCGTGCGCTCCCGGGAGCATTTATTATATTATCTACATGGGAAGGAACCGATGTAGAAGGTCTTGAATATGATGAAGTTGTTTATAGCGAAGATCCGGGCGGATTTGATGAATTCAATGTGCCGTTTTCGCCTAAGAACAACATCAACAGACAGATTGTGTCGACTTATCACGGTCTTTTGAAAGCAAAGACTGTCTATGCGCTGAAGTTACGAACGGACTTCTATCTGTGCGACGATGGATTCAAAGATTATTTTAATATATACAACAGAGAATGTACCGAATACAAGATTTTTGAGCACAAGGTGATATGCTGCGAGCTCTATTCGAGAAATCCACGGTACATTTTTTCAGATATGAAAAGAGCTTACCATCCTTCGGATATTTTCTTTTTTGGATATACGAAAGATCTGGTGAGGCTTTTTGATGTTCCGTTATTTTCCAAAGAAGACGAAGAATACATGATGTGGAAGTATTATCCGAATAATTCCATATCAACATTCAGGTACGATGCGGAGTCGTATCTGTGGATGAATCTTGTAAATAAAGGCATAAGTTTCAAAGCACCCGATGACCTAGAGAAATACACTAGGGAAGATATAGACAGGTGCGAAGCGACTTTTGCGGCAAATCTGATAATCCTAAGTAACGACGATATCGGACTTAAGACGCTTTCTAACAGTATCTACAGGAAAGAGGTTGTGCCGCAGAACTGCTATACCCACGAGGACTGGGAGAAGCTCTATGCTTTCTATTGTTGCAACGATGCAAAGGAGTACATCAAGTACTTATTGCTTATTTTTGTAAAAAATCTTTCATTTCTGCCGGGATATTTTTTTAAGAATCTGCTCTTTAACGGAATTAAAAAAGTCATGCCGAAGGGCTTTAAATCTTTTTTGCACCCTGCATACAACAGGCTTAAGGGCTTTCTTAACAGGATTGGAAAAAGAAAATTCGATAAGATGTACGCTGTCGACTATTACAACGAGATCATAGACAGCAGGGATATAGGCGTTGTCGTTCAGGGAATGGTGAGAGATACGACCGGTGAGACGGTTAAGAGCATAAGAAAGCACCTTCCGCATGCACAGGTTATTCTGTCAATCTTCGAGGGCGAGAGCGCAAATGGCATTGATGCGGATATCGTAGTAATGAGTAAGGACCCCGGTACATGCGGCTTTATCAGGAAATATCCGCATGAGCAGAGGAACAACGTAAACAGGGAAATTGTTTCGAGCCGCGCGGGAATTGAGGCATGCACGAGAAAGTATTGCATTAAGATGCGAAGCGATATGATCCTTACGGGTTCTGATTTTCTTGATATATATAACAGGGTTTCGAGGTACGTCACCACGGAGTCGGTTGTCTCAAGAAGGATAATGGTCGAGGCGCTTTCGACTTCCAAGAGCGGAGTGCTTAACTTTGGCATTTCCGACTGGTGGTATATGGGACTTAGGAACGACCTGCTAAAGCTTTTTTCGGCAGATCTTTATAAGGATGTGGGGAAAAGAGATTACAAGAGCGAATACAGATGCAATCTGACGCCGGAGCAGTATATCGCGTATAACTTCTATGTGAACAGTTTTACACCGATTTTTTCTGATTTCGTCGGACTTATGAATGTGACGGATGATTCTTCGCAGCTTCGAAGGGAGTATGAGAAGTTTCTTGCTAATAATTTCGTTTGCGTCGAGTTTCCGATAAGCAAGGTTGTGCTTCCAAAAGCGCTCTACATCAACAATTCGGCGGCCTACAAATATAATGCAAGTTACGGCGACTGGCTTAAACTCTGCAGAAAATACAGGACGCTTGATAATGTTGTGGTAAAAAGAGAGCTTGCGTATCTTGGAATGAATTACAAATTGAAATATAAGGTAAATCCTGATTATTTCAATATCCTTAAGTGGAGCAGTGTTGTAAGAAATTATAAGAATACGGTGACGGAAGAGTTTGCGGATGTTTTGGACGATGTCAGGGCAGAAGAGCTGACATTTTTGGTTACGGGCGGAATCGAAGTTTCAGGTGAGCTTAACACAATCGCATGTCTGTATTCCATTAAGAGATTTTTCCCCGGAGCTTCGATCATTCTCGGAACCTGGGATGATGAGACGGTTCCTTCGCATATCAAGAAGCTGTGCGATAAGATCTGTTTTGTGGAAAAGAAAAAGTCTCCGAGAGTCAGCATTCATCTGGGCGATTCGGACGATGATGAAATAAACGATATAAATATGGTTCAGAGCCTCAACAGTACGGCGCTTAAGATGGTCAAGACAAAGTACTGTGTAAAGATGGAATCCTGCCATGTTTTCAAGAACTCGACGCTTCTTGATTTTTATAATTACTGGAAGAAGATCATGGATTCGTATAATCCTGAGTACAAGATCTTTGATGAGAGAGTTCTTTTTATAAACGAGCGAATGTATGACGGCAGGAATACGGACGGTAAGCTTGTCGGTGCAATCCCCGATTCATTCCAGATGGGAAGGACTTCTGACCTGATGAAGATATGGGATGGCCATGCGGAAACTGACAGCGTGCTTAAATACTACAGCACGTTCCCGAATACGAAGTATTCAAACTCTGAGAAGTACAACAGTCTTTATATCAGGGAGCAGTGTCATTACATCAATCTCATAAGAAATGCGAACAAGAAAGTTCCCGTTCCGAGGTGGTACGAGGATGACGGTTCTTTTGAAAATATTCTTGCGTACGAAGCGGTTCTTAGTTCAAACGCCATGATCGGAAGCAGTGATGATCTGGGAATTATGAAAAAAGGCGGCTTTACGGAGGATAAGCGCTTTATGGGCTTTGAAACGCTACTTGGCTTGTATATCGTAAACGTTGACCGCGACAACAAGGAGATCCACGAGTATCTTAAGAATTATTACAGTGCTTCCGCGGTCTGCAAAAAAGATAAGGAGGCGCATTCGACTCTTATGAAGGCGCTGCTTTACGGCGACAGGTACGGATATGATAAGAAGTACTGTGCGCTGATGAAGAAGATTGGGCAGGTGTGAGTGGCAAGGCTTGTCTCGGAATGAGTGCGCCTTGTAAAAATTGATCAAATTAAGGCTACGTTAAGATTCACTTCAATCTATGGAAATGTATTTTATTTATCATGGTTTTATCAAAACAAAGGAGATGAAACTAATGGTGAAAAGAGTGCTTTCGGTAGTTGGAGTGATTTTTTTGTATTTTTTGGTGTTTTTTATTGGAATACTGGGATTTCAGGTTTTTGCGGAAGGGAGGCTCCTGCTGACTGAGGAACAGCTTGATCACTACAGCGGCTCTTTTGGGACAGTTGTAACAGTTTTGTTTGTTGTTTGGTTTTCGCATGTAAAGGGAATATCCAAGGATTTGGAGTTAAGGAAAGACAGAAGCTTTATCAAGATGATCGTGGTAGCAGTTTTTTCTGTTTGTATTGGTATGATACTTTTTAACTCTTTTGTCGGTTTTTTACTTAACGGGATTTTTCCTGTAACAGAAGATGTAGCACTTGATGAAACAGCATTTGATCATATAGTTGCAATCCTGATAGCACCGGTGGCGGAGGAATATTTTTTTAGGAAGGGCTTATACGGTTATGTCAGAGAAAAAATAAATATCCCTATTGCAGTAATCTTAACGTCGTTGATATTTGCCGAACTTCATGGTTACCACCTTCAGGGATTTCTTTCAGTCTTTTTCAGCGGAATATTATATGCACTGATATATGAGCATAGTGGTAATATTATGTATAGTATATGTGCGCATATGATGCATAACGCATCTGCGAGTATCATGAATGCTTTTGAAAGGCATGGCGTGCAGCTAAGCTATAATCTGAACGGATATATTATATATACGTTGCCTGTGCTTCTTACGGCAGTTCTGCTGGTTACGATAATACTGATAAAAGGAAGAATGAAAATTGGAAAAAGAAAAATACAAAGTACTTGTAGTTGACGATGAGCCTCAGATAGCGGGACTTCTCAAGGTGTGTCTTGAGATGCATGGCATGGAAGTGAGCGAAGCATATGACGGAAACAGCGCCTATGAGATGTTTGACAGAAGGAGCTTTGATCTGATAATAACCGATGTGATGATGCCCGTTATGGATGGTTATGAGCTTGTTGAAAAGATAAGACTAAAGAGCCATGTACCTGTTCTTTTCCTTACTGCCAAGGGCGATGTTCTTGACAGGATAAAGGGGCTTAATATCGGAGCGGATGATTATATAGTTAAAACTTTTGACCCGATGGAAGTTGCGGCAAGAGTATTGTCCACACTTCGAAGATGCTACGGATATGATGGGCAGGGCAAGGCTGTGGAACTTGTATGCGGAAGCCTTAGATTGGATGTTGATCTTAAGAGGCTTTATAAAAATGGTGAAGTTATAGAACTGACAGCGCTGGAATATCGCATGGTTGAATGCTTCATGAGCAATATCGGACATGTGCTTACCAAAGACCGAATATACGAGGAGGCATGGGAAAGCGATAAATTCCCCGATGACAACAGCATCATGGTCGCGATAAGTAAGCTTAGAAGCAAGATATCGGATGACGGCGCGGAGTATATCCACACTATCAGAGGGCTGGGATATAGGATGGAAGAAAAATGAAAAAGGAATATAGCAGGAAACTTCAGGCATTTCTTAGATTTTTGATCGCGATTGTTATTCTGTTGATGCTTCTTTTTAACAGGATAAGAGATTTTATAAAGGGGGTTATTGCGGGATGGTCCGGCAAAGAAGGGCTTGGAGATGGACTTAAGACACAGGTTAATGTTGCAAGTGTGATTTTCATCCTGATTATATTTGGCGTGATTTCTCATATCGCAAAGAAATATATTTCAGATCCTGCACGAAGAATCGCAGACAGTATGAATAAGGTAAGCAGCGGTGATCTTGATGTCAGACTTGAAGCAAAGGATAGCTTTGAGTTCGGCGAGATAGAAGAAGCTTTCAACAACATGGTAGTGGGGTTAAAAGAAGCTCAGACGCTCAGGGAAAAAAATGATGAGCATAACAGACAGCTCTACGCAGGAATAGCTCATGATCTCAAGACTCCAATGACGATGGTAATGGGATATGCCAAATTACTTAAGAAAGAAGATATATCTGACGAGGAGCGAAAACGCTGCCTGACTGTAATAGAACAGCAGATAGAAGCTGCGAATGTGCAGCTTGAGGATATGCTGGAGTACTCCAAATTTGGAAGTGCAAGTTATAAGATTATTCCCGAAGAGGGCAATATTGCGGCGCTTCTTAGAGGAATTCTTGCGGATATGTTTTATAAATTCGAAGAGAAAAAACTTGTCCTTAATTTGGAGATACCTGACACCGTGATCTGTAAATATGATCACTCGCAGATGCGCCGAGTTTTTTCTAACCTTATAAACAATGCTGTCAGACATAATCCTGAGAATACAACCATAAAGGTCACTATGACAGAAACGGGCGGTGGAGTTGAGGTTGTTGTTGCCGATAACGGCCCGTTTTTGGATGAAGAACTCAAGGCGCATATTTTTGAGCCATATATAAAAGGCAAAAACGGCGGAAGCGGCTTGGGGCTTTCGGTGGCTAAAAAGATCATGGAGCTTCATGGCGGAATGCTGGAATATGTGGAAGATGCGGAGAGCGAATTTAAGAGGTTTGTTGTAAGCGTGTGAAGGATTGGAGTGGTACAGATGATTATTAAGAATGCATCGGTATTTACGGAAGACGGTAGATTTATTAAAAAAGATATATTTGTGGATGGAGAATACTTTTCTGACAGTTGCCAAAACGGCGGCTGTCAGAATGCCAAGATAATTGATGCGAGCTCCTGCTATGCGATTCCGGGACTTGTGGATATCCATCTGCACGGCTGTGATGGCGTTGACTTCTGCGATGGGACAATAGAGTCGATTGAGAAGATTCTTGCATATGAGGCAAAGAATGGCATAACTACGGTTGTGCCTGCGACAATGACGCTTGCGGAAGATGAGCTTATGAAAATAATGAAGGCTGCTGCTGAGTATAGGAGAGAACAGGGAAGAGATGACGGCAGTGGATACGATGGAGAGTATAGAAGAGAGGCTACGAAAGTGGGGCTCTCTTATTTTCATGGAATAAACATGGAAGGTCCATTTGTATCTGCAAAGAAGTGTGGCGCGCAGAATACGAAGTATCTCAGAAAGCCCGATATAGATATGTTTAACAGGCTCTATGAGGCATCGGAAGAGTGCATCAGATTCTGTGATATTGCACCCGAAGAAGATACTCCTTCAATGGATTTTATAAAAGAAGTTTCTAAGAAATGTACGGTTTCGCTTGCGCATACCGATTGTGACTACGATACCGCAAAACAAGCTTTTGAAAGTGGAGCCTGCCATCTTACACATCTGTTTAATGCAATGGCACCGCTAGGTCATAGGAACCCCGGCCCAATCGCGGCTGCTGCGGAAAGTGATAATGTGATCGCTGAGCTAATATGCGATGGCGTTCATGTTGCGGCACCAATGATAAGGACTGCGTTCAAACTTTTTGGACGAGAGCGGATTGTGCTTATTAGCGATTCAATGATGGCAACGGGGCTTGGTGACGGAGAGTACGAACTCGGAAGACAGCCTGTATCTGTAAGAGGAAATGAAGCACGTCTTAGCAATGGCACAATTGCAGGTTCTGTGACGAATCTCATGGGATGCCTTAAATATGCAGTTAAGCAGGCGGCAATTTCTCTCGAAAATGCCGTATATTCGGCAACCGTAACTCCCGCCAAGGCAGCAGGCTGCTATGATGTTACAGGCTCTATCACTCCTGGCAAGTACGCAGATCTGGTGCTTCTTGATAAGGAGACACTTGATGTGAAGATGGTGATTGCAAGAGGTGTTGAAGTTTAAAATATATTTCTGAAATCTGAGGTCAGCTAACTGTTTTGGGATTGGCTTTTTTAGTATAATAAAATACGAAATATAATATGTAGCTGTAAAACTTATAGCAATAGGGAAAATGCTTATGGATAGTATCATATTTGGATATTTTGTATTTCTAATATTTATGATAATCATAACAATAGTTTGTAGATATGGAATAAGAGAACGTCGCCGAAATCGAGTTAATCACATAAGTCTTGGTATGAGTGAAAGCAAGATGCTTAAGATTATGGGGAGAAGATACAATAAAAGCCTATTGAAAAACAATAGAGTGAAATATGAGTGGCGCTATTCCAATGGAGTCAGTACAGGAACTTCATATAGAGGTGTTAGTGTACGCAAATATAGTGGTGTAAGCAAGGTGTATATATATTGTAAAAATGGTCGTGTAGAAGAAGTAAGACCATACAATATCTAAACATTATGGAATAAGAATTGACTTTGAAATTGCGAGGGGGAGGAAATTTCATGGATTTTTTTGAGGGAGCTAGTGTGGAAAAGACAGCTATAGATTTAGCTAAAACAGATAATTTAATGAATAAGGCTACAGGTTTCTTAGGTATGTTTATGCCATATGCAGGTTTAGAAAAAACAGCAGTTGATTTGTATATTGAGGAAATAAAAAAATCTAATTTGTCACCAGAAGCAAAATTAACATGGAAGGTGATGACATAGTTATTTTTAAAAATAATTAAGTAGAAACTGTGGAGTTGTACAAGGTGCGCTTTATGATTGAATTTGGGGGCGTTGACGTTCGAATGTTTGTTCTGTATAATGAGGTCTTGGTGCTACCAGTTATTACGGTAGGCGGTTAGTCCTTCAATCGGAGGACTGTGACCTCCGTTAATCATAGAAATCTCATATGAGAAATCTTTGTTGGAGGAACTTGCGTATGCTCACCATCACTGACCTTATCGCAGTGCTTGCACTGTGTGCGACTTTCTATAGTCTTGGTTATATGCATGGAAAGCATGATTCCAAGACACAAAAATAACCGCCCTCTGCCTCGCAAACATAGAGCGGTTATTTCTTAACCATTTTATATTTCAGGGCTAACCGTCTATCGGTAGCACCTTTTTCAATTCATATATTACCATCACGGTTCATTATCGTCAAATAATCATTTCCTTTTATTCCACAATATAATTCCGTATTATCCCTCTTACAGTCTGCTCAAGGTGTGGCTTAAGCTCTTCCAGTGAAACGGGATCGTTGTACATTATCGCACTGTATCCGGTGGATCCGACAAGCTCCATGATTAAAAAGAGCATAACTTCGGGATCTCTGAACTTATGACCCGATTCCTCGAGCATGTTGTTGTAGATTGCGACGAAGTCCACGTCTGAACTGCTTACATTGGAAGTGAGAGCTTTTTTGAACACAGCCCAGCTAAGGTCCTTATATATGAAAGAAAGGAGGCCTTTGTTTGAGCCTAGTGCGTCTAAGACATAATTCATTATAAAGATTATCTTGTCGTCAAATTCTGAAATGTTTTCGCGGCTGAGCGCTTCATGAGCCTGCATGAACAGCTGGCTTGACTTGTGAGCGATAAGCCTGTTGCGGATGTCATATTTATCCTTAAAGTATAAGTAGAAAGTTCCTTTTGCAACCCCTGCTCTTTCTACAATGTCCGATATGGAAGTCTTGTTAAGTCCCTTTGAAGTAAAAAGCTCAAAGGAAGTGTTTAGTAATCTCTCCAGTTTTGCTTTTTTGTTTTGGTCTGCTTTTCCCATTTTTTCACCTTTCTCTTTTCAAATTAAATATAACATAAATTTAGGAAAGTTATTAAGACAAAAATAGTGGATTCATTGACATGGAAAAATGAATGTACTAGAATAGCTTTGTTAGCAATAACTAACAATGTGTAAAATCAGATAATCCCTCTTTTGATAATCAGGCATTTTAATCGGTTATTGAAAGGGGATTTTTGCGTTGAATGGGGGAAGACGAGAGGAGTAAGCAAAAGATAATAAAGTTTGGGAAATCTTCTCTTTTAAAATGTTGACTAATGGTCATAAAAGTGTTATACCATAAATGACCGATAGTCAATAATTTTAATGGAGTAATAGTATGAAAAAGATTTCTCGAATAATTGTCAAATTAAGATATCTGATACTCTTGGTTGCAATCGGGCTCCTTATCCCGGCTGCGATCGGATATATAAATACGAGAGTAAACTACGATATTTTGTCGTACCTTCCCAAGGACATCGAGACTATGAAGGGGCAGGATATCCTGCTAGATCAGTTCGGAACCGGCTCTTTTGTCCTGTATGTGACTGAAGGTATGGAGGAAAAAGATGTTGCGGCTCTGAAAGCAAAGATAGAGCAGGTGGATCATGTTGAGAACGTGCTCTGGTACGATTCTCTGATGGATCTGTCGATACCCATGTCGATGCTTCCGAGCGATGTATATGATGCGTTTAACAGCGGAGATGCGACGATGATGTTCATTGTATTTGATGACGGAACATCCGCCGACACAACATTGGAAGCAGTAGAAAATATCAGGAAAATTTCGAATGAGCAGTGCTTTATGAGCGGAATGAGCGCTATAGTGGCCGACCTTAAGAGCATTACAATTTCGGAGACACCTATATACGTTGTAATGGCGGTTGTACTTGCTGTGATAGTTCTCTCAATCACAATGGATTCCTATCTTATTCCTGTGTTTTTCCTTCTGAGCATAGGAATGGCGATAGTCTACAACATGGGAACCAATGTGTTTAACGGAGAGATTTCTTTTATCACTCAGGCGCTGAGCGCGGTACTTCAGCTCGGAGTCACCATGGATTATTCGATATTCCTGTGGCACAGCTATCAGGAAGAACTTGAAAAGAATGACAACAGAAACGACGCGATGGCAAATGCCATAGCCGCAACATTTAAGTCTGTTGTCGGAAGTTCAATTACATCGATCGCAGGCTTTTTGGCGCTCTGCTTTATGACGTTCACACTTGGAACGGATCTCGGAATAGTAATGGCCAAGGGTGTAATATTCGGCGTTGTCGGATGCGTTACCATTTTGCCGAGCATGATACTTATCTTTGATAAGGCGATTGAAAAGACAAAGCATAAGCCTCTTTTGCCCGAATTCGTAAGAATACCGAAGATGGTGGCAAAGCATTACCTTGTATTCTTCATCATCTTCCTGGCACTCATATTCCCTGCGGTTTACGGAAACAACCGCACTAAGGTTTACTACAACCTGACGGATACGCTTCCCGACAAGCTTGGAAGTATACAGGGGTCAAAAGAGATTGATGAGAAGTTCGACATGAACTCCGCGTATATGATCCTTGTTGATAAGAACCTCGACAGTGTTTCCATGAATAAGATGATAAAAGAGCTCAAGAATACCGACGGTATCATCTCAGTGCTCGGAATCGACGCTATCATGGGACCTGCATTTCCGAAAGAGTTTATTCCTGAGGAATATTTCGATGCGCTCGAAAGCGATGATTGGAAAGTAGTTCTTTTGACCACCGATTACAGAGTGGCTTCAAACGAGATAAACGCTCAGATTGATGAGGTTCAGCGCATAGTAAAAGGATATGACAAGAAGGCGATGGTTGTCGGAGAATCGCCTTGTACCAAGGATCTTATAGATATAACGGATCATGACTTTAAGGTTGTAAACGCGGTTTCTATCGGATTTGTGTTCCTGATAATCGCACTGGTACTTAAGTCTTTGTCACTTCCGTTTATATTGGTTGCGGTAATTGAATTTGCGATTTTTGTAAACATGGGAATTCCTTATTATACGGGAACGGTCATACCTTTCATATCATCAGTCGTCATAGGAACCATCCAGCTTGGAGCTACGGTTGACTATGCGATCCTGATGACTACGAGGTACCTGTCGGAAAGAAACGCGGGACATGATAAAAAAGAAGCGACTCTTATTACGCTGACTACCTGTATGAAATCGGTAATTGTCAGTGCACTCAGCTTCTTTGCGGCAACATTCGGAGTGGGACTTATCTCAAGTATCGATATGATCGGCTCTTTGTGCAATCTTATGTCGAGGGGCGCAATTATCAGCATGTTCACTGTTTTGCTGGTGCTTCCCGCGATGTACATGATATTCGACAAGATAATAATAAAGACTACACTTGGCGTGAATCCGGGTGCAAAGTCACAAGATAAAATTACAGATTGTGTTAATAAAATAGCGTGAGGACAGAATTATGATCAGAAAAAAACTAATCAAATCATTATCACTTGCCCTGGCAACGATGCTTGCAATCATGACGGTTGCCTGTGGTGCAAAAAAAGATAGCGTTTCAGATGCGGCGAATGCAGGAGTATCAACTACTGCCGAGGAAGACAAACTTTCTGACAGTCTTACAAAGAGCATCGGATCTTCTGACGATGCCGGAAAAGTTGAGACGGTATATGTGAGTGCAGATGCAAGCGGCGCCGCAAACGATATTATCGTAAGCGAGTGGCTCAAAAACGCAGGTGCTACGGCTGAACTTGCTGATAAGACTGAACTTAAGGACATTGTAAATGTCAAAGGCGATGAGACGTTCAAGGATAACGGCGACGGAACTTTGACATGGGAGGCAAAGGGTTCTGATATCTACTATCAGGGAGTTACGGACAAAAAGCTTCCCGTAAATATGAAGATTACATACAGCCTTGACGGAAAAGAAATTAAGCCCGAAGAACTTGCGGGAAAGAGCGGTAAGGTCACGATTCGTTTCGAGTATGAGAATACCGACAAGCAGACTGTAGATGTGGATGGAAAAGAGGTTGAGGTATTCACTCCTTTTGTAATGATGTCAGGAATGATCCTCGATGGCGACAAGTTCTCAAATGTTGATATCTCAAACGGAAAGGTCATTTCGGACGGCGGAAACTACATCGTTATGGGAGTTGCGGTTCCGGGATTAAAAGACAGCCTTGATATATCGGAAGATAAGTGGGATGAGCTTGATGATGAGGATCTTGAGAAAAAACTTAGTAACAGTTTCGAGATAACGGCTGATACAACAGACTTTGAACTTGGTATGACTATGACAATGGCAAGTTCTGACGTTCTTTCAGATTTTGGTATGTCAGATCTTTCTAATTCAGACAAGATCGATGACCTCAAGGATGACATGAATAAGTTAAACGACGGTTCGAATGATCTTGTTGACGGTTCCAAGGAACTTAAGAAAGGAACAGGCGAGCTCAGAGACGGAGTGTCGGATCTTTATGACGGAACAAAGGAGTTTAAGGACGGAACAAAAGAATTAAAAGACGGCACGGGGAAACTCAGCGACGGCACAAAGGATTTCTATGACGGAATCGTAAAATATACGGACGGTGCGCATGAGCTTAGAAACGGCGCGGCGGCTTTGGAAGATGGTGTTAAGGCGGCAAAAGACGGAACTTCTGCGCTTAGAAAGGGAATGGAAGATGCAGATCTTGTTAACAATGCCAAAGCTCTTGCACAGGGAACGGAAGCAATCAACGGCGGTGTAAAGCAGATGGCTCAGATGGCGGCATCGCTTTCAAGTCTTATGACTGCGTCAACACAGCTTACTGCGGTAAAAAATGCATATCTCGCAACACAGTCATATCTTCTTGGCAGCGGCGATCCCACTCAGGCTGCTATCGCCTGTAAGACACTGGGCGTTGATAAGAATACGCTTGATGCAATAATCGCGGTTGGAAAACCGGCTCTTTCAGAGGTTAACCCCGGGGTGGTTACAGCGGTGACATATGATGCGGCGATGGTGATGACTGCCGGAGGCGGCGAACTGGTGCAAAACGGCGGAGACGAAAATGGCGGCAGTACCGGCGGAAATTCAGGTGAAAGCAGCACAAGTGGAAATAACGGAGAAAACGCAGGCGGTGGTAACGCAAGCGAAGGCGGTGACGGAACCGGCGCGGGAGGAAATGCAGGAGGAAACGGCGAAAATCCGGGTGAAAACAGCGGAAGCGGAAATAACGGAGAGAATGCGGGCGGTAACGGAACCGGCGCAGGATCTGGAAATAACGGAGGAGCTTCAGGCAACGGTAACGCAAACGCAGGTGATAGCGGAATCGGTGCGGGATCCGGAAATAACGGAGGAACTGCAGGCAGCAGCAACGCAAGCGCAAACGCAGGTGATACCGGAACCGGTGCAGGATCGGAAAATAACGGAGGAGCTTCAGGCAGCGGCAACGCAAGTACAAACACAGGCGGTGACGGAAACGGCACAGGAGGAAAAACGGGAATCAATGTTGCCGGAAACAGTGTTAACGAAAGCGGAAGCAAGGCGCAATCTGGCAATATACAGATAGATGCGGCGAAACCTGCAAACAATGAGAGTACAACAACTTTCAGTGCGAGTGATTTGGGCACGGGAGCGATAGATCCAGCGCTTCTTGGAACTTCTCTTATGGTCAATATTAACGGAAAGCAGTATTATACGCAGGAAGAAGTTGACGCGCTTGTAAATGCGGCAATAGAGCAGACAAAATCAGCTACGAAAACTGAAGTTATGAACCAGGCAAATCAGCAGACAATTTTGATAGCGTCATATGCAGGCTATCTTGCTCAGACTAAGGCGGTTCTTACATTTATAAAGCAGGCACATCTTGATACTCTTACAAAACTTGATCCGTCGGTGCTTCAGAAATTATCTCAGCTTGATGCTCTTGTTGCGGGTGCGGATAAAGTTGCGAACGGAAATGCACAGCTGGCAGCAGGAATAGAAAAGCTCTATGGCGGAACGGTTAAACTTGATGATGGAATAGGACAGCTCAAGGACGGTTCTTCCAAGCTTCGTGAAGGAGCCGATACTTTAACGGACAATAATGCGACAATAGTTGACGGTGCATTCAAGCTTTACGACGGCGCTTGCAAGCTTGATGAAGGAGCAGGAAAGTTGGACGACGGAGCAGGAGAGCTCTACGACGGAGTAGGCAAATTGTACGACGGAACAGGCGAACTTGATGACGGTGTTCAGGAACTTGTTGACGGAGTTGTAAAGTTTGATAAAGAAGGAATCAAGAAGATTTACGAAGCGTTCGATGGTGACCTTTCTGATTTCTCAGACAGACTCTCAGCTATCGAGAAAGCCGGCGAGAACTACAGCACCTTCGGCGGCGCTTCCGATGATACCGACAGCAGCGTGAAGTTCATTATCAAGACAGACGGTATCAAATCTGAGAATGCGTGATGTATGCTTGATACATCGAGTATTCTTGTGCGAATATTTAGGCATTTATAACATGAAATTTATTGAGTATGACCCTGCGGAGCAAAAATGCTCTGTAGGGTCATGCTTTTTATGTTTGTTTAGGCAGTGTTTTGCTGAAAGGTATGACCCTATAAGCAGAAAATGCTCTGTAGGGTCATACAAATAAGAGCTCCAAGGTAGTGTGATTGATGTAAAGCATGACCCTATAAGCAGAAAATGAGCTGTAGGGTCATACAAACAAGTTTTCCAAGGGAATGTATTTGCTGAAAAACATGACCCTATAGGCAGAAAATGCTCTGTAGGGTCATACAAATAAGAGCTCCAAGGTAGTGTGATTGATGTAAAGCATGACCCTATAAGCAGAAAATGCTCTGTAGGGTCATACAAATAAGAGCTCCAAGGTAGTGTGATTGCTGTAAAGCATGACCCTACAGGCAGAAATGCTCCATAGAGTCAATGTCAGAGCAGCAAAGCCATGACTGCAATGATATTTGCCCTATAAAAACAGAACACAGAAAAAACATACTTTTATAATTTAAATGACATTTTTTTTGAGTAAAATATAGTATGGGATAGGATTGAGAGAATGGCGGCAGCCATGGAACTATCCGTATATCAATGGATAATGTGTACAGGCAGAATATTTGGAGGAGACTATGAAAAAAAGAAAAACAACAGCAATTTTGATTGCTTCAACATTGATGCTTTCGATTGTCGGATGTAACGGAGCACCTTCTGCTTCCGGAAGCAGCGAAATGGAAATGACAGAGGCTGAACTCAGAGAGGCTGCAAGAGAAGCAATGATAGCTACTGAAGATTCTTCAACAGCTTCATCAAACGTAGAGGCTGCGACAAGTGCATCATCAGAGGCGTCTGCGGCAGCAAGTTCTTCGGATGCTGCTTCGGTTGATACATCCGCAACAACTGCCGCATCAAATACAACTCCGGACGCAGCAACAGCTTCATCTGCAGGAGCAAATGCAACATCTACTGCTTCCGGAACAGATAAGCCGTTTAAGCTTGAGGAGCATAATTTTGTATATAACGGTGTGACTTCTGTTATGGAAGATACAAGCGCAATAATGAGCAAACTTGGAAAATATGACAAAAAAGAGACTCCATGTACGGGAATGGCTAGTTACAGGTATGGCTCCGGCGATGTCTATTTAATTACCGGTGTTTGCGGTAATCAGGAGATCCCTATAGATGTTGCGATTTATAGGCAGGGAATTCGTACTATCCGTAATGTTGGTGTAGGTTCTTCACTGTCTGATGTGATAAATGCATATTCGGATTGTACCAGAAATTCATTTAGCTTAGGTAAGGATTATGGTGAGATAATTTCATTGGGATCATCATGCTCAATTTATTTTTACTTTAGCAGCAAGACCGATCGTGTAGCTTATTATACATTTACTAATGAAGATTCTTTAAATAAGATGCATTCGGTTAAGGCTGATGTTAAAGAAAAAGCAAAAGAAATAGTTGAAGATAAGGGAAAGCAGGCATCGACATCCGCTTCAACTGACAGTGCGGCAAATGCTTCAAGCACTCCGGCACCTGCACCTGCTCCTGTAGCAAACAGTACGGCATCTTCCGCAACTGCGGCTCAGAATACGGATGGTCTCGCTGAGTATGAGATTATGATTAACGGCAAGAAGGTTTCTATACTGGATGATGCGGCTACAGTTCAGGCTAATCTCGGTAAGCTTGAAGAAAAAGATACAACAAAGTATGGTACTTCTGAAGAACCAAGATATTCTTATTTATCAGGTAATATAATTTTTTATACTTTCGTTGATAACGGAAATGAATTAACTTATGATCTTTGCGTTTATGAAAAAGGAGCAAAGACATCCCGCGGAGTAGGAGTTGGTGACTCAAAGGACGCAATTGTAGCTGCATATGGCAACCCTGTCGAGACTTATGAATACTATCAGGGATTTGGAATGAAATATAAGTTTGATAAGTTCACTTTATACTTTGATTTTGATTCAAATACCAATAAGGTTACCGATATAGTATATGGAAATAATGATACGATCACAAAGAGACATGCTAAGCATCCCGACTATATAGGTGACTAAACGATAAAATGCTTTTTAAGGGGCTGTGAAAAGAGATTAGATCTTTTTACAGCTCTTTTTCTATAGTTATATCTGATATGGACATATAAAAAACACAATTTATATGTGGAAATAATATAATAATAGTGTATTATATATATTAGTACACTTGGTTTATGTAAACTAAAAAGGGAGAAAATGAAAAATGAAAATTAAGAGAGCAATGATGATATTGGCAACTACAATGGCAATTACGGGATGTACGCCTATTTCTACAGAAAAAATTACTGAAGCATTGGGAACGCAGGAAGAGTCGGCATCGGATGATGCAAGTGTTGAAGCTGAGGCTGCGTCTACCGAAACTACTGAGAAAACAACAGAGGCAGAAGCGGAAGCAGCGGCTGTTGAAGCAGCAAAGGCAGTAGGCGAGCCTGTATCTGATGAGGAACTCAGCACATTTACAAAGATGTTTGTTGATGACTTACACGGATATTTTGGTTTTCTTTGGCCTGAATACAACAGCCCCGAAGAAATAAAATGGGATCAGGTCATAGCGTACCGTGTTGATGGACTGACCGAAGATGAAGGTAAACTTCCTGATGAAGAAAAGATGGAATTATATGGTACAACTGATATAGATGGCTTTATTGTAGAAACTGCCGTAAAGAGAACAGAGATTACCAAGTTTATCAAAGAACATACAGGACTTGATATTACTGTTGATGCGAAGGATGTTCCTTCTTGGGGATATAACGAGAAATATGATGTATTTCTTATAGGTGCTAATCCGTGGGGAGATGATTCACCATTGTTTGAAGGTAAATTTGTATCGGGAACTAAGGCAGGTGACACCTATACACTTAAATTCCATCCCGATACTGAAAATTTTGATGATAAACAGCCGGACAGAGTCATTACATTTGAAAAATCCGGCGACAACCTTGTGTTCAAGTCAAATAAGTTTGAAAAGAAATAAGAAAATGTTTATTTGATCAGCGTTTTCTGATATGAAATAAAATATTCAGCTCATCTTATTATTTATAAGGTGAGCTGTTTTTTGCGAAATGTTTTTCATTTTACATTGTAGACACATTTATTCTGTATAATCACTGATGCGGAGATTATGAATATGAGGATAAAAAATATACTTCCGTCATTGTTATGTCTTTTAACAGTGGCGGAATGTTTCGGTATAAATACAAAACAAATCAAGGCAGCAGAAACATATGGAACCGGTGCACAGGTGGCAGAAGACATGGTTTCCGGGGAAAAAGAGCACGCAGCCATATATGATAGGTTTCTTAAAAACGAAGAAAAAGTCCTAATAGATTGCAGCGGCTATAATGTACTCTTTTGATTCTCCTGATTTTGCTAAGTACAAGTATCAAAAGATTGATTATATACCTATTATTGAGAAAGAGAAGTAGACAAGATGAGATTAGGCAAAATAGTTCCGTTGGCGTTATGTCTTTTGACCATGACAGCGTGCTCCGGAGAAAAAGCACAACAGACCATGGATTCAGCGGAGACGGTCGCAAACGACACAGAGGCAGCAGAGGAAAAAGAACACGCAGACATATATAAAAGATTTCTTGGGAACGAAGAAAAAGTCCTTATAGATTGCAGCGGTGATGTAGGAAAAGTCTTTTCTTTAAAAAATGCGGAAGGCAAGGAGCTGACATTATCGGAAGTTGTTAGGGCTGTCCGCGATTCTTGCAATGCCGTTGACGATTTTTATGTGACGCTTGAATGGACTGAATATGCATATGTCGATTGCGGAAAAGACGGCAATGAGGAACTTGCGCTTGATGTGAATATGATGGGGACAACATGGTTTAAAGAGTGCTTGGTAATTAAGGAAATTGACGGACATTTAAAGACGGTATACGGAAATAATATTAAATGCAATCCTGATTATGACGGGCAATTTAATGTTAATGAGTATGGGTATATCGAAAGCTCTGATGATTTTTTGCACGAAGAAAGAAGGGATTACATTGACGCTTCAGGAAATAATCATTATATTTCTTCGGATTCAAAGGTTGGCACAGAGGAATACCCTTTTGTTTATAATGGTGAAACGTTGGATATCAGAGAAAAAAAGGATGAGCCTAAAACGGATGATTCGGATGATAAATATGGATATTTACCAAAGGGGAAAATTCATGCCGATGGATATGAGATTTATTGGGCCGATCTGAATGATACCCCGGATAATAAGGCTGATGACATATATTGTGGTACTATGACCGGACATTGTTTCACACATTATTATGTTAAGAGCCTGAAGTCGAGTAAACATGATGCTTCTGCAGATATTGGCAGTTCGAATGCGTTTGAGGAAGCGCGCCGTTTCAGAGAGTTTTTTGACCAAAAAGGACTTAAGTTGTGCACTGTTGACGAGTTTGATGGATTGATAGCGGCAAAAGAAAAGGAAGCGGGGCTAACGGAGGAAATTAAAAACGGGGAGTGCGTAAGTTGGACTAAACTTGATAATACAGAGTTTTTTGATGAAAAACCGCAGGAAACAACGGATGTCGATTATGGCGTATACGATGATTTTATTTGTAGACTAAAGACAGAGATTTCAGAGGAATCTGGGGATTCCCTTTATGACTATGTTGAGAAACATGAGCTTTCAGATGAATTGTATCATTACATAAACGATGATTATGGTATTACGGCGGGATATCTGCAAACCGATATTGACGGCGACGGAGTTGATGAGTTGATTCTGGGAACCACGAGCCCGGATACTACGGAAAGTGGTGAGCCTTGGTTCTATAATAATGACGGTCAGATTTATGATTTGTTCACTATTCGGGATGGAAAACTGCTGCATGTCATTGAAGGTTGGTGTAGAAATCGTTATTACATATGCGGTGACGGAGTAATAGCGAATATAGGTTCAGGCGGTGCAGCCACTGGAGACCTGATGTTCTACAGATACAACAAAGGAGAAATGGAACTCATAGAAGGTGTTTACTGGGACAACGGTACTAGAACTTACTATAAAGATGGACAGGAGGTTTACACAGTAAACTATTCGGAAGATGATTACAATTCTTTTGAAGATGATAGCATTGCTTCTAAATATGAAGAATCTTTGGATAGCTACAGGTATCATAAGCTTAAAGTTATACCTTTTGTGGAGAAAGAAAAGTAGAAGGTGAGGAGGGACAACATGGATAAGTGGAAGCAGTTGATATGTGTATGTCAAACAAGATTAAAGTAAACGACACAATCGCAGGACTGATGCTGGCAGAAAAGATAATTGGCGTTATGTAATGAGCGGTATTCCTTAGAACCACATAGCTATGGTATTATATACAAGAGTCAAAAATTGGGGTAACAAAAACATGGTGGAGGTTACAAAATGAAAAAATTCAAAGGCTATATGCATGGAATTAACCTTGGGGGATGGCTTTCACAGTGCAATCATACTAAGGAAAGATATGATAATTTCATTACGGAAGATGATTTTAAGGTAATAAAGTCATGGGGGCTCGATCACATAAGAATCCCTGTTGACTATGAACTTGTTGAGGATGAAGCCGGAAACTATATAGAGGACGGTTTCGCATATATACAGAGAGCAATCGAAACTTGCAAGAAGCTTGGACTTAATGTGGTTCTCGATCTTCATAAGACATTTGGTTACAGCTTTGATGATGGCGAGAATGAATCAGGCTTTTTTGACAATGTAAAATATCAGGACAGATTCTATAAGCTCTGGGAGCAGTTTGCACAGAGATTTGGCAAGAACGCAGATATGCTTGCTTTTGAGCTTCTTAACGAAGTTACCAAAAAAGAGTATTGCGAAAAATGGAACGATATTTCTTACGAGTGCATCAGAAGAATAAGAAAGATTGCACCGAAGGTAAAGATCCTTGTAGGCGGATATTACAACAACAGTATTGAGGCGCTCAAAGATCTTGCTGCTCCTTACGATGAAAACATTGTTTATAACTTCCATTGCTATGAGCCGCTTATTTTCACACATCAGGGCGCGCACTGGATTGAGAAAATGAATGACGATTTCAGAATGCCTTATGATTCTACGTACGGCACATATATCGAGAATAACGACAGAGAGCTTGATCACATAACAGGTGATATGTCATCATATGACAAGCAGGAGTTGATAAGTGCGAAGTACTTTGATGATTATCTTGCAGAGGCCGTTAAGATCGCGGAAGAAAGAAACGTTCAGCTCTACTGCGGAGAATACGGAGTTATTGATAAGGCAAGTCCTGAGGACGCACTTAAGTGGTACAAGGACATCTGCGGATGCTTCGATAAATACGGAATCGGACGTGCGGCTTGGAGCTACAAAGAAATGGACTTCGGACTTTCGGATGAACGCATGAAGGGCGTTGTGGATAAGCTTATCAAATTACTTTAATAATAATGATATTTAGGGGCGAAAAGTTATTTTTTGCCCCTTTAATAAAGCATAAAAAGGGGAGAAACTATGAAAAAGAGATTTTTGGAATTGGCACTGGTGCTCACGATGATGTGTACCGGAGTATTTGGATGCGCAAATAAAGGTGCGCAGGAAGCAGGCGCAGAATCAAGCGCCGAGTCCGGTGCGGCAGACAGTTTGGGAGAAAGCGCATCGGATATAACTTCGGAAGCTGCGTCGCAGGCCGGAACGACCGACAGAAGCGGCAATCCGATAACTGTTCCGGGAAGTGTCGATACTATAATATCTATGGCACCGTCTACAACACAGATTCTCATCGACCTTGGACTTGGCGACAAAATAATAGCATGTGATACGTATTCTTTTGCCAGCTATTCTGCAGATCTCAAGGCCGATATTCCTCAGTTTGACATGATGACACCGGATCAGGAAAAGATTGTTTCGCTGAACGCCGACATTGTTTTTACGACAGGAATGAGCGCAAGCCACGGCGATGATGTATTTGCTTCGGTAAAAGAAGCGGGAATCTGCGTGTGCGATATCCCAAGCAGTGCAAGCATAGCAGACATTGAAGAGGATATTCTTTTCATCGGAGACATTGTAAAAAAGAGTGATGAGGCCAAAGAGCTTGTATCTAAAATGCAAGATACCATCGCTGATATTACAGCTGCATCAATGAATATAAAGGATGACCAGAAGAAGACGGTTCTTTTCGAGCTCTTTACACCATCTGCGGAGTCACCCACGATCTACACTGCAGGTTCGGGCACATATATCACCGAGATGATCGAGCTTATCGGTGCTGAGAATGTTGCGGGAAAAGAAAAGGATGACTGGCCGGCGCTCACAGAAGAAGCGGCCATCGCGATGGACCCTCAGGTTATCCTCACTGCAGATATGTATACAGATGATGTTATAAACGTGCTTCTTGGAATGAGCGGCTGGGAGAATGTAACAGCCATCAAGAACAAGGCGGTTTATCAGATAGACAATGATACTGTAAACAGACCGAACCACCATGTGGTGAGCGCTATGATCGAGATGGCGAAGGTTGTTTATCCCGAAGTATATAAGGATCTGAAAGATCCTTTCGCAAATGACGATGCAGAAGAGGAAAAGCCCGCAGCATAAAATATGGATACAAAAAAGCAGATAAGAAAAATCTTTTTTATCATATTGATCACGGCTATATCGCTGGCGTTGTGTATATGCGCGGGAAGCGTTCTTCTTTCTGTGCGTGAGATGGCCGATATTCTTGCACATAAGATGTTTGGCAGGGCGCTTCCGGATACGGTGAATGTTTCAAATGTTTCCATCTTGTGGGAAATTAGGATGCCGAGGGTTTTCTGCGCATTTTTTGCGGGAGCGGCGCTGTCACTGAGCGGAGCCGTGATGCAGGCGGTGCTTCAGAATCCTTTGGCATCGTCTTATACAATGGGCGTTTCGGCGGGAGCTTCGCTTGGAGCGGCAGTTGTGATTATAACCGGAGCGGCGGGGAGTGTGCTTGGTTATTTCCTTCTTCCGGCAGCAGGCTTTGGTGCGGGACTTCTTACGGTGTTTCTCGTGATAGCTTTTGCGGCAAGGATTGACAGAAATATGCAAAACAACACTTTGATCCTGTTCGGTATGGTTTTTTCGCTCTTTGTAAATGCGATGCTCACGATACTTAGCACAATGTCGAGCGAGCACGTGCAGAGACTTATCATGTGGCAGATGGGCTCTTTTTCGGGGAAAAGATGGGTTCATGTTGCCGCACTTTGCATCTGTACTTTGATCGGAGGATTTCTCCTTATCTTTTTCCACAGAGAACTGGATATCATGACTTTTGGCGAAGAGCAGGCGATGAGCATAGGCGTCGATATTAAGAGGAAAAAGACAATGCTTCTTGCGATAGCATCTTTCCTTACGGGTGCGGCTGTATGCTTTTCGGGAATTATAGGTTTTGTCGACCTTACGATTCCTCAGATTGTGCGAAAGATATTTGGCGCAAAGCACAGCGTGGTGCTTCCGATGTCGATGCTTCTCGGCGGTGTATTTATGGCGCTTGCCGACATGGTTTCGAGGACGATAATGGCGCCGAGGGAAATTCCTGTCGGTGCGGTCACCGCGATAATCGGTGTTCCTGTATTTGTCTGGATCTATTTCAAGGGGAGGGAGTGAACTATGCTGATTCGTTGTGAAAATGTCGTATGCGGATACGGTAAAACACCTTCCGAAAATCCGGTGCTGAACGGGATAAATCTTGATATCGAAGAGGGCAAGAGCTATTGCATCCTCGGAGCAAACGGATGCGGCAAGACGACGCTTCTAAGGGCGCTTTCGGGAATGCTTCCGTATGAGGGTAGTATAAGTCTTGAAGGTAAGCAGGTTTCAATGCTTAAGCGAAAAGAGATTGCATCCAAGATGGCTATGCTGAGCCAGATCTCACAGATTTACTTTTCATATACGGTTGAAGAAGCAGTGATGCTTGGAAGGTACCTGTACGCTGACAATTTCCTCGGAATCCCCGGGAAAAGGGACAGAGAGATAGTTGCCGAGTGCATAGAAAAGAACGGCTTAAAAAATCTCAGAAAACGCCAGATAAGCAGTCTTTCGGGCGGACAGATGCAGAGAATGCTTCTTGCAAGGACAATGGCGCAGATGACGCCTATAATCATACTCGACGAGCCGACCAATCACCTTGATCTTAAGTACAGGGCAGAACTTGAAAATTTTTTGAAAGAGTGGAAGAAGGACAGCGGACACACGCTTATCGGTGTCTTCCATGACATAAATTCCGCGGTTGAGATTGGCGATGAATTTATCTTTATGAAGGATGGTAAGATAGCCATGAAAGGGGCAAAAGAGATGCTTCTTGACGGCGACGAACTTAAGAAAATCTATGGAATGGATGTAAAGGGTTATATGAAGAAACAGCTGTCATTTTGGATGTGAGAGTGTGTGAAAGATAACAAAATATAATATATGATAACAAAAGATAAAAAATATAGTATAATAATAACAAAAGATAAAAGATAATGTATAAAGATAAAAGTGGAGGAAAGATGGAAAAGCGAGTTGATCCGTTTACCAGAACACCGGGGATTGCAGGAGCGGCTTATATTGATACATGTATAGCGGATGAAATCATCAATAATTTTACAAGCGAGGAGTCCTCGAAATATGTTTATAAGATAACCGGTATAAGGGGATCCGGCAAATCAGTAGAATACGGGAATGTCATACGTGCGCTTAAAACTAATAAGAAGTGGCTTGTATATCCTCTTTCTGCTGCAGGAGATGCTGTTAAGACTTTTATATCCAAACTTAGTATGGAGAGCTTTATAGATTCCAAGAGTAGGGTAACTGAGGTCAGTTCTTCGGTTTCGGCGAGTGGAAATGTTTATGTGGCTTCGGGTAAAGGTGAGGTAAGTGTCGGGAAAAAGGTTTCCGATAATGAGCATTTTTATTCTGATGAAGCGATGCTTACTAAGATGGTAGCAGAAGCAAATAAGAAAAAATATAATGTTCTGGTTGGAGTAGATGATATTTCCAAGACGCCGGAAATGATCAGACTTTTATCGATGATAGGTTCGATGATACTTGAAGGAATGCATATTTATTTGCTGGTAACAGGTTTGGCTGAAAATATTGAGGAGTTTTCATCAGAAAAAAACCTTACTTTTTTCAAGAGAGCAGATGAACTTGAGATAAAGGGATTAAACAAATATGATATTACGGCCATGTATCAGAAACTGTTGAAAATAGATGCTGTGGAAGCAAAAAAAATCGAAGAGGAAACCAAAGGATATGCTTATGCATATCAGGTACTTGGGTCTCTTTATTTCGGTAAACAGAAGAATGAGACACTAAACGATATTATTCCCGAATTTGAAAGGATAATGTTTAGAGATTCATATGATCTTGTCTGGAAATCTTTGAGTAACGGTGAAAAAGAAGTTGTCAGATGCATATGTAAGACCAAAGACGGTAAAGCTGAAGATATTAAAAAACTTATGGCGAATGCAGCTTCGTATTCGGTTTATAGGAGCAGATTGATAAACAAACATCTTGTCAGCGACGAAATAAGAGGATATATGAAGCTCAGACTTCCGCATTTTGACAAGTTTGTAGAGATTTGGGGAGAATGACAGACAAGGAATTTATTGATAAATACGGACAAAAACTTAATAATGAGCAGATTGCAGCTGTAAGAGCGGTTGAGGGCTTCGTTCTGCTTCTTGCAGTTCCGGGAAGCGGCAAGACAACGGTCCTTATAAATCGTCTCGGATATATGCTCTATGTAAAAGGAATACGACCTGAAAATATACTCACTCTTACCTATACCGTTGCCGCAACAAAGGATATGGCAAGACGATTTGAATCTGTATTTGGAAGAGCTTCCTCTAATTCACTTGAATTTAGGACAATTAATGGAATCTGCTACGAAATAATAAGAGAATATGGAAGACGTATCGGCAAAAAGCCTTTTGATCTTATAACGGACGATAAGTTATCCGGAAAAATCCTTACTGACATATATACCGAAGTAATGGAAGAGTATCCCACAGAAAGCGATATAAAGAATGTTCGCACTCTTATAACATATTGTAAGAACATGCTTCTTACGGAAGATGAGATAAAAAAGCGCGGAGAAGACGAAGGACTAGACCTCTTTAAAATATACGATCGTTACAATGCAGAATTAAAAGCAAGAAGTTTGATGGATTATGACGATCAGATGATCTATGCCTATAGAATGCTCAAAAGCTCTTCGGAGATGCTTTCTTTTTTCAAGAACAGGTATAAATACGTATGCGTAGATGAAGCACAGGATACTTCAAAAAGTCAGCATATGATAATCTCACTTCTTGCCGGAGAAAACGGTAATCTTTTCATGGTGGGAGATGAAGACCAGAGTATTTACGGTTTTAGAGCCGCATACCCCGATGCACTTCTTAATTTTGAAAAAGACCATAGAGGTGCAAGAGTTCTTGTAATGAATAAAAACTACAGATCAAATGCCAAGATTGTTGAGACGGCAGATCTTTTTATACAAAAGAACTTTAACCGCCACAATAAGCATATGTGCGCAGAAAGAGAAGCTTCTTCAGAAATAAACTACGTAACATTAAAGAGCAGAGATTCGCAATATAAATATCTTTTTGAAATGGCCGGGGCAAGTGATTCAGGGCTTGCGATTCTCTACAGGGATAACGAAAGTATTATTCCGCTTATCGATCTTCTCGAGAGAGAAGATTTTTCTTATAGAATAAAAAGTACTGATATGTCTTTTTTCTCAAACAGAGTAGTGGTTGATATTGCCAATATACTGAAATTTGCGTTAAATCCGTCGGATCCTGCGCTTTTTATGAATATCTACTTCAAGTTCCAAACATATCTTCGCAAACCTGATGCAGAGAAAATGATCTATATAGCAGACAGAAAGCACATCGGTATTTTGGATGCCGCAGAGAGTATTGATCTAAACGGGAGAGTCCTAGGGAATGTAAGGGCTCTCAGAACACATTTTAGAAACATGGCTATGGAGCCTCCGGTCAAAGCGCTTAATCGTATTGATAAATATATGGGATATGGTGATTATCTGAAAGATAACAACATTGCCACAAATAAGCTCTTTATATTAAAGATGCTGGCAAAAAAAGAAAAGACCATTCCCGGTTTCCTTGAAAGGCTCGACCTGCTTCGCAAGATACTGACGGAAAAGAGAGAAGATTATAAGGCAAAACTTATTCTTTCGACCATCCACTCCAGCAAGGGGCTTGAATATGATAATGTTGTTCTGATGGACGTGATAAATGGCGTATTTCCCGGCAAGATGATCAAGAACTTTAAGAGCGCAACACCACAAGAGAAGCGCGATTACGAAGAGGAGCGCCGGATTTTTTATGTGGGCATCACCAGGGCAAAAGATAATCTGACAATACTTAAATACGATGATGCACCATCGATGTTCACAGGTGAGCTTTCACCCAAGAAAAAAAAGGATATGGCAAAAACGCATGCAAATGCGAAAAAGGTAGAAAACGTTTTGTTAAAACCGACTCCGCTTCTAAAAAAGAAATCTGTTCCCGTTACATCCGGCGTAAATGTTCCGGACAATCTTATTATCGGAGAACGAATAATTCAGACAAAATACGGAGAAGGCATTATAACAGATGTTTCTTGGGATGATGATGAAGTGCCGACCAAATTCACTGTAAAATTCGATAACGGAATTGAAAGGAAATTCATATATCCCTTTGCATTTACTACCGGGATGAGGATACATAATGAGAATACTAAAAAGAAATAGAATTATAGCAACTATTGGCATAGCATTGATGATTTTATTAATAACCGCAGGATGTGGTTCAAATAAGAATTCAGACAACGAGTCCGGCGTGACCGACGAAGCAGCAATAGTTTTAAGCAATGAAGAGAGTACCGCAAACACTGAAGATGCTGCTTCGGAAGAATCTTCGGTCACCCCAATTATATCAGAGAAGTATATTGCAGATTACAATTCGTATGATGAGCTTATTGAAGATATAAAGAACTTACTGGATGTAATGGAAGAATCTGATGAAGATACTTTTTTTGATCGGGCGGAGAAGTATGAATGGTTTACATCTTGCATGTGGTATCATTTACAGAATGATAGTTTTGGATATTTACAAGTGGATATTGATGGGGACGGAGTAGACGAATTACTTTTGGGAACTGATGTGTATATTGACAATATGTATACCATTAGAGACGGTAAAGTTGTTCCTGTATTTGAAAGCCTTTCAGAAAGAGAGTCCTATGTTTTATATGAAGACGGCGTTTTTGTAAAAGATATATATTATCCGGATGACTATTATAGTACTGAATATTTTAAATACACAGCGGGAAAGCAGGAGTTTATTGAAGGTATTTATAATAATGTTACCATCTTTGACAGGGAAAAGGGTGAGTATCAGGAGGACATCTACTATTCTGATAGTTCTTCGAAGGAACGTGAATTGACTAGAAAAGAGTATTTTGAGATGGGTGAAGAGCTTCAGCATAAATATAATTTACCAAAGTTTCAACTTCATCTATTTAAGGAAAAACAATGAGATTACGAATAATACTTCCGCTTTCTATACTTATACTTGCAACCGCATGTGAATCCCAAAATAAAAAACTGATCGAAATAGAATCTGAGCTTGTTCAAGATCAGGGAAGTGCTCAGATCAGTGTTTATAATGACGATTATATGGATCATGGCAAGAAAAAGAATTATACCTACATTGATATAATCAAAGACAATGAAGTCAAAGCAACCATAAATACATATCGCTATTTGGATAAAGTTACCGATATTGATTGTTTTGACTTTAATGATGATGAAATGAAAGATATTGCTCTAATTGGCTATTCAGGATCCGAACCCAAAATTCTTCTGTATGAATCTGATTCTGAATATCATTACGATGTATTTTCCAGATGGAGCAATGTGGGTGATATTATCAGTGGGGCTTTAGACGATGATTTTTCAATGAATGAATTAAAAGATATACTTGGAAATTATTGGTCATCAGATAGAGCTATGGAAATGTTGGAAACGGATGACTGGTCATGCGAAGCCGGTGATTATAAGGAAGCCTATGCTTCTATCGCAAGAATATTTGAATCGGGATTAAAAGGTGTAAAGTATGACCTTGTTGATATAGATGGTAATGAGCCGCTTGAACTTGTAATAAGTACAGGAGGAGTTGTTGCTGCATTTAACTATGACGGAGGCTACGCTCACAAATTTTTGGTTGGCACTCTAGGTTTGGTTGCAAGTAGAGAGTATGAATATTCTCCCGGAAAGAGCATTATCCGGCATTTAGGCGGCAATTCGCCGACTGCAGTTTATTACAAAGAGTATATTCCGATACTTGAAGGATTTGAACAGGGGGATAGCGTTGCCTTTTTAGAATGTCATATCAATGATTTTGATGATGATGGTGAAATTACTGGCGAAGAATGGGAAATGAGTTCTCCGGAATCTGAAATTGCATATAAAACATGGTATGAAAACTGGTCAGAGAACGAAATGAGCGTTGATGAACTAAAAAAATTAGTTGATGGTTACAGCGCCCTTGATTATGAAGATCTTTCCGGTTATCTCAGTTTTGATGAATTCATAAAAAAGCTTGAAAATGAAGAAATAGAAGAAAAGCAGGAAACAACTGAAATTGATTATAGCTTGTATGAGGAGTTTGTTGAAAGCTTAAAAACAAATATGAAAAAAGAATCGTTGGAATTGCTCTATGACATTGTAGATGAATGGGATCTGGGGCTTTCAGAGGGGCTGTCTTCTTATGCTAAAGATGATCCTAATGCAGAAAGTATGTGGTATTTGCAAAAGGATATTGATGGTGACGGAGTGGATGAGCTTCTTTTTGGAACGGGTGATCCGGATGATAAGCCTGATATATGGCGTGGTGATGATTATATATGCGATTTGTTTACTATTCGGAACAGAAGGCTTCTACATGTATTTGAGGGAAATTGCAAAAACAGGTACTATCTTTGCGAAGATGGAACTATAGAAAATGAGTTTGGTAGTGGTTCGTCAATGGACAAAGGATTTTATAGATACAGTAAAGGAGAATTGCAATTTTTAGAGTGTATTTCTTCGTACGCGGATTATTCTGATGATAATGTAGGAAGCCGTTGCTACTATGCCAATAAAGATGGTAATGCACGTAAATTGACTGAAAAAGAATATGATGTTATGGGTGAAGAGCTTGAGCGTAAATATAATAAACAAAAGTTGCAGCTTCATCCTTTCAAGGATTAACAATGAGATTACAGGAAAATAACATGAAAAAGAAAAACATAGCAGCTATTAGCATTACTTTGCTGATTATATTGATAACCGCAGGATGTGGTTCAAATAAAAATGTAGGCATCGGAACAGGTATGACCGACGAATCGGTTTCCGAAGAAAAATCAGATGTGAATAGAAAGAGTTTGAAAAATTGAAAAGAAAAATATTATCGATACTTTTACTTACCATTTTTACTTTATGTTTATCGTCTTGCCGTGGTAAAACGACAGAGGCAAAGGTTGAGACAGAGCAGGACAATCCAGCACAGGCGAAAAGCTCTGAAAATAAAACTAATAACAATTCCTCTGAAGATGTATTATTTTACCCTGTTTATTACGAAGATAAATCAGCTTCTATAGATACTATGTATCTAATTGATAAAAACGGCGAGAAAAAAATTAATTTATCTGAAAAAATACAAAGCATACTAGAACAGAATGGCATAGGATTCGACAATGAATCATTGTTTGACTATCATTTCATGAACGGAATACTGTTCTTTAGGTTTCATTCTGCTGGTTCTTCCATCGACGGTTATTACGCATTAGATATAGCCAATTGCAGAACAGCAAAAATCATATGCGATGAATACACTAATTACATCGATTATTACAACGGTAAACTTTATTTAGGCTTTGACCGCATGCTTGATAAAAATACCGAATATGCTTTTTCTATAGCGGATGATTTTTCTTTTGTATCGGAAGAAATCAATTTACAAAAGGTATTGGACTACACAACCGAATACGAAATAGCACGAGTTCCATATTGCGTATATTCCCAATACACCGGTTTTTCCATTTCTCGGGCAATTAATGAATTCGGATTTGTTATTGGTTCAAGATACAATAACAAAGAAAAAGAATATATCAAAATTTTTCCTGATGGGACCAGGGAAGAAATTAAAGAGTTGCACGACAAGAAAGGTGGAATAATCTATTACGACAAAGATAAGATTATTTTGGCAAGTAATGACATTAATGCTATAGAATATGCAAACGATATTTACACATATGATCTAAAGACCAAAAGCCTAGAGCATATATTGAATATTGAAGATAAATCCATAATACAATTTTCTGACAACAAACTTTACCTTCGTGGCAAAGGAAATGACGGTTCTCTTTACGTTTATGATTTTGAAAAAGGGACCGAAACTCTGATATATAAATACGAAGAAAAACCTGGAACTTATATATATTCCGACTACCAATATCAGATTATAAACAGTAATATATTCGCTTGTGACATTGAAAATGCTGAGCTTAAGTGGTATAGAATAGACGTATACGAAGATACATCAAAAGCAGTTGATATAGAGTGCCACATTGACTCTATCCCTGCATACAAAATCGGAACAGTAATACCCTATAATAGCGAAACAAACTGCCCATTCTGCGGCAATAAGGTGCAAGATAGTAGTTATGAACTTTTTCAATTAAACGACGGATATTCCGAACACACTTCGAAAATCAATGAAATGCTCAAAAAGAAAAAAGATCAATTTCTAAACGACCATTCAGAAATTGAATGTTACATTGAAGATGAAAGCGATTGCGAATACCACCAGGACTTTTGTGCAGACAGAGAAGAATACTTAGTGGAAGCAAATATTTATAATTCCAGTTTTCTTGTGATAGAGATGGAACATTGGTGGTATGGCGGAGGACCTCATGGATTTTCTCATGATAATATTTATGTATTTGATCTTTCAACGACAGAAGAAATAAGTTTAAAAAATTTCTATCCCGGTACCGAATCGGAATTTAAAGAGTGGTTTGCGGAAAAAGTGAAAGAAGATTATCGCAAATGCCCTGACCGTTACTCATATGAATCCGAAATTGAAGCTTATAACGAAGCATATGCTGATGCTACCTTTGAACCTGTTGATTCTTCATTTATTGGTTATCATGACGATTACATAACATTGGGATTTGGATGGGGAGGTTCGGCCTCAGCTGACACCCCTGCTTATACTATAGATATCCCTTATGAAGAATTGAACGGACATGCGGAACTTACCAGAGTTAAGTAAGAAAAAGTTGGAGCAAATTACAAAGGTAATGACAGACAAAGAATTTATTGATAAATACGGACAGAATCTTAATAATGAGCAGATTGCAGCTATAAGATCGGTTGAAGGCTTTGTTCTACTTCTTGCCGTTCCGGGAAGCGGTAAAACAACTGTCCTCGTAAATCGTCTTGGTTATATGCTCTATGTAAAGGGAATACGACCTGAGAATATACTTACACTTACTTATACTGTTGCCGCAACAAAGGATATGGCAAGGCGATTTGAAACTTTATTTGGCAAAGCTTTCGCAAATTTACTTGAATTTAGGACGATAAACGGAATCTGCTATGAAATCATAAGAGAATATGGAAGACGTATCGGTAAAAAGCCATTTGATCTTATCACGGACGAAAAGATATCCGGAAAAATCCTCGCAGATATATATACCAAGGTAATGGAAGAGTATCCGACAGAAAGCGATATAAAGAATGTTCGCACTTTGATAACATATTGTAAGAATATGATGCTGACAGAGGAAGAAATAAAAAAACGCGGAAAAGACGAAGGGTTAGACCTCCTGAAAATATATACTCTTTACAATGCGGAATTAAAAGCAAGAAGTTTGATGGATTATGACGATCAGATGATTTATGCCTATAGAATGCTCAAAAGTTCTATAGATTTACTTTCTTTTTTCAAGGACAGATACAAATACATATGTGTAGATGAAGCACAGGATACTTCAAAAAGCCAGCACATGATAATCTCACTTCTTGCCGGGGAAAACGGAAATCTTTTTATGGTGGGAGATGAAGACCAGAGTATTTATGGCTTTAGAGCAGCATATCCGGATGCACTTCTTAACTTTGAAAAGGATCATAGCAGTGCAAAAGTTCTTGTCATGGATAAAAACTACAGATCAAATGCAAAGATTGTTGAGACGGCAGATCTTTTTATACAAAAGAACTTTAACCGCCACAAAAAGCATATGTGTGCAGCAAGAGACGCCTTAGCTGAAATAAGTTACGTCACATTAAAAAACAGACACGCTCAATATAAGTATCTTTTTGAAATGTCCGGATCAAATGATTTTCAGATGGCAATTCTTTACAGAGATAATGAGAGTATTCTCCCGCTTGTGGATCTTCTTGAGAGAGGGGATTTTTCTTACAGAATAAAGAGTGCTGATATGTCTTTTTTTTCCAGCAGAGTAGTAGTTGATGTTACCAATATACTAAAATTTGCGCTTAATCCATCGGATTCTGCGCTTTTTATGAATGTCTATTTCAAGTTTCAGACATACCTGCGTAAACCGGATGCGGAAAAAATGTGCCATATAGCGGATGCAAAGCACAGCGGTATTTTAGATGCGGCAGAGGCTATTGATTTAAACAAGAGAGTCCTCGGAAATGTCAGGTCTCTTAGAACGCATTTTAGAAACATGGCTTCGGAGTCACCTTCTAAAGCGCTTAATCGTATAGATAAATATATGGGATACGGTGATTATCTAAAAGATAACAACATTTCTGCCAACAAGCTCTTTATATTGGAAATGCTGGCAAAAAATGAAAAGACAATTCCGGGTTTTCTTGACAGACTTGACCGGCTGCGCAATATCTTATCGGAAAAAAGAGAAGATTACAAAGCAAAGCTTATTCTTTCGACCATTCATTCCAGTAAGGGGCTTGAATATGATAATGTTGTTCTAATGGATGTGATAAATGGCGTATTTCCAAGCAAGATAATCAAGAACTTTAAGAGTGCAACACCGCAGGAGAAGCGCGATTACGAGGAAGAACGACGTATTTTCTACGTTGGGATCACCAGAGCAAAAGATAATCTGACCATCCTTAAATATGATGATGCACCATCATTGTTCACAGGCGAACTTTCGCCTAAAAAAAAGAAAACTGTTCCCGTAACATCCGGTGAGAACGTTCCGAACAATCTTATAATCGGAGAACGAATAACTCAGACAAAATACGGAGAAGGTATTATAAAAGATGTTTCTTGGGATGATGATGAAGTGCCGACCAAATTTACTGTGGAATTCGATAACGGAATTGAAAGAAAATTCGTTTATCCCTTTGCTTTTACTACCGGAATGAGAATTAAAGACCAGATATAAAAAAGATGTTTATGAGACTTTAGATGTCAAGTAAGTGGAAAGGAAGGTTATGAGTTTTTGAGCCTGAAAGACAAAATTGTAAGAAGAATATTGAGTGTATTGCTACCATTGACATTTGTTTTGGTAATGATACTGGGAATAAGCGTGGCAGTACATGTAAATACTAATGATTATCTGACATTTACCGGAACGCAGGATTTTACTATTAGTACTACTAAAGGATGGAATGGTACGCTGGAATATTCAACAGATGGCACTACTTGGACAGTGTGGAACAGAGATGATGATTCGGAAATATCATCTAAAAATAAAAAGCTTTATTTACGCGGAAGTGGTAATAACAAGATAACTTGTGATAGCGGGATAGATCCTGAAGGATGGCATATCACAACGAATGGGACAGTGGCTTGTAGCGGTGATATAAGGATGCTTTTGGATTACAATAATCCTGATGGAACTAAAATGGATGATCATTGCTTCAGTAAGATGTTTGAGAAGTGTGCCGTATTGACAACGGCGCCGGAGCTGCCGGCAACCACTCTTGCATACTATTGTTACTTGGATATGTTTAGTGGATGTAACGGATTGACAGAAGCTCCAAATTTGCCGGCAACCACTCTTGCAGGCGGCTGTTACGTTGGAATGTTTAGTGGATGTAGCGGATTGACAGAAGTCCTCAATTTGCCGGCAACCACTCTTGCCGGCTACTGTTACTCGGATATGTTTAGTGAATGTACCGGATTGACGAGGGCACCAGAACTGCCGGCAACCACTCTTGCAGACGGCTGTTACGCTTGTATGTTTGAAGGATGTACCGGATTGACGAGGACACCAGAACTGCCGGGAACTACTCTTGCATACAACTGTTACGTTGGAATGTTTAGTGGATGTAGCGGATTGACAGAAGTCCCCAATTTGCCGGCGACAACTCTTACAGACAGCTGTTACATGGAGATGTTTAAAGAATGTACCGGATTGACGAGGGCACCGGAACTGCCGGCAACCACTCTTGCCGGCAACTGTTACCTTGGTATGTTTAGTGAATGTAGCGGATTGACAGAAGCCCCCAATTTACCGGCAACCACTCTTGCAGACTGGTGTTACGATTGTATGTTTTATGGATGTAGCGGATTGACAGAAGCTCCAAATTTGCCGGCAATCACTCTTGCAGACGGCTGTTACGCTTTTATGTTTGCTGGATGTAGCGGATTGACAGAAGCCCCCAATTTACCGGCAACCACTCTTGCAGACTGTTGTTATTATAGTATGTTTTGTGACTGTAGAAGTATCAAGATTTCAGAAACAAAAAGTGATGAATACAATATCGAATATAGGATTCCATCATTTGGAGAAGGAGTGAGGACAGATGATATTCTGTATCATATGTTTGATGGTACAGGTGGTACTTTTAAGGGCACTCCTGATATTAACAAAACTTATTATCTTTCAGCTTCTAATTAAGTAGTTCCGGTTAAGCCGGAAAATTCTGGAAACTCAGGAAATGTTTGGTACAGATACTTTGACAAGATAACTTTTAAGGATAAACAATGAGATTACGCATAATAATACCGCTACTTTTACTTGTATTTGCCACGGGATGTGGGGCAGTAAAAAACAATGATAAGGTTGAACAGCCTCTTGAAAATTCAAAAATTGAGCATAAATTGTATGAGCAGACAGTCGAGACTGAACTTGTCAAAGATGATGGCTTGGTGCAGATTCGAGTTCATAATGAACTTGAAAAAGATTATAACGATCATTATACAGGACTTTATACTTATATTGATATCATCAAAGATAATAAGGTTATAGATACTATAGATACCGACATCTATATGAAGTGTGTCACGGATATGAGCTTTTTTGATTTTGATTGCGACGGCAGGAAAGATATTGTAATCACAGGTGATGCGCTCAAATTCCTATTATGTAAAGCTAATTCTGATTATAATTACTATGTATCTGAAGCTGGGAATATTATGGATAATATTGCAAAACAACGAGGCAATGATTTTTCAATGGGCAAGCTAAAATCTGTGTTACTGGGAGACAACTTATCATGTGATTATAGCGATTATAGAAAGGCCTATAGCCAGATGGCTAGATTGTTTAAACTTGAAGCTTATGAATCTGATAATGAAGATAATTCATTTTTAGCTCCGTCATATGCACTTGTTGATATAGATGGCAATAGTCCTATGGAATTAGTAGCTAAACTTGGTCGCACGGTTTGGCTCTACGATTATAAAAATGGATGTGTTAATGAATTGCTTTGTGCCGATCAGGAATATGAATATTCTCCCGGAAACGGAATTATAAGATGGAATATGTGGAGATGGGAAGGCGATGGCTATGATACCTATTATAAATTATTGCATTATGAACCAAATGAATGTGACCATATATATCATGATGAGTATGGCTATGAGTGTGACTATAAGTGTTCTACAATACCATGGGATAAAGAACAAGAGCAAAACTACACATATTACAACTATACCGATCAAAACATGAGCGATGATGAATTAAAAAAATTGGTTGATGGTTACAGTAATCTTGATTATGAAGCACTTGATGGATTTTTAGGTTATGATGAATTCATAAAAGTGCTTGAAGAAGACATCGGCATAGAAAATAGAAATTATACAACTGATATAAATTCAGATTTTGAAGTATCAGAGAAAAAGCAGGAAGCAGTTGAAGTTGATTATAATTTGTATGATGAGATGATAAATGGCATAAAGGCAAATAAAGAATCGATATGGTGTTTTGTTCCTGATACGAGTCTTGAGGTAGAAATGTATGATTCAGTTTTGGAAAGCTTAGGATATTTACAAGAGGATATTGATGGTGATGGAGTGGATGAGCTTCTTTTTGGGGGCGTTCAGAGCACTACTTCCGGGCGTGATCAAGATGCTTGGAGCGATTCTTCTATATATGATTTGTTTACTATTCGAAACGGAAAGGTTTTACATGTTTTGAGTGGAGGATACAGAAATATGTATCATCTTTGCGAAGGTGGAATTATAGTAAAGGAGGGATCAGGTAGTTGTCATGATGGACATTATATGGTTTACAGATATAGCAAAGGCGAATTAAAACTCATTGAAGGTAGTGAATGGGAGTCGGGGACACGCACTTGCTATAAAAATAAAAAAGTTTATGAAATAGCCGATCCTGATGCAAATTATGCAGAAGAATTTTATAAAAAATATCCGTTAAAACAAATCGATTATATACCATTCGTGGTCGAATAGACTAAATGTATAAAGGTCATAGGCTAATTTGAAAAAATTGAGAAAAAGAGTATGAAATTACAAGCATTACTTACAGCTGCATTACTTTTTATTATATTGGCAGCGTGTTCGGGTGAAAAGGCAGAACCTATCACGGACGAAGCAGAGAGAACTTCAAGCAATGAAGAGAGTACAGCAAACACATTAGAAAATGATGGAGTAGTATTCCATTCGTACGATGAATTTATTGAAAAGATAAACTACTTGCTTGATGTAATGGATACATCTGATTCTGAAACTTTTTTGGATGAAGCTACGCGGTACTTATGGGTTACATCTCCGGTATATAATGCCTTTACTAACCAAAACGATCAATTTGGATATTTACAAGTTGATATTGATGGAGATGGAGTAGACGAATTACTTTTGGGAACGACCGGTTCGGAAGATGATTCATATTATGTGGATATAATCAGCATGTTTACACTTAGAAAAGGCGTAGTATATACGGTATTCGAAAGAAACGAAAGGGATTGCTATAAAATATATGCAGAGGGCATTATTGAGCATAGTTTTGTTTATCCTAATTCATCATATGGCGCTGAATATTTCAAGTACAATGCCGGAAACCTGGAAGCTATTGAAAGTGCTTATTGTGAAGTCAGCTTCCGTGATGATGAGTGGGGAGAAGTCTACTATTATTCTGATAGCGCATCGCAGGAACGTGAATTGACTGAGAAAGAGTATGATGAGTTGAGCGATGTGCTTAAAAATAGATATTGTAAACAAGAAATGCAACTTCAACTTCATCTTTTTAAGGATAAACAATGAGAATAAACATAATATTACCACTGACTATACTTATATTGCTTACAGGTTGTGGAGCAACAGCCGAAAAAGCTCCTATAAATCCGGAATCTGAGGATAAATCATCCGAAGCTTATTCTGATTCTAAAACTAAGTTAATTGAAATAGAATCTGAGCTTGTTCCTGAGCAGGGGCTTGTACAAATCTGCGCTTATAATGATGATTTTATAGATCAAGGAATTGATACTCAATATACCTTCATCGATATCATAAAAGATAATGAAACAAAAGCGACTATAAATACGCATCACCATTTTAGTGAAATCACAGATATAGATTGCTTTGACTATAGTAATGATGAAGAAAAAGATATTGCAGTTATTGGTAAATCGGATTCTTATACTACTGTCTTTTTGTGTGAAACTGATTCCGACTATTATTACACCGATTTTTATCCGCAACAGTTTTGCGTAGATTTTATTCAAGAGTCGTTAGGTGATGATTTTTCTATGAGTAAATTAAAGTCTATATTGTCGGAGGAGGGTGTAGGAAGTTTAGCTAAAATTTTGATTAGTGACGCGGAAAAAGTTACATATAGTGATTACAAATCGGCATATATTAATTTTCTTAAAGTTCTTGATAAGTGCGGAGTTGATGAATATGGTTGTTCGGGAGGAGCATATTCAATATATGACATTGACAAAGATTCGACGCCTGAATTAATGGTACACTATGGAAACTGTGAAGCTGATTTTCATGTATGGGTATATACATATACTGATAACAAAGTAAAGTGTATTGATGTGATAGGCAGCGGTCACAGTGATTTTTTTGCATATCCAAGCGGCAACGGAATATTGCAATCTTGGGCGCATATGGGAGGAGAAGAATTTACCCTTTTTTCTTTAAATAATAATGAGCTAACAGCAAAAGTATTATATTCCGGAAGTACTGAGTATGAAGATCCGAAAACTGGAGAATATGATATAAAATTCACACCGGAAAGGGATGTAGTGCCTGATACATATTTTCTTACATCATTTGCGCCTGATAATGTATTTCCGATAGAAAAGTATGAAGTTATCTCAGCATACGTGCCATCCCAAGACAATTCGAATTATACCTTTCCGAATAATAATCCTGATTTTTACTCGGAAATTATTGAAAAAGACAGTATTCTGAATGCAGTATCCAGGTACAGAACTGATTCGATTTACAGAGATATTCATTTTGGTGACTTTTTGAGAGAAATAGGACATTCTCCATCGGAAATACAGGATATTACATATGCAGATCTTAATTTAGATAATGTGTATGAATGTATTTTTTATGTTCTGAAAAAGGATAGTGAAGATTCTATTCGTATAATTCTGAGTAAGCAGGGAGAAAAACTTTATGCATATTATGATTCATCTTACATGGCAAGCACCGGGTGGGGGGAAGCTGAAAAAACCGGTATTACAGAAGATGGATTCTTTATAGAAGAGCCAAATGAACATTTTTTCCAAAATAGAGTGATGTATGATAAGGAAAAATGGTTCTACTATTCCGCGCCTTATTGATCTATAGCCATGAATAAGAGGTCGAAATGAAGAAGAAAAACATAACAGCCATTGGCATGGCATTGATGATTTTATTAATTATCGCAGGATGTGGTTCAAATAAGAATTCAGACAACGAGTCCGGCGTGACCGACGAAGCAGCAATAGTTTTGGATATTTACAAGCGGATATCGATGGAGACGGAGTAGACGAATTGCTTTTGGGAACTGCCGGCTCGAAAGACAATTCAAATAATAACGCATGATATGAAAATTTTGTGAATCCTGCCTGTATCCGCTTTACAGCGGCATTATGATAATGTACAACTTTTTATATCAATAGGAAATTCATTTTCTATGATATAAAAAGCGCTCCGAATGGATGCGCAGCTCAGGGAGGAGTTTTTTTACATGCATCGTAAGATTGAGTGGGATGTTGTTATTACAGCAGCGCTTATAGGAGTTATAAGCATCATTGTACATTGGTTTATGGGAAAAGATAAATCAATAAAACTAACCGGGAACAGTACTTTCTATACAAGTGTTGGCATTGGAATAATTGTCATGATCGCGGTGTATATGATAGGCCATAATCTGATAGCAAAGCGGGCAAAAGAGATTGCGGTAGGCATAATACTGATTCTGGTATTTCTTAGGTTTCAACCTGAAAATATGTATCTCGGATTTGGCTCCGTGAAAGTTTTGACTGCGGCGGTTATGTGTCTCTATGTTCCGGTTTACGGAGCGGTTTTGCATAAATACAGGCACGGCGGGATTTTGGAGCTTTTAAAGGCAATACTTTGGATGATCGTTCCCATTTTGATCATACATAAAAGCACACGTGTGATGACGGAGATTGTGCTTTTGTCGGCTATGATCATGCAGCTTTTGTATTGTATCAAGAAAAGATGGTTTAAGATAAATTTTCTTTTATCTCTGGCAGCACTTGCGGTTATCGTGTTTGCTGCATCGTTATTTGTCGATAAGACCGGAGTGATCGGAAGATGGGGGCATAAAACAATGAGCAATGTCTTTTCTCTGGACGATTCAACGGTTCAATCGTTCTTCGATGTGAATCTTGTCGGCAGTTCGGGAAAAGAGAATTTGAAATTTTTGCCAAAGCCCGACCTGGATTATCTGCTTGCATATCAGGCAAATCGATATGGACTTTTACCGGCGATCGGCATTGCACTCCTGGTTATAGCTGTTATCGCATTTGGCTACAAGTCGGTCTTTAGGTGTAAAAACGATCTTAGTTTCCTGATGGGAACAGGGTGTCTTAACGTCCTTTTGGAAAATACAGTGATCAACATATTTGAAAATACCGGGACGATACCATACACTGATACGTTCTTGCCGTTCTTTTCATCACAAACGAGTTATATTGTGATGGCTTATATCTTTGTGGGAATAATACTCAGTGTTTGCAAAGGTAAAGGCACAAGAGACAGGTTCTTTAGATATGCTGTAAGGAACTTGATGCGCTACTGATTCTAAGTGATTCTTTTCCTTGATTTTTTTGTGGTAAAAGTGTACGCTATATGTGTTCATACAACTGGCGGATAAGTGGGTAACCACATGGGAGTATGGAAATATATTATGAATGTCGACCGCCTGGGCAACCGCTTTTGTGGATGCTCAGGCGGTTTTATATTGGAGGAAGAGGAATGGTAGATTTAAAACAGGAAATTTCACGCACTACATACCCGGGAAGAGGCATTGTTATCGGCCTTACTGCTGACGGCAAGAAGGCAGCTTGCGCTTACTTCATCATGGGAAGAAGTGAGAACAGCAGAAACAGAGTATTTGTTGAAGACGGAGAGGGAATCCGCACACAGGCATTCGATCCTTCCAAGATGGAAGATCCCAGCCTTATCATTTATGCACCTGTACGTGTTCTTGGCAATTCAACCATCGTTACAAACGGTGATCAGACAGATACAGTATATGATCTTATGAAAGAAGGAAAGACATTTGAGCAGGCTCTTCGCACAAGAGAATTTGAGCCCGATGCACCCAACTACACACCTCGTATTTCAGGTATCATGAATGTTGAAAACGGCAAATACGATTTTTCAATGTCTATCTTAAAGAGCAATAACGGAGATCCTTCATCATGCCAGAGATTTACATATTCATTTGAGAATCCCAAGGCAGGAGAGGGCTATTTTATCCACACATATATGAAGGATGCAAATCCGCTTCCAAGTTACGAGGGTGAGCCTACACTCGTAAATATCGAGGGAGATATCGATACTTTCACAAACAATGTATGGGAGGCCCTTAACGAGGATAATAAGGTATCTCTTTTCACAAGATTCATTGACATCGAGACAGGAAAGTACGAGACAAGGATCATCAACAAGAATAAGTGATCAGGCAGTAACCGATAATTGAGACAAGTGCGAACAGGAGAATCAATATGAACGAAATCGAACTTAAATACGGATGCAACCCCAATCAGAAGCCCTCAAGGGTTTATATGGAAAACGGAAGCGATCTTCCAATCGAAGTACTTAACGGAAGACCGGGATATATCAATCTTCTTGATGCTTTGAACGGATGGCAGCTTGTTTCTGAGCTTAAGAAAGCTACAGGACTTCCGGCAGCAACATCATTCAAGCACGTTTCACCCGCAGGTGCCGCTGTAGGAACACCTCTTTCAGATATTGAAAAGAAAATCTACTGGGTAGAGGATCTTGGCGAGCTTTCACCTCTTGCAAACGCTTACGCAAGAGCCCGCGGAGCTGACAGAATGTCATCATTCGGAGATTTCATCTCACTTTCTGATGTGTGCGACAAGGACACAGCAATGCTTGTAAAAAGAGAAGTTTCTGACGGAATCATTGCTCCCGGCTATACAGACGAGGCACTTGAGATCCTTAAGGCTAAAAAGGGCGGAAACTACGCTGTTATCAAGATTGACGAGAACTATGTTCCCGATGCGATCGAGAAGAAGCAGGTGTTCGGCGTAACTTTCGAGCAGGGACACAACTTCATCGAGATCGGCGAGGATATGCTCACAAACATCGTTACAGACAACAAGGAACTTCCTGAGTCTGCAAAGATTGACCTTATCATCGCACTCATCACACTTAAATATACACAGTCAAATTCAGTTTGCTACGTAAAGGGCGGACAGGCTATCGGTATTGGAGCAGGACAGCAGTCAAGAATCCACTGCACAAGACTTGCAGGTTCTAAGGCTGACAACTGGTTCCTTCGTCAGGCACCTCAGGTTCTTAACCTTCCTTTCCTTGATAACATCAAGAGACCTGACAGAGACAATGCTATCGACCTTTACATCGGTGCAGATTACATGGACGTTCTTGCAGATGGCAAGTGGCAGAACATCTTCAAGGAGAAGCCTGCAGTATTCACAGAGGCTGAAAAGAGAGCATGGCTTGACAAGAACACAGACGTAGCTCTTGGTTCAGACGCTTTCTTCCCCTTCGGAGACAACATCGAGAGAGCATTCAAGAGCGGTGTTAAGTATGTAGCACAGCCCGGCGGATCTGTTCGTGATGACAACGTTATCGAAGCAGCAAACAGCCATGACATGGTAATGGCATTCACAGGACTCAGACTTTTCCATCATTGATGGCAGGCACTTGATACGAATAAAATATAGTTGCAACAATAAAAGCCCGGACGCATTGGGAGATATTCAGAAATGCGTCCGGGTTTTTATTGTTGCAACATCTGGAACGATAACTACATATCGTTTCAAGTTATTTGCAACGATATGTAGTTATCGTTTCGAGTTATTTGCAACGATATGTGGTTATCGTTGCAAAAGTGTGCAACGATAATGTATAATTGTTTCATGAGATGCAACGATAATCTAGTGCAAAGGGGGAATTATGCGTCAGGAGAGTAAGTACATAGAATATAAGGAAACTGTTACAAAGACATTTTTAAAGGTTGTAAGTGCATTTGCAAACTATAATGATGGAAAAATTATTTTTGGGATTTGCGATGACGGATCAATCAAAGGATTGGAAAATCCTCATAAAGCGGCGATAGATATTGAAAATGCAATTAATGACAGTATTTCGCCGGTTCCTGAGTATGATATTACTGTGAATGAGCATAATAAAACGGTTATTTTAAATATTCTGAGAGGATCGGAAACACCATATTTTTATCATGGAAAGGCATACCGCAGGGCTGATACGGCAAGTGTTCCGGTTGACACTGTAGAGTTAAAGCGATTGGTTCTAAGAGGGACAAATCGTGATTATGAGGAACTTTCGGCAGAAAACCAGGATTTGTCTTTTTCAATATTGGAAAAAGAACTGAAGAATATGCTTAAGATTGATGTTTTTGACAGAAATATCTTAAAAACGCTTGGGCTTTACGTAGAGGGGAGTGGATATACGATTGCAGCTGAGCTTTTGGCAGATGAGAATCAATATAGGGGAATAGATATTATCAGGTTTGGCGAATCTGAAAATCAGATTATGGACAGAGAAACATTTGAACATGAATCTTTGATTGCTGAATATAATGCTGCAATTCAAGTGTATAAGAAATATTACCAATATGATGAGATAAAGGAAGCAAAAAGAAACACTGTTGAAATGGTGCCTGAAACAGCATTTCGAGAGGCACTTGCTAATGCAATTGTACATCGTATGTGGGATATTCAGGCTTCAGTACAAATAGCAATGTACAAGGATAAAATACAGATTACATCACCCGGAGGGCTTCCTGAAGATATTTCCGAGGATGAATATTTATATTCGCAAGTATCTGTTTTGCGTAATCCAAGACTGGCGGATGTTTTTTATAAGCTTAACTATATTGAGAAATTTGGAACCGGTATACGAAGAATAACCGATGCATATAAAAATGAACGTTGCAAGCCGGAGTTTTCATTTACAGAGCATACAATATGTGTAACTTTACCCGTGAAAATCCGAATTCAAACCGATGATATGTCAGAAATAGTGATGCAGGCGCTTGTAGGTTCAGATGGTATGACACGAAGAGAACTTGAGAAGTTGACGGGCATAAAGAAGGCGAGCCTTATCAGAATACTCAATTCATTACTTGATGAAAAATTGATAGAAAAAACAGGTACTGCAAGAAACACAAAATATTTTGCAAAGTAAAAATGATTCATATTATATTATAACTATGCTAACGTACGATTTTTCGAAGGGGGAAGGCCCTCTTTATCAAAAGCTGTACAACTTTATAAAAGATGATATTACCAAAGGAGTTCTTTTGCCCGGAGAGAAGCTTCCGTCGAGGAGGAGCCTTTCGGATAACCTTGGGATAAGTACGGTCACGGTGGATAATGCCTATGACCAGCTTGTGGAAGAGGGGTACATTGAGGCGCTTCCCAAGAAGGGATATTTTGTGGCTGAGACTTTGACGATTTCTTTTCCTCAGGAGAAAAGAACTGAGTATAGGGCGAAGCCAAAGAAAAATAAGGATAAGTACGACTTTGACTTTTCACTTAGCAGGCCCGCGGCGGAGTCGTTTCCTTTTTCGGTGTGGGCGAAGCTTACGCGTGAGAATGTTGCGGGCAGAAGCGACAAGCTCCTTGAGGTGTCTGAAAGTAATGGCATATATGAGCTTAGAGAGGCTATTGCGGGGCATCTTGCGTCGTTTCGAGGCCTTCAGGTATCGCCCGATCAGATTGTTGTCGGGGCGGGAACTGAGTATCTCTACGGCCTTATAATCAAGCTTCTTGGAAAAGATAAGACATACTGTGTTGAGGATCCGGGATATCGCAAAATAAGCCAGATTTACGAGGCTGAGGGCGTTGAGCATGCTTATGGTAAAATGGATGACGCGGGGCTTCTTGTCTCAGAACTTGTGAGGACTAAAGCCGACATTGCGCATATCAGCCCCACGCATCACTTTCCGACGGGAATTACAATGCCTATAGGAAGGCGAAACGAGATAATGGCGTGGGCGTGCGAGAAGGATGGCAGATACATCGTTGAGGATGACTACGACAGTGAATTCAGGCTTCGCGGCAACCCGATTCCGCCGATGCAGAGCATGGATACGGCTGAGAAGGTTATATATATCAACACTTTTTCAAAGTCGCTGACATCCACCATTCGAATTGGATACATGGTGCTTCCCGCGCATCTTGCGGAGAGATTCTATGATGAGCTTTCTTTTTATTCCTGCACTGTTCCGACATTTGATCAGTACAATTTATCGGACTTTATTAAAAAAGGATATTTTGAAAAGCACATAAACAGGATGCGGCATCAGTATACGAGGAAGCGCGAGAGCGTTCTTGAGATAATAAAAAGAGAGCTTGAAGGAGTGGATTACAAGCTTATCGAGAATGATTCGGGACTTCATTTTATCCTGCAGCTTTTTACGAAGCATACGGACAGAGAGCTTGAAGATATGCTGAAAAAGAGCAGGATCAAGATCTCGGCGGTTTCGGACTATTGCATGGAAACTCCGGATAAGCAGCTTCAGGGGCGCTTTATAATTGATTATTCCAATCTTGATATAGGTCTTTTGCCCGGTGCATTGCAGACTTTGAAATCATGCTTGTGAATTGTGGAATAAGAAAATAAAATGAATATGCATTATGCAATTTGAATTAAAGAGGATGAAAAAATGGATTTTAAAGAGATAACAGATCAGAGCAGACAGGCAGTTACGGAAATACTTGAAAAGGCGAATCTTGCGCCTGGAGCAATATTCGTAGTTGGCTGTTCATCAAGTGAAATACTCGGAGACCAGATTGGAACGGCTACAAATCTGGATTCTGCGAATGCGGTGTTTGACGGAATAGTTCCCGTCCTTGAAGAGAACGGTATTTTGATGGCTGCACAGTGCTGCGAGCACTTAAACAGGGCACTTGTGGTCGAAAGAGAGACCATGGAGAAATATGGATTTGAACAGGTCAATGCAATTCCTCAACCCAATCATGCCGGCGGAGCTTTTGCAACCGTATGTTATCAGAGATTCAAAAATCCTGTCCTTGTAGAATCGATAAACGGAAAGGCAGACGCAGGAATAGATATCGGCGGCACCATGATCGGAATGCATTTGCATTCAGTTGTTGTTCCAATGAGAATCTCACTCAGAAAGATCGGGGCCGCTCCAATAATATGTGCCCGCCACCGTCCCAAGTACGTCGGCGGCCAGAGAGCCATCTACGACGAGAAGCTCATGTAAGGGTTAACTCCAAACATCTTAAATTACTGTAAATATCAATTATCGTGTAATTCTTGTGATATAATATTTGTGATTATACGATAATTGATATTTTTATTTGCGTTAATAAGGTACAGGTCGACAATTTTCGGAGGCTATAGAGACGTTATGAAGCAAATGGAAGATGTTATAACTATCGAAGAAAAAAATCATATAGATGAGCTCACGGGACTGCACAATCTTACAGGTATCCTTGAGCATCTCCGGGGGCATGACAAATACTCTGCATCCGAAGATACAGTTATCATCTACATAAATGTTATGAATTTCAAGGTGTTCAATCAGAAATACGGCTTCGCGGGAGGCAACGATTTTCTGAGAGGAATGGCACATGAACTCAAAAACATTTTCCCTGATGAACTGGTTGCGCGAACAGGCGGAGATCAGTTTATCGTCCTTGGAAAATCCATTGATAAAGAAGAGCTTCTTGATAAATTGGATGATTTCAGAGAAGCCGTACATAATTACGAGAAGGGTCTTAAGATGAAGATTAAGGCCGGTATTTACCGCGCCAAGGGCACTGAGGAAGATCCCGTTATAATGGTCGACAGAGCCAAGATGGCGTGTGACGACATCATAAGAGTCTATGACAGGGACAACAACCTTTACACCGAGGAGCTGGACAAAAGAAATGAGCTTCGCCAGTACGTTATCGATAATTTTGAAAGTGCTTTTAAACAGAGATATTTCCAGGTTTATTATCAGAAAGAAATAAGAGCGGTCACGAGAAAAGTCTGCGGATATGAGGCGCTTGCAAGGTGGCTTGATCCGACTTACGGTATCATTTCTCCGGCTGTTTTTATTGAGGTGCTTGAGAGCGTTCATCTTATACACAGGCTTGATATATACATGATAGATCAGGTCTGTTCGGATCTGAGGGATGACATAGATTCGGGATATGCTGTTGAGCCGATTTCCGTAAACCTCTCAAGGCTTGATTTTGAGCTTTGTGACATTATGAGTGAGATTGATAAGTGCAGGGCAAAATATGACATTCCCAAAAAGCTTCTCCACATTGAGGTTACGGAGAGTGCTATCGCATCCGGAGCAGATTTTTTGGGCAAACATATAAAGAAATTCAGGGATGCCGGATATGAAGTCTGGATGGACGATTTCGGCGCAGGATACAGTTCTTTTAACAACCTGAAAGACTATGACTTCGATGTTATCAAGATTGATATGGGCTTTTTGCGCGAGTTTGAGACGAATCAGAAATCGAGGATAATTCTTGCATCCATAGTAAATATGGCAAAAGAGCTAGGAATACATACGCTCGCAGAGGGTGTTGAGACGGAAGAACAGTATGAATTTCTTTTGAACATAGGATGCGAAAAGATGCAGGGATATCTTTTTGGCAAGCCTAAGCCTGTCTCTGAATTTGTAAGGAGTGTTGATTGCAGCTTTGAGAACAATGAGGAGTTTGATTTCAGCTCGTATTACGATGATATCGGTACAGTCAATTTCCTGAACAGCACGCCGCTTGAAACAAAGAGTATGGAGATCATGATAAAACTTCCGATTGCCATAGCGGAGCTACATGGCGATCAAGTGAGTTTTGTATACGCAAATGAAGCCTATATTGATTTCTTGAAGACTATAGGTGCGGAGAATCTGGACAGGGCAAATGAGATCGGAAGGTCCAAGGAAAGGGATAATGCCAGCGGATTTGCAAATATCCTGAAGATGGCGGAATCATCTTATAACCAGAGAAGTGAGGCCGATCTTGTGGCTAATGGCTATGTGATAAATACCAAGGTAAGGTTCCTTTCAAGACACGGGGAAAAAGCAGCATTTGCGCTTGTTTCACGAAACGTCACCGCGCAGAAGGAGGCACATTCCGCGGATGATTACAGTGCCGTGCTCATGCATCTTTTGAATCTGTATAACCGCATAGATCTGTTTAATGAGGAGGGAACGTTTGAAAATCTCTTCCTTTGCGGAAATCAGAAGGCTCTTTCGGATATAGAGAGAAAGGCCGTTGTGGCGGTGCAGATGTATTCGGATACGCACATCATGGAAGCTGACAAGGAGCGGTTTAAAAAATTCTTTGATATCACTACCGTTCACGACCGGATTGAAAGTTCGGGCAAGCATTACCTCGTTGATTACTACAGGTCTGCGCTTCCCGGGGATGAGGACAGAATCCTGATGTACATCATTCTTCCTTTCCACTATAATGGTAAATGGAGATTCATTGCGGGATGCAGGTACATGGATGAACTTGATAAACTGAAAAGTGTTCTGAAACAGATTGAGAGCACTTGACCGTGAATCTTTAAAAAGGCAGATTGAGGTGGCAGAGCATAAATGCTTAGGTTTTGTTTTGGGGCATCCGGCGCGGGGAAGAGCACGGGGCTGATAGAAGAAATAATTAAAAGAAGTTTTAATAACACCGGTAATGATTTTTTACTTATCGTTCCGGATCAGTTTACGATGCAAACGCAGAAGGATGTGGTAAGAATGCATCCTTCGCATGCGATAATGAACATTGATGTATTGAGCTTTGGGCGTCTTTCACACAGAGTTTTGGAAGAGACGTCTAAAAGCTCTTTTTCTGTGCTCGATGATGTTGGAAAGAGCCTTGTATTACGCCGAGTGGCCGATATTCTGGGTGACCGACTCCCCGTAATAGGCGGAAATATGCATAAGCCCGGATATATCGATGAAGTTAAGTCCACAATTTCAGAGTTTATGCAGTACGGAATAGGAGACGAGGCACTTGCCATCCTTGAGGAAAAGAGCTCTTCCAAGGCTGCACTCAATTCCAAGATAAAAGATCTTAGACTCCTTTACGGAGAATTTCTTCGCTACATCCAAGGAAAATTCATAACCACAGAAGAAACGCTTGATATTTTATGTAAGGCGATTCCAAAGTCACCTCTTTTAAAAGACAGTGTCATTGTATTCGACGGATTCACAGGTTTTACGCCGATTCAGTACAGGGTTATAAAAGAGCTCCTTCGTGTATCAAAGGAAGTGTGCGTATCCCTTACGATTGGGCCAAATGAAAATCCGTACGCAGGCTCTTTTGAGGAACAGGAACTGTTCATGCTCACGAAAAAGACCGTGCGTGACCTTGAGAAGATAGAATATGAGCTTTGCAAGGAAGCGGGCGCAATCTCGCAGGGAAGCCTTGATTTTGAAGCGTGGAGAAATATCAGAAACGACGAGATGAGCAAAAAGGCTTCGGGCGGGGATATCTTCATAAGAGATGAGAAGGTAATGAGGCTTAAGGATAACCCACCGCTTGCGTTTCTTGAGCAGAATCTTTTCAGATATAATTCCTGCAAGTACAGCAAGAAGCAGGATTCCATACAGATATTTGAGACGCAGACGACCGAAGAGGAAGTTCGCAGAACCATGATGAAGATCCGCTCACTTGTTAGGGATGAGGGATATGCATACAGAGATATAGCGGTGGTGTGCGGAGGTTTGAGCTCGTACGGTAATCTGGTGAAAAGAGCTGCGAGAAAGTTTGACATCCCCGTTTATATAGACCAAAACACCGGACTGCTGTTGAATCCGTTTATCGAGTACATCACAAGTGCGATAAACATTGTTATATCGGGATACAGATACGAAGACGTATTTCATTATATGCGAAGCGGAATGACGGATTTCTCCAAGGAGGACACCGACATTCTTGAAAACTACGTAAGGGCACTTGGCATAAAGGGAAGAAAGCAGTGGGAAGACCGCTTTATGCGCAGGATGCCGACTAAGTTTAAGAGAAAAAAAAGCAAAGAAGACGATACATCGGAACTTGAGCTTATTGAGAAACTTGACGGAATGAGAGCTGCAATCAGTGCGGAGCTTAAGCCTCTTTTTGATGCAAAAGGAGGAACGGCTGCGGAGATTACGGAAGCTCTTTTCAAAATGATAGAGGAAAACGACTGCAGCACAAAGCTTGAGCGCTATAAAGAGAAGTTTGAAAAGTTCGGAGACAGGGAGAAGGCCAAAGAGTACGACCAGGTCTACAAGAAAGTTTCCGATATCCTGAAGCAGATTGCGGCGCTTATCGGGGATGATAAGCTGGAACTTAAGGAATATAAGGATATTCTGAATGTCGGATTCGGGGATATCGAGGTCGGAACAATCCCTCAGGATGTGGACAGAGTCATTGTCGGAGATATTGAGAGAACGAGACTTCGCGAGATCAAAGCTCTTTTCTTTATGGGAGTCAACGACGGACTAATTCCGGCAAATACCGGCGGCGGAGGAATTCTTTCCGATATGGACAGGCAGTTTTTGCTTGACCTTGATACGGGAGTTGAGCTTGCGCCGACGCCGAGACAGCAGATGTATATTCAGAGGCTCTATCTGTATATGAACCTCACAAAGCCTACGGACCGGCTTGTTTTGTCGTACTCTGAACTTGGAACCGATGGAAAGAGTGTGCGACCTGCATATCTTATCTCGAAGATAGAGTCATTGTATGAAGGAATTGAGGTTGAGCGCCCTGAGGATGCGCCTTTTGAGGAGCAGGTTTCCTGTGTCAACGACAGTCTCGATAATCTCGCGGAGATGATGAGGGAATACTCGCTCGGAATACTGGATGATAAGGAAAAGACTGAGCTTTCAACGCTATATGAGATTGTCGGAAAGAAATATGAAGAGAAATCTCTTTTGGACAAGCTGACAGAGGCTGCGTTTAAGCACTATGAAGACAGGCCTCTTGCCAAGAATATCGCGCTCGCTCTTTACGGAGCAAATCTTGAGAACAGTGTGAGCAGGCTTGAGAAGTTTGCTTCGTGTTGCTATTCACATTTCTTAAGATACGGAATGGGGCTGTCGGAGAGAAAAGAGTATGACTTTGCTTCGGCAGATCTCGGAAATGTTTTCCATGAAGTTCTCGAAAAATATACAAGCGAGATTATAAACAGGCATATATCGTGGAGAGACTTGCCTAAAGAAGAGTCTGACGAGATATTAAATCGTGCCTTAACAGAAAGTGTTGATGCGTACGGGGAGACTATCCTTTTAAGTAACGCGCGTAATGAATTCATGGTTGAGCGCATAAAAAGGATACTTATCAGAACGGTTGATACGCTCAAATACCAGATTTCAAAAGGAAATTTTGAGCCTGCGTATGTCGAGATGGATTTCAGGGAAGCGGGCAAAATCGAAGAGATAGATATAACTCTTTCGGAATATGAGAAACGCGGAATAGTTGAGAGCATGAAATTGCACGGAAGGATTGACCGCGTTGATCTGTATGAAGATTCGGATCATGTTTATGTCAAGGTTATCGATTTTAAATCGGGCGGAAAAAAACTGAGTCTTGCATCGTTATATTACGGCCTTCAGCTTCAGCTTGTTATGTATATGAATGTTGCGACCGCCGCAAGCAAGAAAATTTATAACGGAAAAGAAGCCGTTCCCGCCGCTGTTTTGTATTATCATGTGGACGACCCGATGATAAGCGGTTCGGGAGATTTACAACCGGACGTTATCAATAAAGAGATAATAAAGGCACTTCGTACGACCGGATTGGTCAACGGAAACAGAGATATCATCAATATGCTTGATAACAGCATAAACGGTACATCTGACGTTATACCGGTCGGCTTTAACAAGAGCGGAGACCTGACAGCGGCTTCAAGTGCTGTTTCAAACGAGGATTATTCCGCTATTTCCAAGTATGTAGATAAGAAGATTCGCGAATTCGGTAAGTCCATCTTAAACGGAGATATTAAGGTAAATCCTTATGAGATGGATGTAAAGGGATCTTGCAAGTACTGCGAGTATAAGGGAATATGCGGATTTGACGATAAGATTCCGGGATATTCCAGGAGAAAACTTGATCTTGACGATAAAGAAGCAATGGAGCTTATAAGGAATGAAAGTTGAGTTTACTGATGAACAGAAGGCGGTAATAAACGCCAGAAAATGTAATGTGCTGGTTTCAGCCGCCGCCGGATCCGGAAAGACGGCTGTTCTTGTCGAGCGCATCATACAGATGATAAATGAAGGTGTGGATATTGACCACCTTCTTGTCGTTACTTTTACAAAAGCGGCAGCTTCGCAGATGAAGGAGAAGATTACTCTTGCCATTCAGGACAAGCTTTTGGAGGATCCTGAGAATACACATTTGCAGAAGCAGGAGACGCTTATTCATAATGCCCAGATAACTACGATAGATTCTTTCTGCCAGTATATTATTAAAAATAACTTTAATTTTGTTGGGCTTGATCCGTCATACAGTGTCGGAGATGAAGGTGAGCTCAGGCTTCTTCAGGAAGATGTTATGAAGAACATGCTTGAGGAAGAGTATACTAAGGCAAAAGAAGGAAGCAACGAAGATTTCATCTATTGCATGGAATATTTCGGCACGGGAAGTAACGACAAGGCTGTTGAAGAGTATATCGAAAGGCTCTATCGCTTTTCCATGAGTATGCCGTGGCCTGAGGCTTATATCAAGGAGAGGGCGCTTGATTACGACATCGAGGGAAAGAATTTTGATGAGCTTGAATGGGTAAAAGAATGTGTTACTTCGGTAAAAAGAATGCTTCTTGAGGCACAGGATAAGTTGAGCGCGGCTCATGAGCTGACTCTTTTGCCCGACGGACCATATATGTACGGAGAGCTGCTTGAGAAAGAAGCGGAGATGATGGGGCGTGCTGCGGCTTACGAGTCGTATGATGAGCTGTATGACGCGGTTAGAGGGATTTCTTTTGACAGATTGCCTGCAAAGAAGGACGAGAGCGTATCGCCTGAGAAAAAAGAGCGCGCAAAGGAGCTTCGTGACAGCGTAAAGAAGGACATAAAGAAGATCACCGAGAACTACCTGGTGCTTACGTCCGATATGGTCGCCGAGCAGATGAAGCTTTGCGACAGGGCGGTGAAGGAGCTCTGCAGGTTGACACTTCGTTACATACAGCTTTTTGATGAAAAGAAAAGAGAAGAGCGCCTGATCGATTTTTCCGATATGGAGCATTTTGCGCTGAATATTCTTATTGATTATGAGACGGGTGAACCGACGCACGTGGCGCTTGAATATAGGGAATTCTTTAAAGAAGTTTTAATTGATGAGTATCAGGACAGTAACTCCGTGCAGGAGCTTATTTTGCAGGCGATATCAGGGGTTAAGGCCGGATCTTCCGAGAGGTTCATGGTTGGCGACGTAAAGCAGAGTATTTATAAGTTCAGACTTGCGCGTCCCGAGATTTTCATGGAGAAGCTTGCGACTTACAGTAAGGATGCGTCTGCAAGTGACAGGAGGATCGACCTTCACAAGAATTTCCGAAGCAGGGAAGAGGTTCTCGAGGGAACCAACTACATCTTCAGGAAGATAATGGGCAAGGATCTTGGAAGCGTTGAGTATGACAAGGACGCGGAGCTTGTGACGGGTGCGGGATATGACGAGCCCTCTTTTGACATGACTCCCGAGCTCATACTTATAGACGACCCCGAGGGTAAAAAAGAAAATGAGGCCCATGCGATAGGAAATAAGATACTTGAGCTTATGCGTGAGGATCCGGAGCTAAAGTTTAAAGATATTGTAATTTTGCTCAGGACAAACTCCGGATGGGACGATGTGTTTAAAAAAGCGCTGGAGGAGCAGGGGATTCCCTCTTATATAGAGTCAAAGAGCGGATATTTCGATGCGTGGGAAGTGTCTGTTATGCTGAATATCCTTTCGGTAATAGACAATCCTACGGTTGACATACCACTTGTTGCGGTAATGCATTCACCGATAGGTGGCTTTACTGACGAGGAACTTGCACTTGTTAAAATTACACTTAATAAAAACGAAGAGACTTTGGGAGCATCTTCTCTGTACGGGGGAATTTTAAAACTTGTACGCGGAGATGGCACAAACAAGGCACTTATTCAGAATCAGGCGTTATCTGATAAGCTTGAGAAATTCGTTTCGCTGATCGAAGATCTGAGGGATATTTCCACTTACACTCCCGTGCATGAGCTTTTGCAGTATATCATTGATGTTACGGGCTTTGAACTTATTGTAAGTGCGATGCCCGCGGGCAATCAGAGAAGGGCCAATATAGAGCTTCTTTTGTCCAAGGCTGAAAGCTTCGAAAAGACAAGCTTTAAGGGATTGTTCCACTTTGTCAGATACATTGAGCATATCAAGGTCGTACAGGTAGACTACGGCGAGGCGGGGATTATCGATGAGAACGCCGATGTTGTGCGCATCATGAGTATTCACAAGAGTAAGGGACTGGAGTTTCCTGTAGTGTTCGTTGCGGGAATGTCCAAGCAGTTCAACAAGACAGATACCAAGGGCAATCTCATTGCGGATATGGATCTCGGAATAGGTGTTAAATGCATCGATTCTAAGCTGCGTCTTCGTTCTGAGACCTTAAAGCGGGTGATAATCGCAGATAAGATGAATACGGACAGTCTGGGCGAAGAACTGCGTGTACTCTACGTTGCACTTACGCGAGCAAAAGAAAAACTGATCATGACCGCTTCGGTCAAAAAACTTCCGGATGTACTTGCCAAGGAGCTTAAACGTCAGCCTGAGCTTGCACACGGAGTTTCGCAGGGAAAAGAACTGATGCCTTTTTCGATAAGACTTTCGGCGTCATGTTATCTTGATCTTGTTCTTCCTTCGCTTGTCAGGCATCCTGCAATCAGAAGCTTAGCGGAAAAGTACGAATTGTCAGAGCTTATCACCGATAAGTTTATGGACAGCGAAGAAAGCGTGCCGAAATTTGCGATTTCGTCTGTGAGTGTAGATGAAATAAATGCCCGTAATGAGAAAGAGAGCGTTAAGGGGCTTATCCGTATGGACGGTATCGGAGCTTATTACGATAAGGAGCTTGCGAAGAAGCTTGAAGATAAGATGGATGCGAGGTACGGATTTGAGCATCTTAAGGGGCTATATACCAAAACTACGGTTACGGAGCTTAAGAAACATATTCTGGAAGAGACGGGAGAGCATTTTACTAAAGAGGAAGATTACGGCGCAGAATATGATGATGGAAGAGGTGCCGTAAATGAAAGCGGAGGCAGATCTGATGGGCTTGCGGGCGCAGAGCGAGGAACTGCGTACCACAGAGTTATGGAGCTTCTTGATTACAGTGTCGGAAGCGGCATGGATGCGCTTGGAGTGTGGCTCGACGGTCTGGTTCAAAATGACAGGATAACCAAGGCTTATGCTGACAGCGTTGAACTTAAGGATATATCAGCGTTTCTTGGAACAGGGCTCGGACAGCGAATGGCTACGGCTTTCAAGGCAGGTGTTCTCATGCGGGAGAAACCCTTTATGATGGGCGTTTCCGCAAGTGAACTTGATAAAAAGTTCCCGTCTGATGAGATTGTTCTTATCCAGGGTATCATCGATGCTTGGTTCATAGAGGATGATGAGATTGTACTTGTCGACTACAAGACAGATCATACCCGCGATTCGGCCGAGCTCGTTAAACGCTACAAGATTCAGCTTGATCTTTATAAAAGAGCGCTGGAAGCGTCAACAGGCAAGAAAGTTAAAAGTACATTTATTTATTCCTTCGCACTTGGAAAAGAAGTGGACCTAGGGGACGGGGTTAGTGGACCATAATACGATATACAGGAGCAAAGAGGTGGATATGAAGCAGAAGATTACAATATCATTTGTTATAGCTACATTTTTTGCAATTTGTGCGGTAACCGGATGTGCTGATGTGGGCACGGAGTCAAAAACAGACATAGATGCAGAAGCCGCGAGCGTAACTTCCTCTGTAAGTAGCGAGGGGCTTGGAGGCGCAACGGAGGTAGATAGCGAAGTGGCGTATGGTGAAGCTGCAAGCAATGATGCGGCGGAGCCGGAAGGTAAGGAGGCAGATATGGAGACGTGGAAAACTGCAATTGACGGACTTACTGATGACTTTATCTTTGGAATGGATGTATCTTCACTGCTTGTTGAGGAAAAGAGCGGAGTAAAATTCTACGACTTTGACGGAAATGAGCAGGATGCGCTTAAAACTTTTGCTGATTCCGGCATTAATTACATTCGCATTCGCGTGTGGAACGATCCTTACGATGAGAACGGGAACGGCTATGGCGGCGGTAACAATGATCTTCCTGCTGCAATAGAGCTGGGCAAAAGAGCTACCAAGTACGGAATGAGAGTTTTGATTGACTTTCACTACTCGGATTTCTGGGCCGATCCCCAGAAGCAGTATGCTCCCAAGGCATGGAACGGTATGAGTCTGAGCGAGAAGTCAGCGGCTCTTTATGATTATACAAAGGACAGCCTGACGAAGCTCCTTGATTCCGGAGTAGATGTTGGAATGGTGCAGATTGGTAATGAGATCAATAACGGCATGTCGGGCGAAACGAAGATTGAGAATGTCATTGAATTGTTAAAGTCAGGAAGCAAGGCTGTTCGTGAGATATCAAGCGAGCGTGGCAAAGATATAGGAATCGTAGTTCATTATACGGATATATCTCCGAAAGAAAGAGTTCTGTCACTTATAGAGAAACTCGTAAACGGCGGGCTTGACTTTGATATGATGGGACTTAGCTATTATCCGTTCTGGCACGGTGATATGGATAATATGAAAAATGTTATCAAGTATATCGGCGAGCACTTCGGTAAGAAAGCGTTCATCGCGGAGACTTCATATTGCTATACTTTAGAGGACGGCGACGGCTATGCAAACAGAGTTTCTAAGAGTGATCTTGTGGAAGGCTATCCCGCAACTGTCGATGGACAGGCATCATATATGCATGATCTTTATCAGAACGTAAACAGCGTCGGAGGTATCGGCGTGTTCTACTGGGAAGGAGCTTGGCTTCCCGTAGGCCCTGCAAACGCCGATAACTCACCAATCTGGGAGAAGTACGGAAGCGGCTGGGCAAGCAGCTACGCTTCAGGCTATGATAAAGATGCTGCAGAGTACTACGGCGGATGCTCATGGGATAATCAGGCATTCTTTGACTTTAGCGGACACCCGCTTGAATCAATGAAGGTGTTTAAATACATGAAATAGAGTATTTAAGCTCGTTTCCTATTATGTTTGCATTTATTTCGTATTAGTAGTTTAATATTGAGATGTATTTAGATTTATGAAACAGGAGAGAGTTTTATATGCAGCTGGCTGCGAACATAATAGACTTTTTTGCTGCAATGATACAGATTGGAACAGGAGCGGTAAAAAAGAAGTCCAAAATATTGATATTACAGATTGTTCAGATTCTTATGCAGGGAGTGGCGATGATGCTCCTTGGAGGCGTGACGGGAGCGGTAAATAACGTTTTGTCGTGCGTAAGAAACTATATCTGTTATAAGGAAAAACTGAATCTTCCGTGGAAGATATTTTTCATAGCCGCATCAGTTGTTATGACGGTTATTCTTAATACTCAGGGTATATTTGGAATGATTCCTGCGGCGGTATGCATAATATATATCCTGTTTATGGATGTAAAAGATCCGCTTAAGTTTAAGATGCTGGTGATGCTGACTTTCATTCCGTGGTTCTTTTACCATCTTATACTCGGATCGTACACAGGAGCTGCTTCCGATGCGGCAACCATAGTCGCTAATATCGTAACTATTATAAAAATGCATAAAGAAAAAGATATCCCGTGTCAATAATTCAGCACGGGATATCTTTTTTTATTTGATAGAAAGCTTGCTTACTTCCACTTCTCGATATCTTTTTTCTCCAGAATAGCCATGAGAAGATTATTCTCGGTGAGCTTGTGAGAAGGATTGATATATCTCCAGTTGCCGCCTTTTTCTTTGATGGCGGCAACGTTCATGTTGTGTTTTTTACGAAGATCGAGCTCGATAAGACTCTTTCCGAGCCATGCGTTTCTTGGTTGCAACTCGACCATGCAGAGGTTATCGTCAAGCTCGTAGTAATCGTGGATTGACTGTGAAGCGAGGATTCTTGCGGAGCGCACACCGCCTTCTTTCTCGGGATCGACTATCTTGTCTGCGCCGACTCTCTGAAGAATAGTGGCCATGCGGGAAGAAGAGGACTTTGCGATTACAAGCGGAACGCCCTTTTCTTTTGCGATAGATACCGCCATGATGCTTGCCGCGATATTTCCGCCCATTGCGGTTATCACTATGTCCATGTTCTGGAGCCCGAGCGCCATAACCTCGTCCTCGTTCTCAAGGTCTGCGCATACTGCGGAAGTTACCTTGGATGAGATGTCTCTTATACGTCTTTCGTCTTTGTCTGCAACGAGCACATCTTCACCGATAGCATACAGGCTCTTTGCCACGCTGCGTCCATATTTTCCAAGTCCTAAGACTGCTACTGATTTTTTCACTTCTATACCTCCGTTTATCCGACGTAGAATACTCCCTCGGAGTAGTTGATGTTGTTTTTATTTGATTCATTTCCGGAAAAGAACGCCACCATCGAGATGGGACCTGTTCTTCCAAGGAACATTGCAACTATGATTATGATCCGTCCAATCGGATTAAGTGCTGCCGTAAGATTTCTCGATAAACCGACGGTTCCGCATGCGCTTACAACCTCAAACAGCGCATCTTCCATCGGAACGGGATTAAATACCGAAAGAAGTACCGCGAGTGTGAGAGTTGCGAAAACGCTGACATAAACAACTGCGGCTGCTTTTCTCATCGAATCCACCGAAACGCGCTTGTTGAAGATGACGTTCTGATTCGCGTTTTTTACATAAGAGCGCACATTCATAAAGAGCAGGAAAATTGTGACCGTCTTGACACCGCCCGCAGTTCCGATCGGCGAACCGCCTATGAACATGAATAAATATGAGACAAGGCAGGACGCAACCGTCAGGTTTTCCTGTGGAATAGTGGTGAATCCGGCAGTTCTAAGTGTGATCGACTGGAACAGGCTGTTTACCAGTTTCTGCCCAAAGCCCATGTTTCCTATGGTTCCGGGATTGTTATACTCGGTCAAAAGAAAAATAAGCGTGCCGCTCGTTATAAGTATAAGCGTAAAGCTGAGAACGAGCTTACAATGTTCGGAGAATCTTTTTACCATAATGATGGGAGAGAATCTCTTTTTCACACCCTCTTTTATCGAATGAAGAACGTCAAACCAAACGACAAAGCCAAGACCTCCCATGATTATAAGAATCATGGTAGTTGCCATAACAATCGGATTTTCTCTGTAATTGGCAAGGCTGCCCTGTCCGATAACGTCCATTCCTGCGTTACAAAATGCCGATACAGAGTTGAAGATCGAGATCCACAGGCCTTTAATAAAGCCAAATTGCGGGATGAATACAAATGAATAGAAAATCACGCCGAGGCCTTCCGTTATGAAAGTTCCTTTTATCACCCTGGTAAGGAATCTGAGCAATTTTGTTCCCGAACTTAGATTAAAAGAGTCCTGAAGAAGCATTCTGTCACCGAGCGAAAACTTTTTGTGCGTTATAAGCATCAAAGTAGCGGCGATAGCTATCATTCCAAGGCCGCCAATCTGAACAAGTATCAAGATGATCAGCTGGCCAAAAAAACTCCAGTGCGCGTAAGTGTCAACAACCACAAGTCCCGTAACGCAGACCGACGTTGTTGCGGTAAACAGCGCGGTCAGAAAATCCGTGGGTTTTCCGCTTGCCGATGAAAACGGTAGCATAAGAAGCAGCGCTCCTACAAGGATTGTTATAAGAAAACTCACCGGAATTGTATGTGCCGGCGATAATTTTTTTGGTTTTGATATTTTATCTTTAGTTGATGAAAACAAGTCAATATTTCTCCCTGTCTTAATAACATGAAAAAGGCTGCGAAAATAGATTCGCAACCTTCAATGTTTTATTGTTATTATAGAAGCTGTATTCCGTTATTTTTTGCTTCTTCAGCCATCTCATCGGGCCAGATTGAACACTGAACCTCTCCGATATGGGCCTTTCTTAAGAAGAACATGCAGATTCTTGACTGACCGATTCCTCCGCCGATAGTGTAAGGAAGCTCCTTATTAAGGATTGCTTTCTGGAAAGGAAGCTCGGCTCTTTCTGTGCAACCTGCTTTCTCAAGCTGAGTCTTAAGTGAGTTCTCGTCTACACGGATACCCATACTTGATAATTCAAGAGCAATGTCAAGAACAGGGAAGTACACGATAATATCGGCATTGAGTGCCCAGTCGTCGTAGTCGGGAGCTCTGCCGTCGTGTTTCTCACCTGATGCAAGGAGGTCACCGATCTGCATGATGCATACAGCGCCCTTAGCTTTTGCAATGTAGTACTCACGCTCCTTGGGAGAGTACTCGGGGAACATGTCCTCAAGTTCCTGAGTTGTGATAAAGAAAATATCCTCAGGAAGGATTTCTTCAATGTAATCGTACTGGATAGACATGAATTTCTCAGTCTTTCTGAGTACTTTATATACGTCTTTTACGGTTTCCTTAAGGAAATCCATATTACGGTCTTCTTTATTTATAACCTTTTCCCAGTCCCACTGGTCAACGAAGATAGAATGGATATTATCCGGAACTTCGTCGCGGCGAACAGCGTTCATATCGGTATAAAGACCTTCACCGACATTGAAGCCGTACTTCTTGAGCGCATATCTCTTCCACTTGGCAAGAGAGTGCACGATCTCGGCAGGACGCTCATTTTCGTTGAGGATATCAAAAGAAACAGGACGCTCAACACCATTGAGGTTATCATTAAGTCCTGATTCGGGTGTTACAAAAAGAGGTGCCGTTACTCTCTGAAGATTGAGTCTGTTTGAGAGCATGCCCTGAAAGAAATCTTTGACAGTCTTGATACCTACCTGTGTATCGTGGAGATCAAGAGCAGATTTGTAGTTCTTGGGAATTTTAAGGTTTTCCATAATCTTTTCCACTTTCTTATATAGTTTCCTTTTTCACAGGAAAAGTATTCCCATGAAAAAATGTCTCACAGTTAATTAAATCGCTTTTTCCTTCATATTGCAAGAAAAAAATGATTATTTATGCACCTTTACATCAGTCGGATGAAGAAGAACCTGAAGATGCAGCTTCTCTGTCTTTTATCATGTGCTGAAGAGTTACAAGGATCGCGATGACCGTCTTTTCATGTTCTGTTTTGTATATATCTATGCAGTATTTGTCGTGAATTGAGAACATCTTCTGGGAAATGACAGCGATTATCTCACCGTTTTCATCATATAATTCGAAGTTTAAGCCCAGAATGTTGCCCTTAAGCTGCCAACCGAGTCCGACAATGTTGGTAACGTCCTTGATTATGTGCATGAGCTCATTTGAAATCTCGAAAGATGCGCCGTTTGCCATATAGACATAGTGTCTTTCATGAAGCGAAAAGAGCTTTCTCTCCACATGTGCGACAGGATTGCCGTAAGCATCGGTTATATCCGTTTTGTCATGAAGTGAAGGGAATTTGGTCGAAGCGTGATAAATGACGTTTTCATAGCCGTCTGTGATATCAATAAGCTTGTGCAGCGTGAAAATCTTTGAAGTAGTAAATAAAGAAACTGCGGGAGTGCCAAAACGCTCAATGTTGTTGACGTTCGCCTGTTGTCCCGCTTCTCTGAATCTATGTATCTTTGAAAAAACACCCATAATAATTGCCTCCGTCTTTTGATCAATATCATAAGTATAATATTAACATTGCATGTAGGTAAATTGAAAAAGTTTATTGAGTGTATGTTATTCATTACTTATAATAGTTAGAAATGTTGATTGAAAGCGTTGCGTTGACAATTAATTGATCAAAAGTCAGCAAGACACTGCACTAAGAAAAGAGGACAGCTATGGAAATCAGATTCTACGAAGAAAAACCGGACATTGAAACATACTATGAGCTCAGGGCCTCGGCCGGCTGGGAGAACTTCTGCAAGGAACAGTCAGAAAAAGCCTTGGCAAAAAGAGACTATTTTGTCCTTGCCAAAGATGGCGAGAAGGCAGTCGGTATGGGAAGCGTTGTAGGAGATGGCATGTATATGACCATAGTTGATGTGACCGTAAGACCTGAATATCAGGGACAGAATATCGGATCCGGCATAATAAATAAGCTTGTTTCACTTATTGAAATGTCCGCTCCCAAGGGCGCAAGGCTCAGTATTCAGCTGATCGCCGCCAAGGGAAAAGAGGGCTTCTATGAAAAGATGGGCTTCACTGCTCTTCCGTGCGAGAATTCCGGCCCGGCGCTGAGGAAGCTTATATATACGTGAAAAGCCGATAGAAGTATTTTATAAGGGCAAGATACTTTTATTTAGAATAAAGAATATGATATTCAATTTTAAAGACGTAGTGATGGGAGGCTTGAATGAAGGCACTTATAATAAATTGCAGTCCTGTGAAAACAGGGGCTACGGCGACGATTGTAGGGATAGTATCTGCGGAACTGGCCGATAGATATGAAGTAAAAGAGATATGTATAGATGATTACTCTTTTTCTTTTTGCAAAGGATGCAGAACCTGTCATACTACGGCAAAGTGCGTTATGGACGATGATGTGAATAAGATAATTCAAGAGTTTGACAGCGCAGATGTTATTGTTTCCGTTTCACCGTCCTATTGGGCTGACATTCCGGGAGAGTACAAGGCTTTCATCGACAGATGCACGCCTTGGTGCAATACCCACGAGCCGCATGGCAAAATCTCATCAGGTAAAAAGGGCTACAGCATCGCGCTCAGAACAGGCCCCGGAATGCACGAGTGCGAGAGAATCATCCAAAGCATCGAGCACTTCTACGGACATCTCGAGATTGAATCCTGCGGAAGTATAGGTTTGTGTTCTATAGAATATAAGGAAGACGTCGAGCCGAGGAAGCAGGATATAGTTGAGTTCTGCAAGGGAATTTGAGCGGAATAGTTTTTCTCATATAACGGAGTTAATGTTGTGATAAGACAAGCGAATGAACAAGATATATCAAGAATAGCGGAGATACTCGTATTTGTGAAAAGAATGAAGTATAGATCAATCTTTCACAATGATGAGTTTTCTTTTGGTGAACTGCAAGTACTGGATGTGGCTAAGCAGTACATGGAGTGCTGTGAAAGCAATGATTCTGACAGCCAACCGGCAAGAATATTAGATAATATTTGGGTTTACGACGACGGAATAGTTAAAGGCCTCATCCACGTTGAGGGCAGTGAGGTTGTCGAACTCTATGTGGATTATTTCTTTTGGGGACAAGGCGTAGGCTCTGATTTGCTAAAATTTGCGATTGATAAGTTTGATGTTTCAAAATTATGGGTACTTGAGAAGAATATAGATGCCATAGACTTCTACAAAGCTTACGGCTTTATAGAAAGCGGTGAGAAGCAGTTTGCGGAAGGCACTGAAGAATACGAGATTTTGCTCGTCAGGGAAGTGTGATAATATGGCAATTGTTGAAGATGAGTTACGAGGAAACAGGCTTTGAATATTGTGATAATCAGGCATGGAGCAGTTGATTATAATATAAGAAAATGGAGCAATTCGGAAGAAGTTAATCATGATTTTGAGGCGTACAATCATGCTCCTATAATTTCTGCAAAATATCATGTTCCGCAAAGGGATTACAAGGCATATTATGTGAGTTCTTTACCAAGAACACTGGAAACGGCAAAAGCTGTGTTTGGAGAGCGGGATTATATCGCTACAGATCTTATAGACGAAGTTCCTATATCCGCGAGTATAAGCACGAAATTAAAGATGCCTTTGGCGTTTTGGAGTATTTCAAGCCGTTTGCAATGGCTGTTTAACAGTAAAAGGCAGAAAGAAAGCCGAAAAGATACTATAATCAGAGCAGAGAAGTTTGTTGATGGTCTGATTTTGAAGGGCGAAGACTGCGCAGTGGTTACACACGGCTTTTTTATGATCACTCTTTTGAATGTGATGAAGAATAAGGGATTTGCGGTTGCCGGAAAAACTTCAGGTTTTTCAAATGGTGAATTTGTAGTAGCAAGTAATAACAAGGAACAATAAAACATGAAAAACGAATTATACGAAAACACTCAAAAAATAGATACCGTAAGAGCTATCCTTGTGGGGCTCAACACGGGCAGGAGCGATGATGAGTTTGAACGCTCGATGGATGAGCTAAAAGAGCTGACAAAGGCCATAGATATCGAGGTTGCATCGACGGTGACTCAGTCGCTCAATGCTCCGGATAAAGGCACATATATAGGAAGCGGCAAGGTGCAGGAGATTGCGGCAGCGCTTGATGTGCTGGATGTAAGCATTATTATCTTCAACGATTCGCTTTCGCCCATGCAGGTAAGGAATCTTGAGAAGATACTTGATACGGAAGTTATCGACAGGACGGGACTTATTCTGCAGATCTTTGCAAAGAGAGCGGGAACAAGGGAAGCAAGGCTCCAGGTTGAGTCGGCGCAGCTTCAGTACATGCTCCCAAGACTTGTAGGAATGGGTAAGACTCTTTCACGGCAGGGCGGCGGAAGCGGAAGACTTTCCAATAAAGGATCGGGTGAAAAGCAGCTTGAGCTTGACAGAAGACGTATAGAGCACAGAATAAGCGAACTCTCAAATGAGCTCAAAAATCTTGAAAAAGAAAGAACGACTCAGAGGAACAGAAGACTACGATCAAATATTGCACGTGTCGCGCTTGTCGGTTATACAAACGCAGGTAAATCAACGGTTATGAACAACCTGCTTCGTATGTACGCCGCGGAGAGCGCAGATGACAAATCTGTCCTTGAAAAAGATATGCTGTTTGCGACACTTGACACTACTGTCAGGAAGATAACTCCATCAGGAAGAAGACCATTTTTACTTTCCGATACGGTAGGATTTATTAGCGAACTTCCGCATGCACTTGTCAAAGCATTTCGGTCAACGCTTGAAGAAGCAAAGTACGCCGACGTTTTGTTGGAAGTAATTGACTTCTCGGATCCCGAGTACAGATTTCATATGGAAATAACGGAGAAAACTCTTGCTGAGATAGGTGCGGGAGATATTCCTATTATCTATGTGTTTAATAAGGCAGATCTTGTGCAGAAAGAGCAGGAGGAGAGCGGACGCCTCGTTATGGATGTTCCCAAGGCTTCCGGCGATAGGATTTATATCTGTGCAAAAGATGATGCTTCACTAGACGAACTTATCGCAGCAATAGAGAGAAAACTGAGCGAAGATGAACAGGAGTGTGAGCTTCTTTTACCCTATACCGAAGGTGGCATAGTGAATGCCCTTGAAAACAGAGGCATTGTAAAAGAGACAAAATATGAGCCCTCCGGAATTCGCATACGAGCGATGCTCCAAAGGGCTGACATTTCATTATACAGTGATTATATTGTAGATTGAATTACCCAAGCTGAACGGCTTTTCTGATATCTTTTTCGTTTGCTTCCATCTTGATACGCTTGAGAGTGCTCTTAACAACGGGAACGCACAGAACGATTACGGTAATGATGCATTCAGGCACGATGTATGTTGCGTTGTAAGTGATGCTGTAAACAAGCGGCGATGTTCCTTCGGGAGCATAGTAAGCAAAGAATATTACGCCCGATAATATTGCAAAGAAGTAACGACCTAGGACTCCGGCGATATAACCTTTTATCATGCCGTATTTCTTTTCATAGAAAAGTCCTCCAAGGCCAAGTGCGCCGAAAGCGAGGATATAGTCACAGAACAGCTGTGGAATACTTACTATATATGGATCTTCAATGAGCTGCAAAAGTCCGTAAGCAATACCTGAAGCTATGCTGACTCTGGGACCGTAGATGTATCCGATATAGGTGACAAAAAACATGCTGAAAAGTGTTATTGAGCCGCCCATCGGGAGTTTTGCAAATTTGAAGTGAGAAAGAACGAATGCAAGAGCAAGGCAAAGACCTGAAACCGTGATCTGTTTGATACTGAGTTTTCCCTTGCCGTCCTTATTTACGAAGAAACTCATTATTGCAAGTGCAGCTAGTATCATAAATACCAGACCTGCGTATCCCATTGGCGTTAAATTGTATACCACGCCCTCATCAGATGAGATTTCTTCAAGAAAAAGATTCATTGATTTTTTCCTCCTTAATGGCAAGCCACATTGAAAAAATGTAGTTTTATATTCGAGTTATGATTTTATATCAATTAAACTATCAGTATTGCGATTTGTCAATGTTTTCGGGCATTTGTCCAATATTTTATATTGGGAAAAGGAATCCGGGTAATAATAAAGACATAAATTTTCCGCAATTTTTTCACACTTTTTTAACAAATTTCCATTTACATTTCCTTTTGAAGCATGTATATTTTTATAGGTTAATTTTAAGTAGTGCAAGTGGTACAGAAAGGAAGTAACATTTGATGTTAGGATGTATTAAGAGAAACATTATGTTGAGCCCTAATCAGGTACAGGACTTCGTCAATGCCGCAACTAAGTGTGACTTCGATGTAGATATATATTATAACAGATATGTTGTGGATGCTAAGTCAATCCTCGGAGTATTTGGACTTGATCTTTCACAGACTCTTACAGTAGAGTATCGCGGATACAACAGCGATTTTGAGAATTTTTTACAGAAATTGGCAATCGCCAGCTAATTGAATGAAACGTTCATCATTTGATTAATTTTGAACGATTCAGTATACTTATCATGAGAGGTTGTGTAATACCTTTCAAATAAGAAAATAATTGTTCATTGTGGTAGTAAAGCTCTCCATGGTATAAAATATGCCATGGGGAGTTTTACTATTATGGAAAACTATTCGATAGAAATTTCAGTCCGTAGGCTTGTTGAGTTTGTACTGCGAAGCGGAAGCATAGACAACAGAATACATCAGGTTTCCGCCGATGCGATGCAGGAAGGCAGCAGAATACATCGCATGATACAAAAGAGCATGGGACCTGATTATCATGCCGAAGTGCCGCTCAAGTACACGTATAACACGGGCAGATACGACCTCGTTATAGAAGGCCGTGCCGACGGTATTTTAGATAAATTCTTTAATGAAACTTCATACGATGCTCAGGAATCTCTTTTTGAGGCCGGAAAAGAGCTCCCTCTTGTCGATGAGATCAAGGGAACGTACAGAGACCTTAATAAGATGAAAGAGCCGGTTGAAGTCCATCTTGCGCAGGCGAAGTGTTACGCCGCGATCTATCTGGGGCAAAAGAACTGTCCCGGAATCAAAGTCAGAATGAGTTATTGCAACATGGATACCGAAGAAATGAAGTATTTTGATTTCAAGTACTCATCTGAAGAAATAACAGCATGGTTTGAAAATCTTATAAAAAAATATTTGAAGTGGTCCGACTTTGAGTTTGAGTGGGATGAGATCAGGACGAAGTCTATAAAGGCTGTGCAGTTTCCTTTTTCGTACAGAGAGGGGCAAAAAGAGCTTGCTGCCGGCGTTTACAGGACTATTGTTCATGGGAAAAAGCTTTTTCTTGAGGCTCCTACCGGAACAGGCAAGACGATCACGACTGTTTTTCCCACTGTTAAGGCAATGGGAGAAGGGAAAACGTCCAAGATCTTCTATCTGACAGCCAAGACGATAACAAGGACCGTAGCGGAAGATGCTTACAATACACTGAGGGAGTCGCAGAATCTTAAGTTTAAGACCGTGACTATTACGGCGAGAGATAAGATCTGCTTCTTGGAAGAAGATAAAAGAGAATGCAATCCCGAGGCCTGCCCGTACGCAAACGGCCACTATGACAGGATAAACGATGCGATATACGACCTTTTGACGAACGAGGACTCTTTTGACAGGGAAAAGATAGTAAAGTATGCGGAGAAGCACAAAGTATGCCCATTTGAGATGTCGCTGGACATGAGTCTTTGGGCTGACGGCGTTATCTGCGATTATAACTATGTTTTCGACCCTTTCGTGTACCTACGAAGATTTTTTGCGGACGGAGTCAAATCTGATTACGTATTTTTGGTCGATGAGACGCACAATCTTCTGGATAGGGGAAGGGATATGTACAGTGCGGCTCTTCGCAAAGAGAGCTTTTTGGAATTAAAGAGCACGATAAAGGAGTTTCATCCCAGAATCGCCGGACATCTTGATAAGTGCAACAAGGAACTTCTGGAACTAAAAAGAAATTGCGACGGTTGTACTGTTATAGACAGCATAGAAAAGTTTGTAAATGCCTTAAACCGCTTGTCGGGAATATTGTCGGAGTATCTTGAGGAACACACGACAGGCCCTTGCAGAGACGAGCTCTTGTTGTTTTATTTTGATATTTCAAGATTTCTTACAATATATGACAAGGTAGACGATCATTATGTTATCTACAGCGAATTTGCGGAAGATGGAAGCTTTATACTCAGGCTTTCATGTGTCAATCCTTCCTTGAACCTTGCTGAATGCATGGGACGTGGACGCTCGTCGATTCTCTTTTCCGCGACACTTCTTCCCATCCAGTATTACAAGAAGCTGCTCGGAGGAACGGACGAGGATTTCGAGATCTATGCCAAATCCGTATTTGATCCAAACAGACTTGGAGTCTTTGTGGGAAGGGATGTGACCAGCAGGTATTCAAAGCGAAGCAGCGAGCAGTACTACAATATCGCTTCATATATCCACAATATTGTTGAGGCAAGAGGTGGAAATTACCTTATATTTTTCCCTTCACACAGCTTTTTGGACGAAGTTTACGACATTTATGAAAGAGAATTATGCAATAGCGAGGCAACGGAGCTTCTGGTTCAAAAGAGCTATATGACGGAGGAAGCCAGGGAGTCATTCCTTGACAGATTTTCAGAGGGAAACAATGTCAATCTTAATGAATATATACACATGGACATAGAGGTTGAGGAAGACAGGAATATTCTTGGATTTTGTGTTATGGGCGGAATATTCAGCGAAGGAATTGACCTTAAGAATGACAGCCTTATAGGAGTAATAGTTGTCGGAACGGGAATACCGCTTGTTTGCAATGAGCGCGAGATACTTCGTAATTACTTTGAGGAAAAGGGAGTTGACGGATTTGATTATGCATACAGATATCCCGGAATGAACAAAGTTCTTCAGGCTGCCGGAAGGGTTATAAGAACGGAAGAAGACAAGGGAGTAGTGGCTCTTCTTGATGACAGATTTACGCAAGCCGGATACAGAGCGCTTTTCCCGAGAGAGTGGATAAAAATGAAGGCTGTTTTGACCACTACGGTCAAAGAGGCAATATCACAGTTTTGGAGCGGGTTTGATGATTAAAAAGAGATGATTTTGACGTTATATTGGTGAAAAATGAAGCAGTGGGTTTACATAAAAAACTAAAATACAAATTTATGTAAACCTGACATTATACCGAATTGTTTCTATATACTACACAATTTAGTATAATGACCGAAAAATCATACAAAAGTCATATGTGAATGACGTTAATGTCATGTGGATAACTCTGTGGAAATGGGGGATTATTCACAAAGTGATTTACGGGAAACCCCGAAATAACAGGGGTTATGTGCTGTGGTAAAATTAAGCGGAATACAGTGTAAAAGTAATCTTATGACCGAGTAGGTCAAACAATATATGTAAACCACATTTTTTACCTGTCACTTGTGTCAGGTACGTTCATTCATCTTGCAAGACTGAAAAGTATGATATAAAATTAGAAATAATCAGAATAGCGTATTTTTGCTTTTTTTAAATAGGTTACAGGTACATGAATATTCAAAACTATGATAACGAAGTACAAACTTTAAATCGTGAAGTAATGACTGCCAGAGCAAGTATGGCAGATTGTTATGTTGACGCAAGTGACAAACTGCTTCAAAAAGCCAAAGAGATCGATGATGTTAATCTTTTGGGATATTCCTATTATTATCTCGCTGATGCGTATTATCGCGTGAGCGCAGAGTATCTTAAGTTTAATGCGAATCTTTTGAAGGCGATTGAGTATTTACAGATATGCGGAGATAAGGAGTATATCGTAAGATGCTACAACCTTCTTGGTATTGACGCCATTAACCACGGCAATATTGAGCTGGCGCTTGATTTCTTTATGACGGGAATAAGAGATTGCAGTGAACTTGAGAAGAGTTCTGCAGTCGGTTTTATTGAGTGTAATATTGGAGTAATTTATCAATCAATAGGCGAATATAAGACTGCGCTTTCTTACACTCAGTCCGGTTATAAACATGTCAGAAGAAATAAAGAAGACAGCTTGTATTATTTGAATATTCTTTTTTGCTATTGCTACGAAGCCGACGCTTATTTGGCCATGAATAAACCTGAATCTATTAAGAAGTGTTTGCTTGCCATAAACAGACTTGAATCTGATCCGAGAGTTCGAAGTGAGTATTTCCAGGACATTCTTGTTCAGGGTGTGAGAATGCGGGGAAATTATGCACTTGGAAATATGGAAGAATTTGAGAAATATTCAGATAATCTTTATAAGACGCTTTGTTCGGAAAGATTTTCCATTGATAATATTGATGATATTTATGCAGTGTGCCGCTTCTATATGAAGATAGGTCAGCTTGAAAAAGTTTCCGATATTGTGGATAACATCAAGGAATCGGTAGATGACATAAATATTGCATATCTGAAAAAGCAATACGCCAAGATCAAATGCGAATTGTATACTCAGATGAATAATGTAGAGAAGATGCATGAGGCACATGAAGAATTCTATATTCATTCAATGGCTCAGGAAAAAGAAGGTATCGTAAACTACAAGTTCTTTACCGAGATCAGGGCTAAGCTCAGTGAGATGGAGCGTGAGAATATAGCTCTTATGAAAAAAGCTGAGACGGATTCGCTTACGGGACTCGGAAACAGATACGGTCTCAATGAATATGCGGATAAAGCTTTTGATGCGGCATATGCAAATCAGAAGTCTCTCGCTGTTGAGATTCTCGATGTCGATAATTTCAAACAGTACAATGATACTTTCGGACATCAGGCCGGAGATACCTGCCTTAAGACAATAGCAGAGATAATAACTGAAAAATGCAGCAGTAACGACAGGATACACGCATTTAGATACGGCGGAGATGAGTTCGTTATTGTTTATGAAGATATGACTGATGAAGAAGTTATGTGGTATGCTTCAAATATCAGAATGGGTATAAAAGAACGTAATCTGGTGGCTCCTTCACATGAGTACGGTAAGCTGGTTACGATATCACAGGGAATATGCAACTCTATTCCCGTGTCAACAAACAAACTATGGGATTACATGTATGCCGCAGATAATGCTCTTTATGAGGTAAAAGAGCATAGAAAGGGCGAAATTGTTATGCTTCACAAGGCACTTATTTCTCAGGAATCGCTGGATGAAGCAAAGTACAGTTGATTTTATCCTTATTGGGGAATAAGGGCGGGTTATGAGAAAAATCAAATGGACAATGCGTCGTGCAATTCTCGGTATGGTCATAGGATGCACGCTTTTTGCCGTGATCGCGCAGACGGTCGCGTTTGAAGTGACATCCAGGCAGCAGATCAGAAGAGAAAGTCTTTTGAATAACGATGAGACGCTTCAGCGTATTGAGAGCGAGCTCAATTCGTATATTCACGGACTTATTGTAAAGATGCAGACCATCTATACGGAAACTGAACTAATTGCCGCTATGAGAAGGGATAGTTCGGCGCAGGGCGAGATATTGAATTATTATTGGAGCGCTTGGCGCCTTTCTGAAGCGCGCTTCGATTCTGCAGATCAGCTTTTTGCCATGTATATCTATAACAATGAGAATAAGCTGATCAGTTCATGGAGAAAACAGCCTATTGCGTATCCAAACGATCTTTACGATGGCGAGCAATATGTCAATGAATCTCATCTAAAAAGATATCTTGAGTCGGATGATTATGCGGTTATGATCTCGGGATATCATAACGAAGTCGCAGATAGTGATATTTTGCGGTTTTGTCTTAAACTCCATACATATGATGACAAAAGAACTCAGTACGGATATATAGTCTGTGATTTTAATGCACAGAATATATCTGACCTTATGAGCAAATATATTTCATCAAGAGATGTGTACGTGTGGCTCCAGCCAAGGGGAGATATTTCTATTGCTCAGGTTGGAAATATTACAAAGGAAGAGAGCAGGATCTTTTCCGATTTAACACAGACAATTGCAACCGCTTCAAATGAATTTCCGGAATTTGAAAATGAATATGGATCTTTCTATCTAAACAGCATCGCTATGAGAAAGTATAACCTTCATATAGTTATGCTGACGCCGCAGTCACTGCTTCTTGAAACTCAGAGTGCGCTGGTTCGAACTCTTTTGGTTATTGCGGGAATAATCATTTTGCTGATGCTTTTTCTTGGAACGCTTATTTCAGGATTTATCTACAGACCTGTGGAAGCGCTCAGCAGTACGATGATAAGGATCAAGAACGGAGAAAAAGAGCTTAGAGTTAAGACGGACGGATGGAGCGATGAACTCAAGGTAATGGGGGAAGAGTTCAACGAAATGCTCGACAGGATCCAGAAGATGGTCGAGGAGGAATATGAGGCCAAAGTGCTGATGGAACGAACGCAGTACAAAGTCCTGCAGGCACAGATAAATCCTCACTTTCTATATAATACGCTTGATACGATGAGTGGAATAGCCGCTTCGCAGGATTGCATGCTTGTAAGTGGCTTGTGCCAGTCTCTTTCAGCTATTTTCAGGTACAGTCTTGATATTTCCGACACTCAGGCGACATTGCAGCAGGAGATGGCGCATGTTCGAAATTATCTGTATGTTATGGATGTACGTAACGGCAACTCTGTAAAATACACTTATCACATCGATACGGATACGCTTCAGGACAGTATTCCGAGAATAACGCTTCAGCCTATAGTGGAGAATGCGCTTCAGCACGGGCTTCGTATGACAAGGAGAAAAGACAAAGAGCTTATCATCACGGCAAAGCACAATGACGGAAGATTGTTTGTTACAATAGAAGATAACGGCGCCGGAATGGACGCGGATGCGATGAATGAACAGCTTGAAAAGGCCGATATAGGGCGAATTGAGATGGGGCGCTCCATTGGCATTATGAATGTTAATGCTCGCATCAAAAATGTATATGGGAATAATTACGGGATTCACTATGAAAGTGATCAGGAAACGGGGACCAGGGCAATTATCATATTGCCGACGGTAAAGATGGTTACAGATATTGATTGACGTCGCAAGGAGACTGCGGCGCGGCAGATATATTGAGGAGGCAATTAGGGTGAAGGCAAAGTATAGGGTATTGGCGGCAGATGATGAACTTTGGAGCCGTGAAAATATAAGATGTATGTTACCGTGGGAGGACTATTCCATAGAATTCCTTGAGCCTGCATGTGACGGGGAAGAAGTGCTTGAGAGAATTCCGAAAGAGAAGCCGGATATTCTGATCACGGATATCAATATGCCGTTTTTGAGCGGACTTGAGCTTCTAGACAGGATAAAAGAGGAATATCCCGATATCATTACACTTGCTGTAAGTGGATATGATGATTTCCAGAAGGTAAAAGGCGTCTTTATGTCCGGAGGTATCGACTATCTGCTAAAGCCTGTGAGCAGGGAACAGCTTGTCGATTCTCTCAGTAAAGCTCTCAAGACACTTGAGGAAAGAGAAGCGGAGAAAGCGGTAAAAGAGGACAGCCGCCTTAGGGAGACATATGTTTCATCGTTCCTTGAGGATGATGAATTCTCATCTCTTTTAAATGGCAAACTATTCAGACCGGGAAAAGATTTCCATGTTCCGAGCACAAAGGTCTTTTCCGAGATGTCGACTATCCTTGTGAAGTTTCACGATGTTGAGATCTTGAAGCAGAGCTATGAAAAAGATGTGCTTCGCATGTCATACAGCTTGAAAGAAAAGCTTCGCAAGATTGTCGGAAATGAAAGGACCATCGTTTTTAACTACACCGATAAGGTAAATGAGTTTGTTATAGAGCTCAATGCGACGCCGACGAGGCTCCATTTTATCGCAGACCGTATTCTTGAGGCCTTTCCTGTTGAAGAGCAGGGACCTATTACCATAGTGCTACACGACAAGGCGACTTCGCTCGATGATATCGCCGCTGTCTATAGAGAGATGATCGCAAATCTTGTCACAAGGCCTTTTGGGCGTGAGCATAGCACGGTAGTGTGCACGGGCAGCAGGAAAGCATCGGCTTTTAACGACAGATATACGAGCCGTATCGAATCGCTTCTTATCGACAGCCTCGGAAAAGGAGATATCGGACGCGCAAAGACTGTCCTTATGGAGACGGCGGGGCTTGATAAGTGCGATGAACAGAAGTGGAGTCTTTTTGAAGTTACGCAGTTTACGACAGGAGCGCTCAATACTATAGCGGATTCTGACAAGAACAGTGATGAGCGAACCTACGAGGAAGTTCAGGATGCAATAAACTACGGACTTCGTTCACTTAATAAAGAGATAATAACTGACAATATGGAGCTTGCTCTTTCAATAGCACAGGGCGAGTCTGCGAATGAGAATAACTCCATAAGCAGTCAGGTTGAGAATATCAGGGATTACATAGAGACACATTATATGGAACACTTGTCTCTGTCGGGGCTTGCCGAGCAGTTCTTTGTCGAACCCAGCTATCTTTCGCGAAAGTTTTCGCAGAAATACAACGAGACCATTACGACCTATATCACAAGATGTCGTATGGACAGGGCCAAAAAGCTTATGGAAGATGAAAAGAACAAGCTCGAAGCAATCTCTTTTGAAGTCGGATATGATGACTATAATTACTTCAGTCGTGTATTCAGGAGACTTGAGGGAATAAGTCCCAGCGAATACAGAAAGAAAAATATGCAATAAACGAAAAAAAGCAGAGGTTGGGTAAAATGGGAAAAACAAAAGAAAATAAGTTTGGAACGAGGCAGATTGCTACAACGGCGGTTCTTCTTGCAATCTGTATCGTAAGTCAGGTATTTAAGAATCTTAGCATTTTTATTACCGGGCCGATTGTTAACACGTGTATAGTGCTTGCGGTACTTATGGTCAACTTACCGTGTGGGATTATTTTGAGCATCATCACTCCGATAACGGCGTACATGATCGCGATGAGTCCCGTTATGATGGCGGTTCCCGCAATAATCATTTTCATAATGCTGGGAAATATCGTGCTTGCCGTGGCGGTGGAATTTCTTTTCAAAAAGTCATTCATGGGTTCCGGAAACAATGTGTTTCGGATATCAAACATGGCAAGGGCAATCCTGTGTTCACTGGCAAAAGGCGTATTTATGGGCGCCACGATCTCTATGTGGCTGCTTCCTGCATTTATTCCGGAGCAGAGCCCTTTGAGAAATAAATTGCCTGTGTTTCAGAAGACGTTTTCTGTGTTTCAATTTTTGACAGCTTGCATCGGATTTGTCTATGTATTTATTGTTTATACAGTGCTAAAACGCGCAGTGGAGCGGGATTTATCACTTTTTCAAAAAAGTGATAGTTAGATTTTCTAAATTGTGCTAATCATATAAAAATTAAATTGATAGAATAGCTTTGTAAACAAGAAATATTATTTCATTTCTGTTTGCAAAGCTTTTCGTTTTTTACAGAGCGAAAAAAGAATAACTTCTTTCGGGAGGGGATAATCGGTGTTTAAATTTAGAAAAACTGTAGTACTTGCGACAGCAGGGATGAGCATACTTCTTGCACTTGCAGGTTGCGGTGCTGAGAAAAAAACACAGATAAATACAACCGACGGAATCACAAATATTCTTGATTATGTGACTGTAGACTTTAACGGCAAGAACGGTGAAGGCACCGCGTTTGTAAATGTCGACTACGACGGAATGGAAACAGAGATGGTCGGAGGAAAAGAGAAGATTGAGGAGCTCGATGAACTCGGAGATCTTACCGAACTCACAAAGTATATAAATGCTGTTTCATCCATTTCGGTAAGCATAGATAAGAATAAAGAACTCTCTAACGGAGATGAAGTAGTTGTTTCCGTTACATATGACGAAACGGCAGCTGAGTCGGCGGGTGTTGTTTTTGGAGATGAGACCAGTAAAAGCTTTGAAGTAAAAGGTCTCAAAAAGTAAATAAGGTTCCAGGTCGGATTCGTGGAGACGAACCGATTATTATATTCATTTCATATTTTTAATTTTCAAAGGAGGTAAATCTATGAAAAAGAAAATTAAAAGATTAGGTGCAATGCTCCTTGCGGGAACTATGGCTGCATCTATGTTGGTTGGTTGTGGTTCGGCAGCCGGTGGCGCAGCACCTGCAGATAGTTCAGGGGGAACAGCAGACGGCGCAGCAGCACCCGCTGCAGCAGGCGATATCAAGATCGGTGTATCAATCTGGAGTTCAACTGACGTTCTCGGAAGCCAGTGTAAGAAGATCGTTGATAAGGCTGCAAAGGCAAACGGCGTTGAAGTTCAGTATGTTGATCAGGGACACGTTTCAGAGCAGGTTACAGCTTCTGTTGAGCAGCTTTGTGCAGCAGGATGTAAGGGAATCATCATTTGTAATTCAGCTGATTCAGAGATGACATCCGCAATCAATACATGTACAGAAAACGGCGTATATATCGCACAGTTCTTCCGTATCATTTCAGAGGAGAACAGCCCTGAAGTATACAAGACAGCTTGCAATTCTAAATATTATGTTGGTGCAGTTCATGAAGATGAGGTAACAAACGGATATACACTTGTTAATCTCCTTCTTGAAAAGGGCGACAGAATGATCGGTCTTGAGGCTTGGACAGTTGGTGATGCTACATTCCAGCTTAGATGGAAGGGATATCAGAAGGCTGTTGAAGAGTGGAATACAGCTCATCCCGATGATAAGGCTACACTTACTGAGCCCGTATATGCTAACACATCTTCAGAAGAAGGTGCTAAGGCAGCTATGTCACTTTACAATTCAAATCCCGGAATGGACGCTCTTATCGTAGCAGGTGGCGGCGGAGATCCCCTTGTAGGTTCTATCGGTGCATATGCTAACGAAGGCCTCACAGGTAAGATCGACGTTGTATCAACAGACTTCCTTGATGACCTTGCAGATCAGCTTAAGTCAGGCGGCATGTTTGCAGAGTCAGGCGGACACTTCTGCGATCCTCTGTTCGCATTCTTCCTTGTACTTAACGCAGTTAAGGGCAACTATGTAAAGGATGAAGGAACATTTGGTTATGAGATTCTCTTCCCTTACCTTTATGTATCATCACCCGATGATTATGCAAACTATGAGAAGTACTTTGTAAATGACGATCCTTACACAGATGAAGAGATGGTAGAGATGGCCGGATACAGCTTCGAAGATCTCAGCAAGGCTGCTTCAAATCTTTCAATCGACGATGTTATTTCTCGTCACAGCAACTAATTTAATAAATAACTAAACGCTTATAAAAGATATATATTTTTAAGGAAAAAACATGGATATGCCGTATTTTCCGCAACCGGAGAATACGGCATATATAAAAAACAGTTTCTGGACCAAAAACTCTTGCGGGAGGATTATATGAGTAAGTTTCAAAAATTTAAACAGAGCCAGGCATTCGGGCTTTTGCTTTTGATCTTTATCGCGTTTGTATTCTGGGCATTCTTCAAGATGTTGGCACCTCAGACATTCGGCGATTTTAATAAATTACAAACCTATTTAAAAACAGCCCTTTATTATGCAGTTGGTGGTTGTGGACTTTATTTTATCTGCGTAATGGGACCTTTTGATATGAGTGTGGGCGCAAACATCGTGCTTTCATCGGTGCTTGCGGTAAATATGAGTAAACAGTTCGGTTATGCAGGTCTTTTGATCGCACCTATCGTAAGCGGAGTTCTCGTAGGACTTCTCAACGGAATTGTATATATCAAACTTAGAATTTCATCTCTTATCGTAACTGCAGGATTATCTCTTGTTTATGAGGCTCTTTCCATCTATGCGACAAACGGAAAAGAAGCAATCCTTGCAACTAACTACAGAGCATTCGGAGATTATCCATGGAACCTTGTTCTTGCACTTGCAGCGTTCTTCCTTTGTGGATTCATCCTTAAGTATACAAAGATAGGAACATACACCTATGCTATCGGTTCAAATGAAGTTGTTGCCAAGAACATGGGTGTTAACGTAGACAAATATAAGGTTGTGGCATTTACTCTTTGCGGTTTATTTGTTGGAATTGAATCAATCCTTACAATTTCATACGGAACATCAATGACAAGTGCTTCAAACCTTGCATCAATGAGCCGTAACTTCCCGCCTCTTATGGGAACGTTCTTCGGACTTGCATTCAAGAAATACGGACATCCGATAGTAGCTATCGTAATAGGAGAGTTCATCATTGAATTGTTGTTCGAGGGATTCGTTGCTCTCGGAGCTCCTACAACAGTACAGAATATCGTAACAGGTATCGTACTTCTTGCAATCGTAACTATGACCATTAAACCCGTTAAGGGTGCAGTTGTTAAATAAAGGGGGCAGACATGAGCGAAGTATTATTGCATGCCGAGAAAATCGACAAAAACTTTGGTGTCACACATGCCGTTGATCATGTCACTCTTGATTTCTTCAAGGGAGAAATCCATGCACTGATCGGCGAGAATGGTTCCGGCAAATCAACATTTACATCCTGTCTTACAGGAATTTACCATAAGGACAGCGGTACATTTACATTAAACGGAAAAGAAGTCAATGCCAAGAACCAGGTAGACGGAAACTACCAGGGAGTTGCGGTTATCGTACAGGAAATCGGAACATTGTCAGGTCTTTCCGTTGCTGAGAATATCTTTCTCGGAAAAGAAGACGAATTTACAAATTTTGGCGTAAAGAATACAAACGCCATGAACAAAAAAGCACAGGAACTTCTTGATTCCTATGGATTTAATTACATCAAGGCTACAGACCTCATAGACAATTACAACTTTGAGGACAGAAAGCTTATCGAGATCGTTAAGGCTACACACTTTAAGCCCCAGATCCTTGTTGTCGATGAGACTACAACGGCTCTCGGTGAAAAAGGAAGAATCGAGCTTTTCAAGGTTATGAAGCAGACACGTGATGACGGAAGATGCGTTATCTTTATCTCACATGATCTTGATGAAGTAATAGAGCAGTCAGACAACATCAGTGTTCTTCGAGACGGTGTATTTATCGGAACAGTTAAGAGTTCGGAAGTTGATACGGACGATCTTAAGAAGCTCATGGTAGGACGTGAGATGAGTAATAACTACTATCGTACGGACTATAACGAGAGAGTTTCCGATGAGGTTGTATTAAAAGGGGAACACCTCACAGTACCCGGAGAGATCGATGACTTTAGTATCGAACTTCATAAGGGCGAGATTATCGGTATCGGTGGTCTTTCCGAATGTGGTATGCATGAAGTCGGAAAAGCTCTTTTTGGAGCATCTTATGACAGAGAAGGTAGTGTAACTCTTGCAGACGGAACTAAGATAAATGACATTAAGACTGCTATCGATCACAGTATCGCATATGCGTCGAAGGACAGAGATAACGAGTCTCTTGTAATAAATGACACTATTCAGGACAATATTTGTCTTCCTTCACTTGAAAATATCAAGAAGAATCACATTCTTCACGCAAAGGATGAGAAAGCATTTGCAGAGAAGTTTGCTAAACAGATGAGTACCAAGATGGAGGGCGTGCATCAGTTTATGTCAGCTCTTTCCGGTGGTAACAAACAGAAGGTTGTTTTGGCAAGATGGATTGGTAAAGATTCAGACATAATCATCCTTGATTCACCTACACGTGGTATCGACGTAAAGGTTAAGGCAGATATTTATCAGATGATGGATACAATGAGAAAAAATGGTAAGTCTATCATCATGATCTCTGAAGAAATCTCAGAGCTGCTTGGTATGGCAGACCGTATCATTATCATGAAAGACGGTCGTCAGAATGGTGAGTTTAAACGTTCAGAAGATCTTAAAGATACAGATCTTATTGCGAATATGGTATAAGGGAGGCCGATTATGGAAAACGAGAAAAAAATCAAAACACCTTTCATGGAGCGGCCAATCATAAGAAACATAATGCCTTTTGCCGGATTTATATTCATTGTGTTGCTGTTTGCTGTACTTACTAAAGGTCAGCTCTATTCAATGGGAAGTCTTAAGCTTCTTTTGTCACAGTCATATGTACTTCTTATTTCATGCGTTGGCGTGTTTATGGTTATGACAATGGGCGGACTTGATTTCTCACAGGGTTCTATGTTGGGAATCTGCTCGGTTGTTGTGTGCTACTTGTCCAATTACAATATAGTGCTTGCAATTTTGTGTGGTGTGCTTACAGGTGGAATCATTGGATTTATAAACGGATTCTTCAATGTAAAGCGTAAGATCACATCATTCATCGTTACCATCTGTAACATGTACCTTATAAGAGGTATCGTTGCTTATGCAACAACAAAGACTCCCGTATACGGAGCATCAAACATTACTTCTTATAACACACTTGCGGTAAATCTTACATTTACGATAACAATCCTCCTTATTGCTTTTGCTGTATTCCAGTACACAGGACTTGGAAACAGACTTAAAGCTATCGGTGCAGGTGAGACTGCAGCAAGATTTGCAGGTGTAAGAGTTGAAAAGACCAAGATGCTCGTATACGCGGCAGCAGGTATGATCACAGGACTTGCAGCATTCATCAACAGTATCAAGGTTGGATCTGTTACTTCAACAGCAGGTAATCAGCTTGAGACACAGATCATGATCGCACTTGTTCTTGGCGGAATGCCCGTCAACGGCGGTGCTAAGGTTAAGTTCTACAACATCATCCTTGGCGCAATGACCTACAAGATCCTTATCGCAGGACTTGTAATGCTCGGTATCGAGCCCAAGACACAGCAGCTCATCATGGGAATTGTCTTCCTCGTAATGGTAGCAGTATTTGCCGACAGAGAGACAGGTATGATCGTTAAGTAAATTAGTTAAATATCCTTATTTGGAATATAAAGCATTCCAAATAGAATTTAATATAACAGCCGGGGCCCGCGGGGGGACTCGGTTGTTTTTTGTGTGAATGTGAGGGGGCTATTGCCTCCCAATACGTTCCGCAAGGATGTAGCTCTTTGTTCCGTAAATATGAGGGGGCTATTTGTCTCCCAATACGCTCCACAAGGATGTGCAGATGAAAAGCGCAGGACGGCCTATACGTACCGGTTGAGGCAGAATATAGGAAAATAATAAGGGATACATTTCCTACAAGAGGGGCGTTCAGAGGAGAAAAATTGGGGAGCACCGTACAGGAAAGATACGAGCAAACGGTACGGTGTGAGGTTTGCTATTTGCATCGCATATGGATAGTAGAATGAAGACGTACGGTGCGAGAGTTGTCTTTTGTACCGCACAGGAGGAGTAGAATGAAGGTGTACGGTGCAAGATCTGTCTTTTGCACCGCACATGGAGGGTGGAATGAAGACGTACGGTGTGAGGTTTGCTATTTGCACCGCATATGGATAGTAGAATGAAGACGTACGGTGCGAGATTTGTCTTTTGCACCGCACAGGGATAGTAGAATGGAGACGTACGGTGCGAGATTTGTCTTTTGTACCGCACATGGAGAGTGGAATGAAGATGTACGGTGCAAGGACTGGTTAAAAGAATTATGATATTATGTGGATATGAGTAAAAAACGGAAAGGAAGAGACAACATGGAATTGTTTAGCGGAAGACCTGAAAATACAGAAGGAAGACTTCAGAGAGAAGTTCGTACATATGACTTCTTGGATGAGCTCGGAATAGAGTATAAGAGGACAGATCATGAGCCTGCAAATACGATGGAAGCGTGCAATGAGATTGATAAAGTGCTTGAAGTTCTGATATGCAAAAATCTCTTTCTTTGCAATAGGCAGAAGACTCAGTATTATCTGCTCATGATGCCGGGAGATAAGAAGTTTAAGACAAAAGAACTCTCATCGCAGATCAACTCTGCAAGACTCTCTTTTGCAGACGCGGATGATATGCTTAAATTCCTTGATATAGAGCCGGGTGCAGTAAGCATAATGGGGCTTATGAATGATAAAGAACATGCCGTGCAGCTGCTAGTCGACGAAGATGTAAAGAAGGGCGAGTATATCGGATGTCATCCCTGTGTTTGCACATCGAGCTTGAAGATAAAGACGGATGATATATTCAATAAGTTCCTTCCCAAAGTCGGACATGAACCCGTGGTAGTGCATCTTGTCGGGGAAGACTGAGGTAAGGCTATACTGAGATTAGACATAGCATGAGAAATAGATTTTTAGAAAGCGATTGGACTAACTATGTGGACTATAAAACAGATATTTGACGGTGACTACGGTTGCGAGGAACTTCAGCCGGGACAGAAGCCTAAGGTCTCAGTAACGCTTGAGAACGAAGCGGGAGAAGTGAGATATCTCACGGTTGAAGATGAGTGGCTAACAGAAAATAATCTTAATGTCGGATCAAAATGGGACAAAGAGTAAGTGTTCTTTGTCTCGTTTTGGTCATAGTAAGGTTCTGATTGTTATTCTGACATGAAGTCATCTGAGAACATGTCTATCGCTTGTATAAAAGAGTCCCACTTATCATTTGGTGGAATGAGTAAAACTGTATCGCCTATTTTATTAACTATTACCTTATCAGAAGAAAAACGGCAATTTTCAGGCAATATTACAGTCTGGTTTTCTCCGGTTTTATGAACTTTTGCAGTTATCATGTGAATTACCTCCTTCTGCCAATAATACCAAAATATATATTACGTTAATGAAAGTGTATTGCCATTATTATTTTACTACGGCTTTTTCTATTTCATATCGATTGTTTAAGTGACAAATAGTTAAAAAAATATTGACTTTCATTAATGAAGCGTCAATATATCACTGATGCTATTCAGTATTATAACTTGTGTTTCCCATAACAATCGAGTTAAATATCGCTATTGAAATAAACCTGCTAGCGCCCTGACCCAAAATGCTAGTGGGGGTGTTTTTTATGTTGTTGCATGTAAGTTCTAATAATCGTATAATTTTTGTGTTAAGTATTACTTTGTGATATTTAACATGAGAGGGGCGCTACAGAAAAATGGGTTAGTTTTGAATTTTGATAATAACGTGTTGGAGGTTATAGTGAGCAGAATCGGGGATTGCAGAAGGAAGATTGAAAAAATCAGAGAAGATATCAGAGCAATGAGGGAGAAACAGACAGTTATCGACGGCTATATCAGACAGATTGAGACCCAGAAAGATACACTTGATGAAATAGATCTAAGCAGAGCAGGCGAGTGGATTGGCGTTAACGAGCAGAACGCAGTTAAGGCTAAGAACGTCTGCGTTTTTAGAATGGACGGAGCAAAGGGCGAGTGTACGCGGCTTAGAAGTGCCATAGATAAGATGATAAGAGAAGCCGAATCTCAGATTGCAGAGCTTGAAGCTGAGATAGAAAGAATTGAAGAAGAGGAA
>NZ_FPCD01000025.1 GCF_900116865.1 Butyrivibrio sp. M55
GAAATTTTTAGAAGCTTCAGCCGCTTGTCCTCTGTATGTATCATTAAAGTAATACTTTGACATTCCATCTTCGAGTGAATGAAGATCATCTGTATATCTATCATACGCCCCAGCGAAAGAAGCAATGAATTTTTCTATCTTTTCTGTATCCCATGTTTTTCCCATTACATTATTACCTCTACTCTCTATTTTGGCTTAATTCTCTTGAGCGAAGTTCTTCTTCAAGACGGTCGATCTCGCTTTCATATTCGCAGATCATTTCTCGGAGCCTTTCTATTGTTACATCAATCTGAGATACAAACTCCAATGTAGCGTTCTGGCAAATCTCAGTCCTAGCAGTAATATCATAACGGGCGTCTTCAGCTTTTTCTTCAAGTTTACCTCTGAATTGTTCGCCGCATGTTATGTCAAAGTTTTTTGCTGGTTCATACGCCTCATCCTGTATTATAGTGTGTTTTTGACGCAAAAACTCACGCGCCTCTTCAAGCTCAGAAATATCATCCTCACATTCTCTTATCTTCTGATGTAATCTCGCTATATCTGAATGAATCCCCATTATTGTTTTCCTCCGATTTTTTCAACAGTAAGACTATCGCTGATGATCTTATCCTGCTCGATCATGCTGTCTTTTAATGTAAGAAGGGCTCTTGGAAGAGAGTCTGCTGTTTCATGTCTATATAAGTCCTGTGTTTTGTAGACTTTTTTAAGAATCTCATTCATTTTTCTTCCAACATCAGTTCCTTCCATAACGTTCATAATTCCAAGTGGTTCATCCGAAAGAACGCAGCTTGCCGCTGCATTTTGTATATCATCAACAATACTCGTGAACACGTTGGTGTCCATGAATACTTCTCTTTCTGCCATACCTAATACTCCTCGTTAGCTTAAATAATTATTAACATTTTATCATGAAGAATACTCTTTATCAATGTTAATTTATCGATGCTACGCCCTCATCAAAACGTAGGGATTCACTGAAATAAGCTGTTTATTTCCCTATTCCCGAATACAAAAAGATGTCTATGAGAAGTATGAACATATAAGTTTTACTTAAGATTTAGTTTGATTTTGTTTTAAGAACGTGTTAACGTTATCTTGTTATAATTCCCAGCTCAGGTTCAATATATTTCTCTCTCCGTGAAATATATAAACCCCATTATGTTCTATATGGCATAAATGTCATATAGAGACTCAGGACCTATTAGTCTATCCTCTATGTGCTAATAGGTCTTTCCCATTAATCATCGATATTACAAGCGGATCTTCCTGAATTCTGTTATCCTACAAAAAAAGAGCCCTCCTTGTAAAGGAAAGCTCTCAGTTTAACGTTATCAAATAATACTATTCCACTGTTCCATCTCAGTAAGAACTGCCAGAACAGTTGCTTTTTCAAAAGTCGGCTCATCTTTTCGATATTGTTCGAGACGCTGCTTCCTTTCTTCTTCCATGCTGTCCCATTCTTCCTGTGAATACTCATCCCTATTGTACAGAACTTCCAATGGCTCAGTTAATTCCATAAGAGCCCGCGGATAGTAGTAGTCAACTATCGGAGTATAATTTACTCTGGTAAGCTTTGGATTAGGTCTTCTTACGATATTGATGATACTTGATGTATCAATGAGTCCTTCAGCAATATCCGATTTAAGCTCTGCGATCAGTTCTTCATAATCATAACTGATATTCTCACCGTTCAGCTCGTAAGCCATATGTTTTCTCCCTCATTTAAGACAGTGTGTAATTCGTTCTCAATGCCCTTATTGTACCATATAACCTGAACTCCACACATTAAAAAAGTAGATCATCCATCCTTCCTATAAACGTGAGTGCCGTTTGAACCTATCTTTTTTCTTAAGATTTCCTTCCCAGAATCATCCGTAACAATATAAAAAGCACCTTTCTCTTCTATGTTTACATCTTCAAGAGAATGTCTTGTAGCTTTAGGGTGCTTACGGCTACCTGTCCATACAAGATAATTTATGCTTCCGCGATAGCTGTCTATCTGTACTACAGATTGCTTCGCTGCAGCTAAAGCAGCTTCAATATCTTCTTTAGTCAGATCAGAAAGTTTATCCTGATCGACCGAATAAAAATCAGTAGCATTCGCGTAATAAGATGTATGATGCCAAGAAGACCGCTTAAGCACAAGTTTTTTAAGCACCAAAGCAGGAACTTTCTTTAATTCCTCAATAGGACATGAGATAGAAGAGTCTTTGATATACTCTTCTATCTGTTCTATTATTGCTTTCTTTGTCCATTTTGACAGCGGCTTTTCACCATTTTCATATGCTTCTGCCGCTCTATTACTCATGGAATACCTAAAGTATCCGGAATTCATGTTGTTCATTTGTTATTCCTCCATGGAAAAAAGGGTTAATGCAGTATTCATGCCAAGACGATTGCTTTTGTTTCCTCTGACTTATACTTGCAGCCCCCTTTTTCAAGAGCTTCAAGCATTGAATTCTCATATAAAAATTCATAATCAGAAGCAAGGCTGCCATCTGCCCTTATGACAATAAATTCATCACCATCTGAGTAATAAGCGCAATCATCAGAATCTACAAGCTGAAGTGGCAGGATGTTTTCACCAAAATATTTAAGGGGAATCCATCTGGAATGTTCTTTTCCGTCCTCAGTAGTGTATCTGCCTCTGAGACTAATATCTTTCTCAAAGAACTGATCTGAAAACACGGTGATATACTTAAGAACCTGCCTAAACTTTAGTGTCTTATCATGGTTTATGAATGCTCTTATAACAGACTGTGCGGCTTCCTCGGCATCGAAATGATGGCCATGGAAATTTTCGCCAAAGTCAGTCAGCAGCTCTTTGCCCTTATATACTTCAGGCTCTTTGATCCTTATAGGATCTGGCTGTTCAGGGCAAATACTTATGCTTTTGCCATAAACAGAATACTCAGTATCCTCTTTCAAAAATTTTAAAAGTAGCATATATCCTCCCTTTTACTGACAACTGTATGAGATGTAAAGGCTGTCATACCCGTGTGCATCACGATTTTTTGTGAGCTTGATAGGATATTTGAGCTTTCTTGCATTATCGTCTTCGCAGGCGATTGCAATACCAATCTCACGTTTCCACTCCTTTCCGTATTTCTTGGAAAGTTCTTCATTTGAGGCGCCAGTCTTGTACTCATCTATAAGAGCTGCCGTGTTTTCCCATACTCTTACGGCTGTATCAAAGTATTTTTTACGATCTGCCTCATCAAGGGCTTTGATCTCATCGTCAGAATATCCTTCTTCTTTTAGCTTTTTCTTCTCATAATCCCAAAGACCGCCATATCTTGTAGGATCGTCCGGTTTCTTTGAAAGGTTATCTGCTGAAAGTTCGAATCTGTTCCATTCTGCAACAAGCTCGTAGATATCATATATTCCGATTCTACCGTAACTGTCATGGCATTCAGTTTCAATCTCTGTGTCATCCGGGCAGATAAGCTTTGCATATCCGCCGTATTCTACGATGTCTTTTCTTCTATAGTCTCCGTACCTATCAGCTCTTGGATTTTTAACAGCTGCATCAGTCCATGTAAAAACACCCATATATTTATCCTCTCTATTATTAAGTTTTGCCTACTATTCTTCGGTCTTCCGAGTTATACGGCGCTGCTTAGAGCCATTTTAAAAAGAGCATTGACGGCGATACTCAGCTCTTACGAGCTTTACAAGCCTCTTATTGTAACAAGGCATGTAATACTCAGTAGAACATGTATCGCCATAAAGCCCCTCACCACCTTGCAGTCTCTTTGAGTTGACCTCAAAGATACATAAGTAGCCACCACCGGGAGTCGTTTCAAGGCGCTCTCCGATGATTTCTCTTGCAAAGCGAGTCTGTACCATGCACTCTGCCTTACGGTCATCTGACCATGGGAAGAAGCACACACTTGCAGATTCCATGGTGTTCATGGAAGAACCAGAACAGTCATGGATAGGTCTTATTGTCTTGCCTTTCATAAATAGCCCAAATTCGCGGGCGCTCATAAATCTTGCTACTCTCATATGTAATCCTCCTTGCGCCCTTAGCGCTGTACAATATTTAATAGTTGCTTCCTATGGATGTATGGTGCAGTACTCTATGGTCTGCTATGGATATGTAGTCATTCCTGACGGCCAAAGGGAAGCATGCTACTCTACGTACCAAAGTACGGGCAGCAACCATCACCCCAATGGTTTCTCAATCCCACATCCTTTAAAACTCATCCCTTTCAGGTAGAGCAAATTCATGCAACATGGTATTCATAAAAGTTTGGTGTATGATCCAGGAATTTTGAAAAATCAAGATTAATGCTAAGCTCAAGTTTGCAGATATTCTGAAGAGTACCTTTATCCTTGTGCGTTAAGTCATACACATCCTGCCCGTTCTCATACAGCCAATGGTTTATACTTGTAGCAGCACTTTCACCGATGTTATAGCCAAACAAGGTGTTCAGCCATGCCCATCTGTCTGCATCGTATACATCCATGTTGTAATCCTTTATGGCTCTGTAGTAAAAGAGCAATCCTTCGTTTGAGAGCTGACCTAATATGCCGGCTCCAATTTTCTTTTCGATATACTGCTTCATTTCCGCAATATTCATATGCCCTCCTTATGCAGCAACGGCCCAAACGCCACGAGCTGTGTTTTTGCATCTCTTACTCATCTGAAGAGTCTGCCTTACCTTCTCCTTCCAGTGTGAGTTTGCTTTTGCTTTTTCGTGGCCTTCAATCTCAGAATAGATCTTGCCAAGGTCAGCCTCGCCAAGCTTGTCCATTACAGCAGTGACTATATCGAGCCAAGTAGCTGTCTTGGAATCCCTGATATCGAGCTCATACTCAACCGGTAATGAGTAATGGATCATCATACCATCGTCTTTTTTGAGGACTACAAGTATCTCATGGACGATCGGTACGAAGTTCTTATTGGAATATGTCCTTCCATCAGAAACTGTGTTCCACTGAGGCTTAATGATAATTTGTTCGAGAGTTCCCGGAAGCACCATGTCCTTAAACATGGAATAATACTTGCCGTTTCTTCTTATATCACCAACAAGCCAAGCAGTCCGGCCACCTTTTGGCATTGCTGCATAAAACTTCATCATTACCTTGTTCATTGCCTTTACGAAAAGATCCCAATCCATCCTGCCAAGATCGTACCTTGCAAGATTATGGTCATTAGTTGTGTCTTTCCACTGGCTGTCTGCGTAAGGAATCTTGATAAGATTTGAGTAAGGGGGATGAGCAAAGAGCATATCCGAATCTCTTACTTCATCAGGAGCATCATCTGTGAGTGCATTGAATGCTATGATGTTATCTCTTACAGGATTAGGGTTAAGATCCATTCCAAAGTAAGGAATTCCCCAGTCCCTGCATACGTCACTGCCAGTGCCGCTTCCTGCAAAAATCTCTGCTAGCTTGCGAACCTTATACTTGTGCAGAAGAAAGGCCGTTACCCAGCCGGAGGCATTTCCTCTATACTTTGAATCGCCCCATGGCCCACGGTCTTTAAATCCGCCTCCAAGAAGTGTGTTGTCATGCTTTAAAAGCTCAAGCTCCATTTCTCTTTTGTTCATAGCGATATCCTCCAATATGAAATTGTTTAATAGTTATTTATTTGATCGCCCATAGGACGTTATTTTAAGTTGGGATTTTTAGAAACGAAAAAGCAGCCACTATATTTAGTGACTGCTTAGGTTCTTACGATATTTATTTGACGTTATCATTATATTACTACACCAATAGTATATTTGCAACAAATTTTAGGTGTTTAAGATCTGCCAAAGACGCAAAAGGCATCTTACAATATTCTATTTTGTCAAGAACGTGTTTCTGACATTCTCTGTACCTTGTGCTTATAAATATATGTACTCAGGTTGTCTTTCTTTGCACCAAAAGCTAAAATCATGATCAGCATGAACCATTCTCCAAAGATAAGCCCAGAGATATGTGCTGTATTGTTTACATTCGGCGAAAGCACTCCCGATAAGATATTGAAAACAATAAAGGCGAGGGGATAGATGATGTTTTCTTTATGTTTAAATCCGTACACTATATCCGCTCCTAGGATAGCAAATAATACTCCTGAAAGGCCAACAGTTATCATCTCGGGATTTTCCTTTATAAAGTACCAGGATATTGACACAGCGCTTGTAAAGAGAGCACTTGAAAGTATAAGGATAAAGTATCGTGCATGTCCTATCTTCTTTTCAAGGGTAGTTCCTATTATAAGAAGCGTTATAAGATTTCCAAAAAAGTGTAATAGCCCGACATGCAGGAAGTTTGCTGTAATAAGGTTTTGATAGTGTCCCTGAAGCCTTACAAGGTTGTAACTTGCTCCATATGTAAGAGGATCGACTCTCTTTGCCATTAGGAATACACAGATGGCAGCAATAAGGAATGTGATAAAGGATGTTCTGTGCTTATAGAGATAAGAGTAACTTAGCCTGTTGTTTACTGCCTGCTCATATATCCTAGAGCTGTTAAGCTCTTTTAACTCTTCATTAAACACTGCATCCTTGAGCGACTTTTTATACTTTCCGTTCTCAGCTATCTGAAGGACGTTATTATCCCTCCCAAGACCTTCAAAGAAAGCCTTCTTAGACACAAGGATAACGAAAAGAAATTCTCTTTCTGCTTCAATAGGGAGCGTTTTAGCGTCATTATCAATCTGTTCTTTTATCATGTTTAGGTTCTTCTCTGTCTGAATTAGGTTGCCAAAGTTATTATGAAGCATTACAACGACCTTATACCGGCCTTTGTCAAGTTTTACGTAAGTGTACCAGCCAGGTTTTATGCTTTCCTTGTAGCCCATGAGTTTAAGTGCTTCTGCATAATCATTTATATACATATTATGTTCTCCTCTTTTGCTATAACTTTTCAAAAGATAACTTTTCCAAAGATATCTCCTTGAATCTCACCGTCGGGATCCTTTGTAAACAGCATTTTTGTATAATTACCGGAAAGATTCTGTGCAACATTATTTACTTCCTTAAGATCATCGACCTTATCAAAAGCTATCCTGTCACCAATCTCTGAACAAAGAACGTAGTGGTCGTTATCGAAATCGTTCCAGTTCTGTGCATAAAGGATAAACTTTGCAATGCTTCCATCGGCCATCATCGCCTTGTTCATGGCAAGTGCTATATACTTTTCATTTATTTCCTTTATTGTCATATCGCTCTTCATATTTTTTCCTTTCATGCGAGTTTTAAGCTCATCTGGCCATCACACTGTTCTTTCTTTACAGGTCTTTCTTTCTTTGGAGATACAACCGAGTTATTTGTTGCCATGTATCCGGTTTTAAGAAGATACCACAAAAGTGTATTTCTGTTCTCTGTATGGTTGTTTTCAATAGCTTTCTTTACAGTTGATTTACTGTCAGAGAAAAAATATACTTTCTCTTTTGCTCTGGTGATCGCTGTATAAGGAATATTCCTTGTTACAAAATTCCTATGAGCTGCTGTCAAGAGCGTAATTACCGTATCATATTCTGAACCCTGCGCTTTATGGACTGTCATTGCATAGGCAAGTGTGAGCTGAGCTATATCTTCTGCTGTATATTGTTTTTTAAATGATCCTTTTGCTATAGGATATTTAACTTCGATGCCGAAATCCTCTTCGAGCTGACCGATGCGGGTTACTGTTCCGACATCTCCGTTTAATGCATCATTTGTATTTGTAAGGATGTGCATGACAGGATCCCCAACTCTAAACACCATATCTCCCATTCCTTTGAATTCTACTTTAGAAGGATTTATGGCATTCTGTAGTCTCTTATTGATGATGTTTATGCCTGCTGCGTATTTTTTGTAAGGGCATAAGACTGCAAGAGACTTCTCGGGATTTGTTTTCTTTTCTTTTATATATGTATCGACAATCGCGTCTTCAATATCATTCATGGATTTTCCATAGTCACAGATAAAGTCTTCTGCTTCCTCAAAAACGGTCCCGCCTGTCTGCATTGCATAGGCGTTTTTTTTGACAGTTGAGCCTTTTGACTGCCTGTGGACATATGTGAGGTTAAACGTAGGGATCACGCCGCTTTCTATCATATCTCTTAAGACGTTTCCTGCGCCTACAGAAGGAAGCTGATTAGGATCTCCTACAAAAAGGTAGCGGCAGTTTTCTGTTCCTTCAAAAAGAGCTAGAGCAAGAAACATTTCTAACATTGAAGATTCATCAATGATGATGAACATATCTTTGATTTTATCTCCATCGCCTTCATTTTGATATATTTCTATAGTTTTATTGTCGGATGGCTTTAAAGCGAGCAGGCTATGGACCGTCTTTGCACTTATACCTGAACTTTCCGTTATTCTTCTTGCTGCTCTTCCTGTGGGAGCTAATACTATCTGATTATCATTTCCGCTGATCTCTCTAGCAAGAGCAGTTACTGTATTTATAATGGTGGTCTTACCTGTTCCCGGCCCACCTTTAATTATTGATATGCCACTTTTAAAAACTCCGATAGCAGCTTCTTTTTGAGCGGGATCAAGGACAATACCAAGGTTTAAGGTATTTAATATCTCCGCAGCTTTTTTGCTATAGTCTTTTTGCTGATTGAGTTTTCGCAAGATGTTGGCAGCAAGGGATTCTTCTACCTGCTTTATTGTCCTGTTATAGATATACTGATATATTTTCCCGTTGTAATTTATCTTCCTGTATGCAATATCTCCGTATTTAATGCCTGATATGATGTTTTTCTTGATCAGAGCTGTATCTTCTATTTTAGTGAGCTTAGATGTATATGTGATAAGGTCTTTCATGGTGATTCCGACCTTACCGGAAAAAAAGTTAAGTTTGATACTTTCGGATATGGCTGCCGATATCCGGTTTCTGTCAAAAGTATCGATGCAAAGCTTATCTTTTATTGAATCTGCCATTGTAAAAGATATACCTTTCACATCGCAAAGTATGTAAGGATTCTTACATATCATGGAATATGCATCTTTTTTATATTTCTTATACACCGCCACAGTTATCCTTGGAGAAAACTTATCTCCAACAAGTAGCTCTGCCAGCTCTTTAGGAATATGGTTTTTCTGATAGGATTCGACTATTATCTCAAGCTTTGCCTCGGTGATGCCTTTGATCTCAAGAAGCTTTTCGGGATTTTTTTCAAGAATATCAAGGCTGTCAAGACCATATTTTTCAAAGATTCTTTCTGCTGTCTTTTTGCCAATGCCTTTTATTATCCCGGATGAAAGATAAGAGAGTATCCCGTCTTTGGATTTATCGATATACTCAGAGAAAGACTTTACTTCGTATTGCAACCCGTACTTTTTATCTACTATCTCCTCTGCGATAAAGCTATATGTGATGTTCTTATTATCTGGGAGATCATATCCCCTGCAGGTAATAGTCTTATCCGTCTCTATATCCCTGAATTTGGATACGCTATAGCCATTAGTATCATTGTGAAATACGTTATATATGAAATTTACTTTAAATGGTGTATTTATCATGTTGCCCATGAATTGATTATACTCTATATGTATAATAAATGCAATACAAATACTATTCATAGTAAAAGCCTTTGGCATATACCAAAGGCTTTTGAAATCCTTATCAGTCGTTGTAGGCTATACTATATTCTGAGTTAAGTGGAAATGGCTCGTATTGGCGTGTGAGCCTTTTGACTGGCTCTTGTTTGATAAACAGCGTGGTATTCATATTATAGGTAGTGCTTTTCTTTGGGAGCGTGTCACAAAAAGCTGTGATCGCTTCTGATGCTGATTGAAGTATTTTCGCCTGTTCATCTGCCGGTTCAGGATATTCTACATATGCAAGACCTGCAAGCGGGTTGGAACCGTAGAGCTTGTTGCAAGCCTCCATGACGGTTGAAACATAGTCATCTCCTGCATACTGGTCGTAGTGCAAAAAAGAGTCTGCGAGTGTCACTTCGATTTTAGTTGCGGTTCCCGCATTCATCTTCTCTGCTGTTGTCGCAAAGAAGTCTGAAATGTAAGAAAGGTTACTGACGATATTAAGTTTGCGTTCTTTTACCATAAGAGTACCTCCAGATTCCTAATGATTTCCTGTTGCTTTAACTTATCATCCAATTTTCCTTAAATGTTCGTGACAACTATCACGATACAAATATAATAATACACAATAGGTGTATGATGGAATATGCGAAATATTAAAATGGATATTAACAATAATTTGCATGCTTATCGGCTATCAATACTCAGGAGATAGATTTTTTGCATTAAGTAAGAATTAATATTCCTAAATGGTGTAATTTCCTTATTACAAATCTCGCTCGACTCTCTTTTGTGTATCATGGATACAATTGTATTGTGTAATATGTCAAAAGTCATTTATCACAACAGGGTAAATAGTGAATGGCATGCACGAAATTATCTATAGTTGACATTGTATTTTCGTGCATTGTACGATACTTTCAAGATGTGTGAATCGTATTCACGACTACTATTTAATTCAGCGAGGTGAGGCATAATGGGAAAAGACATGGAAATTTTAAAAGAGGCATTTTTAACAAACATCGGAACAGTAATTAGAAAGCACAGAATTAAAAGTAACAAATCTCAGGATTATTTAGCCGCGGAATTAAATATTGACAGGTCATCCATTGCTAAGTATGAGAGCGGGACTACGGATATAAAAGCTTCCACAATGGTCTATATCAGTAGAATCTTAGACTTTCCGTTGTCAGAATACATGTATGATGCTAATGCTGCCAGGCTTCCTGGTGATAAGCCAATTTCGTATGACGAGGTACTTGAGGGGCTTTTAATAATCGTTGATGGTCAAAATGATGTGAATAAAAAGAAAAGACAGAACAAGAGAGAGTTATTTCAAGTGAGGTAATAAAGTCTGTTTGCAACATCTCACAACATTTTAGTTGAATCAGGTAATGATAATCTTTATGGCTACCACCTTATCAAAGAGGCGGTAGCCCTTTTTGTATGTGAGTTTATCAAAAATACTCTCAGACAACTGATGCCATTTTAAACAAAAGCGCTATCTGTGCCTTTGCTTCACTTTGCGCATATTTGTACATCTCGGGGTATTTAAGGACAAGCTCAATGTCTTTATTACTCCCGCTCTGTCTTTCACCCAGGATATCGCCAGGCCCCCTGAGTTTTGCATCCTCTTCTGCAAGAGTAAAACCATTAGTTGTGCTGCAAACAAGTTTCAGCCTTTCGTTTTCCCTGTCTGATGATTTGAGGATGCAATATCCTTTATATCCGCCTCTTCCAACTCTTCCTCTTAACTGATGGAGCTGTGCCACTCCAAAGCATTCTGCGTTAGAGATAACTATTGTACTGGCGTTTGGATTATTTACTCCGACTTCAATTATAGTAGTAGCGATAAGTATCTTAATGCTTCCATCTTTGAAATCCTTTAAGATAGCATCTGCTTCATCCTTTTTAGTCTTTCCGGTTACTGATCTTACAGAAATGCCTTTTTTTTCAAAATATGCTTTATATGCCTTTTCTGTCTGTTCTACACTCTTTATATCGCGTTTTTCGCTACTATCTGTTGTGTCGATCAAAGGACAGATGACATAGGCTTGTCGACCTTTTTGTATCTCTTTTTCGATAAATTCATATATCTTTATGTCGTTATTGAAGATTGCAGTCTGTACTTCTTGCCTGCCCGAAGGTCTTTCCAGATCATAAACAGATGTGTTTCCACTATACACAACATCGGTTATTGTCCTTGGGATAGGTGTCGCTGACATGGTAATGGTATGCATACCCTTATCTGACTTTCCAAACAAGGATTCCTCTATTGCTGTTCCGAAGCGGTGCTCTTCGTCTACAACGGAAAGAGCAAGGTCTTTATACATAACGTTCTTTGATACAACTGAATGAGTGCCTATAATGATCTGGGCTGTACCATCTGCAATTTCTTTTAAGATTTGCTTTTTTTCTGAGGCTTTAAGGGAACCTGAAAGGAATATACATCGTACACCTATTTTTTCTGAATAAGAGTTTATCTCTTCATAATGCTGATGAGCCAGCACTTCTGTAGGAGCCATGAGTACGCTCTGATATCCACTTGAAGCAAATGCAAACATCATAGTGGCTGCTACCGCAGTCTTTCCAGAGCCTACATCTCCTTGTATGAGGGATTGTATCCTTTTTCCTTTATATGCAGTCGTAAGCATATCATTCACTGCTTTTTTTTGAGAGTCCGTAAGCTCAAAGGGAAGCATTTTTATATAGTCCTTTGCATAGTCAGTATTTTTTATATTGTAAACCGTGCCTTTGGATATCTCTGAATTCTTTTTTTCGACGGCTTCTGCGAATGTATATAAGGATTCAAATATGAGCCTTTTTTGGGCGTTCTTAAGGAGCTTGATCGATGCCGGATGATGCATATAACATTTTGCGGAATGGGAGTCCATAAGATGATATTTATCGGTGACACTTTTAGGAAGAGGATCTTTAGTCTCTTCTTTGCAGCACCTTTCGATTATCCTGTTCATCCATTCTTCTGATATGCCGCTCATTTTTCTGTACACAGGCATGATCTTTAAGTGTTCTTCTATGCGGGTGCTGAAGATGTCGGGATTTAACATGTGATAGCTACTATAGTCTTCCGAATATGTCATTTTCCCGCAGACTATAACTTCTTTTCCTTTCCACTCCTTTATGATGTCTTTCATGTAGTAATTGCCGATCCACATCACATTAAGCTTAGTGCCCGTTTCTTTTTCGTATACCTTTGCCTTTAGCATAAGAGTGTTATTGGTCTTTTTTGTCTCCATTTCCTTAAAAGTACCAATGACTGCGATATTATTACCGCTTTCAATAGGCATGAGCGGAGTTGGCTTAGAGTAATCAAGATACTTTCTTGGATAGAACGCCTGCACGTCTTCTACTGTAAAGAAACCTTTCTTATTAAGTTTTGTGATCTCTCTTTGATTAAGGCCAATAGCCTCAAGTTCCATACTCACGCTCCAATCTGGCTTAATTTATTTTCATATCGCTCCTGCTCTTTTTCGAGCTGATAGATAGTGATCATTCTTGAAATGGTATTACTCATAGTCTCAAGGCTGTCCTTGTATGCCTTTATTATCTCTTTCTTACATACCGCTAATGTATGCTCATCGGTAAGCTTTGACATCTTATATCTTCTTGCCTGGATGTCCACAGCACACAGAAGATAGTTTAGATAACTTCTCTCATTTGCGAGATAAGACAAGATATGTTCTATTTTTGTGAGTTCAAAAAACTCAATGGTATCAGGCACTTTAAGACCTCTGTAACGCTCGCAAAAGAAATTCAAGATATCTTCAGAATCCATAACGCCAATATTATTTGCGTTTACTTCTACGATATTATTTGCCATCATCATCTCTCCAGTTCTTCTGTGATCCTATCTATGGCTGTTTCTAAAACTTTCGAATCTCCGGGATCGATCACTATGCCATTATCAACAGTTACCTTTTTTTCTGAGACATCGTTATTGTTATCATTTACGATGATTATATTTTTATGTGGTGTATTTTGCGTTCGTTGCTTAGCTTGAGCCTGCACATGAACTTTTGAAATGACTTCCTGTGGTTTTTTGGAAATATCAGCTTCCGATCCGCAACCGGTGAGCATGACTGAGACTATCAGTGCTGAAAAAAATTTTTTTCTCATATTTTTTACCCTATATGATTAAGAATAAAGTCGCCGCCCTTATTTAGCCATTCTGCGATGCATCTGACCATATCTTTCTCAACATTTCTTTGGGTAAGAGCGCTGTTTTCTCCTGCATAATTTTCTATATTGTATTCATCATAAGGCACACCAACATCATCAAGAAACTTCTTTGCATAGTTCTCTGTATCTTCGTTTGTAAGCGGCTTAAGCTGATGCTGATAAAATCTTGATACTAAAGCTTCATCGAGGATATCTATTCTATTGGTTGCTGCCATAAGGATTACTTTAAGTTTATGATCCTCGAAGTAATCAAGTTCCTGCATGAGCGTTATCGTTACTCTTGCAAGCTCCCCGCCTGTTGCCGCTGATTCTGTTCCTCGCTTGATTCCCACGCAGTCAATCTCGTCTAAGAGGAAGATACAGTCAATATCTGCTATGAATCTGAATATTGCAGATAGATTCTTGGCAGTTGTTCCAAACTCTCCTCCAATAAGCTGCGCAAAGTTGATCTTAGCAAGTGGCTTTTTAAGCTTATATGCTATATATCTTGCTGCTGTTGTCTTACCGGTACCAGGGGGACCATAAAGTATAGTTGAATTAAGATAGCTTATACCCATTTTCTGAAGCTTTTGTGCTGTTTCGTGCATTTTGACGATTTCTTTTAAGATGTCATCCATGTCTTTTGTAACGTAATACCTGGATATCGGGAATGAACTACAGTCTTTTATTTCCAGATAAGGCGCGATATCTTCGGGAATTTTGATCATGTAAATACCTCCTGTGTATAGGAAGATTATACACAAAAAGAATAATAAATGCAATACAAATATAACCATATCACACTTTCTGAATAATAAATGTATTGCAAAATTATTTATATATAGTATTATATATGGTATAAAAATAATAAAACTTAATGATGATATATGGAGGTGTTATGGATAAGATAGTTGAATATAAAACTCCTTTAGATAAGAAGGTTGAAGATATAGATAAAAAGATAAAGGAAGTTTCTGATTATGGTCATTCTCTTGTAAATCAGCAGAACTTAAAAAGTAATAATGGAGTTTCTAATACGGAAGATGAACTTGATGAGTTCTTTGGAATCATTGATGAGCTAGCACAGCTTCAGGATGCGAAGACTGATCTTCATGTGGAGAGCGGAAAAATTAAAAAAGAAGACGCACATTATTTTTTATAATACTTAACAAAATGGCCCCCCCCGGAGAGTATCTACTCGTCCGGGGGGGGTTTTTACGCATCGAGCTTTGCTATAAACTGGCTTTGTACTTCATTGTGGATGCCATACTGGATATCACAGATCACATTATCCATGTTACCATCAACGATGAATTTGTGTTCCTTATCCAGCTCTTTAAGTGCAGAATAGAAAGTCTCTATATTGATCTTGTTCTCCATATAATCAATATAGTATGCTTTTGCTTTCCCTGCAGCTTTTGTTCCACTTCTCATTGCCTGTTTAAATGCTATGAAGTCGATGCTTATAACTGATTTAACCATAATAAACTCCTCCCGCCATCTATGACGGGGCCTGAAAGAATGTGCTACACTATGCAACACACCACCTACCCCGTGCTCGGCAGGATTTGTTTGAGGCTGGTTAACCTCTGACTGATTTAAGGTTTGGTAACGTAAAAAGCCACTGATCCCGAAATGAGATAAGTGACTTTTACTTTTTACTGAATATTTTTTACGTTAAGTTCATGATACGCCGAAAGCGTATTTTTGTCAACGATCAATTTGGCGTGATGGACTGAGTAAAGTATTCCCTGTTCTTCTCATTTGGCTGAATAAATGCTATATCGCCGCTTTGAAGAGGGATGTCCTTTATAGGGTATTTATCGGTTATCATCTTATCTCCCATAGGCGCAGTATTTTTTGCTCCTTGCACCTGCCACATATCCTTTGTTCCGCCATAATATTGAAGGTGAGGATTATTATTATTTGTGGTGGTAATCTTGAAATTGAGCAGTAGGAATCCATAAGGGAATTTCTTTGGGGTATTGAGCCAGAAGTCAGCTTCTTTATCAACACCTTTTACAGGGTTTCCTGCGTTATCTGTGCCGTTATTAAACTGCAAAAGATAATCGTAGTAATCAATAACTCCATCGCCATCCTGATCCGTTGCGCCAAGGTTCTTGAATGTATCTGAGTCACATACAAGGATTCCGTAAGGGATGTAGTATGTGCCGTACCATGTCTGCATGCAATACTTCATCTTTTCTTTAGTGTCAGGATTATTGATTGGAAACTCCGGCACTGAAAGTTTTCCATGGTCATCATCGATATTGAATTCAAGCTCTTCATAATTTCCGGTAAGAGTCCTCATCTGAGAAGTAAGCTTTTGCTGGCTCATTACTCCAAAAGCTACTTTCCTTGTAAAAAACTCTGTTATATCTGCATCTGTTATCGTACTATCACCGTTCTTTAAGTAATTATGCCTTCCAATAGTATACCTAAAGTCAGGATTATGATAGTAGTTAGGATCTGCCGTTTTGTTTTTATAGTAGTTAAGGTCAGTTGTAAGGAACTGAGCTTCATTTTTGTCTGTTGTATAGCTCGTATCCCAAAGCATTCCAGCCATCTGTTCATTCCAGAATGTGAATGTCCTATGGTCAGGAGTCTTCTGAAGACCGGTTCCCATATCGGCACCTTTTAGTGACTGGATATCCCATGCGCTGCCATACCTTATAAGTCCATCCCCATCGGGGTTAGGATAATATACTTGTATGTTTTTGTGCTCCGTACCATCAATATCATAGTATCTGAATGTAGGGAAGATGTTTACCCAGTCTCCTGTTTCATCCCAGAGGTTCGCGATCGTCTTTACTGAGTAAGTAAAAAACGTTCCTGCCTTAAGATATCCTGCATTAGACCATATCTTTGATGAACCAAGCCCCATAGGAAGTGTGTTTGAATCTTTCCAAAGCCTTGTGGTCTTTCCGTCAAGATTGTATCTTACGCTTGTTCCTCCAAGCCTGTTTTTATTACCTTGCTTTTTCTCTTCTTTCCTTGGAGAAAATGCAATATCACCCTTAACTGATACTGCTGAATCATCGTAATATTCATCAGAGAAGTCCTGATAAGAGTTTGTTCCTATTACCTGGAAGTCATAGATGATACCGGATACTTCCACGGGTACTTTATAAGTAGCCACATAGTTAACGCCCGATGCCCCTGCGTTCCAGAGCACGTTATGGTATGCTTCCTGTGCTGAGATGTGGTTAACGCCATGTTCGTCGTAGACATTTGATGAAAGTACCATATACTGAATTTCCCAGTAGTTCTTTTCCTCTGCAAAAGGAGGGATATAGAATTTTGTCATTTCATCGTAGTCTGTATTGTGGCCTGAATCATTATCGGGATTAAAGTTACATTCGATCCAGTCGGTATAATATACACCGTTATATTCATGGTCTTTATCTTCAATGGGCTGGAAGAATTTAAGGCTTCCATCGTCTTTATATATTCCTACGTGGAATGGGAATCTTACCCATTTAGCAAGGACGTACTTGTTATACATCCTCTCTTCTCCGTTTGGTGAGTAGCCCTGTATAGCTCTGTGACGAGCAGGATCAAATCTGAATGTATATGTGTGGTCAAGTATAAGTTCTGATATGACCTTTCCGTCAGTAGTTGTACCGTCTTTATTGACAATCTCAGTATCAGATGTAAGATTCTCTGTTATAAGCTGTGTTCCTGTGTCTGCATCAAGGATTGTGACAGGCCCTACTACAGGCGTATGGATATATACAGGTTCATTCTTTCCAAATCCCGGCTTTATATGCTGCGAGATAGGAGCTTCTGAGAATGTCTTTCCCGTGCTGTTATCAAGTATTCTCTTTATGAATGTCGCCTGCATGCTTGTAGGATATGCTCCGTTTGCTACTTCCCTTGGGATGAGCACTGTCTCCTTACTTTCTTTAAATTTCCAGAGCCCATCATCTTCACCGTTTGGAAGATCCTTACATGAATCTTGAGCAGCTTTTGCATCGCTGTCAGCTTCTTCTGTTGTATTTACACCGTAGTAGATCTTTCTTCCGTCGGAATATGTTGTAGTCTGTGTTACAGGAGTATATCCTGTGACTCCGTTCATATACATGACATTATCAAGTTTTAGATAATCATTCCAAGAAGCGACTCCTTTTACGGGATCGTCTTCTGTGATAACGTCATCATGTACTATGTTGTACCATTTTTCTACAAGTTCATCGAATTTTTCAGCAGCCATGGCCTTAGCTTCGGACTCACTATCCTGTTTTGGTACGGATGCGCTCTTATTCTGCCATTCTTCATTTCTTTCAGGCCATTTTACGTGCTGATCTATTGTAGTAAGCCAAGAGTCTTTCTCTTTTGGGTTGGCTACTCCGTTGATCTGTGAGTCCATAGGGATTGAATTTCCGGGGTATGAATAGCTTATCCAGTCTCCGGGATAGACATCGTTACATACCTCTATATCAGCAATCTCATACATGTTGATATTTGAAATGTAATAATATTTATATGCTCTTTTAATGTCTGACCATATCTTGATACGGTCTTCTTCATCTTCAGGGTATGTACCATGCCTTGTTACTTCGTATGGTTCGCCTATCGGTTCTCTTGTTATAGGATCGTGATCCTGTTCCCAGTCTTTCCAAGAATAGTCCACGGAAAATTTAAAGCGGTTTATAAAATCTTTTTCTCCTTTATGCCACCGCACTTCATAATTTCCAAACCATGTATCTGAACCTACTCCGTTTGTTATGTTTTCACCGGAGGGAATACCTTTATCAAGATGAAATGGACCGTCTACTGCTTCTCCGCTATTATCTGATGTATTCCAAGTATAGTAATGGGGATCTGTCTTTCCTGTGCGTTTAAAGAATCCATCGTCAGGATCTGAAGGAAAAACAGTAGGTTCTACATCTTCTTCACCTGCAAAGAGAATATATCTGTCAAAGTGTGTTCTGATGGATTTAGGACTTGCCCATCCGTATGCGTGTATGAGGTCATCAGGGGATTTACCTACGCCTACGTTATCGTAGACAGCGGGTTTATCGTTTCCAGGGTTGGTTGCCTCATCGAGACAGTGCCCAGGGCCGCAAAAAGCCATTCCAGAATCTCTTTGTTCAGGTTTTAAGTTGTAATTCACCGTTATCATGACACTATCTACTTTAACGTAGCATAATTCTCCGCTTTTTATATCTGATAACCAGTCAGCGCTGTAAGAGCCTACAATATTCATTATATTTTCCATAGAAAAGCCAAAGTATGAACGAGAAGTTCCGTCTCCCTGTATTACATCTTGAATAGAATCAGGGTTATATTCAAGGGCTATCCAGTCCTGCTTGATTGGATTTTTTGTTCCAAGTTCGCAACGAGTGATAGTAAGACCGATTGTCTGATAGCCGATTTTTGAGGTTAGGATTTTATCATGTGTATCGAGTTCCTTACCTATTATTTCTGAGACGTCGTTTGTATTCCATGCTACTTTAGAATTTGAATCAAGCGTCATTCCGGTTCGCGAACGTGGGGTTACGCCTGTAGGTAGGCTATCATAAGCTGCTTTTGCTCTGATAGTGCTATTAGGAATAATATCCCCTAATGGAGTCAGCAACGATGTTATTATTGACAGCGTTATAATAAATGAAGGTATTATTCTTTTTGCTTTCAAAACAATCTCCTTTTTGTTGACACATATGGTGTTTATTATGTAATAAGTATATTACACCAAAAGTGTAGTTTCAAGGCAAAGATTATCCCATACAGTTAATTACTGCATGGGATAAATAAATGAAATTTTGGGTTCAAAGATACTAATGTCTTCGTTTATATGTGATAACGCCCAAGGCGATGATTACTAAAACTGCAACTACTGCGCTGATAATAATGTACAGAAGTGTAGTGTTTGCAGGGATAACTTCCTCTTTAAGAACTTCACCGCATACGGTACATTTAACAATCTTCAAGCCTGTTTTTGTAAGTGTTGGCTTTTGTACTACTTCCCAATCACCTTCGGTATGCGGAAGTTTATCGATTACCATGGTTTCTACTACTTCGCCACAAACTGTGCAATAGCGGACTTTTTTACCTTCTTCGGAACAGGTAGGCTCTTTTTCAGTTGTCCAATCGCCAGGCTTGTGTCCAAGTGCAGGGATGGTAGTTTCAATTGTATCGCCACAGTTTTTACATACCTGAGTTTGTGTGCCGGGTTCTGTACAGGTAGGCTCTTTTGTTATGGTCGTTTCATAATCATGTGGTTTCTTTGGAATAGGTTCTGTATAAGAATCACCGCACTCACATCTATACGTTGTTTTTCCTTCCTCGGTGCAAGTAGCTTCTTTTGTTACAGTGGCAGTGTATGAATGAGTGTGTTTTTCTTTTTTTGAGGGTGTCTGGTTTGCTTTATTTTCGCTCCCATTTTCTTTTTGAGCTTCAATATAATTAGGATCTGACCATAGATTCTTTAATTCATCAAACGAGTTTACGCCCCACGTTTCTTGCATATAGCGCATTTTTTCGTCTTTATCTATTATTCCATCTCCATTGTAATCAGTAATAGCATAAATGCTTTTGGGTATTATGGTAAATACTAACATAACTACCAAGGTTGATACAATGATATATAAAATGCTCCGTTTATTCATGCATTTATTTTCCTCCTCAAATGTATCTTTCAGTATATTTATACTCTATTTATTATGCTATTATCATACATCAACGGCGTAATAAATGCAATACAAATATTAAAAAAATTAATGTTTTCGTTTATATGTGATAATGCCCAAGGCGATGATTACTAAAACTGCAACTCCGGAACTGATAATAATGTAAAGAAGTGTAGTGTTTGCAGGGATAACTTTCTCTTCAAGGACTTCACCGCATATGGTACATTTTTTGACCTTTAACCCTGTTTTTATGAGTGTTGGCTTTTGTACTACTTCCCAATCACCTTCGGTATGCGGAAGTTTATCGATTACCATGGTTTCTACTACTTTAGCCACAAACTGTGCAATAGCGGACTTTTTTACCTTCCTCGGTGCAAGTAGGCTCTTTTTCAGTTGTCCAATCGCCAGGCTTATGACCGAGCGCGGGAATAACTTCCGTGTAAGAATCTCCAAGATCAGATGTATAAGTCTTCTCGCCTTCCTCTGTACAAGTGGGTTCTTTTGTTACTGTCGATGTATAAGAAGGGGTAGGCGTTTCTTTTTTTGGAGAGCTATCAGCAGTTTTTGGTTTTTCTACATTTTTTTTGTCTGAATTTGACGCTTTGTTTGCATTTGATTTTTCTGTTTCACTTGCGTTGTCTGCGCCTGAATTTGATGTATTATTTGTATTGTCTGTGTTATATTTTTCGCTTAATGTATCCATAGCATTTTGCATTTGTTCAACAGCATCAGGAGCATCCATATCGACGCCATATACTTCTAAGTAGTATCTCTTTTTTTCATCATGAGTAATGATTCCGTTACCATCATAATCTGTAACCGCCCAAACGTTCTTGGGTAGGAATATCAATAAGCAAACAAGAAAAATTTCGGATATATATATAAACTTTTTATAAAAACCACCATTCTCTTTTGTAGGCTCATCCCATTACCTTCAGGTGATGGGATGAGCCTTGTATATTGCTTCAAGAACGTGTGTTTGCTATAATAAAAGTATGAATAAAGCCATCAAATATAGGTTATATCCCACTAAAAAGCAAACTGAATATTTCCTTAAATGTTTTGGATGCTGCCGTTTTGTGTATAACCAGGCACTTAACTGGCGCATGGCTGCTTATAAAGCTGATAGAACATCCTTAAATTATAACGATACCGCTTTTGGCCTTACTGCTCTCAAGCGTCAGTTTGTATGGCTTAAGGAAGCTGACTCTATTGCCCTGCAACAGGCTTTAAGAAACCTTGATAGTGCTTATGACTCATTTTTTAAAAAGAATGGTGGATTTCCTAAATTCAAGTCTGCCAAGCACAGTCGTAAGTCTTATATGACCATCAACCAAAACGGCACGGTTTCGGTTTCGGATAATGCAGTTAAGCTGCCAAAAGTCGGTACTGTTAAAGCTAAGATCCATAGAAAACCTCTGCCTGACTGGAAACTTAAGTCTGCCACTGTCTCTATGGACAGTGATGGTAAGTTTTACGTTTCCTGTCTGTTTGAATTTGATAAACTCATTTACATTGTCCCGACATCCGGTAAAGCTATTGGGCTAGATTATAAGTCTGACGGTTTGTACATGGATTCCAACGGTAATGTTGGTTCTAATCACAAATATTACCGTGAGAGTTATGTTAAACTTGCCAAAGAACAGCGCAAACTTAAGAATAAAACTATCGGAAGCAACAATTACCGTAAGCAGCAGCTTAAGATAAATCGGATCCATAAACATATAGCAAACCAAAGGCTTGATAACCTGCATAAACTCTCTACGAAGATAACCAATTCGTATGATGTAGTCTGTGTGGAAAGTCTTAACATGCGTTCTTTATCCAATAAAGGTTTTGGTAATGGTAAAGCAACTATGGATAACGGTTACGGCATGTTCCTCAATATGCTTGAATACAAACTTGCCGACAGGGGTAAGCACTTTGTTAAAGTTGATAAGTGGTTTCCTTCAACACAGTTATGCAGTTGTTGTGGTTGCCGTATGAGACTTGCTCTTAATGAGCGTATCTACAAATGCAGCTGCGGACTTACCATCGACCGTGACCATAATGCTGCCATCAACATAAGAAATGAGGGCCTTCGCATCTTACAGTCAGCGTAGGATATAAATACAGTAGGGCTGGAACCTCCCAAACTTAAAGCTTGTGGACACTGTGTAAGACGTATCGTTACAGTTAATTTGTAACCTGCGCAGTAGTGGTTGAAGCAGGAAGCCGCGTATCTTTAGGTGCGTGGTAGTTCACTTTTCATGGCTAATAATAGTTTCCTCCTTAATTTTATAGTTGCGTAAGAAAGGTTTGCGACTTAATATTTTTACTTTTATTCCATATGTCACATGGATGTTTTTAGCCCCTTTTCGGGGTGTAAGGGAAAAACTTTTTTGAACTAGCCTATGATTTGAATGCTTAGGAATTCTAAACCGCATATTAAGCAGATATATCATAGGACAAATTTGAACTTTGGCACACAGATGTGTTTGCCTGAATCTAATTATAGGTGTTATCTGGGACGGAATGCAACGAAAAAGTGAACAAAGTAGCTCATTGTAGTTCAGCTATTACGTGAAAAGTTATCAGATTGCTCTGTTTTTTAGTCAGAGAAGCCTTTTTAAATACACTTTGTGTTTATCATAATATTATGAGCATATATTTCTACCAATACAAATAATACACCCATAGATAGCAAAAAAGAGCCTTCCCGAAGGAAAAGCTCTTGATTGACTATTATTTATTAGTAATGAATCCATGTTCTTCCCAGTATTTACTGGCTGCTTCTGCTGCATTCTCGCCGCAGGCATATTCTATCTGCCTTCTGGTAAATCCTGCATCATACAGAAGTGTGTAGAAGCAATCTTTATCAGGAAGGTATTTCTTCTGCCAAACAGAAAGAGCCTTGATCCTGTCGATCTGGGTTCTCTGAGGGGATATCCCCTGAATGTCTTCAAAGGCTTCTACAAGTTCGCTGTAATCTGAGCCGTAAAATCTTGAAGAATTGTTTTTGGGGTTGTCTCCCGCAGCTATCATCTCTTCATCTGATGTAGAAATACGGATATTTCTATCCTCTAAAAATTTCTCTACTACTTCTACCATGTTCGAAGAAGCGGCCATTCTCTGTGAATTTAACTCGCAGCAAGCTGATGCGATAAACTTTATGAACTCTTCGCCTCCCTGATCTTCGAGCTTAAGATAATACTCTACGGAATCAGCAACGTCGGACACCTTAATAGTGATATCCTCCTGGCTCCCATTCAAATCCTTGAAGATTACAAGAAACTCTGTTACAAGTCTTCTTTCAGGCTCGATGATAGCGTAGCTATCAACATAACCGTCGTGATCTTCCTTGCCAAAAATAAATCTTGCCATATCAATAAGAGCATCGCACTCTACCATGACATCGCATATAGGCTTGGGCCATTTTCTTGCATCAGTCATATATTCTGAAGTAGTATCAAGTTTTATATCTAATAACATATTTCCTCTTTTCCGACACTGCCCCATAGGGAACAGTGTCTTAGTTGTTCCCATATAAGGGGTGTATAGTGTCAAAAATAAGATTACTTATATGTCTTCCATTTGCCATTTTCGAAGACATACACATAGTTGATATCGCACTGAAGCATATCATCTATAGTCTTGAAGAATGCATTGTCTCCCTCGCCGTCAATGACGCCTCCCTGGTATTTGTGAAGCAATAGATAACGACCGTTTGGAAGTGCTTCTGCTCTGTCGCCCTCTTTCATATAGTCGTTTATGCTTCTTGGCCCAAGGATTGTTGAGAAACTTTTTGTCTGGATAAGGCTCTTCACAGAGGCCTCATCTTTAAAATAAGTCCTGAGTTCTTTCCCAAGATAAGAAGGGCCGCCGTCATTCCAGTTCCAACAAGTCTCATACCCGCCTTTTACGGGAAGTGCGATAATAGCTCTTGTGCTCATATATTTTCCTCTCTTTCATTGTATTTCCCTTCCTTAAAGAGCTTTTCAATGGCATCTACAAGCTCTGCATAGGAATATTTGTTGGTATTATAATCAGCTTTTACCTTGCCTGGTTCGTACCACTCGACAATTATGCCTTTTGCATCGTAGGATGCTCCGTGAAGGGCGTATGTGTTATCGGGCGTAAACCTATATCCTGCAAAACCGCCAATGCCAAATTCATCTTTAAGTTTCTTTATCTTTTCTTGTTTGGAAGCGCCGTTTATGAAGAGTTCTAACACTCTTTCCTTGCTTCCAACATAACTTCCTAAGTGTCCTGCGGCAAATCTGAGAAGAGGATCAAATTCTTCTTCAATACTCTGCGCGAGACTCCCGAGATAGTCGAACAGTGTTATCTGTCCGGCTATCTGAATGTCTTTTATCATGTTATACACCTCTTCCTTCGTAGAACTCTGCACTCTTTTCCTTATGAATCTGCATATTCCTAAACGTGTAAAGCTTTAGTATCACGCGATATACCTCCAGATATTGCAGTCGTCCATTTCTTTAATAAGAGCCCTTGTGCCATGTTTCTTGGCGTATTCGAGACAGGCTCTTGATCTATCTTCTCATCGAGCTCATTATGGTTATATGCTCCGCAATGTTCAGCTACTTCAGTGTATGCGTCTACACATTCCTTTAATTCGATATGCCCTGCGTGGGGGCAACGTGTACAGCCTATTTTCATTCTTCGCCCTCCTGTTTGTACTTATCAATAATCTTTAGAACTCCCTCTAAAAATTCCGTTCTTTGTTGATGGCAATACTCAGCAGGACGGTCATTATATAACCACATTATCTCTCCTCTTATCATGGTTAATATGTTCCCGACATTTGTATCTTGAACATCCAAGGGTTTCTTAGCAGTTGCCTCGATCTTCTCGCCAAACTCATAGCCAAGCTCGTGCAACTGATCAATCGCTATGTCACGTTCTTTTGCTACTTGCTTATATGCTTCAAGGCTGATTGCCTCATTTACCTTACGTTCTATGCTTTCGCAAACAGGAACTAACTTAACACCGCTATCTTCTAAATCGTCTTCCTTTTTACATATATCTTTTTCACGTTGCATTGCAGATAAGAAGATTCGATGTTCTGTATCGTTTAAAATGTTCATTTCTGCCCCTCCTTGTATTCCTTTGGTAATGGTGCCCACGCTATAACCTCTATTTCATCATCCATAGAGTCCGATTCGCTATGATTGTATTCATCCAGATAATCCTTGCACGTTACTGAATACCAATACCATTTGCCGTTAGCAGGGCAATAACAAGCAGTTGCCGTGAATGGTTTATCTTTGATGCTTGCGTAATATACCGCAGGTTTGTGGTTTACCCATGTAATGTTGACAGGCGTAGTATCTTGGGGCGTCCTTTCGTTGACAGGAATCCACGCAACCGCCAATTCCCTATATTCCTCCCTGCTTGATATAACATCATTTGTCTTTGGCTCTTGATCCAACTCACAAATCCTTTTTGTGGCAATATTTATAATCTCTTCCTTAAATCCTACAAAATTACATTCAAGTATTGCCTTGATGTTTTCTTCTCTTGTCATAAATTCATCCTCACTTTCTGCTCCCACCTTTCTTTTAATAACAGGGGTGGGAGCTATCTTGACAGCGGGAAACTGCTGTTGTGTATTTATGCAAATGATACTTGCCCATTGTCTGGGATTGTCAGTATAGGTGCTGCAAATCTTTCTCCTTCTTTCAAGTAGCTACAATTTGCTTCAACTATTGCTTTAGCCATTATCGGAACGACTGAATTTCCGATTCGTTTTACCTGCTCGGTTGAAGGATATTTTTTCCATCTGTAATCACGATCTATCACATAATCCTTCGGGAAGCCTTGCATTACTTTAAGCTCTTCAGGTTTAAGCATCCTAAGAAAAATGTCTGTAATAATGTATTTCTCTTTGTTTATTTCAACTACAACATTTACAAGTCCAAACCTGTCTTTAGTTGTAATCGTAGCAAGCGGTTCTGTTAATTGCTGCCCGCCGCCTGTTCCGTAGTACTTAATCAAAAATGCTGATATAAGACCGAAATGTCCGGCGGATGTTGTGATTGTATGCAAAGGTTCTACGCATGGTTGCCCTATTCCTGTTTTGTAGAATTTAGTGATAAAGCATGATACAAGCGCATTTGTGTTACTTGCATCAAGAGCTTTTATCGGTTCTGCCAAGAAATATTCTCTTGGATCACCTTCTCTGGTCTTCCCATGATTCTGGATCATGTACGAAACAGCTCTTTTATCCTTTACAATATAAGGAGAAGGATTCTCTACTATGTACTTGCGTATACCATTAGCTATGCGATTCATTGTTTTATCTGCTAACGGCTTTTTCCTGTTAAAAATAGATGTTCCTAGATCTGACCAATCAATATAGTCTCCGCAAGGCTTCCACTTCTTACCCATGATACCGTCCTTGCTATGCGTCTGAACCGGCCAGATAATAGGTTTGCCATCTCTTCGGAATATCGCATACCACCGCTTACGGGTTGTCGGTGCACCATAATCAGCAGCAATCAACTCTCTGCTGTCAAAGGTGTACCCTAATGCACACATGGAAGCAATAAAACGTTTATATTCTTCACCTTGTCTTTCTTTGATCGGATATCCATTTTCATCAAGTGGGCCCCACTGTTGTATCTCTTCCACGTTTTCCATGATGATTACATCCGGAAGAATCTTTGCGGCATGCTTATATACCGCCCATGGGAGTATGCGCAAACCATTTTTTCTTGGTTGACCGCCTTTAGCTTTTGAATGCGAAGTACAATCAGGACTTGCCCACATTAATGATACGTGCCTATCTCCTACGTATTTCTGCAAGTCTACCTTAAAAATATCCTCAGTAAGATGAAGTGTTTTTCTATGATTTGTCTTATGCATTAAGATTGCTTGCGGATCATGATTTATTGCGATATCTACCTGTCTGCCTAATGCCATTTCGATGCCTACAGATGCACCTCCGCCTCCGGCAAAACAGTCTATTATCAAATTATTGTCTCTCATCCTTTTCCTTTCCTATCCATATCAGTCTGCTTATGCTTGGCTACAGTTTTCACCATAGCCAAGCCACTGTTTACATATAATTGCTTATGTTTTTTCCTAATGTATGTAGATAGCATTTTGTCAAACTTTGCTCTACACGCATGCTGATAATGAGCAAACATCAAGGCGTTTAAAACCTCTTTTGCCTGTAATAGCATTAATGCAAGCTTGAGTTATAAACTTAAGCTTCATATCATTGAACAATGCTTCTGCGACCGTCTGATTGGAACACTTTTTTTCCTGTGTAAGGCCAAAGCCCTTAACACAGAGCGTGTCGTTGTTATCAATGGCGATATATACTTCTCCATCAACTGTTTCCCAGGCTTCAAATTTTTTTAGCTCTCGTGTCTCATTTTTCACCGTGTGAATTGAGAACAGGCTCTCATCAAAAAGAGATATCTGCCCATCAATGTCAAATAGTTTCATTTTTGATTCCTCCTTATTTGATTTGAATTTTTTGGTGATTTATATAAACGCCGGATTCGGCGGATTTTTAGTAGATAGATATATAGCGCAAAAAAGAGCCATGGTAAAATAGCCATGACTCTTTAATATTTTACGTGTATTATTTGACGTTACTAATATTATACTAAATGCGTATTTTTTTGCAACTGATGAAGTTTAAACCAGCTAAAAAATTGACCAAAAAATAGCTTTCTCCTTTTATTTAAGAAGAAAGCTTTAACTGTTCTACATAAATTCATCTTCATTTTTCAACAATTCAACCGCTTCGTAATATTCTTCCACAGTTGAATCGCAAGCATTGCATGCTTCTTCAAGCGAAAATTGATATTTATTCATAACTTTTTTAACAGCACGAACTATTCTTTGCGCATCTCCATGTTTAAAACCTTCTCGCTTCGTTTCATTTAATTTCATCAGAAGTGTCATATACTCCACCTCTCACTTCTCATTTCTTTTAACTGTATTTACTTCATTTAGTAACGCATCTGTAAATTTATCTGTCGGCTCACCGGTATGGACAAACCTAAGAAAGTTACCAAGTTCTGTATCCTGAAGCTTGGTTAACGAAGACGGAATTCTCCTTACATTATAAGAAGAATTCCATAACCATTTTAGATATTTTCATCTTCATTTTTCAACAATTCAACCGCTTCGTAATATTCTTCCACGGTTGAATCACAAGCATCACATGCTTCTTCAAGAGAAACATTATATTTTTCCATGATTTTTTGAACTGCACGAATACGCATCTGAGCAACTCCGCTTTTAGCGCCTTCAGTCAATCCTTCATTATATGCAGTCTTAGCCGGATAATCTAATACTGTTCCACCCATATTATCTAAGACCTCCTTCCTTACTATCTCATGGCCCACAGTCAAGTGCTCCATGACCTTTTTAAACATACCCGAAATTGCTATTATATCGAGTTCCTTAAGTGCTTCATCTTTTAATGCTTTCTGCAAAGAACCAGCTATAAGCTTATAGTCTGAGATCATCTTTGCAGAGATAGCTTCATTGCCTTTAATAATATCATCAAATGTCTTCTCATAATTGAAGATATAAAAAGGTATCAAAAAGTATAATTTCTTCTCGATTATATCCTCAGCAGAATAACTGGATATACTAAGCGTCGGAATCTTATACGTTACCTGTTGTCCGCCCGGAACCTTAATCGTCGTGGTGACATATTTAGGTGTATCTTCATTAGATCTAAGATACAGGATACCTGATTCCGGAAAATTTACTACTAAATGCTCTGTATCAGATGTGTTGCGTGCATCATTAAGTGCAATCTGCGCATCGTACTCAAACATTCTGATAACCATTGTTCCATCAGTAGTGCTCTGGCATTCGATATGGAATCTCCGAACATGTTCTCCATCACTTATTGTAAATGAAGAATCTGTTATCCGCTTTGCTTGTTCTCCGTTCTGCTGATTTAGAAAAATCTCATTTGCTGATAAATTCAGCTTTTCTCTTCCCAACAAATGAATACCGCTTTCCTTAAACATCTCATTTATCAAAGGTATGAGAGTGATCGGTGCATCTGTTATCAGTGTTCGGAAAGCATCATCATATGGCGTAAAACTATTGTCCATTTGGATTATCTCCCTTCAATATTATGTGTTTTTGTATTATGTAAAATCAGAAGATAACCCATTTAGGGCATCTTCTGATAAAAAGTAATCAGTCAGCCCTTCAGGGACTATTCGTTTCATTTTCGTTGTTACATTGCTTTAATATTATAATATCTTAGCTGGTTTTTCTGTTCAAGAACATTTAGAGAAATTTCATAATATCCCGCTATGCAAAATGCTCTCTGTTTTGTGGCTTCTTTTTTGATAAAGTTAATGTCAAGCCAGCTGCTGTTTCCTATTGTATTCAGTTCGTGCATCTATATATGCCCTTCTCTGAGTTTCGGTAAACTTAAGATCATCAAAACACTTGTTTAAATTAACCATAGCATCTTCATAGGATACAGTGCCAAATACTGATAGAACATCCCAGTCGCCCTGATAATTGATCGCATACTCATGATTCCACATTTCATAAAGGAATGCTGATTTCTGATACTCATAGTTATCAGCAACGCGCTCCTTCTGCATATTAAGTGCGTCTCTGAGGGCATAGTGCCTATCAACGAAGGAAGCAAGACTTTTGTCCATGTAGCAAAATCCTACGCGGTTAAGGAGCATATCTTTCGTCTTTTTTCTTCTTTCGTTATCATTGCCTATAAAGAACATAGATATGTGATCATGCTGTTTTGCATAGAAGTTATGAAGGAAATAGCTTTTCTGCTGATAGTCATCATAGCTCTTAAGTGGCTCTATAAACTCTTCTTCTGTGAAGAGCTTAGTGTTTAGGGTATCAATATACCACTGTCTGAGTCCTGCAAGACCTTTTTCTTCATAAATATAGGTATGCAGATTGCCAAAATCATCAATGATCTGGTGATTATTTTTGAATACAAGATAGCTGTACCCACGAAGAGGACCAAAATCAATGAAATACACATCATAGCCTTTTACGTTTATGCTCTCAAGGGCAATGGCTGCTGCATCAGTCTGTGAAAGAGCTCTAATCTCATCATATGACAATTTTGTTTTATCCATTTTTTCTCCATTTAGCCCTGTAAAGGGCATGGTCTCTTGGCAAGTCATAAGCCTCCAACCTGATGCCCTTTTAAAGGGTAAATGTTGTTTTTTACTTTTTATTTTTTTACGCAGATCTTGATACAAAGGATATTCCAAGGATCGTAGTAGCAATTTCTGACGCATCGGAAAAAGCTGAAATTCTTGCTCCCTTCCAAGATCCGTGAGTGTCATTGACGCCATTAAGAATCTTAATCGGTACTAGACCTTTTATCTGTGTAAGTTCTATGAGATTATTTGTATAATCGTCAAGAAATATATCCCCGGGCTTTATTATGTTAGCATCGGGGAATAATCGCCAATTTTCATCGGGAGATTTTGACCAATAATCATCGGATTAAATTGACCAATCACATATTAAAGTAATAAAAGGGACCTATTAGCATATGAGAGAGTGGCTAATAGGTCCTTGAGTTCTTTGTGGCACAAATACCAGTTAAGGAACTTCTGGGGACTTACATATCTTATGGAAAATACATAAGTCTAAAGCTGGGAATTCAAATAACAAAATAATGTTAATACATCTGTAAAAATAAATCAATCTGAATCTTATTATATAATTGGAAATCATCTATACATCTATATAGTTATAGATACCTCTATACATCTTATTTTTCATCTATTTCTGCGCGAGTTCATAAAAAAACAATCGATAACGAATTAACATTGATAAAGAGTATTCTGCATGATAGAATGTTAATAATTATTTAAAATGTATTGGTGAGGAGTATTAAGTATGGGAGCAGAAAAAGAAGTATTCATGGACACCAACGTGTTTACGAATATTGTTGATAATATGCAAAGTGCAGCTGCAAGCTGCGTTCTTTCGGATGAACCACTTGGAATAATGAATGTTATGGAAGGAACTGACGTTGGAAGAAAAATGAATGAGATTCTAAAAAAAGTCTACAAAACACAAGACTTATATAGACATGAAACAGCAGACTCTCTTCCAAGAGCTCTTCTTACGCTCAGAGACAGCATGATTGAGCAGGATAAGATTATAAGCGATAGTCTTACTGTTGAAAAAATCGGAGGAAAACAATAATGGGGATTCATTCAGATATAGCGAGATTACATCAGAAGATAAGAGAATGTGAGGATAATATTTCTGAGCTTGAAGAGGCGCGTGAGTTTTTGAATCAAAAACACACGATAATACAGGATGAGGCGTATGAACCAGC